>CAWGSB010000028.1:0-175031 GCA_963825105.1 uncultured Alphaproteobacteria bacterium
AGCTCCCGCCAGCAGCTCGGAGCAGAGCCGGTTGTCAGCCCATTCAAATTCCGTGAGTTCATACCGCATAATTCGAAGTTCCGGTTCGGGCAATTGAACCATGTCCAAACCGATGCCTTTCAACCGGCAAAACCGGACAACCGGCATTTCCGAGATTACTCCCTAACCAGACATGACGCTTACATGCCAAAATCGACGCGAATGACCCGGACCAGACCTCGGCGACCTCCAAACATCTTGTGCGTGACCCATCTCGGGTCCCTTCCAAAAGCTGAAAGCCAAAGTTTTAAAATGACCTCCAGGTGAGGTCACCCAGGGCGGTTGATCCACATCAATTGCCGATGAACCGATTAATGCAAACTTTTTTGTGGGTCTACTGAACGTGAATGTTCGGTGGCGAAGATGTGCAGGGAGTTGGCCATGGCTCATACCCTGGTTCCCAGCGATCACGTAGAGACTGCATCGGTCTACGGTCGCGGCGATGAGAAAATCGGCACGATCGAGCGACTGATGCTTGAAAAGAAGAGCGGAACAGTTGCCTACGCGGTCGTGAGATGCGGCGGATTACTCAAAGGTGAGGTACGCCACTATCCGGTGCCTTGGGATTCGCTGAAGTACGATGTGGCGCGTAAGGCCTACACAACCAACCTAACGTTAGAAGAACTTCGGAGCGGCCCATCGGAGCTCGACGGCGAGGCTTTCGACTGGGGCGACCGCTCCGCGGTCTATCGCCATCCGCAGTATTGGTCGGTGTAGAGCAGCCAACCTGCCGCGAGTATATGCCACCGCCGGCAAGAAGCTGGTCGTGGTGCAGCGCGAGCATGGGCGCTTGGGACCCAATATTGGGAAGGTCAACTCGCAACGGGGCGAATTAAGGGTACGCTTTCGGGCAGCTCTACCTGCAGACTGACCTTTGACGGCGACGACCCAACTAGCTCCGCCAGACTGAAGTTAGATTTGAGATGCATCAATAGCGGTTGCCGCGAAACAGGGCAGCTTGAGGCGTGGTTTTTGTGGAGTGGCCTCATGTCTTATGCAGCCCTGATGGTCTATGTCGACGTCGATGGCATTCCCGAACAAAGAGTTCGAATAGCCTCGGAGCTTGCTGCGAAATTCGATGCCGCACTGATAGGTTTCTCAGCCCACGCCGCTCCTCCGTCGTTTTTTACAGAAGACGCGATCAAAGAGCTGACTACGGAAGCTGACATAAGGAAAATGCACAAGGCGCTCGCGAAGCAAGGAAACTGGTTCCGCAGCATCGTCGGCGCGGATCGTCAGGATACCGAATGGCGAACGACGCTGGATTTGCCGTGCGACGCATTAGCGCGCGAAGCCAGCTGTGCCGATCTCGTCATCATCGGGCGGCAGCAGGCTACGGGCCGCCATAACAAACATCGAACCCTTGATCCAGGCGAAGTGCTTCTCAAGCTAGGCCGGCCCGCGCTGATTGTTGCACCGGGCGTCGCGTCGTTGCGGGCCGAACACGTCGTCGTGGCCTGGAAGAATACCCGCGAGGCCCGTCGGGCCGTGCTGGATGCGATTCCGTTCCTGCGTGCCGCCAAGCGGGTTTCGGTTGTCGAAGTCTGCTCCGGGAACGAGGAACGAAATGCGTTAGCCCGGATAGATGAAGTTATCCGTTATCTGGCGCGACACCGGATCACTGCAGATCCTCGGCCAATTCTTCATCGCGACAGGTCTGACGCGGATCAGCTGCTCCGGTTTGCCATGAACGAGGACGCCGATCTGCTGGTGGCCGGCGCCTACGGTCACAGCCGGTTGGGCGAATGGATCTTCGGCGGCGTGACGGGGGATATTCTCGCATCAAGTCCTCTTTGCTGCCTCATGTCTCATTAGGTCGCCGGTACCTCGCTGCGGACTATTGCAGCGGCGTCTGCCGCTGAGATTTTGCGAGGATGCTTCATTGCATTCCTCCCTGAATGTTGAAGGGTTCCATTTCGAACACGGGGCCATGTCTCTTGTTGGCACTTTTCGGACATGGCGCGCTGTCCGACTTGAGTCCGTTATGCGCGGGCCGGCTCAACCGGTCGACGCGACACAGGCGTTAAATCTCTCTGCTGGGGTTTCAAATTGCAAGGTCTCACGTGGTCGTTCGTTGAGCTGACGAGCCACGTTGTTCAGATAGGCTTGCGAGTGCACCGACAAGTCGGTGCCCTTCGGAAAGTACTGTCTCAGCAGGCCATTGGTGTTCTCGTTCGACCCGCGCTGCCACGGGCTTTGCGGATCGCAAAAGTATACGTCGATTTTGGTCGCCAACGTAAAGCGACGATGATCCGTAAGTTCCTTTCCCCGATCCAAGGTCAGGGACTTATACAGCTCCTTTGGTAGCTTCTTCGCCTGCTTGATGAGCGCGGATACGACCGTCTGGGTGTCCTTACCCGCCACCAGGATGATCATTGCTTCCCTTGTCTTGCCATAAGCCCGCTCAATCTGCTTTGCGTTCGAAAACACGACGGCGACTTCGCTTTCCTCCGACACGGCTGGCGCGCGCATGCCTTGCGGCAGATGCTGCCACCGATTGACGCATTTTCTTCACGCCAACCGGTATCCAATTCGCACGAAAACGCTATATGGTCCGCATCCGCATCTCGCGGTGTGATCCGGAACCGCCCATGACCCAGCCCGTTGCAAAACGCTTCCCGACGCCCGCCATCGACAGCCTGCCGGACGACATCCGCACCCGCCTCAACGCGGTGCAGGAGAAGTCCGGCTTCGTGCCGAACGTGTTCCTGACGCTGGCCTGGCGGCCCGACGAATTCCGGGCGTTCTTTGCCTATCACGACGCCCTGATGGAAAGGGACAGCGGCCTGACCAAGGCCGAGCGCGAGATGATCGTGGTCGCGACCAGTAGCGCCAACCAATGCCATTATTGCGTGATCGCGCACGGCGCCATCCTGCGCATCCGGGCGAAGAACCCGCAGATCGCGGACCAGATCGCGTCAACTATCGCAAGGCGGATATCACGCCGCGCCAGCGCGCCATGCTCGACTTCGCGATGAAGGTGAGCGCCGAGGCGCACAAGATTTCGGAATGCCGATTTTGCGGCGGTCGCCAGCCACGGCTTTTCCGACGACGACATCTGGGATATCGCGGCGATCTCGGCGTTCTTCGCGCTGTCGAACCGGATGGCGAACGTCACCGCCATGCGCCCGAACGACGAGTTCTACCTGATGGGGCGTTTGCCGAAATAGCTGCCGGCATCGGGTTCGGTGCCAGGGCGAGATGAGTTTGGATTGAGCTGCGACGGCAATGGAGGTTCGCTCCCTCTCCCGTTCGCAGAGGGTTGGGGGCAGGGCCGGCTGCGAGCGCTGGCTGATCGTCGGTCGGCGGCAAGAACGACGATGCGGAGCCCAAAGCCCCCTCGTCCGGTTCGCTGCGCAAACCCGCCGGGCTAGAGCCTCTCCCGTTTCGACGGAATGGAAACGGGGCACTGAGACTGATCGGCCGATTTCAATTACGCAAACCGTCCACCCGCCGAAACGCTGTATCGTCCGACGCGGCGCCGCACCAGCCGGGCAGATAGACCGCGTCCTTGCTTTTCGCGAAACCCAGCGCCTTCTCGATCGCCTTGCCGAAATTATCCTCCACGCTCTTGCGCGACATCTTGCGGCGCAGGAAATCCGCCCACAGGAATTCGCTGAACGGCGTCGTATCCTTGGCAAACCCGCCGACGCGCCGCAATTCGCCGGCAAGGCTGCGGAACGGATCGTCCTTGAGGTCCGCTATCGTCTTCGGAATGTCCCTGAAGTGCCGGCGCTCGCCTTTGGCGTCGTAGGGATAAGCCCATCTGTGATTGTCGAGCACGCCCCAGAACGCGTTGCGATCGACCATGGTGAGATCGGCGATGACGGTCACCAGAATGTCCTTGACGCCTTCATCGTGGAGCGCGCGCGCCAGATGATGGTGGTCGATGACGTAATGGCGCTTGTCCGGTCCGAGAACCACCGGGATCATATGCCGGCCGAGGTACTCGCCCTGCTTCTTCCTCGACTTGTGCTCCTTCCAGTACTCCCGCAGGCGCTTGCGCTTTTCCTTGACCTCTATCAACCCTACCGTCATCTGCGTCGGTCGCAGCGAGAGGATCGGAATCGGCTGAAGGATCGGTTCGCGCGTATTCGCCATGGCTTGAAACTCCTGTCAGACCTTCAAAATTTCCGCTGAAATTCGCCTGATTATGCCATGCTGGCGCAGGCCGATAAATGTTCATCGGCAATGCCACCGCCAGGCTGTGGTTGCTCCGGAATGAGTCAAGTCTGGAGGGCGGGTCGTTCCGGCGGTTCTACGAACTGCCGCTGGTGCGAAACGAGCACCCCGCGCTCGCCTTGAGCTGGACCCTTCATCACGTGCTCGATGAAGAAAGCCCGCTTGACGGGCTCGACGCGGACGATCTCGGCACATACGGCGTCTCGCTGGTGGTGGTGTCCGGGTATGACGTGGTTGCGGCGCAAACCGTGCACGCCCGACGGTCCTACGATCATTCCGACATTCGCTTCGGCCAGCGTTACGCCGAGATTCTCGACATCTCGGAAGACGGCCAGCTCAGGATCGACAATGGCAGGTGCATGAGACTCTGGAGGGAAAGATTGTCTCGTCGCGGCCGTGTCAACATTTTCTGTGAGACGCGCAGGCTGGCGTGCTAAACAAGTGCAGGATGTCCCGGAGCGGGCAGCAGTGAAAACCCAGCAACCTATCGCGTCGGAAGAAGAACACCGCGTGCTCAAATTTCGGCCGCGCACCACGGCGTCCCTGCCGGGCCGGCGCGGAAACCCGGGCGACCCGCCCCTCCAGGAGGACGCGCGGGGTCAGCCGAACGATCTGTCGCGCTACCAGCGACCGCGCGATGAACCGGACGATTTTCGCCAGCGCATGCTGGCCAATGTCGCGGCCTTCGCTTTTACCGTCGCGCTGACGGCGGTGGGAATATGGCTCGCGATGAGCATTGCCGATCTGCGCAAGACCCAGGATTGCGTGCTGATGGGACGCCGCGACTGCGCGCACATTTCCACGCCGCATTCCTAGAGCGGGATGACTTTTCTTCGAATCGTCATCCCGCTCTATCTTTTTGTTTGAGCATGATCTTTTCGGAAAACCGGTGTCCACTTTTCCGGATCATGCTCTAGCGTTTTGAGGGCCAGGCCGGCCGGTTTGGCCCTCAAATCCGATTCCCTCCATCGCCCGCCTCCATTGAACTCGGGGCGGCGCTCCGATATACGGGCACTCAACTCCGGGCAGCGGATCGGGCATTCCGGGGCGCTGCGCCCGCCCCCCATGCGATTCCTGGATTTATCCTCAATATATCAAAGGTTTAGTGATGTCCGACACATTCGATCAGATCGCCACGATTATCGCTGAAACCTGCGACATCCCGCGCGACACGATCACCCCCGAGAGCCATGCCATCGACGATCTGGGGATCGACAGCCTCGATTTTCTCGATATCGCGTTCGCGATCGACAAGGCGTTCGGAATCAAGATGCCGCTGGAAAAGTGGACCCAGGAAGTCAATGACGGCAAGGCCACCACCGAGCAGTACTTCGTCCTGAAAAATCTCGCCGCCCGCATCGACGAATTGGTCGCGGCCAAGGGCGCGTAATCGCCCGTCATGCAAATCGAATATTTCCAGCTGATCGACCGCATCGTCGACCTCAACCTCGGCGAGAAGACCATTACGGTCGAGGCCCAGGTTCCCGAGAAAAGCACGATCTTCGAGGGTCACTTCCCGGGCTTTCCAATCATGCCCGGCGTCTTGCTGACCGAGGCGATGGCGCAAAGCTCGGGGTGGCTTTTGCTCGGCCTGACGAAGTTCGAGCGCATGCCGTTCCTGGCAATGGTGAAGGAAGCCAAGATGCGGGGGTTCGTCAGTCCCGGACAGCTGCTGACGATCGATGCAAAGATCGAGCACGAAGGCTCGGGCTTTGCCGTCACGTCGGCAAAGGCGCGTGTCGGCAAGGAGCTGAAGTGCAGCGCCGAAATTACCTTCCGTCTTATCCCCTTCCCCGACCCCGCCTTTCGCGTATTCATGGATGCTATGGCTCACAAGATCGGCTTTCCGCAGCAGGCGATGACGCATGAGTGAGCGGAAGGAAGCCTGGATCACCGGCATCGGCATCGTGTCTTCCCTCGGCGAAGGGCTCGACGCGCATTGGGATGCGCTCAATGCACGGCGCATCAACATCGACGACAAACGCTTCGCGCCCTATATCGTCCACCCGCTGGCGCCGGTGAGCTTCGACGCCCAGATCCCGAAAAAGGGCGATCAGCGCCAGATGGAAGCCTGGCAGCGCATCGGCACCTATGCCGCCGGGCTGGCGCTGGACTCCGCAGGGGTCAAGGGCAATCAGGAAATCCTCGGGCGGATGGACATGATCGTCGCGGCCGGCGGCGGCGAGCGCGACGTCCCGGTCGATTTGGCCATCCTCAAGGCCTACATAAAGGGTAATTCGGGTCCCGCCTTTCTCAATGAAAGGCTGATGAACGATTTACGGCCGACGTTGTTTCTAACCCAGCTCTCCAACCTGCTCGCCGGCAATATCGCCATCGTTCATGGCGTTTCCGGCACTTCACGCACGTTCATGGGCGAGGAAGCGGCCAGCATCGATGCGGCACGAATTGCGCTGGCGCGAATAGAAGCCGGTCAAAGCGACATCGCGCTGGTTGGCGCGGCCCACAATGGCGAGCGGACGGATCTCCTGATCCTCTATGAATTCGGCGACTTCAATCTCAAGGACAAGTTTGCCCCGGTATGGGCACGGGAAAAGCACAGCGGCTTCGCCCTTGGCTCGGCGGGTGTCTTTCTGGTCATGGAATCCAGGGAGCACGCGGAGGCCCGCGGCGCCAAGCCTTATGCAAAACTGGCCAACGTGGTCGCCGGCCTGGCGCAGCGCAAGCAACCAGGCGCGGTGACAAAATCGCTGGAAACGCTGTGGCCCAAGCTTGGCATATCTAACGACAATGGCTGCCTGATCAGCGGTGCGACGGGTGTTGAACCCGTTACGTCCGAGGAGAAAGTATTCCTGAGGCAGCACCCCGGCTATGCGGTGCGTGCGACCGGCACGATGTTCGGCCACACCATGGAAGCGCAGTTTCCGTTGGGCCTCGCGCTGGCGGCGCTCTCGATCTCGAAAGGCGCGCTGTTTCCGCCCAACGACCCGACGGGGCTGGAGCTTGAAATGTCCGGTCCCCCAACCCAGATTGTGGTTGTCGGGGCCGGCCATTGGCAGGGCGAGGGCATGGCCCTGGTGGAAGCGATCAAGTGAACACGCTGGACGGGCGGGGAAAACATGGCAGCACCACGCGATAAATTCGGCAGGCCGATCGTCGTCGTTACCGGAATGGGCGTCGTGACGTCGCTCGGCGCCGGCAAGACCGACAACTGGAAAAAGCTCACCGCGGGCGAATCCGGCATCCGGACCGTCAGCCGCTTTCCGATCGACGGGCTGAAGTCGACGATGGCCGGGACGGTCGATTTTGTGACCGTCGACCCAGCCTCATCGACCGGCCTCACGGAGCGGCTCGCCGATATCGCCACCGAGGAAGCCCTCGAGCAGTCCGGCATCGGCCGCAGGGGCGATTTCCCGGGGCCGCTGTTCCTCGCCGTTGCGCCGGTCGAGGTTGAATGGCCGCAACGGATCGAAGTCGGACGCGCCGTCGGCAAGCCGGATTTCGACGTCAACGATGTCCTGGCGATCAGCGGCGGCGGAAAGTATGCGCCGTATCATCACCAATTCATGTTCGGCTCGGTTGCGGGATACCTCGCCGAGAAATTCGGCACCAAGGGATCGCCGATTTCGCTTTCCACTGCCTGCGCGTCCGGCGCCACCGCAATTCAGCTCGGCGTGGAAGCCATTCGCCGCGGCGAAACCGACGCGGCGCTGTGCGTTGCGACCGACGGTTCGGTCAATCCGGAAGCCTTGATAAGGTTTTCGCTGTTGTCGGCGCTGTCGATCCAGAACGATCCGCCGCAGGCCGCCTCCAAGCCGTTCTCGAAGAATCGTGACGGTTTCGTCATGGCGGAAGGCGCCGGCACGCTGGTGCTCGAAAGCTATGAAGCCGCCGTCGCGCGCGGCGCGACGATCCTCGGCGTCGTGGCCGGCTGTGGTGAATTGACCAACTCGTTCCACCGCACCCGCTCGAGCCCGGACGGCAAACCGATCATCGGTTGTGTCCGCAAGACATTGGCGGATGCCGGCATGACGCCCGAGCAAATCGACCACATCAACGCCCACGGCACCGCTACGCCGGAAAACGACAAGATGGAATATCTCGGAATCTCCGCCGTGTTCGGTGAGCGCGCCAAGCAGATCCCGGTGTCGTCGAACAAATCGATGGTCGGCCATACCATTTCGGCGGCCGGCGCGGTCGAGGCGATATTCTCGCTGCTGACGCTCGAGCATCAGCGGATTCCGCCGACCATCAACTATGAAATACCCGATCCGGCGATTCCGTTCGACGTGGTTCCCAACAAGGCCCGCGACGCCCGCGTCACCGCCGTGATGTCGAATTCGTTCGGCTTCGGCGGCCAGAACGCCTCGCTGATCCTGACGCGCGAACCGGCGTAAAAATTCCTCCAATGCCGGCGATTGACGTCATGCTGCCAACCGGCGATACGCACGCGACCGAAATCGTCGTTGGTTTCTGATGCATCCGCTGCTGCTTCGCACCAAGGCCCGTATCCGCGACGCGACCAAGCCGCTCGGCGAGGCCGCGGTGGGCGCTTGACGATCGCGATGCTGCGCACCACGCGCTATTTCGATCCGATCAAGACCGCCAACCTGTTCGGCCGGATCACCCGCCGGATCGGGCCCCTGATGCGCGAGCAAAAAATCGGCCGCGCCAATCTGACCGCCGCGTTTCCGGAAAAATCGCCCGAGGAGATCGAGAGCATTCTCGCCGGCGTCTGGGACAATCTCGGCCGCGTCGGCGCCGAATTCGCCCATCTCGACCACATCTGGGAGCACGATCCCGCCCATCCCGAGGATAGCCGCATCGAGATCCAGCCGCGCACCCACGAGCTGTTCGCGCAGTTGCGGCTCGACGGCAAGCCGGCGCTGATCTTTGCCAGCCATCTCGGCAACTGGGAACTGCCCGCGCTGGCCGCGGTCGCGCACGGGCTGGACGCCGCGATCCTGTATCGGCCGGCCGAACATCGCCTCCGCCGACCGCATCATTCAGGAGATGCGCGCCGTCAAGATGGGCACGCTGATTCCGGCCGGCCGTGACGCGCCGCTCAAGCTCGCGGAGGCCCTGCAAAACGGCCAGCACGTCGCCATGCTGGTCGACCAGTATCTGACCAATGGCGTCGAGGTGACGTTCTTCGGCCGCAAGACCAGGGCCAATCCGATGCTGGCGCGGCTGCTGCGGCAGGTCGAATGTCCGATCCATGGCGTCCGCATCATCCGCCTGCCCGGCCATCGTTTTCGCGCCGAACTGTCCGAGGAAGTGAAGCCGGTGCGCGACGCCTCCGGCCAGATCGACATTCAGGGAACGATGCAGGCGATCACCTCGGTGGTCGAGGGCTGGATCCGCGAATATCCGGATCAATGGCTGTGGCTGCACCGCCGCTGGCGGTGATAAACGTCATTGCGAGCGTAGCGAAGCGATGCCATAGGACTCGTCATGCACCGGCTCGATGGATTGCTTCGTCGCGCATCCACGTCATTGGGCGCGCGCAGTCGCGAGAAAGACGTGGATGGCCGGGACAAGTCCCGGCCATGACGGCAGAGTTCGAGCGACAGTCGCTACCTCCCCGTCTTCACCCTGGTCCAGAGCCGGTTGATGACGCGCTGGGTGGCCGGATCGCGCGCGGTGATCACGAACAGTTTCTTCAGCGTCGCCTCGTCCGGGTAGATGTTCCTGTCGTTGAGGATCTTCGGATCGACCAGCTTCTGGCTCGCCAGATTGCCGTTGGCGTAGGACAGAAAATCGGAATTTTTGGCCGCGACCTCGGGCCGGTAGAGATAGTTGATCAGTTCATAGGCCTCAGCGACATTCTTCGCATCCGCGGGAATCGCGAGATTGTCGAAGAACATCTGCGCGCCCTCTTTCGGGATGGCGTAGCCGATCTCGATATCGTTCTTTGCCTCCGCGGCGCGGCTGCGCGCCTGCATGATGTCGCCCGACCAGCCCACCACGAAGCAGATTTCGCCGGTCGCCAGCGCGCTCAGATATTCCGACGAATGAAACTTGCGCACATAGGGCGTGATCTTTCATGACGAGATCGGCGGCCTTTTCGAGATCCGCCTGTCTGGTCGAATTGGGATCGAGCCCGAGATAGCTCAGCGCCGCCGGGAAAATATCGTCGGCGGAATCCAGCATGTGGACGCCGCAATCCTTGAATTTTGCGAGGTTCTCCGGCTTGAAGACGATGTCCCAGCTGTCGATCCTGGCGTCGGGGCCGAGAATTTTCTGGGCCATCCTGACGTTGTAGCCGATGCCGGTCGTGCCCCACATGTAGTTGGCGGCGTATTGATTGCCGGGGTCGTAGATGGCGAGCTGCTTCGTCACCACCGGCCAGGCATTGGCAAGGTTCGGCAGCTTCGACTTGTCGAGCTTCTGGAAAATATTGGCCTTGATCTGGCGCTGCAGGAAATAGGCGGTGGGAACCACGACGTCGTAACCGGATTTTCCCGCGAGCAGCCGCGTCTCCAGCGTCTCGTTGGCGTCGAACGTATCGTAGACGACCTTGATGCCGGTTTCCCTGGTGAAGTCCTCGAGCACCCCCGGCGCCATGTAGTTCGACCAGTTGTAGAAATTGACGGTGCGCTCCGCGGCCCGCGCCGGCGGCGACAGCGCCGCGAGCAGCGCGGCGATCGCGATAGCGCATCGCAGTTGAGTGCGGCTCCGGTCGCGCATCTCTCAACCTCTTATCGGCGGTGCACCGCGTCGGACAGACGCTCCAGCGCGGTGTCGAGGGTTGCATCCTTCTTGGCGAAGCAAAAACGCACGACCGACGTCACCGCATCCTTCTCGTAGAAGGCCGACACCGGGATCGCCGCCACCTTGTAGTCGGTCACGATGCGCTTGCAGAACGCCTCGTCGGTCTCGTTGAGGCCGAGCGGCGAAAGGTCGACGGTGAGGAAATAGGTGCCCTGCGAGCGAAGCACCGGAAAGCCGATGCTCTCCAGTCCCGCGGTCAGACGGTCGCGGCTGCGCGCCAGATCCTTGCGCATCTCGTAAAAATAATCATCCGGCTTGCCGAGGCCGTAGGCGACCGCCACCTGGAGATTGGGCGCGGTGGTGAAGGTGAGAAACTGGTGCACCTTCGCAGCGACGCGCAGCAGCGGCGGCGCCGCGCAGACGAAGCCGATCTTCCAGCCCGTCAGCGAAAATATCTTGCCGGCGGAACCGACCTTGATGGTGCGCTCGCGCATGCCGGGAATAGTGATCAGCGGAATATGCTCGCGGCCGTCGAAGATCACATGCTCCCAGACCTCGTCGCAGATCGCGATGGTGTCGAACTCCTGACAGAACCGCGCCAGCAGTTCGAGGTCCTCGCGCGGATAGACCACGGCCGCGGGATTGAGCGGATTGTTGAAAAGCACGGCCTTGGTCTTGTGGTTGAAGACGCCTCGCAGCGCCTCCTCGGTCAGCCGCCAATGCGGCGGTTCGAGACGCACCAGGCGCGGGATGCCGCCGGCCTGGCGGATGATCGGCAGATAGGAATCGTACACCGGCTGGAAAACCACGACCTCGTCGCCGGGCTCGACCACGGCGAGGATCGCCGATGTCAGCGCCTCGGTGCCGCCCGACGTCACCATCACCTCGGTCATGGGATCGAGGCTGAGCCCGTGCCAGCGCCCGTAATGGGCCGCGATCGCCTGCCGCAGTTCCGGAATGCCCATCATCGACGGGTACTGGTTGTAGCCGTTCATCACGGCATCCGCCGCCGCGCGGCGGATGTCCTCGGGGCCGGGATCGTCGGGAAAGCCCTGGCCGAGATTGATGGCGTTGTTGTCGCGCGCGAGCTGCGACATCGCCTCGAAGATCGTGACGGGAAGGTCGGCAAAGACCTTGTTCATGGAAGTCATGGAGCGGTCAGCCGCCGGTCTTGGTCGGCAGTCCCGCGGCCTTCCAGCCCAGTATGCCGCCCGCAAGATGCTTGTCATAGGCAAGGCCGGCGGCCTGGGCGGCGAGCGACGCCGTTACCGATCTCTTGCCCGAGCGGCAGGCAAAAACCACCTGCTTGCCCTGGGGATCCGGAATTGCCCGTGGGTCGAAGCTCGACAGCGGAACGACGACGCCGCCCGGATAGGCTTCCGCGGCAACCTCGTTCGGCTCGCGGACGTCGACCAGAAGATAGCGTCCCTCCGCCATGCCCTTCGAGACCTCTTCCGGCGTCAAATCGTGAACCTGGTCCGCCACTCAAATCCTCCCAACGATCATGAGTACCGCGAATTCAGAACCGGCGGATACCGACGGCTCGCGCTTCAGCGCCAACCTCGCCTCTCGCGCGGCGAAAATCAAGCGCCGGAAGGCCCTTTGATCATGCCGCGGGATCAGACGGTCACCTGCGTTCCCACCTCGACCACCCGTCCGCTCGGAATCTGGAAATAGTCGGTGGCGTCGTTGGCGGTGCGGCTGAGCGCGATGAAGAGATGGTCCTGCCAGCGCGGCATGCCGGAATGCGCGGCCGGCTTGAGCGCGCGCCGCGACAGGAAGAACGACGTCGACATGATGTCGAATTGCCAGCCGAGCTTGCGCGCGATCGCCAGCGCTTTCGGCACGTTGGGCGATTCCATGAATCCGAACCGCAGCGTGACCTTGGAGAAGGTGGCGCTGATCTGCTCCAGCCTGACCCGCTCGGCCGGGTCGATCCGCGGCGTCGGCGCGGTTTCGATGGTGAGAATGACGTTCTTCTCGTGCAGCACCTTGTAGTGCTTCAGGCTGTGCATCAGGGCGGTCGGCGCGCTGACGGGATCGCTGGTCAGGAATACGGCCGTGCCGGAAACCCGCTGCGGCGGCCGCTTTTCCAGCATCGCCACCAGATCGGCCAGCGGAAACTCCAGCTTGCGCGATTTCTCGAACAGCAGCCGGCTGCCGCGCCGCCAGGTGTACATCAGCATCATCACGACGGCGCCCAGCGCCAGCGGCACCCAGCCGCCCTCGAACACTTTCAGCAGGTTCGCCGCGAGGAAGGTCAGATCGAGAAACAGGAATGGCGCAATCAGCGCCGCGGCCGCGATCGGCGACCATTTCCAGACTTTCCAGATCACGACGAAGCCCATCATCGCCGTGACCACCATGGTCCCGGTCACCGAGATGCCGTAGGCCGACGCCAGCGCGCTCGACGAACGGAACATCAATACCAGCAGCACCACGGCGATCAGCAGCAGCGTGTTGATGCGCGGGATGATAGATCTGGCCGGAATGGGCTTCCGACGTATGGCGGATTTCAAATCGCGGCAGCAGGCCGAGCTGAATGGCCTGACGCGTCAGCGAATAGGCGCCGGTGATCACGGCCTGGCTCGCGATCACGGTCGCCGCGGTGGCGAGACCGACCATCGGAATCAGGGCCCAGTCCGGAAACATCAGGAAGAACGGGTTCTCGACCGCCTTGGGATCGGCGATGACGAGCGCGCCCTGCCCCAGATAGTTCAGCGCCAGCGACGGCAGCACGATGAAGAGCCAGGCGGTCTGGATCGGCCGTTTGCCGAAATGCCCGAGGTCGGCATAGAGCGCCTCCGCGCCGGTGACGGCGAGAAACACGGCGCCGAGCGTGACGAAGCCGATGATGCCGTGATGGAGCATGAACGAGACGGCATAGAGCGGATTGAGCGCCAACAGGACTTGGGGATGTCGCATGATCGGGGTAATCGCCGCGATCGCGATGACGCCGAACCAGATGCACATCACCGGTCCGAAGAACGCGGCGACGCGCGCGGTGCCGCGCGACTGAACCGCAAACAGCACCACCAGAATGAGCACCGTCAGCGGCACGACATAGGGTTCGAACGCCTCGGTGACGAGCTTGATGCCTTCGATCGCCGAAAGCACCGACAGCGCCGGCGTGATCACCGCGTCGCCGTAGAACAGCGCGCCGCTGATGATGCCGAGCAGCACGATGGCGCCGGCGCCGTGGCTGACCGCGCGCTGCGCCAGCGCCATCAGCGCCAGCGTCCCGCCCTCGCCGTGGTTATCCGCGCGCAGCAGGATGACCACGTATTTCAGGGTCACCACGATGATCAGCGCCCACAGGATCAGGGACACGACGCCGAGCACCGCCTGCGGTGTGGCGACGCCCGCCGGCGCTGGCTGCGACGACGGCTTCGCGCAACGCGTAGAGCGGGCTGGTGCCGATGTCGCCGTAGACGACGCCGATGCTGCCCAGCAGCAGCGCCTTGAAGCCGGCGGTGGAATGGGCTTCGCCATGCCCATCGGCCGCCGTCGTTTCCGGGGCGGGAACTAAGACATCGCTGGTCATGGGAGCGGAGGCCTCAAAATGCTTCACTGCACAATAGCAAAGCGAGCGCGGCTTATAGTCCTGCGCTTGGAGCATAGCCTACCCTGATTTTGGGGCCACGCCATGCAAAAACGCATAAGTCGCTAGATGGTAACCTGGGTCCCGACTTCAACCACGCGCCCGGTGGGAATCTGGAAATAGTCGGTGGCGTCGTTGGCCGACCGGCTCATCGCGATGAACAGATGGTCCTGCCACAGCGGCATTCCGGACTGCGCCGACGGCTTCAGCGAGCGGCGCGAGACGAAGAACGACGTCGACATGATGTCGAACTGCCAGCCGAGCTTGCGCGCGATCACCAGCGCCTTGGGCACGTTCGGCGATTCCATGAAGCCGAAGCGCAGCCGGACCGTCGCAAACTCGCTCGCTGATGGTTTCCATCCGGACCCGCTCGGCCGGGTCGACCCGCGGCGTCTGCGCGGTCTCGATGGTCAGGATGACATTGTGCTCGTGCAGCACCTTGTTGTGCTTGAGATTATGCAACAGCGCGGTCGGCACGAAATTCGGATCGCTGGTCAGAAACACCGCGGTGCCCTTGACGATGTGCGGCGGACGCTTTTCCAGGCTCTTGATCAGATCGTTCAGCGGGACTTCGATGCGCCGGGTCTTCTGGATCAGGATCGCCGAGCCCCGGCGCCAGGTCCAGATCATGATGGCCATGGCAAGACCGAACAGCAGCGGCACCCAGGCGCCTTCGAGCAGTTTCAGGAGATTGGCGCTGAAGAACGTCATGTCGACGACGACGAACGGCACGATCAGCGCCGCCGCGGTGGCCGCGCGCCAGTTCCACAATTTCCAGATCACCACGAAACCCATGATGCCGTCGGCGACCATGGTGGTGGAGACGGCGATGCCATAGGCGGAGGCCAGATTGCTCGAGGTGCGGAACAGCAGCACCAGCAGCAAAACGCCGATCAGCAGCAGACGGTTGACGCGCGGCAGATAGATCTGCCCGGCATGCGTCTCCGAGGTGTAGCGGACCTCGAAGCGCGGCAACAGGCCGAGCTGCACCGCCTGGCGGGTCAGCGAATAGGCTCCCGGTAATCACCGCCTGGCTCGCGATCACGGTCGCCGCGGTCGCCAGCACGACCAGCGGCAACAGCAGGATTTCCGGAACCATCCGATAGAACGAATTTTCGATCGCGGCGGGATCGGACAGCACCAGCGCGCCCTGGCCGAAATAGTTGATCAGAAGCGAAGGCAGCACGAAATAGAGCCATCCGGCCTGGATCGGCTTGCGTCCGAAGTGACCCAGATCGGCATAGAGCGCCTCGCCGCCGGTCACGGCGAGGAATACCGCGCCCAGCGTCACCATTCCGATCGTCCCGTGCGAGAGCAGGAATTGAATGGCGTACCAGGGATTGATCGCGGCCAGCACCGATGGATCGTCGCTGATATGGACGAGGCCCATCACCGCAAGCGTGGAGAACCAGACCACCATGACCGGTCCGAAGGCCGATGCGACGCGCGCCGTGCCGCCGCTCTGGACCGCGAACAGCACGACCAGGATGAAAACCGTCAGCGGCACCACATAGTGTTCAAGCGCCGGCGTCGCGAGCTTGAGGCCTTCGACCGCGGACAATACCGAAATCGCCGGCGTGATCATGGAATTGCCGATGAACATCGATGCGCCGACGACGCCGAGCGCCAGCAGCGGCCAGCTCCTGCGGCCCAGCGCACGCTGGCCCAGCGCCATCAGCGAAAGCGTGCCGCCCTCGCCGTTGTTGTCGGCGCGCAGCAGCAGCAGCACGTATTTCGCGGTGACGACGATAAAAAGCGCCCACAGGATCAGCGACAGCACGCCGAGCACGATGACGCGGGTGACCGGCTGGCCTTGCGCGGCGCCGGCGACGGCCTCGCGAAATGCATATAGCGGCGAGGTTCCGATATCGCCGAACACCACGCCGATGCTTCCCAGCGTCAGCGCCCAAAAGCCAGTCGTGACCGGCCCGTCTTGGGCTTCGGTTGATGTGACGCTGACAGCCATGATGGTGCGAAACGCTCTATCGGTTGATTTGATCCGGCCGGCTATCGACGCTTTCCTGGAAAGCCTGTCAACCGATCAACCCTAGCACCCGCGGGCAGCGCCGAACGTCGCCACAACGCCACACCACAGCGCAATCTATCAGGTATTATGGTAGTGACGATTACGGCTTCAGGCCGGGCGGCAGCGGCGGATCTTCGCGCATCAGGGTGATGGTCACGCGGCGGTTTGCCGACAGCGTCGGATCGTCGGGAAACAGCGGCTGGCTGTCGGCCTTGCCGGAGACCGCAAAGATATGGGCCGGCGGCAGTCCTTCCCGCTCGAGAATCTGGCGCACCGCGTTGGCGCGATCCGCCGACAGGTCGAACGCGCCGTAGTCGCTTCGCGCCGGCACGAAGCCCGCCGCGGTGTGACCGACGATGGAGATGCGCAGCGGCGTCGCCTTGAGCGGAACCGCAAGCTTCTCGATCAGCCGGCGCGTGCGGTCGTAGGGCACCTTGGAGCCGTCGGCGAACATCGAGCGGCCGTCCTGGTCGACGATCTCCAGATTGAGGCCCTGCTTGGTTTCCTCGAACATGATGTGTTTGGAGATTTCGGTCAGTTCCGGCATGTCCTGCAACGCCTGCCGCAACGACGCCGAGGCCAGCGCGAATTCGCGATCGATCTTCAGGCGGGCGCCCCGGGCAATGGCTGCGCTCCTGATCATCCGGGGTCGGCGTATTGGAGGCTTCCTCCGGGCGGAATGTGCGCGGCGTTCTTCAGCTTCGGTCGCGTCGGCAGACCGTCGGATTCGATGATTCCGGAGTAGCGCGCCTCGGTCTGCACGCCGAACGCGTCGCGCATCGAGCCGGCGACGATCTTGAGCTTGTTGTTGTCCATGGTGGAAAACGCGACGAGCATCACGAAGAAGCTCATCATCAGGCCCATGAGGTCGGCGAAGGACACGTACCAGCCGTGCCCTCCGCCATGTGCGTCGCCGCGTTTTTTCTTGGCCATCGCTTGCTTCCCGGACCGACGTGACCAGCCCGATCAGGCCGGAACCGGCTCGCCTTCTTCGTGGCGGTGTTTTTCCGGCAGGTAGGCCAGCAGCATTTCCCGGACCAGCGTCGGGCTCTTGGAATCCCGGATCATCAGGATGCCGTCGATGATCAGCGTGCGATTGGTCTCCTCGTCGAGCAGCTTGCCATGCAGCTTGTCGGCGATCGGCAGGCAGAACAGGTTCGCGATCAGCGCGCCGTAAAGCGTCGCCAGCAAGGCGGTCGCCATGAACGGACCGAGCTTGGAGGGATCGGTCATGTTGGCGAACATCTGCACCATGCCGATCAGGGTGCCGACCATGCCGAACGCCGGCGTGCAGTCGCCGATGGCGCGGTAGATTTTGCCGCCCTCGTCGAGATGCATCAGAAAATTGTCGCGGTCGCGCTCGAGATTGTCGCGGATGAATTCGAGATCGTAGCCGTCGGCGACGTAGCGAATTCCCTTGGCCAGGAACGGCTCGTCGGTCTCGACCTTTTCCAGGCCGACCGGTCCCTGCTTGCGCGCGATTTCGGCGATGCGGGCCAGTTCGTCGACCAGATCGCGCGCCGACAGCCGGCTCATCGTGAAGGCGAATTTCGCTCCGAGCGGCACGCCGTGCAGGATGGCGCTGAGCGGAAACCTGATCATGGTGGCGGCGATCGATCCGCCGACGACGATGATGACGGCATGCTCGCTGATGAACATGTGAAGATCGCCGCCCATGAGCATCATCGCCGCGACGACGATGGTGCCGAACACGAGCCCAACGCTCGTCATGATATCCATGGGAGAACTCCAACGCGTACGCGAACGACCGTCCGTTCTGGACGGTGGCGCGGCCCATCCGTGAGCCGCGCAACAAGAACCCTACGTACCCGCCATTAAAGACGCGTAAAGGTTAAACCGATTGCCGCCGGAACGGACAAATCGGCGAGCCGGCGGACCCGATCTAAACACTCTGCTAACCATACCGGGGCGCGTCGCCGCCGCCGGCGGGCATCAAGGCATCGGGCAGGATCGGGGGAGCGGTTCGACCGCCTCAGGCCGCGGCCAGGCCGGTCAATTCGAGGCTGAGCGCGCGCAACCGCGTGCGGGCGGCCTCGTCATAGGCCTGCGGATTGGCCTGCGCCTGGCTCATGCCGTTGAAGAACAGCCCGCTCTTGCCCGCGACATCGTCGCCGACCGCAAGATGCAGGATCGCCTCGCCGCCCTGCTCGACCGTGGAGATCGGCGTGATGCCGCCTTCGCGCACCATCGTGGTGTTCATATAGGTGGCGGGATGCAGCGCGTTCACCGTGACGCCGGAACCCTCGAGTTCACGCGGCCAGATCGATGGTGAACATGATCTGCGCGAGCTTGCTCTGCGCATAGGCGCGCGTGCCGCTGTAGCCTTTGGTCAGCATCACATCGTCGAAATCGAGCGGATGCTGGCCGAGCGAAGCGACATTGACGATGCGCGCCGGCGCGGCTCGCCTTCAGCAAGGGAAGCAGCAGATAGGCAAGCAGGAAGCCGGAGAGGTAGTTGACGGCAAACCGCAGTTCGTGACCGTCCGCGCTGGTCCGCCGCTCGGATCCCAGCGTCCGCGATCCGATCCCGGCATTGCTGATGAAAAGGTCGAGCCGCTTGTGCCCCGCGAGCACCGCTTCCGCGAGCCGCCGCGTCGCCGCAAGCGAGGACAGATCGGCCTGATAGAAGGCGGCCTCGCCGCGCCCTTCCCGCCTGATCTCGTCGGCGAGCGCCTTGCCCCGCGCGCTGTCGCGGCCGTGGATCAGGACCTTGGCGCCGGCGGAAGCGAGTTTGGCGGCGACATAGCGGCCGACGCCATCGGTCGAACCCGTGACCAGCACCGTCTTGCCGTCCATGTTCATTGCCGCTCCCCGCGCAAAGCAAAGCCGTCAGTGAATCTCGGCCGACCGCTTCAGCGCCTCTTTCAGCTTTTCGAGCGAAAAATCCTTGCTGCGGGCGATCTCCAGGATCGGCGTCTCGCGGCGGCCGCAGAGTTCGGCCGCGTCCGGCACCTTGGCGGCGACGTCGAGCGGAATCACCACGGCGCCGTGGCGGTCGGCGTGGATCAGGTCATCGGAACGCACGGTCATGCCGGCGACGCGGACCTCGCCGCCGAAATTTTCGGCGTGAACCCAGGCATGCGACGGACCGATCGAGCCGGCCAGCGCCTGGAAACCCGGCGCCCATTGCGGGATGTCGCGGATCGATCCGTCGGTGACGACGCCAAGACAGCCCAGCGCCTTGTGCACCGAACTCTGCACCTCGCCCCAGAACGCGCCATATCCGACGTCGGGGCCGTCGATATCCTGGATCACGCTGATGCGCGGACCGTGGCCGGTGCCGACATATTCGTAGTAGGCGGTTCGCCGTTTCTGCTGCTCGGCGGCGGGCAGACCGGAGGCGACCACCGAACGGATCGTCACCGTGCGCGCATATCCGACCATCGGCGGCAGATCGGGGAACGGGCACACCAGCGGCTTGGTCGTATAGCCGACCAGACGGCGTGCCGGCGCGACGATTTCCAGCGCGTTGCAGATCGTCGGCGTGTCATAGCGCCCCAACGCTTCGAGCAGTGAAGCAGGCAGCGGCGCTTTGTCGGAATCCGTCACGGCGTTTTCTCCAGGATCAGGGACCGGCCATTTTGTGAAGGCCTTGTATCGTCAGCCATATAGCCGAGATCGGGATCGAACCCAACTCGGCGATCGCTCATGGCTGATATCCAGGGAGGGCGCCGCGGAGCGGTGGAGCAGCCCGCTCAGTTCAGCCGTGTCGGCCGCTCGCCCTGGCGCGGCTCGGAGACCACCGGCGCGTACGGGGACGCGGGATTTGCCGGCGCGACATTGGCGGGCGTTGTTGCGGCCGACGCAGCCGCCTTGCGTTCATGGTCGCGATAGGATTTCCAACCGGCCGGCAGGCTCAGGAGGTAAAGCGCCGATCCCGCCGACAGGATGTACCAGGGATAGCCGATCAGAAGCGCGATGAAGAAAATCACCGAGACGAAAACCGGCAGCACCATTTCCGGCGGCACGCGCATCCGCACCGTCTTGCCGGAAAACACCGGCAGCCGCGAGACCATCAGGAATGCGATCAACAGCGTATAGAACGCCGTCAGCACCGCCGGAGGCATCGGCAGGCCGAGGAATGCGAGGTAGATCGGCAGCAGCACGGTGATCGCGCCGGCGGGCGCCGGAACGCCAGTAAAATAATTCGCCGCAAACGCCGGCTTGTTCGGATCGTCCATGGTCGCGTTGAAACGGGCGAGCCGCAGGCCGCCCGAGATCGCGAACACCATCGCCGCGATCCAGCCGCCATTGTGCAGCTCGTGCAATTGCCAGAAGTACAGGATCAGGCCGGGCGCGACGCCGAAATTGACGAAATCCGCGAGGCTGTCGAGTTCCGCCCCGAATTTCGACTGGCCCTTGATCATGCGCGCGACGCGGCCGTCGATGCCGTCGAGCACGGCGGCGAACACGATCGCCGCCACCGCCAGCTCCATCCGCCCTTCCGTGGACAGGCGGATCGCGGTCAGTCCGGCGCAGATCGCGAGCAAGGTGATGACGTTGGGCACCAGCATGCGCACCGGGATCGGACGGAACCGGCGGCGGCGCATTTCGGGAGTATTGGGATCGATAGGCATCAACATGGCAGACATACATATAGCAAGCGCCGGCCCGCTTCGCCATGGCGACGGCCGGCCGCAGTCAGCCGCCCAGATGGTTAATCGGCGCGGTAGGTCCGGCCGCTGTCGCTGACCCGGAAATCGGCCAGAATGGTCTCCCCGGCAATCGCGGTCTGGCCTTCCGAGACCAGCGCCTTGGTGCCTTCGGGCAGGTAGACGTCCAGCCGCGATCCGAAGCGGATCAGCCCGAACCGCTCGCCGGCGCCGATCGACTGGCCCTCGCGGACGAACGACACGATCCGCCGCGCCACCAGGCCTGCGATCTGGACCACGCCGATGCGCCCGTTGGCCGTGGAGATGACCAGCGAGTTGCGCTCATTGTCCTCGCTCGCCTTGTCGAGCTCGGCATTGAAGAAGGCGCCCGGCCGATAGGCGATGCGGTCGATCCGCCCCGCCACCGGGCTGCGGTTCACATGGCAGTTGAACACGCTCATGAAGATCGAGATCCGCGGCAGCGGCCGGTCGCCGAGACCGAGCTCGGCCGGCGGCAGCACCTGGGTCACCATCGAGATGCGCCCGTCGGCCGGCGCCACCACGATCCCCTCGCGCACCGGGGTCACCCGCACCGGATCGCGGAAGAACAGCGCGCACCAGATCGTCAGCACCGTGCCGATCCAGCCCAGCGGCGACCAGATCCAGAACAGGACCAGGCTGACAAGCGCGAAGACGCCGATGAACGGATAGCCCTCGGGATGAATCGGCGGAATCTGCGCGCGGATGGAATTGGCGATGGACATCAAGGTTCACTGATCTGTTGGTTCTCTCTCCCCTTTCGGAAGAGGGATTTGCATTTCGGTCATTCCGCGGCGGCAGGCGTCACCAGCGTATCGTCGACCGGCGGCGGGATGCGGTTTGGCGCTTCGTTCTCGTCGGCGATCCGCGCCAGCTTCTCCCGCGCCTCCTGGGCCTCGCGCTGCCGGTTCCACATACTGGCATAAAGTCCGCCGGTTGCCAAAAGCTCGGCGTGGGTTCCGCGCTCGGCGATGCGGCCCTGATCGAGCACGATGATTTCGTCGGCGCCGACGATGGTGGACAGCCGGTGCGCGATCACCAAGGAGGTGCGGTTGCGCGACACCCGCTCCAGCGCCTCCTGGATTTCATGCTCGGTGTGGCTGTCGAGCGCCGAGGTCGCCTCGTCCAGCACCAGGATCGGCGGCGCCTTGAGCACCGTGCGCGCGATCGCGACGCGCTGCTTCTCGCCGCCCGACAGTTTCAAGCCGCGCTCGCCGACCTGGGTCTCATAACCCTTCGGCGACATCCGGATGAACGGATCGATCTGCGCGAGCTGCGCCGCCTGCTCGACCTCGGCGTCGGTGGCGTCCCAGCGGCCGTAGCGGATGTTGTAGCGGATGGTGTCGTTGAACAGCACGGTATCCTGCGGCACCATGCCGATCGAGGCCCGCAGCGACGCCTGCGTGACGTTGCGGATATCCTGACCGTCGATCAGGATCTTGCCGCCGGAGACGTCGTAGAGGCGGAACAGCAGGCGCGAGATGGTCGACTTGCCGGCGCCGGACGGGCCGACGATCGCCACCGTCTTGCCGGCCGGCACCTCGAAACTGAGCCCTTTCAGGATCGCTCGCTCGGGATCGTAAGCGAAGCGCACATCCTCGAAGCGCACACTGCCCGAGGTCACGACCAGCGGCTGGGCGCCGGGAACGTCCTTGATCTCGGGGTTGCGCGACAGCACGTTGAACATCTTCTCGATGTCGATGATCGCCTGCTTGATCTCGCGATAGACCATGCCCATGAAGTTCAGGGGCTGGTAGAGCTGGATCATCATGGCGTTGACCATGACGAAATCGCCGACCGTGTTGTGCCCGTCGCGGACGCCGATCGCGCACATCAGCATGGTCGCGGTGAGGCCAAAGGTGAAGATGACCGCCTGCCCCGCATTGAGCACCGCGAGCGAGGTATAGGTCTTGACGCTGGCCTGTTCGTAGCGCTCCATCGAACGGTCGTAGCGCGTGGCCTCGCGTTCCTCGGCGCTGAAATATTTCACGGTCTCGTAGTTCAGCAGCGAGTCGATCGCCTTGGTGTTCGCCTCGGTGTCGGAATCGTTCATCGTGCGGCGAATCCCGATCCGCCATTCGGTCGCGATGTAGGTGTAGTACATATAGATCGCGACCGTGATCATGGTGGCGAGCACGTAGCGCCAGTCGAACTTCCACAGCAGCACGGCCATCAGCAGCGAAACCTCGACGATGGTCGGGATCAGCTGCAGGATCACCATCCGCACGATGATTTCGATGCCGGATCGCCCGCGCTCCAGCACCCGCGTCAGCCCGCCGGTCTTGCGCTCCAGATGGAAGCGCAGCGACAGTTCGTGCATGTGGACGAAGGTGCGGTAGGCGAGCTTGCGCACCGCGTGCATCGCCACGCGCGCGAAGATCCCGTCGCGCCACTGGGTCAGGACCGCCATCAGCACGCGCACGGCGCCGTAGCTCAGCGTCATGATCAAAGGCGAGGCGATCAGCCACATCGCCCAGTTCGACGGCTGCACCGGAGCGGTGTCGGCGCCGGTCAGCGCGTCGATCGCCCATTTGAAGGTGAACGGCACCGTCAGCGTCGCCAGCTTGGCGACGAGCAGCAGCACCACCGACCAGACCACGCGCATCTTGAGATCGACGCGATCGCCCGGCCAGATATACGGCCACAGATGCACCAGCGTCCCGATCAGGGTCGCCTTTTCGCCCGATTTGTCGGAAGGAGGCAGCGCTTCGCCGGCGCCTGGGGCCGAGTGGGGATGAGCCATTAATCAAGAGCCTGGAGAATCAATTAGGAGCCTGGAGAATCGCGGTCGCGCGTTTGTCTTTCTGCATTGTGCCCGTCATATAGAGCGTTTGAAGGCCGCATGCACCCTCGCAAGGCGCAATTCTTTCGCGATTTCTGGGCGTTTACGGATAAATTCATCCGCTCCTGCGAATCCGGCAGGCTTGACGCTTTTACGCTGCAGTGCCACATGGCCAATATGATGCACAAAATCAGGACTATCTGCGTCTATTGCGGCTCCGGCCCCGGCACCAATCCGCGCTTCGTCGAAGCCGCCATCGCCTTGGGAAAAGTGTTCGCCGAGAACGGCATCCGCCTCGTTTATGGGGGCGGCTCGATCGGGCTGATGGGCGCGATTGCGACATCGGTGCTCGATCACGGCGGCAGCGTCACCGGCATCATTCCCGACTTCCTCACCGCCCGCGAAAACGCGCTGACGCGCGTTCAGGAACTGATCGTCACGCCCGACATGCACGAACGCAAGCGGCTGATGTTCGAACGTTCCGACGCCTTCGTGGCGCTGCCCGGCGGGATCGGCACGCTGGAGGAACTGGTGGAGCAACTGACCTGGCAGCAGCTCGGCCGTCACAGCAAGCCGGTGCTGCTCGCCGACATCGACGGCTTCTGGGAACCGTTGCTGGCGCTGCTCGCCCATATGCGATCCATGGAATTCATTCGCCCCTCGCTGTCGGTCGATATTCTCAAAGCCGAACGGGTCGAGGAGATCCTGCCGCGGCTGCGTTCCGCCATCGCCCGCGCGCCGGAGGGCATGGAGGAACTGGCGCCGGAGATCGCGCGAAGGCTTTAGAGCGATCCGGATGGAACGGTTTTCTTCGAATCGTCATCACGCTCAGTCGTTTTGTTCGAGCATGATGCTCATTCGGAAAGACCGGTGTCCACTTTTCCGGATCATGCTCTATAGTCGCGAGCTCGCATCATTCGGTCGGAAACGTCACCGCCTCGATGCGGTTGCCGTCGGGGTCGACGACGAACGCCGCGTAGTAGCGCACGCGATCGTGCGGGCGCAGGCCGGGCGCGCCGTCGGAGCGGCCGCCGGAGGTCAGCGCCGCGGTATGGAATGCGTCGACGTCTTCCGTCGATTTCGCCCGAAGGCAGATATGGACGCCGCTGTCCGGCGCGACTTCCACCATATCGGGACGCAGATTGATCCAGAATTCGGGATAGGTCTTGCCGAAACCGATCGTCCCGGGCCGCGTCACCAGGCGCGAGAACCCGAGCGGCGCGAGCGCCGATTTCAAAGAAACGCGCGGAGCGTTCGAGGTCGCTGACGCCGACGGAGACGTGGTCGATCATCGGCGATGCATCCTCGAGTTAAGATCGTCATTCCGGGCGACGCCAACGGTCCGCGCAAGCGCGGCCCGATGACAGCTCCGCGTCGAACCCGGAATCTCGAGATTCCGGGTTCGCGTCTTCGCATGCGCCCCGGAATGACGGGCGCGCCTCATGCCGGCGCGCCGGACTTCACCAGCTTGTAAACCACCGAATCCATCAGCGCCTGGAACGAGGCGTCGATGATATTGGGCGACACGCCGATCGTGGTCCAGCGCTCGCCCGCCTCGTCCTCGCTCTCGATCAGCACCCGCGTCACCGCTTCGGTGCCGCCATTGAGGATACGCACGCGGTAGTCGATCAGCTTCAGGCCCTCGATGTATTTCTGGTATTTGCCGAGATCCTTGCGCAGCGCGACGTCGAGCGCGTTGACCGGACCGTTGCCCTCCGCCGCCGAGATCAGCCGCTCGCCGGCGACGTCGACCTTCACCACCGCCATCGCCACCGTGACGCGCTGGCCGTTGGCGTTGTAGCGCTGCTCGACATTGACGTCGAATTGCTCGACCCGGAAATATTCCGGCACCTTGCCGAGCGTGCGCCGCGCCAAAAGATCGAACGAGGCGTCGGCGGATTCATAGGCGTAGCCGGCAGCCTCGCGCTCCTTCAGTTCCTCGACCAGGCGAAGCAGTTTCGGATCGTTCCTGTCGTAGGCGATGCCGGCGCGATCGAGTTCGGCGATGACGTTGGAACGGCCGGCCTGATCCGACACCAGCACCTTGCGATGATTGCCGACCGATTCCGGCGACACGTGTTCGTAGGTCTGCGGATCCTTGAGCACGGCGGAGGCATGAATGCCGGTTTTGGTCACGAACGCGCTTTCGCCGACGTAAGGCGCATGCCGGTTCGGCGCGCGGTTGAGCATGTCGTCGAGCGTGCGCGACACCTTCATCAGGGTCGCCATCTGGTCCGGCGACACGCCGATCTCGAAGCGGTCGGAAAATTCGCGCTTCAGCCGCAGGGTCGGGATCAGCGAACACAGATTGGCGTTGCCGCAGCGTTCGCCGAGCCCGTTCAGCGTGCCCTGGATTTGGCGGGCGCCCGCGCGCACCGCGGCCAGCGAATTGGCCACCGCCTGCTCGGTGTCGTTATGGGCGTGGATGCCGACGTGATCGCCCGGAATATGCCTTGTCACCTCGCGTGACGATGGTCTCGACCTCGTGCGGCATGGTGCCGCCATTGGTGTCGCACAGCACCACCCAGCGCGCGCCGGCATCGTAGGCGGCTTTCGCGCAGGCCAGCGCGAACTGCGGATCTTCCTTGTAGCCGTCGAAGAAATGCTCGCAGTCGAGCAGGACCTCGCGGCCGGCGGATTTCGCGGCCTTCACGCTGTCGCGGATCGAGGCGAGGTTTTCCTCCTTGGTGGTCTCCAGCGCCACGCGCACCTGATAGGCCGACGATTTCGCGACGAAGCAGATCGCGTCCGCTTTCGCCTCCAGCAGCGCCGCCAGGCCCGGATCGTTCGAGGCCGAACGGCCCGGGCGCCGCGTCATGCCGAACGCCGTGAAGCGCGCGTGTTCGAGCTTCGGCTTGCCGGCAAAGAATTCGGTGTCGGTGGGATTGGCGCCGGGATAGCCGCCCTCGACATAGTCGATGCCGAGCTCATCGAGCATCCCGGCGATGATCTGCTTGTCATGCAGCGTGAAATCGACGCCGTTGGTCTGCGCGCCGTCGCGCAGCGTGGTGTCGAACAGATAGAGGCGTTCGCGGCTCATGTGGCACCTCCCGGCGATGCGCCGACGGCGAGCGTCTTCTGCATCGTGGTGTTGGCGAGCCATTCGCCGTTGACGGTGACGGTGTTGCGCTGTTTCGCCACGTAGCCGCGCTTGGCGAAGAACTCCAGCGCGTTGTCGCTGGCGTCGACCGTGAGGCTCTTGGCGCCGCGGCCGCCGGCGAGTTTTTCCAGCGCCTCGACCAGCATCGACGCCACGCCCTGCCCGGCCGCGCCGGGATGCACGTAGAGCATGTCGATATGATCGGCGCCCTTCAGCGCGGCAAACCCCACCGGCGCATTCTGCAGCGTGGCGATCAGCGTAAGCTCGCTGGCCAGGCGCTTGCCGAACTGTTCCTCGTCGTCGGCGGCGCTGGCCCAGGCTTGCTGCTGCGCTTCGCTGTAATCGTCGCCGGTCAGCGCCTCGATGCTGGCGGCGAAAATCGCCGCCAGCACGGGCGTATCCTCGCTGAGAAACGGCCGCAAAGCAGGTTTGGGCAGCGTCTGTCCCATTGTCTCAGAATACTCCGAACAGTTTTAGCGCCAGCACGATCGCGGCCGCGATCACCGCCCATTTGATGAAGATGTAATAGCGCCAGTGCTTTGGAAAAGGCGTGTCGGGTTTTGTCATCGCGCGATCTCCCAGGTGGTCACGGGCTTGCCATCCGCGTCCTTGCCGTCTTTCAGAGCGAAACCCATAGCAGCCAACTCATCGCGGATGCGATCAGACTCCTCAAAATCCTTACGCTCGCGTGCACGTCTGCGAGCATCGATCTTTGCCTCAACTTCAATCAGAAGTTCCGGCGCCATTAGTTGCCCAGCCAGTTCGCCAACGGCCGAGAGACCCAACGACGACATCGAATACTGATCCAAAATGCCGAGCCACTTACCAGAGTCGTAAAGCGCCTGTGCTGCTGAGAAATCTCCTTTACGAGCACTCTCAGCCAATTTGTGCATCTCTCCGAGGGCCATGGGAGTATTTAGGTCATCCAGCAATGCGCCCACGACTGAAATTGCCGGGGGATTGTCGTCCATGGAAGATGGTGACGCCCGTACCAGAACATTCGCCCAATTTGCGAGTGTTCGTTCGGCCTCTTCCAAACCCCTTACTGTCCAATCAATCGGAGAGCGGTAGTGAGTGCGGAACATAGCCAGTCGCAGAACTTTCCCCGACCAACTGCGTCCACCAAACGTACCTGTCTCAAGCAACTCCCTGATCGTGACAAAATTGCCGAGGCTCTTCGACATCTTCTCGCCTTCGACCTGCAGGAAGCCGTTGTGCATCCAGACATTCGCCATGCGGTCGGCGTGAAAGGCGCAGCAGGTTTGCGCGAGTTCGTTCTCGTGGTGCGGGAACACCAGGTCGATGCCGCCGCCATGGATGTCGAACCGCTCGCCGAGATGCTTCCACGCCATCGCCGAGCACTCGATGTGCCAGCCCGGGCGCCCCTCCGCCTTGATGCCCGCCGGCGACGGCCATGACGGTTCGCCCGGCTTGGAAGGTTTCCAAAGGACAAAATCGGCGGGATCGCGCTTGTAGGGCGCGACATCGACGCGGGCGCCGGCGATCATCTCGTCCAGCGAGCGTTTTGCCAATGCGCCATAGCGCGGCAGAATCGAATTCGCGGCGTTCATCGCCTGCGGCGAGAACAGCACGTGGTCTTCCGCGACATAGGCAAAACCGCCCTGCACCAGTTTTTCGATGATGGCGCGCATTTCCGCGATATGCTCGGTGGCGCGCGGCTCGACCGTCGGGCGCAGGCAGCCGAGCGCATCGACGTCGGCGTGAAACTGCTTCTCGGTCTGTTCGGTGACCTTGCGGATCGCCTCGTTCAGCGGCAGGCCCGGAAAATCCCGCGCGGCGCGGTCGTTGATCTTGTCGTCGACGTCGGTGATGTTGCGGACATAGGTGACGTGGTTTTCGCCGTAGAGATGCCGCAGCAGCCGGAACAGCACGTCGAACACGATGACCGGGCGCGCATTGCCGATATGGGCGAAGTCATAGACCGTCGGCCCGCAGACATACATGCGCACGTTGTTGGGATCGAGCGGCACGAAGGGCCGCTTTTCCCTGGTCAACGTATCGTAGAGGCGCAAATCCATGGATATCCCGTCCCTTGCGGCCGGGCGTCCAGTGATCTCTTGTGAGAAAAGACGGCCTCAGCCAGCGAATCGCTAGCTCATAATCTCGCGGCAAATGCCACAAATGGCGAGGAAACCGTTCATGCCGGCTACCATGGGCCAGCCGAGGGGATTGCGTCAAGGGATTGCGTCACGTGCCTCAGAAAAGCCCGTTTGGGGCACCAAACGGCCCGCCCCGCCATGGTTAATCATTCTTAACGTTTTGGGTTTATCCAATGAGGGCGATCCTCTCATTTGTCCGGTGCCGCATGCGCTTCCTGTCCGCAGTTTTGGCCTGTGTTTTCATGGCCGCCGCGTCGGCCGCGTCGGCCGACAGCCGCGTGTTCATCATCGCCAACCAGTCGGACGGCTACGGGGTCGACCAGTGCCTCGCCAGGGGCGAGAAATGCGGCGCCCATGCCGCCCGGTCCTATTGCCAGTCGCGGGATTTCGCCGAGGCCTCGTCCTATCGGCGCGTCGACCCCGACGAAATCACCGGCTCGGTTCCCAAGGCGGGCGGCAACTGCAACCATGCCGGCTGCAACGAATACGTCGCCATCACCTGCCAGCGCTGAAGCCGTCAGCCGCGACCGGATCGCCGCCGCCACACCGGCGCCCCGGAAACGACGTGACGCTGCCCCGAGAAGCGGCTATGGGAGGCCCGGTTGGCCGCGCCTTCTATCGAAAGCCCGCGCGGACTAGTTCTCCAATGGCCGGAAATGCCTGAAACGCTGATTACCCGCTTCATCCGATGGATTTTGGCCAGCGCCGTGCTGTTTGGCGCCGGTGCGCTGAGCGTTGACGCCCGGGCGCAGGTGAATCCGGCAGCCGCGCCACCGCCGCCGCAGCAGGGGCGCCCGGGGCGCCGGTCAATCCGATGTGCCCGCGGCTGGAAGCGCAATTGGCGACCATCGACCGCGGCGGCGCCGGGGATCCGGCCAAGGACGAGCAAATCCGCCGCTACCAGGATGCCGCCACCAAGCAGCAGGCCGAACTCGATCGCGTCACCTTGCAGGCCAAGCGCATGGGCTGCGACAGTTCGGGGTTTTTCTCGCTGTTCTCCGGCCAGTCGGCGCAATGCGGTCCGGTCAACAACCAGATTCAGCAGATGCGCGCCAATCTGGACCAGATCACGACCAGCCTCGAGCGGCTGCGCAGCGGCGGCCTCGGCGGCGCCGATCGCGAAAATCAGCGCCGCTCGGTCCTCACCGCGCTGGCCCAGAACAATTGCGGGCCGCAATACGCCAACGCCGCGCGCGGCCCGGGCAATTTCCTGGATAACCTGTTCGGCAACAACAACAGCAACCCGAACGCGCCCGGCGCCGATTTCGGCCCGCAATCCGGCACCTTCCGCACCGTCTGCGTGCGCTCCTGCGACGGCGCTTATTTTCCGATCTCTTTCGCCACCGTCCCCGCCCGCTTCCCCGATGACGAAAAGACCTGCAAGGCGCTCTGCCCGGCGGCGGAAGCGAGTCTCTACGCCTATCGCAACCCCGGCGAAGACATGAACCAGGCGGTGTCGATCAACGGCCAGCCCTATTCGGCGTCGCCGAACGCGTTTCGCTTCCGCCAGGAATTCAATCCGTCCTGCTCCTGCAAGGCCGCCGGACAGACCTGGTCGGACGCGCTGAAGAGCATCGACGACAAGGCCGCGGCCGAACAGCAGGGCGACATCATCGTCACCGAAGAGAGCGCGAAGAAGATGGCGCGGCCGCTGCCGGCCAAAGGCGCCCCGGCACCTGCGAAGAAGGGCGCCGCCGGCACCACGGCCACCGCGCCGGCCGCTTCCGCGCCTAACGCATCGGCGCCCGCCGCCGCTGCAACCGGCGCGCCCGGCGACAAGCCGATCCGGACGGTCGGTCCGACCTTTATCCCGGCACGCTGATCTATCCTTCGAACGCTTCCGCCGATCCGCGGCTCGCGCGCGCCAGCAGCGTGTCGTCGGGTGCGGGCAACGGCTTGCCGGCGTCGCGAAACCGGTTGGTGATGGGATAGCGGCGGTCGCGGCCGAAATTCTTCTGGGTGACCTTGACGCCCGGCGCGGCCTGCCGCCGCTTGTATTCGGCGATGTTGAGCAGCCGGTCGACCCGCGCCACCACCTCGCGGTCGAAGCCCGCGGCGACGATCGAGGCCAGCGGCTCTTCGCGCTCGACCAGCCGTTCCAGGATGGCATCGAGCATGTCGTAGGGCGGCAGCGAATCCTGGTCGGTCTGGTTCTCGCGCAGCTCCGCGGTCGGCGGCCGGGTGATGATATGCGGCGGGATGACTTCGCCCGACGGGCCGAGCGCACCGTCGGGCTTCCATGAATTGCGCAAGGTCGAGAGCCGGAACACCTCGGTCTTGTAGATATCCTTGATCGGGTTGAAGCCGCCGTTCATGTCGCCATAGAGCGTGGCGTAGCCGACCGACATTTCCGACTTGTTGCCGGTGGTGACCACCATCGCGCCGGTCTTGTTGGAGATCGCCATCAGCAGCGTGCCGCGCGCGCGCGCCTGCAAATTCTCCTCGGTGATGTCGCGCGGCAGCCCTGCGAAGGTTTCCGACAGGATCGCCTCAAAACCGTTGACCGCGGGCGCGATCGGCAGCACCTCGTAGCGGATGCCGAGCGCCTTTGTCGAGTTTTGCCGCGTCGTCGAGCGACACCTGCGCGGTGAAACGGAACGGCAGCATCACGCCGCGCACCCGCTCCGCGCCCAGCGCGTCGACCGCGATCGCCGCGCACAGCGCGGAATCGATGCCGCCGGAGACGCCGAGCAGCACGCCGGGAAATCCGTTCTTGCCGACATAATCGCGCAAGCCCAGCACGCAGGCCGCGTAGTCGCCCTTGTCGCCATCGAGAACAGGCGCGACCGGCCCGTTGCAGCGCCAGCCGGCCTCGGTCTTGCTCCAGCGCAATGTCGTGATGTTTTCGGCGAAGGCCGGCAGTTGCGCCGCCACCGACAGATCGGCGTTCAGCGCGAACGAGGCGCCGTCGAACACCAGTTCGTCCTGTCCGCCGACCTGATTGAGATAGACCAGCGGCAGCCCGCTCTCGGTGACGCGGGCGACCGCGATCGACAGCCGCACGTCGCTCTTGTCGCGCGCGTAGGGCGAGCCGTTCGGCACCACCAGGATTTCCGCGCCGGTCTCGGCGAGGCATTCGACGACGTTTTCGTAGTCCTCCGATTCCTCCAGCCAGATGTCCTCGCAGATCGGCACCCCGACCCGGATGCCGCGGACGGTCACCGGGCCCGCGGCGGGGCCGCGCGCGAACAGGCGTTTTTCGTCGAACACGCCGTAATTCGGCAGATTGGCCTTGTAACGGATCGCCGCGATGCGCCCGCCGTCGAGAAGCGCGCAGGCATTGTAGAGCTTGCCGTCCTCGACCCAGGGACTGCCGATCAGCATGGCCGGGCCGCCGTCGGCGGTCTCGCGCGCCAGCCCCTCGACGGCGGCGCGGCAGGCCGACTGAAACGCCGGTTTCAGCACCAGATCCTCCGGCGGATAGCCGGCGATGAACAGTTCGGGCAGCACGACGAGATCGGCGCCGTCGGCGCGCCCTTTAGCCCGCGCCGCGCGCGCCTTGGCGGCGTTGCCGGTGACATCGCCCACCGTCGGGTTCAACTGGGCGAGCGTAATCGCAAACTGATCGGCACGTTCGGTCATGGAGCGATGGTGCCTTGCGCACGGCCAAACTGCAATCGCATGCTTCAGATCGCGCCCATGCGTTCGGCGATGGCGAACAGCCAGAACAGGCCGGCCATGACCAGCGCGACGCCGACCGCCGCGGAGCCCATGTCCTTGACCCGCCCGATCTGCGGATCATGATCGGTGGTCAGCCGGTCGGCGAGTTTTTCGATCGCGGTGTTGAGCAATTCGACGATCAGCACCAGAACGACCGCCGCGATCAGCTCGACGCGGCGCATCATGGTTGCGCCGATCAGCCACGCCAGCGGCAGCGCGAGCGCAAGCGCTGCGAGTTCCTCGCGAACGGCCTGCTCCGAGCGGATCGCAAAGGCCAGCCCGTTGCGCGTATTGATCGTGGCCCGCCAGAACCGCAGCAAATCAAAGGCCCGCCGCGGCCGGCATCGGCTTGACCTTGCCGACGCGTTCCTGCTTGAGCAATTCCGCGATCAGGAAAGCCATGTCGATCGACTGCTCGGCATTGAGCCGGGGATCGCAGACCGTGTGATAGCGGTCGTTGAGATCCTCATCCGTGATGGCGCGCGCGCCGCCGATGCATTCGGTCACGTCCTGGCCGGTCATTTCCAGATGCACGCCGCCGGCGTGTGTCCCCTCCGCCGCGTGGATGGCGAAGAACGACTTCACCTCCGACAGGATGCGGTCGAACGGCCGGGTCTTGTAGCCGGAGGTCGAGGTGATGGTGTTGCCGTGCATCGGATCGCACGACCAGACCACCACGCGGCCCTCGCGCTGCACGGCGCGGATCATCGGCGGCAGATGATCGCCGACCTTGTCCGAACCGAAGCGGCCGATCAGCGTCAGCCGCCCGGGCTCGTTGTCCGGATTGAGCACGTCGATCAGCCGCAGCAGTTCGTCCGGCTTCAGCGAGGGTCCGCATTTCAAGCCGATCGGATTCTTGATGCCGCGGAAATATTCGACATGGCCGTGATCGAGCTGGCGGGTGCGGTCGCCGATCCAGATCATATGGCCCGAGGTCGCGTACCAGTCGCCGGTCGTGGAATCCACCCGGGTGAAGGCCTGCTCGTAGCCGAGCAGCAGCGCTTCGTGGCTGGTGTAGAAATCGGTGGCGCGCAGCTCGGGGTGGCTTTCCAGATCGAGCCCGCAGGCGCGCATGAAGTTCAGCGCGTCCGAGATGCGGTCCGCCAGTTCCTTGTAACGCCGCGACTGCGGGGAATCCTTCAGAAATCCGAGCATCCACTGGTGCACGCTGCCGAGATTGGCGAAGCCGCCGGTGGCGAACGCGCGCAGCAGGTTCAGCGTCGCCGCCGACTGCCGGTACGCCATCAGCTGGCGCTGCGGATCGGGGGTGCGCGCGGCCGCCGTGAAGGCGATGTCGTTGACGATATCGCCGCGGTAGCTCGGCAGCTCGACGCCATCGATCTTTTCGGTCGGCGAGGAGCGCGGTTTTGCAAATTGTCCGGCAATGCGGCCGACTTTCACCACGGGCACGGCCCCGGCATAGGTCAGCACCACCGCCATCTGCAGCAGGACGCGGAAGAAATCGCGGATATTGTTGGCGCCATGCTCGGCAAAACTTTCGGCGCAGTCGCCGCCCTGCAGCAGGAAGGCCTCGCCTGCGGCGACCCGCGCCAGCGCCTTCTTCAGGTTGCGGGCCTCGCCTGCAAAAACCAGCGGAGGAAACGTCGCAAGCTGCGCCTCGACATCGGCCAATGCCTTGGCATCGGGATAACAGGGGATCTGCAGCACCGGCTTGCTGCGCCAGCTGTCGGGTGCCCACCGCTCGGACATGACGTTAACTCCTGAGCAAAAACCGCTACTTACCTTACCGGAAGCAGCGAAGGGCCGGGTTATACACAGGCCAAACACGGACCGCCAGTTGGAATTCCGCTACCCAAGACAAGCCCTTGCGGCAAAAGCCGAATTCGCATTTGCTGGGGCATCGCGAAAGCACGGGGGAAATCGCGGTGGCCGAGGCTGCGCTGGACGACGTTTTCATCGACGACATCACCTTCCCCGCTGCGGACGGATATTTGCTGGCGGCGAGCCTGTTTTTGCCGCGCGGGGCGAAGCGCCATGCCGTCCTGATCAATTCGGCGACCGCCGTGCCGCGCAAGATCTACCGGGGGTTTGCAGGCTATCTGGCGCGGCGGGGCTGCGCCGTCCTGACCTACGACTACCGCGGCATCGGCAATTCCAGGCAGAAGGCGCTGGTCGGCTACAACCAGCCCAAATCGCTGGTCGGCTTCAAGGCCTCGATGTCGGACTGGGCCGTGCTCGACGTCACCGCCGCGGTGGCCTGGATGCGCGAGCGCTACCACAATCTGCCGTTCAATTATGTCGGCCATTCCTTCGGCGGCCAGGCGCTGGGACTGCTCTCCAACAACACCGAGGTCTCGCGCGCGCTGTTGATCGCGGCGCAAGCCGGATACTGGAAGCTGATGGCCTCCCCGGAGCGCTACCGCGTCTATGCCATGCTGAATCTTGTCGGCATCCCCCTCACCCGGCTCTTGGGCTATGCGCCGGCCTGGAGCGGTCTGGGCGAAGACCTGCCGAAAGGCGTGTTCGAGCAATGGGTCCGCTGGGTCATGAGCGAGCGCTATCTGTTCGACGATCCCGATCTTTCCGGCTTGACGAATTTCGAGAAATACAAGGGAGCGATGCGCGCGCTGTGCCTGTCCGACGATCCCTGGGCGACCCGGCCGGCGGTCGGACTGCTGTGTTCGGGATTTGGTTCGATCGAGCCGGAAATCATCACCATCACGCCCGCCGACGCAGGCGTGGCCAAGATCGGCCATCTCGGTTTTTTCCGCCCCGAACACCGCGACACGCTGTGGCGCGGCGCGGCGGAATGGCTTCAGGCGGAATAGGCTCGCGATCGCCGTCGTCCCGGCCCGACCGTCATTGCGAGCGAAGCGAAGCAATCCATCTCTCCGCGCAATGAAAGAATGGATTGCTTCGTCGCTTCCGCCTGTCGTCGGGCGCGCTTCGCGCGACAAGTCGCTCCTCGCAATGACGTCAGTGCATCGGACATGCGTCGCGGCGCGAAGCGCCCGAGGCGTTGATGAATCTTGCGCCCTACAGAGGGCGTGGGGAATGCCGGGCGCCTGCGCACCCGCAACCGCGTGTGCAGTGGTAGAAAGCACACGCGTTCGGTATCATGGCGCAAACGCCACCGGGGCGCGGCCATGACCCGGGGCGGTTGCGGCTATTCAAATCGCTCGCCCCTAGGGTACGATGTCTAGTGTGGAGCCATTGGCATCGACGGCGTGCAGAAGCCGCCCTGAATGCGAACCGGCCCGGCTAGATACGCAGCGTCCGGGCAGGCGAAGGCGCGCGCCAGATAATTCAAAAACCCGCTCGGCAATTTCCGCGTCCTGGAGACTGATGCATCGAGAACCGCAACGAACTCCCGCCATCTCTTGTGGCGTGTTCAGCCAACGCCGACGACGTTGACACCACTCCCACAGCACCTGTTGTCCCGTCACGAATTGCGCGCGGACTGCAGGCCTTGCAGGGAAGTCGCGGTAGGGACGAGGATTGCTCCTCGCCCCCCGCACAGATCCCGGCGTGCGCTGCTAACGCACCGGGCTCCTCCCTCGGGTCAGACGTCGTGCGATGAACGTATTCGATCACGCTCGTCGACGCGGCCGGGCAGCATTATTCGGATCACGCGGCATTTCGGCTCAGTGTCCGAACACGCGGCCGCGTAACGGCTGTTCCCCTTGGGTGAGGCCCTTCCCTCCACGACTTCCGCCGGGAGTTGCCTCCTCTTGTTCAGTCGCTTCGCAAGTACTATGGCCTCATCCGACTTCTCATCCACGTACATGCTCGACGTGCGGCTTGTCGCCTTCCCGAGCCGGCCCGGCACACGAATCCGGGCATGGATGAGACCTCCCAGGTTCCGCGCAAAGAACTTCTCCACGTGCACAAGGTCTCCGACTGCGCGAGGTTCTTCCCATGCAAGCCAGTACGTCATGGGACGATGTTGCCTTCTCTTCAACGGAAGGAGATCGGCACCTCGGAATTAGACCCGTTTCGCAGTAAACAGGACTGTCTACCTTGTGGACGATTGACGTGCCCTCGCGAGGAAACGTGCAGGACTTCACTAAAACTGGGGCAGATTTTGAGAAAAAGCTAAACATGAAGCTTGGTCGCACCACTGGATTGCATCTTCCTCCATCAACGCTTCCTAAAGCTCCTACAGCGCCAGCCCTTCAATCTGCCATTGCCGCCAAACACGCCGAAAAAAGGTAGCTGAAAACGTCAAAGTGCTGGCCCGTGCGGACATGTCCGCCTTCGATTAGGCTAAAGCCAACGACACGCCGGCCGGCGTTACGAAGACGGCCGAAAGCTCGATTGATCTAATAGGCGCGGCGGTACCGCCTGTCCCTGGGTGCGAACGGGTCTCTCGCGCCCGCATAATAAGGGTTGATATTGCATTGAGCCGCCAGGCCGGAAGCCGTCTGCAGGCATTGGGCCATCGTATAAAAGCTGCAATCCTCCCGAGCGCCTCCCCAAGTGTCGATGACGTGCATGCAAATCGGAAAATTCGGGTCATACGTCTGCGCCCGGGCCGGCGCGGCCGCCGAAACCACCCCGAGCGCCAAAATCGCCAATGCTGGAATGCGCATCAGAACCTCCCTGGGGATTGACGGCAGGCATCACCGCATGGAAACAGACCGGCCATATTGATCCCGGTCAATTCACGTTCGCGCGCGATGGCGCGACGGCTGGCTGGAAGTGCAGCCGTCAAGTGCTTGCGTGAAGTTGACGCAGAAAGGCGCGGATAGGTTTGCGTAGCAAGGTGCACGTTCGGCGACCGAGGCGGAAAACACATGGCAGACAATCGTTACTACGGGGTCCGGGTCGAGGGAGCAAAATACGGCGTGGGCTTTGGTTCCGCCCTTGCTATTGCAATATCCTATACTGCCAACCATTCGATAGTTTGGGCAATTATCCACGGCCTTTTGGGCTGGTTGTATGTGATTTACTACGCGCTATTCCGGTCATGATCAGTGCGCCATCGCGGCCTGTAGCCCATCGCTCAATCGATGTCCGCTCTTGAGCGCTTAACGGACTCAAGTCGGACATCGCGCCATGTCCGAAGCAGACGTTCCGCCATTCACTCAATCACTTCGTCGGCGCGGGCGAGCAGCGTCGGCGGTATGGTTAGGCCCATTGCCTTGGCGGTCTTGAGGTTGATGACCATTTCAAACTTGGACGGCGCTTGAACAGGAAGGTCTGATGGTTTGGCTCCCCTGAGGATGCGATCAATATATGTAGCTGCTTGCCGAAATTGATCGACGAGGTCGTTGCCGTAGGAAATCAGGCCGCCCGCCTCGACAAAATGCCGAAAGGAGTAAACCGCTCGCACGTGGTAGCGAGTCGCGAGAGAGACAACGAGCGCAAGATTGTGCCCCGATCCATAAAGCGGATCCCCGGCAACGATAAGTCCCGAGGTCGGTTTATCGCCGAGGCTTGAAATGACGCGCTCAATTTCCGAGGCGTTGCCGGCAGGAGCGTAGACAAGCCCAACGCCGTGATATCGAGCGGCTGCTTCATAAAGCGGGCGCGTGATGAAACCAGTAGGATTATCAGGGTTAGATCATTATCGACGACGGCAGTCATGCCCGGGAGTTATTTCCTTGAGTATCTCTATATGTTTGCCAACGAGCGTTGGCTCGAAGTTGGAAAAACCCGTGATGTTACCTCCGGGATGAGCAAGGCTTGCAACGGCTCGGCTAAGGACCGGATCAGTGACTGACACGAATACAATTGGGGCCGTCATGGTTTCGCGCTGGAATGTCGCAACGGTCTGCGTTCCGGCGCCAGGATAACATCGGGTTTCAGGCTCAAAAGCTCCCTTGCAAGGGTCGGTATCTGAGCGGCGTCACTTGCTGCCCAGCGGTACTCAATTTGAATGTCTTTCCCTTCCGTCCAACCAAGGTCCAGCAGGGTCTTTGTTAGCACAGCTCTTTGCTGGTCGCCGAGTTTTCCCTTCGTACCTAAGATGAGAATGCCAATTCGATAAATCCGATTCGCCTGCTGCGCTCGCGCCGCGAGCGGCCATGCCACCGCCCCACTGCCAAGTAGCGTGATGAACTCGCGCCGCTTCGATTGCCGATCAGGCCCCCGATGCTCTCGACCCGAGCGTAGGCGATTTCCGACGCAGGTCCAAGCGGTCGAATGGTCCAGGCTGGGGTCAAAAGGAAACCTGACGGCCCCTAAGTCGAACTTCCGCTATCCCCCCGAAGCGGACTTCAAGCGGACATCGCGCCCTGTCCGGTTGGTGCCAGAGGCGGACATGCGCGTTGATATTAAGCCATCGCCGATGTCGCGCCACTCGCTTTGTGCGGTTCGCTGCCTTGCGGTCTCAGTGGCTTGCCGCTCGCACCCATTTGGCGATTTCGACGACCGGTGCGACCCAGATTTCGTTCTGAGTGGCCAAATGGTCCAACAATCCATTGAGGGTCGACGGCTCGACAAACAAGTCATGAGTTCCTGATCCTATGCCGTGAAAGACCAATATCAGCCAGTCGCCGCGGTCGCGCGTGACATGTATCGCATCGGTGAGAGCGGCGAGCGAAAGCCCGTCAGCCTGAAAACAATCAAGGTTCATCATATCGAGGTCGCGGGATACACTCACCGGTCGGTCGGTCCGTCCGCCGCGCGCGGCGACAAAATCAGACCGGATAAGGTCGGAAATGGCTGTCTTGTTGGGCCACCGGCCGAGATGCGTATCGTAACACGTGTAGGCGTAGGTGCGCTCACCGAGACCGTCGATCAATTTTAGAAATGCATTGGCAACCCGCACTTCCTGTTGGAATCTAATGGGCTCATAGCGCCGCAAATCGAAGGCTTTGTCGAGCCAGGCTCTGTGGGCGGCCTTGCGTCGGCAAGGGTGAAACAAGCTGTGGTTTCCCAGTTCGTGCCCGCGTGCTGCAAGCGCGCGCCAAGGCATCGGGTCGCCGCAAGGGGCCATCGCTATATGGAGATAGAAGGTGCCACGCATTCCTCGCGCTTCGAGAGCTGGTCCGGCCAGTTCATGATGGACAGGAAGCGCATCATCGAATGTGATCGACACAGCACACCTGCGTCCCGTCGGCCAGCAAGGCTGTTCTAAACGGCCCATGAATACCTCTCAATTGTCGCCCACGAACCAAGGTTACAAGCTGTTCCAGTCGAACATGCCCACAGTCTTAGCGCCAATCTCAAATGGCAAAGGCGATCAATAGTGGAAGAAAAGCTTCATTGGTTTCATCACCGCAGCAGAGAGCATTCTCAGACTCGACTCACAACCCCGTCGGCGTCGATATACTAGGCAACGCCGTGGTTACGGTGCCTAGGGGCAGGTCAAGCGGCGGGTTGTGAGCAGATCCTCGATAGCAGAATTCCGCATTCCTTTACGAATTACGGATGCGGACTCCAGGGGCGCGACCCGATGCGTCAGGGTCTGATCGGTGTTCGCCGGATTACGGCATCTCCGTTGGACCGTTTCAGGCCGTCGTTCACGGTGACGCTCTTGGGAGCGATTGGCGTCGATCGCATGCGCAGCTTGTGCCGGGCCGCAGTGTGGCAGTTGTATCGCTCAGTTCATCGGACATCCGCAAACGCGAAGGAGCACGTCCAAAACATCTCGCACAGCGGCGCGACAGCGTTTCGCTCTAAATACGTGGGTGGCGAGCATTGCGAATTCTGCGGGCCGAGCCACTGCCAGTAGTTATCCACCGCCTATACGACCGGTGCGAATAAAGGCGGTTGCACAAACACGGTTTATAGCGCGGGCTCAAGAGGCTCGGGACGAGGTCCGCAAGCCAGTCGGTCAGGTGAATGGTGGTTCAAACGGCACAGTGAGCACTCCCATAAAGCACCCAGTGCAGATTGGAAGCGGATTGAAGCCTGTGATTGGAACCGGGATTCGAACGGGGGCGGCTCTAACAGTGGCGGCCTGAACCAGGGCGGCTACAAGGGCGGCGGCATGAACCAGGGCGGTGGGCATAGGCATTAGACCGAGGCGCATACTCGGCCGCGCAGCCTCAGCCGGCCGATGACTTCCGGTCTACGCAGCCGAAGGACATCCTCATACGTGGCCAGCATGTCTCAAAGGTGCCAACAGCAGACTAGCACCTCAGCGAATGGCATCGCTATTCAACCACCTCGCCGGCGAGCGACGGCAATGTCGCGGGAACGGCTATGCCGAGTTCTTGCCCCAACGTTCGTAACGTAGCCAACGCCCCTCTTTCGGAACGGGACGATGAGAGATATGGATTTGATTTGGGTCCGGCGCGAAGGAAAACTTTTTGCAAATGGGGCTGGACAGTCAGGTCGCCAACCAGCCCCGCTGATTTGCCCGGCGGGCTGATCGCGATCTTGTGTGGAGTTCTTCCTGCGCGGCGATGCACCCGCGAGAGCCTCGAGTGGGGAAGGAACATGGAGGACAGAACAATGCAATTCGACCTCGCTCCGGAGCAAAAGAGGCTGCAAGGGCTGGCGCGCGAGATCGCCGAGGGCTCGATCAGGGCACGCGCGGCCGAAACGGACAGAAGCGAAGCCTACCCCTGGGAAAACGTCCGGGATCTCACCTCCGCCGGCCTGATGGGCTATACGATCCCGAAGGCGTACGGCGGCGCCGGCGGCAGCTTCCTGGATGCGAGCCTGATCGTCGAGGAAATGGCGCGCGTCTGCGGCGTCACGGGCCGCATCGCGGTCGAGGCCAATATGGGCGCGATCTCGGCCATCATGCGCTACGGCAGCGAGAAGCAAAAGAAGCTTGCCGCCGAGCTCGTACTGTCGGGCGACAAGCCCGCGATCTGCATCACCGAACCGGAAGCAGGCTCCGCCGCCACCGAGATGACGACGCGCGCGGACAGGCGCGGTCCGGGTTATGTGCTGAACGGCAAGAAGCACTGGATCACCGGAGGCGGCGTCTCCCGGCTTCACCTCATCTTTGCCCGCGTGTTCGACGAACACGGCAAGGCGGAGGGCATCGGCGGCTTCATCATCGTGCGCGACCCGAACCTACCTGCCGATGGCGGGGGATTGCGCGTCGGAAAGCGCGAGCCTGCGATGGGGTTGCGCGGCATTCCCGAGACCGAGATCATCCTCGAGGATGCCGAAGTACCGATGGACATGGTTCTTCAGCCCCCGGGCGGCTGGAAACGCGGCTTCGCCGAACTGATGAACGCCTACAACAGCCAGCGCGTCGGCGCTGCGACCGTTGCCCTTGGCCTGGCGCAGGGCGCGTTCGAAGAGGCGCTGGCGTTTTCGAAATCGCGCCGGCAGTTCGGCCGTCCGATTGCCGAATTCCAGGGCCTGCAATGGATGCTGGCCGACATGTCGGTGCAGCTGAACGCCGCCCGCCTGTGCATTCGCAGCGCAGCCGCCAGCGCGGACCCCTTTCCCGATCCGCTGCTTGCCGCGCAGGCGAAGATTTTCGCATCCGAGATGGCGATCAAGGTGACGAGCGATGCCTTGCAGATTTTTGGCGCGCGCGGCTATTCGCGCAACAATCCGATGGAGCGGATGATGCGCGACGCGCGCATGTTCACGATCGGCGGCGGCACGGCACAGGTCTTGCGCAACCAGGTCGCGAGCCGGCTGCTCGGCTGGAAGCTGCCGCAGGCGCGTGACGGCTACGTGACCGCTGCAAACGGAATCGCCGCCGAATAGCGCCAGAGACGGTCCGTCCGACGAAGCTCTGCATGCAACGTTGTGCCTCTGCGGGCGGACAACTGGCGGTCCGGCGCGAAAGGAAATTTTCTTTAATTCGCGCCAGCCGGCTCAGTTCAACCGCAGCTCGGTGATATGCCGTGGATCGGGGCTCAGTTCATGGCGTTCCACGCGCTTGACGATGTCCGTCAGCACGGCATTGGCTCTGCACGAAAGCCCGACCTTTTCGCCCTCGCGCACCACGAAGCCGTTGAGGAATTCGATCTCCGTGCGCCGGCCTTTCTGCATGTCCTGGCCCATGGACGGACGCTGCCCGGAGGAGGTGCGCTTGCCGTCCTTGAAGCGCTGTTCGTCGCAGACGCCCATCGCCGCCTCGTCGCCCTCGCCCGCACGCGCAATCGTCTCGGGTGCGAGGTGCAAGATCTCCTCCAGCTGATAGCCGTGCGCCTGCCCGACGCGGATCGCTTCGCTGCCGAGCCGGGTGGAGAAGCGGCGGATCGGCTCGCTCTGCAGCATCTCTCCTCCGGTCAGGCCGGTGCAGGCGGAGAGCCCGTTGCCCATGACGTTGGCGACCAGTTTCGACCAGCGCTCGCCCCAGAGATTGCCGGTGACCCTGGCGCTGTCGGCGTAGCCGACCAGGCGGCGGATTTCCTCCGCCCGTTGCGTGATGCGGCCGTGCACTTCGCCGGCGCGGAATACGGTGTGCGCCGCCCCGCCCTTGCCGGCGCCGCGGTGGATGTGGCCGGGCTCGGGCAGGTTGACCGTGATGCTGCTCGCGATGCAGCCGAGCGTCTTGCCCCAGCCGACGATGCCGGCGATCGTCTCTTCATTCATGCAGTTCTGCAGCGACACGACGTAGCCGTCCGGCGCCAGATACTGCCGGATCAGCGTGGTTGCCCAGGCGGTGTCGTAGGACTTCATGCAAATGAAGGCGATGTCGACCGGCGCCTCCCTGGCCAGCTGCTGCGCGTCGGTCACATGCAGCGCGCGCACCGGAACCGAAAATTCCGCGACGTCCATCGCGTGGGTGACGCGCAGGCCATGCTTCCTCATGTGCTCGACATGCTCGGGCCAGGGATCGATGAACGTCACGTCCTCGCCTGCCTGCACCATATGGGCGCCGGCATACCCGCCGACGGCACCCGCTCCGACAATCGCTATCTTCCGGCCCATGCTTTCCTCCCGGCATTCCCTGCCGCGGAGGCTAGCGCGCCGGCCGGGCTCAGCGCAAACGGTGAACCGCTTCCGCCTTCGCTCTTCGAGCTACGGCGGACAAGTCGCCACCCATCCTACACGCTGATTTATTCCGCCGCTTCGCGCACGTACCGCGCCGTCGGCGTCCGCATCGTCACGAGTTCTTCCGCCGCGGTTGGATGCAAGGCCATGGTCGCGTCGAAATCGGCCTTGGTCGCCTTCATCTTGACGGCGATGCCGAGCACCTGAACCATTTCGGCGGCGCCGTCGCCGACGATATGACAGCCGACCACGCGGTCGGAGGTGGCGTCGACCACCAGCTTCATCAGCACCCTTGTGTCGCGGCCCGACATGGTGGCCTTCATCGGCCTGAAAACGGCCTTGTAGATATCGACGTGGCTGAATTGCGCGCGCGCCTGCGCTTCGGTCAGCCCCACGGTGCCGACTTCCGGCTGGGAGAACACGGCGGTCGGAATGTCGGCATGATCGACCTCGACCTGCCGCTTGCCGAACACGGTATCGGCGAAGGCATGACCCTCGCGGATCGCGACCGGCGTCAGGTTGATGCGGTGGGTGACGTCGCCGATCGCATAGATATTCGGCACCGAGGTGCGCGAGAAACTGTCGACCGCGATGCCGCCATTGGCCGGATTGATGGCGACGCCGGTCTTTTCCAGCCCGAGATTGGCGACGTTGGGATGCCGCCCGATCGCGAACATCACCTGATCGGAGGCGATGCTCGATCCGTTCGACAGATGCGAGGTGAATTCCTTGCCGTGCCTGTCGACCTTGCTGACGGTGCAGCCGGTCAGAATAGTGACGCCGTCCTTCTCCATCTCGGAGCGGACGTGGGCGCGGACGTCCTCGTCAAAACCGCGCAGGATGTTTTCGCCGCGGTAGATCAGCGTCACGTCGGAGCCGAAACCGGCGAAGATGCAGGCAAATTCCAGCGCGATATAACCGCCGCCCTGAATCACGATGCGCTTCGGCAGCGCGTCCAGATGAAACGCCTCGTTCGAGGAGATCACGTGCTCGATGCCGGGGATCGCCTGCCCGTGATTGGGCGCGCCGCCGGTCGCGATCAGCACATATTTCGCCTTCACGGCCTCGCCTGTCGCCAGCCGCAGCGTATGCGGGTCCTCGAACACCGCGCGCGTCTTGACGATGCGGGCGCCCGATTTTTCCACGTTGGAGGTATAGGCGGCCTCCAGCCGCGCAATCTCCTTGTCCTTGTTGGCGATCAGGGTCGGCCAGTCGAAGGTCGCTTGAGGAATGGTCCAGCCGAAGCCCGCCGCGTCCTCGATGTCGTGCCGGATATGCGACGCATAGACCAGAAGTTTCTTCGGCACGCAGCCGCGGATCACGCAGGTGCCGCCCATCCGGTACTCTTCCGCGATCATGACACGGGCGCCATGGCCGGCGGCGATCCGGGCGGCGCGAACCCCGCCCGAACCGCCTCCGATGACGAACAGATCGACGTCGAACTCTGCCATTTCAGCCCCGATCGAAAGCGGTTCTGATCAGTCCGAACCGAATCTCACTCTTGACGCGCTTTCTTCGCGCGAACCGGATTCCACTTCGCTCGAAAACGCTATGGTTCCGGATCAGATCTGCTTGCCGCGCTTGCGCATCTCGGCGCGGAATTCGCCGTTGACTGCTTCGGAAAACTGCTGCGCCCACTGGTTCATATAGGTCATGCTGGACTGAATGGCCCCCGGCTCCGCCGCGAGCAATTTCTGGCCGAGCGGCGACTTGTAGAAGGTGACCAGATCCTTCAGCTCCTGTTCGGTGAAGGCGTTGGCGTAGATCGTCGCCATCCCTTCGCCGATTTCCTTCTCGCGGCCGGCAAGCTTCTGGGCAACGATCACGGCAACCTCGTTGAGATCCTTCTGGTAGTTGAGATTGCTCTGCAACAGCTGATCCTTGGTCTGCTGGACGATGTTGGGAACGGCGGTGGCATACATCGCGCCCGCCTTCTTCATCGCCAGGATTTCCTTTGCCGCCGCGATGGCCGCCGCCGAAGGCGGCTTGGGTTGCTGCGCCCCGGCAGGCAAGCCGGTCAGAGCCAGTCCCAGCGCCAGGCAGGCGGCCGACAAGATTCGTGAAAGGCTCTTCATTCCAATTCTCCCAAGATTGCGGCGTTACGGCCGTTCAACAACGCGAATTCCCCGAGGGCCGGCCAGCACCGCGGTGCTGACGAGGCCAATGAACAGCCCGTGCTCGACGACGCCCGGTATCGAACTCAGCAGGCCCGCAAGGCGCGGCGCATCTTGTATCTGCCCCAGAAAGGCGTCGACAATCCAGTGGCCACCATCGGTGACAAAAACATGGCCGTCCCTGCCCCTGCGGACCGCCATGTGCCCGGAAACGCCGGCCTGCGCAAACGCCGAGCCCATGGCGCCCTGCGTCGCCGCCAGGCCGAACGGGACGACCTCCACTGGTAGCGGAAAGCGGCCAAGCACTTCGACCCATTTGGAGTCGTCGGCGATCACGATCATGCGATCCGACGACGCGGCTACGATCTTTTCGCGCAGCAATGCGCCGCCGCCGCCCTTGATGGCGTTGAGCGAGGGGTCGATCTCGTCGGCGCCGTCCACCGTCAGGTCGAGCCGATCGATGTCATCGAGCGTGGTCAGGGGAATGCCGCACCGCACCGCGTCAAGGCGGGTCGCCTCCGACGTCGGCACGCCGATGACGCTCAATCCGCCGCGAACCCGCTCGCCGAGAAGCTCGACGAAATGCTTCGCGGTCGAACCGGTGCCGAGCCCGAGCTTCATGCCGTCGCGCACATAATCGAGCGCCCGCGCCGCCGCCTGCCGCTTCAATTCGTCCATATTCGCTTGCAAAGGATGCCCCAAGAGTAGCTCAAGAGTAGCTTGAGAGTAGCTCGCCGACATGCGACCGACGATCCGGCCGGGGCATATCTAGCGTCGTTTTACGGGAAGGAACAGCGCTATGCGCCGGCCTGAACAGGTTAACACGGCCGCAATTGATGACTTTGCGGCCCTGTGCCACTACTTGCAGGATTGCATGGAGACCGATAGCGCTTCCTGATGACCTTTGCCCGCACAATTGTGTTCGATCTTGACGGCACGCTCGTGGACACGGCGCCCGACCTGATCAACGCGCTCAACTTCGTTCTCGACCGCGAGGGCCTGCCCCCGGTCCCGCTCGATTCCGCGCGCAATATGATCGGCGCGGGCGCCCGCAAGCTGATCGAACGCGGCCTGGAACTGGAGGGCCGCACGGCAAGCGTCGACGACATCACCCGGCTGACCTCCGACTTCATCGATTACTATGCCGCCCATATCGCCGACGTCTCGCGGCCGTTCGAAGGCCTGGAAAGCGCGCTCGACGATCTCCAGACGCTGGGATACCGGTTCGCGGTTTGCACCAACAAGCTGGAGTGGTTGTCGAAGCTCTTGCTCGACCAGCTCGGATTGAGTTCGCGGTTTTCGGCGATTTGCGGCGCCGATACTTTCGGCGTGTCGAAGCCTGACCCGGCCATCCTGCAGCAGACGATCGTGCGCGCGGGCGGCCATCTGTCGCGGGCGATCATGGTCGGCGATGCCGGCCCGGATATCGGCGTGGCCCGCCGCGCCGGCGTCCCCGTCATCGGGGTGGAATTCGGATATACCGATGTTCCGATCGCCGATCTCAAACCGGACCGGCTGATCAACCACATGAACGAGCTGCCGGGGGCCGTGCAAAGCCTGATGGTCAGGCAGAATATTGTATAAGTAGCTGATTTTATTTATGTATTTTAACGGCCCCGGCGTTAACCATCAATTAACGATATGGGCCCGCCCGGTTGCGCCGCTGTCCTGACGCTCCTATGGTCGCACGGGGATTGTGGCAGTTTGCCGCATAAGAGTGGCGGATGATCATGCGCCGTGTCATCGCGATTGCCGTAGCGGGAGCTAGCCTGGCCGGCTGCTCCTCGTTTTCGCTCGACGCCTTCAAGCCGACCCCGCCAACCGTGCAGGTTCAGCTCGAACTCGGTCCCGCCGGGCGCCGACGCCGTTACATCCGTGGGGCCAAGCTGCAAGACACCCTGCTCCGTCGCGGTGCAAGCCCCCGACGCCGGTTTCTCGGTGACCTTCACGCTGAACAAGTTCCAGCCGGCGACCATCCCGGTGCAGGTCACCCGCAATCCCGGCGACTTCTCCAGCCCTGCCTCGACGACGATCGATCCCAATCCGGTGGTCGCGGAACTGCAGCCGGCGGGCCCGCCGCCGAAGGCCGCGCGGAAGAAGGTCGTGAAGCCGAAAAAGCCGAAACCGCCGAAGGGAACCGCCGCCGCGCCCGCGGCATCGCCCTTCCCCGACCCGGCGCAAGCCGCCGCGCCGGCCGCCCCCGCTGCGCCCAGCCGCTGATCGCTTGCACCGCACTTAAGCAAAGTGCGGATTGTACGCGGATTGCATCCTGCATAGATTGTGACTAACGCTGCGCCATACCCTTATGGCGGCTGCCGCAGTGACAAGGCGTATCGAATGAACGGACCCTCGCTCAGTCCTCCCGCATCGCTGTCTCTTCCGATGACCGACCCGTTCGGCCGGACCATCAGCTATTTGCGGGTATCGGTCACCGACCGCTGCGACCTGCGCTGCTTTTATTGCATGTCGGAAGACATGACCTTTCTGCCCAAGGCCGATCTGCTCACGCTCGAGGAACTCGACCGGCTGTGCTCGGCATTCATCGCCAAGGGCGTGCGCAAGCTGCGGCTGACCGGCGGCGAGCCGCTGGTCCGGCGCAACGTGATGTCGCTGGTGCGCTCGCTTTCGCGCCATCTTGAGACCGGCGCGCTCGACGAACTGACGCTGACGACCAACGGCTCGCAGCTGGCGCGTTTCGCCGGCGAGTTGGCCGACTGCGGGGTACGCCGCATCAACGTCTCGATGGACACGCTGGATCCGGCGAAATTCCGGGCCATCACCCGCTGGGGCGATCTCGACAAGGTGCTGGCCGGCATCGAGGCCGCGCGGTCGGCGGGGCTCGCCGTCAAGATCAACGCGGTGGCGCTGAAAAACCTGAACGAGGACGAGATCCCCGCGCTGATGGAATGGGCGCACGGCAAGGGCATGGCGCTGACGCTGATCGAGGTCATGCCGATGGGCGACATCGGCGAAGGCCGGATCGACCAGTACGTGCCGTTGTCGCTGGTTCGCGCGCGCCTCGCCAAACAATACACGCTGACCGAGCTCGACGAGAGCACCGGCGGCCCCGCGCGTTACGTCCGCGTCAGCGAGACCGGCGGCAAGCTCGGCTTCATCACGCCGATGACCCACAATTTCTGCAAGTCCTGCAACCGTGTCCGGATCACCTGTACCGGCACGCTGCATACCTGCCTCGGCCATGAGGATGCCTCCGATTTGCGCAAACCGCTCCGCGCCTCGCCCGACGACGGCCTGCTCGCGGCCGCGATCGACCGCGCCATCGGCCTGAAGCCGAAGGGCCACGACTTCATCATCGACCGCCGGCACAACCGCCCCAGCGTCAGCCGCCATATGAGCGTCACCGGCGGTTGAGGCCGCCGATCCGCCGGCCTGATTTCCCCTTCATTATCAACAAACTTCCAATTGACGGCGGCTTCGCGCGCTGGAATGGTGCGGCGGCTTCATGCTAGCCCGGCTGGACAGGCCGCTGCGCCCGATCGGCGCGGTCAAGACGGCAGAGGCGCGAACTGGGGAGGACTATCGTTGCAATCGCTCCTGAAATTGAGCCGTGGAATCGACGCGTTCACGAAGTGGACGGGCAAGCGTCTGGCATGGCTGATCCTGCTCGCCGTGGTGGTGTCCGCGCTCAACGCCATCGTGCGCAAGACGTTCGACACCTCTTCCAACTCGTGGCTCGAGCTTCAATGGGTGCTGTTCAGCATCGTCTTCCTGCTGTGCTCGTCCTGGACCCTGCTCGACAACGAACATATCCGCATCGATATCGTCAACAACCTGCTGCCGAAGCGGGTGCGCGACATCATCGACCTCGTCGGTCATGCGTTTTTCCTGCTGCCGCTCACGCATCGTCATGATCATCACCGGCGGTCCGTTCTTCATGCGCTCGGTCGAGATCAACGAGCAATCGGGCAATGCCGGCGGGCTGCCGCAATGGCCCGCCAAGTCGCTGATCATCATCGGATTCACCATGCTGCTGGTGCAGGGCATTTCCGAACTGATCAAGCGCATCGCGGTCATGCGCGGGTTGATTCCGGATCCACACGCATCGCAGGTGAATGCCATCGTCGCCGAGGTCGAGCATCTCGTCGAGGCGATCGAAAAGCACTGATCGCGGACACGGGGTCGCAGGGGGATATAGATGTCAGCGTTTCTTATCGCCAATATGGCGCCGATCATGTTCGCGTCATTGGTCGTCGTGTTGCTGCTCGGTTATCCGGCGGCGTTCTCGCTCGGCGCGGTCGGGCTGATCTACGCCTTCGTCGGCATCCAGCTCGGCGAGTTCCGGCCGGACTTCCTGCAGGCGCTTCCCGAACGCGTCTACGGCGTGATGAACAACGACACGCTGCTGGCGATCCCGTTCTTCACCTTCATGGGACTGGTGCTCGAACGATCCGGCATGGCGGAAGACCTGCTCGACACCATCGGGCAGTTGTTCGGCACCATCCGCGGCGGCCTCGCCTATGCCGTGGTGTTCGTCGGCGCGCTGCTCGCCGCCACCACCGGCGTGGTCGCGGCGTCCGTGATTTCGATGGGCCTGATCTCGCTGCCGATCATGCTGCGCTACGGCTACGACCGCCGGATGGCCACCGGCATCATCGCGGCCTCCGGCACGCTGGCGCAGATCATTCCGCCGTCGCTGGTGCTGATCGTGATGGCCGACCAGCTCGGCAAGTCGGTCGGCGACATGTACGAGGGCGCCTTCATTCCCGGGCTGGTGCTTGCCGGCCTCTATGCCGGTTACGCGTTCCTCGTCACCCTGATATTTCCCAAGGCGGCGCCCGGCCTGCCGGCGGAGGCGATCGGCTTTCGCGAGAAAGACGGCAGCCGCGGATTGATGTCGCTCGGCGTGCTCTTCCTCGCCAGCTGCGTGTTCGGCTGGTTCATGATGCGCAATTCCGAAACGCACGGCGCCGACTTCGTCGTGCTCAGCATGTTCTTCGGCATCCTGTTCGCGTTCTTCGTCGCGGTTCTGAACTGGATCATCGACAAGCTCACCGGCTTCCGGTTCCTGTCCGCGATGGCGCAGCAGACCACCTTCGTGATGGTGCCGCCGCTGTTCCTGATCTTCCTGGTGCTCGGCACGATCTTCATCGGCGTCGCGACGCCGACCGAAGGCGGCGCCATGGGCGCTACCGGCGCGATCATTCTCGGCGCCGCCAAGCGCCGGCTGAGCTGGGATCTGATCCGGCAGGCGACCGAATCGACCGCCAAGCTGTCGGCCTTCGTGGTCTTCATCCTGGTCGGCGCGCGCGTGTTCTCGCTGACCTTCTACGGCGTCAACGGCCACGTCTGGGTCGAAAACCTCCTGACCTCGCTGCCCGGCGGCCAGGTCGGCTTTCTGATTTTCGTCAACGCCTTCGTCTTCGTGCTCGCCTTCTTCCTCGATTTCTTCGAGCTGGCCTTCATCATCATCCCGCTGCTCGGGCCGGCCGCCGAACACCTCGGCATCGACCTGATCTGGTTCGGCGTGATCCTCGGCGTCAACATGCAGACCTCGTTCATGCATCCGCCGTTCGGGTTCGCGCTGTTCTATCTGCGCTCGGTGGCGCCGAAGGATCCCTATATCGACCGCGTCACCGGCAAGCGCATGGACGCCGTCACCACCGGCCAGATCTACTGGGGCGCGGTGCCGTTCGTCGTGATCCAGGTCATCATGGTGCTGCTGGTGATCATGTTCCCGTCGATGGTGATGCACTACAAGGGCGCGGTATCGACGATCGATCCCAACACCATCAAGATCGAGATACCGCAGATGGAAGCGCCGCCGCTCGATTTCGGCCCGCCGCCGAAACAATAGCTTCCCGGCTGTCGCCAACAAAAAACCCCGGAGCTCGCGCTCCGGGGTTTTTGCGTTCGTCCGAATGGTCCGGCGCAATCAGCCCTGTGCGTGACGCGCCATGAAGTTGTCGAAACCGACTTCGGCGACCTGGAACCACTGATAGCCGTTGTTCGAGAACGAGGTCAGCAATTCATAGACCTTCTTGAAGTCGGCATTGGTCGCCGAGACCTCGCTGTGCAGTTCCTTCGCCGCCTTGAAGGAGGCTTCCATGATCGGCGGCGAGAAGGCATGCAGCTTGGTGCCGCTCGCGAGCAACCGGCGCAGCGCCGCCGGATTGGACTGATCGTACTTCGCCATCATCCAGTTGTTGGCGTAGTGACCGGCCTGCTCGATGACGTTCTGATAGTATTTCGGCAGCGCGTTCCATTTATCGAGATTGACGAAAGACAGCAGTATCGGGCCGCCTTCCCACCATCCGGGATAGTAATAGTGCGGCGCGACCTTGTAGAAGCCGAGCTTCTCGTCGTCGTAAGGACCGACCCATTCCGCGCCGTCGATGGTGCCCTTCTCCAGCGCCGGATAGATGTCGCCGCCGGCAATCTGCTGCGGGACCGCGCCGAGCTTCTGCAGCACGCGTCCGGCAAAACCGCCGATGCGGAATTTGAGGCCCTTGAGATCGTCGACGGTCTTGATTTCCTTGCGGAACCAGCCGCCCATCTGACAGCCGGTGTTGCCGGCCAGCAGCGAAGTGACGTTGTATTTCTTGTAGAATTCGTTGAGGAGTTCCTTGCCGCCGCCGAGCATGTACCAGGCCTGGTTGATGCGCATGTTCGGTCCGAACGGCACCGCCGAGCCGAAGGTGAAGGTCGGATCCTTGCCGAAGTAATAGTAGGAGGCCGTGTGGCCCATCTCCACCGTGCCGTTTTGCACGGCATCGAGGACCTGCAATCCCGGGACGATTTCGCCGGCGGCGAAGAGCTGGACCTGAAACTTGTTGTCGGTGGCTTCGGCGATCGCCTTGGCCATCACTTCCGCGCCGCCGTACAACGTATCGAGCGATTTCGGCCAGCTCGCCGTCATGCGCCATTTGATCTCCGGCATCGACTGCGCGATCGCCGGCGCCGCCATGGTCGTAGCGCCCGCAGCGCCAATTCCGGCAACCTTGATAAAGTCTCGTCGCTTCATAAAATTCCCTCTCCTTGGTGATGTGCGGCGTGTCCCGCTAGCCTTCATTTCGAGGCTTGCCTCAAGCATGGAACATCCGGTTCCAAATTTCCATGCAGAACTGAGTTGCCGCAACGCAAAAAGCCCGGCCTTCGAAAAGGCCGGGCTTAAAGTTCTACGACTTAAGGCGTAGCCCTGGTTCTCAGAACCAAGGCTCTCTTGTTTGACGCGTTTCCTTGACGCGAACCGGTATCTGCTTCGCTTGAAAACGCTGCGGATCAGCCGCGGGTGCGCGAGCGGATCATGAAACTGTCGAAGGTGTATTCGGCAACCTGCCACCACAGGTACTGGTCGGAGCGGTAGGCCTGCATCGAGTTCGATCGATTTCTTGAAGTCGGCATTCTTCGCGGAAATCTCCGCCCACAATTCGTTGGTCGCCTTCAGACAGGCTTCCAGCACTTCATTGGTGAAGGGGCGAAGCTGCGTGCCGCCGGCGACGAGACGCTTCAATGCCGAGGGGTTCAGCATGTCATAGCGCGTGGCCATCCAGGCATTGGCGTTCGCCGCCGCGTTGCTGACGATGGTCTGATAGCTCTTCGGCAACTCATTCCACTTGTCGAGATTGGCGAAGGCGTGAACCGTCGGGCCGCCTTCCCAGAAACCGGGATAGTAATAATACTTGGCGACCTTCTGGAATCCGAGCTTCTCGTCATCATACGGACCAACCCATTCGGCGCCGTCGATGGTGCCTTTTTCAAGCGCGGGGTAGATGTCGCCGCCGGCGATCTGCTGCGGCACGACGCCGACTTTCTGCAGCACCTGTCCGGCAATGCCGCCGATGCGGAACTTGAGGCCGGAGAGATCGGCGACGGTCTTGATCTCCTTGCGGAACCAGCCGCCCATCTGGGTGCCGGTGTTGCCGCAGGGGAATGCGATCACATTGGCGGACTTCTTGAAGAACTCGTTGCCGATCTCCATGCCGCCGCCCTGAGACCACCACGAATTCTGCATGCGCGCATTGAGGCCGAACGGCACCGACGCATAGATCGCGAAGGTCGGATCCTTGCCGACATAATAGTAGGAGACGGTGTGGCACATCTCGACGGTGTTCTTGGTCGTCGCGTCGAGCGCCTGCAATCCCGGAACGAGTTCGCCCGCCTGGAAGACCTGAATCTGAAACTTGTTGTCCGTCATCTCGGCAACCTGTTTCGCGAAGTATTCGGCGCCGCCGTAGATCGTGTCGAGCGACTTCGGGAAACTTGACGTCATGCGCCATTTGATCTCGGGCGCGGATTGCGCGATCGCCGGCGAGGCCACCGCGGCCACCGCGGCGCCGGTTGCCGAAACCTTCAAAAAATCACGACGCTTCATTTAAGGCATCTCCTTGTTGGGGGCGTGTCCCGTAGTTCCTGGAGCATCTCTCCCGGCGAGGCGAATTCGCGTCAGCCGAAGGCGCTCTGGCGGGCGGTCTTTAACACGGAAGTTCGGCCGCCGAATACGCGACGAAGGCATGACAGCACTGTTTAAACGAAAGTCGCATAGGGCGGCGAAAAGCCGGGCCGACAGCGTTTTCGAGCGAAGTGGAAACCGGTTCGCGTGAAGAAAACGCGTCAAAAGAGAGCCAGAGGCCGGGTTCTGATTACATCAGAACCGGGCCGCTAGGCCGCGGCGATGACGGCCTGGAGCTGATCGCGGACCTTGGCGCCGATCGCGCGGTAGATCGCCGCATGCGGGCCGTCCGGCTCGCTTTCCACCACCGGCGTCCCCGAATCCGAGGTGGCGCGAATCGCCATGTGCAGCGGAATTTCGCCCAGAAACGGCACCCCAAGCCGCTCGGCCTCGTGCCGCGCGCCGCCGTGACCGAAGATGTCCGACCGGGTGCCGCAATGCGGGCACTGGAAATAGCTCATGTTCTCGACAATGCCGAGAACCGGCACGTTGACCTTCCTGAACATCGCCAGTCCCCGCCGCGCATCGATCAGCGAAAGATCCTGCGGCGTCGAAATGATGATCGCCCCCTTGAGCGGCACATTCTGCGCCAGCGTCAATTGCGCGTCGCCGGTGCCGGGAGGCATATCGACCACGAGAACGTCGAGCGTGCCCCATGCGACGTCCCGCAGCATCTGGGTGATCGCCGACATCACCATCGGCCCGCGCCAGATCATCGCGGTATCCTCCTCGACCAGAAAGCCGATCGACATGATCGCAAGGCCGAAGCGCTGAATTGGAATCATCTTGCGGTCGTCGTCGAGCCGCGGCTTCTCGCGAATGCCGGTCAATCTCGGCACCGACGGCCCGTAAATGTCGGCATCGAGCAGGCCGACCCGCAAACCGAGGTCGCGCAGGCCCAGCGCCAGATTGAGCGCGGTGGTCGATTTACCGACGCCGCCCTTGCCGGAGGCCACCGCGATGACGGCGGCGATGCCGGGAATTTCCGCCTGTTTCGACATTGGTGACGCCGGGCTGTGCGGCGGCCGATGCGAGGCGACCGGCGGCACGCCCTGCGCAGGGCGCTGCGGCGCGCGGCGCGGAGCCCGGCTTGCGCTCGGCGGTCAGCGCGATCATGGCGACGGTGACGCCGGGAATGGCGCGCACGGCCGCTTCGGCTTGCGCGCGGACGCTTTCCCAGGCGCGGGCTTCCGCGGCTTCGACATTGATCGAAAAGAACACCTTGCCGTCAGTGACCGTGACGGCCGACAGCACATTGGCGTTGGTCAAGGCGACGCCGCGCGGCGACGCCACCTTGGCCAGTGCATCGAGAACCTGTTGCTGCGTTACGCTCACCGCGCATCTCCTGACTAATTAGATGCGACACATAGAGCCTTGCAGCCCAAAAGGCTACCGCCTGCCCGGATCGTCCCGGCGCTCGGCGGGCGCCGATCCCGCGCCCTGCTCCTTGGCGGCCTCGTAGTTCAGTTCGATCATGACGCCGTTGGGGTCATTGACGAAGATCTGCCAGAGGTCGCCGCCCGGAACCTGCCGCGAGTCGAACTCCATCTTTCTGGACTGAAGCCGCTGCTTCATGCCGCTAAAACCCTGGCTGACGAAGGCGACATGGTGGACAACGCCGGAATCCGGCTTCTGCGGCTCGTCGGTCTGCGAGATGTCGACGAGATGGACCACCGGCTTGCCCTCCGAGTACATCCACGCCCCGGGAAATGCGAAATTCGGCCGGGGCCCCTTCTCCAGTCCCAGGACATCCTCGTAGAACCGGACCGTGTCGGCGAGCTTGCGGGTCCGGATGTTGAAATGGTCGAGCACGCCAACGCTGACGCTCATGCGGTATCACTCCCTTTTTATTGAAGTCTTTGATCGCGACGGGCGATCCTAGCACAAAACCCGGCCCGCCCGCCAAACGGAGGCGTTGCCCTTCGCGGGCCAGGGTTTATTGTGCCCGTTCCACATCTGACGCGGAACCTGGTTCGGGCCAATCGGACCGGCCCACCGCCCCCTCTCCAGAACACGGTCCGGCGGATCCAATGCCGGCAAAACCCCAAGGTTTTAAACATGGCTAAAGTTGCTTTTCTCGGTCTCGGCGTGATGGGTTTTCCCATGGCGGGACATCTGGTGAAAAAAGGTGGCCACGAGGTGACGGTATTCAACCGGACGCAGGCCAAGGCCAAGGCGTGGGCCGAGAAATTCGGTGGCAAGGCCGCGGCAACGCCGAAAGCCGCCGCCGAGGGCCAGGACTTTGTCATGTGCTGCGTCGGCAACGACAATGACCTGCGCGCGGTCACGCTCGGCGAGAACGGCGCGTTCGCCGGCATGAAAAAGGGTGCGACCTTCGTCGATCACACCACCGCTTCCGCCGAGGTCGCGCGCGAGCTCGACGCCGCAGCTACCAAAGCGGGCTTCAAGTTCGTCGATGCGCCGGTGTCCGGCGGCCAGGCCGGCGCGGAAAACGGCGTTTTGACCGTGATGTGCGGCGGCACCGAGGACGCCTATGCGGGCGCCGAGCCCGTGATCGCGGCCTATGCCCGGATGTGCAAGCGGCTCGGCGCCGCGGGGTCCGGGCAACTGACCAAAATGGTCAACCAGATCTGCATCGCGGGGCTGGTCGAGGGCCTTTCCGAGGGCATTCATTTCGCCAAGAAAGCTGGCCTCGATGTCCAGGCCGTCATCGACACGATTTCAAAAGGCGCCGCGCAGTCCTGGCAGATGGAAAACCGCTACAAGACCATGAACGAGGGAAAATTCGATTTCGGCTTCGCGGTGGAATGGATGCGCAAGGATCTCGTCGATTTGCCTTGCCGAATCCCGGCGCAACGGCGCGAGCCTGCCGGTGACCGCGCTGGTCGACGCCTTCTATTCGGAGGTCGAGAAGATGGGCGGCAAGCGCTGGGACACCTCCAGCCTGCTCGCCCGGCTGGAACGCTGAGCTTAAGGCGCCGGCGGAAGAGGTTGATTTGATCTCTCATGAATAAGAAATATCATCCTGTTTCAAAAGGGATTTTTTTCTGAGGCGGTGTCAGCTAAGGCGCCGGACGGTTGGCGGGGGCGAGGGCCCCCTCCCCCGCACCGTGCCAGTCGATGCTGCCCCGAAGTCTGCGAGACCGGGCCGCCGTTCAGCGGTTACCGTCGACCGTGTAACTGGACGTTGAACGCCCCGTGCGCCGCTCCGCCGGAAACCCGGAAGGCCGCTCCGACGGCCCCTGAGCAAGCGGGTATGGCCCGAATGCTATTTTCCTTCCAATTTCTTGTTCAGATCGCGCATAAACGCGCCCCGACTGAAGTGGAGGACGAAGCTGTCCTTCTTTCTTATCGAGCAGCCAATCCAGCCCAAGACGATTGCGAGCACTGCCTGCGAATATAGCCTCAGCCATCAATGAAGCAGCCCGTACTGCATGATGTAAACGGCTGCACCGCCCAAATAGCCGAGCAGTGCCAGTCCGCTGATCCGCTTGACATACCAGAAGAAGTGAATTTGTTCGAGACCCATCGCGGCCACGCCCGCCGCCGAGCCTATGATCAGGATTGAGCCGCCTGTTCCCGCGCAATAGGCGATGAATTCCCAGAGGAAGCTGTCGGTCGGATATTGAGCAAGACTGTACATGCCCATGGATGCCGCCACGAGCGGCACGTTGTCCACGATCGCGCTCAAGAGCCCGAGCAAGATGACGATCGCATCTTGACGACCGACATGCTGATCGAGCCATTTTGCCAGCGTCTCCAGGATGTGCGTGTGCTCCAGGGTGGCTACCGCCAACAGAATGCCGATGAAAAAGACGATCGATGCCATATCGATTTGCTTGAGCGCGTGAACCAAAGTCAGCGGCTTCTTTTCATCCGGCTCCTTGGCGCGATGCAGCAATTCGCCGGCCGCCCAGAGAATGCCGAGCCCGAAAAGTATCCCCATAAACGGCGGCAGGTGCGTGATGGTCTTGAAGGCCGGCACGGCGATCAAAAGACCCACCCCCAGATAGAACATCAGGTTGCGCTCGAACAGATTTGTCCGGCGGGTCGCGCTTTCATGACTACGCGGCGGGGCAATTTCCTTTCCCTTGAGCAGGTAGCTTACGACGACCAGCGGAAGCAGCAGATTGACCAGTGAGGGCAGGAACACTCCCTGGATGATGGACAGCGGCGTGATCTGACCGCCGATCCAGAGCATGGTGGTCGTGACATCGCCAATGGGCGACCAGGCGCCACCGGCATTCGCGGCGATCACGATCATCGCCGCAAAAAACAAGCGGTCTCTTTGGCTGCCTGACAGTTTCTTCATCAGTGAAATCATGACGATCGTCGTCGTCAAATTGTCGAGCACGGCACTCAGAAAGAAGGTTACGAAGCAAATGATCCACATGAGAGTGACTTGCTTCTTCGTGCGGATCTGCGACGTGATGACCTCGAAACCGTTGTGAGCATCGATCACTTCGACAATCGTCATGGCCCCGATCAGGAAAAATACAATTCGAGCGGTAATGGCCACGCTGTCGTTGAGCTGCTGTTCGACAAGCGCGTGATCGCCGCTCAGCATGGCGTACACCGTCCAAAGCAATCCGGCCCCGAGCAAGGCCGAGGCGCCCTTGTTGATCCTGATCGGATGCTCCAGCGCGATGGCGGCGTATGCGACGATGAAAATTACGACAATTGCGCCGAGCAAGGTCTCACCCCCAATGATTTTGTCGCATGCCCACGATGGAATAAATCTATGATGTCATTGGTCGACAATTCGATTTTTGTTGGCAAGACAATTAGCCGCACGATCCCTCGACGATGGGCGGAACGATCGCGCCTATGCGATCGAAAACCGGTGTGCGCAGGTTGTTTTCAGCAAAAAAATGCCCGGCTTGCGATGTGGAGACACAAGCCGAGCCGAGGTTCGGATACCTCGAATGAAGTACATCAACATATCCCGCCCTCAGGAGGTTGCATAGGTTGCTGGATTGGCTTGCTATCACTCCTGCCGCCATCCGATTGGCTGGCGCTTCTTTTACCGGTCCGAACGAGCGCAAAGTGCATCCGTCTTTAGTCTAATGTCGTCTGCAAAACAGCGGTAATCCGTACTTTCCAGCTTCGAGCCGGGCATAAATCCAGAGATTGTGGGGTTGATGCCTAGTCGCGTCCGCTCCAAACTAACCGAAAATAAAAAACGCCGTTCAAATCCGGGAAACATCGCAGGGAGAGAACAATGAAAGTGCGTCCAGACACGCCAGCAACTCGCCGCGCCGTTTTAGGTGGCGCCGCCGTTGCCGGGGCGGCAATCATTAGCGCCCCCTACATCCGCAATGCCGAAGCGGCCGAAACGACCACCTGGAAGGTTCAGACTTCCTGGCCGGCCGGCGTCGGGCTCAACACATTCAAGACCTGGGCCGCGTCGATCAAGGAAAAGACCGGCGGCGAGCTCGAGTTCAAGCCTTTCGCCGCCAAGGAAGTGGTCGGCGACTTCGAGTTGCTCGACGGCGTCAAGAACGGCGTGCTCGAGGCGATGAATTCCTTCACGGTCTATTGGGTCGGCAAGGTGCCGGCGACGGCGTTCCTGTCGTCATACCTGATGGGCCTGCGCTATCCGCACGAATGGGACGTGTTCTTCTACTCGAAGGACGGCCTGAAGATGGCGCGCGAGATCTTCGCCAAGCAGAACATCATGTATGTCGGGCGCATCCATCACGGCCCGAACATCATCCATTCCAAGAAGCCGATCCGCTCGATCGAGGACTTCAAGGACCTCAAGCTGCGCGTTCCCGGCGGCATGATCGCCGAGGGCTTCGCGGCGATCGGCGCCAAGACCACGCTGCTTCCCGGCGGCGAGGTGTTCTCGGCGCTGGAAAAAGGCACGATCGAGGCGGCCGACTACACCGGCCCCGCGGTCAACTGGGATCTCGGATTCCAGCAGGTCACCAAGTACATCTGGATGGGACCCGTCGGACTCGAATCGATCTATCAGCCGGTCGACTTGATGGACTTCTGCGTCGGCATGAACCACTGGAACAAGCTTTCGCCGAAGATGAAGGCCTGGGTCGAGCTCGAGATCGAGGCCTACTCGGCGCTGCATCACGCGGCGATCCAGAAGGCCGACATGGAAGCCTGGCCGAAGTTCGTCAAGGCCGGAACCGAGATCAACCGCCTGCCGGTTTCGGATCTCGAGAAATTCCAGCGCGTCGCCGTGCCGATCTGGTTCAAGTGGGCCAACAAGGACAAGGACGCCGCGCGCGTCTTCAAGGCCCAGCTCGAGGTGATGGAATCGCCGACCTTCGGCTACGTCACGCCCGATATGTATCAGGGTCAGAAACTCGATCTCTGAGGCTGCGAGCGGCGGCGGCGCGGGGTGGCTGCGCCGCCGTCAGTTCTGTCACGGGAGCGGCGTGGGAACGCGGCTCTCTTTCGATCAGGTCGGAGACGTCCGCCATCTGCGGCGGACGTGGGGAATTCCGGGGAAACTGATGCCCAGCCTTCCGTTTGTGCTGCCCCATTGGCTTTACTGGGGCACTCTCGTCGTCTTTCCGCTCGTCGCCATGTACTTCGTCCAGCGCGAGCGCCGGCGCGGCGTTCCCAGAGGCCCGTCGCTCTTCATCGCCTACATGTTCTGGCTCTGCTCCGGCTTCATGGGCCTGCATCGTTTCTATCTGAGGAATAACTGGGGCTTCGTCTTCATTCCGGTCTTCCTCCTTATCCTCCACACCACCGACGTCATTCGCGACAAGCGCGAGGATGTCTCGCGCACGCGCGCCGCCGTCGGCGCCGCCATCTCCGAACTCGACCACGCGAAGATTCCGCCCGGCGTGACCGCGACGCCGCAGATGCAGGAGCGTCTGGCCAAGGCCGAGGCCGCGACACCCAAGGTCAAATCGGATTTCGAGGAGGCGCAAGCCGACCTGACGCGCTGGCACGGCTATTCACGCTGGCTCGCGATCCTGATGGCCGCGATGCTGATCGGCGACGCGATCCTGCTGCCTGGCCTCGTGCGCAGGCAGAACGTCCGCGAGGCCGAGGAGCGGGCAAACGCACCGCCCGAGATCGTGCTGCCGGACGTGCCGCAAATCGGCACGCACGAGGATCCGACGCTCGGATTGCACACGCGACTCACCGATGCGATCGAATGGGTGAACATTCGCGCCGGCGAATACGTCGCCTATTGGGCGGTGATTTCGGTGTTCGGCTATTACTACGAGGTGATCGCGCGCTTCGCGTTCAACTCGCCGACCAACTGGCTGCATGAAAGCATGTTCCTGATGTACGGCATGCAGTACATGCTCGCCGGCGCCTACGCCTATCAGTGCGACCAGCATGTGCGCGTCGACGTGTTCTACGTGAAGTTCTCGACGCGCGGCAAAGCCATCGCCGACATCATCACGTCCGTGTTCTTCTTCATCTTCGTATTCACGATGTTTTTCACCAGCTGGCGCTTCGCCATGGACTCGTTCAATCCGGGCGGCACCGGCGAAGTCTCCTTCACCGAATGGGGCGTGCAGTACTGGCCGGTGAAGCTGATGATGCCGATCGGCGCCGCGTTGCTCGCGCTGCAGGGTCTCTCAAAGCTGATCAAAGACATCATCATCCTGAAGCGTGGGAGAGCCTGAGCCATGGGTCTCGAAATCGATATCGCATGGCTGACGCTGCTGCTGTTCGGGTCGCTGGCGGTGTTGCTGGCGCTCGGCCTGCCGATGGCGTTCTGCACCGGCAGTCTCGCGGTCGTGTTCCTTTTCCTGTTCGGGAATTCGGCCATCCTGAACATGATGCCGTCGCGCATCTTCCCGTTCATGACCGACTACCAGCTTTCCGCCGTGCCGCTGTTCATCTTCATGGCGGCGATGCTGGAGAAAGCCGGCATCATCGAGGAACTGTTCGACGCTGTTTACAAATGGCTCGGCTCGGTAAAGGGCGGGCTTGCTGCCGCGACCGTGCTTGCCTGCACGGCGCTCGCCGCGATGGTCGGCGTCGTCGGCGCGACCGAAGTCACCATGGGCATGATCGCGCTGCCCGCCATGCTCAAGCGCGGCTATGACCAGAAACTCGCCTGCGGTTCGCTGCTGGCCGGCGGAACGCTCGGAATTCTGATTCCGCCGTCGGTCATGGCGATCGTCTATGCGGTGGTCGCGCAGCAGTCGCTCGGCGAATTGCTGGTCGGCTCGATCTTCCCGGGCTTCCTGCTCTCCGGGCTGTACATCTCGTACATTCTCATCCGCTGCTACATCAACCCGAGCCTCGGACCCGCGTTGCCGCCCGAAGAGCGGGTCAGCACGCGGGAAAAATTCAGGCTGCTCAAGAACACCATCGCGCCGATCCTGCTGATCGTCCTGGTGCTCGGCGTGATCTTCGTCGGCATCGCGACGCCGGTCGAGGCGGCCGGCATCGGCACCTTCGGCGCGCTGTTCGTGTCCGCGCTGCACCGCCGGCTCAACTGGCTGGCTGTGCAGGAGGCCGCGATCGCGACGCTGAAGGCGACCGCGATGGTGATGTGGATTTTCTTCGGCGCAACGATGTTCGTCGGCTTCTTCATCGTGAAGGGCGGACAGACATTCGTGGCGAACACGATCCTCGGCACCGGATTGCCGCCTTACGGCATTCTGATGCTGATGATGGTGATCCTGTTCGTGCTGGGAATGTTTATCGACTGGGTCGGCATTCTGCTGCTCACCGTGCCGATCTTCCTGCCGATCATGAAGAGCCTCGAATGGGGCGGCCTGTTCGGCCTGCCTGGCGTGCGGACCGAGGATGTGCCGCTCTGGTATGGCGTCATATTCATGGTCAACATGCAGATGGCGTTTCTCTCTCCGCCATTCGGCTATTCGCTGTTCTACCTGAAGAGCGTCGCGCCGCCGGAGATCACCATGGCGACGATCTTCCGCGCGGCGGTGAATTTCATGGCGCTGCAATGGCTCGGCGTCGGCCTCTGCATTCTGTTCCCAGCGATCGTCACCTGGCTGCCGAGCGTTCTCTACGCGCGGTAGTGGCGTCAGGCTGCCGCAAGTCCCGATCATGCGCTCAGAAATAGCGCCACCACAAATAGACATGACAGATCGCCACCGAGACGATCATCATCGGAAAGGCATAAAGCGTATAGGTGATGAAGCTGAACGGCACCCCATTGCGGTCCCCGATGCCGGCGACCGTCAGATTGGCCGACGCGCCGATCAGGGTGCCGTTGCCGCCCAGGCACGCCCCCAGCGACAGGCACCACCACAACGGCTGAATGTGATCGGCGCCGCCGAAAGCCGGCGCCATGTTCTTGATCAGCGGGATCATGGTGGCGACGAATGGAATGTTGTCGACAATCGCCGACAACACCGCCGATGACCACAGGATGGCGTAGCCGGCATGCGCCATATCGCCACCGGTGGCGGCGACCAGTTTGTTGGCAAGCAGATTGAGCAGGCCGCCGACATCGACGCCGTGCACCACCACGAAAAGGCCGATGAAGAAGAAGATGGTGATCCACTCCACGTCGCCGAAGGTCTGATGAATATTGTGCGCGGCTTTCTCGGTGTGGTGAGCCCAGTTGTCGAGCAGCATCAGCACGGCGGCGCCGATCATGGCGATGGTGGCGGGCTCCAGATGCAGCGGGCGCGCCAGCACGAAGGCGATCATAACCAGCGTCAGAATCACCAGCGATTGCTTGAGCAGCCTCCAGTCGAGGATTGAATCGGCCGCGATTCATCGCCATCACCCGGGCTTCGGCGTCGTGCGACGCCTTGAGATCCTTGCCCCAGATGAAATGAATGATCGCCGCCTGCACCACCATGACGATGACGATCACCGGCGTCAGGTGAAAGACGAAATCGTTGAAGGTGAGGCCGACTTGCGAGCCGATCAGGATATTGGGCGGATCGCCGATCAGGGTCGCGGTACCGCCGATATTGGAGGCGAAGATTTCCGCGAACAAATAGGGATAGGCCGGCACTCTCAGTGTGGTGCAGATCGCGAGCGTGACAGGAACGATCAATAGCACCGTGGTGACGTTGTCGAGGAAGGCGGAGAGCACCGCGGTGGTGATTTGCAGGATGAACAGAATGCCGGCGGGATGCGCCTTCGCCGCCTTCGCCGACCATATCGCGAGGTACTGGAACATGCCGGAGCGGCGCGAGATCGACACCAGGATCATCATGCCGGTGAGCAGGCCGATGGTGTTCCAGTCGATGCCCTTGATCGCCTCGTCCTGGTCGAGCACGCCGACCAGGATCATCACGCCGGCGCCGACCAGCGCCACGATGGAGCGGTTGACCTTCTCCGACATGATGGTGGCGTAGGTGATGGCCAGGACGCAGGTGGACACCCACATCGGATTAAGGCCGAAATAGACGTGAGACGCCGCGTTCGCGGTCATTGCCGAAATCCCCCCTGAGTCACGGGCGCTTGATGCTCCCATCGGCACCGGCTGCACCCTTCCGCAAGAAAGCTCAGGCATACCGGGTACCGAGTCAAGACAGCCCGAGAATTCGAAAGGGCCTACCGCTACAATGGCCCGGCAATGACCGCTTGGGGGTCATTTCCGGAGCTCGGCGCGCGTAACCGCGAAGTCCACTTTGCCCTATGAACGAACATCGTCAGTTAGACCAGCTACGTCCGAACAGTGCCCTGTTCCGGACATCACGCCAACGGCCTCTAATCTGCAATTTGACCGCAGAGTTGTTGATCTAAACCAAGGCACAGACGTTGGGATCGGGTTGGTTCGTTCATGGCTTCACGCGGGCATTCGGGGACGATGCGCTGCGGAGGTCGAAAAGACGGGCGGCGAGCGTTGGGCGCCGTTTCAGCCTGCTCGCGCGGCCGGAGCGCTGCCCCTCCGGGGCCGGCGGAAAAGGTTAATTTAACCGCTCGTTAACGTGATTCTTTAGGGCTTTAAGTCAGCTCTTAATGATTTAGCGGCACAGATAGACAATGCAAAAGCCCGCCGCCTCAGCGGGCAGGATTTGTGTTGTTTGATGAGTAAACCCGCCGATAAGCCTGAAGTTGTCCAGCTTCCGGCTGAAACGCCAGTCACAGCGCCGGCAAGTCAACGCCGGGCGGCCGCGCAGCGGGTGCGCGAGGCCCGCGATCGGTTAACGTCGACCTCGGGAACCCGCCCCGCGTTCGACCGCGAACTGCTTCGGCAATATGCCCAGACGCGGATTTCGGCATCCCTGGTCGTCATGCTGCTGGTGGTGGCGACCGGCCTGTTGTTCGGGCTCTGGATGCAGCCGATTTCGGCCGCGGTATGGACCTGCGGCATGCTGTGCATTCACGCCGCCATCATCCGGCATTGCGCGAGATTCCTCGCCGAACCGTCCTCGCTCACCGCGACCCGCAAGTGGCGAACGCGATTTGTTCTGCTCGATCTGCTTTACGGCCTGTGCTGGACCGCGATCCTGGTCCACCCTGCCAGCCTCGATATGGTCTCGAACACGCTGATGATGTTCCTGATGCTGCTGGTGATCGCGGTATCGAGCATGCTCGCGGCCAACCTGCCGATCGCGGCACTCGCGGCGACCGCGCCGGTCACCGTGGCGATCGCCCTGAATTTCGTGCTGAGCGGCACGTTCGACAATTACGTGCTCGCGGTGCTGGCGCTGGCGGCGGAAGGCTATTTCGCGCTGCTCGCCCACCGTCTGCATTCGACGACGCTGGCGACATTGGAGGCGCGCGCCGAAAAAGACGCGCTGATCGGCGAGCTCGAGCAGGCCAAAGCGATCTCCGATGAGGCTCGCCACCGCGCGGAAGCGGCCAACGTCGCGAAGTCGCGGTTTCTCGCGCAAATGAGCCACGAATTGCGCACGCCGCTGAACGCGATCCTCGGATTTTCCGAGGTGATGAAAAGCGAGATTTTCGGCGCGCACGCAGTGCCGGTCTACAAGGAATATTCCGCCGACATTCACAATTCCGGCGTGCACCTTCTGAATCTCATCAACGAAATTCTCGACCTGTCGCGGATCGAGGCCGGCAGGTACGAACTCAACGAAGAAGCGGTGTCGCTGGTGCATGTCGTAGCCGACTGTCATCATCTGCTGAAACTGCGCGCCTCCAGCCGCGGCATCACCATCCACGAGGTGTTCGAGCAGGGCATGCCGCGGATCTGGGGCGATGAGCGCGCGATCCGGCAGATCGTGCTCAACCTGTTGTCGAACTCCATCAAGTTCACGCCGCAGGGCGGCGAGATCTGGCTTAAAGTCGGATGGACCGCGTCGGGCGGACAATATCTGAGCGTCAAGGACACCGGCTCCGGCATTGCGGAGCACGAAATCCCGGTCGTGCTCGCCTCGTTCGGCCAGGGCTCCAATTCGATCAAATCCGCCGAACAGGGCGCGGGCCTTGGCCTGCCGATCGCGAAAAGCCTGATCGACATGCATGGCGGCACCTTCACGCTGAAGTCGAAGCTTCGCATCGGCACCGAGGTCATCGTCACCTTCCCGCCGGAGCGCGTGATGTCCGCGCTGGCGCCGATGGCGGAAGACGCTCCGCCGCTGCAGCCGGAAAGCGCCGGCACGGTGTCAACCGACGAGAAACGCCGGGCCCGCCACAAGCCGATCATGAGTGCCGGCACCGGATTGTAACTGGGAGCGCTTGCGCAACAGAGCCGAATACGCTTCACACTTGAAGAATGAGCATAGAAACGCCGTGCATCGCAGTCTGCATGATCGATCCCAGAACCAGCCTTTGTTTCGGCTGCGGACGCACATTGCCGGAAATCGCGCGCTGGCACCGGATGGAAAGCGCGGAGCGGCAGGCCGTGATGGCAGAGCTTGGCTCGCGCATGGCCGAGGCCGGGCTCGCTCGGCCGGAGACCGCGGCCCGTCCCAAGGCCGGCTGACGGATATCTGCACGGGAGGCCGGATGTGAGCCGCTTTCTGCTCGTCCTGTTCGTGCTGGCGGCAACCGCCGGCGCCGTGGTCGCCTACAAGGATCCGGAACAGGTGGCGCGCGCCAGCGACACCGTCTCGAAATTGCTGCGCAAGCGCGCGACGTCGCGCGCGGTGCAGATCGCGCGGGGACAGAGCGGCGAGTTCGCGCTAAAGGCCAGGATCAACGGCGTGAATGCCCCGATGGTGATCGACACCGGCGCGACCTCGGTGGTGCTGACCTATGAGACCGCCAAGGCCGCCGGGCTGCCGCTGGAGCTGCTCGAATATGACGTCGACGTCGAGACCGCCGGCGGACACACCAAGGCGGCCCGGCTCACGCTCGATCGGCTGGCCATCGGCAAGCTGGTGGAGCGTTCGGTGCCGGCGCTGGTGGTGCCGCACGGGCAGATGAAGACCAATCTGCTCGGCATGAGCTTTCTGGACCGGCTGGAAAGCTGGGAAGTGCGTGCCGACCGGCTGATGCTGCACGGCTATCCGTAGAGCCCCGGTTCTGATCGAATCAGAACCGTGGCTCTACATCCTTGTTTGACGCGTTTTCTTCACGCGAACCGGTGGCCACTTCGCTCGAAAACGCTCTGGAATTACGCGGCGACCGGGGCCAACGCGCGGTCCTCGACCAGCGCGATCGCGTCGCGCAGCACCTTCACGCCGGCATCCGGCTTGACGCCGTGCTCGGCGAGATGGCGGCGGAACGCCCGCGCCCCCGGCACCGCAAAAAACGCGCCGACGAAATGCCGCGTGATCGAATGCAGCCGCGTGCCGCGGGCGAGCTCGTTTTCGATATAGGGCATGACAGCCTCGAATACGTCCTTCATCGCGGCGTGCGGCGCCGCCTCGCCGAACAGTTCGGGGTCGACCGACAGCAATCGCCACGGCTCCTGATAGGCCGCGCGCCCCAGCATGACGCCATCGACATGGGCAAGGTGTTCCTTCGCCTCGGCGACGCTGGCGATGCCGCCATTGATGATGACGGGCACGTCGGGCATGGCTGCCTTCAGCCGATAGACCCGGTGATAATCGAGCGGCGGGATGTCCCGGTTTTCCTTCGGCGACAATCCGTTGAGCCAGGCCTTGCGGGCATGGACGATCAGCACATCGGCGCCGGCGGCGATGACGCCGCGCGCCAGCTCGTCCAGCGCCATTTCAGGATCCTGATCGTCGATGCCGATCCGGCATTTGACCGTGACGGGAACGCCGACCGCGCGCTTCATGGCCTTTACGCCATCGGCGACCAGCCCCGGCTCGGCCATCAGGCAGGCGCCGAAGCGGCCGTCCTTCACCCGGTCCGACGGACAGCCGACATTGAGGTTGATTTCGTCATAGCCGAAGTCCTCGCCGATCTTCGCCGCCGTCGCGAGGTCGCGCGGATCGGAACCGCCAAGTTGAAGCGCCACCGGATGTTCGCTGGCATCGAAGCCGAGCAGCCGCGCCCGATCGCCATGAAGGATGGCGCCGGTCGTCAGCATCTCCGTGTAAAGCCGCGCGCGCCGCGTCATCAGACGGTGGAAGACGCGGCAATGCCGGTCGGTCCAGTCCATCATGGGCGCGACGGAAAAGCGATAATCTTGATGTTTCAAACGTTTATCCTGCCGACTTCGAACTGCGAGCGAGCTGAGCGGCAGAATAGCCTAGTTCACGCTTGCGGGCAGCTGCCTCGGTTTCTTGCGCATATATATAGTGCATCCAGGCGCGGTTGCATGCGGCGAGATGTTCAGGACGGAAAATCGGCGGCCCTGATCTGGATCCGGTCGGCGTGAAGTGACCAGTCGCGGAGCGCCTGCATTTCGCAGAATTTCGTCTTCGCAAGTTCCGTGGCCTGGCCCTCGCTTGAAGCGTCAACCTCCAGGGCGCACTGGCAGACTTCCGTCTCCCGGCCGTTTTCGCCGAGCACGTCCTTCATGAACCGAACGACAAATCGCGGCATGGAACCTCCTTTGGCGTCCGCGGCGCCAAGACAGGCCCATGTAGGTTATCATAGGGAAAGCGTTTTGATTGTGATCAAAAAAGCGGCGGCGCGCGCGGGCTTAAGCGCCGGCGGCCGGCAGGCTGGCCGCCGCGATGGCGACGATCTCGGCGAGACGGCGTCCGATCCGGGACGGCGCCGTGCGCAGCAATGAACGCAATTGTCGCATCTTGCAGGTTCCTTCCGCGCCGGCGGAACAGTCGTTCCGCAAAAGAAGCGCGTGGAGAGAAAATGGTGCCGCCCGAGCGGCGTGTCGAGGGCGACGCGAAAATAGCAACGCGTCCATCGTCCGCCCCGCTCCCGGCAGTGGATTTATTGCCGCGATCGAGTCGGCAACGGTCGAAATTTTCTCCGCGAAAATCGGGTCGTGATGGCTGAAACGCCGGTTTCGACGGCTACGCCGGCGAAAATCCAAAAGTCCGCTCGAAGCGCCTGGCGTAAGCGGGCCAAACTTCCGGGTTGACGATGCGCGGCGGCCGCTTGCCGTCGAGCGCATCTAACATCTGCTCGGCCGCGATCCGGCCCATGTTCTCCCGCGCTTCCTTTGTCACGCCTGCCGTGTGCGGGCTTGCCAGCACGTTGTCGAACTGCAGCAGCGGATGCTCCGGCGGCGGCGGCTCCTTGGCCCAGACGTCGAGGCCTGCGCCGGCGATGCGCTTGTCGCGCAGCGCCTCGACCAGCGCCGCCTCGTCGTGGATAAAGCCCCGCGCCGTGGTGATGAAATAGGCATGCGGCTGCATAGCTGCGAATTCGCGCGCGCCGATCATGCCGCGGCTTTCCTTGGTCAGCGGACAGGAGATCGAGACATAATCCGAGCGGCGCAGCAATTCATCCAGCGTGACCTTCTCGCCGCCGCGCTCCGCCATCTCGGTTGCCGAGAGATAGGGATCGTAGGCCAGCACGTTCATGCCGAGCAGGCCCCTGCAAAGCGCGGCGATGCGGCGGCCGACATTGCCCAGGCCCGACGATGCCGATGGTCTTGCCCTGCGCCTCGGTGCCCATCAGCGCGTTGCGGTTGACGTTCGCCTCGCGCCGCAGCGCGCGGTCGGCCTGGATGATGCGTTTCGACAGCGTGAGCAGCATGGCCAGCGCGTGCTCGGCCACCGAATGCGCATTGCCGCCGGACTGGTTGACCACCAGCACGCCCGCCGCGGTGCAGGCCTCGACGTCGACGGGATCGTAGCCCGCGCCGTTGCTCGAGACGATCAGGAGATTCGGCGCGCGCCGCAGCAGGTCCGCATCGACGTGAAAATGTCTTGCCAGCTCATCGCGCGCCGCGCCGATCTGATAGGCGTGCGCGGCGGAGAGGATCGGTGCTGCGACCTCGTCGGGGCTTTCGTTCTCGAGCCGGTCGAGCCGCACATCGGGCCGCGCCCGCAGGATATCGGCATAGATCTCGTTCGCGAGATATTTGACGTAGAACACGCGCTTGTTGTTGACGGACATCGCTAAGGAGACTTTCAGTTCGGGAAGCCATAGAGCTTTGCGGGATTGCTCACGAGGATGCGCTGCTGGATCGCCCGGTCCGGCGTCCACATCTGAAACAATTCGAACAGATGCCCGGCGTCGGGCATCTCGCCCTCGACGCGCGGATGCGGCCAGTCGCCGCCCCACACCAGCCGTTCCGGATTGGCGCGCACCAGCGCTTCATGAAACGGCCGCGCATCGGGATAATCGGGCGCGTTGCGGCTGAGGCGATGGGCGCCCGACAGCTTGGCCCAGCACCAGCCCTCGCCGACCGCGCCCAGCAGGCTCTGGAAGCCTGCCGTTGCCAGTCCCCGCGCGGGCGTCGGTACGGCCCATGTGATCGATCACGACCGGCAGCCCCAGCGCTTTCAGCACCGGAATCGTCTCGGGCAGGTCCTTGACGTCGATCCAGAGCTGAAGGTGCCATCCGAGTTCGGCCATGACAGGCGCGAGCGTTCGCGCCGCCGACAGCGGCACGCCGCCGCGATAGTGCAACTGCCCGTCGCGAAAAAAATGGTTGAAGCGCAAGCCGCGGACGCCGATCCGATTCCATTCGCGCAAGACCGCCGGCGCGACGTCGGCATCCGCCACCGCGACGCCGCGCAGACGATCCGGCCGTTGCCGGAGCGCATCGAGCATGGCGGAATTGTCGCGGCCATGCGCGCTGCCCTGCACCAGCACGCCGCGCGCAAATCCTATCCGGTCGAGCATGCCGAGATATTTTTCGAGCGGCGCGTCCGGCGGCGTATAGCTGCGGTCGTCGGCGTAGGGAAACCGCGCCGCGGGCCCGAACACGTGGGCATGCGTATCGCAGGCGTCAGGCGGCGGCGGTACTTTCGGCCGGCTGACGTCGCGCGGCGGAAGACAGGCGGGAATCATCTCGACTCATTCGGCCTTCATGCCGGCGGCCTTTATGATCGGGCCCCATTTCTCGTAGTCGGCGCGAATCTTTTCATCGAATTGCTTCGGCGAACTGCCGATCGGCTTGGCGCCGAGCTTGCCCAGCCGCTCCTTGACCTGCTCCGTGGCCAACGCCGCGATGAAATCATGCGAGAGTTTTTCGACGAGATCGCGCGGCATGCCGGCCGGTCCGAGCAATCCCCACCACACCTCGGTGTCGTAGCCCGGCACGGTCTCGGACATGCTGGGCACATCGGGCAGGAACGACGCCCGCGACGCGGTGGTGACCGCGAGCGCGCGGACGGTGCCGGCCGCGATCTGTCCCACCGATTCCGGGCCGTTGTTGAACGACATCGGGATCTGCCCGCCCAGCAGATCGTTGATCGCGGGCGCGCCGCCCTTGTAGGGAATGGCATTCATGTCGATCTTGGCGAGGTTCTTCAGGAGTTCGCCGGCCAGATGCGTCGATGTCCCGTTGCCGGCGTGGGCATATGCCAGGCTCCCCGGCTTGGCGCGTGCCTGCGCGATCACATCGGCCACCGTCTTGAACGGAGAGTTGGCCTTCACCAAGAGAATATTGGGCGAGGACGCCAAGAGCGAGATCGGCGTGAAATCCCTGAAGGTGTCGTAGGGAATTTTGGGGTAGAGGAACGGATTGGTGGCGTGACCGCTGGCGACGACAATGAGGGTGTAGCCGTCGGGCGGCGACGTCACGAGCGCCTGCGAGGCGACCAGCCCGCCCGCCCCGGGGCGGTTTTCGACCACGACGCCCTGGCCCCACTGCCGGGAGACCACGTCGCCGAGCGTGCGCGCCAGGATGTCCACGCCGCCGCCGGCGGCATAGGGCACGAAGATATGCACGGGTTTTGAGGGAAACGGCGATTGCGCGGTCGCGATACCGCTCGCGGTGAGCATCGTCACTGCTGCGGCAGCCACCCCCAACCAATTGGCCAAAGACCACCTGCTCATGGCATCCCTCCCTTTTCTTTCGTTACCTCTGTTATTGCACGCCGGCATAGCCGTGGCATTGCCGTAGCGCGCAGATCACGGCTACGATCGGGACATGTTGACAATCCCGGGGATCGCGTCAAGTTTCCGCGCGTCGACGAGACGGCCGCGATCAGATCGCGAACGAAAGATCGTCGCGAAGCAAGGGAGAATTCAATGGCGGCTGCCGCTGAACAAACCTCGGCCAAACCTTCTCAGGAGAAGAGCTGGCACGAGGTGGTGCTGCAAACGCTCAAGCGCAACGACATCCGGCTGGTGCCTTACGTGCCCGACCGCGTGCTGACGACGCTGATCAGGAACATTCACGCCGATCCGTTCTTCACCGCCTTCCCCACCGCGCGCGAGGAAGAGGCGGTCGGCATCGTTTCCGGGGCGTGGATGGGCGGCATGAAGGGCGCGGTGCTGATGCAGACCTCCGGTTTTGCCACCCTCGCCAACGTGCTGGCGTCGCTGGCGATCCCCTACCAGATCCCGCTGATCATGTTCGTTTCCGAACGCGGCACGCTGGGCGAGTTCAATTACGGGCAGGCGCTGGTTTGCCGCACCATGCGGCCGGTGCTCGATTCGCTGGCGATGGAGCAGCACACCTGCACGCGGCTCGACGAATTCGAGTTCATCGTCGATCGCTCGATCAAGCAGGCCGTCACCACGCAGGCGCCGGTGGCGCTGATCCTCTCGCCGCTGTTGACCGGCGGCAAAGTGTTCGACAAGTGAGCGAAGCCATGAGCACGGCCACCAACACCCCCGCCCGCAACACCAAGGTGATGAACCGGTTCGATCTGACGTCGCGGCTGGTCGCGAAGCTGAAGAACGAGGAAGCCGTGGTCGGCGGCATCGGCAATACCAATTTCGACCTGTGGGCCGCCGGCCATCGCCCGCAGAATTTCTACATGCTGGGCAGCATGGGGCTGGCCTTCCCGATCGCGCTCGGCGTCGCGCTCGCGCAGCCCAAGCGCCGCGTCTTCGCGCTCGAGGGCGACGGCTCGCTGTTGATGCAGTTGGGCTGCCTGTCGACGATTGCAACGCTCAATCCGAAAAACCTCTGCATGGTCGTGATGGACAACGGCCTCTACCAGATCACCGGCGCGCAACCGACGCCGGCCGCCGCGGTGTCGGACATCGTCGCCATCGCCATCGGCTGCGGCCTTTCCAACAGCGCCTGGGCGGCCGACGAGGAGGATTTCGAGCGCCTGGTCGATCAATCCCTCACCGCTTCGGAACCGACGCTGATCGGGGTGCGGATCGACGACAAGCCGGGGGTGGGGGCCACCCGGCGCGATCCCGTGCAGATCCGCGAACGCTTCATGCTCGGCTTAGGGGTGCGCGAAGCGCTGTGACCGCGCGTCGTTAACTGTCGGGCTGGCCTATCCGCAGCACCGGCTGCTTGCGTCAGCGATCTCCGTGGGATTGATCGGCGCGATCGAAATCCTGCAGTTCTGGGCGCCGGGAAGGCATGCGCGGCTCGAGGATTTCGTGGTCGATGCGCTGGCGGCCTGTGCCGGTTTTGTCATCGCCGCCGGGCTGGACCGGGCCAGGCAGCGGCTGCGCTGGCGCAGCCGGGCGTCCTGATTCCAAGGTTCGTCATTCCGGGGCGACGCCAAGGGTCTGCGCAAAGCGCGGCCCGATGACAGCTCCGCGTCGAGCCTGAATTCGCACATTCCCGGATGTGCGATTGCACATCCGAGGTCCGACGCTGAAAACGCGTGTCCCGGAATGACGAGAGTTGGCCTCTTACAGCAGGCCCGCGCCGCGCGCCCATTTGTATTTGGCGCCCAGCACCTCGACCGGCGTTTCGGTCGAATAGGCATAGGCCGGGATGCCGTTCTGGTAGAGATACTCGGCGGCCTCCTCGACCTCGACGTCGCCGGCGAGCGAGGCGACTATCGGCTTCACGAAACCCTTGGCCTCCATCTCCTTCTTCACCTCGACCATGTTGCGGGCAAATACCATCGGCGGGGTGACGATGGTGTGCCAGTAGCCGAGGATCAGGGAATGGATGCGTTCGTCTGACAGCCCGAGCTTGACGGTGTTGACGTAGGTGATCGGCGGTTCGCCGCCGGTGATGTCGACCGGGTTGCCGGCGGCGCCGAACGGCGGGATGAATTTGCGGAACGCCGCGTCGAGGTCCGGCGGCATGGTCATCAGCGACAGACCGTTGTCGACCACCGAATCGGACAGCAGCACGCCCGAGCCGCCCGCGCCGGTGATGATCAGCACGTTCTCGCCCTTCGGCGTCGGCAGCACCGGAATGCCGCGCGCGAACTCGAGCAATTGCCTCAAGCTGCGGGCGCGGATCACGCCGGACTGCTTGAACACGTCCTCGTAGATCTTGTCGTTGCCGGCGAGCGCGCCGGTATGCGACGAAGCAGCCTTGGCGCCGGCAGAGGTACGGCCCGCCTTGAGCACCACCACGGGCTTCTTCTTGGAGACGCGCTTGGCGGCTTCCGCGAAGGCGCGGCCGTCCTTCAGGTCCTCGCAGTGCTGCGCGATGAGGTTGGTGTTCGGATCCTGCTCGAAGAAGGCCAGCAGGTCGTCCTCGTCGATATCCGACTTGTTGCCGAGGCCGACGATGGCGGAGACGCCCATCTTGGCCGAGCGCGAGAAGCCGATGATCGCCATGCCGATGCCGCCGGACTGCGAGGACAGCGCGGCATGGCCCTTGACGTCGTAGGCCGTGCAGAACGTGGCGCAGAGATTGGCGGGGGTATAGTAGAAGCCGTAGATGTTCGGCCCCATCAGGCGGACATTGTACTTCTTGCCGATCTCGACGATCTCGGCCTGCAATTCAGGCGCGCCCGCTTCGGCAAAGCCCGAGGGAATGAGAACGGCGCCGGGAATTTTCTTCTCGCCGCACTCGACGAGCGCGCCTGCGACGAACTTCGCCGGGATCGCGAACACCGCGGTGTCGATCACGCCCGGCACATCCTTGACGCTCTTGTAGGCCTTGTAGCCCAGAATGTCGGCTGCCTTCGGGTGGATCGGATAGATCTCGCCCTTGTAGCCGCCGTTGATCAGGTTCTTCATCACGGAGTTGCCGATCTTGCCGTCTTCGGCGGAGGCGCCGATCACGGCAACCGCCTTCGGCATCATGATGCGGTTCATCGCGGCGACGATTTCCTCGTTCGAGCGCGGCGCCGGACGCGGCTTGTAATTGAAGTCCACGACGATGCGCACGTCGGCGGCGATTGCGTCCTTCTTGGTGGCGAATACCGGGTTGAGATCGAGTTCGACGATTTCGGGGAAGTCGCTGACGAGCTGCGATACCTTGACGATGATTTCGGCCAGCGCCTCGCGGCTGACCGGGTCGCCGCCGCGCACGCCCTTCAGCATGTCATGGGCCTGGATGCCGTCGAGCATCGAGAGCGCGTCCTCTTTGGTGGCCGGCGCCAAGCGGAAGGTGATGTCCTTCAGGATCTCGACCAGCACGCCGCCGAGGCCGAAGGCCACGAGCTTGCCGAACGAGCCGTCGGTGATCGAGCCGACGATGACCTCGGTGCCGCCGGCCAGCATCTGCTGGACCTGGATGCCTTCGATCTTGGCGTCGGATTTGTACTTCTTGGCGTTCGCCAGAATGGCCGCGTAATTCTTTTCGACGTCGGCGGCGGTCTTCACGCCCACCATCACGCCGCCGGCCTCGGTCTTGTGGAGAATATCGGGCGAGACGATCTTCATCACGACCGGGAAGCCCATGTCGGTCGCGATCTTGGCCGCCTCGGCCGCGGATTTGGCCACGCCTTCCTTCGGAACCGGGATGCCGTAGGCGTCGCACACCAGTTTGCCTTCCGGCGCCGTCAGACTTGTGCGTTTGTCCGCCTTGACGGAATCGAGGATTTTGCGGACCGCATCTTTGGAATTCGACATTGGCTTCCTCCTTGACGTCTATTTTTCATGCGCGGCGACACACGCGGCATCAGACCGCGTTGACCTGCGCTCTCAATCGCTGTTCCCGGCAGTGGCAAACGCGGGTCCGCGTCCGCCGCAACATTCGTTGCGACCGCTGATTGGCTCTCGTATGGCATTTGGTATGCCAGAAAGGAACTTGTCAAGGCACGGCACCAGATGGAAGTGCTGAAAATAAGGGTAACTTGACATTCTGGCATTTGGTATGCCAAAAATAAACTTGATATCGATCTGGTAAAAGACGTCTCCCACGGAGGAGATCAGTCGTGCCCTTACGGAAACCAACCAAGGCGTCGCCCACCATGGCCGAGGCAGAAATCGCAATCGTCCGAATTGCGCCGGAGACCAGCTTCAAGAACAAGGCCTATGAGGCCTTGAAGGAAGCCATCCTCAAGATGGACATCTACGCGACGCCGGAGCCGGTCATGCTCGACGAGCGCGCGCTGTCGGAGCGCCTCGGCGTCAGCCGCACCCCGATCCGCGAAGCGATCGCGATGCTGGAGCAGGACGGCTTCGTAAAGACCGTGCCGCGCCGCGGCATTGTCGTCGTCCGCCGCACCAAGGCTGAGATCGTCGACATGATCCGGGCCTGGGCCGCGCTCGAGAGCATGGCCGCGCGGCTGATCACGACCACCGCGCGCAAGAAGGACATTTCGGCGCTGCGCGACTTCTTCAAGAATTTCAGCAAGGACCGCCTGCCGCAGGATCACGTCGAGGAATATTCCAAGGCCAACATCGCCTTTCACCAGGCGCTGATCTCGCTCAGCGAGTTGCCGGTGCTGGTCGATATGACCAACGACATCCTGCTGCACGTGCGCGGCTACCGGCAACTGACGATCGGGCGGACCGATCGCACCGCGACCTCCCTGCCCGAGCATCTGGCCATCATCGAAGCGCTCGAGGAGCGCGACACCGAGCTTGCGGAGAAGCGCGCGCGCGACCACACGCTCGGCCTTGCCGCTTACGTGGAAGCCCACGGGCAGGAACTCTTTTAACAACGACAGCCCTTCGCTTTAGGCAACAACTCAAGAAGACGAAGAACTCGTCTCACCAAGAAACGATCAGGGAGACCACGCCGATGCTGAACACCGCGACCAAGACCGAGCCGACGGACGCCCAGCAGGAACTGACGGATGGCTTTCATCTCGTCATCGACGCGCTCAAGCTCAACGGCATCAACACGATCTACGGCGTGCCCGGCATCCCGATCACGGACCTCGGCCGCATGATGCAGGCCGAAGGCATCCGCGTGCTTTCGTTCCGCCACGAGCAGAACGCCGGCTACGCGGCGGCGATCGCGGGTTTCCTCACCAAGAAGCCCGGCATCTGCCTCACCGTCTCGGCGCCCGGCTTCCTCAACGGCCTGACCGCGCTCGCCCACGCTACCACCAATTGTTTCCCGATGATCCTGGTCTCCGGCTCCTCCGAGCGCGAGATCGTCGACCTGCAGCAGGGCGACTATGAGGAGATGGATCAGCTCGCGATCGCCAAGCCGCTGTGCAAGGCGGCGTTCCGCGTGCTGCATGCCCAGGATATCGGCATCGGTTTCGCGCGCGCGATCCGCGCCGCCGTCTCCGGCCGTCCGGGCGGCGTCTATCTCGACCTGCCGGCGAAGCTTTTCGGGCAGGTGATGAACGCGGCGGCCGGCGCCAAGTCGCTGGTCAAGGTGATCGACCCGGCGCCGGCGCAGATCCCGGCTCCGGCTGCGGTCAAGCGCGCGCTCGACGTGCTCAGGAACGCCAAACGTCCCCTCATCATCCTCGGCAAGGGCGCGGCCTACGCGCAGGCCGATGACGCAATCAAGAACTTCGTCGAAAAGAGCGGCGCGCCGTTCCTGCCGATGAGCATGGCCAAGGGCCTGCTGCCCGACCTGCATCCGCAATGCGCGGGCGCGGCGCGCTCGACCGTGCTGAAGGATGCCGACGTCGTGATGCTGATCGGCGCGCGCCTCAACTGGCTGTTGTCGCACGGCAAGGGCAAGACCTGGGGCGAAGCGCCGAAGAAATTCATCCAGGTCGACATCGAGCCCAGGGAAATGGACTCCAATGTCGAGATCGCAGCTCCGCTGGTCGGCGACATCGGCTCCTGCGTCACGGCGCTGCTCGAGGCCATGGGCGGCACCTGGCCCGCGCCGCCGGCCGACTGGGTCGGCGCCGTCAAGTCGAAGCGCGACGACAATGTCGCCAAGATGGCGCCGCGGCTGATGAACAACAACTCGCCGATGGACTATCACGGCGCGCTCGGCGTTCTGCGCACCATCATCAAGGAACGGCCCGACGCCATCCTGGTCAACGAAGGCGCCAACACGCTCGACCTCGCGCGCGGCGTCATCGACATGTACCAGCCGCGCAAGCGGCTCGACGTCGGCACCTGGGGCGTGATGGGCATCGGCATGGGCTCCGCCATCGCCGCGGCCGTCGAGACCGGCAAGCCGGTGCTCGCGGTCGAGGGCGACAGCGCCTTCGGTTTCTCCGGCATGGAGGTCGAGACCATCTGCCGCTACAAGCTGCCGATCTGCGTCGTCATCTTCAACAATGACGGCATCTATCGCGGCACCGACGTCAATTCGGCCGGCTGCCGATCCGGCGACGACGGTGTTCGTGAAGGGCTCGCGCTACGACAAGATGATGGAAGCCTTCGGCGGCGTCGGCGTCAACGCGACCTCGCCGGACGAGCTGAAGCGCGCCGTCAACGCGGCGATGGACTCCGGCAAGCCGACCCTGATCAACGCGGTGATCGACCCGGCGGCCGGCTCCGAGAGCGGCCGCATCGGCAACCTCAACCCGCAAAGCATCCTGAAGAAGAAATAACCGCCAAATCCGGCGGGGTCGCGACGGCCCCGTCCCACTTCCTTCCTGCCCCGCGCAGGAGCAGACACGATACGGAGCAAGACAATGACCAAGGCGCTTACCGGCGTTCGCATTCTCGATTTCACCCACGTCCAGTCGGGACCGACCTGCACGCAATTGCTGGCCTGGTTCGGCGCCGACGTGATCAAGGTCGAGCGCCCCGGCGTCGGCGACATCACGCGCGGTCAGTTGCAGGACATCCCGAATGTCGACAGCCTGTATTTCACCATGCTCAACCACAACAAGCGCTCGATCACGCTCGACACCAAGAACCCGAAGGGCAAGGAAGTCCTCACCGAGCTGATCAAGAAATGCGACGTGCTGGTGGAAAATTTCGGCCCCGGCGTGCTCGACCGCATGGGATTTCCCTGGGAGAAGATTCAGAGCATCAATCCGAAGATGATCGTGGCGTCGATCAAGGGCTTCGGCCCCGGCCCCTACGAAGACTGCAAGGTGTATGAGAACGTCGCGCAATGCACCGGCGGCGCGGCGTCGACCACGGGCTTCCGCGACGGATTGCCGCTGGTCACCGGCGCGCAGATCGGCGACAGCGGCACCGGCCTGCATCTGGCGCTCGGCATCGTCGCCGCGCTCTACCAGCGCACCATGACGGGGCGGGGACAGAAGGTCACCGCCGCGATGCAGGACGGCGTGCTGAATCTCGCGCGCGTCAAGCTGCGCGACCAGCAGCGCCTCGCCCATGGTCCGCTCACGGAATACAGCCAGTACGGCGAAGGCATTCCGTTCGGCGACGCGGTGCCGCGCGCCGGCAACGATTCCGGCGGCGGCCAGCCGGGCCGCATCCTGAAGTGCAAGGGCTGGGAGACCGATCCCAATGCCTACATCTACTTCATCACCCAGGCGCCGGTCTGGGAGAAAATCTGCGACGTGATCGGCGAGCCCGGCTGGAAGACCCATCCCGACTACGCCAAGCCCCCTGCCCGGCTGAAGCGCCTCAACGAAATCTTCGCGCGCATCGAGCAGTGGACCATGACCAAGACCAAGTTCGAGGCGATGGAGATCCTCAACAAGGACGACATCCCCTGCGGCCCGATCCTGTCGATGAAGGAACTGGCGGAGGATCAGTCGCTGCGCGCCACCGGCACCGTGGTCGAGGTGGATCACCCTACCCGCGGCAAGTATTTGTCGGTCGGCAATCCCATCAAGCTGTCGGACAGCCCGTCCGAGGTGCTGCGCTCACCGCTGCTCGGCGAACACACCGACGAGATCCTGCGCCAGGTTCTCGGCTTCACCGACCATCAGGTGGCGGAGATCCACGATTCCGGCGCGCTCGATCCGCCGCGGAAGCAGGCCGCGGAATAAGCGGTCACGTTTTCTGCTTCTGCAAGAGCTACCCAGGCCGCCGGTTTCCGGCGGCCTTTTTCGTTTGCGATCGCCTCCTGCCGAGGGTCTTATGCTGCATTGCAAAAGATAAAATGCTGCTATGCAAACAAATCGGTTGTTGCTGGTATCTGGTATACGTAGATTGTCTCCAGAACACGACGCAGCACTGCGCTGCACCTGCAATAAGGGGACAACGATGTCCAAGACTGCTTCTATCGGCTTCGCGCCCTCCACCGCCCTGTTTGGCCGCCTGATGGCCTACGATCGACCGCCTGCTGATGACCAGCGCCCACATTGCGGTCCGCAATGGCGACCTGCCCTATTTCGGTCTCTGAGGCCCGAAACGGGCGCTTGCTGAGGACCGCGCTTTGTCGCGCCGCGTCGCCTGCAAGCTAATACTTTGGACGAATGGCCCCGGTTTTCGGGGCCATTTTTGTTGCTCGTCGTACCGATAGTCTCGTACAATCGCTGACAACATCTGCGACATATTGCACAGGTCATGGCGGCGCTGCAAGGAATCGCTTGCGCTCTGGCATATCACATACCAAAATGTTGGTCGGTAACGCTCGCCAACTCAATAGAAGCGTGCCTCGGGAGGAGCTATGACAGATACAGTTCACGCAGCCGCTCCGGCCGGTCACACGGGTCAGCGATGCCTATCGCTGGACGCAATTGGCCATCGGCGTCGGCGCGATGGTGATGATCGCCAACTACCAATACGGCTGGACATTCTTCGTCCCCGATATCCAGAAAAAATTCGGATGGGATCGCGCATCGATCCAGTGGGCCTTCACGCTGTTCGTGCTGTTCGAAACCTGGCTGGTGCCGATCGAAGGCTGGTTCGTCGACAAATACGGCCCGCGCCTCGTGGTTCTGGCCGGCGGCATCCTCTGCGCCATCGGATGGGTGATCAACGCCGAGGCGACCTCGCTCAACGGCTATTACCTCGGCATGATCGTCGCGGGCATCGGCGCCGGCGCCGTCTACGGCACTTGCGTCGGCAACGCGCTGAAATGGTTTCCCGACAAGCGCGGCCTCGCCGCGGGCATTACCGCGGCGGGCTTCGGCGCGGGCTCGGCGCTGACGGTCGCGCCGATTCAGGCGATGATCAAGGATTCCGGTTTCCAGACCACGTTCCTTTACTTCGGTCTCGGACAAGGCATCATCATCGTCATCCTCGCATTCTTCCTGTTCGCCCCAAAGGCGGGACAGGTTCCGGCGCTTGGTCAGGAATGCAAACGTGATCCAGACGCGCCGCAACTACGAGCCGACCGAAGTGATCCGCCATCCGATCTTCTGGCTGATGTACTTCATGTTCGTGATCGTCGGCGCCGGCGGATTGATGGTCACCGCCAATCTCAAGCCGATCGCGGTCGATTGGAAAATCGACAACGTTCCGGTCACGCTGATGGCGATGACGATGACGGCCGTGACGTTTGCCGCGACGCTCGATCGCATCCTCAACGGTTTGACCCGGCCGTTCTTCGGCTGGGTTTCCGACAAGATCGGCCGCGAGAACACGATGTTCATCGCGTTCGGCCTCGAGGGCATCGGCATCTGGGCGCTCTACATGCTGGGCCACGATCCCGTCTGGTTTGTCATCCTGTCGGGCCTCGTGTTCTTCGCCTGGGGCGAGATCTACTCGCTGTTCCCCTCGACCTGCACCGATACATTCGGCGCGAAATTCGCGACCACCAATGCCGGCCTGCTCTATACGGCCAAAGGCACCGCGGCCCTGCTGGTGCCGGTCGCGAATTACATGCAGCAGTCGTCCGGTTCGTGGGACCGGGTGTTCCTGATCGCGGCGGGCGCGAATATCCTGGCTTCGCTGCTCGCGATCGCCGTTCTCAAGCCGTGGCGCAAGGTCGTGGTCGCCAAAGCGCAGGCATCCTGATCCGCACTGCGCGATATCTACCGCGAAAGAGCGCGCTCATCCCTCGGGATGGGCGCGCTTTTTCGCAAGGCTCCTGCTACGCCGGGATCCTGCCCTCGCTGGTATACCTGAAGCCGTTCCGGCGGGCATCGACCGCACGGAACGCGCCGACCTGATCCCGGCGGCGCGAACGCCAGGAAAACGTCAGTATTACTGCCTTTTCTTCCATTCGAAGGAGCGGAAACGCCTCGATTTCAAATTGACAATTGGCATAATGTATACCAATCTGATCGCCGATAAAGACGTCCTGCGGCTCACCTGAAGGAGGTTGCGATGCAAGTCGGAGACATCCTGCGCAAGAAGACTGCCCGCGTTGCGACGGTTCGCATGAACGAGACCGTCGGCATTGCCGCCCAATTGATGCGCGCCAGCAATATCAGCGCGCTCGTGGTCAAGGATGTCGTGCGGACCGAAGGCAATACCGCGGTCGGCATGTTCACCGAACGCGACGTCGTCCGCGCCATTGCCGAGCACGGCGCCGCCGGCGTCAATCTGAAGGTCTCGCAATTGATCTCGGTGCAGCAACTGGTGTCCTGCAGTTCGACCGATACGCTCGAACATGTTCGTCATCTCATGAACAAGAACCACATCCGCCATTTGCCGGTGATCGACAATTACAGCCTGATCGGCGTCGTCAGCATCCGCGACATCTCGAGCGCGTTCGACGACGAGGCCACCGCCGCGGCACGATCCGTCGCCTGACAAGGCGCCTCCTCCGCCGCGATCGCTCCGGCCTTGAGCTGTCGCTCAAGGCCGGCGGGTGATCTGCGCTGAAAATTTCGGTCATCGCTCGAAGGATTTCATGAAAATCTGCATCTACGGCGCCGGCGCGATCGGCGGATATCTCGGCGTGCAGCTGGCGCGCGCGGGCGCCGACGTCAGCCTGGTGGCGCGCGGCGCGCATCTTGCGGCGATGCGCGAGAACGGCCTCAAACTGCTGATCGGCGACGAGGAGCGCGTGGTGCAGCCGCGCTGCACCGACAACCCCGCCGAGCTCGGGCCGCAGGATTTCGTGATCATCTGCCTGAAGGCGCATTCCATCACCGGCGTGATCGAGGCGATGCAGCCGTTGCTCGGGCCGCGAACGCGCATCGTCACCGCGGTCAATGGCATTCCCTATTGGTATTTCTACAGGCACGGCGGCCGCTACGAAGGTTCGACGCTGGAGAGCATCGATCCCGGCGGGCGGCAATGGCGCGAACTTGGGTCCGGAGCGCGCCATCGGATGCATCGTCTATCCCGCAACCGAGATCGAGGCGCCAGGCGTCATCCGCCATGTCTACGGCGATCACTTCCCGCTCGGCGAGCCGTCGGGCGAGATCAGCTGCGGACGTCGAGGAGCTTTCCGCCTGGTTCGCTCAGGCCGGGATGAAGGCTCCGGTGCTCGACCGCATCCGCGACGAAATCTGGCTCAAGCTGTGGGGCAATGTCTGCCTCAACCCGATCAGCGCGCTGACCCATGCAACGCTGGACGTGATCTGTTCCGATCCGGCCACGCGTGCGTTGTCGAAGGCGATCATGCTGGAAACCCAGGCGATCGCCGAAAGCTTCGGCGTCCAGTTCCGCGTCAACGTCGAACGGCGGATCGAGGGCGCGCGCAAGGTCGGCGCCCACAAGACCTCGATGCTGCAGGATCTCGAGCGCGGACGCCCGATGGAGATCGACCCGCTGGTGACGGTGGTTCAGGAAATGGGACGTCCTGACGGGGATTCCGACGCCGCGCTCGATACCGTGCTGGCGCTGGTCGCGCAGCGCGCGAAAATCGCCGGACTGTATGACGGAATTGTCCGTCCCGCGGAAACAAAAACCCCCGCTTTTGCATGATTGCGTTGCCCTGATCTCCGCCGCCCCCCGTAGACATTTGCGGGGGCTAACGGCATCCTGCCCCTCGAAATCACATAGAAAAGACGTGCGCATCGTCCGCACCGCGGGAAACAGAGGGCCAAAATGCTCAAAACGCGATTTACCGAACTCGTCGGCGTCGAACATCCGATCGTGCAGGGCGGCATGCAATGGGTCGGCCGCGCCGAGCTGGTCGCAGCCGTCGCCAATGCCGGCGCGCTCGGCTTCATCACCGCGCTGACGCAGCCGACGCCGGAGGACCTGACCAAGGAAATCGCGCGCTGCCGCGGCCTGACCGACAAGCCGTTCGGCGTCAATCTGACCATTCTGCCCTCGATCAAGCCGCCGCCTTACGCGGAATACCGCCAGGCCATCATCGAGAGCGGCATCAAGATCGTCGAGACCGCCGGCAACAAGCCGCAGGAACACGTCACCGAATTCAAGAAGCACGGCATCAAGGTCGTGCACAAATGCACCAGCGTCCGCCACGCGCTGTCGGCGGAGCGCATGGGCGTCGACGCGATCTCGATCGACGGCTTTGAGTGCGCCGGCCATCCCGGCGAGGACGATACCCCCGGCCTGATCCTGATCCCGGCCGCCGCCGACAAGGTGAAGATCCCGATGATCGCCTCGGGCGGCTTCGGCGACGGCCGCGGCCTGGTCGCGGCGCTGGCGCTCGGCGCCGAGGGCATCAACATGGGCACGCGCTTCATGTGCACCAAGGAGAGCCCGATCCATCAGCTGGTGAAGGAACGCATCGTCGCCAATGACGAGCGCGAGACCGAGCTGATCTTCCGCACCATGCGCAACACCTCGCGCGTCGCCAAGAACGCGATCAGCAGCAAGGTCGTCGCGATGGAGAAGGAAGGCGCGAAGTTCGAGGATGTCCGCGAACTCGTGGCCGGCGCGCGCGGCAAGATGGTCTACGCCACCGGCGACGCCGACGAAGGCATCTGGTCGGCCGGCCAGGTGCAGGGATTGATCCACGATATCCCGACCTGCGCCGAACTGGTGTCGCGCATCATGCGCGAGGCGGAATCCATCATTCGCGACCGGCTCGAAGGCATGATGTCCGGCGCCCACCGCGAAGCCGCCGAATAAGCGGCTTCACTTCGAAGACCAACAGAGAATGATCCCATGAAAGCCTATGTCTACGGCGCCAACGGCGCTGCCATCGCCGACGTGGCAAAACCCGCGCCGAAGGGCACGCAGGTGCTGGTTCGCGTGCGCGCCTGCGGCCTCAACCGCGCCGACCTCGGCATGACCAAGGGCCATGTCCATGGCAGCGCCGGCGGCGTCGGCACCGTGCTCGGGATGGAATGGGCGGGCGAAGTCGCCGAACTCGGCCCGGACGCCAAGGGCGTCAAGGTCGGCGACAAGATCATGGGCTCGGGCGGCGCCGCGTTCGCGGAATATACGCTGGCCGATCACGGCCGGCTGTTTCGCACGCCCTCGAACATGAATTTCGAGGAAGCGGCCACCCTCCCCGTCGCGCTCGCCACCATGCACAACGCGGTCGTCACCAACGGCGCGTTGCAGGCGGGCCAGTCCGTTCTGATTCAAGGCGCGAGCTCCGGCGTCGGCCTGATGGCGCTGCAGATTGCAAAACTCAAGGGCGCGAAGACCGTGATCGGATCGTCGACCGACGCGGGGCGCCGCGGGCGCTGAAGGAATTCGGCGCCGATCTCGCGGTGGATTCGTCCGATCCCGGCTGGGTCGATCAGGTGCTGAAGGCGACCGGCGGCGAAGGCGTCGACCTGATCGTCGATCAGGTCTCGGGCAAGGTCGCGAACCAGAATCTCGCGGCCACCAAGATCAAGGGCCGCATCGTCAATGTCGGCCGGCTCGGCGGCACCCACGCCGATTTCAATTTCGACCTGCACGCCGCGCGCCGCATCAACTATATCGGCGTCACCTTCCGCACCCGCACGATCGAGGAAATCCGCGAGATCTTCGACGAAGTCCGCAAGGACATCTGGCCGGCGGTGGAGTCGCGAAAACTGCAATTGCCGATCGACAGGGTGTTTGCCTTCGACGATATCGGCAAGGCGTTCGAGCACATGGAAGCCAACCGGCACCTCGGCAAGATCGTGGTGACGCTGTAGCGGGTTGGAAGCCCGGCCGACTTCAGGGAAGAGCTTATGGGTCCCCCTATCGGCGAACATTCTGTCGCGCGCGAAACGCTGGCGCCCACGGGCCGGCTGCGCGTCGGCGCTTTCGCCGGCAGTCCCGCTGTCCATGGTCAGGGATCGGAAGACCGGCGAGCTGCACGGCCTGAGCATCGATCTGGGCAGGGAGCTGGCAAAACGGCTCGACGTCCCCTTCGAGCTGGTCAACTATCAGCGAATTGCGGAAGTGCTCGGCGGCATGAAGGCCGGGGACGTTGATTTCACGGTCAGCAACGCGACGCCGGCGCGCGCGGTCGACGTCGACTTCAGCCAGACGCTTATTTCACTCGAGCTCGGGTACCTCGTCCCCGCCGCTTCCCCGATCGCGACGATTGCAGACGTCGACAGGCCGGGCCTGCGGGTCGGCGTCACCCGGGGCAGCACCTCGCAAGGCACGCATTCCGAAGACTGCTGCCGAATGCGACCGTCGTGCCGGCGCAGAATCGCAAACGCGCCGTTGAAATGCTCGGATGCGGCGAGCTCGACCTGTTCGCGACCAACAAGCCGACCCTGTTCGAGATGTCCGACCAGATGCCTGGCGCGCGCGTGCTGGATGGCCGGTGGGGCGTCGAACACATCGCCGTCGCGATCCCCAAAGGCCGCGAGGCCGCACTGGAATATCTGCGCCGTTTCGTCGAGGAGGCGCAGGCCGGCGGGCTGCTCGCCGAGGCCGCGGAACGCGCGGGTCTCAGAGGTGTCGTGAAACCCGAATAGCCCGGCGTTCTGGCCCGGCAGCTGCGACGATATCGGCAGGGCGTTCGAACACATGGAAGCCACCGGCATCTAGGCAAGGTCGTCGTGACGCAGTAGCGCAGGAAACGTCCGTCACCGTCTTCAAGAACAGTCTGATCTCTTCGAGCATGCGCTCCGTTTCGGGATCTTGCGCCAACGGCATGTGGTTTTGCCCCGGCAATGCCACGAACCGCGCGCCGGGAATGCCGGCGGCAAGTTCGCGACCGGCCTCGAACGGTTGCACCTGGTCGTCGCGCTTGTGCATGACAAGCGTCGGCACGCTGACCTTGGCAGCAACTCGCTCACGTCCAGGTTCCTGGTGGTCTCGAAATAGCGGTAGGCGCATTCGGCCGTCGTCGTCTTGCGCTGCCGCTCGGCAAATTGTTGCAGCTGTTCCGGCGTGCCTCCGGGCATGAACAGCGACGAGAACAGCTGACGAAATACCGGGCTCTCGCTGCCCCATCCTGTGCGGATCAAGCGTCGCCAGGGCCTTGGCCTGTTGCAGCTCGAGCTCATTCTTGGCGCGGCGATAGGCCCCGCGCGCGAAGCCACCATAGAGAACGAGGTGGCTTACGCGCTCCGGATGCCGGACGGCGAAGGCCACGGATATGGCGCATCCCTGCGACATCCCGAGCAGCGGAAAGCGATCCAGTCCCGCGGCGTCGACCACGGTCTCGAGGTCCTTCACCCAGGCATCGAGTGAAACGTCTTCGACGTCCCAATCGGAAAGCCCATTGCCGCGCGCATCGTAGCGCAGCAGCGTGAAGTCTCGCGCAAGCGCGGTATAGAGATGGCGAAGGTCTGGGCTTTCCCAATCGAATTCGAGGTGATTCATCCAGTTCGCCGTCTTCACCAGCGGCGGCCCGCCGCCCACGTCGCGTAAGCGAGCCGCACGCCGTCGGGCGCGCGGCAGTAGTTGACCTTCAGTTTCATATTGTCCGGGTCGACCGGGCCCGGGACGGCGCCGTCGACATCGACGGCGTAGGCCTCAACCGACTTCGAAATGTTCTTCAGTTTTTGCGGGCCGAGCGGCCGGCAGGTCAGAGGCATCTTGCCCTCGATCTGATCGTAAACCTGGCGGGAAATGCACACGCCGCCGGGTTCCGCTATTCCTTCCAGCCGTGCGGCGATGTTGACGCCATCGCCCATCAGGTCGTCGCCCTCCACCATCACGTCGCCAACGTGAATGCCGATGCGCAGCCGCATCTTCCTGGCGTCATCGAGGCCGGACGCCGTCGCCTCTGTTTCTTTCTGAATTGCCATCGCACAGGTCGCGGCCTGAACCGCGCTGGCAAACTCGACGAGGAATCCGTCGCCCATGATCTTGAACAGGCGGCCCGAATGTTTGGCGATGTTCGGCTCGATGATACCCCGCCGTAGTACGCCTAGCCGCGCGAGCGCGCCGGCTTCGTCGGCGCCGACGAGGCGGGAATAGCCGACCACGTCGGCGGCAAGAATGGCGGCAAGGCGGCGCGTCGTGCTCATTCCGTCAATCCGGCCCTTCGCAGACCCTCGATCAGCCCACCATATTGGACTTGATTAGCATACGGACAATTTTTAGTCGGAACAATTCGCAACAAACCTTGCCGCCATTGCCACCCGGTCGGCGCTTTAATGTTCCGGGACGGGCTGCTAAACCCGCGCCCATGAGCGATCCCGACCACACCGTCAAATCCCGCGTCGCGGCGATCTCGGTCTTTGCCAGCGCCGGCATGGCCGCGGCCAAATTCGTGGTCGGCATCGCCATCGGCAGTCTCGCGCTGATCTCCGAGGCGCTGCACTCTTCGGTCGACGTGGTCGCGACCGTCATCACCTGGATGGTGGTGCGGGTTTCCGACCGCCCCGCCGACGAGGAACATCATTACGGCCACGGCAAGCTCGAGAGCATGTCGGCGCTCGGCGTCATCGCGCATGCTCTACGTGCTGGCCGGCGGCATTCTGGTGGAATCCTGGAGCCGTCTGCGCGAAGGGGCGCCGCCGCCGACGCATCTCGGCGATCCCGTTTGTCGTCCTGCTGGTCGATATCGCGGTGAATTTCTGGCGCGCCCGGGCGCTGCATCGCACCGCGCACGACACCAAGAGCCAGGCGCTGGCCGCCGACGCGCTGCATTTCGCGTCCGACGTGCTCGGCTCGGTCGCCGTCATTATCGGACTGGCGCTTTCCGGACTGGGCTATGCCTGGGGCGACGCCGCCGCCGCCATCGCGGTCGCGGTCATGATCGCGCTGCTCGGCCTGCGGCTGGCGCGCTCCACCGTGGAAACCCTGCTCGACCGCGCGCCCGAAGGCGCGTCGGAGAAGGCCACCGCCGCGATCAGGTCGGTGCCCGGCGTGGTCGACGTCGAACGCTTGAGGGTGCGGATGGTCGGCTCGACGCACTTCATCGACGCCATCGTGGAGGTGCCGCGCACCTATCCGATCGACCGCGTCGAGGAGATCAAGCGAAAGGCGCAGGCGGCGGTCGCAAGGGCGCTCGACGATGCCGACCTGACCTTCACCGCCGTGCCGGTCGCGCACGACAATGAGAGCGTGCGCGAACGCATCATGGTGATCGCCCGCAATTCCGGTCTCGCCGTCCACCATGTCACCGTGCACGATCTCGGCGGCAAGCTCACCGTCAGCATCGATCTCGAAGTCGACGGCGAGATGGCGCTGACGGCCGCCCACGACATCGCCCAGGAGCTGGAGCGGAACATCCGCGACGAGTTCGGCGAGGACGTCGAGGTCGACACCCACATCGAACCGCTGGAACCGGAATTGCCGCACGGCACCGACGCCTCGCCCGACCGCGTCGAGACCATCAAGGCCGCGCTTGTCGCGTTTCGCCGCCGACAGCGCGATCCACGACGTCCACAGTGTGCGGGTGCGCGATACCGACGCCGGCGAGATCGTCAACTTCCATTGCCGCGCCGCGCCCTCGATGAGCGTGATCAAGGTGCACGAGAACGTCGACGAGATCGAGCGCGCGCTGCGCCGCGCGTTTCCGACCGTGAAGCGCGTCATCAGCCACGCCGAGCCGCCGGACGCGTGACGGAATCCGAACGGCGCGCGCGTTCCCGTTTCGGACTCGCCTTCCCGGTGTTTTGCGGGCATTTCGGCGGCGCGATTCTTCGTTGGACAAGATTTATTTGCATTAACGAATCGTTGACTCTCGACAGCCCGCAAAAACTGGATTCAAATCGCTGTGATTCGGAAGCGTCTGGGGTTCTTCCGAACGGGTGCAAAAAAGTTCTTCTAGGGGGTCATAGGCATGGCGCGTGCACACGCGGCGAACGCGTGCGTCCAATCCGATTCGATCAAGGGATTGGCGCAGTCGATCGCGAAACCGGCCTACCACAGACTGCTGATAGCGGAGCCCGCGCTTCGCCGCGCGGTGCCCACCCTGATCATCGCCTTCCTGATCACCATCTGTCTTGGCGCGTTCGTGCAGGTGGTCGACCAGAACCGGCAGAAGCGCGCCTCGATCAAGCGCGACCTCGCGGCGCTCGCCGATCTGCTCGCCGAACGCCTCGACCGCATCGCCTCGGTCCGGCAGGATCGCGCGGCGACGTTCGAGCGCCTGCAGCTGCTGCTGCCCGGCCTCATTCCGTCCTGGGGCATTGCCGCCGGCCGCCACGTCATTGTCACCGGCGCCGACCAGCGCGTTCTCGCCCGCGTTCCGATCGATGCCGGCGCTCGGCGATACCAGCCGCGCTCCTCGACGTCATCAGCGCGGCGCTGCCGCTGACCGCGCCGGGGCAGCCAGGCCGGCGTCACCGACATCATCCTGCCGAACGGCTACTGGCGCGCTGGCGGTCTCAGCACATCGTCAGATCGCTGCCCGGCCAGGTCATCATCATCCAGGAAAGATCGATTCGCTCTGGCAGTCGGACGCGGCCCTGTCGGTGACGCTGTCGGCCACGACCGGCTTTGTCGTGCTGATCCTGGGCTTTGCCTTCCACTGGCAATCGACCCGCGCCCGCGAAGGCGATCTCATCAACGACGCCGTGCGCGGCCGGATCGATACCGCGCTCAACCGCGGCCGCTGCGGATTGTGGGACTGGGACCTGTCGCGCGGCAGGATCTTCTGGTCGCAATCGATGTTCACGCATGCTCGGCCTCGATACCCGCAGCGATCTCCTGACCTTCGGCGAGGTCAACGCGCTGGTGAAATCCGACGACATCGACCTGTTCGCGATCGCCGACCAGCTGATTTCCGGCAACATCGACCACATCGACCAGACCTTCCGCATGCAGCATACCGACGGCCACTGGATCTGGCTGCGGGTCCGCTGCGAGCTCAGCCAGGGCGCCGCCGATGCCGGCCTGCACCTGATCGGCATCGCCGTCGACATCACCGAGCAGAAGAGCCTCGCCGAGAAGACGGTGGAGGCCGACCTGCGGCTGCGCGACGCGATCGAGACGATCCCGGAAGCCTTCGTGCTGTGGGACGCCGGCGACCGCCTGGTGCTCTGCAACTCGCACTTCCAGCGCCTGCACAAGCTGCCGGATTCGGCGGTCACGCCGGGCACCTCCTATGAGACCGTGATCGAGGTCGGCAGCATGCCGGAGGTCCGCACCCGGCTGCACGAAACCGGCGCCCGGGCGCCGGGCGCGCGCACCTTCGAGGCGCAGCTCGACGACGGCAGCTGGCTGCACATCAGCGAGCGCCGCACCAAGGACGGCGGCTACGTCTCGGTCGGCACCGACATCACCCGCATCAAGGAACACGAACAGAAACTGGTCGACAACGACCTCCGGCTGCGCGCCACCGTGATCGACCTGAAACGCTCGCAGGCCGAGCTCGAACGGCAGGCGGTCGAGCTCGCCGACCTCGCCGAGAAATATTCCGAGGAAAAGACCCGCGCCGAGGAAGCCAACCAGACCAAGTCGAAATTCCTCGCCAATATGAGCCACGAGCTGCGCACGCCGCTCAACGCCATCATCGGGTTTTCCGAGATCATGGAAAGCGGCATGTTCGGCACGCTCGGCTCGGAAAAATACCAGGAATATTGCCACGACATCCTGACCAGCGGTCACTATCTGCTCGAAGTCATCAACGACATCCTCGACATGTCGAAGATCGAGGCCGGCCGGATGAAACTCGACATGGAACAGCTCGATCTGTCGAAGACGCTGGCGGAGTCGCTGCGCGTGGTGTCCGGGCGCGCCGACGACAAGAACCTGGTGCTGGACGCGGATATCGAGGGAGCCATTCCGGTGGTGGCGGATCGCCGCGCCATCAAGCAGATCATCGTCAACCTGTTGTCCAACGCGGTCAAATTCACGCCCGACGGCGGCAGGGTGGTGCTGCGCACCCGGGTGGTCCGCGATTCAATCATGCTGATGATCGCCGACACCGGCATCGGTATCGCGCCGCAATCGCTGGCGCGGCTCGGCAGGCCGTTCGAGCAGGTCGAGAGCCAGCTCACCAAGACCTATCACGGTTCGGGACTTGGCCTGGCGATCGCGCGATCGCTGACCAATCTGCATGGCGGATCGATGCGGCTGCGCTCGAAGCTCGGCGCCGGCACCGTCGTCTGCGTGTCGCTGCCGCGCGACGCGCGCAAGGCCCGGGCGAGGATGTCGGCCGCGGCCTAGAGCTGATCGGTTCTGTTGAATCGAACCGAGGTCTACTCTTGTTTGAGCGATCTTTTCACGAGAACCGGTGCCCACTTCGCCGAACATGCTCTGGACTGACCTTGAAAACGCGCTCAGGACTTCAGCGTCGGCGCGACCTCGCGTGCGATCTGGACCAGTGCGGCGATCAGCGGCGTCATCGGATCGCGCTGCGGAATCACCAGGCCGATGCTGTAATTGACGACGGGATCGACGATCGGAATGCTGCGCACGGCATCCGCCAGCCCCAGCGTTTCCGCGAGCTTTGCCGGCATCACGCTGGCCCAGCGCCCGGTCTTCACATGGGTATAGAGAACGAGCAGTGAGTTCGAGGTCAGCGTCGGCGTCGCTTCGGCGCCGACCGAGCGCAGCGCGCGATCGATGATGCGCCGGTTTTGCATGTCCGGCGTCAGCAGGCACAGCGGCACCTGCCCGACCTCCTTCCAGGTGACGGAATTGCGGTCGCCGAACATGGCATCGGGCGCCGTCAGCAGACGATAGCTCTCGTTGTAGAGCGCTATCGTGCGGACCTGGCCGATCGGCTCGTTCTCGATATAGGTCAGCCCGGCATCGACCTCCAGGTTTTCCAAGAGGCCCAGCACGTCGGCCGACGTGCAGGAGACGATGCGAAAGCGCACATCCGGATAGCGCGCGCGAAACGGCGTGGTCAGCGACGCCACCATGCCGAGCACCGTGGGGATCGCCGCGAGCCGGATCTCGCCGGAGAGGTTGTCTTTCAGCCCGTTGATTTCCTCCCGCATGGCGCGGGCGTCGCCGACGATGCGGCGCGCCCAGTCGAGCGTGCGTTCGCCCTCGGGCGTAAACCCCTGAAACCGCGAGCCGCGCTGCACCAGCATGACGCCGAGCGTTTCCTCGAGCTGCTTGAGGCTGGTCGACATCGTCGGCTGGGTCACGCCGCAGGCTTCGGCGGCGCGTCCGAAGTGACGCTCTTTTGCCAAGGCGAGCAGGAGTTCAAGCTTGTCGATCAAGAAAAAAACCTCAGGGAATCCATGGCAACAAATAGCACGATCCGCGAATGACAGGCATGTAAAAAGTCGCGCCAAACGCATGCGGCCACCGGGCTCATGCGCTGCTGTGATCCCGTCGTGGCGCACAAGGGCGCACAGGTCCATTGTCGATCAAGGAGAAGGCCTCGGGGATTCCGGGGCCACAAATAACGATCCGAACCCTAAATGACAAACATGCAAAAAGTCATGCCAACGAAGGCGGCTGCCGGGCTAAATGAAGCTCATTCGGCTTTGATATGGCCTGATTTCCCGTTGTTATTGGTCGCGATGCTGAAAAACGCGGCGCGAAATCATTCAATTGGTTTTCTGCGCGATCTCTATCATTGTCGGCTCGATCATCCCCTCGGGAAGGGCGAACCGCTTCTGAATATGCTGCAACGTCTGCAACAGCTGCATGGCATCCGGCACGGGCATCAGCACCGTGTGTGACTTCCCGAAGCCCTCCGGGGTCTCGCCGTCCATCACCTGGAACTGAATGAAGACGGACCCCCGTCTCGGGTTGATCCCTACCTCCGGCTCGCAGACATAGACGTCCACTTTCGGGCCCATCGGCTTTTCTCCGTCACTTGCTCCGGATTTAAGGGCCGGGAGCGGGATCAACCAAGCTGGGATTTCCGTTCACGTTCGCTTCTCGGCTACCCCATGGCCGGAAGCTTTGAACGTCTCCGCGTCGGTCTAAATCCAGATCAATATTTCGCGACGACGGGAGCGGCAGGGGGATTGAAGTGGTAGTTGATGCCGACCCGAGCCACTTGCTCTCTGAACTGCACGCTGGTCGCGTACGCAGGTAGTAGTGGAGCAATAACCCCGCAAGCAGAAATGCAGCGGTCGGCATAATTCAACTTGCCGAGGTCCATATACAGGTATTCCCACTTCAGCGACCAATTCGGCATGAACATCCATTCCATACCGCCACCGACCGTCCAGCCGGCTCGCGTGCTCGACGCCGCGCCGAGGTAGGCATCGCCAGAAGCCGAGAAGGCACCAAGCGTGTGGAAGACTCGACCTGGCCGTAGGCCAGACCGCCGGTGCCGTAGATCATGATGGTCGGTGAAGCCGCGACGCCGATCCGTCCACGGACGGTGCCGAACGCAATCGAGCCTGGTGTTGACGGCGGTCGTGAAGATGCCCGCGAGAGGCGCAGCCAAAGTGTATATGATGGCGGTGTTGTTGTTCCAGCCATTGTAGTTGATGTCGCCTTCAAGGCCGTACACAAAGTTTCCAGCCTGCCAGTTGTAGCCGGCCTGGGCGCCTCCGACGAAGAAGGTATTTAGATTATCTTCGGTGAAAGTCCGCAGCGTGTTGGCCGCGACCCCGCCGGCGCCGCAGCCTGTCAGAAAGCAACCAGCCGGGCTGAGCGTGTAGGTGCCTTCGGCGGAGCCCGCCCCCGCGTTTGCGCCGATGTAGAACCCGGCCCAACTGGGGGCTGGTGCGGCAACCACTGGCGCCTTCACCGGCAGGTCGGCAGCGTAGGCGCTGCCAATGCCAAGGACAGCGCTGACAATCGCAGTGGTGAGAACGCTCAACGCTGAATTTTTCATGTCGTCACCAATCTAGCCTGCTGAAACGGATAAGTTCTAAAAGCCGCCGAAGGCCGCTCGAGTTACTTTTTCTTTTTGGGAACCTTCATGCCGGTCATGAACCACTTGGTCCCGTAAGCATTGGTTGGACCGCCGCCCTTCGGATTTCACGTGGCACATCGCGCAATGCAGGTCGGTCTTCTGCGCATAGGCGGGAAAGGCCTGGGCCGGCTGCTGCGCCACGAGAAGCGTCGTGGCCGCCACCAGCACCGCGGCGGTCACCCCCGCGGCCCCGGCAAACGCTGTTGTCCGCGTTATTTTGGTGGTCCTGATCGTCATAATAGACCTCTTCACTTCAGCGTCGATTGCCGGACGAGTTTCTTCAATTTCGATATTCGTTGAGGCGCCACCGGTACACGCGATTGGCTCGTCCGTCACATCGCGTGTACCGCCAGTTCATGCCTCCGCTCAGAAGCCCATCATCAGCTTGGCGGTGAAGCCGTTGTCGACGATGCTCGCCGTCGTGGAGCGGTTCAGATAGGGCTGGCAGGTCACCGCACATCCGGCCAGATCCGCGGGCGCTCCGACCGCGGCTGGTCTTCGAACACGCGGTAGCGGTATTCGCCGACCAGCTTCACGTTCGGCCAGGGGGCATATTGGATGCCGGCGACATAATCGTGCTGCCTCGGATCGGCGAACGTGATTCCTCCAAACGGCGTATCGTTGAACCTGTCGCCCCGGAGCCAGTCGTAGCGGCCGTAGGTCACGACTTGCGGGGTGATGAACCAGTTGAGCTGATGGAAGCCGCCCTGCCAGGTGAACGCCTGATTGAACCCGGTCGGATTGCTTTCCCGCCTCCACATATACTGGTTGTCCAGCGAGACCGGGATTCCCCACGGCACAAGGCTCAGCGTGCCGTCCACACCCAGCGCCGTGGCGCTGTTGGCGGCCCTCGGAGCCAACGGATTGAATACGCCCGTATTCGTGACACCCAAACCGTTGAGCTGGTTGATCACGAACGCCGAAGTAGCGGGGTCGCGGAGCGCGTCGTCGTAGGTATCTCCCTTGTAGAAGCCGAAGACGCCCAGCGACTGCCCGTAATAGCGTCCCACGAGGCGCCCGTAGCCGCCGAACTGTCCATTGTTGTTGGTGGCATCGTTGTGGGCGGTGGTCGTGCCGACGTGGTATTCCAGCCAGAACGTTTCCTTCTTGGCGCTGTCGGTGACAGCCCCGCCCGGAACCCACATGCCGTTGAGTTCGCCGAGAATCTGCGGCTCGCTCAGCCGGAACAGGTCATTCGCGCCGCCCATCAGGCTGGTGTGATTCGGGCTGAGCAGCTCCAGGGCCCGATACTCGTAGATCGGGTATTGGTTGACCGACAGCCTCACCTTGCCCGGCGAATAGGCCAGCGGAAGATGGGTGATGCCGACGAGGCCGTTCACGCTGTCACGCGGCGCATTATCTCCGAGCAGGTTATTCCAGAAGAATTTTGCGACCTCGAAGATCGGCTTCTCGGTGGTGAACGAGAAATTGCGGAATGCGGTTTTGTCGTTGGCGCCGCCGGGGCTGCCATCGGCCGTGATCCCCGATTGACCGACGGGGGTGAATTCCCATGCCCGTGTTTCATACATCGGAAACTCGACGAAGGCGGAAAACCGGTCGCCGATCGGCGCGGTCAGGAAGATACTGGCATCCTCCAGAGCGCCGGTAGCCGCGCGCCGCGTCGTCACGGTGCCGTCGAAAGCGGTGCGCTTCTCGCTGCGCTGATCGTAGCCGACGCCGGTGACGAAGGAGAGCGGCAGCGAGTTCGGGATCTTCACGTTGACGCCGGGAATGTTGATGTCATGCCCTTCCTCGATCGGCACCAGGTCCTTGCCGAACATCGCGCGGTAGCCGCTGAGCCGGAAGGTGACGCCCGCCGCGTTCAAAGCGCCCCACATCGTGTGGCAGGAGTTGCAATCGAATCCGTATCGCCGCGTGTAGGACGGCACCGCCTCGGCGGTCGATGGAAACAACAGCAGCGATGTAGCGATCAGGAGGGCGAGGCCGATGATGGTTTGCGCGATTCGTTGCATGATAAAACACCCCATTGCACGCGAACGAATTCGCGTTGCGGCGAACCTTGCGCTCGCGATGCCGTGTTGCAACAGACATGTCACGCTTCTGTGAGGACAAAGTCGCTTTGCCGCGCGCCTGTGGCGCAGACGCTGTAACGAATTCGTAACAGGTGTTAAGATTTGGTTACAATGCCGAGCTGCTTCAAATAGCGGTGCAGCGCCTGCCGCGAAATATGCGATTGCCGTGCGGCTTCCGACACATTGCCGCCGGCCGAATGCAGGAGATCGATGAAATAGGCCCGCTCGAAGCGCTCCCTGGCTTCCTCGAAAGACGCCGCGCGCGCTTCTCCACGATCGCCGGCCGCGCGGTCATGGGCACCCAATCCGAGATCGGCGACGACAATCGGCCCCCTGACGTTGACGACGACCGCGCGCTCGATCACGTGCTCCAATTCGCGCACATTGCCGGGCCAGGGGGCTGCCTCCAGCGCGGCCAGCGCTTCCGGCACGAACGGGCCGGCCGTCTTGCCGAACTTGCTGTTGAACTGGTCCAGAAACAACAGCGCCAGTGAAACGATGTCTTCCCGCCGTTCGCGCAAGGGCGGAACGCGCAGCAGGTTTACGTTGATGCGGTAGTAGAGATCGGAGCGAAAATCCCCGGCCTTGACCCTGTCCTCCAGCGAAATGCTGCTGGTGCAGATCAGGCGGAAATCGCTGGTCAGATGCGTGAGGCCCCCGAGGCGGGAGAACGTGCGCTCCTGCAACACGCGCAACAGGCTCGATTGCAGCTTGGGGCTCAATTCGCCGATTTCATCCAGCACCAGCGTGCCGCCGGCCGCCTCTTCGAGATATCCGGGCGTCACCTTCGCATCGCTGGCGAACGCCGGCTTCTTGTAGCCGAACAACGTCGCTTCCAGCAGCGATTCCGAAAGCCCGCCGCAGTTGAGCCCGACATAGGGCCTCTTTGCACGCGGGCTGAGGTCGTGAATTTGCCGGGCAACAAGCTCCTTGCCCGTCCCGCTCTCGCCCTCGATCAGCACCGTGGTGTCCAGTGGCGCCATGCGCTGGACCTGCTGAAACAGCTTTTGCATCGCCGCCGAGCGCCCGACGATGACTGGCCGGCCGGGCGCGCCTCCAGCGCCGCCTGAAGATTGTTGATCTCGCGATAGGCGCGATCCATCTCGATCGCACGGTCCATGATGGCGGTCAACTCGTCGAGGTTCTTGAACGGCTTGGTCAGATAGTCGAACAACCCTCCGCGCACCGCGCCGATCGCGTCGTGCAGATCCGCGTGCCCGGTAATGAGGATCGCCAATTGCTGGGGCCGGAGCGCGCGTATCTCCTTGAAAAAGTCGAGCCCGTTGCCATCCGGCAGTCGCTGGTCCAGCAGGATCAGGTTGAAGTCAGCCGAATGGAATTCGTTGCGGGCATCTGCCAAATTCCCGGCCACGCGCAATTCGAAATCTTCTCCGCGCAGCAGGCCTTCGAAAAGCTGCTGCGTAAAGGGATCATCGTCGACGAGCAGGATTTTCGTTTTCACCTTGCCGCCTCTGTCGTCGGAATCCACATCGTGAAGCTTGCGCCGCCTTCCGGCCTGTTCTTCGCGCTGATCGTACCGCCGTGCAGGATGGCGATATGCTGCGCGATCGACAACCCGAGCCCGGTGCCGCCGCGCTTCGTGGTGAAGAACGGCGTAAACAATTTGTCAGCCAATTCCGGCGGAAAACCGGGCCCATGGTCTGACACCGCAATACTGGCACCCGGCCTGCCGTCGCGCGGCTCGCGCGTCACTGAAACGGCAATCGTCCCGTTCGGATCGACCTGCGACGCATTGTGGATCAGATTGAACACGGCGTTGCGAACGAGATTTTCGTCAACATCGGATATCAGGGGATCGAGCGGCGCCTCGATGACTACGGATTGATGGCGGCCGAGGCTTTGCTGGAAAAACGCGACCGTATCTCGCGCGAGCCGGTTGACGTCGGCAGGATGCGTTTCCGCGCGGTTCAACTGGCTGAGCTGCAGGACGCGCTGAACGTATTCACGGCACTGCTCGCCCGCGCTGCGCACCTGGCCCAGCAGCTCCTTCACCCGTTCCGGATTGCCGATTTCGCGTTGCGCCAATTGCGCCAGGTTGATCACGCCCACCAGCGGATTGTTGAGCTGATGGGCGATCTCGCTGACCATCTGGCCCATGGCGGACAGTTTCTCGGTCTGTATCAGGCGCTCATGGGTGTCGCTGAGCGTTGCGAATTGCGAGCTGATTTCGCGCCGGCTGCGATAAACCGCCAGGAACAGGCTATACAGCGCTACATACATCAAGAGCCCGCCGATCCCGGAAAGCGTCCATAACAGAGCGCTGCCCCGCTAAATCGCGGCATCAATCGGATCGGAAGACCTGTAGAGTGAAACGACGCCCGTGACAGGATCATCCGGCGCGCTCAACCGAAAAGGTATGTAGAACTCGATCAGGCGATGGGCGTCGGGACCGGAGAACGCGGGATTGAAGGCGCTGGGCAAATTTTGCTCGAGGGCGCGGACGACTGCTTCAGGGTTGTGCGTCTGGCTTGTCCCGACAAGCTCTGGCGCGTCCGACCAGATAATTTCCCGATTGGGACCAAACACCTTGATTCTGGAAAAGCCGGGCAACCTCGTCAGCGATATGAAGCTATGCTCCAAATGCGCTCTTGCGGCGTCGTCAGTGTGGCTTGTCAGATCCGAAGCCGAAAGGTTGGATTCGGCCTCCTGTTCGTGCGCGATGATGTTGATCATATCCTGCATCACATCCGTCTCGCGCTGAATCAAGGCCCGGCGGTAAAACGTTGACGCGGCAAAGCCGGTTGCGATCATCACGGTTGCTACTATGATAATGCTGACCAGCGTAAATCTTTGCGGATCGCTAAGCTGCATCTGTCGTGTCCGCCGATAAGCAGGAAAATTGGCCTCTTTGGCTCACGGTATCTGGTATCTTGCCCGTGAAGCAATATCCCGGCAGAAGTCTCCAGATGGGAACGAAAGTCATGCGCGGCAGTGTTGTTCTGGCTTGTGCGATCGCGTCCGGCCTGGTGTCCGTGGCCTGCGCGCAGGAGCCCGACGTCACGGCGCTGCAGATGAAGGCCTGCACCCTCGTCAGCGACGAGGCGGCGCGGGTGCGCTGCTACGATCAAGCGATGTCCCGCCCCGCATCCGAACCGCGGCTCGTCACCGTTCCCCCGTCGATCGGTCCCGGGTCCGACGTGCCGCTGGTTGGCGTTCCGCAGCCAGCGATATCAGCAAGACCCGAGACAACCGCGCGACCCGAGACAGCCGCCAGACCCGACGCGGCGCCGGCGACAGCGGCCGTCGCCCCGGCTGAACCGCCCGTGGCCGCCAAACCCGATTCATCGGGCGGTTTTGACGCGCGCGCGATCCTTCAGCGCATCATGCCGTCAGGCGATTCCAGCCCGTCGTCGGCGACGAAGAGCGGCAACTGGCAGGTGGGAGCCGACAAGGCCAACTTGCCGGAAGCGTCGCGGCTGGTCGGCAGACTGGACTCCACTGACGAGTCCTCGCTGGTTCTGCAATGCAAGAACGGGAACACCGAGGCTTCCGTATCGACGAAAAGTTTCCTCGGATGGGAAAGCATGCGCGTGGTTTACCGGCTCAACGACAATCCGGCGGTTGAGGAGCGCTGGGCTGCCGCCGCCGACGGCAGGGGCGCGGTGGCCGGCAACGCCGTCGGGTTCATCAATTCACTCGCCGACGGCGCGACCCTTTCGGTGCGGGTCACCGACTATAACGGCACCGATCACGATCTCAAATTCAACCTCGGCGGCGTGGCCAACCTGCGTTCGCAGATCGCGCTGGTTTGCCGATGGCCCGGCGCGGTGCCTGAGGAGAAGGTTGCAGTCACGCAGGCGCCCCCGGCCAAGCGCGGCGCCAAGTCGAAGCCGGCAATTGCGGCCCCGGCCGGCGCGCCGCTCAAGCTGCATTGAGCCAGCGCAAGCGCCGCGCAAAATAAGGTAGCTAGCCTCTGCTCACCTCTATAAGGGTGAGCAATCGGGACCTAAAGCGCTGTGCGGCGTCCGACGCCACGCGACATGGTTCCGGACGTGGAGTCCCCATCGCGATGTTCTGGATTTTCGTTGCAGGCATGACCGCCGCCGCCGGTGTTGCGGTGGTGTGGCCGCTTGTCCGGCAGGTGAAGGACGCACGCTCCGGCAACGACGTCGATGTCTACCGCGACCAACTCGACGAGATCGAGCGCGACCTGAAATTCGGCCTGATCGGTGCGGCGGAAGCGGAGGCCGCGCGCATCGAGGTTTCACGCCGGCTGATCGCCGCGGCCGAGATGGCCGGCACGATAACGCCTGCGCAGGACAATGCAGCGATAGGTCGCCGCGGCCGTGGCTCCCGCAAGAAGCCGAAGCCTCGCCGCGTCGAGGAGAAGAAGCCCTCGCGGCATCTCCACCTTTTTGTCGGAGCAGCGGCGGTGCTGCTGATCTCTGCCGGCACAATTTCCGTCTATCTCAGACTAGGTTCGCCCAATCTCCCCGGGCAGCCCGTCGCTTCGCGCGTCGCCGCGGTCCAACGCAAAGACCCGTCGGTCGAGCAAATGAAGGCGCTGGAGGCGCGAACCTCGCAAGCGCCCGACGACGGCAAGGCCTGGGAAGCGATCGCGCCGGTCTACGCGCAGGCCGGACGGTTTGGCGACGCGGTGACGGCGCGCCGCAACGCGCTTCGCCTGCTCGACAAGACGGCCGAGCGCGAGGCCGATCTCGGCGAGGCTTTGGTTGAGGCGGCAAACGGCATTGTCACGGACGAGGCGAAGGAAGCTTTCGGCCGCGCCTTCCGCCTCGACGGCGCCAACGTATCGGCGAGGTTTTATATCGGTCTCGCCGCCGAGCAGGACGGCCGCAAGGACGAGGCCGCGCGGGTCTGGCGCCAGCTGCTGGCGGACTCTCCGCCCAGGGCGCCGTGGCGTCCGCTGGTGCAAACCGCGCTCGCGCGCGTCGAGCCGCCGCCGAGCGTGGTCCGCAAGCCCGGCGCGAATGAGTTCGCCGACGCCTCGCCGGAGCAGCGAGAAAAAATGATCCGCGGCATGGTCGGCCGTCTCGCCGCGCGCCTGCGCCAGGACGGCGCCGACGTGGACGGCTGGATCCAGTTGCTGCGCTCTTACACTGTACTCGGCGAGAGCGAGAATGCGCGCACCGCGCTCGCCGACGCCCGCCGCATGCTCGCCGGCAATCCGGACAAGCTCAGGCGCCTGGGCGAAGAGGCAAGTCGGCTGGGGTTGAAGGAGTAAGAGAACGGGTCAGCCGGAACTTGTCATCGGGCGCGCATTTACGCGACCCGTTGGCTCCATCCGCGCAACGAAGCCACGGCGCAAGGGTGAACTGATTTGCCCGACGGGCTCTTTAGCAACATACGTGTCCAGCCCCTTTTGAAAAAATATTTCTGTTTTTCCGAAACCCAAATCAGCTCTATATCATGGCCATCCCGTCCCGAGAGAGGGGCGTTGGCCATCGTCACGAACGTTGGGGCGGGATGCGGTGGACGCCGAGGGTGCTTCTGACGAGAGCGCCCGACGCGGACGGCGAAGTCGTGTGGTCCTGACGCCCCGACGCTGGCGTCAAGTTCTTGAGAAGCAAGCTTCTTGGGGGCGACGGTGGCAAGAAAGCCCGGTCGCCGGGGAGAGCGCGAAATAAGCCGTAAAACCATTGCGCGGGGAATGCCGGGTGATTCCGGTGTGACCTGACTAACGCGTGTGCGTTCTACCACTATCGTTGCGCACGCGGCTATCGGGCGCATCGGGCGCCCGGCATTCCCTGCGCCCTCATTTCCAGGGCGAAGAATTTTGCAAAACCCGGGCGCATCGCGCCGCGGGATCATGGACTTATGTTTGCCGTCATTGCGAGGAGCGACTTGTCCGCCGTAGCTCAACCAGCGAAGGCGGAAGCGACGAAGCAATCCACTCGCTTGCGCTCGCAATGACGAGCTTAAGACCTGCCCGCCGGCCGGCGCTACGCAGTCCCGCCTTCGACAATTTCGCGAAACACCCGGCGCACCTCGGCCTGGGTCTCCTTGACCCGCGCTTCAAGCGAGGAAAACTCCGGCGCGTCGCCGGCCCGCGCCATGACGCGCAACAGGTCTTCGCCTGCGCCTTCCGGCTTGAATTTTTCGCTGACGCAGAGCCGCAGGATTTGCGTGAGGTCGTGATAGAGATGCGCCGCCGCGCGCAGGATCTCGGCGGCCGATGGCGGCAGCACGCCGAGCCGCGCGGCGTTGTCGAGCACGTGCAGCGTGGAGACGTCGAGAATATCCGGCTTGTCGGCGGCGTGCACCAGCTGCAGGTATTGCGCGATGAAATCGATATCGACCAGGCCACCGGCGGCATATTTCAGGTCCCAGACGTCGTCCTCGCCCTTCTCCAGCGCAATGGCGCGGCGCATCTCTGATACGTCGTTGGCGACGACGGCGGCGTCGCGCGGCCGCGTCAGCACCTCGCGGATGATTTTTTCGATTTGAGCGCGGAAGTCGGGCGGCGCCGAAATCACGCGCGCGCGGGTCAGCGCCATGTGTTCCCAGGTCCAGGCCTCGCGCTCCTGGTATTCGGCGAAGGAGTTGAGGTGCGAAGCCACCGGCCCTGCCCGCCCCGAGGGGCGCAGCCGCATATCGACCTCGTAGAGCACGCCGTAATTGGTCCGCGTCGTAAACGCGCTGATCAGCCTTTGGGTGAAGCGCGCGAAATAATGCGCGCCATGCAGCGGGCGCGGGCCGTCGGAGTCCGGGTGCTCGGGATCGAAATCATAGAGCAGGATCAGATCGAGATCGGACGAAGCGGTCATCTCGCGGCTGCCGAGCCGGCCCATCGCGACGATCGCGGTCTGCTGCCCCCTGATCCGGCCGTGCTGGGCCGCGAACCGCTCGGTCACCAGGCCATGCACGGTATGGACGATGCCTTCGGCGACGTCGGCGAAGGCGACGCTGGCCTGCTGGGCGGAGACCGTGCCGGACAGGATTCGGGTGCCGATCAGGAACAGGCTTTCCTGGCCGAACAGCCGCAACCGATCGAGGAATTCCTCGTAGGCATTCGCATCCGCCAGCGTCGCGGCGAGGCGCGCCGACAGTTCGTGCCGGTCCGGCATCGCGCCGAAGAAGCGCGGATCGATCAACCCGTCCATGATCTGCGGCTGCCGCGCCAGCATGTCGCCGAGTCGCGGCGCGGCGCCGAGAATCAGCGCCACCAATGCGACGAGGTCGCGGTTCTGGCTGAGCAGGGAAATCAGCCGCCCGCCGCGCTGCAACGCCTGCAGGAAGCGATCGAAGGCCATCACCGCGCTGTCGGGCTCCTCGGCGTGCGCCAGACCGTCGATCAGCGCGGGCACGAACTCGACAAAGGCATTGCGCGTCGCCTCCGACCTGAACACGCGGTAGTCGCCGCTCATCCATTGCCGCACGGTCTCCGCCACCATCAGCGGCTTCTTGAAGCCGAGCGTGGCGAGGTAATCGAGCAGACGCGGGTCGTCCGGACCGGCGCTGTAATCCACCGCCGGCAGTTGAGCGGTACCGGTCGGATCGCCCTCGAACAGTTTTTCGTAATGCCCCTGCACAATATTGAGATGGCCAAGCAGGTCCTTTGCGAAAGCCGCGCGGCTGTCATAGCCGAAGAAACGGGCAAAACGCTCCACGGCCTCGACGTCGTCAGGCAGGCTATGGGTCTGTTCGTCCGCGACCATCTGCAACCGGTGTTCGACCCGCCGCAGAAATTCGTAGGCGGCCGTCAGCTGCTCGCGCGCCTCAGAGGTGATCCAGTTGCTCGACTCCAGCACCTTCAGGGCTTCCAGCGTCGGCCGCACCCGCAATTCGGGATGCCGGCCGCCGGCGATCAATTGCTGGGTTTGCGCGAAGAACTCGATCTCGCGGATGCCGCCGCGGCCGACCTTGACGTTGTGACCCTCGACCGCGATCTCGCTTTGCCCGCGATAGGTCTGCATCTGCCGCTTCATGTCATGCACGTCGGCAAGGGCCGCGAAATCCAGATGCTTGCGCCAGACGAAGGGCGCGATTTCCGCGACCAGCGCCTCGCCGGCTTTGGCGTCGCCGGCGCAGGGCCGCGCCTTGATCATGGCCGCGCGTTCCCAGGTCCGCCCTTCCCGCTCGTAATAGTGCAGCGCCGATTCGGTCGAAATCGCCACCTGCGTCGAGGACGGATCCGGCCGCAGCCGCAGATCGACGCGAAACACGTAGCCGTCGCCGGTGCGCTGTTGCAACAGCCGCGCCATGCCTTGCGTCACCCGCACGAAAAACGGCGCCGGCTCGATATCCGGCGCGAGTGTCGGCGCCCTGGAATCGAAAAACACGATCAGGTCGATGTCGCTGGAGTAATTCAATTCGCCCGCGCCCATCTTGCCCATGGCGAGCACGACCAGACCGCTGTCGTCCTCGGGGGTATCGAGGCTCGGTGGCGACAGCCGCCCGCGTGCGGCTTCCTGCCGCAGCACAAAGCGCAGCGCCGCCTGCACCGAGGCGACCGCGAGCTCCGTCAGCGCCGCCGTCACCCGCATCACCGGCCAGACCCCGCCGATGTCGCATAGCGCGATCAACAGCGCGGCTTCCGATTTCATGCGCCGGAGCAATGGCATCACGTCGGCTTCGCTTGCGAGAGCCGACACCTCGCGGCGGGTCTTTTCGATCAGCTCGGCCAGATGCCGTTCCGGCTCGCGTTCGAGCAACCGGAGCGCGCGTGCGCCGTCGGCGCGCACAAGATCGAAAAGATAGGGCGAGGCTTCCGCGATGCCGAGGAGAATGGTTTTGGCGCGGGGAAATCGGGCGATCAGACCATCGACCGCGGCCGCCCGCTCCGGCGCGAGATCGGTCAGCCAGTCTGCCAGTCGTTGCTCGGCACTATCGGGGGCGGACACATGCGGTCCGTCCACGAACCGCGCGGCCAGACATTGGTGGTCCGCGTCGCCCTTCGCGGAGGAGTTCATGCCACCTTCTGTGGCACATCCGGTGTTTGAGCCGCAAGCCTGTCGCTGACGCCCGCCGCCACCGGTATCGCCAAAGTCGCGGTCAAACCCGGGTGCGCGTCACCGAGCCTGAGTTCCCCGCCATGCAGCGTCGCCACCGCCGACGCCAGACTGAGGCCAAGGCCGGAGCCGGGTTGGGTGCGGCTCGCCTCGAGCCGCACGAAGCGCTCCACCGCATGCTTGCGGTCGGCTTCCGGAATCCCCGGGCCGTGGTCGGTGACGCTGAGCAGCACGGAATCGCCCTCGCGACGGGCCTCGATCAGGATCTCCCTGCTGTCGGCGCCGGCGACCGCGCCGGCGCTCAGCGGCTGCGCCGACGCGACGGGCTTGCCGTATTTGATCGCATTCTCGACCAGATTGGCCAGCGCCTGGCTGATCAATTCACGGTTGCCGTGCAGCGGCGTCGACACCGTCTTGACGCGCAAGGTCATGCCGCCGTCTTCGGCGAGCGGTTCATAGAGTTCATGAATGCCGTTGGCGACGTCGGCGGCGTCGAAATCGCCCATATTGCCGCGCGCCTGCCCGGACTCGGCGCGCGCGATCATCAACAGCGCGTTGAAGGTCCGGATCAGGCCATCGGATTCCTCGATGGTCCGTTCCAGCGCGGCGCGGTATTCGGCCTCGCTGCCGGATTTCGCCAGCGCCTCCTCGGCGCGGTTGCGCAACCGGGTCAGCGGCGTCTTCAGGTCGTGGGCGATATTGTCGGAAACCTCCTTCAACCCCATCATCAGGGCTTCGATCCGCTCCAGCATGGCGTTGAGATTTTCCGCCAGGCGGTCGAGCTCGTCGCCGCTGCGCCCGACCGGCAGCCGCCCGCTGAGATCGCCGGCCATGATGCGCTGGGTGGTGCCGGTCATGGCATCGATCCGCCGCAGCACCCGCCGCGCGACGAAGACGCCGCCGCCAAGGCCAAGCACGACAACGATCAGCAGCGACCATTGCGCCGCCTTGGCGACAATGCCGAACAGCCGCCGCCGCTCCTCCAGATCGCGCCCGATCAGAAGCCGGAAGCCTCCGGGCAGTTCGGTGACGCGCACCAGCGCGCGATGGTCCGCGGTGTCCTGCTCGTCAAGCCGCCGGTAGGCGGTCTCCGACCAGCCCGTGCTCGCCATCACGCCCGGCATCAGCGAGCCGACATTGCCGGCGAGCCCCTGTCCGTTCGGCGCGGTGACGAGGTAAAGGTTGGCGCCGGGCCGCAGCGCCCGGTTTTCGATGTTGAAAACCAGGCCGCGCAGCCCGCGGCGTCCAAAGATATCGGATAATTCGCCGGTTTCCGCGTTCACGGTGGTGGCGATCTGTTCGGTGATCAGCCGGCGCGTGTTCCAGGCGAAATAGCCCAGCAGCGACGCGGCAAACAGCGCAAACAGCAACAGATAGACCAGCGTCAACCGGAACGCGGTGGTTCGGATCAGCTTACCGAATGCCGTCACGGATCATGTATCCCGCGCCGCGGATCGTATGAAGCAGCGGCCGGTCAAAACCCTTGTCGATCTTGGAGCGCAGCCGCGAAATATGCACGTCGATAACGTTGGTCTGCGGATCGAAATGATAATCCCAGACGTTTTCCAGCAGCATGGTCCGCGTCACCACCTGGCCGGCGTGCTTCATCAGATATTCCAGGAGCCGGAACTCGCGCGGCTGCAGGGTCAATTCGTCCTTGCCGCGGGCCACCCGATGCGAGAGACGATCGAGCTCGAGATCGCCGACCCGGTAGGTGGTTTCCTCGGCCGGGCCGCCACGGCGGCGCGACAGCACCTCGACCCGCGCCAGCAATTCGGCGAACGAATAGGGTTTCGGCAGGTAATCGTCGCCGCCGGCGCGCAGACCCTTGATGCGGTCGTCGACCTGTCCGAGCGCCGAGAGAATCAAGACCGGCGTGCGATTGCCCTTCTCGCGCAAGCTCCCGATCAGCGACAGCCCGTCGCGCTTCGGCAACATCCGGTCGACCACCAGCACGTCATAGTCGCCGCTTTCGGCGAGCGCCAAACCCTCCTCGCCGTCGCCGGCGAGATCGGCGACATAGCCGACCTCGCGAAACGCCTTCGCCAGATAGTCGGCGGACTCGCGGTCGTCTTCGATGATCAAGAGGCGCATCTGTTGGTCGGTTGCACTCAAGTGGGCCAGCCTTCTCTCACCATGGCGCGGTCGGCATGTCCATGCAAGGCGACCTGCCACCTCGCCTTCAAGCAAAAAAGCGGGCGGTGAAGCTGGGGGACCTCACCGCCCTTTGAACCTTCCGACGGAGGGGGGCGTATTCCACCGGAAGGAAGTGGTGGGAGCGGGCTTTTGACCCGCCCCCCGGAAAGAGCCGTCGGCGGGGGCGATTAATGCCGGCGACACCCTCCATCTCCTCGATCATGATCCGATTAAATCGGATCATGATCTGATCTCCTTGTTTGAGCATGATCTTTTCGGAAAACCGGTTTCCACTTTTCCGGATCATGCTCCAGAGTATTTAGAGCGCGATCAGCCCTTCGCCAGAGGCACCGCGACAAAGCGCGACGAACCGCCGCTCTTGACCCGCATCAGAACGCTGTTCTTGTTGTCGGCGCGCGCGGCCTTGATCGCATCGCGCACGTCACCGGCGCTGGCGACGCTCTTTCCCGCGACTTCGAGGATCACGTCGCCTTCCTTGAAGCCACGTTCCGCCGCCGCACTCTTCGGATCGACCTCGGTGACCACGACGCCGTCCTTGCCGGCGCCGGCGACGCTGTTGGCCGGTGCAACCGTCAGACCGAGCTTCGGCACGTCGGTACCGCGGGTCGCGCCGCCCTTGTCGCTCTTGTCGGTGTCGGCCTTGGCTTCCAGCGTGTTCGGCAACTGGCCGAGCGTGAGGTTGATGACCTTGTCCTGGCCCTTATGCAGCACGTTGAGCTTCACCGCGGTGCCGGGCGCGAAACCGCCGATGGTGCGGGCGAGTTCGCGGGCATCCTTGACGGTTTCGCCGTTCACCGCCGTGATCACGTCGCCGGATTCGATACCGGCCTTAGCCGCCGGACCGTTGGCCTGCGGTTCCGCAACCAGCGCGCCTTCCGCCTTCTTCAGCCCGAGGCTGTCGGCAATGTCAGGCGTGACCGGTTGAATCTGGACGCCGATCCAGCCGCGGCTGACCGAGCCCTTGTCCTTGAGCTGGGCAATCACATTCTTGACGGTCGATGCCGGGATCGAGAACGCGATGCCGACGCTGCCGCCGGACGGCGAATAGATCGCGGTGTTGACGCCCATCACTTCGCCTTCGGTGTTGAAGGCCGGACCGCCGGAATTGCCCTTGTTCACGGGTGCGTCGATCTGGATGAAATCGTCGTACGGGCCGTTGCCGATGTCGCGGCCCCTGGCCGAGACGATGCCGGCCGTGACCGTGCCGCCGAGGCCGAACGGATTGCCGACCGCAAGCACCCAGTCGCCGATCCGGGGCTGGCCGTCCGAGAGCTTGGCGAACGGGAAGTTCGAACCACCCTCGACCTTGATCAGCGCCAGATCGGTGCGCGCGTCGGTGCCGATCACCTTCGCGGTATAGGTCTTGCCGTCGTCGGTCGTCACCTCGACCTTGTCGGCGCCGTCGACCACGTGGTTGTTGGTGACGGCGTAGCCGTCGGCGGAAATGAAGAAGCCGGAACCCTGACCGGTCACCGCGCCGCGTCCGTGGGGCATGCCGCGCAGGCCCGGGGGCAGGCCGTCCGGTCCGCCGAAGCGGCGGAAGAAGCGCTCCATCGGCGAGCCCGGCTGGAACGGAGAGTCCTCGTTGTTGGAGCTGTCGTCCTTGGCCACCTTCTCGTTGATCTTGACCTTCACCGAAATCACCGACGGCTTCACGCGCTCGACGATATCGGCAAAGCCGACGGGCTTCTGCACCTTGCGGACTTCGTTGTTGACCTGCGCCTGCGCCGTGCTGCTGAAAATATCGACGGGGCCGTGCGAGGGGCCAAAGCCGTAAACCGCGATGCCGAGGCCGGCGACGACGGAGGCCATCAGCGCGAATTTGCGGGCGGAGAACAGCGAACGGCGGGGCGCCTGGAAAGGCGGGCGGGACGAAAGATCGGTCGGACGGTCGTTCATTCAAAAATCTCCAGAGCCTGAATCGATGATGCCGCGGGGCAAGCAGCTTGCAGGGCTGAAGATGGGGATTTCCGCCTTACGGCGCGCTGGCGGTGGAATTAAACTTTTGTAATGAAGGGGGGAGCGAATGCGGCGGTTTATCGCAGGGTCCCAAGGGGTTGCGGCACAAGCCTTCCACGGGGCCCGTTACCGGCCCCGGCCGTCGGGTCTTAACCGCCCGCGGCCGCCGGTTACCCCGCCCGGACGCTCATGATGAAGCCGTCGACTTCCCGTTTCAGGGTTTCGGCCTGTTGCGAAAGATCGACCGCCGAGTCCCGCGCATCGCTCGCCATGCGCCCGGTTTCAGCCGACGTGGAAGTGATCTGGACGATATGATTTGAGACGTCCAGGGTGCCCCTGGCGGCGACCTGGACGCTCCTGGAAATGTCCTGCGTCGCGTTGCGCTGCTGCGCCGTATCGACCTCGATGCCGGACATGATGGCGCTGATTTCGGCGATGGTGTTGGAGATGTCATCCATCGCCTGTCGGGTCTCGCCGGTAATGCCCTGGATGCTCCCGACGTGGGTGGAGATTTCTTCCGTGGCCTTGCTGGTCTGGTGGGCGAGATTCTTGACCTCCGAAGCGACCACCGCGAATCCCTTGCCGGCCTCGCCGGCCCGCGCCGCCTCGATGGTGGCGTTGAGCGCCAGCAGATTGGTCTGGGACGCGATCGCCTGAACCAGCTGCACGACGGCCCCGATCTTTTCGGCAGCCTCCGACAGCGCGTGAATGGTGTCGCTGCTCTTGCGCGCCTGGGCCGCGGCGCCCTCGGCGCGCTGCGTGGCATCGGTGACGCGGCGGCTGATGGTGCCGATCGACGTCGTCATCTCCTCCGCCGAACCGGCCACGGTCTGGACGCTGGTGCTGGCCTCGCTCGCGGCGCTGGCAACCGCGTTGGCCTTGGCGCTGGTTTCATTGGCGGCCTGCGACAGGGTTTCCGCGTTGCTCTTCAGCCGCACGGCCGATGCAGCGACGCTGGAGACGACATTGGCGACCAGACCGTTGAAATCCCGAATCTTCCCGTCGAGATATCGGGAACGCTCGGCCTGATGCTGCGCTTCCTGCAATTGCTGCTCGGTCAGCCGCTGCCGCTCGATCCCCGTCGTCTTGAAGACCTCAAGCGCGCTGGCCAAGAGGCCGATTTCGTTGGCGCGGCCCAGCCCGGGAATGGGGGTCTCGTATTTCTGGCCGGCGACCTGCCGCATCGCGTGCACCATCGCCGCCAGCGGCCCCATGATGCCGTTGCGAACCGCAAAATAGGTTGTCAGGCAGACTGCGGAGACAACCAGCGTGATGGCAACGCAAGCCATCAGAAAATATGAAACGCCGCCTGGGCCTCATGATAGATCTGCAGCGCATGGTCGCGGCCGGGACCGCTCAGCGCACCGAATTCAGAAGAGAGACTGCTGATTTCGTTGTTCAAATAGAGGACGGCGACAAATCCGGTGCCGCCACCGATCGCCAGCAGCAGCAACAGGGCCGCCACGACGGCGCCGATCAGGAAACGGATCGTCAAATTGCTGTCGGAAAACATCGGTTCGCTCGGATGGGGAATCTGGGGACGCGGCAGCTCAAATTTTCAGAGAAAGGTCAAAATTGCATGAAGAGCGGGCCTTGCGACGACGGCGCGACGCCGTCACGAAGAGAGCCGCAGCAAATTCGGCGCACCCGGCGTTGCAATTCGGTCGCATTAGTCGGGATGCATCCGGAACAATACGGAGCTCAGGCCGGCGTCTCCGGCGGCGCCTTGTCCGATACCAGCGCGGCGAGCCGGGCTTCTTCCTCCGGCGTCAAGGTGGCGGCGGCATCCGCCACCGCGGATCCGGGCCGCCGCCGGCTGTGCATCCACAGCGCAAGCCCGCCCCCGGCCAGCACCAGCGGCGGCAACAGCCACAGCAGCAACGTCTGGGGTTCGAATCGCGGCTTCAGCAGCACGAATTCGCCGTAGCGCGCGACCAGAAAATCGATCACCTGGGCGTCGCTGTCGCCGGCCGCGATCCGCTCGCGCACCAACAGCCGCAAGTCGCGCGCCAAAGGCGCCTCGGAATCGTCGATCGACTGGTTTTGGCACACCATGCAGCGCAGTTCGCGCGACAATTCGCGCGCCCGCGCTTCCTTCACCGGATCGGCCATGATCTCGTCGGGCTGCACGGCGTAGGCCGCCGACGATCCCGTCATCACGGCGAGCGCAAACGCAAGGGCCAGGATTTTTCTCAATGGATCGCTCCACCGCCTGCCGGTGAATACGGCAAGGCTTGCAGCGGCCGTCATCAACACAAACCACAATGCCATCCAGCGGGTTCCGACCAACCGGCGCTGGTTACGGAAGCGCCGGCGCGCCGCTTTACACCACCGGCGCCAGGCCGGCAATTGACAATTCCCGATTAGCCGGCGTGGCCGGCGAAGCCCGAAAACCCGGCAAAATCCGGCGTCAACCGATATAGAAGTCGACGCTTTGCGCGGCATACTCGCCGTGTCCGTTCAGCGCTTTCAGATAATAGGTCCCCGGCTTGATGGAGTCCGGCAGCCTCATCCTCAGCGAGCCATTGGGAGCCGGCGACGAAATCGTGGCGACCGGATCGGGCAACGGCTCGCCGCTGGTCTTGTCGACCAGCACGACCTTCGCCTTGACCATCAGGTTTCGATATGTCGCCGAAATGACGCGGTTTTCGAGTTCAACGAAATTAATGAATGGGTTCATATCTCAAATTCAATGAAAATAACGACTGGGTTCACGCCAAAACGGTACGTTCCCTTCCCGATCACGTCAATCAGAAATTGTATTAGGTGCTTTGCACTATCTTTTGTCCGGCGCGCGACGGCTTGCGCTCGACCGTCATCGCATTCTCGGCCGCGCTGCTCATCAGCGACGCGTAGTCGTGGCCGAACAGGACGTCGCAGAAACGGATTGCCGCCGCGACCTGCATCTGCCGGTAGGCGCGCGTCTTGGCGTCGCCGCCGCGCAGCGATTGCACCAGCGCCTCGGTGGAATGCTCGACATATTGCTGCAGGTCCGAATAGGTCCGCAGCGTGACCTCGTTGATCGCAAGTTCGCTGGCATAGGTGCGGCACACCGCCACGAAATCGATCAAAGCGGCGGCCTCGTCGACCTCGCTGGCGTCGACCTTGGCGCCGGCGGGAATATCCTTGTCGGCGCGCTGACGCAGAATGCGCCGGACCCGGCCGGGCACGCTGTCGATTTCCGATTGCAGCGCGTTGGAAATGTCGGCCCGGATCGACGTCAGTTGCTTGCCCCACGTGGAATCGTTGCGGAGGTCGAGTTCGGTCCGCAAGCCGCGCACGCCGTCGTGAAGGGTCTTGAGCTGCTCGGCGACGTTATCGAAATGGCCGCGCCTGATATCCATCCGCAGGCTGGCCGCCAGGCAGGACAGATCGTGCAGCGCTATGGTGACGGCAACTGCCGTAAGGTGTCGCGGCAACGCGGATTTCATCGTCGGACGCGGCCATCTTGATGGCGAGACGGATGATCTGCCATGGCGCGGTCAGCCGCTGCATGATCAGCGACAGCGCGAACGGCAGCAGTTGCGGGGTTTGCAGCGAGGGAACGTTGAGCGCGACGCCGATCGAGGCGATCTGCGAATCCCCGAAAACCCGCAAATAGCTGGGCAGCCTGCCACTGAAGGTGTCGATCGCTTCGCGGGCCTGCAGAACCGAGCCGATCGGCAGCAGATCCTCGATCACATTGGGTGGACCGACGCGGGACAGCCCGCGCTGCTTGTCGCCGCCCGGCACAGGCGTGGCGATCTTGACGATCGCATCGGCCGCGGCGAGCTGGAATTTGCGGACCGCCACTTCGAGCTCGGACGAAGTTCCGGCTTCCCGCACCCTGGCCAGCGCAGCTTCGAATTCGCGCGCCTGATCGGGCGCGCCGTCGCGGTTCAGCCATTGCCATACCGGCAGCAGCGACGCGCGGCGGATCTGACCCGGCCGGACCGGAACATTGCCTTCGACGAGAAACGGCTCGAGCGGGCGGAACAACAGCCGCGCCGGGTCGTCGATGCGCGGCCGCGCCTCCTCGTCGGTTCCGCGCACGATCTTGGCGCAATTGTTCGAGCACGAAGGTGGCGACCGTGGTGTCTTCGCCGCGCTCGATGGCGCGCTCGAACTCCCGCATCAGCAGCGCCTGCGACTGCGGCGGAAGCTGCGCGAGATAATCCCTCAGCCGCTCGATCGATGTCTGGCTCATGCGCCCGGTATGCGTGCTTGTGTCGTGCGGACGGCACAACCGTCCAACGGTCATCTTAGAAGCGCCCGCGTTAAGAAGTCGTTTAGGAACAATGCCGGCAAAGCCCGGTCCGGGCCGCCGATCATTGGCAAGCCGGTCATTCACACGCCCGGCAGCACCAGTTCCGCCCGCAAGCCCCCGATCGGCGCGCTGCCGAGCGTAAGGCTGCCGCCATAGAGGGCCGCAAGATCGACCACGATCGACAGCCCCAGCCCGGAGCCCGGCTTGGACTCGTCCAGCCGCTGGCCGCGGCGCGAGACCTGGGCGCGCTCGGCCGCCGACAGTCCGCGCCCGTCATCGTCGACAATGATCCGCAGCATCGGGCCGGCGCCGGGCTCAGCCGGCTGCTCCACCAGCACCTCGATGAACACCTGCGACGCCGCCCATTTGCAGGCGTTGTCGACGAGGTTGCCGGCCATCTCCTCGAGATCCTGCCGCTCGCCGCGAAACTTCGCCTGCGGGTCGGCGTCGACCGTGATGGCGATGCCACGGTTGCGATGGATCTTCTCCATGGTCCGGCGCAGCGCCTCGATCGCGGGCGCGACCTCGGTGACCGTGCCGATAATGGTGAGCCGCGCGGCGATACGCGCGCGCTCCAGGTGATGCGCGACCTGGTCGCGCATCACGTCGGCCTGCTCCAGGACTTTCGTCGCGAACGGATCGGCGCCATGCGCGGAAGCCTCGTTGACGATGACGGACAGCGGCGTCTTGATGGCGTGCGCGAGATTGCCGACATGGGTGCGCGCGCGCTCGACGATTTCGCGGTTGGCGTCGATCAGCGCGTTGGTCTCGCGCGCCAGCGGCGCGATCTCGACGGGAAATTCGCCCTCCAGCCGTTCGGCGCGGCCGGACCGGATATCGGCGATCGATTCCGAAATGCGCTTCAGTGGCGCAAGCCCGAAGCGGACCTGGAAGATCGTGGTCAGCACCAGCACGATCGACAGCGCGGCGAAGGTGCCGCCGAGGTAGTAATCGAAGGTGCGCGTTTCGTCGAAGATCTCGGTGGCGTCGCCGGCCACGCTGACCAGGAACTTGCCGTCGGCGCCGAGATCGACCGGCCGCTCCACCATCCTCAGGTTCTGGCCCTCGGGACCCTCGACATAGCCGAGGCGGATGCCGGCCGCGGTCAGGTCGGCGCCGTGCTCTTCCAGCTTCGGCAGCTTCTTGTCCCACAGCGAGCGCGAGGCGCGCACCTCCGGCTTTTCGGTATCGGTGCGGGTGATCTGCCAATACCAGCCGGACAGCGGCAGCTCGAACAAGCGGCTCGCCGAGCGACTGGAACTGATGGTCGGGCGGCTCGTCGGGGGTTGCGACCTCGGCGATCAGGGTACGCAGATAAAGGTTGAGCCGGCGGTCGAAGGCGCGTTCGGTGGCGGCGCGGTAGACCGACGACAGCACGATGCCGGTGATGAGCAGGATCACCACCACCCAGGCGGTCGCGGACAGAAACAGCCGGGTGGCGAGCGAACTGGCGCGCATCAGGGCACGATCCTAAAAAGCACGTCCCCGGGCCACGACCCGATGGATTGCTGCCGGCGATCGGACGAGATCATGCCTGCACAAAAGAGCAAGACGGCTGGCTGATCAACACCCTTGATCAGCCCGGGGGCGATGGCGGCGTCAGCAGGTAGCCGAGGCCCCGCACGGTCTGGATGATGTCGACATCCAGCTTCTTGCGGATGCGGCCGACGAACACCTCGATGGTGTTGGAGTCGCGATCGAAATCCTGATCGTAGAGATGCTCGACCAGTTCGGTGCGCGACACCACGCGCCCGCTGTGGTGCATGAGATAGGCCAATAGCCGGTACTCGTGCGAGGTCATCTTGATCGGATTGCCGGATACGCTGACCCGGCCGGTGCGGGTGTCGAGCGAGACCGGCCCGCAGGTCAGCTCGGACTGGGCGTGGCCGGTGGAGCGGCGCAGCAGTGCGCGGATCCGCGCCAGCACTTCCTCGAGATGAAAGGGTTTTGCGACGTAGTCGTCGGCGCCGGCATCAAAACCCTGCACCTTGTCGCTCCAGCGGTCGCGCGCGGTAAGGATCAGGACCGGCATCGTGCGCCCGTTGCGGCGCCATGCCTCCAGCACCGAGATCCCGTCCATCTTCGGCAGGCCGATGTCGAGCACGACCGCGTCGTAGGGCTCGCTGTCGCCGAGAAAGTGCCCCTCCTCGCCGTCGAAGGCGCGGTCGACCACATAGCCGGCGTCGGTCAGCGCCGTGGTGAGCTGGCGATTGAGATCGGGATCGTCTTCAACGACGAGCAGGCGCACGGCTTCCCTCCGCATGTGAACTGCACGAGTTCCGCCTCAAGTTGAGCCTCGCCGGCGTGAACGGCTTATGAACAGGACACACACCGCAATGTTACTTTTTCTTCATTTACGTTTTGCCGGCTCTTCGGCGCGCCCTGGCGCACTCCGCCGAGCCCTGATCTAGCATGCCAGATCGGAAGCCCCAAATGTCTGCACCGGCGCGCGGCTAACGTCCGGCCGGCGGTCCCCTGACCACGATAAAATCGATGGGACCGCCCGGTCTGTCGTCATCGAAAATCCCGACCGTCAGCCGCCCAGTCCGCCAGGCGAGCGTGTCCAGGTTGGTGCGGCCTTCATACAGTAGCGGGCCCTCGGGGAAATTATCATGGCCATGAACGACGTGGAGCTTGCCGTAGCCATCAGAAAATCCCTTCGGATAGCGTTTCCACAGAAGCGTCGTTTCGCTCTGCTCGCTTAAGGGAATTTCGGGATCGACGCCGGCGTGAACGTAGAGGCGATGCGCGTCAACATGCATCAGCTGCAGTCGATCCAGCCAGTCGATGTGGGCTTGCGGCACCGCGGCGGGGTCGCCACCGTAGGAGGCCAGCGCCGCGTCGCCGCCCTTCCCTATCCACGCCGCCATCTTCGTTTGATCCCGCAGCGCCTCCACCATCATGGCATCGTGGTTGCCCTTCAGCGCAACCAAACTCCAGCCCGCGTCAACGCCGCACAGCAGCCGGTCAATCACCGCTTTGCTGTCCGGGCCTTTGTCGACGTAGTCGCCGATCGTGACAATCGCGCCGGCCTGGCCACCCGAGCGCGCGGCGATGCCGGCGAGCGCATCGCGGAGCAGATCGTAGCGGCCGTGAATATCGGGGATGACGAAGGTCAGGCTCATAGGGCGGCTGCATTCCCGGCGGGCATGCGAGGATTAACGATGTTCAACCATTCGTTCCTGGAACCGCTTCGTGCGGCGGCGAACAGGTTGAGATCAGTCGCGTTGTAGCTTATCAACCGACGATGATTCAAAGGGTATCCACTGTTGCAGGCTGGCTGGCACTCGCCTTCATCGTATACGCGACGCTGTCCCCGATCGGTGATCGTCCCGTGCTCGCCGACCCGCAGTTTGAACATTTCGCCGCATTTGCCTTTCTGGGATTTGCGTTCGGATTGGCTTACCCCAGCCGCATGTTTCTGGTTGCGGCAATCATTTTGACCAGCGCGTTCGGGCTGGAGGCGATGCAACTGCTTACGCCAGACCGTCACGGCCGCCTCCTCGATGCGCTGGTTAAGGCGGCGGGCGGCATCGGCGGCATTGGCATTGGTCAGCTAGGACAGCTTGTCTTGCGGACGCAAACTAGCCGCGCCAACTGATCCAACTTAATTCTCGATTGCTGAGCCGGACGCGCGCCATCTGGCTTTTTATTGCTGCAACAGCACCAGATTAAACCGAAAAGCGTTATCGCGGCGGACCCTCCCACGATTTCTAAAACCTCTCGATCGAGCATGGTCGATCTCCCATGGATTTCAGGCCGCCCTGAATGCCGCAGATGAAGGCGTTCTGCCGATCTAAAAGACATCACCTTTTGAGGCTGATGGGTATCGGGTGCTGTTTGCGCCTTACCCAGATGTACGAGCGACGCGAAGAGGATCACTCCCACATCAACTGACGGCTAATTGAGGAGCCTCGGGTGCCGGACGAGATCACCCTCGGCATGCGACGCATGACCGGCCGTGAGGTAGAGACGTATCGCAACGAAGGCCGCATTCAGCGCCAACCATGCGGCCATCAGGATCATAATCGTCGACGACATGTTCTCTGCCATAGAGTGAATCAACAACGCCGAAATCATAAAACAAAGATTCGCGTCGAGCCTCCAAATTCGATGTGGCGGCGCACCAATCCTGCGGTAAAAAGCCCCGTATTACTCCGGAGTATTTGGCTCCGGACCTGTGTTGGGTTCGTTCTGCCAAAATGGCGGCTGCACACCTATAAGTATTCTATTATCATAATACAACCAAAAGGAACATCAAACCAAATGGTGTTTGCGTAACAGTTTATACAACTTTTGGCATATATTTTACTTTCGATCCTGCTTAGGTTGCTGAACGATCGTTCAGTCGAACTCGGGGAGTCAGTCATGGTTCTGAACAGCGTTGAGCGTGAATTTCTGTCCCGACTATCTTTTGAGCCGTGGACCAGTCCGCCGGTTTTTGATCATGGGCTTCTGGAACGGCTTGTCGCAAATAACTACGTAACTGTGGAGCCGCGATCTGGCGGAGTACATTACGAGATCACTGACCTGGGTCGCGCAGCGATCGTCGTGGTGAGTTGATTTTGCATGGCGCCCTTCGCCCTTGGCGCCACGCTAAGTCGTACCGCTTGCGAAGCCGTTCTGCGAGCTCTTCGGCGGGGTCACGCCATTCCTGCGGATCGCGGAGCGGGTCCGCGGTCGGCGTGATCGTCGGCATCGCCCTTCAGAGGGTGGCGCCATGACCGTCACCACAAATCCCTTCCTGGGGCACACTCCGAATGCTTCGCGAGGTCGGCCTCAATCATGCGTGCCAGTTCCGCGGCCGTTTTGGTTTCCTTGGCCTTGGGCGCTTCAGTTCGGTCCGGGCGCGCTTCAACCTTGATCTCGGGCGCCTCCGGCAGTGCCTCGGGTTCGGCCGGCGGCAGGTCGGATTTCGGCTGAAGCTGTCCGAACATCTGCTGAGCTAAATTGATGATTTCTTGGTCGTATTCGGCCAAAATATATGTCGCCAGCACGCCAGTCGGGCTGCTCGTAATCGGCCTCCGCGATAGCATCAAACGGCGGATAGCTTCATGTCCGGCGGCCGCTGTCGGGCCGCCTCGTCAGACTGCCCTGATCGCGACGTAGTTTTGTCATGATTTAGATGCCATAGACGGCTGTCCTGAAAATAAGGGTGTGAGTCTGTTGAGGAACGGTTCACCAAATTTAGAAGAATCAATCCTGCGTCTTACAATGTGTTCAGGTTGAGCAGGCATTCTCCCCCTGAAACAAGGATACAGACGAATGTCCCGAAAACTCGACAGCCTGCTTATGGCGATCGGCTTCATGGCCGCTCTAGGCGTCTCGGCTCACGCCAGTCCGAGTTGCCTGAAGGACAAGAAAACCTTCGCGCTCGCGGACGACTTCGTCAGTTGGACCATGTCCGCTGCGCCGGGATCGGAATGCATCCAGGGGCTTCGTTGGTCCTACATGCAGATCTACAGCGTTTTGGTTTTGAAGGCTCCGACAAAAGGCAAGCTTGTCATCGTCGGATCCGGTTTCCGATACTTTGCAAATTCCCAAAGCCGTGAAGCAGACAACTTCACGTTGGTGGTATTTGGAAAAAATCGGCGTGAACCCGGAAAAACCATCCTGGATGTTGCGGTAAACCACCCTCTCGGAACGGTGGTCAGCGAATTGCCTCGACGACCCTGATCCATCTCCTCTCCTGAATACCCCACTTCATTTGCGTCACTACATCGCCGCATGGCGGCGTTTCGGCGACAGGATCACCGCGTTCGCTGCGCGGTCGAACAATTTCCGAGATGAAAAGCATAGCGTCAGCGTTTCCAAGTCGGCGAAACCGGATACCGCCGCTAGCACGCGGGTAAACCATGCCCGCATGGGAGGTCATTCAAAAAGATTGAGGATGGTATCCATGTCGGATTGTGTCGGTATCTGGCCGCGGAGCGACACGTCAATAACTCGTCGACAGATTTCGACAGTTGCACGGGCGCCCAAATCGTTCGCCGCCTCAAGAATAGTCCACGCCGTATCCATCAAGGGTTTGCCCGGCACGACAGCATTCATTTGATCGAGAACCATTGCAGTTCCCTCTTGGACTAGAATTCGAACATATCGTTGCCGCGTCGCGCCAAAAAGTGCAGGTCTGCCAAAGTGCCGCGGACAGCCCTGCATCGACCACATTCTATCTTCGTGTCGTTCGGGGCGTTCGCTGGGTCCGTAATCTTGATCGACAGGCTGCCGCAATCGTCGCAGACGACCTTGAAGCCCGATCGTTCCTTTGTATTTTGCTGCGCTAAATTCATCGTGGCGACGCCCCATCAGCTTCCTATCATAAACATCAAATTCTAAAATTCGGATCGCGGCGTTAATCGGAATCGAAAGATCGCGTTAGTGGAATTTAAACAGATCAGCTAACCCGCCGGTGTTAACTGCCTGGCTCGCGCTAGCGCCTCTGGTAATGCAAAAAAGGTTAGGGACCAAAAGCCCGCAACTGAACCTTCCAGTCCGGCAGCATCGAGGCGCAATCAGGCATGGTCATTACGCTGCCTACTACTCCCGCCTAGCGCGTCAGTAACCGGTGGAACAATGGGTTGGTATTGGCGTGCACGGTCTGGATGCGCGCCGAACAATCAACATGCGTCACCGCCGGAATTTCCGACCGGGCGACGTTGAGCTTTTCAATGCCGAACAGCGCCTGCTGCTCCGACGTCATGGCGCGGCGCCGATCTTTGCGTAAATCGGCGACGATCAGCATGTAGGGGGCTGTCGGAATCGAGACCGAGCCTATCGGCAACGTCCTCCCGCAGCACCGAAGGTGCGAACGGCCGGAAACTCCCGCGATACTTGACCTTCAGATTAAGATTGCGCTGCATGGTTGGGGAGCGAGGATCGCCCAAGATCGAGCGTGCGCCGAGGGAGCGCGGACCGAACTCCATGCGGCCCTGGAACCAGCCGACCGCGCGCTCCCCGGCCAGCGCCTTTGCTGTGGTCTCGATCATCTGCTCTTCGTCGAGTACCTCGAGGCGCGCGCCTGCGCAATGATGACCGCGTTCGGCGTCAAGGTGGCTTCAACTATCAGCCGACCGCCAGCCGCGATAGAAGCTGAAGCTGGGTTGAGCCGCGGACGCCAAACGACGTCAAGAACTGGAGCTCCGGCCCAGGTATTTTTTTCCATGCAGGCGAGAGTTTCGCGGCAGGGCGCTTCTCGCGGCAAGGCTGGTCACGCAGTCAACTTGTTCTCGCGAAGGCCAGCCGTCTTTCCTTGCCAAACTGAAACGCCAGGCGACTCGCTTCTTGGCTCAGCCGCACGTCAACCATCTTGTGGCTTCCGCAGATGTTCTGCTTCCGCTCTGAAGAAGCTGGTCAGCTTACGTTGGGCGAAGGGAAAAAAACCGCGGCTTACCAAACCCAGAAAATAGCTGCCTTGGAGAATGGCTTGCGGAACCATGACAATCAATATTGTGTCCCATAAGCCGAAGCCATGAGACAGCGAATAGACCAAGGAAACTGTCAGCACCAGCGCGATGATCCCGAGGAGAAACCGCAGCCGGAACGTGGCACCAATGGTCAACCCTAAGACCGCAACGGCGATGGCGACGTATTCCATTCAACGTCCTCCCCTGCTTTGTTGCGTTCGCGAGCATGTTCATAAGAGCCAAAGCTCCGTGGCCTTCTCGCCAGTACCCGCCGGGAATGTCGAGTTCCGCTTCCCGGCCAGCGCAGCCCAGAATGCTATCGGTACACTCAAGATATAAATACAGCCGCCGATACATTCAAGGTGAAAACTCGCCAAAGACTGCCGCCAGCGAGGCGCCCTGCTTCAACCCGAGGCAGGATTGAAGCTCTATCGCGCCTATCCTGTCGCCGCAACCAACGACTTCCGGGTCGACATTCGAGCTGACACTTGAGTTGGGGCGACCACGCTCACTAACCAACCATCTGACCCGAGCAAAGGCTACACCCCGTTGCCTTTTCTGTCGAAAGATTGACGAGCTGCCCAGGAAGTTATCCCACAGAAAATTTCGCAACTGCCGAGCCAATGGCGGCCTCCGTCTAAGGTGAGCAGCGCCGGCTGGGGCTCCACATTAAGCGATTCTATTCTCGACCAGTCTTCCTCAAAATATTCGCCGAAAAGCTAGCGCCTCGGATCGCACAGGATCGCACGCTTGGGTTCCTTTTGCGAAAACTCCGCTGGGTTCGTTCTGCCAAAATGGCCCTGGCCGAGGTCGGGCCATTAACGCGGCCCGCGAAACCGGGAGGTAATCGAATCGGGCGCTTATTGGCCCGGCATACGAGTTGATCCGGAAAGGCGTGCGAAAAACGGACCGGAAAATGATGAGGGACCCAGACCGGAAACCGCCCACGCCTGGGCCAATTCGTTTGAACCCTGGAGACGTGGACAGGATTGCCCGCATGCTCGAACCGAACCAATGCCCACCTCTCTCATCGGCCAAAAACGATGTACGGATCGCCCTGCGCTTGTGCGATCGTATTCCAAAAAATTTCTTTGTGTTTCAAGCACAACTCTCTTGATAATATTTTTGATAGGAGACCAATTTGATGTTGGGTTATCGGAACAGTTACCGAAGGACTGTCGCGGCCGCACTGCTCGCGTCCTCGCTTGCCGCAATGGCCGGAATGGCGTTATTGATCAGGCCGAGTGCGGTTTTCCCTCTGTGGCTGGCCACGGAACTATTGTCGCTGCTGTGTTTGGCGATCGCCGCCCTCGCGGGTCTTGTCGCGGCTGGCGGGCTCATTGGTCTCCGTCGCGACACGATGGAACTGAGCGGCCAGCCATATTATTCCGGCCAACCGCGCGAATGCTCCGCTGGTGCCTTTGCTCGCCTGCGGCGCCGGTTGCTAACCTTGCTCCCTGGCTCACCGGCTCGATTGCGGCTGCGGCCGGGGGAGTGGGTGAAAGTCCGATCCTTCGCGGAAATTTCGGCGACACTTGACGGCGAAGGGCGGTTAGACGGACTGCCGTTCATGCCCGAGATGCTGCGTCACTGTGGCCAACGCCACCGGGTCTTTAGACGAATTGAGAAAATCCACTACTATTTTGGCCCGGTCGCGCCTCACCTGCGGCGTTTGCGGGATGCGGTCTTATTGGAAGAGTTGCGATGTGATGGCGCAGGGCACGGCGGTTGCCAGGCCGGTTGTCAATTCATCTGGAAGGAAGCCTGGCTCATCCCAAGCGACAACGCCCATGCGGACATCGTCACACAGGAAGCGGCCAGCGCGTCGCGGCTGGACAAATACACCCAGGTGAGCTCGCCCGATGGCCAGGTGCGCTACGCTTGTCAAATGACTGAGTTGCCGGGGGCAACGACACGACTGAGCTGGAGGGACCCAAGGCACTACTGGCGTGAACTACGTTCGGGCAACGTCCGGCTCAATCCCTTTATCACGGCGGTCGCTCTCGCGTTGTTTAATAGTGTGCAGAGGAAAAGCGGTGGTGCGGAAGCCCCTTACCGCGAACCGACGGATCGCAAGACCAGTCCGAAGGAAGTGCTCGATCTACAGCCGGGCGAGATCGTGCGCGTGAAGACGAAACAGGAGATCGAACAAACGTTGAATTCCGAGTCGAAAAATCGTGGGCTATGGTTCGACCGCGAAATGCATCGTTTTTGCGGTGGCGAGTTTCGGGTCGCGGCGGTCGTTCGGAATATCGTCGACGAGGCCAGTGGAAAAATGTTGACATTCAACAATTCTTGCATTGTCCTGGAAGGTGTGGCGGCGACTGGAGAATATCTCGGGCTGTGCCCTCAGAACGAACTGATTTATTGGCGCGAGGCCTGGCTGGAACGCCTTGCCTCACGCCCTGAGGTGTCGTCGCGTGTCCTGGAGTCTTCGAACGCGATCGTCTGAGGTCCACCCCACCTCAAACCTAACTCGCCCTTTCAAATATAGCGTGCCCGAACCGTTCCTGGTCGCGTCATAGCGCCATTCCAGGAACTACTAGCCCATCTTATTCACTGAACAGCTGGGATTTGCAAACGGGCATGCGATAACTGTTTGGGATCGTTCAGAGATTGGGTGTCGACGCCGCTCTCAGCCCCGGACAGAATCCGTCATGCCCGCCGCCTCAGATGATACCCAGCTCCCGTTCTCTTTGCCAAACATTTGCAACAAGAAGGTCATCGCCGCGTTCGACGGCGGCACGATCAGTTCTGATGGCGGTGTGTTTCTTCTGGCCGGCTCGGACAAACGCCTTGGCCTAATCGATGCTCTGGCCACGCTGTTTCCGGATAACCGTGATCCGGCCCAGGCCAGCCATTCCATCGCCGATATTTTGCGTGAGCGCGTCTTCGCCATCGCGTGTGGCTATCCCGATGGCAACGATCTCGACGCCTTGCGGGCCGACGCGGCATTCAAGATGGCGTGTGGACGTCTACCAGACCGCGGCGCCGATCTGGCCTCGCAACCAACCCTGTCGCGGCTGGAGAACACGCCGGACCTTCGCGCGCTGATCCGCCTGTCGCATGAGATGGTGGATTTGAAAGATGGGCTAGTGGCATCTTGGCGTCGTCGAATTTCACACGCATCCGACTTTGGCAGCGTTGCGCCGTGACGCCGGGTGTTCGGGAGAATAAGTAAAGTACGATACCTACCGCTCCGTGAGCGGCCAGTTGCGATCCTGATCAGAGACCACCGTTACGGCCAACGGCCATTGAATGGCGAACGCCGGGTCGTCAAATCGTACGCCACGTGCGGCGCCTGGTGTGTAGTACGCTGAAGTCATGTAATGCATCTCGGTGCTATCTTCGAGCGTCTGGTATCCGTGCGCACAATTTTCAGGTACGAACAGCATTCGGCTGTTCTCCGCGCTCAGTTCCACGCCGTACCATTTGCGGTACGATGGTGACTCCGGTCTGAGATCAAGAACCACGTCGAACATCGAACCTCTGGTACAGCGGACCAACTTCGCCTCAACTGCTGGCGCCACCTGCAGATGCATCCCACGCGTGGTTCCCTTTGTCTTGCTGAAGCCCATGTTCGCCTGGACCGCCAAGAAATCGAGACCATGCTCCGAGAACTCCCGCGCACACCAGGCTCGCAGGAATCGCCCGCGGTCGTCCTGAATCGGGCTTGGATCGATCACCTTGGCACCCGGGATGCATGTTTCAATGAAACGCATTCAACCACAATCCTTCACTTTTGAATGGCCGTCACGTCACTTCACGAGATGTTTGAGTTGGTCATTGGCCGTCAGGATAATCGCGTGAACTCGCTAAATTAACCATGATTTCTCGCTGGCCCACCACCGCGAAGATCACCACTCTGATGGCTGATTTCGGCCTGTAGGACTACGGTCTGGGCATCAACACGTTGAACCTGCCGTTGCCGGCAAGGACCTTTGATGCTGGCAGGACCTTTGATCAACTTTTTGCCGCAGCCGACGACGTCAAGGCAATGGTCTCAGCGCAGATGGCCCTCTATCAGGATCACTTGACGAGGCAGTTTGATATGTTGTTTTCTCCTTGCAAGCCTGTTGTCGCAGACAAGACCGCTGGGACCAATGGAGCAAGACATGGTTAAGAGCGCACAGCCACTGGTTAGCGTTGTAACTCCCGTTTACAATGGCGAAGCTTACATTGCGCAATGCATCGAAAGCATATTGGCCCAGACCTATTCAAACTGGGAGTACATTATTGTCAATAATCGAAGCACGGATGGCACGCTCCCGATCGCCGAGGAGTACACAAAGGATCCGCGAATTCGTGTTGAAACAAATTCGGACTTTCTCCCTATTATCGCCAATCACAATCGTGCCTTCAGCCTTATTTCACGTGACAGTAAATATTGCAAAGTTGTTTCTGCAGACGATTGGATTTTCCCCGAAGCCCTAAGCCGCATGGTGGATGTTGCGGAATCACAGCCCTCGATCGGCCTAGTCGGGTCGTACCAGCTCAGCGGCGGAGGCGACGTTTGGTACGTCAGGAACCATGGCCTGCCGTACAGCTCGACGGTCGTGGGCGGCCGGGATATGGGCAGGGCCCATCTTCTCGGGCCGCGTCCGCTGGAGGTGTTTGGTAACCCGACATCCACAATGTATCGCGCAGATCTGGTCCGAAGTACGGATCATTTCTTCCCAAACGAAACGGCGGAGGCCGATCGAAGCGCGTGTTTTGCCGCCCTTCGGCAGTCTGACTACGGATTCGTTCATCAGGTCCTGTCCTACGAGCGGATTCATCAGGCCAGAGAGACAGCGACTTCGCAGCGCCTGAACGCGTACCTGTCTTCCAAGATCGGCGACCTCAATACATATGGCAGTTACTATCTTTCGGAACAGGAACTCAATACGTGCATCGAGAACCTGCTTAAGCAATATTACAGTTACCTGGCGTCGAATGCTCTGACGTTCCGAGGCCGACGATTTTGGGAGTACCACTCAGGAAAACTCCAGGACGTCGGCTACCCGCTGAACGGGATCCGGCTTTCGAAGGCTATCGCGACCAAATATCTCTTCGCCCCGAGCCGAGCGCTGGCCAGGTTGCGTCAAGGAGTGGCTCAACCTCTCTGAGCGGAACCTCGCTCCACAGCGCAGCCACGGCTTCGGGACGTTTTCATTCCGAAGGATGGGACCGTTCAATGAAGCGCCGGATATGGCTCATGATCCTTGCGCTGGGTTGCATCGTAACCCTTCAACGCACTCTCGAGGATAATACCCTCGCGACGCCGACGATGCTTATCACCGTGCCGGCCGGCAATGCGGCGCCCGGGCACGCCTATTTCACTTCATTCCCTGAGGCAGAAAGCCCAATCTCCGAGAGTGAATTATGGATCAATGGCGGAACGGTTGGTCTCGACTGGGCCGACGTAAGGACAAGGCCCGGCATCGCCTTTGGGGTCGATCTGCCTAGTCAATACGCCGATCCTACAGCCGTACTTGCCGGAACCTGGGGCAGTGATCAGCAGGCGGAAGGAAGGGTCACAGTAAGGAAGGCGTTTTCTGATTGTTGCCACGAGGTTGAGCTTCGCCTCCGCACAACTATTAAGCCTCATGCGATCACCGGCTATGAAATTCTCTGCTCTGTTGTAATGGGAAATCCATATCTGGAAATTGTCCGTTGGAATGGCCCGCTCAACGACTTCACGTATATCGGCCGGACGCAACTCAGCTGTGCCGACGGAGACGTGCTTAAGGCAATCGCCCACGGCGACAGGGTCACCGTATACAGAAACGGAGAGAAAGTGCTGGAAAGCGAGGATGTTCATTTTGACGGCGGAAGTCCAGGGATCGGCTTTTACGATACCACGCCGCGAATCTGGACGCAGCTGGGCTTCGGCACCTGGCAGGACTTTGGCTTTGCCAATTTTTCTGCGATGGACCAGGCTCGCATCGCGCCGTGACCATCGCTATCCTCAGGGGAATCGGGTGAAAGCTTGCTCTTTGATTGAAATGGCCCCCGAAAATCTGCGGGGGTCATTGAGGCGCCGTTCGCGTTCCTCCGTCGAAAGGAACTTATACCAAGCCTCATTGATTACGACCAATCGTCGCCTGATACTATTTGCAATTCTTCGTCGTGGGTCAAGCGCCGGCCTGTCAATTCAAATCATCAGTTTGCGACAGTAAAATGCCTCAGCGTAACCACTGGGGGCGTTACATTCCATCCCTCGCAGCCGCATGATCGACCGAAACGTTTCCGGCTGAAACCAGTGCTTGTCGTGTTGGGACTGAAAAGTGTCCATGATCAAACGAACCTTCTTTTCGGATACTTCCGATGAGAGAGGAACGAATACGCCTGGCCGTCCCATGTCGCCATCGTATTTGGGGATCTCGTACTCCAGAACGAAATGATTTCGGAACGTGTTCCAGGTCAGCTCGGCGATCAGCCGATGGTCCTGATGGGCGTCGTCGCGGTTATGCGTGAAGATGAGATCCGGTGAGACAGTCTTCTTCAATGCCTCGAACGCCGCTTTGATTTCGGCACCTACGAACGGCATGAAACCGTCCTGGAAGGTGTGAAGGACCGGTCCCCTGAGGCGCGACGGGTCAAGAAACCGAGCGGCGGCCTCGCGTGCTTCCGCGGCGCGGGGGCCAATCGCGCTGAATACGACCCAATGGAACACCCAGTCCGGGTGTTCCATCGCCAGTCTGAGGATCGTGCCGCCGCAGCCGATCTCAATGTCATCGGAATGACAACCCAAACACAGAACCTGGCGCGTTTCGGTCGGCGACCCGTTCAGGCTTAGGGAAATCATCCGCCGGCCGGGACCCTGTCCAATTCATTGGATCGCCCAGGTATCAGCGCGGGTGAGGAGTGGCTCCAGACTTTCCAAGGCGCGTGGCCCATGTTGAGCTCCTCGAGGCTCTGCTTGTCCTTGAACGTGTCCATGCATTGCCAGAAGCACTTGGTACGGTGCGCCAACAGGGCCCGCTTTTCGATCAGCCGCTGAAACGGCTCCCGCACCAGTTCTTCGCCCGGATTGATGTAGCGAAAGAGTTCTTTCCGGAATACGAAGAATCCGCCGTTGATCCAGATATCCGACTGGCTCAGCGGCGAGATCTGCCCCACTTTACCGTCGGGCGCGAGGCCCACGAGGTCGAAACTCGCCGTGGGCTGGACCAGGAGCAGCGAACCTATGGCGTCGGTCGCGCTGAAATCATCGACCATCGCAGGGAGATCGAGGTTGCTGAGACCGTCGCCGTAGTTGGCCAGGAACATTTCCTCGCCTTCAAGCAGCGGCTCAACCGATTTGAGTCGCTCGCCAATATTGGCATTGATGCCGGTCTCGACGAACGTAATGGTCCAATCGTCAATGTCGCGATTGACGATGTCGATTTTCTTGCCGCCCTTTGACCAGACGAAATCGTTTGAGACCGTTTCCTCATAGTGCAGGAAATAATCCTTGATCACGTTGCCTTTGTGGCCCAGGCACAGAATGAAGTCCTTATGACCGAAGTGTGCGTAATATTTCATGAGGTGCCAGAGCAGGGGCCGTGATCCGATCTGCACCATGGGTTTGGGGACGTCATCGACGTACCCTCTGAGCCGCATTCCCGCTCCACCGCAAAAAATGACTACTTTCATGACGACCTCCAACTCCATACGCTTCGCAACAATTCGGCATCTGGGGCGCCTCACAAAAAAGAGTAGTCCATATTTATTCACACGACAATGTGGCTATTGTCCTGAGAGTAAATGGGGCTATTGTCCTGAAAGTTAATTTCTCGGATGAGACGACAAGTTTCCTTCACTGTTTCAGCAGGTTGCCGTATCGTTGGTGGGCCGGCAAGGTGGATTATCCGCCCGCGGAAGTCCTTCTTTTGATTCTTCTGGCGGTCCTGGCGGGACGGAGCGTTCACCGACATCGCGCGGTTTGGCGAGTGGAAGATCGAACTGCAGCGGCAGTTCGGCCCTATGTGAACGGCACGCCCTCGCATTATCATCTCGGCGATATTTTCGCCACGCTCGACGCCCCGCGCCTTCCGGCTTTGCTTCGCGGCCTAGGTCGCTGCGCTGACGAACACACACCCCGAGGTCATCGCGATCGATGGTAGTGTGCTGCAGACAAACAAGCGTGATGTCCCCTGCGGCGTTCAAGTTGCCGCCGCGACAGACCGAAAGCTTGACGGCATCTGTCCTCATGCTGATCAGCCTGACGCTCGAGGTGCCAGAAATTGGCCAAGGCCATTGTGACGACGGTGTTTAGTCTGCTGCTCAACCCGAAGAGCACGTTCGAGAAACTGATGGGGTCTCGCAAGATTCCGGGCTACGTCAGGTTGCGGAAACGAGCGCGGGGTTCCGCCTGATCTCGGTACAGGTCCGTACCGAGATCGAAATCGGGCACTCCCCCACCTCGCCGGCTAAACCGCCGATTTCAGCGCGGTCAACGCCTTCTCGGCGGCCAGTTCGCCGCTCTTGAAGCTCTCGTCCGTCCACATATATCCCCAGTCGCCGTACCGCCCGCAGTAGGCGATGCCGATATCGTCCAGGTAGGCGTGAACCGTCTTGAGCGCCGCCGTGCGGTCCAGGTCAAAGATCACATTGGCATATCGCAACAGCCACGCCGCACGGGACATGATAGTGTCACTGTCCCGCAGGATACCACAGCGGCGAAGATCCGCGATGACAGGCTCGATCCAGTCCTCGGGCTTGCCGGTGAGCGGTTTGTACTTTTCCGAGAAATAGACTTCCGCCTGAATGCTTCCCGCACCCTCGGGAACGTTGTTGGGCGACAGCATGTGGGGAAAGCTCAGGCGTGAGAAGCAAATATCTTCATCGTAGAAATACGACATGTGGGCCGGTGAGAGATCGGAACGGTTAACCCCGACATTCACCAGAACGCAGGTCGAGCAGGCCAGAAGCCCCGCGGCAGCCACGACATCACTAGGGGCTCCCTCGATCATGCGCAGCAGGTCCGGCAGCGGCACCGACGAGACCAGACCGTCATAACCGGTGACATGTCCGTTGGAAAAACTGAGCTGGCGTGTCTTCGGATTGATCGATACCAGCTCATGACCCAGTTTCAGGTTCCCGAGCGGAACGAACTTCTTCAGATACGATACGAATCCGCCATGAGTGGGGTATCGGAAGTGAGTGATGTAATGAATATTCGGCGCCGTCGGCGATATCGCGCCACGCAGCACCTCCTGTAGATTGGGGCGGTAAATGCGCGGACCCAACCAGTCGGTGGTCATGTTATCGGCGGTGGTGGTGTGATATTTCCGCGTGTACTGCATGGGAAACAGTTCGGCGAAACGTGCGCCCAAAGCTCGCCAGCAGCCAGTCAGCGTAATTCTTGATCGGCGGCTCCGGACGACCACGCTCCTCCACGAAGTCCTCGATGACCTTGATGATCACATCTTCGGGCAGGCCATGCAGATTGAGCTGGACCGGATGTGTGGGCCAATGGCCGCGCCAATAGTTGTTCAGGTTGATCTGTACGGTTTCGTACTGTTGATCCACAGCATCGGCGAGCAGATCCTGGATTCGGGTATCCTTGGTGAAGGAAATATGCGGGCCAAGATCAAAGATGAAGTTGTTGTCGTAGCGGATGGACGTGGTGTGACCGCCATAGTACCCGTTCTTATCGTACAACGTGGGCGTGATGCCCTCACCGTGGAGTTTATAAGCGGCGCCGAGCCCGGCCATTCCGCTTCCAAGGACAACGATGTTCGGCATTTGACAGACCTCTTGTGTGAGTTCTGGTTTTCGTCATAGTCATCTCGGAGTATGCGGCAGCTATCCTTGGATCTGATCGCGCACGCGATAGTAACACGCACGCCGTTTCAGTCTTGTAACAGCGCCTCATACCGATCAATTTGCGTTCTGGTCAGTAATCGCGGATCGGCGCCAGCCTGGAAGCCCCGATACCACTCGACGATCCACTCAAGAGCCTGCTGCAGAGGAAGGCGCGGCTGCCAATCCAACTGAGACCTCGCCATGGACGCATCCAACTTGAGAAAATTTGCTTCCCGTGGGTGCTCGCCGGCATCGCGAGTCCACGAGGCCCCATTCCCCCATGATCGCACCAACGTATCCGCGATCCAGGAAACTGGCCTGGCATCGGCCTCCGCGGGACCGAAGTTCCACCCCCCTGCGAAGCGAGGCGCATCCTTGGCCAGATGTTCGGCGAGGGTGAGGTATCCGTTCAGCGGCTCCAGCACGAACTGCCATGGCCGGATGGCGGAGGGGCTACGGATGAGACAGGGCTTGCCAGCGAGAAATGCCCTGATCAGGTCGGGTATGAGCTGGTTGGCGGTCCAATCCCCGCCTCCGATCGCGTTCCCGGCACGAGCGCTGCCAAGCGCGACGCCGTGTCGATCGAGCGCGGCGGGCGGGAAAAACGACTCGCGATACGCGGTCGTGACGAGTTCGGCACAACCTTTCGAATTCGAATATGGATCCCGGCCGCCCATTGGCTCGTCTTCGCGATATCCCCAGACCCATTCCCGATTCAGGTAGCACTTATCACTGGTCACATTGACCACGACGGATGGCAGTTTCAACTGTCGCAGCGCCTCGAAAACGTGAACGGTCCCCATGACATTGGTGGAGTAAGTCTCGATGGGATCGTCGTAGCCGCTGCGTACAACGGATTGCGCGGCCATGTGCAGAACCACATCCGGCCGGCACTCCGCCATGGCGGACTTTAGCTGCTGAAAGTCGCGAATATCGCCGCGAATCGAGCGCAGGCAACCGGCGAGATTTGCCTGGTTGAATAAACTTGGATCGGTTGGTGGGTCGAGCGAGTACCCGGTTACGTCGGCTCCAAGCGCGTCCAGCCACAATGTGAGCCAACTGCCCTTGAATCCGGTATGCCCCGTGAGGAAGACCTTGCGACCCCGCCAAAACGAACGATCTGGCATGGCTGCTCAAACTCGGGTTGACAAGAGTCTGACGCCACGCCCGGCCGCCGCGGCGGCGATGGACGCTCCTTCTTCCGCACGGGAAATCATGGTCGTTACCGAGCCTCTGCTGTCTGCAATTGTCCCAACAAGGGTGCCTGCGCCATTTGCGACTGAAACAACGCATTCTGTTCGTGCCACAGCGCCTCCTCGATGCGTCCGACCGGCGAGATCACATCGTCGAAGGAAATCGCATCGTCCTTCGAAATATCCCGCCGCAACACGCAACCTTCCGACAGGCCGATGGGCAGCGCTGAAATGGCTCGGGCCGTGGCCGAGTTGTCGATAAGGCCATAGGTGCAGAACCCGCCGATACCGTCGAGACGCTCTCCGGCTTTCAGATCGCGCTTCGCGATTGTCAGCACTTCGCAGACCGGGCCTCCGATGGGGGCGACGGTCGCATCACGATGAACAACCGCCCGACCCAGGGTCGACATAAGCTGGAGGTGAGGCAGGTGGAACGGCGTGTAGAAGACATAGAATGGGCCGTTGCCGATCTTGTAATACCCGAGTTGCGTCTGCTTCAGCGGGTTTTCCTCATGGATGATCACGAATGCGCCAGTATGCGGCGCGGCACCCAGAGCGTAATCGACGAGACCGGTTTCGAGCATCTGTTCGGCGGGCAGCAGGTCCGACATTTCACGAACGTATTTGCACGCCGGCCCATACATTCCGCGGCGTCCGGCATGAAAGCCCGTCGCATTGGACAGGACCGTTGTTTCCATCGAAAGCTTCGTTGCGTCCGCGAACGACGTGACCTTCTTGACGTCCTGGTCGTTCTTCTCCGCGAATGCCTTCTGGGTTTCGGGGTTTCGGTAGTAATCCACCATGCCCTTAATGTTTCCAGCGGCCACCGTGCGCAAACCCAGGGATTTGAGATAGCGCAGCAGCGTCATCGCAACTCCTGGCTCGTCACCATCGGTGTGCGTCACAACGACCCCTGCCTGGTCGGCTTTCACCTTGAGGATCGGGCCCAGCAAAGAATCGAGTTCGGCGTTCACCAGGACGACGTGCTTGCCAGAAGCAAACGCCTCGAGAACAACGTTCGCCGCCGCTCCGACCGTCCCGGTCACTTCGACGATGATGTCAATGGCATCGCAGGCGGTCAGCACCGATGGATTATCGGTTAGCACCGGCAACCCGCGGTTGATCACGCTTTCCGCCTCCCGGGCGGATTCCACGCGGCGCCATTCCGTGATGTTCGCTTCCCGATATGCTCGTTCCCCGTGTGCCAGCGTCCGATTCGCGATCGCGACCAGGCGAAGTCCAGGTACCGGGGTTCCAAGCTGCAGAGCGATCGCACGGCCTGTCGCACCGGCCCCGATCATGCCGACGCGGATCGGACGACCCAGCGCCTCACGCTCCCGGAGAGCGGTATCTACAATCATAGGTAGCTCCTTTGATACCGTGAGCCTGAAAAAGCCCGTTCACCGATCCCATGCAAATGGTTAATAACGCTACATATTTGAACCATTTTCCCGCAGTGTAAAAGTTCGTCGCGCGACAATCAAGGTGAGACAGACAGCAACGTTAATCAGGATCAGAATGCGCCGCGGCTGGACGGACGGAGCGAGGGCGTAGCCAGAGCGAAGATCGTCCAGCCCAGCGGTACGCTGCTCCGCGCACCTCTTGCGCGCCGGGCTGCGTCACTCGCTCTTGGCTCTTTCGTCACAGCCAGAGTCAGCGTCACAACGAGAGAGTAGACTTTCAGAAAGTACCGGCTGAAGCGCTCAGGAATCCCGCCCAGATTTTCCACCAGGAAGCCGCCGAACTTCTGGAACAATTGGAACAGGCGTTGCTGGATCTTGCGAGCACGCCCGGCAACGCGGATTTACTCAATACCGCCTTCCGCGCCCTGCACACGATCAAGGGCTCGGGCGCGATGTTTGGCTTCGATCGCGTCGCCGTCGCGAGCGCGCCACTGCACTGATCGCTGTCGGCCTGGCGGCGAAAGACCATGTCCGGCAGTTGATCAAACTGCCGGACACCGCGTCCGATTCCGATGGCGCGTCTATTCCGGGCTAGTTGCAAGCATCCTTGCTTCGCAAGACGAGGCGCCGCCAACACCTCCGCACTTTCACGATCCGAGAAACGGGGCTTCAGCCGGCATCATGCGGCAGAAAGAAGAAGTTATTAAGATATTGATCTCCTGATCGTGTTCGCTGGAGCTCCAGCGCTTCATCCGCCCTTATCGGTGAGAGCCGAGCTCCATCGAGAATGTAGGATTGGTAGCCAAGCCGAACCATCTGGTCGAATACACGCGAGATTGCGCCCTCGTTGTGCCGCTCCTCGATCTCGATCATCAGGTTCGGATGATCACGTTGGATGATTCCATGCGCTCCTTGCAGGACAGCTTCCTCGTGTCCCTCGACGTCGATCTTGATGAGACCGACCTTTGGCAGCGTCATGCCGTCCAGCCGCTGAGTGGTCACTGGTATCGATTTGAAGGCTGCACCGGCGAGCCTATTGCTCGGAGCGAGTGTTCCGAGCGCTGCCTCTGCCCCTCCGCCTCCTTCGAGCGGCACCCTCAGAACGACAGTCGAATCCGCATCGGAGAGCGCGACATTCTCGACATTTACCTTCGCAGGCAACATGCGAGAGGCTGCCCTCGCGCTCTCGGGATTTGCCTCAAACGCCAGCACGTGTGGTGCGAACCGCGCAAAATGTCTCGAATAGAAGCCAAGATGAACGCCAACATCGATGGCCAGCGTTCCCTTAGGTATTAGATTACCTACATACCTGATTTCACGCTCGCCGGCATTCGTGCGAAGATATTGCTGGTACTTCAGCCAATGCCAAAGGCTCGGGAAAAAATCGTGAAGGAACCTTGAAAGCATCTTCTCGCCAACTGCAACTGGCCGCGCCAGCGTTTTCTAAACACCTTCAATCTCTCACCGCAATAGAGGCGCTTGGCTGCGCGCGTTGAAGGGCATCGCAGATGCGGACAACATTCGTGCGAATACCGGCCGCATCCGGTGGGTTGTCGGTGAAGGTGTAGGCGTCCACCTGGCGGCAAACCCAACGCGTCGCAATTGAGAACGGCTGATGCGCCTGATCGTTGATCCACGATCGGTCATAACGGCCTCTGTCGCAGACCTGGAACGTCGCGGCATTTGTCATACTTCACATCGCGGACTTGCCAGCCCATCGGGATGCTGGTCCTACGCGCAAAGCTTGATCTCGCTCAAGGTGCAACCGCTCGGCCTCGTGCTGCATCGAAGCGTGAACTGACTGCACCCGGTTCCGAAGACACCGAGTTAGTGTTTTATGGAGCAGGAGGTGTGTCATGGAGAGACGGCAGTTTACGCGGGAGTTCAAGCTTGAGGCGGTTCGACTGATCAAGGAGCGCGGCGTCTTGTATGAGCAGGCGTCGGAGGAGCTTGGTATCCACCCTACCCAGTTGCGCAATTGGGTGCGGAAGCTTGCGGAGGACGCATGCCCACCAGTTCAAGCGTGCCAGGCGAGAGCTCAAATTCCCGCGAACCCGGCTCGGCCGCATTATCCGCGATATCAGCCGTAAGATCGAGGGCGCCCCCGCGCTCGAGGTCCGCTTTGGCCCGCGGCTCGATCTCGCGCTGCGGGTTCGCCATCAAGAGCAGCGCCAGCTCGGGCCCAAGGTCTACTCGTTGCACGCCCCCGAGGTGGAGTGCATCGGCAAAGGCAAGGCCCGGGGCCCTATGAGTTCGGCTGCAAGGTCTCGATTGTCACCCCGGTCACCGCGCTCAAGGGCGGGCAGTTCGTGCTGCACTCGCCAAGGCGCTACACGGCAACCCGTATGACGGCCATCCGCTCGGTCCTGTCATTGCCGATCTGGAAAAGCTCACAGGCGTTGCGGCGCGCCGCATCCACGGCGGCAATCGCGGCCACAATTATCCCGATCGGTTCAAGGTCTGGATCAGCGGCCAGGTCCGCCGGGTCACCAAAGCCATCCGCCGCGAGATGCGACGCCGCGCCGCCGTCGAGCCCGTGATCGGCCATCTCAAGGACGACCACCGGATGCGCCGCAACCATCTCAAGGGCCGCGACGGCGACCGCGTCAACGCCGGGCTCGCCGCCGCGGGCTACAACTTCAGCCTGCTCCTGCGCTGGTTCAAGGAACTTTTGCGCGTCTTGTTATTGATCCGTTGCCGCACTCGTCCCCCGCCGCGACTTGCATAGTCCGACCCTCAGAGGCATTCTTCACGGACGACGAATGCTTGAAGGTGCGAGGAAGCGGTGGACATAACGTCCTCACGGCGCTCGCTTTGGTGCCGTCCACGCCCATCCGGGCGTGATCGACGGCCGGTTTCTGCTTCCCGCTGGTTACAAATTGATACCGGCGTCAGTCGTCCTTCGCTCCGCGGAGGATGTCCAGATAAAACGATTTCTGGCCGGCCACGAACAAGAGCAGGACCAGATAGGCGGTTCCAAAAGCGAACATCTCCAATATGAAGCGCGGCAGAAGGGATAGCGCCGAGCCGTACAGCGCGTGTATTCCAAAAGCAAAAGCCGCGGCCACCGCACTCGAGGCCAGGGGACGGCTGAGCGTTCGCACGATATCCCCGACACCAATCATGGTGCCATGCACGGCCCAGACGACGAGCGGGACAAGCCCCAACGTCATCACCGTCGAGTAGGCCAGCGCTACTCCCGTTGGTCCATACGGAAGCCCGACAACGTAACCCACGATCAGGAAGGGTGCGGAAGCCATGGCGATCTTCAGGCCGCGCTCAACCAGGCCGAGCGCATTGAGCAGCCAACCCAGCGGATTGGCTATGGCGAAAACCAGAATCGTCGGAGCCAGAATACGAAAGATATCGACCCCCCCCGCCCACTTCGACCCCAGAAGAATGGCGATGAGGTCGTCCGCAAAAACAGCGCATACAACTGTGATCGGCAAAGTCAGCGCGACGATGAGGGTGTAACCCTTCAAAAAGTAACGTTTGAACCGCTCGGGATCATCCTGTACTCGCGAGAGCGCTGAAAACGCGACGTCGCCGAGTGCTGAATTGAGGTTGTCGGTGGGAATTCTGATCAACTGGGAAGCGTTATAATAAATCCCGACGGCATCTGGTCCCCAATAGCGACCCAGGAGGATCTTGTCGAAACCGTTGGCGACGTTCCAGATGAGGCCATTCAAGGTCATCGTTCCGCCGAAACGCATCATGGACCGGATTCCGATCCCCCGTTGTGGCAAGCCCGGCACCCATTTGGTGGCCAACCACAATCCCAGAGTCGTGGTCAGTGGACCGCTGACACCCGATGCGACCAAAGCCCAGTACTCGTAACCGGCCTTGGCCGTGCCAATGGCGATGGCAATACCGACCACCAGGGAAAAAAGGTCGATGAACGCCAACGCGGTAAAGCGCATTTCACGTTGAAGCAGGGCTGAGTGCTGGACGCCCGCGCCGTTGAACAGGAAACCGATTGCCAGGACACTCGTGATCCAAAATAGTCGAGGCTCGTGATAGAAAGCGCTGATGGCGGGTGCGAGAGCGAGAGCGGCGATCGTCAGAAATCCCACCAAGCAGCAAATTGATCCAAAAGAGGGTTGAAGTCTGCTCCCTGGTTATCGTGGCGCGTTGGACGGAAGCCGACGAAAGCCCGAAATCGCGAAACAGGCCCAGTACGCCCGTGACGGTGGTCACCATGGCGACCAACCCATAATCCTTCGGATCAAGTAGTCGGGCCAACACCATCATGGAGCCAATGCGGATCAGGAAATTCGCCGCCTGGGCACACATTTTCGTGACCCCGGCGCGAATCGTCCGCTTCCTCAGATCTCTTGCCTCGGTCATTCAGTGGCTCAATTCATCACGTCCGCGGAGAATGGTTGGCCAGGTTATAGGCATGGGTTGTGAATGACGAATTTCACGCATCGCGCGATTCTGTGGAGCAAATGCGGTATTGGCCCACATCAGAAGGATATCTTCGGGCGGCAGCAAAGCTTAAGTTGAATCGCAAATCAGCGCCGGCGTTGGCCCAACGAAGCCGATGCGGCTCCGTTGGAAGACGTGTATCCGGCTGTCCGCCCCTGGCGCTCTGGCAGGTAACACCGCCTTGCCGAGGGCGCATTCCTGATGTGGTCCAACCGAGTGATATATGTCCTGCTCAAAAGAGCCAACGGCCGGCAAGGTACATACACACGCTTCCCATTTCTTTCCAGAGAATTCAGAAGCGCACGCCTAAAAAGCTGAACGTCGCGTCTATTTTTAGCCGAGGCATTTGGCCGGATCGTGCGGGCCTCAACCAAGGCAGGGATCTCCGACTGATCCGGTGCCACCAAAAAGCGGAAAAGGTTGGCCGCCGCCAACACAGGCTGTGCATTTCCTTGCACAAGTGCGACCGGTATTCTATAGGGCCATTTTGCCTTTTCACATTATTCTCAAGGACGCCTTAGGGTACCGGAACAGCGACCAAAAAACTGTCCTGGCCGCGCTGATCGCAACCACGATTGCCATGCTGTTTGGGATCGCGTTCGCGGTTTGGCCAGGCACGGTTTTCCCCGCATGGCTGATCTTGCTGCTGTTGTCGCTGTCATCTTTCGCGGTCGCCGGCTTCTGCGTCGAGACACCGGAGGATGCCTTGGCTCGTTACCGCAGGCCGGAGGTTTGTAATTGGGACCAGGGCTCGCAATTTACCGGCTCGGCGTTCACCGGCCTGCTTGCCGGTCACGGCATTGCCATTGGCAGGACGGCACAGGGGCATGGCGGGACAACGTGTTCGTCGAGCGGCTGTGGCGCAGCGTCAGTACGAGGAGGTCTATCTGCGAGTCTACGAAAGCGTCGGAGAAGCGCGAAATTCGATCGGCCGGTATATCGACTTTTACAACGGCCGGACCAGAGCCTGCGGCAGCACACCGGATCAAGCCTACTTCAACCTGCAGCCGCTCCGCGCGGCGGCCTAACCCCGGCAGAGGCTCCACTTATCGACTTTTGTTCAGACAACCGACCAGTTCAAATGAAGAGCGTCAAATTGATTTGGTTTTTGCTTAAAATCGGCACTGGTGTATCTAAAAAATATTCGCACTGATCGCCCCCGTTCGGGATGGTTGGTTTGTAATAAAAGGGGGGCTTGTTTCCGGGAATAACTATTTTGGGCGAGATATTGGGTTTTTTCTCTTAGGGACATGATCGCTTGTTGGGCATTGGGCGTAGCAAGATATTTTGTCGTGTCGATAAAGAAAGCAGGCCGGGTATGACAAAAGTTGCTGTAATCATCCCCTATTTTCAGAAAAAGGAGGGTATTCTCCGTCGCGCTTTGACCTCTGTCTTGCAACAACGCCTACCTCGGGATGTTGGGGTCAATGTCATCGTTGTTGACGATAGCTCTCCTGTCTCTGGGCGAACGGAGGTCGAAGGACTTGATTTTATCTCACCTTATAGTCTCGACATCGTTAATCAGCCAAACGGAGGGGTGTCAGAGGCGCGTAATACCGGCCTTCGGAATGTAAGCGCTGACACAACGTATATCGCTTTTCTGGATTCCGATGATGTATGGAATCCTGACCATCTTCCCATCGCGATATCTGCCCTCAATCATGGATGCGACTATTATTTCTGCGACCACAAAAGAATTGGACATCACGATTCTTATCTCGCAACAATCCCATTTTCCTGTATTATGGAACCAACAGATGCACTTCGGATGGGCAAAGAATATTATGAAATTAACAAAGAACTTTTCTTCAATTTTTTCCTAAACAATTTTGTTTCTCAAATATCTACCGTTGTCTATCGGCGGTCTTCGGCCACAGATGTAATCTTTAACACGTCGCTCAGGACGGCGGGTGAAGATTATCTTTTTCTCCTTCAGTTGGTCTCAAAAGCCCGGCGCATCTGTTACTCGCCCGACAATCTTGTGACATGTGGTCAAGGAATTAATATTTACGCTGGTAAATATAGTTGGGACGACTCAGGGCATCTCATCCGCTATATGGGCGAGATTTTAAGGCTATACGAGTTTTGTAAATACCTCCCCCTTTCTCAAGAAAATGCGATTAATGTGGCCAACGAGATTAAATTTTATCGCAAATGTTTTGCCTATTTAACCGTGCGCTGGTTTTTTAAAAAACGCGAATTATGGCCACCGGAACTTATTAAAATGACGCGTAGTGATTCCAAATTTTGGTTTTGGTATCCGTTCTATGTGCCATATGTCTTAGTTTGTTTCTCATTGCGCCTATTCAGTCCGATTAGGGAAAAAGAGTAGGGTCTGGACTCACAACTTGATTCAATAGAGTGCACCGATGAGGGTGGCGGCGGCAAGGAAGTTACGGGCGAGTTTGCCGTAGCGGGTGGCGATGCGGCGCCAATCCTTGGTGCGGCAGAAGTAGTTTTCGATTTTGTGCCGCCGACGATAAAAGCGTTTGGGGCAATTCCCAAGAAGCGCCCATTCCTCATCGCTCAAATCAAATCGCATGATCCACCTCCGAGAACGGTGAATCACGATTACTTCGACTTTTCAAGAAATTATGTGAGTACAGACCCTAGCTAGACTAGGAGAGATTGATTTGTTTCTGGGTGGAAAATGAACCCGGCCGCCGGACGAGAATGATGGACGTCCGTCCCTACCGCGCCGCCTCCAGCCGCCCCATCACTCGCTCCGCCGCGTAACCGGCCCCAAACGCGAACCGGGTCAGGGGCCCAAACGTGTTCGCCGATAGCGCGCCCACGAAGAATAGGCCTGGGACCGAGGACTCGAACCGGGACGACAGTACCGGCGTTTCCGCCACCGACGCGATATCCCCACGCAATTCGCTGGAAATGAACGCGACCCGCTTCAAATCCGCGCGATATCCGGTCCCGGCGATCACGTGATCGACCAGCAGTTCCTCCCGCGCGCCATCGGGTCCGCTGAGATGCAATCGCACCCGATCGCCGTCGGCTTCCACCTTGTCGAGCGACCGGCCCAGACGCAGGGCCACGTGGCCGTTGATTTCGTCCCTGGTGAACCAGCAGGGCGCGGGCCCGAGATGGGTGCGCATCACGTTCAGCCGGAACGATTCCGGCATGGCACGAAATACCAGCGGCAGTTCCGCGCACAGGTAGGACTTCCAGCCATTACCGATCCCTGAGACCGGCCAGCGCAACCGCGTCGTCAGCGGCCGCGCCTCACCCAGCGGGGGCGGCGGATCCTGGAAATGAAGCTGGTCTGTGCGGGCGACCAGCGTGGGGTGGGCCCCCACCCCGTGCAGCAGCGCGGCGATGTCGATCGCGGACGCGCCCGCGCCGATCACCGCGACCTCCCGATCCGCGAACTTGTCGAGTGCGTGATGGTCCGAACTATGCGTCACCAATGCCGGCGGAATCCCCTCGAGCACCGGAGGGAGCCAGGCGAAATGGCCAATCCCGACCGCCACGACCACGCGGCGGGCGTTCAGGACCTCGCCATCTTCGAACGTCAGCGTGAAACCGCCGGCGTCGCGGCGGAGGGCCGTGACGGTACGGTTTTCCACGTCAGGGACGAAACGGTGCTGAAACTCCAGACCGTACCGCGTGAATGTCTCCAGAGGCACCGGCAGACCGACGTCGGCGTAGGGGAGGCCGTTATCGGCGCAATATCGGGCGAGTGTGAAGGTCCCGCCGGGGTCGTAGAGACTGGAGGCGAATCCCTCGGATTTCAGCCGCATGCCTTTGGGCATCCGGTTCCGCCACATGACCATCGGGTCGCCGAAGATCCGGAAATCCCGGCCGTGGGCCCTCAAATGCGCGGCGAGCGAGAGGCCGTAAGGCCCCGCACCAATGATCGCGATATCCGTCGAACTTGTATCAGATTTGACACCGGTGTTCATGCTCATCCTCTTAGCGCCCAGATTTCTGTCGGATGTTCGCCGCCGGATGGGCCAGTTTGTGAAAATCGGTTACTTTGTAAAGAGTTAAGGGGACTAAATCTAAACCCAAAAATGGATACTTGCACGGTGCAATCCAGAATTCTGATCGCCTCGACAAACTGGTGGCCCTTGGCGGCGCGTTTGGCGGCCGCCTTCGGCGCGTCGGGCGCCCACTTGGGCGTCATATGCCCGCGCGGCAGCCCACTGCTGTCGGTTAGTTCCGTCCGGGAGGTCTTCAAATACGCCGCGCTCTCCCCCACGGAGGCCGTCGCGGGCGCCATGCGGGCGATGAAGCCCGATCTTGTGGTTCCGTGCGACGAACGCGCGCTGGCGCATTTGCATGCACTCCATGCCGCACTGCCCGCCGGCGACGGCCTGCGCCGGTTGATCGAGCGGTCGCTTGGCGACCCGGCGGGGTATGCCACCGTGCGGAGCCGAGGCCGGGCGCTCGAACTGGCCGCCCAGGACGGCAGTCTGGAGCCGGCGTCGCGTGAGCTGCGGTCCGAGGCGGACGTGCGGGAATGGTGCGCGAACCGGCCTCTCCCCGCCGTCATCAAGGCGGACGGTACCTGGGGCGGCGCGGGGGTTGAGGTGGTCGACAGTCTGACCTCCGCCCTGGCCGCCTTCCGTCGGATGTCGCGCCCCCTGGCCACATGGCGCGTCGCGAAATTCCTGTTGTCCAATCGCGACCCATTCCCCCTGCGCGGCTGGCTCGATCGAACCCGACCCGGCGTCATCGGTCAGGATTTCGTCAAGGGGCGCGCGGCGAACATCATGGTCGCCTGCTGGCAGGGCGAGGTCCTGGCGTCCGTCGGCGCGGTCGCGCTGGAAACCATGGAGGATTTCGGCGCGGCGACGATCGTCCGGTTGATCTCGCACCCCGAGATGGAAGCCGTGGCGGCGCGGCTGGTGCGCCGTCTCGGGATGTCGGGCTTCTGCGGCATCGACTTCATCCTTGAGGACGGCGGCGGCAGGGCCTTTATGATCGAATTGAATCCGAGGGCGACCCAGCTTGGCCACCTGCCCTTCGGTCCCACGGGCTCGCTCGTCTCCGTCTTCCTGGCCCGCCTCCGTGGCGAAACAGCGCTGGCGGTCACGGGCCCACGGATCGCAGAACAGGGAACGGTCGCATTCTTCCCACAGGCATGGTTGGCCGACGCTGACTCTCCGTTGCTTCCGTTGGCGTATCCCGACGTTCCCTGGCGGGAGCCGGCCCTGGTCGCGGAATTGCTGCGGCGGCCGTGGGACGTGCGCAGCCCCTTGGCGCGCCTGACCGGCTTTCTGATGCGCCGGCCCGATCCGGCGCGCATTCTGGCGAAATCCTTCGCGAACGTGCACCCGCCCGAACCGGCGGATGAGCCCTCGGCGCGGACGCTCGCGGTCGCGGAGCAGGGGTCACTGGAAGCAGGTTCCGGCTCGGATTTGCCCTGACGCCGACCTCCGGCTGGACGCCTTGAACCATGTCGGATCCTGATGACCTTCCGCCGCGGGATACGATGCGTTCGATGCACGTTCGCCGTGGCAACGCCGCGGGCAAATCGGGTGAACGATTTTCGGCACCTGTCTCCCTCGTTATTGCCCGCGGTGAATGGGCCATGACGACGAGAAAACGAACCGTGCGCCTTTCCCCCGATCAGCCTGGGTCACGCCGCCGTTCGCATGGCCGCCGGGCGCTGCGCGTGCTAATCACGACTTTATGCTATCGGAACGATTGATTTGATACCTGAAAGTCGAGAAAATTTGCGGACTCCGCCGTCCGGCCTGGCCTCTTCCCCGGGAGCCGGGGACGATCGCGGGCTTTTTGCTTCCCGCGAGCCACCCGAGGGCGGTATTTGTGTCCTGTCGCGACAACGTATCGTCGGCAATACCAACGGTAGTTCGACCTATCTCCTGAGCCTGTGCGAGGCGCTGCACCGGGACGGGCACGCTTTGCATCTGCTGTGCCCATCCCCCTCGGTGTTCGGGCGCTGGCCGGCCCTGGTGATGGGGCTGGATATGGCGATCTTCAGGTCGATCAAAATCCGCGGCGCCCTGCGGATCGGCAACATCCATATCGCCGTCAACCCGACGGTGCTGCGGCGGGCTTTTGTCGGAGTTCTCGGCAAGGCCCTCGCGCGGCTGGGCATCCGGGTCGCGGCCTTGTCGAAGCCGGCACCCTATTCGATCGGACTGCCGTGGGACCCGGCCGAACTGCATTATGTCGAAAAGCATGCGCCGCGGCGAGCCGATGGCGTCCTGGTGGACTATGCATTCCTGACCGAGGGTATTGCTCGTATCCCCACCCCGCGGGGTCCCAGCGCGGTTGTCATGCACGACCTTTTTTCCAGCCGGCCAGCTCAGTATGGGCCGCTCGGCGCCGACCCGACCGCTGGTCTCGTCGATGAAGACAGGGAAATGGCGATGCTTGGCCGCGCCGGCGCCGTGATCGCCATACAGGCGGAAGAAGCGGCCAAGGTGCGGCGGCGGTTGCCAGGCACGCGGGTCCTGCTGGCGCCCATGGCGACGGTCCCGGTCGCCGCGCCACAGGCTGGCACCGGATCCGACCTTTTGTTCATCGGCAGCAATACTTCACCGAATGTCGATGCGTTGCGCTGGTTCTTCGACGAAGTCTGGCCCTCGGTCCGGCGGGCGAACCCCGCGGCGCGGTTCAATGTCGCGGGCAATGTCGCGGCCTCCTTCCAGGCGGTGCCGGACGGCGTCGTCATGCTCGGGCGCGTGGCTGACCTGACGCCGCTCTACGCCGGCGCCGCCGTCGTGATCTCTCCGTTGCGCGGCGGCTCCGGCCTGAAAATCAAGCTGATCGAGGCCCTCGGCCATGGCAAGGCGATCGTCGCCACCACGACGACGCTCCAAGGCGTGACCGACATTATCGGGTCCGCGGTGATCGTGGCCGATGACGCCCAGGTCTTCGCGGACGGAATCGCGACGCTGTTGAACGACGCGGCGCTCAGGGCAACCTATGGCGCGCGCGCGCTCGCCGTCGTGCGGGACCACTTCTCGCCCGAGGCCTGTTACGCGGACGTGGTCGCGCATTTCCGCCCGCGCGGTTGATCGTGCGGCGTTGGGACGGAAACGCCGGCGGAACGGCGATCTACTTTGGCGGCTCGACCTGCTCCATCAGCGCCAGTCGTTCCATGGCGAGTCCGCAACCCAGAAGGTCCTGCATCGGCTTTTTCAGATATTCGGTGAACATCAGGCGCGTATATCCCCCGGCTCATTCGTCTCGCCCATGCCGGTAAGATCAACTACGAGGGTATCAGGCATATCACGCCAAAACCAACGCTCGAACGCTGGAGTGTTTTAAGGGACGAAGCGGGGCTCTTTTAATTGCCGGAGAGGGAGACCTTCCGCAACGCCATCTTGATATCGCCAACAAATTTTCGAACGTAACATGCGTTGGTATTTCGCAGACTGCATTGGCTACCGTAAGCGGTGTTTTCAGGCCACGGCTCTAGTGGCTTGCATGACGTGATATGCCCACGGCAAGAGTTCATCGATCTGGCTGTTAGGATGACCGTTGGCGACCTGGTGAAGACGTCGGTCAGGTAACCATTTTTGGCGGAGATGGAGGGGCTCAGGTCACGCGCCCTTCCGAAACGATATTGACTTGAATTGAGCCGCAAGTTCGTCCAGCGGTAGCTGACCTGCCTTTGCGTTTTCTTTGACCGGCACATATCCATCACACCGCGCAAATAGCAAGCCGCAGGCGCAAACGGCCCCCGGGTTCCGGCAAACTGCTAGGAAAACCCAAGCGACTTCCTGCTCCGCACTACGACCTGTTCCCAAAGACAGCTCACCAGATAAGTGAACGTCGTCCAGCGAATGAAAAATGGGGGAAGAAAAGCTGCGACACTTCGCATTTTCACGGCGTCAATTACGTTAAGCCACTGTACACGCGCATCGATGGCTTCATAGTTTTTCCGGATAAGCTTTCTCTCCTGGCTCGTCAGCGTCGGGAACTCCTGCAACGCTCTAGTACTGTCACGCAAACACTCCAAATCCTTTTTCGAGTGCTTGCCACTGATCGAGTTCGATCGAATGACGGAAACATACGTTCGAGACGGAATAACTCTGAAAACCGCTCCGACGGCGAGCGCCCTAGCATAAAGAGCGAAATCCTCTCCCAAGCGCAGTTCTTCATCATACCGCAATTGCTTCACATCCAAAAATGACCTCCGCATCATTGGCTTGAGAAAGCCGAACTCCTTTCTGAGGCGACCTCCCTTGCTGATGTTGTTGGCAACGAAGGTCGCGAGGTCCAACGTGATCGTTTTCTCATGACCGATAAGAAAGTCACTGGAGAAAACGGAAGAGTCATCTTCTCCTTCCTCCACTTGGATCTGATCGTCCGCGACGAAATCCGCCCCTTCGGAAGCATCCAGGAGTGCTCTCATGCGGCCGGGACGGAAATAGTCGTCTCCATCCAAAATTGCGATCCAAGGTGCGGTAGATACTTCCAAGCCGCGATTGCGGGCAGCTGACGGCCCTTTATTCCAGTCTAATCGCTCAAGAACTATTCGATCTCCCACTTTATCTCTCAAAGAACTTACCACGGCAAAAGTATCATCGGTGGACCCGTCATCGATCACAATAACGCGGTTTACGTAAGAGTCTGACAGGACTGATCTAACCGCTCTCCCGACCGTATTCGCGTTATTCCAGACAGCGATCAAGACATCTACGCAAGCCGATTGACCTAGTTCCGATATTCCATCGACCATAAGCTATATTCCCGAACCAGCTACTACGGATTTCTTCGCGCATAGACCCGGACCCAATCGATAGAATACTTAGCGGGAAATTCTGTGGTCGTATCTGGCGCGCCGGGCCAACCACCCCCCACCGCTAGGTTTAAGAGCATGTACATCGGCTGATGAAAATCTTCTGGAGTAGGTTTGCTCGCGATTTGTATGTCGTCAAAAAACCAATTGATCGTGTCTTTGGTCCAATCAACGGAATAAGTATGAAATTCGGCCGATGTATCTGGCACATCGATCGGCTTGGCTTCCGACGAATGCTTACCGCCCACATTGCTATGCCAAGAAACATAGAGCTTCTGCGGATTGTCCCCGAGAATTTCTAGAATATCGAGTTCCGGCGGCCAGGCATTGTTCGCCGGCAAAAGCCAGAATGCAGGCCACAATCCCTTTCCCCGCGGCATTTTAGCTCTGATCTCGAACACACCATATTTCTGGGAAAAAGACCCCTTGCTGGTGAGCAATCCCGAAGAATAGGACCTCCCCCAAGTGTACTGTCGCGTATCCTCTTTCAACGGCTCCGCAACGATCTCAAGATTGCCATTGGCAATTCGAAACGGATCAAGGTTCAAGCTAGACTTGGCCGTTCCGTAAAAGAGGCGGTCTACATAAACCTGCAATTCACCATTGTTGACGAGCGTCCTGCTGTTCAAACCTCCATATCCAAAATTGGTGCGCCAAGTCCCCTTCGGCTGACCGATTTCGTTTTCCAAATCAAGACTGAGAGCATCAAAATCATCGGCAAACGTTGGAACAAGCCCCGACCGGTCCAGCTTAATCTGGATCGAAGAGATTATTTCGCTGCTGACCCCGACGATGCGGAGCTCCTGGTTGTTGCCGAGATCGAACAATACGTCCGCACCAGCAGGCCGAAGGTTTGTTCGCAGTTGATCTAGGCTCATCGAACCGAAACCGAGGAGACGGATCTTCTGCCCCGCGCGCGCATTGAACTCCTTGACTATCTTGCTACCCTGCCCCTTGCTAATCTCAAAGACGTGGCCTCTTTCGTGGCCAACAAGCACTTCCACTCCCATGTCACCTGGACTGTCGCTATGCGAGACCCCCGTCGGCAATGATACTGCAAGGTTGACCATAAGGATGAGTGTGAATATTTGCTTTTGCTTCATTGGAGCGCTCCATCGACTCACATAACCGAAGCGGTCAGCGTAGGCTCGCTGGCCGACCTCCCAGGAAATCTGAGATAACCAAATTCTCTCATGGTCAAGATGCACGAAATTTGCTGATCGCTGCAGCACCAGTCCGCTCGACGACCGAGGAAATGGCACCATACGCGCGCTCCGGCGAGAAGTGCTCGGAAATAAGCGAGATTCCCTTCGCTCCTAACTCCGCGCGCTTGCTTTCATCACCAAGCAAGTCAATGACCATTGACGAGAAAATGGACGCGCTGTCACCAACGAGCGCGCAACCGTTGAGAATATCGGACACTCCCTGCATGGTCGTGGTGGTTACGACCATAGCTTTCCCCTTGGACAACCCTTCAATCAGCTTGATTTTAAGTCCTGACCCTGCCCGCAGGGGCGAAATGACGACCGAGGCCTCGGCATAGAGATCATCTAGGGCATCAACAACGTTCAGTAGCCTTGTCGCTGGCGGCGTACTCACCAAAGCATTGCAGACGCTGCCGGCGACGTAAAGCATCGCATTTGGCCGCCGCTCTCGAACAATCGGCCAGCAGAACTCGATGAACCAGCTAATTCCGTCGACGTTTGGAGCAGCCGAACTACCCACGAACAACACGATCTCAGCCTTTCCGATCTGAGGCCTGCTGACCGGGAGCGCCGCGATCGGCGCGACCACGATCTCATGACTAGGCAGCTTACGTTGAAGCACAGCTGCTTCATCTCGTTGGATCGCCACAATGGTATCAGCTCGGGCAAGCATCTTGACTTCTTCAGCCAACGGAACGGAGATAACGGAATCCGAAGCATTCAAGACGGCGAATTGAGACGAGCGACTTGAGAATAAGTCATGCACGATGACGATGCGTCGAGCGTCAGGCCTAAGCGCATAGGGATACGCATCTGTCAAAAAGCAGTAATCCGCAATCAGGACGTCGGCAATCGATGGAGCTTCTCGCGCGACAAATAACTGATCCTGTCGAGTCAAAGCTTGACCAATTGCATAGGGGCCCGGATTGGACAGCGGACAAGAAATCAAACCTTTGCGATAAAGAAACCGGTCCAAAAGACCCAGCACACTCTTTAATGCAATTCGTGGGTCACGAGCGACGACGTAGCGGCCAAGCCGCGCCGCGCCTCGGAACTTGATAGACTTGAAGACAGTCATGTCCTCCGAGAACTTCAGAAATGGCCACCTTCCCATTGTTACTGGCGACACTATGACGAGATGAACATCGAATCCTCGTCCTACCAGGAAGCCGGCAATGTCCAAGAGATAGCGGGAACTCCCGTTAGTTCTGTCAACGACGCGTTGTCGCGTCAGTATGCAAATCTGACGTCGATCGCTCTTCGGGGGTTTCGGATCGGAGTGCAGACGTCTGATAAACTGCTTGAGCGGAAGACGCAGCAACCAAGCCGCTGCAGGATTGGCTATCACCGTCATTGCCGCTTTCGTTATTTGCCGTAACTTGATGGCTTCGACTAACGCATCGAAAGCGATTGCACGCTTAATTGATCGCTCGCGTGAGCGGAACAGGGGCTGCAGAGAAGCTAGGGGCCATCGTTCTGCCCAACCTTTCTCGACATCGAGAATGCTTCTTAGCGCAATAGGGTTGAGCCGATGAGAGATGGACCCGCTGTGCCGGCGATAAAAATATCCTATCTGAGGAATGGTCCGAAACTTCGCTCCAGCCATTAAAAGCTGAAAGACGAAATTATAATCCTCCGCAATAGTCAGCCTTTCGTCATAACGAATGTTTTGCTTCCCAATGATGGATGCTCGAAAGATCGGCTTGAGATAGCCGAGAGCCGGTCCACTTCCGTAGAAATTGTTTGTGGCCAGATAATCCTCGGCAGACACCCAGAACGCGGCCTTCGACCATCGCCCTGCAAATAACGTCTGTGGAGGTGCTCGGCGATCTGTATCGAACAACAGTAGGTCGTCGGCCACTATATCGGCATTGCTCTTCACACCTTCTCCGATCAACGACAGAAGTCGATCCGGGTGCATAAGATCGTCGCTGTCAAGGATGCTGATCCATTGGCCTCTGGCGACATCGAGAGCCCGGTTGCGGGCAGCCGCAGCGCCACCGTTCACGCTAGATTCGATCAGACGGATTCTGCTGTCTTCCGCGACGAGACTCTTGATGATTTGAAGGCTAGAATCCGTGGATGCATCGTCAGACACTATAACTTCTATACTACGGAGGCTTTGGTTACATGCGGAACGAATTGCATCGGCAATAAATTTCTCGCCGTTATAGTTTGCCACAATGACACTAACGTCGATTTCAGACGATCCGTCGTTATGCCACTCCGTCATTGACCATTTCCAATTTAAGATATAGTCCGCTGAGCGCCGCGGTTCGATCGCCAGTTACCGATTGCTGTCGGCCGCAAGATCTGGGAAATAAAACCAAACGAAAATCCAAGATGCATCAGCATCGCCGCGATTCCTGCGCCACAGGCACACCTGCTTTTACCGCGAACACCGAGGACAAGCTCCATAGGTTAGGCTAATAGTCGTCCAAAGCACAGCGGGGATCGCAAAGAACGGAGCCAGCGGCCACAGCAGCGACATGACAACAGCGGGGCCGACCATAACAGGAAGCAGCTGCCGCAGCCTCGGCTTTACACGATGCTTCAGGATCGTCATGGCCCGACCGCTTCCGAAATTTTTGTACTGATTGAAAAGTGAAGGTAGGTTCTTTCTCGGATAATACGTGATGTCGGCGCCGGCGCACAGATAGATCCGGAATCCAGCGGCGATAAGCCTGAAATCAAGCTCGGCATCCTCATTGTGCGAGAATGATTCATCGTACCCCCCCACTAAGCGAAAGGCGTTCATATCCATCAAGGCGTGGTGCCCATGATCCACGAATCCTCCCTGGGCCAGCCTACGGTGCGCCGATCCCCCATTGCCCAACTTTGAATTCTGTGCTGCTGCGGCAGCCGTTTGAAAGCACGTGACGCCCTTAGCGATCATGCTGACAACGACTGAATCCGCACCTGTCATACGCTGTGCAGCAAGCAGTGTTGTGCAGAAGCCGGTAGGATAATCCGCATGTGCGTCGGCCCGAATAATAAAGCGCGCTAGGTCGCCATATTGCTCGACAGCCCTATTCAAGGCGCTACTTTGAATTCGTCGATTGTTGCGAAGAAGGACGACTCGGCTGTCGCGAAGCGCGCATTCCTCTACGATCTTCATGGTGCGGTCGGTGCTGCCGCCGTCCGAAACGACAATCTTGCACACTGTGTGTGCGGGTACCGCCATGAAATGAGCGAGCGTTTTTTCGATATGCTCCTCTTCATTGAGACACGGAACAACAACAACCACAGAATCCGATGAACGAGAGGCATCTCTTGGCGCGATTGGCATCTTTCAATATCCCGGTCGAGCAGGAACGTTGAGCTTCTCGAATGCCTCGAGAAGCTGGTAGCAGCTTTCCTTCGCCTCGACCAATTCAGTTGGCGGAACGCCTTGGAGAGCACCGGCCAATTCTCTATATCGCCGATCTGTCAGCGTCCTGAAGAAATTGCGCAGCGACGTTTCAGGCCGGCCATTGAGGATCACTCCAATTTGCTTTTCCGCCAACCAACGCGCCGTTTCAACGCCCTCGACCGCGATAGGAACAGACCCAAAAAAAGAACTTTCGTATATTCGATTGGGGAGCAACCACGAGGAATTCAATCCCTGTTCGAAGAAGTCCACCGCCCAACTGAAATGCATGTCACCGTAAAGCGTCGGCAGTTCGTCAAAACGATAAGGACCAGTGAACGTCACATGTGGTGATCCAGCAAGGAGCGTCTCGAAATCCGGAAACTCTTTCTGGGAAGGACGGCCGGCGATCCTGATTTGCAAACTCCCGTCGGCCTCCCGCGCGACGGACCTGAGAATTTCAAAACTTCGCCGACATCTTATCATTCCAAACCATCCAAGTTTCCAGGGCGGTCCAATTGGCTGCGAAGGCTGGCTCGGACGGCTGATCTCAGGGTCAGCAAGGAGAACCTTGTTCTCCAGAATTCTTATTGGACAGTTGAAATTTCTGGGATTGAAATATTCGGAGATGAAGCGAGGCGAGCTCGTCAGGATCAAATCCACATCGCGTATTAGACTCGTCTCGATCGACCGTAGAAGGCGTCCTGAAAGATTTCTGCCTAGCAACATTCGATGAACATCAAGGCATTCAAATACCAAGCTGGCATTCGGCGCGTAGCGACGACGAGCTTTCACGGCCAGAAACAGCATTTCCAGGTTTCTCGCGAGCATCACCTGACAGCCGCGCAAGACCTTCTCCAAGCGCTCCAACCGCATCGCAGCCGAGGCGACCGATCCGATCCGCGCAAGGAATGCGCCGTCTCTGGTCTCGCCGAGGTCAATTGTCTCGCAGCCTTCAACGTCTTTCAGACGCTCTGCGGTTCGCCTGAACCCGATCACTATGACCTGTGCCGACGCGATCTTCAGCATCCTGACGCGTCGATGGACGGCAGGATCTGAAAGATCATGCACCAGGTATGCGATCTTCAGGTTGACAACTCCCTCTGGCGCGTTGGGACTTTAAGTTTGTCAAAACCGGATAGCAAAAGCTGCACTCGTCAACCCAAAAGTGCCGGAACAGCCCAAAAGAAACCCGACACAATTCGTACGAAAACGCTATCTCTGTCAATCATTTAAAGGACACGCACCACTTTCCTCGAAAATTCGGCCTATCAGCCATGGGAACCCTATCAACCATGGGAACGAAGTAAAATTGATCCCTTCCTAAGCATGATGTATCGTTAATTAGCAATTAGAAGCAAATGGTTAGAGCCGATCCAAGAAGATGGATTCATGAGCAAAGGGTTGGTTTGGTCAGTCGTTTGAGCATGAGGCGGATCATGGCGAGGCGCACGAAAGCGGCGACGGTTCTGGCATAGCGTTCGAAGTCGCGCGCCAGCCTGCGATTTCGGCTGATCCAGGCGAAGGTCCGTTCAACGATCCAGCGTTTTGGCAAGACGACGAAGCGATGTGCGTCGCCGCGTTTGACGATCTGCAAGGTCCAGCAGCCGGTGTCGGCGACCACCTTCGCCATCTTCGGCCCTTGATAGCCGGCATCGGCGAAGATGCGCTCGATGAATGGAAACCAACGCCGCGCCGTGCGGAGCAGTTGGCGAGCTCGCGACCTTTTGGATTTCGCCCTCTATGCTAGGGCGCTTGCCGCCGGAGCGGTTTTCAAAGTCATTCCTTCTCGAACATATGTTTCTGTCGTTCGATCGGGCTCGATCAGCGGAAATCACACGAAGGAGGATTTGAAGCGTCTTCGTGACAGTGATAAGGCGCTTCAGCAGTTACCGACGCTAACGGAGCAAGAGATAAAGCTTGTTCGACAACACTACGAATCTATTGATGCGCGTATTCAGTGGCTTAATGTGATTGATGCCGTAAAAATGCAAAGCGTCGCCTCGTTTCTCTCGCCCTTCTTCATTCGCTGGGCGACTTCTGTTTATCTGATTAGCTGGCTTCTGGAACAAATCGTGGTGCGGAGCAAGAGAATACTGGGATTGTTGTAGCAAGTTGCCGCTGCAAGATCGTTTTGGCGGATAAGCTCCACCTGTTTATTCGCTTTAAAAACGTGGATGCGAGCTCGACAAAAGGTCGTCGTGAATGGGTGATGGGCTGCTGCCGATTTGACCTGCGGTCTGATGCACATGTTTGTCTTCGTCGGCGTTTTCCGGTTACGGTCCGATGGGAGCCCCTGTTGTTGGGCTTACGGCTGGTAGGTGCGGTGCAATTGGTCTGCTATCAAGATTTGAAAGGCGTCCAGATACGAGGGATGAAATGCTGGACAAACCGCTCCGTTTCAGACCATTGCTATAATTCGAGTTCGATTTGTTTGCAGACCTGTCTGAGCTGCAGGGAAGGGAGACCGGATCTCTCGCGATCAGCGGTTGAAGCGATATGATCTCTGATATGATCTCTCCCGTCAATAACGGTCCGGTGCATCAAGCCGCTTGGCAAAATCATGTCACTTGGTGGGGATGGCTTTGCTGCGCCCTTTCACTTGCGTTTATACAGGCAATCCCGACGATACCTGCTGTAATATTTGTATGCATCGTTCTTTTATATAGCGCGCTCTTTCCGCTTCGCCCTTACAGGGCACTTCTGTGGAATTTTGTGCCCTGGACGATCGTTGTGTTCGGAGCGCTTACCGTCATCTGGTCGGATCATCCGATGCATTCAGCGCGTGCTGCAGCACAAATCGGAATCACGACCCTTGTCGCCATCATGTTCGCTCAAGGTCTTCAGGCCTACTCGTTCATTGCCATCGTCATGTACGCATTGCTCGCCTCAGTCGTGGCGAGCCTTTACGTACCGGGAATATTCGGCGCAAAAAATAGCCTGGGCCTGACGCTTGCGCTGCTGATGCTAACCAGCTGTTGGGTGATGCTCGACAAGCAACAGCCCAAGCTCGCTCGAATGGTCGCGCTCGTGGCTTTGCTGGGCACCCCGTCGATGCTCGTCGCGGCAGGCTCGGAGGGCGCCCTACTGGCCGGGGGATTGGCACTCCTATGTTCCCTCGTGCCCTTGCTTTTACGCCCGCTCCCATCAAACACACGCATTGTGCTGATCTGGTTCGGTGTCCTCGCCGTGTGCATCGGGCTGGGAATCGCATTCTTGTTATTCGACAACCTCTTCGACCTCGCGCTGCTAGCGATCAATAAGGATGTCAGCCTTACGGGCCGCACGCTGCTGTGGTCGCATGCCGTCAACATTATCGCCGATCACCCTTTTGGCCTTGGTCTTCAGGCATTTTGGGTCGAAGGTAACAGGGAAGCCGAACGGTTTTGGGCATACTTCTACATCAATAGTCATACTGGATTTCATTTCCACAATCTGTGGCTGGAAACGGGAGTAGAATTAGGCCTCATTGGGATTCTCATCGCCGCCTGGACCACACTAGCCGTGTTTTTCAACATCTTTCGATGGGTGTTGCGCGATCCGGGGCCGGAAAGCTGCTTTTTTGCGGGCTTTGTTACCTTCGTCGTTTCGCGAACGTTCGGAGAGGTGGAACTCTACACTCAGTTCAGTCTGATCCCGATGATTTTCCTAGCGGGCTATTATTATGCTGATTCTGCTCGAAATCGCCGGAGTGATCTGAGACCTAAGCGTTTATAGGCAGCATTACGCGAGATGCCGCGCGCTGATCTTTCCGGGCGAGGAAGATTTCGGGATGGTGCCGGTCGAGGCGATGGCGAGCGGACGCGCGAGGAACGTCCCGTCATTGCCTATGGCCGAGGCGGAGCGATCGAAACGATTTCAAGGGGCCTGACAGTTGTTTTCTTCGAGAAACAAACAGTCGAGGACATCTCGTCGGCGGTTCGAAGTCTTTCAGAGATCGAGATCGACCCTGAAAAAATTTGCAGCACATGCGAGACAGTTCGGCCGAGATCATTTTTTCCAGAAAATGCGCGCACATATCGATGGTCTTTTGGCTCAAAAAAGCTCGCGTTGATCTTTTGCGCAGGTCGCGGGAAACTTTAGCACTCGCTTCCCTGCCTGGAACTCCGATATCTGAGCTATTTCAGGCCATTGACGGCTCCCCCAATCGCCTCATTTTTGGATTGTAGCGATTGATATGATCCGGATTCTACAGTAGGATAATTCTGTATCTGAAACAAACGGTTAACAGCCGCTACAGCGGCGATTTTTGCAATAGGTTCTGTGGCAGTGGCGCGCAGTAATTCTAATTTTGCATTCAGGGTCGGTTGGAGCGTTCAGCAACGCAGGATCTATCGCCACACATCCCCTTATGGCGATCGCAATATCACAACGAATAGTCACGACTGCCGGCGGATCGCGAAATACAGGACATTGGATTTCAGGATATGTGAATTGACGCCACTGAACTAATTACGCGTCCGTCTGCGCAGGCTTTAGTGTGAGGAATGGTAGATGAACATTGCTGGACTGTTTCCGCACTATACGCCGTCAGCGACGGGCAATGATCCGGATTCCGGATCAAAATCCATGCTTCAGCTTCGGGCTTTCCTTAGCCGCCAGTGGCGTCTCATCGCCGCGATTGCCCTTTTGTCGATCGTTCTGGGCATCGCCTACGTTGTTTTTTCGCCGAACAAGTACACCGCGCGAACCGACATGATCATCGATTCAAAGAAGATCGTCTGGGTAAAAAGCGAAATGTCGTCCGAGAACCGCGGTCTGGACGATCCGGCAGTTGAAAGCGAGATAGAGACAACCAAATCCGAAAAGGTCGCCAGGGCGGTCATTCGTCGATTGCATTTGGACAAAGATCCGGAATTTGTCGGCTCAGGCCGGGGCGTTGGGCAACGCATCTTCTCGTTGTTCAGGTCAGCTTTGTCCAAATCAGGCGCATCGAGGTTGGCTCTGTTCAAGTGGGCTGACCAACCGGACGAACCGCCGTCGGACGACGAATTGATGCAACGTGCCATTGCCACCCTCCGAGGCAATTTGCGCGTTATCCGTTTGGGGCGCAGCTACCACGAAGAAATTGCTTATACATCGACGGATCCGGTCAAGGCCGCACAAATCGCCAATGCGTTGGCCGAGGCCTACATCGAAGATCAGCTGGAGGCAAAGTTTGAAGCGACCCGCCGCGCCAGCGATTGGCTGCAGCAACAAATCGGAAAGCTTCGCCAGCAGGCCACTGATGCCTACAAGGCGGTGCAAGATTTCAAATCCGAAAACAATATTATTATAGGGGTCGACGGCAAGCTTTCGAGCGAAGTCGAGCTTGATCAGCTTGGAGTAGCCTTGGCGAAGGCCCGCGCCGACACCAGCCAGAAACGGGCAAAGCTTGACCGCATAACACACGTTATGGAGCAGCGATCGAACAAGACGGACTTCGCCATTCCTGATCCGGTGGTTACCGACGCATTGAGCAGCCCCGTCATCACCAAGCTTCGCCAGCAATTTCTTGAAGACCAAAATAAGATGTCCGAGTGGAGCGTCAAGTACGGAGCAAACCATACATCAGTTCAAAATCTGCGGACGAATATGTTCACTCTACAGCAGGCGATCTGGGACGAGGTTTCCCGCATAGCCGAAAGCTACAAGAGCGAATACCAGATCGCGAAAAGCCAGGAAGAAGCCATCGACAAGCGCATAACGGACGTTTTCCAGAAGTCGGGTGCGACTCGGCAGTCACAGGTCAGGTTGCGCGAGCTCGAATCGGCCGCGAGCAGCTATCGCAATACTCTATGAGACATTCTTGTCGCGATTCACGCAATCGGTACAGCAGCAATCGTTCCCTACTACCGAAGCCCGCGTGGTCACCGAGGCGTCACCTCCGCGTAAACCAAGCTCGCCGCACGTGGCATTTGACGCTCGCGCTGGCGGCAGTCTGCGGATTGATGCTCGGCGTGATGTCGGGGATCGCCCGTGAACAGATGGACCGGAAGATCCGCACGCGCACTCAACTCGAAACACTGCTCGGAACCACCTGCCTTGCGGTCCTGCCAGCGCTTTCGAAGCAGAAAGCTCTTCTCGGCAAGTTTCGGACGAGAAAGGAGTTGGCAGCATTTCGCCAGATCAACGAGGTCTCACCGTTTTCCGCGACTGCGGAGGCCATGCGCTACATCAAGGTCGCTATCGACCTTCATCCCTCCGAGAGAAAAGTTATCGGTATAGTCTCGGCACTTCCCGGTGAAGGAAAGACCACCGTTGCAACAGCGTTTGCGGCTTTTGTAGCGAAGACCGGGGCGCGCACTCTGCTGGTTGACGCCGATCTGCGAAATCCTTCAATGACGATTTCGCTAGGCCGTACGGGTGCGCCAGGCTTGCTTCACATGTTTGCGGACGGGCTCGACTATGAACGCCTTGTGATCACTGACTCACGATACAAATTCGATTTCTTGCCAGCTTCGACGAAGATCGAATTTTCAAATAGTTCCGATGTCCTGAATTCGCCGGCAGTCGGAGATATGTTGAAGAAGGCCGCGAGCAACTACGACTACATCGTTGTTGATCTGCCTCCTATCCTCCCGGTGGTCGATGTGAGGGCGGTAGCGCATCTGTTCGATGCTTTTATTATGGTTGTTGAGTGGGGAAACACGTCAACTGAGGAAATTCTCAAGGCGGCTAGCTCGTCACCCATTTTAACCGATCGCCTCCTTGGCGCAGTCCTTAACAAAGCCGATGAAGCCGTTATGCGCCGGTTCGAAGGTTACTCTGATCGGAGCTATTCATCATATTACACCAAGCCCAATGGTCGTAGATCGCGAAAAGCCAGGAAGAAGAAGCCATCGACAACCGCAGAGCCAGCGGTGAGTACCGCGCTCGCAGCCGACAACCCCGACACCTAAACCCGTCCGTTGTGATCCGCGTTGCCCTCGTCAGCTTAGGTCGCAATACCTAGAGATCATTAAGTGGTTGGAACATTAAGAGATTGATCGTCTGTCGCCGTCTCGATTGCCTGAATTAATGGACGTTTTCCAGAAGTCGGGTGCGACTCGGCAGTCACAGGTCAGGTTGCGCGAGCTCGAATCGGCCGCGAGCAGCTATCGCAATATCTATGAGACATTCTTGTCGCGATTCACGCAATCGGTACAGCAGCAATCGTTCCCTACTACCGAAGCCCGCGTGGTCACCGAGGCGTCACCTCCGCGTAAACCAAGCTCGCCGCACGTGGCATTGACGCTCGCGCTGGCGGCAGTCTGCGGATTGATGCTCGGCGTGATGTCGGGGATCGCCCGTGAACAGATGGACCGGAAGATCCGCACGCGCACTCAACTCGAAACACTGCTCGGAACCACCTGCCTTGCGGTCCTGCCAGCGCTTTCGAAGCAGAAAGCTCTTCTCGGCAAGTTTCGGACGAGAAAGGAGTTGGCAGCATTTCGCCAGATCAACGAGGTCTCACCGTTTTCCGCGACTGCGGAGGCCATGCGCTACATCAAGGTCGCTATCGACCTTCATCCCTCCGAGAGAAAAGTTATCGGTATAGTCTCGGCACTTCCCGGTGAAGGAAAGACCACCGTTGCAACAGCGTTTGCGGCTTTTGTAGCGAAGACCGGGGCGCGCACTCTGCTGGTTGACGCCGATCTGCGAAATCCTTCAATGACGATTTCGCTAGGCCGTACGGGTGCGCCAGGCTTGCTTCACATGGTTGCGGACCGGCTCAACCATGAACGTCTTGTGACCACTGACTGAAATATTCCAGCTGGATCAGCTTGATTAGATAGTGCGTTGCACGCTATGATAATAAAGGTTAAATTTTAGGGAGGAAGGAAGGGATCGTTTGATTTTTCGATAAGGGGGGTTTGATTATTATTTGTACAGGAGTACCCCATGTCCGAATTAGCTGGTATGCATGGCAACGAATTAGCCGGTACGAGGCAACGAATTAGCCGGTACGCATGGCAAGTTGCGATTGTCCTCTGTTACGGTATTGCGTCCTATAGGATCGAGTTCAAAGAGGGTGATAGATATATTACTGGCACTCTTCGGAATTATTATTCTCTTTCCTTTATTGATTGTTTGTTTTGCAGGGGTTGCCGTCACCTCTCCGGGGCCCGTGTTATTTCGTCATCGGCGCGTAGGGTTCAACGGAAAATCATTTTATTGCTTGAAATTCCGCACGATGATGATGGACGCTCCCGAGCGTTTACGCCAACTCCTTGACTCGGACTCAACGGCCGCCGCCGAGTGGGCAACCAATTACAAGCTTCACGACGATCCGCGGATAACGCCGATCGGCAACCTTCTCCGCAAGTCAAGCCTTGATGAATTGCCCCAGCTTTTAATTCATCGGCGAGCGAGTGCTCGCGGAGGCGCCGCAACCGGGTCTCCTCCGACCTCGAACTCGGCCCGAGGAGATGTACGAGGCCTACTCGGACAGCCTGTACGACCTGGTCAGGCTCCGGCCGACCGCTTCTACCTCCGCGATGCGCTCGTCGCCGGCGACGTCATCGTTGGCCGCCGAGGGAACTGCGCCGGGTGATGACCGCCGAGGACCTCGACTTCCTGACCGTGACCGACGCGTCGGGCATCGTCCTCCTGCGCGCCGCGAACCCCGGGCCGGTCGGCGACTCCCAGGCGGGGCAGAGCATCGTGGCCGCCGCCCTGGGCGGGACGACGCCGGTGGTCGGCACCGCCGTCTTCACGGCGGACGATGCTCGGCCGGGAGTCACCCGGGCTGCCGGAGGCGGCCGAGGTCGAGCTCGTCGACACGCCCGCGGCGCGACCGCGGGACGACACGGTCGAGACGAACGGCCTGGTGCTCCTGGCCGCAGCCCCGGTGGTCGACGACGCCGGCGAGGTCATCGGCGCCCTCTACGGTGGGTCGCTGCTCACCCGGCGCGACGAGATCGTGGACCGGATCAAGGAGATCCTCTTCGAGGGCGCCCAGTACGAGGGCAGGGACATCGGCACCGTCCACCATCTTCCTCGACGACGTGCGGATCGCCACCAACGTCCTCAACGAGGACGGCACGCGGGCCATCGGCACCCGGGTGTCGGAGGAGGTGTACCGCCGGGTCGTCGTCGGCGGGAAGCGCTGGGTGGGCCGCGCCTATGTCGTGAACGACTGGTACATCTCCGCCTACGATCCGCTCCGGGACCACGACGGCAGGGTGGTGGGGATGCTGTACGTGGGCACGCTCGAGCAGCCGTACGCCGATCTCAGGCTCCGGACGAGCCTGCTGTTCCTGGGCATCACGCTGACCGCGGTGCTGGCTGGCGGTCGCGGTCTCCTACGTCTTCTCCCGCCGCCTGTCCACCCCGGTGCGCGCCCTCGTCGAGGCGTCCCGCCGGGTGGCCGCGGGCGACCTGGAGACCCGGGTGCCGGTGACCTCGAACGACGAGATCGGGGAGCTGGCCAGCTCGTTCAACACCATGGCGGCCTCGCTCCGGGCGCGGGACGAGCAGCTCAAGGAGTTCGCTCGGAGGAAGGTCATGGAGTCGGAGCGCCTGGCCGTGGTCGGCCAGCTCGCGGCCGACGTGGCTCACGAGCTGAACAACCCGCTCCAGGGGATCGTGACCTACTCGCACCTCCTGCTCGAGAAGATGACCGCCCGACGACTCCAGGAGGTCGTCGGTGGAGAAGATCGCCAACCAGGCGACCCGCTGCGCGACCATCATCCGGGGCCTGCTCGACTTCTCCCGGCCCAAGAAGCCGCACAAGCAGCTCACGGACCTGCGCAGCCACGATCGACGAGTGCCTGTCGCTGGTGGAGGATCGGGTGCTCTTCCACAACATCGAGGTGGTCCGCGACTTCCAGGAGGACCTGCCCGCGACGGTGATGGACCCGGCGCAGATGCAGCAGGTCTTCATGAACCTGATCATCAACGCCGCCGAGGCCATGGGCGGCGTGGGGCGGCTCACGGTGACCACCCGGCTCGACGCGGAGCGACGGGTCATCCAGGCCAGCTTCCGGGACACCGGCCACGGCATCAGCGAGGAGAACATGGGGCGGATCTTCGACCCCTTCTTCACCACCAAGGAGGTCGGGCACGGCACCGGCCTGGGCCTGGCCATCAGCTTCGGGATCGTCAAGGAGCACGGTGGCACGATCACCGTGGAGAGCGAGGAGGGCGCGGGCACGACGTTCACCATCGAGCTGCCCGTGCACGCGTCCCGGAGGAGGAGGCAGTGACCGAGCAGCGACGGCGCATCCTGCTGATCGACGACGAGGAGGTCGTGCTCGATTCCTGCCTCGCGATCCTCGAGGACAGCGAGCACGACGTCGCGCATCGCATCGAGCGGCGCGGAGGGCCTGGACAAGGCCCGGGCCTGGGCGCCCGACCTCGTCTTCGTCGACCTGAAGATGCCGGGCATGTCGGGGATGGAGGTGCTCGAGGAGATCCGGTCGCTGGACCCGACGGTCGTGTGCATCGTGTTCACCGGGTTCGCCACGATCGGGTCGGCGGTCGAGGCGATGAAGCACGGCGCCTACGACTTCCTCCCCAAGCCCTTCACACCCGACGAGTTCCGCGCGATGGTTCGCCGGGGCCTGGAGCAGCGGGCCCTGGTGGTGGAGAGGGCGGCGCTGCGCCGGGAGCGGGAGGCGCTCCGGGAGAACTTCGCCGCCATCGTGTCCCACGAGCTGCGCTCGCCGCTGGCGGCCGTCCAGCAGAACCTCTTCGTGACCATCAGGGAGCTCGAAGGGGTCATCTCGGAGGACCAGCAGCGGCGGCTGGAGCGGATGAGCAGTCGCATCGGGGACCTGCTCGCCCTGGTGAACCGCTGGCTGCGGGGCTTCTCGGTCGATGTCGCGCCGCTCAGGGAGGGCTTCCGCCCGGTCGCGATCTCCGCGCCGGTGGCGAACGCGGTGGAGAGCGCCCAGACGGAGGCGGTGCGCAAGGCCGTCGAGGATCGTGGTCGAGGTCGACCCGGCGGCCAGCGGTGCTGGGGGACGAGGGTGCGCTGACCGAGGCCCTGCTCAACGTGGTCGGCAACGCGGTCAAGTACTCCAGGGAAGGCGGCAGGGTGGTCGTGTCGGCGGTGTGTCGGGACGGGAAGGTCGTGGTCTCGGTGACGGACACGGGAGTCGGCATACCCGCGGCGGACCTGCCGCGGATCTTCGATGCGTTCTATCGCGGGCAGGCCGGGGAGAGCGGCGTCGCCGGCGCCGGCATCGGGCTGGCCCTCACGCGGCGGATCGTCGAGGCCCACGGCGGGTCGATCACCGCGACCAGCGACCCGGGTCGGGGCAGTGTCTTCGTGATCGCGTTGCCGGCGCACGGGACGCCGGTTCCGGGACCGGAGGGAGCGCCTCCGGAGCAGGTCTCGAAAGGAGAGACGGGATGAGCGAGCGCAAGAGGGTGCTCATCGTCGATGACGACCCCGACTTCGTTGCGGGGATCAGGGCCATCCTCGACACCCAGTACGACACCGTGGTGGCGCACAACCCCAAGGATGGCTGGGATGCCCTGAAGAAGGACCGCTACGACCTGCTCTGCCTCGACATCATGATGGGTCGCGGTGCCGAGGGCGTGATGATGGCGCGGAAGATCCGCAAGGACAAGGTGCTGCGGGAGATGCCCGTGCTCATCATCACCGGCCTGCGGGAGCAGATCGCCTTCCTCTTCCCGGGCCAGGCCGTGCACCCGGGCTTCGTGCCGGTCGACGAGCTGGTGGAGAAGCCGGTCGAGCCGGAGCTGCTGCTCCAGAAGGCCGCGGCCCTCATCGCCGCCAGCGAAGCGCGACAGGGCAGGTAGGGATCCCATGGTGGTCACGTCGACCGCGAGGAGGATCTCCTTCCGGGAGGAGGTGGAGAACCTCCTCCACGCCGAGGAGGGAGTCTCTCTCGTCCGCTGCATCCAGTGCGCCACGTGCTCGGCGGCGTGTCCGGCCGTGGAGTTCATGGACCACACGCCTCGCGAGCTGATCGCGCTCATCAACGCCGGGATGAAGGACGAGGTCATGGCGTCCAACACCTTCTGGACGTGCGCCTCGTGCTACGCCTGCTCGGAGAAGTGCCCGGAGGGGATCCGCCCCGCCGACGTCATGTACGCCCTCACGCGCTACTCGCTGTGGAAGGACACCTTCAACCGGGACTGGGTGGCACCGGAGTTCTCGCGGCGCTTCACCCGGACCATCCTGCGAACGGGCAAGTCCTACGAGCCCGGCTACGCCCCGGCCTTCATCTTCGAAGGCGGCGTTCCCCGGGATGGTGCGCGAGATGCGGATGGCGCTGCGGCTCCTTGCGCAAGGGCCGGCTGCCCCTGATCCCCTCCCGGATCAAGCGGATCCGGAACCTGCGGGCCATGGTGGCCCGCGTCCTCCCCCTGGACGGTATCGAATGACTCGCTACGCCTACTACCCCGGCTGCTCCCTCGAGACCATGGCCGCCACCTATCACGTGTCGTCCATGGAGGTGGCCCACAAGCTCGGCATCGAGCTGGAGGAGCTCGAGGACTGGAACTGCTGCGGGGCGACCGCCTACTCGCACGTCGACGAGCTGCTGGCCACGGTGCTCTGCGCCCGCAACCTCGCGCTCGCCGAGAAGCAGGGCCTCGACATCGTGGCGCCGTGCAACGCCTGCTACAAGAACCTGTGGACCACGAACGCCGCCCTGAAGCGGGACCCCGACCTCGCGGAGCACATGAACTACGCCCTCGAGGCCGACGACCTGCGCTACGACGGCAACGTCGAAGTGAGCCACATCATGCAACGCCTTCGTGACCGACGAGGCGCTGGAGTCGATTCGCCGGAAGGCCGGCGAGCGCATCAAGGGGCTGCGGGTGGCCCCGTACTACGGCTGCCAGATCGTGCGGCCCCGGCGCCCGGGGTGGAGCATCGCCCAGGTCGACGACCCGACCTACTTCGAGGCTCTGCTTGAAGGCGGCCGGGGCGGACCCCGTGGCCTACCCGTACAAGCTGCGCTGCTGTGGCGCCGCCCTCATGGTGACCAACCGTCGGGCGGCGCTGCAGATGCTGCGCGACCTGCTCCAGAGCGCGGTCGACGCCGGCGCCGAGGTCATCGCCACGGCGTGTCCGTTGTGCCAGACCAACCTGGAGTGCTACCAGGGCGAGGTGAACCGCGCCTACGGCACCAACTACGCCGTGCCCATCCTCTACTTCACGCAGCTGCTCGGCCTGGCCCTCGGGGTGGGAGTGAAGCGACTGGGGATCGGCAAGGAGCTGGTGTCGGCCGAGGCCGTCCTCAAGCGGCGTACGTCGCGCATGGCGGCCAAGGGCGCGTAGCGCGGGCCGCGCCCGACCGCCGGCCCGGCGCTCCACCCGGGCCATCGGCCCCGCCCGTGCGTGGCATTCGGCCCGGGCCGCCCGGTCCCATCGGCACTGGCACCCGGCACGTGGCGCGCGGAAGACTCGTTTGCGGAGCCCGGCGGTGGTCGAGTGTCCGATCTCGGCGCCCCGGCCGTTGGAGGTAGGGGCGTGGCGCGCCGAGATGTCTTCTGCGTCGACGACGAGACGAAGGCCCATGCCGCCCTGCACGGGACTGAGGTCGAGAATGTCGGCGTCGCCGACTGAGCGGGTGCCGGACGCCGCCGGGCGACGCCCGCCCCCCCTTGGCGCTGACTCGACTACCCAAGCCATCCACGAGCCGGTCGCCGCCCGGCCCCGATGCTGGCGACGTGTCCATCTCGGCCGGGTGCGCCCCGGCGGGGCAGGCCAGTCCGGAACCCGCCGCGGGAGCGGCAACCGGGCTGGAGCGACTAGCGAGAGGGAGTGACCGATGGCGACGGCGACCGTGCTGGAGACCCGCGACCTCACGCTCGACGGCCTCCTCGCCACGCCGGAGGGCCGGCCGTTGCTGAGCTGCATCCAGTGCGGTACCTGCGCCGGCACCTGCCCCCACGGCGACGTGATGCGCTACACCCCGCGCCGCCTCATCGGCATGCTGCGGGAGGGCTTCATCGAGGAGGTGATCGCCAGCGACGACCTGCTCAGCTGCGTCACCTGCTATGACTGCTGGGCCAAGTGCCCCCGCGGGCTCCACCTCACCGACGTCCTCCTGCCCCTGGTCAAGGAGCAGGTGCTGCTCCGGCTCCCCCAGGTGCCGGCGGAGCTGCAGAGCGCGCTCTCCAACACGATGCGCTACGGCAACCCGATGGGTGAGTCGCCGCGCAAGCGGGCGGCCTGGGTCGACGGCGCCGGGGTGCCGGTTCCCATCCTGCGCGACCTGGGTCGGCCCGTCGACGTGCTGTGGATCGTCGAGTGCTACGCGTCCTACTACCCGCGCGGCCAGGACAACGCCCGGGCGACGGCCCGGGTCCTGGCTGCCCTCGGGGTCGACTTCGCCATCCTGGGCACCGAGGAGAAGTGCGTCGGGGGAGTGCCGACCGGCTCGTCGGGGAGAAGGGCCTGTTCGACACCCTGCGGGAACAGAACATGGCCACCTTCGGGAAGTACGAGTTCGCCTCGCTGCTCACCTCGGATCCCCACGCCTTCGATGCCTTCACCTACGTGTACCCGGCCCTCGGGCTCGATCGGCCGGTGGACCACACCACGCCGTTCCTGGCGGCCCGTCTCGACGCCCTCAGGCCGCGCCTCACCCGGGAGCTCGGGTACCGGGTCACCTACCACGACTCCTGCGTGCTCGGCCGGCACAACCACATGCACGACGAGCCGCGACGCATCCTCGAGGCCCTTCCCGGCGTGAGCCTCGTGGAGATGACCCACAACCGGGACAACACGATCTGCTGCGGCGGGGGTGGGGGCGGGATGTGGCTCGACACCCACTACAAGGCCAAGGGGCATCCCCGCCTCTCCGACCGCCGGGTCGAGGAGGCGATCGCCACCGGCGCCGACGTGCTGGCGGTGTCGTGCCCCTACGAGGTGCCGCGATTCGAGGACTCGCTGAAGGTGCTCGGGTACGACGACCGCATGGTGGTTCGGGACGTGATGGAGCTGGTCGCCGAGGCGCTTGATGACTGAGCGGCCGCGACCGGCGGCAGGATCGAGCGAGGAGGACGCGCTGGCGCCATGAAGATCCTGGTCCTGATGAAGATGGTGCCCGACATCGTGGAGGAGCTGGAGGTCGCCGGCGACGGCACGTCGCTGGACCAGGAGTACCTGCGCTTCATCGTCAACGAGCGCGACGACTACGCCCTCGAGCAGGCGCTGCTCCTGAAGGAGCGCCTCGCAGGCGACCGTGACGGTGGTGGCGCCGGAGGCCCCCGAGATCGACGACGTGCTCCACACCGCTCTCGCCAAGGGCGCCGACCGGGTGATCAAGGTGTCGGGCATCGCCGCGACCGCGGGCACCCGCGCCACGGCGTCCGCGCTGGCCGCCACGCTGCCCGGCATCCCGGGCGTGCTCCCGGCAGACCTGGTGCTCAGCGGGTGCCAGGCCATCGACGACCTCGACGGCTTCGTGGCACCCCTCCTCGCCGGGGCGCTCGACCTCCCGTACCTGGGCCTGGTGAGCCGGATCACGGTCGATCCGGGCGCCGGGACGGCCGTCGTGGCCAAGGAGTACGCCGGCGGGGTGATGGGACGCTTCGAGGTCGCCCTGCCTGCCTTCCTCGGCGTCCAGGGCTGCGAGAAGCCGCCGCGCTACGTCCCCATCGCCAAGGTGCGAGCCGCCATGGCTTCGGGGGGCATCGAGGTGGTCGCGGCCGCGAGCGGACCGGCCACGACTCCGCTCGAGGTCACGGCCATGGCCAAGCCCGAGGCAGCCGGGCACGCCGAGATGCTGGAGGGATCGGTGCGGGACGTGGCGGAGAAGGTGGCCGACATCCTGGCCGCCCGGGGACTGCTCTGAGGAGATGCCAATGGCAGGCAACGTTTGGGTAGCGGCGGAGCACTGGAAAGGGACCATCTCGGACGCCACCTACGAGTTGCTGGCGCTGGGGCGGAACCTGGCCGATTCGCTGGGGGTGCGCCTCGAGGCGGTGCTGCTCGGTCATGGGGTGCGAGGACTGGCCGCGTCGCTGGGCACGGCTGATGCCGTCCTCTACGTCGACCATCCCGTCCTCGCCGATGCCACCGGACAGCAGGCGAGCCGGGCGCTGGCCGCGCTCGCCTCGACCCGCGTTCCCGCGACGATCCTGGTGCCGACCACCAACGTCAGCTGGGACCTGCTCGGGCTGCTGCCCGGGCGCCTGGGTGCGCCCCTCGTCAACTTCTGCCGGGATGTCGAGGCGATCGACGGCGCGCTGCAGGTCAGGAGCCTGCTCTACGGCGGAAAGATGGCCGTGACGGTGGCGGCCGGGCCCGGGCCCGTGGTGCTGGGCGTCCTGCCGGGGACGAGGTCCCCCGAGGCGGGCCGCAGCACCGCGGCGCCTGCCGTCGAGGAGGTGTCCGTCGACCTCGCCGACGACTCCGGCGTGCGCCTGCTCGAGTACCAGGAGCCCGAGGCGGGCGACGTCGACATCACCCAGCAGGACGTGCTCGTCGCGGTGGGCCGGGGTATCAGCAACGAGGCCAATCTCGAGGTGGCCGAGGATCTGGCCAGTGCGCTCGGCGGGGCGGTGTGCGGGTCGCGCCCCGTGATCGACCAGGGCTGGCTCCCGCTGGTGCGCCAGGTGGGCAAGTCGGGCGTGACCGTCAAGCCCCGGCTGTACGTGGCCGCCGGGATCAGCGGGGCCCCCGAGCACGTCGAGGGCATGAAGGACTCCGAGGTGATCATCGCCGTCAACACCGACGCCGGCGCCCCCATCTTCTCCGTCGCCCACTACGGCATCGTCGACGACGCCACCGACGTCCTCGAGGCGCTGGCCGAGGCCGTCAGGAAGCGAAAGGGGTAGCGCCGATGCCGGACCCGACCGCGTCGACCCTGCTGGGCATCCCCGGCTTCGCCTTCCTGTGGGTGCTGACGGCGGCGGTCTTCGTCCTGTTCGGCCGGCGGGTGTACCTGCTGGTGGCGGCCCTGGCCCGGGGGCGGGCGGAGCCGCGCTGGGAGCGGCTGCCCCGGCGTCTCTGGAACGTCGTGGTCAACGTGGCGGGCCAGCGCCGGATGTTCGACAACCCCGGGATCGGGCTGGCCCACCTCGCCATCTTCTGGGCCTTCCTGTTCTACGCCGCCAGCTTCGCCTGGAACCTGCTCCGGGGTCTTCTCCCGGTCCTGCCGATCCCGTACGCCGACGAGGTCGCCTGGATCACGGTCCCCATGGAGCTCCTCAGCGTGGCCACCCTGGTGGCGCTGGCCGGGGCGGCGATCCGCCGGTACGTGTTCACCCCGCCGCGCCTGGCGCAGTCGCGGGACGCCGCGCTCATCCTCCTCCTCATCACGCTCCTCGTGGTGACCTTCCTGGTCGGCCAGGGGGCGAAGGCCGCCGCGGAACCGGGCCCGGCGTCGGGGAGCCCGGTCGGCGAAGTGGTCGGCGCCTGGCTCGGCGGCCTCTCGTCGTCCGCCGCCGAGTCGCTGTTCGTGGCGATGTGGTGGGTCCACATCGTGGCGGTCCTGGGCTTCCTGGCCTACCTGCCGTACTCCAAGCACCTCCACCTGCTGGCGTCGCCGTTCAGCGTCCTCACCGCCTCCCTGGGCCCCGGGGGGATGCCGCCGCCGTCGGAGGGCGCCGGGCGCCTGGAGGAGTTCACCTGGCGGGAGCTCTTCAACGGCCTCGCCTGCGCCGAGTGCGGCCGGTGCGACCGGGCCTGCCCCGCGTTCGCCAGCGGGCAGGTGCTGTCGCCGAAGGACCTCATCCACGAGGTGAAGGTGATGGTCCTGGGTGCAGCATCTCGCGGCGGCGGCAACGGGAGCCTCATCGATGCCGTGGGTGCCGAAGCCGTCTGGGCGTGCACCACGTGCATGGCCTGCATGGAGCGCTGCCCGGTGTTCAACGAGCACGTCCCGCTCATCGTGCAGATGCGCAGGCACCTGATCGGCCAGGGCCAGGTCGGGACCGGCGTCCAGGACATGCTGATGGGCATGACCCGGTACGGGAACTCGTTCGGCCAGTCGCCCCGGAACAGGGCGAAGTGGACGAGGGACCTCGGGTTCGAGGTCAAGGACGCCCGCAAGGAGCCGGTGGAGTACCTCTGGTTCGTCGGCGACTACGCCTCGTTCGATCCCCGGGTCCAGGAGATCACCCGGGCGGCGGCCCGGGTCTTCCACCGGGCCGGCCTCGATTTCGGGATCCTCCACGAGGGTGAGCAGAACGCCGGCAACGACGTGCGCCGCCTCGGGGAGGAAGGTCTCTTCGACCTGCTGCGGGAGAAGAACCTGGCGGCCCTGGCGTCCTCGCAGTTCAAGGCCATCGTCACCACCGACCCCCACACCTACCACGTCCTGAAGCACGAGTACGGGCTGGACGGCAGGGTGAAGCACTACACCGAGGTCTTCGAGGGCCTGATCTCGTCGGGTCGCCTGCCCGTCTCCCCGAACGGCGGCGCCCCGGTCACGTACCACGATCCCTGCTACCTGGGCCGCTACGGCGGGGTGTACGAGGCCCCGCGCCGTGTGCTGCAGGGGCTGGGCCTGAGGCTGGTCGAGATGCCCCGGAACCGGTCGTCGGCGTACTGCTGCGGCGCCGGGGGCGGGCGGATCTGGATGGAGGATGCCGCCGGGGGCGGCGAGCGCCCTGCGGAGAGCCGGGTGCGGGAGGCCGCCGGCCTCCAGGGAGTGGGCACCATGGTGGTGGCCTGCCCCAAGGACCTGGTCATGTTCCGCGACGCCCTCAAGACCACGGGGCTGGAAGGGCAGCTCGGGGTGCGAGATATGGCTGAGCTGGTGGAAGACGCCATCGGTGCGACACAGAGGAGCGACACATGAACCCGGCCGAACGGAGCGGCAACGGCCAGCCGAAGATCGGGGTGTACGTCTGTCACTGCGGCACCAACATCGCCGGGACGGTCGACGTCGAGGCGGTGCGGAGCTACGCGGAGGGCCTCCCCGGGGTCACGGTGGCCCGGGCGTACAAGTACATGTGCTCCGACCCCGGCCAGGAGCTGATCAAGGAGGACATCCGGGCCAACGGCCTGGAGCGGGTGGTCGTTGCCTCCTGCTCTCCCAGCCTGCACGAGGCCACCTTCCGCCGCGCCACCGCCGAGGGGGGCATCAACCCCTACTACTTCCACATGGTGAACATCCGGGAGCAGGACTCGTGGGTGCACACCGACATCGCCGAGGCAACCCGCAAGGCCAAGGACCTCGTGCGGGCGGCGGTGCACCGGGTGCGGTTCCACAAGCCGCTGGAGAGGGCGCGGGTCTCGATCAACCCGGCGGTGATGGTGGTGGGCGGGGGCATCGCCGGCATCCACGCCGCCCTGACCATGGCCAACGCCGGCAAGCAGGTCTACCTGGTGGAGCGGGAGCCGTCCATCGGCGGGCACATGGCCCAGTTCGACAAGACCTTCCCCACCCTCGACTGCGCCGCCTGCATCCTCACGCCGAAGATGACCGAGGTGCGCTCCAATCCCAACATCACCCTGTGGGCGATGGCCGAGGTCGACCGGGTCGACGGCTACGTGGGCAACTACACGGTGACGGTGCGCCACAAGCCCCGCTTCATCGTCGAGGATGCCTGCGTGGGTTGCCTGGAGTGCATCGAGGCCTGCGTGTTCCAGCGGGGCAAGTTCCCCGACGAGTTCAACCTCGGCCTGAACATGCGCAAGCCGGTGTACATCCCCTTCCCGCAGGCGGTGCCGCAGGTGGTGGTCATCGACCAGGAGGCCTGCATCGAGTTCCGCACCGGCCGCTGCAAGAAGACCTGCGTCGAGGTCTGCGCCGACCGCAATGCCATCGACTTCACCCAGACCGAGACCTTCGACACGGTCGAGGTGGGCGCGGTGATCCTCGCCACCGGCTTCAAGACCTTCGACCCCAGGCGGACCCCGTCGTACGGCTACGGGGTCTACCCGAACGTGTACACCGCCTGGAGCTGGAGCGGCTGGTGAACGCGTCGGGGCCCACCGAGGGGCACGTCACCCTGCGCGACGGGCGCACGCCGGAGACGGTGGGGATCCTCCACTGCATCGGCAGCCGGGACGTCAACACCAACCAGTACTGCTCCCGGGTGTGCTGCATGTACTCCCTGAAGCTGGCCCACCTGGTCAAGGAGAAGACCGGGGCGGAGGTCTACAACTTCTACATCGACATCCGCGCCGCCGGGAAGGGCATGGAGGAGTTCTACAACCGGGTCGCCGAGGAGGGGGTCCACTTCATCCGGGGCAAGGTGGCCGACGTCTATCCGGAGGCCGGCAACACCGGGAGGGTGATCCTCCAGGCCGAGGACACGCTGCTCGGCCGGGTGCGCAAGATCCCCGTGGACATGGTGGTCCTGGCCACCGGCCTCGAGCCCCAGGCCGACGCCGAGGCGGTGCGCCGCACCTTCAACATCACCTGCGCCGGGGGCGGGTTCTTCATGGAGCGCCACCCGAAGCTGGCCCCGGTGAGCACGTTCACCGACGGCATCTTCCTGGCCGGCGCCTGCCAGGGCCCCAAGGACATCCCGGACACGGTGGCCCAGGCCGGGGCCGCCGCCGCCGAGGCGCTGGCCCTGGTCGATCGGGGCTACGTGGAGATGGAGCCGAACACCGCCTACGTGGTGCGCGAGGAGTGCTCGGGGTGCAAGACCTGCATCCCGCTCTGTCCCTACACCGCCATCACCCGGGTGGACGGGAAGGCCGAGATCAACCCGGTGCTCTGCAAGGGCTGCGGCACCTGCGTGGCCGCCTGCCCGTCCGGGTCCATCCGGCAGAACCTGTTCGAGGACGAAGAGATCTACGAGGAGATCCTGGGGGTGCTGGCCCATGCCTGAGCCGACCGAGAAGCCGCAGGAGAGCGCCGCCGACGGCTGGGAGCCGATGATCGTCGCCTTCTTCTGCAACTGGTGCACCTACCTGGCGGCCGACCTGGCCGGCACCTCCCGCATGAAGTACGCGCCGAACGCGCGGGTCATCCGGGTGATGTGCTCCGGCCGGGTCGATCCCCAGTTCGTCATGGAGGCGTTCGCCAAGGGCGCCGACGGGGTGCTCGTCGGCGGCTGCCACTTCGGCGACTGCCACTACCAGTCGGGCAACCACAAGGCGCTGCGCCGCTTCCGGCTGCTGCAGCGGGTCCTGGTGGGCATGGGCATCGAGGAGGAGCGCTTCCGCCTCGAGTGGATCTCGGCGGCCGAGGCCGACAAGCTGCGCGACGTGATGAACGACATGGTGGCGCAGCCTGAAGGCGCTGGGGCCGCTCCACCTCGAGGTGCCGGCCGAGGGATTCCCGAAGTCGCCGACCTGGAGGAGGTGACGGCATGAGCGACAAGCCCAAAGTCGCCTTCTACTGGTGCTCCTCCTGCGGGGGCTGCGAGGAGGCGGTCGTGGACCTCGCCGAGAAGATCCTCGACGTGGTGGCCGCGGTGGACATCGTGTTCTGGCCGGTGGCCCTGGACTTCAAGAAGGCCGACGTGGAGGCCATGGAGGACGGGTCCATCCTGGCCGCCTTCGTGAACGGCGCCATCCGCACCACCGAGCAGGAGGAGATGGCCCACCTGCTGCGGCGCAAGGCGAAGGTGCTGGTGGCCTTCGGCTCCTGCGCCCACCTGGGCGGCATCCCCGCGCTGGCCAACCTGTGGGACCGGGAGGCCGTCTTCGCCACCGTCTACCGCACGACCCCCTCGACGGTCAACCCCGACGGGGTGATCCCCCGGGTGGCCACGCCGCACAACGGCGACTGGGTCACCCTCCCCGGCTTCTACGACACGGTCCGGGCCCTCGACCAGGTCACCTCGGTGGACTACTACATCCCGGGCTGCGCTCCCACGCCGAACGTGATCGCCGGAGCGGTGCAGACCCTGCTGAGCGGCGACCTGCCCCCTGCGGGGACGGTGCTGGCGCCGGACATCGCCCTGTGCGAGGAGTGCCCCCGCCTGGACACCAAGCCACAGGACCTGAGCCTGGAGCGCTTCCGGCGGCCCCACGAGATCCTCATCGACGAGGGCACCTGCCTGCTGGCGCAGGGGCTGCTCTGCATGGGACCGGCCACCCGCGCGGGATGCGGCCAGCTGTGCATCAGGGGCAACATGCCCTGCACCGGCTGCTTCGGCCCCACCAGCAAGGTGCGCGACCAGGGCGGCAAGTACCTGTCGGCCGTGGCCTCGATGCTCTCGGCGCTCGACGACGACGCCATCGAGCACGCCCTCGACAGCATCCCCGACCCCATCGGCACCTTCTACCGCTACGGCCTGGCCGGCTCGCTGCTGCGCCGGCGCAGGATGACCCCCGTCGACGCCTGAGGAGCCCAGACGATGTCCGACGAGATGACCACCGAGGAGGCGTGGCGCGGGGCTCCGGGGGGCCCAGGCCGCCGATGCCCGCCGCCGCATCACCATCGATCCCATCACCCGGCTCGAGGGGCACGGCAAGATCGACATCTTCCTCGACGACGCGGGGGACGTGGAGCGGGCCTACTTCCAGGTCCCGGAGCTGCGCGGCTTCGAGAAGTTCGCGAGGACGCCCCGCGGAGGACATGCCGCAGATCACGTCGCGCATCTGCGGCGTCTGCCCCACGGCGCACCACATGGCGGCCACCAAGGCGCTCGACGCTCTCTACCAGGTCGAGCCCCCGCCGGCGGCGAAGAAGATCCGGGAGCTGGTCTACTCGGCGTTCATGGTCGAGGATCACGCCCTGCACTTCTACTTCCTCGGCGGCCCCGACTTCGTGGTGGGCCCCGAGGCGCCGGCCGCCCAGCGCAACATCCTCGGCGTCATCGCCACGGTGGGCCAGGAGGTCGGGCTGCGGGTGATCACCATGCGGCGCCGCCTCCGCGAGATCATCACCCTGGCCGGCGGCAAGGCCATCCACCCCGTCCTCGGCCTTCCCGGCGGCGTGGCCAAGCGGGTCACTGCGGAGCAGCAGGCGCAGATCAAGGAGACGGCCGCCGACGCGGTGGACTTTGCCCGCTTCACCCTGGACGTCTTCCGCTCGGTGGTGCTG
>CAWGSB010000029.1:0-409453 GCA_963825105.1 uncultured Alphaproteobacteria bacterium
TTCAATGGTCGGCCGGGTGCAGGGGCGGCTGTGCTCCTACGTCTTCAAGGGCGCGCGCTGTGCCTACGCGGGCGCGGCGACCTCGTGCGATCACGCGCTCGCCACCTGTACGTCGCTCGGCAATCAAACCCGCTACGGAGGCTGGCCGAGCATGCCGGTCGTCGGGACCAAGTTTGCGTACACGATCACGGTGCAGCAAGGCGTGAGCGGGCGCACCGGCACGAACGCGCCGCCGCCGGCCACAACGCCGACGAAACCAGTCATCTACGGCCCGGCGGGCGTCGGTCGCGTCGGCCCGAGGCCATCGAGGGCATGACATGGCGACTCTGCTCGACTACCCCGCCCCGGACTACGGCCCGAGCCGTCTCCCGGCGTGGGCCAACAAGGCGCTCAAGGATGACTCGGGCACGACGGTGCAGGTCCGCGCCGGCCGCACGTCGCCGCTGCAGCGGATCAAGCTCGCGTGGTCGGCGCGCACCGGCGCCGCGCTCGTCGCGTTCTCGGTGGCGCTGCGCGCGCTGCGCGGAGGGTTCGTCGACTGCTACTTCTACACGCCCTCGTTTTGGGAGTGGTGGGCCGACGTCCCGGCCGGAACCGGGACCGGCAACTCGATCGTCTTCCCCTTCGGCGGGCGCTCGACGCAGGCGACTCCCGCGCCGGTCGTCAAGGTTGGCGGCGCGGTGCAGACCGGCAACTACACGATCGCCGCGTCGGGCGACTCGCTCGCTCGCGACCAGGTGACGTTCGATCCGGTCACGACGTTCACCGATCTCGGGACCGTGCTTGCGGGCGCGTCGGCCATTTCCGTTCTGACCGATCTCGGCTCTGGTGTTGTGCTTGCTTTCGCGAACACCGCCCACTGGATCAAGTCGACCAACTACGGCGCGACGTGGGCAGACCTCGGTTATCTCGGCGGGGTCGCTCCGCTTTGCACCTGCTCGCTCGGTAGTGGGGTCGTGCTGCATGGACGCCAACACACCGACGGACTTTTCCGTTCGACCGACTTCGGCACGAACTGGACGAATCTCGACCTTCTGACCCAACTCGGCTACGAGGTGGACGTCTACTCGCTCGCGTTCGCCGGTTCCGGCGTTGTGCTCGCCGGTGGCTACCGGCCGTCCGGGACGCCCGGCGGCAAGATCCTGCGCTCGACGGACAACGGCGTGACGTGGACGGATCTCAACGAGGCCGACGCCGCGACGAATATCACGGCGATGATCTCGCTCGGCGGCGGCATTCTGCTCGCCGGGTCGGACACCGACGGCCGCATCCTGCGCTCGACCAACTCGGGCGCGACCTGGACGTCTCTCGGCACCGCATGCGTCGGCGAGATCCAAGTCTCCTCGTTCGCCGACCTCGGCGGCGGGGTCGTGATCGCGGGCACGACGCAGCACGCACACCTGCTCCGATCGGACGACTACGGGGCCACCTGGATGGACATCGGGAGCCAAGTCGGCGCCGACACTGGCGACGTCCCGGCGATCGCCTCCCTCGGCAGCGGTGTCGCCATCGCGGCGGTCAACAACGGGACGGACGGCGTCGGTAGCATCGCGCTCTCGCAGGACTCGGGAGCCACCTGGACCGATCTCGGGCAGCAGTTCTCGCAGACCTCGATCGCGAGCGTCGCCGCGGCGGGCGCCGGTATCGGCCTCGCGGGCACGTCGCCCAACGGGAAGATCATCCGACTCCCGATGGGGCCGGTTGGCGCGGTCACCGTCTCGTTCGCGGGCCGCCGGCTGCTGCTCGGGCGCCTCATCAGCGATGAGGGGCCGTGGGGCACGCCTGACTACCAGCAAGCCGGGCTGTCGATCGAGGCTCGAGGGCGAGGAGGTCTAGCCGTGGCGAACGTCCCTCGCCCGCACATCACGCAGGGCCAGCCCCCGCCACCCCCGCCGGCCAAACCGCCGGTCACGCCCGCCCAGCCGCGCACGACGATCCCCGACCTCGCGACCAGGTCGTCGCGCTCGCAGTCGCTCGAAGTGACGGACACGCAGGAAGGGCGCATCGCGCCGCTGTGCTACGGGCGCTGCAGATTTGCGACCAAGATCACCCACTTCGATATCCAGGGCACCTACATCGAGATGCTGGTGCTCATCGGCGAGGGCGAGATCGATGCCGTCGAGGCGGTGTACGTCGACGACACCGAGTGCTACGCGGCCGTAAAGTCATGGGCGTCAGTGCAGGCGCGGCTCGGAACGCTCGCACAGACCGCCGTCACGAACATCACGAACGCGACGGTCAAGTCGATGACACACCCCGGAATGGCGTACGCCTCGATCAAGCTCAACCTCGCGACGGCGCCGCTCAACGGCGGCATCCCGCACGTCGAGGTCGTCGTGCGTGGTCGCAAGGTGTACGGACCGACGGCCGGGACGACGGCGTGGTCGGAGAACCCCGTCGACGCGGTGCTCGACGCGATGCGCTCGGCCGACTACGGCGCTGCGGTTGCAGACGCGACGATCGACATGGCGGGCAGCATCGCCGCCGCCGAGGCGATCTGCGACACGACGGTCGCGGGCGAGGATCAGTACCGCGTGTCGATCGTGATCGCCGACCGGCAGCCCGTCGAGGACGTCGCGAAGGCGATCCTGCAAACCTGCAACGGTCGGCTCGGGCGGTGGGACGGGCAGTACCGCATGACGCTCGACGGCTCGGCGGCCGGCTCGCTCGTGCTCTCCGACCTGCAGTCGCCCGCGCCCGACATCCCGATCCTCCGCGACTCGCTCTCCTGCGGACGCTCGGATGCCGAAGTGCCGAATACCGTGTGCTTCATTGCTGGCGTAGCCGACGCAGACCCGAAAACCGCGCGCCGCGGCGGCGATGGCGGTGGCGCGGCCGATGCCGCGGCTACCGCCGGTGATGATTGCAACTTTGTCGGTCAAGATTAGCCCCCCAGGAAAAAACCAAACGCACGCTAACGGAAAAGCCGCATCGCAGGTGAATGCGAGAATCAAAATCGCATCACAGATCCAGCACCAGCCGCGCCGGATCCTCGAGGCTCTCCTTGACGCGCACCAGGAACGTCACCGCTTCCTTGCCGTCGACGACGCGGTGATCGTAGGACAGCGCCAGATACATCATCGGGCGGATCTCGACCTTGCCGCCGATCGCCATCGGGCGCTCCTGGATCTTGTGCATGCCGAGAATGCCGGACTGCGGCGCGTTCAGGATCGGCGTCGACATCAGCGAACCGTAGATGCCGCCATTGGTGATGGTGAAGGTGCCGCCCTGCATCTCGTCGATCTTGAGCTGGCCGTCGCGGGCGCGGCGGCCGAAATCGGCGATGGCCTTTTCGATCTCGGCGATCGACTTGTGGTCGCAGTCGCGCACCACCGGCACCACCAGGCCCTTGTCGGTGCCGACCGCGACGCCGATGTGATAATAATTCTTGTAGATCAGGTCGGTGCCGTCGATCTCGGCGTTGACCGCCGGAATGTCCTTCAGCGCCTGCACGCAGGCCTTGGTGAAGAAGCCCATGAAGCCGAGCTTGCTGCCGTGCTTCTTCTCGAACACGTCCTTGTACTGGGCGCGCATCGCCATGATGTGGCTCATGTCGACCTCGTTGAAGGTCGTCAGCATCGCGGCGGTGTTCTGCACGTCCTTCAGGCGGCGCGCGATGGTCTGGCGCAGCCGCGTCATCTTCACGCGCTCTTCGCGCGCGGCGTCGTCGGCGGGCGAGGGCGCGCGCACCTGCACCGCGGCGGCGGGCTGATTGACCGGCGTCGGCGCCGAGGCCGCCTTCTCGATCGCGGCCAGCATGTCGCCCTTTGTCACCCGCCCGTCCTTGCCGGAGCCGGGCACGGTGGCGGCATCGATGCCGCTTTCGGCGGAGATCTTGCGCACCGACGGCGCCAGCGGCGCGTCGGCCGGCGGAGCCTTTGCCGCGGCGCGCGGCGGCAGCGGCGGAGCGCGGGGCTGCGGCCTTGGCGGGCGCCGCGGCCGGCTTGGCGGCGGCTCCCGCCGCGCCATCGTTGATCTGTCCGAGCAACGCGCCGACCGCGACGGTCTCGCCGTCCTTGGCGACGATCTCGCCGAGCACGCCCGCCGATGGCGCCGGGACCTCGATGGTGACCTTGTCGGTCTCGAGTTCGACCAGGGGCTCATCCACCGCGACGGCATCGCCGGCCTTCTTGAACCAGCGGCCGATGGTGGCCTCGGTCACGGATTCGCCGAGCGTCGGAACGCGAATTTCAGTCATGGTTTGTTTCCTCAATACGCCATGTCTGGTCATCGTCCGCGGAGGCGGACGATCCAGTACTCCGTGACGGTCATCGATCAAGAAAGACGACGCGGTACCGGATGCCCCGCTTTCGCGGGGCATGACGAACTATGGATTGCTAGCTCAGCGCCTCGTCGAGCAGCGCCTTGAGCTGCGCCAGATGCTTCGACATCAAACCGGTGGCGGTCGCAGCCGACGCGGCGCGGCCGGCGTAGCGCGGACGCTTGTTCGGCGCGTGGATCTGGTTCAGCACCCATTCGAGATAGGGCTCGATGAAATGCCACGCGCCCATGTTGCGCGGCTCTTCCTGGCACCAGACCAGTTCGGCGCTCTTGAAGCGTCCGAGTTCCTGCACCAGCGCCTTCAGCGGCACCGGATAGAGCTGCTCGACGCGCATCAGGTAGACGTCGTCGATGCCGCGCTTTTCGCGCTCTTCGTAGAGATCGTAATAGACCTTGCCCGAGCACAGCACGACGCGGCGGATCTTGTCGTCCGGCACCAGCTTGATCTTCTCGTCCGGCAGCATCACCGCGTCATCGTAGAGAATGCGGTGGAACGTGGTGCCCGCGCCCATCTCGTCGAGCCGCGAGACCGCGCGCTTGTGGCGCAGCAGCGACTTCGGCGTCATCAGGATCAGGGGCTTGCGGATCTCGCGATGCAACTGACGCCGCAGCACGTGGAAGAAATTGGCGGGCGTGGTGGCATGGACCACCTGCATGTTGTCTTCGGCGCACATCTGCAGGAAGCGCTCGAGCCGCGCCGAGGAATGCTCCGGCCCCTGCCCTTCATAGCCGTGCGGCAGCATGCAGACGAGGCCGGACATGCGCAGCCATTTGCGTTCGCCCGAGGAGATGAACTGGTCGAACAGCACCTGCGCGCCGTTGGCGAAGTCGCCGAACTGCGCTTCCCAGATCGTCAGCGCCTTCGGCTCCGCCAGCGAATAGCCGTACTCGAAGCCGAGCACGGCTTCTTCCGACAGCAGCGAGTTGATGACTTCGTAGTGGCCCTGGTCGCCGCCGAGATGATTGAACGGCGTATAGCGGCTCTCGTCTTCCTGATCGATCAGCACCGAGTGCCGCTGCGAGAAGGTGCCGCGCTCGGAGTCCTGTCCCGACAGCCGGACGTGATGGCCTTCCTGCAGCAGCGTGCAGAACGCCAGCGCCTCGCCGGTCGCCCAGTCGATGCCGGCGCCGCTGTCGATCGCCTTGGCGCGGTTTTCCAGAAACCGCTGGACGGTGCGGTGAACCCGGAAGCCGTCCGGCACCTTGGTGATCTTGCGGCCGATGTCCCGGAGCACGGCGACATCGACGCCGGTGACGCCGCGGCGCGCGTCTTCTTCCGCATCGGCCGATTTGAAGCCGGCCCATTTGCCGTCGAGCCAGTCGGCCTTGTTGGGCTTGTAGCCGGAGCCCGCCTCGAGCTCGGCATCGAGCCGCGCGCGCCAGTCGGCCTTGGCCTTCTCGACCTCGCCCTCGGTCATCACGCCTTCGGCGACCAGCCGCTTGGAATAGATCTCCAGCGTGGTCGGATGCGAGGCGATCTTCTTGTACATCACCGGCTGGGTGAACGCCGGCTCGTCGCCTTCATTGTGGCCATGCCGGCGATAGCAGAACATGTCGATGACGACCGGCTTGTGGAATTTCTGCCGGAACTCGATCGCGACCTTGGCCGCGAACACCACGGCTTCCGGATCGTCGCCGTTCACATGGAAGATCGGCGCGTCGATCATCTTCGCCACGTCGGACGGATATGGCGAGGAGCGCGAGTAGCGCGGATAGGTGGTGAAGCCGATCTGGTTGTTGACGATGAAATGCAGCGAACCGCCGGTGCGGTAGCCTTTCAGGTCGGACAGCCCGAAGCATTCCGCCACCACGCCCTGGCCGGCGAACGCGGCGTCGCCATGCATCAACAGCGGCAGCACCGAGATGCGCATGTCCGGCGGATCGCCATGCTGGTCCTGCTTGGCGCGCACCTTGCCGAGCACCACGGGATCGACGATTTCCAGATGCGACGGGTTGGCGGTCAGCGACAGATGGATCCGGTTGTTGTCGAACTCGCGGTCCGACGACGCGCCGAGATGATATTTGACGTCGCCGGAGCCTTCGACCGCGTCGGGATTGGCCGAGCCGCCCTTGAATTCATGAAACAGCGCGCGATGCGGCTTGCCCATCACCTGGGTCAGCACGTTGAGGCGGCCGCGATGCGGCATGCCGACCACGATTTCCTTAACGCCGAGATTGCCGCCGCGCTTGATGATCTGTTCCAGCGCCGGAATCAGCAATTCGCCGCCGTCGAGACCGAAGCGCTTGGTGCCGGTGAATTTCAGATCGCAGAACTTCTCGAAGCCTTCGGCCTCGACCAGCTTCATCAGGATGGCGCGCCGGCCCTCGCGGGTGAAACTGATTTCCTTGTCCGGACCCTCGATGCGCTCCTGAATCCAGGCCTTCTGCGCGGCGTTGGTGATGTGCATGAATTCGACGCCGAGCGTCTGGCAGTAGGTGCGTTCGCAGATCGCGACGATTTCGCGCAACGTTCCGTATTCAAGGCCGAGCACGTGATCGAGGAAGATCTTGCGGTCGAAATCGCCTTCCGCGAAGCCATAGGAGCGCGGATCGAGCTCTTCGCGATTGCGCGGCGGCTCGATGCCGAGCGGGTCGAGCTTGGCGTGGAAATGGCCGCGCATGCGGTAGGCCCTGATCAGCATCAGGGCGCGCACGGAATCGCGCGTCGCCTGATGGACATCGGCCGCCGTCAGTTCGGCGCCTTTGGCCTGCGCCTTGGCCGCGAGCTTGGTGCCGACCGATTTTTCGACCTCGACCCAGTTGCCGTCGAGCGCCGAGGTCAGCTCGTCCCGCGGCGTCAGCGGCCAGTTGTCCCGGCCCCAGGACGGGCCTTCGGCGTTCTTGCGGACGTCGGCCGGGGTGTCCTTCAGGCTCTTGAAGAACTCCTGCCATTCGGCGTCGACGGAAGCGGGGTCTTTCTCGTAGCGGGCGTAGATTTCGTCGATGTAGGTGGCGTTTGTGCCCTGCAAAAAAGAGGAGAGGGCAAAGGCGGCGTTCGCGTCTTGGCGAGACATGAGTGCGTCCTGGTGATTCTGACTTCGCGCGTGGAAAACGGCGCAACAGCCGATCCGGGCACCGGATCAGCGTGATAGGAGGTCTTTTACCCTATTTGGGGTGAATGTTCGCGCCGAAAAGAACGAAGGAGTGAATTAGACCTTCAATTTTTCGACAAGGGTGTGGCCGAGCCGAGCCGGCGACGGCGAGACCGTGATTCCGGCCGCTTCCATCGCCGCGGTCTTGGAGCCGGCGTCGCCCTTGCCGCCGGAAATGATCGCCCCGGCATGGCCCATGCGGCGGCCGGGAGGCGCCGTAACGCCGGCGATGAAGCCGACCATCGGCTTCTTGCGGCCGCGTTTGGCCTCGTCCTTGAGGAACTGGGCGGCGTCTTCCTCGGCCGAACCACCGATCTCGCCGATCATCACGATCGAGGTGGTCTTGGGGTCGGCCAGGAACATTTCCAGCACGTCGATGAATTCGGTGCCCTTGACCGGATCGCCGCCGATGCCGACCGCGGTGGTCTGGCCGAGACCCTCCTGGGAGGTCTGGAATACCGCCTCATAGGTCAGCGTGCCCGATCGCGACACGATGCCGACATTGCCGGGCTTGAAGATGTTGGCCGGCATGATGCCGATCTTGCATTCGCCCGCAGTCATCACGCCCGGGCAATTCGGCCCGATCAGCCGCGATTTCGAGCCCGACAGCGAGCGCTTCACCCTGACCATGTCGAGCACCGGAATGCCCTCGGTGATGCAGACGATCAGCGGAATTTCGGCGTCGATGGCTTCGCAGATCGCATCCGCCGCGCCCGGCGGCGGCACGTAGATCACAGATGCGTCGGCGCCGGTCTTTTCGCGCGCCTCGGCGACGGTGTCGAACACCGGCAGGCCGAGATGCGTCGAGCCGCCTTTGCCGGGCGAGGTGCCCCCGACCATCTTGGTGCCATAGGCGATCGCCGCTTCGGAATGAAACGTGCCGTTCTTGCCGGTAAAACCCTGGCAAATGACTTTTGTGTTCTTGTCGATCAGGATGGACATGGTTGGGATTGCTTTCGCGAGACGATAGGTCGAGGGGTCAGTGGATCCGCCGGTAGACGCCGGTGAGCACGTCGGCCCACCCTTCCGCGTCCGGCGAGAACTGGATTTTCATGGAGTAGCTGTTGTCGTCGATGACTTCATAGACATGGCGCGCATTGCCGCGCAGCGAGCCGCGCACCAGGATCAGCGACTTGCCGGTCCAGCCGCCGGAGGCCGGCGACGGCGGGTAGTAGCCGAGCGAATCGTGCCAGAACAGTTTGTAGAGCCGGTCCTCGCGGTCATAGGTGAAGACGCCGTGGGTGGCGAAGCTTTCCTTGCTGTCGCGCATCTGGCGGGTGTCCTGGATCAGATAAAAGCCGTTGAGATCGATGCGGGCCACAACATGCGAGGTGGCCGGCCCGCCTTCGTTCCAGCGCGAGGGACACTCCATCTCTTCACCGCTCCACTCGCCCGCGAACGCCGCGAGCTTGCGGTGCTCCGGAAGCGGCGTCGGTGCGGCGAGATGGTCCTCGGGCATGGCTTAGCCTCCCTTGACGGCCTTGACGATTTTCTGCGCGGCGTCGTCGAGATTGTCGGCCGGCAGCACGTTGAGGCCGCTATCCCGGATGATCTTCTTGCCGGCGTCGACATTGGTGCCCTCCAGCCGCACCACCAGCGGCACCTTGAGGCCGACTTCCTTCACCGCGGCGACCACGCCTTCGGCGATGATGTCGCACTTCATGATGCCGCCGAAGATGTTGACCAGGATGCCCTTCACATTGGGATCGGCGGTGATGATCTTGAAGGCAGCCGAGACCTTGGCCTTGTCGGCGCCGCCGCCGACGTCGAGGAAGTTCGCTGGCTCCATGCCGTAGAGCTTGATGATGTCCATCGTCGCCATCGCAAGGCCGGCGCCGTTGACCATGCAGCCGATATTGCCGTCGAGGGTGACGTAGTTGAGATCGTATTTCGACGCCTCGATTTCCTTGGGGTCTTCCTCGGTCTCGTCGCGCAGCGCCACCACTTCGGGGTGACGAAAGAGCGCGTTGTCGTCGAACGACACCTTGGCGTCGAGCACGCGCAACTGGCCCTGCTTGGTGACGACCAGCGGATTGATCTCCAGCATCGCCATGTCCTTGGCGACGAAGGCGTTGTAGAGCTGCGTCACCAGCCGTTCCGCCTGCTTGGCGAGATCGCCGGACAGTTTTAGTGCCTTGGCGACGGTGCGGCCGTGATGAGCCATGATGCCGGTCGCCGGATCGACCGAGAAGGTCACGATCTTCTCCGGCGTGGAGTGCGCGACGTCCTCGATATTGACGCCGCCTTCGGTGGAGACCACGAACGACACTTCTGAGGTTTCTCGGTTGACCAGGATCGACAGATAAAACTCCTTGTCGATGTCGGAGCCTTCCTCGATGTAGATCCGGTTGACCTGCTTGCCGTGCGGTCCGGTCTGCACCGTGACCAGCGTCGCGCCGAGCATCTGCTTGACGTATTCGTTGACCTCGGCCACCGACCTGGCGATGCGCACGCCGCCCTTGTCGCCGGCGGAAGCTTCCTTGAACTTGCCCTTGCCGCGGCCGCCGGCGTGGATCTGGCTCTTCACCACCCAGACCGGGCCGGGAAGCGTTTTCGCGGCCGCCTCGGAATCGGCAGCCCGCAGCACCGGCACGCCCTTCGAGATCGGCACGCCGAACTCGTTCAGCAGCGCCTTGGCCTGGTATTCATGGATGTTCATCTGGACGTTCCCCGAGCGCTTGTGCGGTGAATTTGGAATTCACTTCCGTTTTGCGGCTGGCATACCACATACCAGAGGAACTGCAAATTCCAAAAAATTGGAGCGGCGGCAGTCGATTGGCTCGATCTGCCGGCTGATAACAAACCGCGATCAGCGGCCGAGCAGATCCGGCGCGATCTTCTTGCAGGCATCGACCAGACCCTGCACCGCGCCGACCGACTTGTCGAAAGCTTCGCGGTCCTTGCCGACGAGTTCGATCTCGACGATGCGCTCAACGCCCTTCGATCCGATCACGACGGGCACGCCGACATACATGTCCTTCACGCTGTATTCGCCGTTGAGATAGGCGGCGCAGGGCAGCACGCGCTTCTTGTCCTTGAGGTAGCTCTCGGCCATCGCGATCGCGGAGGCGGCCGGCGCATAGAACGCCGAGCCGGTCTTCAGCAGATTGACGATCTCGGCGCCGCCGTTGCGGGTGCGGTCGACGATTTCGTCGATCCGCGCCTGCGAGGTCCAGCCCATCTTGACGAGATCGGGCAAGGGAATGCCGGCCACCGTGGAATATCGCACCAGCGGCACCATGGTGTCGCCATGGCCGCCCAGCACGAAAGCCGTGACGTCTTCGACCGAGACGTTGAACTCGTCGGCGAGGAAATAGCGGAAGCGCGAAGAATCCAGCACGCCCGCCATGCCCACCACCTTCTTGTGCGGGAGGCCCGAGGCCTTCTGCAGCGCCCACACCATGGCGTCGAGCGGATTGGTGATGCAGATCACGAAGGCGTCGGGGGCATATTTCTTGATGCCGGCGCCGACCTGCTCCATGACCTTGAGATTGATGCTGAGAAGATCGTCGCGGCTCATGCCGGGCTTGCGCGGCACGCCGGCGGTGACGATGCAGACCTTGGCGTTGTCGAGCGCCTCGTAGGAATTGGCGCCGGTGTAATGCGCGTCGAAGCCGTCGACGGGGGAAGATTGCGCGATGTCCAGCGATTTGCCCTGCGGTACGCCCTCGGCGATGTCGAACATCACGACATCGCCGAGTTCTTTCAGGCCGATGAGGTGAGCCAACGTGCCGCCGATCTGACCGGAGCCAATCAAAGCAATCTTGTCGCGCGCCATGGGAAATCTGTCCTTTGAAGGTCAAGCGGGAGGGTGGAAAGAAGCTGGACGGCTGGTTATCCCTTTCGCCCGACCCGTTCAAGCCGGGGCATGCCCAATTGTCGGCCACTTGCGTCATTCCGGGATGCGCCTTTTGGCGCAGACCCGGAATCCCGCTCCGATCACCTCTGGATTCCGGGTTCGCGCCAATGCGCGCCCCGGAATGACAGCTAGGTCTCCACCAGCCCCGTGCTGGACCCGCTCGCGGCGGAATCCTTGTGGCCGTGGGGCAGCGCCAGATAGGATTCCGAGCTCATCTCGATCAGCCGCGACGAGGTCCGCTTGAACTCGTTCGCCTCATAGCCCTCGGTCGCCAGATACAGCGACATCGGATCGGCCTCAGCCGACGCCATCACCTTCACCGCGTTGTCATAGAGCGTGTCGATCAGCATGATGAAGCGCTTGGCGGCGTCGCGCTCGGGGATAGTCCATCACCGGAATGCGGTCGATCATGATGGTGTGATAGTCGTGCGCGAGCCGCAGATAGTCGGACGCTGCGAGCGGCATTTCGCACAGATCCTTGAACGAAAAACGCGCGACGCCGTCAAAGGAGCACGGCACGTGCAGGATGCGGCCCTTGATCGAAATGTCGCGCGGCTTGCCTCTCGCATTGCCGGTCATCCTGGACCAGGTCTGGTCGAGCGCGGCGTCGGCGGCATGATCGGCCGGCACCAGCCACATCTTCACGCCCGCGAGCTTCTCCAGCCGGAAATCGGTGCGTGCGTCCAGCCGCAGCACGTCCATGTGAGCGGAGATCTGCGCGATGAAGGGCAGGAACAGCGCCCGGTTCAGTCCGCCCTTTGTAGAGATCCTCGGGCGCGACGTTGGAGGTCGCCACCACCACGGTGCCGAGCTCGAACAGCCTCTTGAACAGCCGTCCGAGGATCATCGCATCGGCGATGTCGGTGACGTGGAATTCGTCGAAGCACAACAGCCAGGCCTCGTCGAAGATCGACGCGGCGGTGAGCGCGATCACGTCGCCGTCGGCGATCTCGCCGCGCGCGATATTCTGGCGATAGCCGTAGATCCGTTCATGCACCTCGGCCATGAATTCGTGGAAGTGGGCGCGGCGCTTGTGCACGACCGAACTGTGCTGGAAAAACAGATCCATCAGCATGGTCTTGCCGCGGCCGACTTCGCCGTGAACGTAGAGGCCGCGCGGCGGCGGCTCATCCTTGTCGGCGAACAGCCGGCCGAGCAGGCCTTGCCTGCGGAGGGGCTTGTAGCGCGCAAGCCGCTGCTCGAGGTCGGCCAAGGCTTCCGCGGCCTCTTCCTGCGCGACATCGGGCTCGATCGCGCCGGAGGAAACGAGGGCCTGATAATGGGCGCGGAACGAGGCGGAGGGGGACAACATGGCCCACTTACGGCCTCAACACGAAGGAAAATGCAAGCCGAGAATTGGTGCAGGGGCTATGCGCTTACTGCTTCCTCTCCCGCGTTCTGTACGGGGAGAGCCGAAGCGATCACGCGCTCAGCGCGTAGGAATCCTCGACCACATAGGGTCCGCCGCCGGTGGAGGCCCGCGACGAGAACAGCACGAAGCGCGACGCCGTGAACACCCGGCTCGGAAAATAGCCGCGCACCGACAGGTATTCCGCGACGTCCTGGTTGGAGGCGTCGCGCAGCCGCGCCAGCGTCACATGCGGGGTAAATTTGCGCCCCTCCGGATCGAGCCCGATGCGCTGCATCAGCCGCTCGAGTTCGGCCTGCAACTCGAGCAGCGGCCGGCTCGGCACGACCTGGGCCACCACCGCGCGCGGCTTTTTTCCGCCGAAGCTGGAGAGGCCCTGCAAGGTGACGTCGAACGGCTTGCGGTTGACCCGAAACAGCATCGAGGCGATCTCGTTCGCCGCGACGCCGTCGATATCGCCGATGAAGCGCAGGGTGACGTGGTAATTTTCGGGATCGATCCAGCGTGCGCCCGGCAGGCCGCCACGCAAGCTGGAAAGTGTCTGGCCGATCTCGGCCGGAATTTCCAGTCCAGTAAACAGACGCGGCATCGCATGACTCCCGATGCTTGGGCATGGTCTTTCGGGAAAGATCGTGCCCTGTAACAAGTCCGGTGACGAATCACCGATCGCTATTTTCTACCTGACTTATGTGACTCTGCGAAGCAGGCGGCGAACAAGACCGGGAAAACACGGCGCTTCAGGTTGTTGCTGCCCGTTTTTCAACTGCGTTGCCCGGATATGGTGCCGAGAAATGCCTCCACCGCAGGCAGAATATTTTTGACGATCACGTCGACGCCCTCCGCCGTCGGATGCAAGCCGTCCGCCTGGTTGAGCCTGGCATCGGCGGCGACGCCTTCCAGGAAAAACGGATACAGCGGCACCCCGAAGGATTTGGCGAGGTCCGGGTAGATCGCGTTGAAACGCGCCGAATAGTCGCTGCCGTAATTCGGCGGCGCAACCATGCCGCACAACAACACTGCGATCTTGCGCGCCTTCAGCCGCGTCAGAATGTCGGAGAGTGCCGCGCGGGTGACCGCGGGATCGGTCCCGCGCAAGGCGTCGTTGGCGCCGAGTTCGACGATGACCGCCTGGGTGCCCTCGGGCACCGACCAGTCGAGCCGGTCGCGCCCGCCCGAGCTGGTGTCGCCCGATACCCCGGCGTTGAGGATATCAACGGCTATACCCTTGGATTCCAAGGACTTTTGCAGCCGCTCGGGGAATGCCGCGGACGCCGAGAGACCCAAGCCCGCGCTCAGCGAATCGCCCAATACGACCATCTTGATCGGCTTTGCATCGACTGAGGCCTGGGTTTGAGCCAAGGCTGTTCCCGCCGTCATCAAGACAACGCCCAACACGAGTATGTGCACGAACACCCGCAGCCGCCTCTCGACCCCGGCAGCGGAAGTGCCATATGACCGAGCCATGGACAGTCTCATCGAACCCTCATCATTGGCCGGCCTTGAGCCGGACACCATTTCCATCTCGAACGTCAATCTCTCGCTCGGCTCGGGGGCTGCGCGCGTTCATATCCTGAAAGATATCAGCCTGCGCGTGGCCCCGGGTGAAGCGATCGGCCTGATCGGGCCGTCGGGCTCGGGGAAATCCACCCTGCTGATGGTGATGGCGGGACTCGAGCGCCCCGACAGCGGAGAGGTGGTGGTCAACGGCACCCCTTTCAATGCCCTCGACGAGGATGCGCTGGCCCGTTTTCGCGGCCGTCAGGTCGGCATCGTGTTTCAGTCCTTCCATCTGATCCCGACCATGACGGCGCTGGAAAATGTCGCGGTGCCGCTGGAGCTGGCGGGCAATCCCGATGCGGCGCGGCGCGCGGCGCAGGAACTCAACTCCGTCGGTCTCGGCGACCGGCTGCATCACTATCCCACGCAACTGTCCGGCGGCGAGCAGCAGCGCGTCGCGCTGGCCCGCGCATTGGCGCCCGATCCCGCGATCCTGGTGGCGGACGAGCCCACCGGGAATCTCGATGAATCCACCGGCAAGCAGATCGTCGACCTCCTGTTCACCAAACACGCCGAGCGCGGCATGACGCTCGTGCTGGTGACCCATGATGCCTCGCTGGCGCAGCGCTGCGATCGCGTGGTGCGGCTGCGCTCGGGCCGGATCGACGGACCGCTTGCGGATCGCAAAGCCGCTCCATGAGTGTTGCTTCCGATCCCATCGACGACAGACGCGCGGCGTCGCTGGCGCTGCGCTACGCCTTGCGCGAGCTGCGCGGGGGCCTGCGCGGTTTTTATGTCTTCATCGCCTGCATCGCGCTCGGCGTGATGGCGATTGCCGGCGTCGGCTCGGTCGCGGCCAGCCTCGGGGAGGGACTGGCGCGCGAGGGCCGCACGCTGCTCGGCGGCGACGTGGCTTTCTCGCTGATCCAGCGCGAAGCCAAGCCGGATGAAGTTGCGTTTCTGCGGTCGCGTGGCGCAGTGTCTGTCGCGGCGACGTTGCGCGCGATGGCGCGCGCGGGCGACGGCCGGCTCGCGCTGGTCGAACTCAAGGCGGTCGACGGCGCCTACCCGATGCTCGGCGAACTGACGCTGGAGCCGAAGATGCCGGTGGCCGATCTCCTGGCCGAGCGGGACGGCGCATTCGGCGCGGCGGCCGATTCCACGCTGCTGGCGCGGCTCGATCTCAAGATCGGCGACCGCCTCACGATCGGCGGCGCGAGCTTTCAAATCCGCAGCGTCATCGATGCCGAGCCGGACAAGCTTGCCGGCGGCGTCGGTCTCGGCCCGCGATTCCTGGCCAGCGAAGCGGCCTTGCGCGCCACCGGACTGCTGCAACCCGGCAGCCTGGTGCGCTGGATCTATCGGTTGAAGCTGCCGGACAACGCGGCCGACGATCGCGCCGCCACCGCACTGATCAACGATGTGCGGACTGCATTGCCGGAAGCCGGCTGGGAGATTCGCAGCCGCAGCAACGCGTCGCCGCAGCTCGAGCGCACCATCAGCCGTTTCACCCAGTTCCTCACTTTGGTCGGCCTCGCCGCGCTTCTGGTCGGCGGCGTCGGCGTCGCCAACGCCGTCAAGAGCCATATCGATCGCCGCCGCGACGTCATCGCCACCTTCAAGGCGCTCGGCGCCACCGGCCGCGACGTCTTCACGATCTACCTCACGCAAGTGATCGTGCTTGCCGGAATAGGCTCGGTGATCGGGCTTGCCGCCGGCGCTGCGCTGCCCTTCATCATCGTCGGCGTGTTCGGCAAGCTGTTGCCGCTGCCGGTGGTGCCGGCGCTGCATCCGGACGAACTCGCTTTGTCGTTCGTCTACGGCCTTCTGACCGCGCTCGCCTTCGGACTGTGGCCGCTCGGCCGGGTGCATGACGTGCCGGTGGCGGCGCTGTTCCGCGAGGCAGTGAGCAGCGAATGGCATCGCCCGCGCTGGCGCTACCTGGCGCTGATGGCCGTAGTGATCGCGCTGTTGATCGCGGTGGTGATCGGGCTCGCCTATGACAAGCGCGTCGCGGCGGTGTTCGTCGTATCCTCGGTCGCCGTGTTCGCGCTGTTGCGCGGCATCGCCGCCGGCCTGATGGCGCTGGCGCGGCGGCTGCCGCGCACCCGCTTCCCCATGCTGCGGCTGGCGATCGCCAACATCTACCGGCCCGGCGCGCTGACGCCGTCGGTCGTATTGTCGCTCGGCCTGGGACTGGCCGTGCTGGTCACGATCACGCAGATCGACGGCAATCTGCGGCGGCAATTCCTGGCGGCGCTGCCGGACCGCGCGCCGTCGTTCTATTTCATCGACATTCCCACCAACGAGGCCGGCCGCTTCGGCGAATTTCTCAAAACTACTGCGCCGCAATCGACCGTGGAGGATGTGCCGATGCTGCGCGGGCGAATCGTCGCCGCCCGCGGCGTCAAGGCGGAAGACCTCAAGGCCTCGACCGACTCCGAATGGGTGCTGCAGAGCGACCGCGGCCTGACCTATACCGGCGAAATTCCCAAGGGATCCAAAGTCGTCGAGGGAAAATGGTGGGGCGCCGACTATGACGGGCCGCCGCTGGTCTCGATGGAGAAGAAGATCGCCGACGGGCTCGGACTGAAGATCGGCGACCAGATCGTCGTCAACGTGCTCGGCCGCGATATTCCCGCCACCATCAGCAACATGCGCAACGTGGACTGGCAAAGCCTCGGCATCAATTTCGTGCTGGTGTTCTCGCCCAACGCCTTCAGGGGCGCGCCGCACACCCACATCGCGACCTTGACCGAAACCCATCCGGACGCCGCCGGCGATGCCCGGATCGTCAAATCGGTGGCCGATGCCTTCCCGATGGTGACGAGCGTGCGGGTCCGCGAGGCGCTGGAAACCATCGGCGCCGTGGTCACCAATCTGGTGCTGGCGATCCGCGGCGCCAGCGCGGTGACATTGATCTCAGCCATTCTGGTGCTGGGCGGCGCGCTCGCCGCCGGCCATCGCCATCGGGTCTATGACGCGGTCATTCTCAAAACCCTGGGGGCCACCCGAGCCCGGCTGCTCGGCGCCTATGCGCTGGAATATCTGATGATCGGCTTTGCGACCGCCGTGTTCGGCGTGATCGCAGGTTCGGTGGCGGCCTGGCTGATCGTGACCCGGCTGATGACGCTGAGTTTTACCTGGCAGGCCGGCAGCGCCGCCGGCGTGGTCGTCGCGGCTTTGATCGTCACGGTGGGACTGGGGCTCGCCGGCACGTTATTGGCCCTGAACCAGAAGCCGGCCACGGTGCTGCGGAATTTATGACAAATTGAAGCAACCCTTGCTGAAGCAGGCCTTGGGCCAGCACGGTTAACCGCTATGCGTCGGTTCCGGGCCGGGCGCGAGCCGCCTCGTCCCAAATCCGGCTTGCGGAGCGACATTCAGCCGCGCATGGAAGCTTGCAGCCGATGTGCTAGTTTCCCACATACCCATCGGGTCAGACGCCACTTGATGACTTGAAATTAATGTCAGCAGATGGCGTATCTGAGATAGATTTCTAGCTGGCGACGCAAACCCCTTGCGCCCCGCCGGACCAACAACGGGAATTCGACCATGTCGGACCTAGACCGCAACTATGCTTCTCCTTTCGGCCGGGCCGCCGGGCGCGTTGACGCCGCGACCGTCGACGCCGGTCTGCGCGCCTACATGCTGCGCATCTACAATTACATGAGCATCGGGCTGGCCATCACCGGCCTCGCCGCGCTTGGCGTCTATATGGCGGCGGTGACCACCGATCCATCCGGCGCCGCGGCCAAGATCGGCAACGCCTTCCTGACGCCGTTCGGCTACGCGATGTTCGTAAGCCCCCTGAAATGGCTGTTCATCCTGGCGCCGCTCGCCATGGTGTTCGTGATCTCGGCCGGCCTCGACCGGCTGCGGCCGGCCACCGCCCAGATGCTGTTCTGGGTGTTCTCGGCGCTGATGGGCATTTCGCTGTCGTCGATCTTCCTGGTGTATACGCACACCTCGATCGTGCGGGTGTTCTTCATCACCGCGGCCACCTTCGGCGCGCTCAGCCTCTACGGCTACACCACCAAGCGTGACATGACCGGAATGGGATCATTCCTGATCATGGGCCTGTTCGGCATCATCATCGCGAGCCTGGTCAATCTGTTCCTTGCCAGCTCGGCGCTGCAGTTCATCGTGTCGGTGGTCGGCGTGCTGGTGTTCGCGGGCCTCACCGCCTGGGATACCCAGCGGCTGAAGAACGACTACATCTACGGCTACGCCTCGCAGGGCGGTGACGTCGCGGAGCGTGCGGCGATCACCGGCGCGCTGTCGCTCTACTTGAACTTCATCAACCTGTTCACGCTGCTGCTGCAGCTGCTCGGCCAGCGCGACTGACCGTCTGGCCTTAAGCGGACGCATTCGAGCCCCGGCCTTGCGGCCGGGGCTTTTCTTTTGCGGAAAGCAAAAATAATCTCCTCGCCATGATCCCCTCGTTCGAAATCAGGCCCACCACCGCGGCCGACCTGCCCTTCATTACCGGGATCTACGAGCACGCGGTCCTTTACGGCACCGCGACGTTCGAACTGATCCCGCCGGATCTCGCCGAGATGACGCGGCGCTTTGACGCGCTGATGGACGGCGGCTTTCCCTATTTCGTCGCCTCCCTCGAAGGCCGCGTGGTCGGATACGCCTATGCCGGCGCCTACCGGCCGCGGCCGGCCTATCGCTTCACGGTGGAGAATTCGGTCTATCTGGAGCCCGCGATCCACCGGCGCGGGATCGGCCTGCAATTGCTGCGACGGCTGATCGCCGAATGCGAGGCGCGCGGCTATCGGCAGATGATCGCGGTGATCGGCGATTCCGCCAACGCCGGGTCGATCGGCGTGCACGCGAGATGCGGCTTTCAGATGATCGGCACCCATCCCGATGTCGGCTTCAAGTTCGGCCGCTGGCTCGACACCGTGATGATGCAGCGCGCGCTCGGCGACGGCGCCACCACGCTGCCGGCTGGATAGCTAATCCGCGCGACGGCATCGTCAGCACTCGAATTCAGCGCGCCGCTAAACCACCGCCAGCTTGCGGTCGATCACCAGCAGCACGCGGTCGAGCTCGTGGCCGCGGCGCAGGATCAGCCCGCTCGCCGAGATCACGCTGTAGATGCCTTGCTTGCGCGCCAGCCGCGGATCTTTTTCGATGCGGTAGATCGGCACTTCCGAAGCGCGGCGGAACACCGAGAACACCGCGCGGTCCCGCAGGAAATCGATGGCGTAGTCGCGCCATTCGCCATCGGCGACCATGCGCCCGTACAAATTCAGGATGCGATTGAGTTCGAAACGATTGAACGTCACACGGCTTGGCAAGGGACCCGCAGCGGCGATGCGCGCCGCTGCGCGGGCCTCGCTTGGATCGGCTTCCTCCGACATCGAACTCATGGAGCGCCTCCTGTCATATTGACATACATGATCGCGCCAACGGCGCACGACCGCAAGAGGGCCCCGGCGCCGGAATTCGCTCGCGACGGACCGTCCCGCGCTCCCCAACAGCCGGAGCCTCGCTGTGCAATTGGCCATCCAGGCCGTCACGGGATCGTTAGCGGAATCATAATACCGCCCCACTTCCGCCCAGCGACCGCCCTGCTGGATTGCGAGAAGAACCCACTGCGTTGGCCCGGTCCTTTCGGTTCCGGATTCCTCAGCCCCCAGCCCCCCGGGGTCGTCGGGATCGGGCCTATTCCGCAGGTAATTTATCCCCACACTGGGCCAACGAAAGTTGGTCCTTTTTGTTTTTGGGGGTGCGGCATTCACGGCCGTCGTTCCGGATCGCGAGCATGGCGGGCTGAGTCCGAAATCCATACCCCGATCGGGCGATGGATGCGGGGTTCGCGCGGAGCCTGTCATCGGGCCGCGCTTTGCGCGGACCCGTTGGCGCGCCCCGGAATGAAAAAACGAGAGTGGAACTCAGCGCAGCGGCGTGTAGGCCGCCCCCAGCATCGCGCCGGGCTTGTCGCGACTGCCGTCCTGGACATAGACCACCGCGGCATCGACGCCCTCGCGGGAGATATTTTCCAGCGGCACCGTCCAGTTGCCGGAAGTCCCGTTCCAGTCGCCCAGCTTGAGCAGGTTGCGCACCACATTGTGGTAGGTGACCTGGCGACCGCTATTCTCGCCGCGACCGATTGAAATCGGCACCGCCTTCGAGATCGAGCAGATCCAGACTTCGCCGTGCATCGCCGCGGGACCATTGCGGGAAGCCGCCACCGAAACGTTGATCTCTTTGCCGGCCTGCGTCATCGTCACCGGTACCGACATGACGCCATCGGCCTTCTTGGTGGTGTCGATGGCGCTTTCGATACGGGCGCGGTCGCTGCCGATCACATGGACCGATCCGTTGACGACGACTTGCGGCGTGTAGACCTCGCGATCGCCGCGCACCCGGGAATAGGCTTTCTGGCGGGCGCTGAAGCGCGAATCCGCCAGCGTATCCTTCCAGCCGAGATAATCCCAGTAATCGATCGGCATGCTCAGCGCGATCACGGAGGGATCCTTGGCCAGTTCACCGAGAATCTTGTCGGCGGGCGGGCAGGACGAACATCCCTGCGACGTGAACAGTTCGACCACCGCGCGCGGGTCGGCATGGGCCGGACGAATGATGGCAACGATCGCGCAGACGCCAAGCGCACCCGACCATCGCGAAATCAAATTATGGGCCATCGTCGCTGTCATACTGGAAACCGGAAACTACCCGTATCGCCGCCGTTGATACTCTGCGCACCTGGGCGCCCCGGCCTTCGAACGCAAGAAGGCGGCCCTTTCATAGGCCGCCTCCCCTTCACTCGCTACTCACTTCGCAGTGAGCCATCGATCGCAACCCGCATTACGCCGCCAGTTTGCGCAGCACGTAGTGCAGGATGCCGCCGTTGCGATAATAGTCGAGCTCGTCGAGCGTATCGATCCGGCAAAGCAGCGAGACCCGTTGCAGCGAGCCGTCGCCCGACACGATCTCCGCCGTCAGCTTCTGGCGCGGTTTCAGATCGCCCTGCAAGCCGCGGATCGTCACCTTCTCGTCGCCCTTCAGCCCGATCGACTGCCAGGACGCGCCGTCCTCGAAGGTCAGCGGCAGCACGCCCATGCCGACGAGGTTGGAGCGGTGGATGCGCTCAAAGCTCTGGCAGATCACGGCGCGGACGCCGAGCAGCCGCGTTCCCTTCGCGGCCCAGTCGCGCGAGGAGCCGTTGCCGTATTCGGCGCCGGCGAAAACCACCAGCGGCACCTGCTCGGCCTGATACTTCATCGCGGCGTCGTAGATCGACATCTGCTCGCCGTCGGGCCAGTGTTTTGTCAGGCCGCCTTCGGGAATATTGCCGTCGGCGCCCTTCAGCATGAAGTTCTTGATGCGGATATTGGCGAAGGTGCCGCGCATCATGACTTCGTGATTGCCGCGCCGCGTGCCGTATTGATTGAAGTCGGCCGGGCGCACCTGGTGCTCCGACAGATACTTTCCGGCAGGCGAGGTCAGCTTGATCGAGCCGGCCGGCGAGATGTGGTCGGTGGTGATCTTGTCGCCGAACATCGCCAGAATCCGGGCATCGACCACATCGACGATCGGTTCCGGCTGCTTTTTCATGCCTTCGAAATAGGGCGGGTTCTGCACGTAGGTCGAGCTCATGTTCCAGCGATAGGTTTCGCTCTCGACCGTCTTGATCTTGCGCCAGTTGGTGTCGCCCTTGAACACGTCGGCGTAGCGCTTCTTGAAGATCGTCGAGGTCACGTACTTCTTCATGAAGGCGTTGATCTCCTTGGTCGTCGGCCAGATGTCCTTCAGGTACACCGGCTTGCCGTCCTTGCCGTTGCCGATCGGCTCGACCGCGAGATTCCTGGTCACCGTTCCCGCCAGCGCATAGGCCACCACCAGCGGCGGCGAGGCCAGATAATTGGCCTGCACGTCGGGGCTGACGCGGCCCTCGAAATTGCGGTTACCGGACAGCACGGCGGCGGCGACGATGCCGTTGTCGTTGATCGACTTCGAAATGTCCTCCGGCAGCGGGCCTGAATTGCCGATGCAGGTGGTGCAGCCGAAGCCGACCAGGTTGAAGCCGACCTTGTCGAGATCGAGCTGCAGTCCGGAATTGGCGAGATACTCCGCGACCACCTGGCTGCCCGGCGCCAGCGAGGTCTTGACCCAGGGTTTCGCGGTCAGGCCCTTGGCGGCGGCGTTGCGCGCCAGGAGTCCGGCGCCGATCAACACGCTCGGATTGGAGGTGTTGGTGCAGGAGGTGATCGCCGCGATCACCACATCGCCATGGCCGAGATCGAAATTGCGGTTCTCGACCGGATAGCGCTTCGATGCGTCGGCGGCCTTCTTGTATTCGCTGGCCATCGCCGCCGCAAAGCCTTCCGCAACCGCGGGCAGCGCGACACGCCCTTCGGGGCGTTTCGGGCCGGCCATCGAGGGCACCACGTCGCCGAGGTCGAGCGTCAGGGTTTCCGTGAACACCGGATCGGGCGATTTGGCGGTACGGAACAGGCCTTGCGCCTTGGCGTAGGCGGTCACCAGCGCGACCCGAGCCGACGCGCGGCCCGAGGTTTTGAGATAGTCGATGGTCTCGGCATCGACCGGGAAGTAGCCGCAGGTCGCGCCGTATTCCGGCGCCATGTTGCCGATGGTCGCCTTGTCCGCGACCGAGAGATGATCGAGACCGGGGCCGTAGAATTCCACGAATTTTCCGACCACGCCCTGCTTGCGCAGCATCTGCGTGACCGTCAGCACCAGATCGGTGGCGGTGACGCCTTCCTTCAGTTGGCCCTTGAGCCTGAAGCCGATCACTTCCGGCAGCAGCATCGACAGCGGCTGGCCGAGCATGCAGGCTTCCGCCTCGATGCCGCCGACGCCCCAGCCGAGCACGGCGAGGCCGTTGACCATGGTGGTGTGCGAGTCGGTGCCGACGAGCGAATCCGGATAGGCGACCTCGAAGGTGCCCTTCTTCTTGCCGACCGTCATCTTCTCCTTGCGGGTCCAGACCGTCTGCGCGAGGTATTCGAGATTGACCTGATGGCAGATGCCGGTGCCGGGCGGCACCACGGAGAAATTCGAAAACGCCTTCTGGCCCCATTTCAGGAATTCGTAGCGCTCCTGGTTCTGCTTGTATTCCTCGACCACGTTCTTGGCGAAGGCCTTGTTGTCGCCGAAGAAGTTCACGATCACGGAGTGGTCGATGACGAGGTCGACCGGCACCAGCGGATTGATCTTTTCGGCGTCGCCGCCGAGCTTCTGCATGGCGTTGCGCATCGCCGCGAGATCGACCACCGCCGGCACGCCGGTGAAGTCCTGCATCAGCACGCGCGCCGGGCGGAATGCGATTTCATGCTCGAGCTTGCGCTTCCTCAGCCACTTCGAGACCGCGATGATGTCGTCCTTCTTGACGGTGCGGCCGTCTTCATTGCGCAGCAGATTCTCCAGCAGCACCTTCATGGAATAGGGGAGCTTGGAGATTCCCTTCAGACCGTTTTTCTCGGCGGCGGGCAGGCTGTAATAGACGTAGGTCTTGCTGCCGACCTTGAGGGTCTTCTGGCATTTGAAGCTGTCGAGCGAGGTCATGTGAGGAATTCCCAATTGTCAGTTATACCCGGCAAGGGTATTTAAACACCGTCAGCGAGGCTGGCCTGATGGCTTGCAGACGCGGATTGTGTGCTGCATCAAGTTCCGGCTTATAGAATCATTCCAGTGGCACCGCCAACCGACAATCGTGCCGCAGCATTGCGTCACCCAACAATTCTGCTGCGGTACCCATAGGTTTCTAGAGGGCTGTGAAAGGGCAAAATGCGGCTCTCGGGACGTGGCGTCAGGTGTGTACGGGGCGGCCGGGACGTGTTCTCCGGCCTCGATTTTGAGGCTGCCTCGGGCGAGGCGCTGGCTATCATCGGCGCCAATGGATCGGGCAAGACCTCGCTGTTGCGGATGATCGCCGGCCTGCTCGCGGTTGCCGGCGGATCGATCGGGCTCGAGGGCGGCGAGACCGAACTGACGCTAGCCGAACAGGCCCATTATCTCGGCCACCGCGACGCGCTGAAGCCCGCGCTGAGCGTGCTCGAAAACCTCTCCTTCTGGCGGGATTTTCTCGGCGGCGAGGCGTCCGACGCCCGAGAAAGCCTCAGCGCGGTCGGGCTCGATCACGCCGTTTATCTGCCGGCGGCGTATCTGTCGGCCGGCCAGCGGCGGCGGCTCTCGATCGCCCGGCTGCTCACGGTGCGGCGGCCGATCTGGCTCCTGGACGAGCCGACCAACGCGCTCGATGTCGCAGGCCAAAGCATGTTTGCCGGCCTGATGGGCGATCATCTTGCGCGCGGCGGCCTGATCATCGCCGCCACCCACGCGCCCTTAGGCGTTGCCGCACGCGAATTGCGGATCGGGGGCGCGTCATGACCGCGCTTGCCGCGCTGATTCGCCGGGACATCAAGATCGCGTTGCGGGTCGGCGGCGGGGCGCTGATCGGCGTCCTGTTCTTCCTCACCGTGGTGGTGCTGATGCCCTTCGCGGTCGGGCCCGATCTTGCGCTGCTGACGCGGCTGGGACCGGCGATCCTCTGGCTCGGCGCGCTGCTGGCAAGCCTGCTCACCCTCGACCGGCTGTTCATGGCCGACCATGACGACGGTTCGCTCGACCTGATCGTGATGGGCCGCACGCCGCTGGAACTCGCCTGCGCCGCCAAGGCGCTGGCGCACTGGCTGGCCGCCGGATTGCCGCTGGTGATCGCCACCCCGGTGCTGGGACTATTGTTGAATCTCGATGGGGTCTCTACCGCGGCGGTGGCGGTAACGCTATTGGCGGGCACGCCGGCGCTGACCTTTACCGGCATGATCGGCGCCGCCCTGGCGGTAACGCTGCATCGCGGCGGACTGTTGCTGGCGGTGCTGGTGCTGCCGCTGTCGATCCCGGTGCTGATCTTCGGCGTCGCCGCCTCGCAGGCTGCGATTACCGGATTGTCGTTCGGCGCGCCGTTTTCGATCCTGTGCGCGCTGTCGCTGGTCAGCTTTGTCATCGGGCCGTTCGCCGCCGCCGCCAGCCTGCGGCATGGTTTGGACTAAATTGACGTCGATCAACTCTCGCGGAGCGCTTTCATGCTGATTGCCTCGAACGGCCGCGACCGTTAACAGGATGCCAATGACGCTGATCGACCTCGCCAACCCCACCCGGTTCCTGACGCTGACCGCGCGCATCCTGCCGTGGCTGGCGGGCTTGACCGCCATTCTGCTGCTGATTGGTCTCTACCAATCGGCCATGGCGCCGGACGACTACCAGCAGGGCGCCACCGTGAAGATCATGTTCATCCACGTGCCGAATGCGTGGCTGTCGATGTTCGTCTGGGGCGTGATGAGCCTGGCCGCGCTGGGCACGCTGGTGTGGCGGCACCCCCTGGCTGACGTCGCCGCCAAGGCCGCCGCCCCGATCGGCGCCTGCTTCACGTTTCTCGCGCTGGTGACGGGCTCGCTGTGGGGCCGGCCGATGTGGGGCACCTATTGGGAATGGGACGCGCGGCTGACCTCGGTGCTGATCCTGTTTCTGATGTATCTCGGCCTGATCGCGCTGTGGCGGGCGGTCGAGGATCCCTCGCGCGCCGCGCGCGCTGCGGCGGTGCTGACGCTGGTCGGCGCCATCAACCTGCCGATCATCAAATTCTCCGTCGACTGGTGGAACACGCTGCATCAGCCGGCATCGGTGCTGCGGGCGGGCGGGCCCGCGCTCGACCGCGCCTTTTTGATTCCGCTGCTGGTGATGGCGGTGGCGTTTTCGCTGTTATTCCTCACGCTGCATCTGGCGGCGATGCGCAACGAGATCCTGCGCCGCCGGGTGCGCGCCTTGCAGATGATGCAAGCCAGCCAGCGATCGGCGTGAACGCGATGTCGCTCGGTCCCTACGCGTCCTTTATCGTGACATCCTATGTGCTGGTCACAGCCGTAGTGTCTATTCTCATTGCCTGGATCGCGATCGATTATCGCCGCCAGAAGACAGCGCCTGCGCGAACTCGACGCGTCCGGCGTTGTCAGGCGCTCCGGGCGCAGCGCGACGGACATCAAATGAGCGAGAATTCGACAACCGACACCCCGCCGGCGCGGCCGGCTCCTGGCTGATGGCGCTGCCGCTGATCGCCTTCGCAGCGCTTGCCGCGCTGTTCTGGTATCGGCTCGGCAATGGCGATCCCTCGCGAATCCCCTCGGCCCTGATCGGCCACCCGGCGCCGCAGACCGCGCTGCCGCCGCTGCAGGGACTCGTCGATGGCGGCGCCCAGGTGCCCGGCCTCGATCCGGCGGTGTTCAAGGGCAAGGTCAGCGTCGTCAACGTCTGGGCCTCGTGGTGCATACCGTGCCACGACGAAGCGCCGCTGTTGATCCGGCTCGGCCGCGACAAGCGGCTGCAGCTGATCGGCATCAACTACAAGGACGCGCCGGAAAAAGCGCGGCGCTTTCTCGGCCGCTACGGCAATCCCTACGGCATCGTCGGCGTCGACGGCAACGGCCGCGCCGGGATCGAATGGGGCGTCTATGGCGTGCCGGAGACCTTCATCGTCGGGCGCGAAGGCACCATCGTCTACAAGCTGGTCGGCCCGGTGACGCCCGATAATATCGACACCGTGCTCAAGGTCGAGATCGACAAGGCGCTGAAGGCGGGGTCTTAAATCATTAGCCGTCATTCCGGGGCATCGCGCAGCGATGAACCCGGAATCTCGAGATTCCCCGATGTGCAACTGCACATCTGAGGTTCGCGCTTCGCGCGCGCCCCGGAATGACGGCGGATAATTACTTTAAATAATTTCCCGCTTTTATCTGCCGTTCATTTGACGGCCATGGCGCCGCCATGAATTCGAAGCTAGCTTGATGGCGTTACTTAATCAGTCCTTGGAGGGACACCCAATGCGTCATTTCACGCTCGCTTCACTTGCCGCCGCAGCGCTCACCCTTGGCCTGCTGACGGCCACGCCGTTGATGGCCCAGGGCACCCAGCCCGCCGCCAAAGCCGACAAGATGGCTCCGGCGCCGAAGGCCGATTCGAAGATGGCGCCCGCGCCGAAGGCCGAATCTGCTCGACATCAATTCGGCCACCGCAGATCAGCTCGACGCGCTGCCGGGAATCGGCAAGGCCTATTCGGCCGCGATCATCAAGGGGCGTCCCTACAAGGGCAAGGACGAGCTGGTGCAGAAGAACATCGTCCCGCAGGCAACCTACGACAAGATCAAGGACAAGATCATCGCCAAGCAGAAGTGAGTTCGGCTTCTTCGTCTCGCAGGCCTGAGCTCATGGAACGCATCGGCGCGACCTGCGCCGGTGCGTTTTCATTTCACCCCTTCGAGACATCCCCCTCCGCCGCCTCGCTCGCTTCCAGCGACGCGGGCTCCAGATGGTAGCGCTTTGTCAGCGGCATCTGCGCGATTGCAAATCCCATCGTCAGCGGGATCACGCCGAACGCCTTGAACGCGACCCAGAAATCCGTGCTCTGGGTGCGCCAGATGATCTCGTTCAAGATCGCCATTGCGAAAAAGAACAGCGCCCAGCGCATGGTCAGGATGCGCCAGCCGTGCGGCGTCAGATTGAACATCTGATCGAACATGATCGCGATGAAGGAGCGGCCGAACAGCAACCCGCCGCCGAGGATCGCGGCGAACAGGCCGTAGATGATGGTGGGCTTGACCTTGATGAAGGTCTCGTCGTGCAGCACCAATGTGAGCGTGCCGAACACGATGACGACGACGCCGGTGACCAGCGCCATCAGCGGCACGTGCCGCGTCACCACGTAGGAAGCGATGATCGCAGCCATGATCGCCACCATGAAGGCGCCGGTGGCGACGAACAGGCCGAACTTGGCGTTGGCGCCAAAGAAAACCAGCAGCGGACCGAGCTCGGTCGCGAGCTTGAACAAAGGATGCGGCGTGGTCTTGTCCATCATTCAATCCATTACATTCGTCGCATCCATCCTTCGAGACGGCGCTTCGCGCCTCCTCAGGATGAGGACATTCCGTTTGCTTTCTTCCTCATCCTAAGGAGCCGCGCACTTGCACGCGTCTCGAAGGATGAGCCTTACTCAATCCCTGCGATCGCCTGGGCAAAATCGCGCGCGGTGAACGGCGCCAGATCGTCGATGCCCTCGCCGACGCCGATGAAATGCACCGGCAGTTTGTGCTTCTCCGCCAGCGCCACCAGAATGCCGCCGCGCGCGGTGCCGTCCAGCTTTGTCATGACGAGGCCGGTGACTCCCGCGGTACGGTAAAACGCCTCGACCTGCGACAGCGCATTTTGTCCCACTGTGGCGTCGAGCACCAGCAGCACCGCATGCGGCGCCGATGCGTCGACCTTCTTGATGACGCGAACGACCTTTTCAAGCTCGTTCATCAGTTCGGCCTTGTTCTGCAGCCGGCCGGCGGTGTCGACCAGGAGCACGTCGAGCTTGCCCTCGCGCGCCGCGGTCAGCGCGTTGAAGGCAAGGCTCGCGGAATCCGAACCCTGCGCCCCGGCGATAACAGGCGATTTGGTGCGCTCGCCCCAGATCTTCAACTGCTCGATCGCAGCGGCACGAAAGGTGTCGCCGGCCGCCAGCATCACCTTGCGGCCTTCGGCGCCTAGTTTGGCCGCAAGCTTGCCGATGGTGGTGGTCTTGCCGGAACCGTTGACGCCGACCACGAGAATGACGAACGGTTTTTTCGTTTCATCGATGACAAGCGGTTTCGCTACCGGCGCAAGCACCTTCTCGACCTCGGTCGCGACCACCGCCTTCACGTCGTCCGCCGTGATCGACTTGTCGTAACGGCCGACGCCGACGGCCGTGGCGATGCGCGCCGCCACCTCGGTGCCGAGATCGGCGCGCAGCAGCACGTCCTCGATATCCTCGAGCATCGCGCGGTCGAGCCTGCGCTTGGTGACGAGATCGGCGACCGCCGACCCGAGCGAATTCGAGGTGCGCTTCAGGCCGCTGGACAGCCGCCGCCACCAGCTCAATTTTGTCTTTTCCGGAGTGTCGTTCATGGCTAGTGTCCCGGCTCTAACATTCGCATCCCGTTGCAGCTAGCCCTGTTGCGAATGTTAGAGCCTAAGGGACACTAGCAAATATCGATTCTCGTGCGGTGTCAGATTTGACATTCGCTTGACTGCCCGCGGAGACTGCTGAGCGAATGTCAAATCTACCGCATGAGGCGTGTGTTAGCGGTTTCGCGCCATGAGTGAAAGTCTTGACCGAGGAATCGAAGTTCCCGAGCTGACCGCGGACGAAATCCAGACCCGCGTGCTCCATCGAGACGGGCTGATGCTGGTGATCGACAAGCCGGCGGGGCTGCCGGTGCATCGCGGCCCCAAGGGCGGCGCCAACCTGGAATCCTCCTTCGACGCGCTGCGATTCGGACTACCCCGTCCACCGGTTCTTGCCCACCGGCTCGACAAGGATACTTCCGGCTGCCTGGTGCTGGGACGCCATCGCAAGGCAACGGCCTCGCTCGGCCTGTTGTTCAAGCATGGCCGGATTTCAAAAACCTATTGGGCGGTGGTCGAGGGCGGCCCGGTCGAGGACGAAGGCACCATCGACATGCCGCTCGGCCGCCTCAACGCCGAGCGCGGCTGGTGGCAGAAGCCCGATCCGGAAGGACAATCGGCTGTCACCAACTGGAAAGTGCTGGGGCGCGGCGACGGCCTTAGCTGGCTGGCGCTGGAGCCGGTCACCGGCCGCACCCATCAATTGCGCGTGCACTGCGCGGCTCAGGGCTGGCCCATCGTCGGCGACAACATTTACGGCAACGGTCCCCGTTTCGGCGAGCCGCGGCTGCATCTGCATTCCCGCGAGATCGTGATCCCGATCTCCCGGAACAAGGAGCCGGTGCGCGTGGTGGCGCCGGCGCCGGCGCATCTGCAGGAACGGCTCAGGGCCTGCGGGTGGAACGGGGAGTAGTAGCGCGTCATTGCGAGCTTTCAACGGGTGCGCGAATGCGCGCCCGATGACAGGTCTCTCGCGAAGCAATCCACTAGCCGGTGCGGCGCAAGCTGGATCGCTTCGTCGCGAACGTGCTCCGTCGGCAATGACGGCCAGAGAGGGCGGACGCGCACGCTCACACCAGTCAACCGCGCGCCATCATTTCCGCTAATCGTCAGCGCCCGCACCGCGCCGGGCGCGTCGCCGCTGATGGCGACCGGAATAAAATGTTCGGTGCGGCCCTGCGTGGCGCTCTCGATCAGGACCTGGCGCGTCGCGCCGGTCTCCGACGCCAACCGCCGTCGCAACGCGGTCTCCCCGGTCGCGCGCAGCCGTTTGGCGCGTTCCCGGATCTCGTTGCCCGCCACCTGCGGCATCCGCGCCGCCGGCGTGCCCGGACGCGGTGAGTAGGGAAACACATGCAGGAAGGTGAGGTCGCATTCCGCCACCAGATCCTGCGAACGCGCGAACATCTCCTCGGTCTCGGTCGGAAAGCCCGCGATGATATCGGCGCCGAGCGCGATGTCCGGCCGCAGCCGCCGCACCTGCGCGCAGAAATCGATGGCGTCGTTGCGGGAATGCCGCCGTTTCATCCGCTTCAGAACCATATCGTCGCCGGACTGCAGCGACAGATGCAGATGCGGCATCAGCCGTTCGTCATCGGCGATCACGTCGAGCAGATCGCGATCGGCCTCGATGGAATCGATCGATGAAATCCGCAACCGTTTCAGTTCCGGCACGTGCCGCAGGATCTGTTTTGTCAGTTGGCCGAGTTTCGGGGCGCCCGGCAGATCGGCGCCGTAGCTCGTGAGATCGACGCCGGTCAGCACGATCTCGGCGTGGCCGCGCGCAACCAGCGCGCGGACCTGTTCGACCACCGCGCCCATCGGCACCGAGCGCGAATTGCCGCGGCCATAGGGGATGATGCAGAAGGTGCAGCGGTGATCGCAGCCGTTCTGCACCTGCACGAACACCCGCGGCAGGCCCTTTTGAAATCCTTCCAGCAGATGCGGCGCCATCGCCTTCACGGCCATGATGTCGGCGACCGCTATTTTTTCACTCGCTTCCAGCGCCAAATCCTGGCGGCGCGATCGAGCGCCGCGCGCGCTTCGCGCCAGGCCTCACCGCGCATCTTGTCGTCATTGCCGAGAACGCGGTCGACCTCGGGCATATCGGCGAACATCTTCGCCTGCGTCTGCGCCGCGCAACCGGTGACCACGATGCGCAGCTCCGGCCGCTCGCGCTTCAGCCGGCGTATCGATTGCCGCGCCTGGGCGACCGCTTCGTTGGTGACCGCGCAGCTATTGATGACGATGGCGTCGCTGAGCCCGGCATTCTCTGCCTCGCGCAGGATCACCTCGGATTCGAAGGCGTTGAGGCGGCAGCCGAAGGTGACGATCTCGACGCTCATTTACGCGACGGAGGCAAACAGCGCCGGATCGAAGCGGCCTTCATATTCGAAGGTCGCGGTCCCCGTCATCAAGACGTGGTCATCGCCCTCGCGCCACTCGATGGTGAGTTCGCCGCCGGGAAGCCTGATCTGCACAATGCGGTTGGCGCGCTTCAGCCGCGCCGCGGCGACTGCGGTGGCGCAGGCCGCCGAACCGCAGGCCTTCGTCAGCCCCGCGCCGCGCTCCCAGGTGCGGATCGTGATGTGATCGCGATCGACGATATGCGCCAGCGTGATGTTGGCGCGCTCGGGAAAGATCGGATGGTTTTCCAGCAGCGGTCCGAAGCGGCCGAGATCGTAGGCGTTGACGTCGTCGACCCAGAAGATCGCGTGCGGGTTGCCCATGTTGACCGCCGACGGCGTGTGCAGCACCGGCGCGTCGATCGGGCCGATCTGCAGCTCGATCGAGCGGGTGTCGCGAAATTCCTCCGCCAGTGGAATGTCCTTCCAGCCGAATTTCGGCGGGCCCATGTCGACGGTGTAGAGATCGCTCGAGGGGCCCTGCCAGCAATTCAGGAGCCCGGCCCTGGTCTCGAAGGTGACGGCGGTCTGGCCGGTCTTCTCGAACAGCCGCTTCACGACGCAGCGCATGCCGTTGCCGCAGGCGCCGGCTTCCGAGCCGTCATTGTTGTAGATGCGAATGAAGGCCTCGGTGCCCGCAAGCCGCGGCGGATGCAGCACCATCAGCTGGTCGTAATGGCACGCCCGCCGGCGAGGCCACCGCGCGCGCTTCATCCGGCGTGACCGCGGCGGACGAATCGCGCAGATCGACCACGACGATTTCGTTGCCGATGCCGTTCATCTTGGCAAAGCTGTGGTTGGCGAGCGCGCTCATGAAATTTCCCGAATTCCGCCTGTCTTATATGGCGAATGACGGCGGATTGGCCAGTGTGGTTTATCTGTGTCGACGCCCCCTGCCTGCGGCCGGAGCCCATGACATATCTGTCATGGGACGAAGGCCGGACTGGCGTGTTAGCATGGTGAGGCTTCGCCGGCGTGAACCGGGACACCCAGGCGAGCCGCCGCCGCTGAATCAAGGCTTTGGAGAAGACCGAATGAGTTGCCGCCGCCCATTTCGCCTCGTCGTGGCCGCGCTGATCCCGATAGCCGCGATTTCGTTGAGCCCCGGAAGCACCCTGGCGCAGTCGCCGGCGCCGGCGGCGTCTCCCACCGCGAGCACACCGGCAACGCCGGCGCCTGCCGCAGCGCCGACGCCCGCCCCGGCGCCGACGGCAACCCCCGCTCCGGCCGCGAGCCCTTCGGCTGCGCCAAGCGCGCCGCCGGCTGCTGCCGAGACCCCGGCGACACCGCCCCCGGCGGCCGCGCCGGTGCAGACCGCCGACCCGTTTGGCGAGGAAATCACGCTGGCGCCGAAGACGGTCGTCATCCTCAAGGGCAACGCCAACTGGGATTCGGCGTTCGACACCCTGGTCGATTCCTTCAAGTCGCTGTCAACGCTGCTCGACAAGCAGGGCATCAAGCCCGCGGGCAATCCGATGATCGTCTACACCTCCACCGACGACACCGGCTTCACTTTTCTGGCGGAGATTCCGGTCGATCAGGATCCCAAGAACCTGACCAAGGCCATGAGCATGGGCAAATCGCCCGAGGGCAAGGCGCTGAAATTTGTCCATCGCGGCTCCTACGACAATATGGACAACACCTATGAGGCCATCACCAATCACCTCGACGACAAGAAGCTCGAGGCCAAGGACACCTTTGTCGAGGAATACATCACCGACCCCCTGAAGACCGCGGAAGACAAGCTGGTGATCAACGTCTATGTGCCGCTGAAATGAAACTTATGAAACATCGCGCCTCCCTCGCCGCCGCCGCTATCGCCGGAACGCTGCTCGCACCCCCCGCGCTGGCGGAGACCGTGCCCCCGCCGATGATTACCGTCAGCGGCGAAGCCACGGTATCGGTGGCGCCCGACCTGGCGCAGATCGATGCCGGCGTTACCTCGGACGCCAAGACCGCGCGCGAGGCGTCCGAGGCCAACAACGCGGCGATGGGCAAGGTCCTGCTGGCGCTGAAGGGCGCCGGCATCGCCGAGAAGGATTACCAGACCTCGCGGCTGTCGCTGCAGCCGCAATACCCGCCGAACCGTTCCGGACCCTCACCCATCGTCGGCTACCACGCCAGCAATCGCGTGACGGTGCGCCTGCGCGACGTCGCCAAGCTCGCCAGCGTGATCGACACGCTGGTGGGCGCCGGCGCGAACGATATCGGCGGCATCGGTTTCTCGGTGTCCAACGCGTCGAAGCTTCTCGACGAGGCCCGCGAACAGGCGGTCGCCGACGCGCGCCGCAAGGCCGAGGTCTACGCCAAGGCCGCCGGCGTCACGCTCGGCGCCCCGCTCAGCATCTCGGAGGAAGGCGCGCCCGGCCCGATACCCTATCGCAGGATGGCCGCCGGCATGGCTGTCGCAGCGCCGGTGGCGCCGGGTGAAGAGACGCTTCATGTCACGGTGAGCGTGTCCTGGGCGATCAAACAGGCGGGACAGTAGTATCCTCTAGCCAAGCACTCAACCTCATCCTGAGGATGCGCGCTTTTTGGCGCGCGTCTCGAAGGATGGAGATGGGCCCTCGTGCTTCGAGACGGCGCTAAAGCGCCTCCTCAGCATGAGGGATCACAAACGAGCGCTCTATATCTCCACCACCTGCCCCGGCTTGAGCGCGACAAAGCGCTCGCGCGGAATCTTCGCTTCATCGAGCGCGGCATGCAGCGCGGCGAGCGGCGCGTCGATCGCTTCGTCGGTCAGTTGAAATGTGCCGTGGTGATGGGCCAGCGCAGCTTGCGCGCCGCAATCGTCAAGCGCCTTCACGGCGTCGGACGGGTTCATGTGCTGATCCCGCATGAACCAGCGCGGCTCATAGGCGCCGATCGGGAGGATCGCCAAACGAAGCGGGCCGTGCGCTTGCGCGACATGACGGAAATGCTTGCCGTCGCCATAGCCGGAATCGCAGACGACGTAGATTTTGCCCGCCGGCGTCTCCAGCACAAAGCTCGCCCATAGCGCCCTGTTGCGGTCGAACAGTCCGCGCGCCGTCCAATGGCGGGTCGGCACCAGCGTCACCGCAACGCCGCTGCCGAGTTCGACGCGATCGTGCCAGTCAAACGCTTCGGCCTGAAGCGCGCGGTCGGCGCGGCGCATGGCGACATCGTTGCCGAGCGGCGTGATCACGCGGGGTGAGAATTTCGCCGCCAGTTTCGACAGCGTCGCAATGTCGAGATGATCGTAGTGGCCGTGCGACACCAGCGCGACGTCGATTCGAGGCAGCGCCTCGAAGGCAATGCCGGGATCGTTGCGGCGTTTCGGCCCAGCCCAGCTGACCGGCGACGCGCGCGCCGACCACACCGGATCGATCAGGATGTTCAGCCCCGATGTCTGGATCAGCCAGCTGACGTGGCCGACAAACGACAGCCGCACCTTGTCGCCGTCGACGCGGGCCGGCGGGGTGTCGGCGTGCGGGCTCGGGACCCATTCGGGCCAGGCCTGCCGCTGCCGGCCGCGGCCGAACTGCCAGCGCAGCACTTCACGAAGCGATTTCGGCGGCGCGCCATCGGGATCGAAAAACTGCCGGCCGTCGAAATGATCGGAAATGGCACCGGAAGAGGTGTTCTTGGAGGACGTCATGGCCTGATTGGCATCAAAAATGTCTGCTTTTGCAAGGGGGTAGACCGACCGCCCAGGTTCACGAAAACGCCATTCGGTCGCGACTTTCCTTGACTTTCGGGGCTTGCGGGGGTTTAACGCCCGCAATCCATCGGAAAGACTTTATCTTTTCGACCCGCCGCCCGGTCCCTGAGGCCGGAGGTCAACGCCCGACAGCGCGATGCGCCCTCGGGCGCAAAATTGTTTGGACGACCCTCATCCTGAGGAGCCGCGAAGCGGCGTCTCGAAGGATGGGGCCTCAAGTAGTGGTCACCCTTCGAGACGCAGGCTTTCGCCTGCTCCTCAGGGTGAGGACACAGGAAAAGCTGACGTGTTCGACAATCTGTCGGAAAAGCTTGGTGGCATTCTCGATCGGCTGACCCGGCGCGGGTCGCTGACGGAGGCCGACGTCGACGCGGCGATGCGCGAGGTGCGCCGCGCGCTGCTGGAGGCCGACGTCTCGCTCGACGTCGTCCGAAGTTTTACCGAAAAGGTCCGCGAGCAGGCGATCGGCGCCACCGTGGTCAAGTCGGTGACCCCCGGCCAGATGGTGGTGAAGATCGTTCACGACGAACTGATCGCCACCCTGGGCTCCGACGGCCAGACCATCGATCTCAACGCGGTGCCGCCGGTCGCGATCATGATGGTCGGCCTGCAGGGCTCCGGCAAAACCACCACCACGGCAAAGCTCGCCCGCCGCCTGACCCAGCGCGACAAGCGCAAGGTGCTGATGGCTTCGCTCGACATCTATCGCCCGGCGGCGATGGAGCAGCTCGCGGTGCTCGGGCGCGACCTCGATATCCCGACCTTGCCGATCGTCGCCGGCCAGAAGCCGGCGCAGATTGCCAAGCGCGCGCTGGAAGCCGGAAAACTCGGCGGCTACGACGTGGTGCTGCTCGACACCGCCGGCCGCACCACGCTCGACGAAGAGATGATGACGGAGGCGGCCGAGATCAAAGCCGCGGCCAATCCGCATGAAGTGCTGCTGGTCGCGGACGCCCTGACCGGCCAGGACGCGGTCAATCTGGCGCGTTCCTTCGACCAGCGCGTTGGCCTCACCGGCATCGTGCTGACGCGGGTCGACGGCGACGGCCGCGGCGGCGCGGCGCTGTCGATGCGCGCGGTCACGGGAAAGCCGATCAAGCTGATCGGCACCGGCGAAAAGACCGATGCGCTGGAGGATTTTCATCCGAGCCGGATTGCCGGGCGCATTCTCGGCATGGGCGACGTGGTGTCGCTGGTGGAAAAAGCCGCCGCCAACATCGACGCCGAGAAGGCCGCGCGCACCGCCGAGCGGATGCGCAAGGGTCAGTTCGACCTCACCGACATGCGCGAGCAATTGCTGCAGATGGCGAATATGGGCGGCATCAGCGGGCTGATGGGCATGATGCCCGGCATCGCGAAAATGAAGAACCAGATCGCCAATGCCGGGATCGACGACAAGATCATCAAACGTCAGGTCGCGCTGATCGATTCGATGACGCGGCAGGAACGCAAGAACCCCGACATCCTGAAAGCCAGCCGCAAGAAGCGGATCGCCGCCGGCGCCGGCAGCAAGGTCGAGGAGCTCAACAAGCTGCTGAAGATGCACCGGAACATGGCCGACATGATGAAGGCCATGGGCTCCGGCAAGCGCGGCCCGCTGGCCGGCATCGCGCAGGCGATGGGTTTTGGTGGTGGCGGCGGCATGCCCTCGCCCGAGCAGATGAAGGCGCTGGCGGAAAAAATGCCGGGCGGCGCTGGCCCCGGCGGCATGCCCGCGCTGCCGAAGGATCTTCCCGCCGGTCTCCGGCAAGGCCTGCCGAATTTGCCCGGACTCACCGGGCTCAGCGGCAAGCCGACCTTGCCCGGCCTCGGCGGCTTCCCCGGACTGGGGAAGAAGAAATGAGGAATTCGTCATTGCATCGCTGCGCGTCATTCCGGGATGGCCGCGACGAGCGAAGCTGGATTGCTTCGTCGCGGAGTCTGTCATCGGGCGCGCATTCGCGCGACTCGTTGCGCTCCTCGCAATGACGAGCAAATACACAACCATTCAATTCACTTAATTTCGAACTCAACAGGAGAACCAAATGTCAGTCGTTATCCGCCTCGCTCGCGCAGGCACCAAGAAGCGCCCCGTTTATCACGTCGTCGTCGCCGACTCGCGCTTTCCCCGCGACGGCCGCTTCATCGAGCGTCTCGGCCATTTCAATCCGCTGCTGCCGAAGGACAACGCCGAACGGCTGAAGCTCGACATGGACAAGGTCAAGGCCTGGCTCGCCAAGGGCGCGCAGCCCTCGGACCGCGTGACGCGCTTCCTCGATGCCGCCGGCGTGGTGAAACGCGCCGCGCGCAACAATCCGGAAAAGGCCGTGCCGCGCAAGGAGCGCAAGGCGCAAGCCGAAGCCGCCGCCAAGTCGGCGTAAAGTTTTACGATGAGCCCGGCCTCATGCTTCGAGACGCACGGCTTTCGCCGTGCTCCTCAGCATGAGGAATTATGGTTCCCTCATCCCTGCGTAACGGCTTCGCCGTTATCGCTGGAGGAGCGGCGTCTTCGCCACGTCTCGAAGGATGAGGCCCGCTGATGCCCTCGCAAATTTGCGTCGCCCGGATCGGCGCCGCGCATGGCGTGCGCGGCGCGGTAAAACTGTGGACTTTTACCGAAGACCCGTTGGCCGTGAAACGCTACGGGCCGCTTCAGACAAAAGACGGCGCGCGTCAGTTCGAGGTGACGAGCGCGCGCGAAGCCAAAGGCCATCTGGTCGCGACGCTGAAAGGCATCGCCACGCGCGAGGAGGCCGAACGGCTCAACGGCGTCGAACTCTATGTCGCGCGCGAAAAACTGCCGGCGACCGAGCAAGACGAATATTACCACGCCGACCTGATCGGGCTCGCCGCGGTGAATGCCGCTGGCCAGCCGCTCGGCCGCGTCATCGCGATCCACAATTTCGGCGCCGGCGATATCATCGAGATCGCGCCGCCAGCATGGCGCGACCATGCTGCTGCCGTTCACCAACGCCGTGGTACCCTCGGTCGATCTTGCGGGCGGACGCGTGGTGATCGAATTGCCCCAGGAGATCGAAGGCGACGGGCCCTGACTCTAGTCGTCATGGCCGGGCTCGATCCGGCGATGCATCTTTTCGCAAAGATGATGGATACGCGGGTCAAGCCCGCGTATGACGCTTCGAGCAAATCATGATGGTTCCCCGAATGACTTGGCGCGCGACCGTGCTGACGCTGTTTCCGGAGATGTTCCCGGGTCCGCTCGGCGTCAGCCTCGCGGGCAAGGCGCTGGCGTCCGGGCTGTGGGCGCTCGAGGCGCGCGACATCAGGACGTCGGCCACCGACCGCCACCGCAGCGTCGACGATACCCCGGCCGGCGGCGGGCCCGGCATGGTGCTGCGCGCCGACGTGCTGGCGGCCGCCATCGATGCGGCGGACGGTGCCCCCGACCGCCCAAAGGATCGACCAAGGCTCCTGATGAGCCCGCGAGGTCGGCCATTGACCCAGTCGAAGGTGGTGGAGCTCGCTGGCGGCCCCGGCCCCCTGATCGTCTGCGGCCGGTTCGAGGGCGTCGACCAGCGGGTGATCGAGGCCCGCGGGCTCGAGGAGGTTTCGATCGGCGATTACGTGCTGTCCGGCGGCGAAATCGCCGCCATGGCGCTGATCGACGCCTGCGTCCGGCTGTTGCCCGGCGTCATGGGAAAGCTGGTTTCCGGGGCGGATGAGAGTTTTTCCGACGGCCTACTGGAATACCCGCAATATACCCGCCCGCAGGAGTTCGAGGGCCGGCCGATCCCGGAAATCCTCACCTCCGGCGATCACGCCAAGGTCGCGGCCTGGCGGCAGGCCGAGGCCGAGGCCCTGACCCGGGCGCGGCGGCCCGATCTCTTGATAGCCCGAACCCGGGGCCAAAAACGCCCAAAAAACCCGACGGAAGGGTGACAAGCCGCTGCCTTTGCCGTATACGAGCGCCAAATCCGCGCAATGGCAGGATAACCGAATACCCGCGCAGCCCGCGCTCTTCACGGCTGGGGCGCGCCGCCGATGGAGATTTTGCGATGAACCTCATTCAACAGCTCGAAAAAGAGCAATTCGAAAAATTGTCCGCCGGCAAGGAAATTCCGGAATTCGGACCCGGCGATACCGTGATCGTCAACGTCAAGGTGGTCGAAGGCGACCGCTCGCGCGTGCAGGCCTATGAAGGCGTCTGCATCGGCCGTTCCGGCGGCGGCCTCAACGAGAGCTTTACGGTGCGCAAGATCTCCTACGGCGAAGGCGTGGAACGCGTGTTCCCGGTGATGTCGCCGATGATCGACTCGATCAAGGTGGTGCGCCGCGGCAAGGTGCGCCGCGCCAAGCTGTATTACCTGCGCAATCTGCGCGGCAAGTCGGCCCGCATCGTCGAGAAGACCGAGCGCGCCACAGCCGTCGGCGAGTAATTTTCGGCCACAATGGTTTGACGAAAAGCGCGGGCTCAATCCCGCGCTTTTTTGTTGCGCCATCCCTATCCGGGCAAGCGAAGCGGCCCATCGATCGATTGTCGCGGTGGCGCGCATCATGTTAGAATTCAACATGGTTCCAGATCAGACCAGCACCGCGTTGGAGATCGTCTGCCGAATCGTGATCGACGATCGCAGCCGCCTGCCCGGCCGGTTCTTCGGACGGTTCACGACCTCGGCGACATCGGAACTTTCGCGCGTGCTCTGATGCCGCGCTGACGTTTCTTTGAATTCGCGCGTAACCGCGCTTCCCTGCTCACGCAAAATCCTTTTCAAGGCTTACGCTCATGTCCAAACCGACCACGCTGTACGACAAGATCTGGAACGACCATCTGGTGCACGAAGCCGATGACGGCACCTGCCTGCTCTATATCGACCGCCACCTCGTCCACGAGGTGACCTCGCCGCAGGCCTTCGAGGGACTGCGCTCTACCGGCCGCAAGGTCCGCGCGCCGGAGAAGACGCTGGCCGTGGTCGATCACAACATCCCGACCACCGATCGCCGCAAACCCAATCCAGATCCGGAGAGCATCGAGCAGATGCGGGTGATGGCGGAGAACGCCAAGGAATTCGGCATCGAATACTACAACGAATTCGACAAGCGTCAGGGCATCGTGCACGTGATCGGCCCCGAGCAGGGCTTTACGCTGCCCGGCACCACCATCGTCTGCGGCGACAGCCACACCTCCACGCACGGCGCGTTCGGCGCGCTGGCGCACGGCATCGGCACTTCGGAAGTGGAGCACGTGCTGGCGACGCAAACCCTGATCCAGAAGAAGGCGAAAAACATGCGCGCGGTCGTCGACGGCAAATTGCCCGACGGCGTTACCGGCAAGGACATCATTCTCGCCATCATCGGCGAGATCGGCACCGCCGGCGGCACCGGCTATGTGCTGGAATATGCCGGCGACGCGATCCGCGCGCTCTCGATGGAAGGCCGCATGACGGTCTGCAACATGTCGATCGAGGGCGGCGCCCGCGCCGGTCTGGTCGCGCCGGACGAAAAGGCGTTTGAATTTTTGAAAGGCCGGCCGAAGGCGCCGAAGGGCGCCGCCTGGGACGCCGCGATGCGCTACTGGGAGACGCTGCGCAGCGACGACGGCGCGCATTTCGATCACGAGATCAGGCTGGATGCGGCGAAGCTGCCGCCGATCGTGACCTGGGGCACCTCGCCCGAAGACGTCGTGTCGATCACCGGCTTCGTGCCCGATCCCGATCAGATTGCCGACGAGGCAAAACGGCTGTCGAAACATCGCGCGCTGAATTACATGGGCCTGAAGCCCGGCACAAAGATCACCGACATCAAGCTCGACCGCGTCTTCATCGGCTCCTGCACCAACGGCCGGATCGAGGATTTGCGCGCGGCGGCGAAGATCGCCGAGGGCAAGACCGTCAACGGCCATGTCAATGCGATGATCGTGCCGGGCTCCGGCCTCGTGAAGGAGCAGGCGGAAGCCGAAGGCCTCGACAAGATCTTCATCAAGGCCGGCTTCGAATGGCGCGAGCCGGGCTGCTCGATGTGCCTTGCGATGAACCCCGACAAGCTGAAGCCGGAAGAGCGCTGCGCCTCGACCTCGAACCGCAATTTCGAGGGCCGCCAGGGTTTTAAGGGCCGCACCCATCTGGTGTCGCCGGCGATGGCGGCGGCGGCGGCGATCGCCGGGCATTTTGTCGACATCAGGGAGTGGCGGTAAGCCACTCCCCTCCCCTCAACATCGAGGCATTCCCGAAGCAACTCGTTAAGGTGTTGGGAGCACACTGACGGGCTTACGCAAGGCGTGGCGTTTCTCGAGGTGCCGAACCGTGGCCGATAAGCCCGAATTCGTCGATATGATCAGCGAGGCGACGCGCCAGGTCCGGCGCCGCATCGTGCGGCGCGTCGTCGAGCCCGAGGAAAAGGAAAGGTCGCATCTCAGTCACTGGCCGCCGGACCGGTGGCAGCAGTGGCGCATAGAGACGCTGACGCCATGGAAGCTCAAATCCTGGAAATTCAAGAACTGGGATTAGAGCATGATCCGGAAAAGTGGACATCGGTTTTCCGAAAGGATCATGCTCAAACAAAAAGATAGAGCGGGATGACGATTCGAAGAAAAGTCATCCCGCTCTAGCGGCAAAATTTCTTCGCAAATAAATCAGGCACCCATCGGGTGCCTGATCTGTTTCAGCCTTCGCCTCTGATCTCATCAATAGATGCGATGATGCCGACGGTGGTGGTGATGCCGCCAGTAGTAGTGATGGCGCCAGTGGCGGAAGTGACAGACGCGGCGCGGGCCGTAATCGGTCCAGACGATGTGGCAGCGCCGGTACGAGTAGTAATAGGGATAATCGTAGTACGGGTAATCGTAGTACGGGTAGTAGGACGCCCCAACGAAGAAGCGCCGGTGGTGATGCCGGAACGCGAAGCCGCCGTGGCGGAAGCCGCCATGGAAAACGTGAGCCGTTCGAAACCCGCCGCCGTGGAACACCGGGCCGACGCCAACTCCGCCGCCATGGAACACGGGGCCGCCGCCGTGAAACACCGCGCCGCCACCATGGAAACCTCCGCCGCCATGGAAGCCGCCACCACCGTGGAAGCCGCCACCGCCGCCATGGAACCCGCCGCCACCTCCACCGCCGCCGCCACGGCCAATGACCTGGATCGTCAGCCCGCCGGAGACGGCTTTCGCGCCGGGCGCAGCGCCCGGATTGATCAACGACAGCGCCTGCGCGCGCTGGCTAGGGGCCGCCGACAGCATCAGCAACGCGGCGGCCGCGAGGCCGAAAGAACGCAACAGGCAACGGGCAGCGCCGCGCCCGGGATTTGAAATCCTGATCATGCGTAAAACCTCCCTGAATCCAGGCAACGAAGCTCGGGCCATGCAATGGCCTGGCTTCGGCACGTTCATTTGCGATCGCTCCCAACATTAAATTATAGATGAGCATGTGAACGCGCCATGAATGCGCGCGCCGCAATTTCAAGATAACGAGATCGGCGGCAAAAAAAAGTTTGCGACCATGCCGGAATAGGAATTGGCCATGACTGTTTATGTGATCGTGCAGCTGAAGATGACGGACCGCGCAGCGTATGATCGCTATCAGGCGCGCTTCTTCGACGTGTTCAAAAAATTCAGCGGACGGCTGCTGTCGGCTGACGAAAGCCCGGCGATCCTGGAAGGCACCTGGGATCGCGACAAACTGGTATTGATGTCGTTTCCCGACGAGGCCGCCTTTCAGAACGCCGTGGGCGAGACTTCAGCCGGAATATCTGGAAATCTCGAAAGACCGCAAAGCCGGCGCACAGGGCGTCGTATTGCTGGCGAAGGGATTTGCGCCGGCGGGCTAAGTATCGTCAGCCGCTACCACCACCACGGCCCAACCCCAATCCCAATTCCGAAACCGAACGGGGACACCGCAAAGTACGGGTAAGGCCGATAAAAGTACGGATAAGGCCGATAGTAGTGGGGCCGATAATAGTAGCGCGGGGCGTAATAGTAAGGCCGTGCGTAATAATAAGGCCGGTAGTACGGACGATAGACATAATGATAATGCCGATAGTAGCGCCGCGCGCTGATATCGGTAGCTTTCGACGCTTCCGCCTTTTGCGTCGCGGCCTGCAAGGGCGCCGCAGCCGCTGCGTTGATCGCGGTCGAGCCGCCGAACATCAGGGTGACCGCCAGCAAGGCTGGAGCGAACCATCTCGTCATGAAAGCCTCCTCCGTTCTCAGCTCGTCAACTTCGAGCCCGCCCGCCGGTTTCAGGCGGCACAACACGCCGAGCGAGAAACAGACCGCTCCTCAGGCCCCATCCGCGGCACGCTTGTTTGAAGATGATTGCCGCCTCTTTATCGGAAGCGGCATTGACCTGCGTCAAAGGGTGTGACGGCAGGCGGGAACAAAATTTGTACGCCCGAAATTTGCAAAACCGGCATAGGCCGTCGTCCGTATCTTCTGAAACTTCCCGTCGCAGGAGATCGTCATGGCATCGTTTCGCGCAAGATATCGGATCGCGCGCTTCGCGCTCGCCTCCCCGTCAATGCTGGCGCGGTTTGTTGTTCGCTCATGCGGCGCTCGCCTCGCAAGGCCCCGGCGGCGGGCCCGGCACCGCAAGCCATTTCACCCAGCTGGCCATGGCCATTGTCGTTTATGGAGCATCGGCGCTGGTGGTCGGCGCAGGCCTGATCGTCGCGGCGCGCCGGCGCTTGCATCAGGGTTTGCTTTGGCTTCGCTGACTCAACTGTCGGCTTTTTGTTTGAGCCTGATCTTTTCCGAAAACCGGTACCCACTTTTCGGGATCGTGCTCTAGCCGCGGCGCCAGAAGCAGCTCATGCGCGGCACGATCACCGTGCCGCTCGGCCGGTATTCCTGCACGTAGGTCGCGTTGCACTCGCGCACCGCGTTGCGGCCGGGATAATAGCGGGGATAGACCCCGTCGGGGTTCGGTACGTAATAGGGATAGACGCGCAGGCGTGTCAGCGGCCGGCGGCGCTGCGCGGAGACCTCGCTGGCGACCGGCTGCGCCGCCTGCACGGTCCGCAACCCCTTTGGCGCAGTTTGCGCGCTCGCGCCGGCCGCGGGCAGCGAAATCGCCCCTGCAAAAGCGACCAATAGTGCCGCCGTCCTGATCCGCATCATCACGCCCACCATCAACCTGTTATCGGCCGCAACGTCTCCGATTGCCGCGCCAAGGTCAACTGCGGGATAGGCACGAGCATGGAACCCGCCAGAGCCGCCGTTCTGATTGAATCAGAACCGAGGCTCTGTCCATTGTTTTGACGCGTTTTCTTTACGCGAACCGGTATCCACTTCGCTCGAAAACGCTATAAACAGCCAAAATGTGGCGAACCGCAAAAGCTCCCTCGCTGGCCGAGATGGAGGCCATGGCGCACGAGATTTTCGAGCGCCTGCCCAAAGACTTTTCGCGATCTGTGCGAGGGCGTGATCATCCGCGTCGACGATTTTCCGACCGACGAGGTGCTCGACGAGATGGGCGCGACAAGCGAATTCGACCTGCTCGGCCTGTTTGCAGGGCTCGGCCTGCCGCACCAAAGCCATGACGACATCGCGCGGCTGCCCAACATGGTCTGGCTCTACCGCCGGCCGATCCTGGATTACTGGGCCGAGCATGACGAGGCGCTGGGCCATATCGTCCGCCACGTGCTGATCCACGAGATCGGCCATCATTTCGGGCTTTCCGACGACGATATGGAGGCGATCGAGGCCGGCGCCGACTAGCTCAATTTGTCAGTTTGCCCTTTAACCCCGGCGATATTCGCGATAAACCACCCTCGCAAAACGCTTTTCCCAATCTCAAGCCGAGAAGTGCGATCGATGGACAAGTTCACCACGCTGGAAGGCGTCGCGGCGCCGCTGAAGATCATCAATGTCGATACCGACATGGTCATCCCCAAGCAGTATCTGAAGACCATCAAGCGCACCGGCCTCGGCAAGGGCCTGTTCTCGGAACAGCGCTACAAGGACGACGGCAGCGAGAACCCGGATTTCATCCTCAACAAGCCGGCCTATCGCAACGCCAAGATCCTGGTCGCCGGCGATAATTTCGGCTGCGGTTCGAGCCGCGAACACGCGCCTTGGGCGCTGCTGGATTTCGGCATCCGCTGCGTGATCTCGACCTCGTTCGGCGACATCTTCTACAACAACTGTTTCAAGAACGGCATCCTGCCGATCCGCGTCAGCCAGGAAGACCTCGACAAGTTGTTCGACGACGCCGAGCGCGGCGCCAATGCGACGCTGACCATCGATCTTCGCCAACCAGGAAATCCGCGGCCCCGACGGCGGCACGGTGAAATTCGAGATCGACCCGTTCCGCAAGCATTGCCTGATGAACGGCCTCGACGACATCGGGCTGACCATGGAGAAGAAGGCCTCGATCGACGCCTACGAGGCCAAGGCGAAGACCGAGCGCGCCTGGGCCTGATCTGACGCTCCTGCCGCCGATTGAAGGTGACGCGCATGCGGCCCGACGTCGTCACCTTCTGGCACGGCCCGCTCGATGCGCTGCGGCTGACCTGCCTGAGATCGCAGGTCGCCGCCGGCCACAAGGTCACGGTCTATAGCTTCGATCCGCTTCCGGGATTGCCCGACGGCGTCGGCAACGCCGAGGCCGAAGCGATCCTGCCGCACGCCTTCTCCGAAAAACTGCGTCCGCCCGCAGCCGGACGGCACCTGGCGCGACTGGACCACGCTGCAGTTCAGCGATTTCTTCCGGATGCGGCTGATGGCGCGAAAGCGCCGGCCTGTGGCTCGACGCCGACGTGCTGCTGCTCAAACCGGTCGAGATCGATCCCGCAAAACCCTATTTCGCCTGGGAGCGCCCGCGCCAGCTCGGCAATTCGGTGCTCTATCTGCCGTCGGACGACGCAATCGTGGTGGCGTTCGAGAACCTGATGGAGCAGGAGGAACTGACGCCGGACTGGCTGGCGCTGCGGCACCGCCTGACTTTCGCGCTGCGCAGGCTGCGCGGCGGATCGAACCGGCTCTCCGATATTCGCGTCGCGATCTACGGGCCGGCGGCGCTGACCGCGCTCGCCCGCCGCGCCGGCGAACTGCGCTACGCCTTGCCGAAGAAATCGTTTTACGCGGTTCATGCCGACCCAAAACTGTTCTTCGAGCCCTCGGATTTTTCAGGGCTGATCGGCGATCCCGACATTATCGGGCTGCACATTTCGCCCGAAGGGCCGCGGCAGCCAGCCGCCCGTTCCCGGCAGCCTCTATGCCTGGGCGGCGGAGCGGTTTGGTTCATCCTGAGGGGCTCCCTCCGAGGCCGGCGCGAGCCAGTTGATCTACCGCAACAACGCGTTCCTCCGTTCGTGCTCTATTGCACTGGACGACCGGAGGTGTCCCATGACCGCCCAAAGCAAGCCCTATCCCGTCGTCGAAGCGCTGATCAATACGTTTAGCGACTGGCTGAAGCACCGGCGGGAGCTGAACGAGATACGCCAGCTCAACACCGCCGAATTCGACCGCATCGCGAGCGAACTCCGGGTTTCTCCCAGCGATCTGAACGAGCTGGTCCGTCAGGGACCGCATGCCGCGGACGAACTGCCGAAGCTGCTCAAGGTTCTCGGGATCGACGAAGAAGCTCTCGCGCGCACGCAGCCGCTGGTGCTGCGCGACATGGAGCGGGTCTGCGCCCTGTGCGCATCACAAGGGTCAATGCGACCGCGACCTCGCCGCCGGCACCGCTGCCGAGCATTATGAGGGATATTGCCCCAACGCGCCCACGATCGACGTTCTGGGCCAGCCGGCGAACAATAGCGTTCGCAAGCGCTTAACGGTGAACATGAAAATGTCGCGCTCCGTCTGGATCCACATTTCTCTGGCCATCATCATTGCGCTGGCCGCGCTGTTTCTCATCCGCGCTGCACAATGCGGGCGGAGTCACCTCTTCTGATTGGCGGCGAATGACCCTCGCTCTCCAGGCCGAAGGGTAGATTGCAAACATCAATTCCCATCGCCGCGATCGCGTCCGCGATCGCAATCGTGCGCCTCGCCATGTCGGCGTGCAGCCGCTCCACCATCTGCCCGTCGAGCGGGATCGCGCCGCGCGAGGCGTTCTCCGGCCGTTCGAACGCCGCGATGATCTTGCGGGCCTGCGCGACTTCCTCCGCCGGCGGCGTGAAGATCGCGTTGCAGGCCTCGATCTGGCCCGGATGGATCAGCGTCTTGCCGTCGAAGCCGAGATCGCGCGCCTGCGTGCATTCCTGCCCAAAGCCGTCGACATTGCTGAAATCGCTGTAGGGTCCGTCGAGAATTTCGAGGCCGTAGGCGCGCGTCGCGAGAATGCAATGCGTGATCATCGGCAGCATCGCCGCGCGGCCGGGCTGCATTCGTATCCGCGTCTCGCGTGAAATATCGTTCGGCCCGAACACGAAGCCGGCCAGCCGCATCTCGGAATCGCGCGAGGCGGCCGCGAGTTCCTCGGCGTGCAGCACCGCGCGCGCGGTCTCGATCATCGCCCAGACCCGGATCGAGGTGTCCGCGTTGATATCGCTGAGGCGATCGGCGATGGCGGTGAGATCCTTCGACGCTGGAAATCTTCGGAACCAGAATGCCGTCGGGCCGGGCCTTGCCGGCCATGGTGACGTCATCGATCCACCACGGCGAATCCAGCGCGTTGACGCGGATCAGGACCTCGCGCCTGCCGAAGCCTTTTGCCGCGATCGCCTGCGCGATCTGGTCGCGCGCCATCGCCTTGGCCTCCGGGGCCACGGAATCCTCGAGGTCGAGGATGATGCCGTCGGCCGGCAGGTTGCGCGCCTTTTCCAGCGCCCGCGCATTCGATCCGGGCATGAACAACAGGCTGCGGCGCGGACGGATCATGGGCTGGTTCCCTTTGGCATTTTGGAGCTCCACGCGATAACATTTCGGCACGCCGTCCGAAAGGCTTGTTCCCGCCCGCGGCATATGGTTAGCAACTGCGCATGTCATCGTTTCCGCAACATCTGCTCGACGGCTACCGGACCTTCACCTCGCAGCGGCTGCCCACCGAACAGTCGCGCTACCGCGAACTGTCCGAGCGCGGCCAGTCGCCCGAGGTGATGGTGATCGGCTGCTGCAATTCCCGGGTGTCGCCGGAGGTGATCTTCGATGCCGGCCCCGGCGAATTGTTCGTGGTGCGCAACGTCGCCAATCTGGTGCCGGTCTATGCGCCCGACGGCGGCGCGCACGGCGTCTCGGCGGCGCTGGAATACGCGGTGCAGGTGCTGCGCGTAAAGCACATCGTGGTGCTCGGCCACGCGCAATGCGGCGGCATCCGCGCCTTCATCGACAATATCGCGCCGCTGTCGCCCGGCGACTTCATCGGCAAATGGATGTCGATGTTCATCAAGCCGGGCGAGAAGGTCGGGCAGCGCGACCACGAGACGATGGCTGGATTTCACCATCCGGATCGAGAAGGCCGCGGTGTTCCGCAGCCTGGAAAACCTGATGACGTTTCCCTTCGTGCAGATCCTGGTCGAGCGCGGCAAGCTTCATCTGCACGGCGCCTATTTCGGCGTCGCCGAGGGTTCGCTGTCGGTGCTCGATCAGGCGGCGAAGGAATTTCGCAGCGTGAGAGAAGAGGTAGGCTAGCAGGGAGTAGGGGAATCCGCCTCTCCCTATTCGCCTCCATGATCGCCGCCGCTCCAGCGGTCGGACAGCGCCAGCATGAAGGCCGAGACCACGAACGCCAGATGCACGCCGACCAGCCAGGCCAGCTTCTGGGTGTCGAAGGCGGTGTCGATGTTCATGAATGCCTTCAGCACCTGGATCGCGGAGATCGCGACGATCGAGGCGAGCAGCTTCTGCTTCAACCCGCCGAAATCGACCTTGGTCATCCAGTCCGGCCAGTCCGGATGGCCGCCGGGATCGATCTTGGAGACGAAATTCTCGTAGCCGGAAAACACCACGATCAGGATCAGATTGCCGGTCAGCGAGATGTCGATCAGGCTGAGCACGCCGAGGATGATGTCGAACTCCTTGGAGCCGGGCGCGTGGACGATGAACTCCCACAGCACCATGCAGAATTTGAGCAACAGCACCGCGAGGCTGACGACGAGGCCGAAATAAAACGGCGCCATCAGCCAGCGGCTGTTGAAGATCAGGCTCTCGAATCCCGCCTCGACGCGCTTCAGCTTCGGATTGGGCCGATAGGGAGCCGGTTGTTCGGTCATCGCGATTCCGGCTCCTGCTATCTCTGGAGCATGATCTTTTCGGAAGACCGGTTCCCGCTTAGCGCTAACGCGGCCCTCCGGGTCCGGATCATGCTCAAGCTCTCACGCCGCCTTTTTCTTGGCGCTGATCAGCTTGCGGTTGATCAGGCATTCGGCGATCTGGATCGCGTTCAGCGCCGCGCCCTTGCGCAGATTGTCCGACACGCACCACAGCACGAGGCCGTTCTCCACCGTCGCGTCCTCGCGGATGCGGCTGATATAGGTCGCGTCCTCGCCCGCCGCCTCGTAGGGCGTGACGTAGCCGCCGGGTTCGTGCTTGTCGATCACGAGGCATCCCGGCGCATTGCGCAGGATGTCGCGCGCCTCGTCGGCCGAGATCGGATTCTCGAATTCGATGTTGACGGCTTCGGAATGGCCGACGAACACCGGCACCCGCACGCAGGTCGCGGTCAGCTTGATTTTGGGATCAAGAATCTTCTTGGTCTCCATCATCATCTTCCACTCTTCCTTGGTGTAGCCGTCCTCCATGAACACGTCGATCTCGGGGATCACGTTGAAGGCGATACGCTTGGGGAATTTCTTGTTGACGAGTTCGCTGTTGGTGTAGACCGCCTTGGTCTGCGAAAACAGCTCGTCCATGGCGTCCTTGCCGGCGCCCGACACCGATTGATAGGTCGAGACCACGACGCGCTTGATGCACCGCCTTGTCGTGCAGCGGCTTCAGCGCGACCACGAGCTGCGCGGTCGAGCAGTTCGGATTGGCGATGATGTTCTTCTTGACGAAGCCTGCGACCGCATCGGCATTGACCTCGGGCACGATCAGCGGCACGTCCGGATCCATGCGCCAGGCGGACGAGTTGTCGATCACGACCGCGCCGGCGGCGCCGATCTTCGGCGACCATTCCTTCGACACCGCGCCGCCCGCCGACATCAGGCAGATATCGACGTCGGAGAAATCGTAGTGCTCGAGCGCTTTGACCTTCAGGGTGCGGTCGCCATAGGACACTTCGACGCCCATGCTGCGGCGTGACGCCAGCGCCACCACCTCGTCGGCCGGGAATTTGCGTTCGTCCAGAATGTTGAGCATTTCCCGCCCGACATTGCCGGTCGCTCCGACCACCGCGACTTTGTAACCCATCGTTCACTCTCCGAAGAAAAATGCCTCCCCACCGCCCGCAGCGGAAAGGGAAGAGGCAGCGCTTCTATGCGAGAAACGCCGTTAAGACAACGTTAGACCGTGTGCTTGGGCGTTTGATGCGATCGTTTTGGGCCACTCCGTGCCCACCCCTCTTATCCGACCCAAATTCATCCGGCGCTGACCAGCTTCGCCGACGAATGCTGCGGCATGCTGGCGCGCCTCATCGCCTATGTGGGGACGCTGGCGCTGCTTGCCATCCTCGGCATCCATCTCTGGGACCAATTGCCGGCTGGTCGAGGTCGACGAGCCCGCCGCCAAGCGGGCTGGAGCGTGGCTGCGCGCTCGCATCCGGCGTTTGCCGTCAGCCAGTTCGATTTGCCTGAAAAAACAGAGACTTACGAGATCCTCCGGCATCCCGAAGGCGGCCGCAAGGACATCATTCGCTGGACGGCCCAGGGCGAAAAGCCGGTTGCCGAGCTCGAAATCTATCGCCCCGGCGGCGAATTCGGCCAATCGGGGCCGGCCGATGCCGAATTCGCCGCGCGAATGGACCCCAACGGCGGGCGCGAGCTGGAAGCGGCCGGCGTCATCGACAGCAAATTCGGCACGGTGACGCTGCTTCGCCATCGCCGGCGACGCGGACGGCGCCATTCCTGCCTTGGCTTCATCAAACGTCTCGACGAACCCAATCTGCAGATCTCCGGCTGGTCGTGCCAGGGCGACGCCTTGCCGGCCCGGCGCGCGGCGATCGGCTGCATGTCTGAGCCGGCTGATCCTGCTCACGGCCGGAAATGAACCGAAACTGGCCGAATTATTCGCCCGCGCCGAACTCAGGCGGGGCAGCTGCGCCGCCATCCGCCACCAGCCGCGTCAGCGGACTGGGTGACCGGCGCGGAAAACCCCCTTCTGCGCGGCACGCTCTGATCCGGCGCCCCGGCCAAGATGCTGGTTTTCATGCAACTTTTTCGCATTCCGCCGCATTATTGTGCCGCGGTGTGGCCCGATTGACCTTGTGACGCTATATCCCCGGCCGCTAAGAGTGACGGCCAAATCGAATAATGGCGGCCTGGCCGCCCGTGAGGACATGATGACCTGGAAATTCCCTGCTGCGAACAAGCTTGCGGTGTTGCTGGCCGCAGTTGCCGTCGTCGCCGTCGGCTTCGACATGACACCGGCCAGCGCGCAGCCCAAACGGCAGTTCGACAACCGCGGCCGTCCCTATTACGGGCCGAACGGTCCCAACGTGGTCTATCAGCAGGGACCGCGCACCCGCGTCTACGTCACCAAGCGCTCCTGGCTCGATGCCGGCGTCGAAGTCTTGCCGGGCGACCGCAAGTTCACCGATTACGCATTTCCGCCGTCGTCGGGTATCCATCGTTCGCGCGCGAGAACAACAATCGCCCGATCGACCGCCAGCCGCTGAACCCGCCGTCGGACATGGGCGGATATCCGCAGCGCTTCCCGCTGTATTGAGCGCGCGCTCTGCTTGCGAACAATGCCCGGCTTTGACCGGGCATTTCTTGTGTCGGGTGCGATTTGCGCTTACGCGTGCAGCGCCTGCAATTCCTTCAGGATCGCCTCGCCCATCTGCGTCGTGCTCACCGCCGTGGTGCCCTCGGACTTGATATCCGCGGTGCGCAGGCCCTTCGCCAGCACCGCGGCGATCGCGGCATCGAGCTTGTCGGCCAGCGCGCCCATGTCGAAGGAATAGCGCAGCGCCATTCCGAATGACGCGATCATCGCGATCGGATTGGCGAGCCCCTTGCCTGCGATGTCGGGCGCCGAACCGTGCACCGGCTCATACAGCGCCTTGCGCTTTTTGGTCTTGACGTCGACCTCGCCGAGGGAGGCCGACGGCAGCATGCCGAGCGAGCCCGTCAGCATCGCCGCGATATCCGAGAGCATGTCGCCGAACAGATTGTCGGTGACGATGACGTCGAACTGCTTCGGCCATTTCACCAGATTCATGCCGCCGGAATCGGCCAGCTGATGCTCGAGCTCGCACGTCCTTGTATTCGCGCGCATGCACCTGGGTGACCACCTCGTTCCAGAGCACGCCCGATTTCATGACGTTGCGCTTTTCCATCGAGGTCACCTTGTTGCGGCGCTTGCGCGCCAGATCGAACGCGACCCGGGCGATGCGCTCGATTTCATAGGTGTCGTAGACCTGGGTGTCGATGGCGCGCTTCTGGCCGTTGCCGAGATCGGTGATGGTCTTCGGCTCGCCGAAATACACCCCGCCGGTGAGCTCGCGCACGATCATGATGTCGAGGCCCTCGACCACCTCGCGCTTCAGGCTCGAGGCGTCCGCAAGCGCCGGATAGCACACCGCCGGGCGCAGATTGGCGAACAGGCCGAGGTCCTTGCGCAAGCCGAAGCAGCCCGGCCTCGGGCCGCGCGTCATAGGGAACGCTGTCCCACTTCGGACCGCCGACCGCGCCGAAGATCACGGCGTCCGCGGCCATCGCCTTGCGCCATGGTGGCGTCGGTGATGCTCTGCTGGCTCGCATCATAGGCCGAGCCGCCGACCAGCCCCTGCTCGGTCTCGAAATGCGCGATGCCTTGCGCGTTGAGCCAGTCGATCAGGCGTTTCACCTCCGCCATCACTTCGGGGCCGATGCCGTCGCCGGGGAGAAGCAGCAGTTTATGGGTCGCCATGGAATATTTCCTCATCCAACTCGTCAGGGCCGGGCGTAGTGGTCTGCCTTGCGCAGACTACGTATACTTGTCTGCCCCCGGCCATCCACGTCTTTGTTCGCAACGAAGAAGAAGGACGTGGATGCCCGGCCAAGGCCGGGCATGACGGCCAATTTCGCTGCGCGCGAGTGCTAAAGCGCCTGAAGCCGATTGGCAAGGCGGCCGGGGCGGGCGACAAATGCGCCTGACCAACGAGCCCGCGCCCCGAACAAGGCAACAAACGGACCTCATGACCGCAGCCATCCTGTTTGCCTTTGCGTCGGCGGCGTTCCTGGGCGCCGGCGTCGTTATGGCGCAGCTGGGATTGCGCACGGTCGAGCCGCTTTCGGGCGCCGCGATCAGCGTTCCCTCCTTCACGCTGCTATTCCTGCTGCTGTCGCCGCTGATCCTGCATGGCGAGCCGGTGGTCTGGCGCGGTCTGCCGATCTTTACCGCCATCGGCCTGTTCTTTCCGGCGTCGCTGACGCTTCTGACCTTTGCGTCGAACCGGGCGCTCGGGCCGGTCATCACCTCGACGCTCGGCAACCTCGCGCCGTTGTTTGCCGTGACGGTGGCGGTGCTCCTGCTGCATGAGCCGTTGCGGCCGCTGCAACTCATCGGTCTCGTGATCGCGGTGGTCGGCGCCGTGATCATCACCGTTACCCGTCCGCGCGATCTCGGCCATTGGCGCAGCTGGGCGCTGTTGTTGCCGCTCGGGGGCGCGCTGATCCGGGGCGTGGTGCCGCCGATCGTGAAACTCGGGCTCGAGATCTGGCCGAGCCCGCTATGGGCCTGCCTGATCGGCTACATCATGTCCTCGCTGGTGGTGCTGACCGTGCAGCGGGTCCGGAAAGGGAGTTTCGTTGCACACGCGCCGCTGCTCGGGCCGCTTCTGGTTCGCCGTCACCGGGATCAGCAATGGCCTCAGCGCACTGACGCTGTTTGCCGCCGTGCGCAACGGGCCGATCACGCTGGTGGCGCCCCTGGTCGCGATCTATCCGCTGGTCACCGTCGTGCTGAGCGCGCTCATGCTCAAGCATATCGCGATCACGGCGCGCATCGTCGTCGGAACCCTACTGACGGTCGCCGGCGTGGCGCTGGTGCTGATCGGGTAAATTGCGCAGTCGGCAAGACACCATTGCTGACGGCGCGCCTGTGCAACCGCCGCCTCTCCTGCCAGAATGCCGGCCCTGCCGGAGAATCCCCGTGAAAGCCCCCGCTCCTCCCTCGCCACCTGCGCATCCCGCGCGGCTGATCCTGATCCTGTCGCTGGCGCCGACCGTCGGCCTCGGCATCGGCCGCTTCGCCTATTCGCTGGTGCTGCCGGACATGCGCGACGCGCTTGGCTGGTCGTATTCGGCCGCCGGCTTCATGAACACCATCAATGCGGCCGGTTATCTCGTCGGCGCGTTGATGGCCTCGAGGCTGATCAAGCGATTTGGCCTGTCCGCCGCGGTGCGCTGGGGAACGCTGGCCTGCGTCGTGTCGCTGGCGCTGTGCGCGCTGTCGGGCAATTTTGTCGTCTTGAGCTTTGCGCGGCTGCTGGCTGGGCTTGGCGCGGCGGCCGGATTCGTCGCCGGCGGCGCGCTGGCGGCGCGGATCGCGCAATCGCAGCCCGCGCGCGCGAATTTTCTGCTCAGCCTGTTCTACGCCGGACCCGGGCTCGGCATCCTGGCCTCCGGCCTGATCGCGCCGTTCGTGCTGCAGGCGTTCGGGCCCGGGCTCGTGGTGGATCGTGTGGTGGGCGATGACGCTGCTGGCGGTCGCCATGACCGTTCCGCTGCTGCTGGCGCCGATCGATACCGGTGACGGTCTCGCCGACGCCGTGCCGGCGAACTTCGCGATCCGGCCGGTCCTGATCTATCTCGCCGGCTATTTCCTGTTCGGCGCCGGCTACATCGCCTACATGACCTTCATGATCGCCTATGTCCGCGACGCCGGCGGCGGGCCTGCGGCGCAGAGCGCGTTCTGGAGCCTGATCGGCGTCAGCGCCTTCGTGACGCCGTGGGTGTGGCGCCGCGTGCTGGCGTTCGACCGCGGCGGCCTCTCTACCGCGATCATTCTCGGCGTCAACGCACTAGGCGCGGCGCTGCCGCTGTTCGGGCATTCCGCAGCCCTGCTTGCGGTATCGGCGCTGGTGTTCGGCGTTGCGTTCTTCGCGGTGGTGGGATCGACCACCGCCTTCGTGCGCTACAACTACCCGCCCTCCGCCTGGCCGACGGGAATTGCGGCGATGACCATCGCGTTCGGCATCGGCCAGACGCTGGGGCCGATCGCGGTCGGCGCCGTCACCGACGCGTTCGGCAGCCTGTCCTATGCGCTCAACGTCTCCGCCGCGATGCTGGCGGTGGGCGCGATCGCCTCGGCGTTCCAGCGAAGGCTGGCGCAAAAATCGTAAGCCGGGCTAGAGTGCCCGCCGGTGCGCTATCGTTGCCCCGGTCTGGAGATGGTAGGCGCCCGCACTGACGCCCAGGTTGCCGAGACGATGAAATCCGCCACGCACAGCCCGCAGTCGCAAAGCCGCCGCTTTCTGACCGGCCTGCTCGGCGCGCCGATCGCGCAGTCGGCGGCACCGGCCATGCACGAGCGGGCCGCCGAGGCGCTCGACCTTCATTGCCACTATCAGCTCATCGAGGTCGCCGGCGCCGGGCGCGAGGAGCTGAAGCTGTTGCTCGAGGGCGTTCGGCGGCTGGGCTTCGCCGGCATCAACGTCACCTTTCCCTACAAGGAAGCCGTGCTCGATCTGCTCGACGAATTATCGCCGGGAGCAAGCATGATCGGCGCGGTCAATACCGTCGTCGTCCGCGATAACAGGTTGATCGGCTACAACACCGATACATCGGGTTTTGCGCGCGCCATCGCCCCCCTCGTCGCCGCTTCCTCGCATGGCCCTGTCGCCCTGATCGGCGCCGGCGGCGTCGGCAAGGCGATTGCGTTCGCGCTCGCCGGGCTCGGCGTCGCTGATCTGCGGATATTCGATTGCGAGCACGCCAAGGCCGCGCAACTCGCCGTGCAGCTCGAAGGCCGCGATAAAAGCAGGCGTTACCGACAGCGTCGAGGACGCGCTGCGCGGCGTCGTCGGCATGGTCAACGCTTCCCCGGTCGGGATGCTGCCGAGCCTTGGCACGCCGGTTCCGGATCACCTGCTGCACGCCGGGCTGTGGGTCGCCGACGCCGTCTATTCGCCGCTCTGGACGCCGCTTTTGACGGCCGCCCGGGCAAAGGGCGCTACCGTCATGACCGGGCGCGAGCTTGCCATCTATCAGGCCGCCGACGCGTTCGAGCTGTTCACGGGCTACGTGCCGTCCGCCACCGAGATGGGAATTGCATTCGACGCCGTGATGGAAAAAAGATACTCCGCTTCGCACGCGGCGTGAGCGCGCCGCAAACATGGCGGGCGGTTCAGCTCCCGCTGAACGAATTATAGCCCTGGTCTTCCCAGTAGCCGCCCTTGTAGTCGTTGGTGACCTCCATCGAGATCACGTATTTCGGATTCTTGAACCCGAGCTTGGTCGGCACCCTGATCTTCATCGGATAGCCGTAGGCCCGCGGCAGGATCTCGTCGGCGAATTTGAAGGTCATCTGGGTCTGCGGATGCAGCGCGGTCGCCATGTCGAGCGGCGAGTTGTAGCCCTCGGCGTCGGCGCACTGGAACCAGCAATATTTGGCGCGGGTGTCGGCGCCGACCAGCTTGAGGAAATCGCGCAGCGGTGTGCCGGTCCAGCTTCCGATCGCGCTCCAGCCCTCGACGCAGATATGGCGCGTGACCTGCTTGACCTGCGGCAGCTTGTAGAGCTCCTCCAGCGTCCAGGATTTCTTGTTGTCGACGAGACCGCGCACCTCGAATTTCCACTCCTTGCCGTCGATGGTGGGCGCGTCGTCGAGATCGTAATAGGCGTTGAACGGGAACGGCTTCGTGATGGCGCTTTCCGGGAAGGTCGGCGCCAGCGCGTTGGGATTGAAGATGAAGGCCTGCACGGCGTCGTTGAATTTCGAAACCTTCTTCAGCATCTCCTCGGCCGAAAAGCTGTCGGACACGTCGCAGCCGGTCAGCAGCGTCAGCGCGCCAAAACTCGCGCCGCCGGCGATGAAGCGCCGCCGCGCCAGGTCCGGCATCACCTTGACCGCGTCCCGGACCAGCAGTTGCTTGTCGACGCCGGGGATCAGAAGCTTGCGAAGGCGGCCCATGATAGTCCTCCTCGAAACCGTCCACTTCTCCGGATCAGCTCTAGGCCGATGATCATGGCGCGCAGGCTTTTCGGCACCAGCACCGCCAGCGCGACATGAACCGCCAGGAACGCGACGATCGCCGCCATGCAGAAGAAATGGACGTAACGCGCCACGTCGTAGCCGCCGAACAGTGCGGTCAGCCATTGCAGCTGCACCGGCTTCCAGATCGAAAGCCCCGACAGCACGATCAGCACGCCGACCACGATGATGCCGGCATAGAGCAGCTTCTGCACGTAATTGTACCGGGTGAGGTCGTCATGCGACAGCCTGCCGGTCAGCGCCGCCCGGGCGTCCGAGATCACGCCCTCCGGGGTGATCGGCAGCAGCTTCTTGCGGAAGCGGCCGGTGGCAAAACCCAGCGCGAGATAGACGAGGCCGTTGACCATCAACAGCCACATCGCCGCGAAATGCCACAGCAGCGCGCCGCCGAGCCAGTCGCCGAGCGTTATGCTTTTTGAGAACTTCAGGAAGGCGAACAGCGGCGAGGCGTTGTAGATCTGCCAGCCCGACATGATCATCAGGATCATCGCCACGGCGTTGATCCAGTGCACGGTCCGGACCCAGGCCGGCTGAATGACCTTCACCGTGGCCGGTATTGCGCGTTCGTCGCTGGCTGCAAGGCTGGACATGGTGGTTCCATGGGTTCCTGACGTCGACGACTACACGATTATACGCCGGGAATCGGCGGCTTCGTTACTGCCATGCAGGCTATAAGATCGATGCCGTCAGGGCATCGCGGTCACAAAAATGCGAGCCGGGTCGCCCCGGCTCGCGGTCGCGCATCCCGTTGGGGACTGGATCAGGACACGCGCGATCTTACGACGCCGGCATCAGGACGGTGTCGACCACATGGATCACGCCGTTCGACTGGTTGACGTTCGAGATCGTCACCATCGAGGAACCGCCCTTGGCGTCGACGATCCAGATCTTGCCGTCCTGGTGCTTCACCGTCAGCTCCTCGCCTTCGGCGGTCTTGAGTTTCTTGCCGTCGGTCAGGCTGGAGGCTTCGAGCTTGCCCGGAACCACATGATAGGTCAGGATTTTGGTCAGGGTCGCCTTGTTCTCGGGCTTCACCAGGGTGTCGACGGTGCCGGCCGGCAGCTTGCCGAAGGCGGCGTTGGTCGGCGCGAAGACCGTGAACGGGCCCTTGCCTTCCAGGGTCTCGACCAGGCCGGCGGCCTTCACCGCCGCGACCAGCGTGGTGTGGTCCTTGGAATTGACGGCGTTCTGGATGATGTTCTTCGACGGGAACATCGCGGCGCCGCCGACCATCACGGTCTTCTCGCCGGACATTTCGCTTTTCATCATCTTGTCTTGCGCGCTCACCGGCGCGACGACGGCGGCGGTGAGAGCCAGCGCACCGAGGGCGGCGGCGGAGAAAAGTGCAATACGCTTGGACATGGATCGTCTCCCGATGGATTGAGGTGACCGGCGGACATCGCCGGAGGGGCAACAGCGACGCCTGTCGGTTGATGATGTGACCGCGTCGCCGTTGGGCCGAGCTACGGGAGGTCTTCCGGCCGGTTTCGGGGAATAATTTATCGTGATGTCTGAAACTTTTTGCGGGGGTGGCCGTGTGCTCGTCCCGTCATTGCGAGGAGCGCGCTCAGCGACGCGCGATCCAGACCATGAGCCTGCACGCCCTATGGATCGCTTCGCAGAGCGCGGTCATCGGGCGCCGCTTCGCAGCGACCCGATGGCTCGCAGATGACGGACACCGCTAATCCCGATTGTTCGGCGTCTGCACAAAACCCCGGTTCCAGGTCGGGCTGATCAGGATCTCGTTGACGCAGACCCGCGGCGGCATGCTGGCGACGAAGGCGATGGTGCGGCCGCAGATCTTCGGACTGCAGCATCCGCGCCTGCTCGGCTTCGCTCGGCACCACCGGCCGCAATTTCAGGATCGGGCGTCGCGACCTCGCCGGGAGACAGGCAGCAGGCGCGCAGGCCGTTGACGCATTCGTCCATGTTGAAGGAATGGGTCAGCGCCAGCACCGCGTGCTTGGTGGTGGTGTAGGCCGGCCCCGGCATTTTCGAGACATGGCGGCCGGCCCAGGACGCCACATTGATGATGCAGCCGTCCTTTTGCCGGCGCATCGCCGGCAGCACCGCGTGCATGCAGTACAGGACGCCGTTGAGATTGATGTCGACCAGCCTGTTCCAGCCTTCCAGCTCCATGTCGGCCCAGCTGCGCTTCGGCACGTTGATGCCGGCGCTGTTGACGAGGAGATCGATGCGGCCATGACGGCTGAGAATCTGTTCCGCGGCCTTGTTGACGTCGTCGGCCTTGCTGACATCGAGCGGGATCGCCTCGGCCTTGCCGCCGCTTTTGGTGATCTTCGCCACCACGGCGTCCAGCGCATCCTTGCGCCGCCCCGAAACCACCACCGTCCAGCCATCCGCGGCGAGCGCTTCCGCCCCGGCTTCGCCGATGCCGCTGCCGCCGCCGGTCACCCAGGCCACGCGTTTCCCGTTATTTGACATGCAAACCGTCTCCGTTGCTTTGTGAAGGGCGTCTTTGCTATTGAACTCCCGGATTGCCACGGCCAACCAGACCGTGTCCGCCCTCCCGCAATGATGCATGAACGCGCCCCGGAAAACCATCATGAACGCCAATCTGTTTTCGCGCCTGTTCGACGGCCTCGACGATCCAGCCCGGCTTGCGATCGAAACCATCGACGGGCAGCGCATCAGCTATGGCGAACTGATCGCCCGCGCCGGGCAGATGGCGAATGTGCTGGTGAGCCGCGGCGTCAAGCCCGGCGACCGCGTCGCCGCGCAGACCGAAAAATCGGTGCCGGGTCTCGTGCTGTATCTCGCCACGGTGCGCGCGGGCGCGGTGTATCTGCCGCTCAACACCGCCTACACGCTGAACGAGCTCGAATATTTCATCACCGACGCCGAGCCGTCGCTGGTGGTGTGCGATCCGTCGAAGGCGGAAGGCATCGGCAAGCTCGCAGCAAAGGTCGGCGCCAGGGTCGAGACGCTGGGCGCCGACGGCAAGGGCTCGCTGACCGATGCCGCCGCCAGGGCCAACGCCGGCGTTCGAAACCGTCGCGCGCGCCGACGACGATCTCGCCGCGATCCTCTACACCTCGGGCACCACGGGGCGTTCCAAGGGCGCGATGCTGACGCACGACAATCTCGCGTCGAATTCGCTGTCGCTGGTCGACTACTGGCGTTTCACCGACAAGGACGTGCTGATCCACGCGCTGCCGATCTATCACACCCACGGCCTGTTCGTGGCGAGCAACGTCACGCTGTTCGCCCGCGCCTCGATGATCTTCCTGCCGAAGTTCGATCCGGAAGCGATCATCAAGCTGATGGCGCGCGCCACCGTGCTGATGGGCGTGCCGACCTTCTACACGCGGCTCTTGCAAAGCCCGGCGCTGACCAAGGAGTCGACCAAACACATGCGGCTGTTCGTTTCCGGCTCCGCGCCGCTGCTTGCCGATACCCACCGCGAATGGTTCGCGCGCACCGGCCACGCCGTGCTCGAGCGCTACGGCATGACCGAGACCAACATGAACACGTCGAACCCCTATGACGGCGAGCGCGTCCCCGGCGCGGTCGGCCATCCGCTGCCCGGCGTTCAGCGTGCGCGTCACCGATCCCGAAACCGGCAAGGAGCTCGCGCGCGAAACCATCGGGATGATCGAGGTCAAGGGCCCGAACGTGTTCAAGGGCTACTGGCGGATGCCGGAGAAGACAAAAGCCGAATTCCGCGACGACGGCTTCTTCATCACCGGCGATCTCGGCAAGATCGACGCCAAGGGCTACGTGCACATTCTCGGCCGCGGCAAGGATCTCGGTGATCTCCGGCGGCTTCAACGTCTATCCGAAGGAAATCGAGAGCGAGATCGACGCCATGCCGGGCGTGATCGAATCCGCTGTCATCGGCGTGCCGCATGCCGATTTCGGCGAGGGCGTCACCGCGGTCGTGGTCTGCGACAAGGGCGCGCATGTCGACGAGGCGTCCGTGCTCAAGGCGCTCGACGGCAGGCTTGCAAAATTCAAGATGCCGAAACGGGTGTTCGTGGTCGACGAATTGCCGCGCAACACCATGGGCAAGGTGCAGAAGAATATTTTGCGCGATACCTATTCGAAGATTTATTCGAAGAAATAGCATCGCCTGAAATCGTCATTGCGAGCGAAGCGAAGCAATCCATGGCGCCCCAAGGGAAAAGCTGGATTGCTTCGTCGCTTACGCCTTCGCTCGTTGAGCTACGGCGCACAAGTCGCTCCTCGCAATGACGGCAGACACGCCTTCGCGATCTCGCGGCGCGATGCACGCGAGCTTTGCCTGAAACTCCCGCCCTCTCCGATCAGAGGGCGCAGGGAATGCCGGGCGCCCGATGCGCCCGATAGCCGCGCGTGCGATGGTAGAATGCAAGATGCACACGCGTTAGTCAGGTCACACCGGAATCACCCGGCATTCCCCGCGCAATGGTTTTAACGGCTTCCTTCGCGCTCTCCCCGGCGACCGGGCTTTCTTGCCACCGTCGCCCCTGAGAAGCTTGCTTCTCAGGAACTTGACGCCAGCGTCGGGGCGTCAGGACCACGCGACTTCTCCGTCCGCTTCACGCGCCGTCGTCTAAAGCGCGATCCGCGTCCACCGCATCCCGTCCCGCGTTCCGTGACGTTGCGCAACGCCCCTCCTGTGGGACGGGACGGGGATAGATATAGAGCTGATTTGGGCTAAGCGAAAAACGAAATATTTTTTCGGAGAGGACTGGACACGCCACAATCGCAAAGCGACCTGATTTGCCCGTCGGGCAAATTCACGGGATGGCAGCGCTTCCATCGGCGCGTTCCCGGCCGGCGCGAGGGCCGAACCAGGGACATCGCCTATTCCATGATTTCGTCGGCGCGCAGCAGGAAGGACTCGGAGACCGCAAGCCCGATCGCCTTCGCGGTCTTGAGGTTGACGACGAGTTCGAATTTGGTCGGCTGCATCACCGGAAGATCGGTCGGGCCTGGCGCCCTTCAGGATCTTGCCGGCATAGACGCCGGCTTCGCGATAGCCGTCGGCGAACAGCGCGCCGTAACTGAGCAGGCCGCCCGCTTCGGCGAATTCCCGGCGGAACGATATCGCCGGCAGCCTGTAGCGGATCGCCAAGTCGCCGCCGCGCCGCCGAGCAGGGTGATGAATTCGCGCCGTTTCATTCGATCAACTGATCGGCGCGTCCGAGCAGCGAGAGCGGCACGTGATGCCGAGCGCCTTCGCGGTCTTTAAATTGACAATCAGCTCAACCTTTGTCGCCTGCTGCACTGGCAGATCGGCAGTTTTTCGCCTTTGAGGATGCGGCCGGTATAGATGCCGGCGAGACGATGCGGCTCGGCAAAGGCGAGCCATAGTCCATCAGGCCCCCGCCGCGGCGAATGTGCCGCACTGAAAGATTGCGGGTACCGCATGCTGCAGCGCCATCGCCGCAAGCCGGTCGCTGCTCCCCGTGAAAAGGATATCTCCGCGATCACGAGTCACCGGCTCGCAACTGGCCAGGTTCGAGAACGCCGCGTCGATTTCGCTTTCGGTGCTCGCTCGCGGATATGGAGTCGCAGCCCGAGCGTTTGCGCCGCCGCCTGCAGTTGTTTCGACTGGGTCTCGCTGGTGGGATAGTTCGGATTGATGAGCAGCGCCATGTCGGTCGCCGCGGGCAGCAGCTCGTGCAGCAGTTCGAGCCGCTTCGGTCCAACCTGCACGTGCAGCGACGTCACGCCCGTGAGATTGCCGCCCGGCCGGCTCAGGCTGCCCACGAGGCCGATCTGCACCGGATCGGCGACGGTGGTGAACACGATCGGAATGGTCGAGTCGCGGCCCTTGCCGCGAGTGCCGCAGGCGTGGTGAAGGCGGCAATAGCAGATACCTGACGATGGATCAAATCGGCGGCCATCGCCGGCAATCGATCGTAGCGGCCCTCGGCCCAACGATATTCGATCGTCACGTTGCGGCCCTCGACATAGCCGGTTTCAGCAAGGCCATGGCGAAACGCCGGCCGTGAGCGGCGCCCATCCCTCGGCGGTCCCGCTGCCGAGAACCCCGATCACCGGCATCGCCGCCTGCTGCTGCGCCGCGCCGCGAGCGGCAGAGAAGCCGCCGCGCCGCCGAGCAGCGCAATGAAATCCCGTCGCTTCATTCGATCACCTCGTCGGCGCGGGCGAGCAGAGCCGGCGGCACCGTGATGCCCAGCGCCTTCGCGGTTTTCAGATTGATCGCCAGCTCGAATGTCGTCGGCTGCTCGACCGGCAGGTCGGCCGGTTTGCTGCCTTTCAGGATTTTGTCGATGGCGGCCGCGGTTCTGCGAGCCATTTCCGCCTGACTTGCCGAATAGGCGGCCAGGCCGCCCAGCGCCGCGAAAGCGACGGTGGGCGCGATTGCCGGGACGCGATATTTCAGCGCCAGATCTGCGACGCGCTGGCGGGGAAGGCTGGGTTGGACGACGACGGCATCCGTGGCATTTTTCTTCATGGTCGCAAAAGCAGGATCGAGTTCGTCTGCGCTCTTGATCATGACGACCTAAATCTCGAGGTGCAGCGCCTGTCCGCCAAGCCGCAGCTGTTCCAGAAAGGATTTTGTGAACGGATCGGTCGCATTCGCCAGCACCGCCACGCGCCGCACAGACGGCAGGATGTCGCGAACGAGTTCGAGGGTCTTGGACCCGCTCTCCGCGGTCGTCGAGGACGTGCCGGTGATGTTGCCGCCCGGCCGCGCCAGGCTGGCAACGAGACCGGTTGCCGAGCGGATCGCCCGCTGCGAGCATGACGATCGGTATCTCGCGTGTAGCCTGCTTTGACACCACGACAGCCGGCGTCGGGTAGGCCACGAGGACGTCCACTTTGAGGCCGACGAGTTCTGCGGCAAGTCCAGCAAGCCGATCGCGTTCTCCCTCCGCCGATCGGAATTCCAGCCGCAAATTGCCGCCCTTCCGCGTATCCAAGGTCGCGCAGGCCGTCACGCAACATCGTCCGGAACGGCTCGGGATTCCCAAAGTTCAGAATGCCGATCGTGGCCGTCTTCGGCTGCTGCGCGCGCGCGGCGAACGGCCGATGTCGCCGCAGCGCCGAGCGCTGCGATAAACTCGCGCCGCTTCATTCGATCACCTCGTCGGCGCGGGCGAGCAGCGTCGGCGGAATTTCAACGCCGAGCGTCTTTGCGGTCTTGAGGTTCAGGACCAGGTCAAATTGGGTCGGCTGCTCGACCGGCAGATCGCCCGGCTTTGCGCCCCGAAGGATCTTGTCGACGAATTCGCCGGCGCGCCGGAACAGCGCCGGGAAGTTTGCTCCATAGGACATCAGACCTTCCGCCCGGGCGGACTCCCGGAAACCATGCATCGTCAGCAGTCGCGCCGCGAGCGCCGATGCATTGATGAGAGCCCGATTGCTGTTTGCGAACGAGTTCGGTACAGACATAGAGACCATCGGCACGGCCTTGCACCCCCGCGATGGCCGGCGCGATGTCATCGACGCGGCGAATGTCCGCTCGCACCACCTCGATGGCGAGCTTCTGTGCCGCAGCCTCAGTCTCGCCCGCCTCAAGGACGGCCGCCAGATAGTTCGGATTGACCAGGATCGCCAGCCGTTGAAGACCAGGAAACGCCTCACGCAAGAGCCCTAATCGCTTGCCGGCAAGGTCGGGCGCCTGGACCGTCGATCCCGTGACATTGCCGCCTGGCCGCGCCAGGCTCGCGACCAGACCGGTGCCAAGGGGGTCGGCCGACACCGCAAATACAATCGGTGTGACTGACGTGACTTTCTTGGCCGCGACGGCGGCGCCGCCGTCCGTGACGATGACATCGACCTTGAGCTGGACGAACTCGGCTGCCACTTCGGCGAACCGTTCATTGCGCCCCTCCGCCCAGCGATACTCGATCGCAATATTACGGCCCTCGATCCAACCGAGTTCGCGGAGCCGCTGCACAAAAGCGGCGGTCCATTCGGCCCGGGCTGAAGCCGAACTCGCACCCAGAAACCCGATGGTCGGCAGCCTCGCCACCTGCTGCGCCCGCGCCGCGAGCGGCCACGCCACCGCCGCGCCGCCGAGAGCGGTCATGAACTCGCGCCGCTTCATTCGATCACCTCGTCGGCGGTCGCGAGCAGCGTCGGCGGTACGCTGAGGCCGAGGGCCTTGGCGGTCTTGAGATTGATGACCAGCTCAAATTTGTCAGGTTGCAGAACCGGGAGATCCGCGGGCTTTGCTCCCTTGAGGATGCGGCCGACATATGCGCCGACCTGGCGAAACGAGTCCGCAAGACTGGCGGAGTAGCTCATCAAGCCGCCGGCCACGACCAACTCGCGCTCGAAATACATCGCCGGAAGCGCATGCCGCGCGGCCAGCGCCACGATCGTGTCGCGCAGGCCGATGAAGAGATTGTCGGTGGCGACGATCAGGGCCTGGGCGTTGCTTTGCCTGGCTTCCGCGAAGGCGGCGCCAAGCTCGCTTTCCTTGCTGGCCTTCACGATGTGGAGCTGCAATCCCAGTGCGCGCGTGGGCTCCTGCATGTCGCGGACCTGTTCTACGGTCTGAGGGCCGTTCGGATTCACCAGCAGGGCGATTGAAGATGTCCTCGGCACGAGTTCCAGGATGATACCGAGCCGCTTCGCGATCAGCGCGCTGGACATCCGGGTAACGCCGGTGACATTGCCACCGGGCTTGTTCATGCTGGCGACGAGGCCGATTTCCACGGGGTCGCTGCCTGTCTGAAACACGACCGGGATGGTTGAGGTCGCCGCTTTGGCCGCCAGTCCGGGCGCCGGGCCGCGGGAGCCGACGATCACGTCGACCGGCCGGGCGGCCAGCTCTGCTGCGAAGATTTTCAACTGATTCATCTGGCCTTCGGCCCAGCGATAGACGATCGCGACGTTTTGGCCGTCGGTGTATCCGGTCTCGTTCAGGCCGCGGCGAAAGCCATCGAGATAGGCGTCCATGCCCTTGGCAGAACCACTATCGAGGAATCCGATCACCGGCATCGCCGCCTGCTGCGCCCGCGCGGCGAGCGGCCACGCCGCCGCCGCGCCGCCGAGCAAGCGCGATGAACTCGCGCCGCTTCATGAATGCCCCCGCCCCGTCCTCATCGCAATCTTCAGCTAAATCACCGCGGATTTCAACAAGGGTAGCCGTCGTCCGTTGGTTGCAAACCGATGGAACTTCGTTCCGCTATGCCCGCTACAGCAGACTGATCACAAACCGGCCGCCGACGATGAACAAATAGGTCCCGAACGCCATTTCCAGCATGCGCCTCGACATCGCATGCGCGACCCTGACGCCGAGCGGCGCGGTCAACAGGCTGGTCGGCATCACAAGCACGGCGCCGATCAGCGAGACGTAGCCGAGCGCGAACGGCAATTGCAGCGCGGCGACGTCGGGAAAGCGCGCGGCCGCGGGCCAGCCGGCATAGACATAGCCGAGCGCGCCGGGAATCGAGATCAGCACCGCCAGCCCCGACGAGGTCGCGACCGCCTGATGGATCGGCCGGCCATAGAAGGTCATCATCAGGTTCGCGAACAGTCCGCCGCCGATGCCCATCAGCGTGGAGAGAATCCCGACCACGAAGCCGTAGAGCTTCATCAGCGGCCCCCGCGGAAGATCGTCGCCGAACTTCCAGGTCGCGCGCGCCAGCAACAGGCGCGCGGCGGCCGACCAGGCCACGGCAACGAACACGATCTTGAACAGCCGCTCCGGCGCGTAGCGCGCGGTGACGCTGCCGGCGATCACGCCGGTCAGCACCGGCAGCCACCATGACTTGAGAATCTCCATGTCGACCGCGCCCCTGAGGTAATGCGCGCGCCAGGATCGGAGCGAGGTCGGAATGATGATGGCAAGCGAGGTGCCGATGCATAGCGGCATCCGCACCTCCAGCGGCACGCCGGCCAATCGGAAGCATTCGTAGAATACCGGGACCAGGATCGCGCCGCCGCCGATGCCGAACACGCCGGCGAGAAATCCGGACAGCGCGCCGACGGCCACCAGCAGCAGCGCCAGTTGGAGAAGCTCGGAGACATCAAGCCCAGCGATTGCCATCCCCGTTTTTCCTTCTTCTCGCGTCGAAACTGCGCGCGTTCATGAATCGTGCTTCAGGTATACCAGCCATCAGCGCGCTCCGACCTTGTCAATGCCCGCAATTGCAAGGCTCATCCAAAAATATGAACCATCATTCGCAAACCGCCGATTTCGTCGTTGCGCTTGATGTTTCGACTTCGTAAATAGGCTGCGTCCAGCGCGATCCCCCAAGGGGCCCCTGCGTGGGCCCGCCAACCGTCAAAGCCGCCAATGACCGCCAGGATCGAACGACCGCTTTCACCGCATCTGCAGACCTATCGCTTCACCCTGACGATGGCGATGTCCATCGTCCATCGCATCACCGGCGTTGCGCTGTATTTCGGCACCCTGCTGCTGGTGTGGTGGCTGATCGCGGCGGCTTCCGGGCCCGCCGCCTATTCCTACGTGCAGGCCTTTACCTCAAGCTTGATCGGCCGGCTGATCGTGTTCGGCTATACCTGGGCGATGCTGCATCATCTGCTCAGCGGCATCAGGCATTTCATCTGGGATCTCGGCTACGGCTTCAAGGCAGCCGAGCGCGAGACGCTGACCTGGGGCGCGCTGATCGGCGGCGTTTCGCTGACGGTGCTGTTGTGGATCGCGGCCTATGCGATCGGAGGCGGACGATGAGCGCGCCAACTTCTCCCGCCAAATCGATGCGCACGCCGCTCGGCCGCGTCCGCAACCTCGGCTCCTCGCATTCCGGCACTTCCGACTTCTGGCGCCAGCGCCTCACCGCGGTGGCGATGGTGCTCCTGATCTTGCCCGTCATCGTGGTGGTGATGATGCTGCTCGGCCGCAATCAGGCCGGCGCCGCGCAAATCCTGGGTTCGCCGCTGGTCGCGATCATCCTGCTTGTTGTTCATCATCGCCAGCGTCTGGCACATGAAGATCGGCATGCAGGTGGTGATCGAGGACTACGTCCATGGCGAGAGGGTGAAACTCGCCGCCATCATGGCCAACAATTTCTTCTCGGTCGCGGTGGCGCTGGCCTCGGTCTACGCCATCCTCAAATTGTCATCTGGAGTGTAGCCCATGGCCGGAGGCGGAAATGGCAAGGGGAACGGCGCAAACGGCGCCGGAACATTTGCCAGCAACGGACAAGCCTATCCGATCGAAGACCACACCTATGACGTGGTCGTGGTCGGCGCCGGCGGCGCGGGCCTGCGCGCCGTGGTCGGCTGCGGCGAGGCGGGACTGCGCACCGCCTGTATCACCAAGGTATTTCCGACCCGCTCGCATACGGTAGCGGCGCAGGGCGGCATCTCGGCCGCGCTCGGCAACATGCACGAGGACAACTGGCGCTGGCACATGTACGACACCGTCAAGGGGTCGGACTGGCTCGGCGACCAGGATTCGATCGAATACATGGTGCGCCATGCGCCGGCGGCGGTCTACGAACTCGAGCACTGGGGCGTGCCGTTCTCGCGCACCGAGGACGGCCGGATCTATCAGCGGCCGTTCGGCGGCATGACGCTGGACTACGGCAAGGGCCAGGCGCAGCGCACCTGCGCCGCCGCCGACCGCACCGGCCACGCCATGCTGCACACCATGTACGGCCAGGCGCTGCGTCACTCCGCGGAATTCTATATCGAGTTCTTCGCCATCGACCTGATCATGGACGACCAGGGCACCTGCCGCGGCGTGATCGCGCTCAAGCTCGACGACGGCACGCTGCATCGCTTCCGCGCCCAGACCACGATTCTCGCCACCGGCGGCTACGGGCGCATTTATCATTCCTGCACCGGCGCCCACACCCAAACCGGCGACGGCAGCGCAATGGCGCTGCGCGCCGGCCTGCCGCTGCAGGACATGGAATTCGTGCAGTTCCACCCGACCGGCATCTACGGCGCCGGCTGCCTCGTCACCGAGGGCGCGCGCGGCGAGGGCGGCTATCTCGTCAATTCCGAAGGCGAGCGCTTCATGGAGCGCTATGCGCCCTCCGCCAAGGACCTCGCGTCGCGCGACGTGGTTTCGCGCGCGATGACCATCGAAATCCGCGAAGGCCGCGGCGTCGGCAAGAAGAAAGACCACATCTTCCTGCACCTCGACCATCTCGATCCCAAGGTGCTGCAGGAGCGGCTGCCGGGCATTTCGGAAACGGTGAAGATTTTCTCCAATGTCGACGTGACGCGCGAGCCGATCCCGATCGTGCCGACCGCGCATTACAACATGGGCGGCATTCCGACCAACTTCCACGGCGAAGCGCTGACCAAGAAGAACGGCGACGACAACTTCGTGGTGCCGGGCCTGATGGCGGTGGGCGAAGCGGCCTGCGTTTCGGTGCATGGCGCCAACCGTCTCGGCTCCAACTCGCTGATCGACCTCGTGGTGTTCGGCCGCGCCGCGGCGCTGCGCTGTGCGGAAAAGCTGACGCCGAACGGCACGCAGCCGGAACTGCCGGCCGGCTCGGCCGACAAGGCGCTCGGGCGGCTCGATCGTTATCGCCATGCCTCCGGCGGCACGCCGACCGCGAAGCTGCGCGACAGCATGCAGCATGTGATGCAGAACAATTGCGCGGTGTTCCGCACCGGCGAGGTGCTGAACGAAGGGCACAATCTGATTCACAAGGTGCATGGCGGCATCAGCGACATCGCGGTGACCGACCGCTCGCTGATCTGGAATTCCGACCTGGTCGAGACGCTGGAATTCGACAATCTGATCGTGCAGGCCGTGGTGACGATGGACTCGGCGGCGAACCGCACCGAGAGCCGCGGCGCGCATGCGCGCGAGGATTTCCCCGACCGCGACGACAAGAACTGGATGAAGCACACGCTGGCGTGGATCGACGATGCCGGCAACACGTCCATCGATTATCGCCCGGTACACGACTACACGATGACCAATGACGTGCAGTACATCCCGCCGAAGGCGCGGGTGTATTGATGCACGACAGCGAAGGCTTGACAGCATGGTTGAATTCGCACTGCCGAAAAATTCGAAGATCACCGGCGGCAAGACCTGGCCGAAGCCGGCGGGCGCCACGCAGACGCGCGAATTCAAGGTCTATCGCTGGAATCCGGACGACGGCAAGAATCCCAGCGTCGACACCTATCATGTCGACATCAACGATTGCGGTCCGATGGTTCTCGACGCGCTGATCTGGATCAAGAACAACGTCGACCCGACGCTGACCTTCCGCCGCTCCTGCCGCGAGGGCGTCTGCGGTTCCTGCGCCATGAACATCGACGGCCAGAACACGCTGGCCTGCACCAAGTCGATGCACGACGTGAAGGACGGCGCGGTCAAGGTCAATCCGCTGCCGCATCAGCCCGTGGTGAAGGACCTGGTGCCCGATCTCACCAATTTCTACGCGCAATATGCCTCGATCGAGCCGTGGCTGAAGACCACCTCGCCGACGCCGCAGAAGGAATGGCGGCAGAGCCACGCGGACCGCGAAAAGCTCGACGGCCTCTACGAATGCATTCTGTGCGCCTGCTGCTCGACCTCGTGCCCGAGCTATTGGTGGAACAGCGACCGCTATCTCGGACCTGCCGCGTTGCTGCAGGCCAACCGATGGGTCAAGGACAGCCGCGACGAGGCCACCGGCGAGCGGCTCGACAATCTCGAGGACCCGTTCCGGCTCTATCGCTGCCACACCATCCTGAACTGCGCCAAGGCCTGCCCGAAGGGCCTCAATCCCGCCGAGGCCATCGCCGAACTCAAGCTGAAGATGGTCGAGCGCCAGATCTGACGCGGAGCACACGGGCGGCGTTGGAGCCTCCGGCAAGGTCGGCTATGCAGGCGCGGCTTTCGCAAGTCTCCAGCGAGAAGATCTTGGCAACAGCAGCCCCTCCTCCCCGCATCGCCGCGGCCAACGATCCGGCGGCGCCGCCTTTCGGCGCGTTCGCGCCCACGCGCGCGCAGGCTGCGATCATCTCGCTGGCGCAGCGCTCGCGGCTGAACCATGGCGTGTTCCGCCCGATGCTGTCGCGGCTGGTCAACCTGCTGCGCGCGGGTCCGGTCGACGTGCAATACCAGGGCGCGTCGTTTCGATTCTATCCTCAGACCAGCGCCACCGAGCGCGGCGCCTTGTTCAATCCCGACTACAATCTCGAGGAGCTGGATTTTCTGCGCGCGCACACGCCCGCCGGCGGGGTGTTCGTCGATGTCGGCGCCAATGTCGGCACCTACGCCATGGTGCTGGCGCGCCACGTCGGCGCAGGCGGCAAGGTGATCGCGATCGAACCGCATCCGGTCACCCATGCGCGGCTCGCGTTCAACCGCGCCGCCTCCGGCTTCACCCAGGTCGTCCTGGTCGCCGCGGCGGCCGGTCCTGCCGACGGCGAGCTGATGATCGAAACCGACGGCGACAATCTCGGCGCCAGCCACATCGTGTCCGGCGAACGCGCGGGCAATGCCATCCGGGTGCCGTCGCTGCGGCTGCAGCGCATTCTCGGCGATGCCGGTGTAGCGCAGGTCGACGCGCTGAAGATCGATGTCGAGGGCTTTGAAGACCGCGTCCTGACCGGCTTCTTCAGGGAAGCGCCGCCATCGCTGTGGCCGCGCGCGGTCGTGATCGAGCATCTGTCGCGGAACGAATGGCAGGACGACTGCATCGCCGACATGCGCGCGCGCGGCTACGCCGAGATCGGCAGGAACCGCAGCAACACGCTGTTGCTGCGCGCCTAGAGCATGATCCGGAAAAGTGGACACCGGTTTTCCGAAAAGATCATGCTCAAACAAAAAGATAGAGCGGGATGACGATTCGAAGAAAAGTCATCCCGCTCTAGGCGCCGATCAGGGAACATTGCCGCCGCGGCACCGTTGAGCCTCGGGCATCGAATCTGGAAAGCGCGAAATGCCGATCGATCCGCAAGAGGATCCGCCGATCAAGCCGGGACAGCCGGCGGAGCCGCCGCAGGAAGAGCCGCCGGGCAACCCACGGCCGGAGGTGCCGCCGCCGGTGCACGAGCCGGGCGAACCGCCGCGGCCTGACGAATTGCCGGGCCGCACGCCGGAGGAATTGCCGGTGCGAGGACCGCAAGGACCGCGCACGCCCTCTCCCGCGACCGATGCCGGAATCGCCGATCTGCCGGGCTCCGGGCCCGACCCGAATCCGGGTCGCGCCGGACAGGCCGCAGGGGACAATACGAACTGAAACAATATGAAATGACGGTTTGAAACGATCGCCTGAATGCGCAATGAACAAGCGCGTATCGGGACTTTGCGCGTTGAGAAATAAATACGAGTCCGCCTTTGAGGGCCGCCACAATCCGGCCTAACGTCTATTCGTTGATCGCCTGACTTTGTTGCCAGGCCCTGTCGCCAGGAATTTTCCGGGGATTAAAGACCATCATGACAAACCTTCGTCTCCTGCTGCTCGCCACGACCGCTCTGACGGCGATGCAACTGATCGCTTCGCCGTCGCATGCGCAAACCGCGCCGCTGGTCGTGGCCCAGGTCGGAAGGGGCGGCGAGGAGCTTGGCCCTGACGGCAAGCCCAAGCAACCGCCGAAGGGCGCGCCGCCGGCTCCCGCGCCGGCAAAACCGGCACCTCCGCCGCCGCCTGCGGCAGCACCCCCGCCTCCTCCCACGCCGCCGCCTCCGGCCGCAGCCCCGCCGCCACGGCCGACTCCGCCGCCGCCTCCTGCAGCGGCGCCTCCGCCGCGTCCGATGCCACCGCCTCCTCCTGCCGCCACCCCCGCCGCCGCCGCCCGCAGCGGCGCCGCATCTCCCGCCGCCTGCGGCGGCGCCACCACCGCGCCCGACGCCACCGCCTCCTCCGGTGGCGGCACCTGTGCCGCCGAAGCCTCCGGGCCCGCCAAGCCCTGCGCCTTCCGTGCAGCCGCAGCTGCGGGGCACGCCAACCCCCACGCCAACGCCGGTGCCGCCGGCACCTGGGGTCCTGAAACCATTGCCTCCGGGCACGCCGCCGGCGGCTGCACCGCAGCCCTCACCTTCGCCTTCGGCGTCTCCCACCGGGGCGCCGCCGCCCACTGGACGAAGCGGACCGCCGCCCGCAGGCGCGGGTACACCGCCGCCGCCGCCGCCACCCCCGCCGCCGCCAACGGGGCGTAGCGGGCCGCCTCCCACCACGCCGCCCGCGCCGGGCGCTGCACCCGCGCCGAGCGGCGGACAGACCGCGCTGCCGCCCGGAGGCGCGCCGCTGGCGCATCGTCCGCCGCCGCCGACGGTCACCGCGCCGATTCCGGCCGCACCTCCGCCGGCTCAAGCCCTGGCGCCGATTGCGCCGGGTGCGGCGGCGCCCGGGCCGCGCCGCATGGAGGATTTCCGCGGCGCGCGCCAGGAAAGCGTTCAGGGCGGCCGCAGGGTGTTCACCGAACCCGGCCGCGTCATCGTGGTCGATCCCTCGGGCCAGTCGTTCATTCGCCACAACGAAGAGGATCGATTCCGCTTCGGCGCGCGCGACATCCAGACCCAAGTGGTCGGCGGCGAAACCCGCACCATCGTGATCCGTCCCGATGGCTCGCGGGTCATCACCGTCGTCGGCCGCGACGGCCAGTTGCTGCGCCGGATCCGGCGGGATCGCGAGGGCCGCGAGATCATCATCATCGACAACAGCTATCGCGATCCGCGCGCGGTCGGCGGCTTCTATGTCGACCTGCCGCCGCCGATGCATCCGGATTCCCTACAACCGCTACATCGTCGAGGCCGACGAGGCGCCGCCGGATCTGATTTACGACACCATGCTGGCGCCGCCGGTGGAACGGATCGAGCGACGCTATTCGCTCGACGAAATCCGCTACAGCCCGTCGGTGCGAGCGTTGATGCCGAGCATCGATCTCAACAGCATCAACTTCGACAGCGGATCGTGGGAGATCCCGCCCGACCAGGCGGCGAAGCTGCAGGCGATCGCGGACGGCCTCAACCGGGCGATCGCGCGCAACCCGCGCGAGGTGTTTTTGATCGAGGGCCACACCGACGCGGTCGGCAACGATGTCGACAATCTGTCGCTGTCGGACCGCCGCGCCGAGGCCGCGGCCGAATTGCTGACCCAGCAGTTCGGGGTGCCCGCGGAAAACCTGACCTCGCAGGGCTACGGCGCGCAATATCTCAAAGAGCAGACCTCGGGGCCGAGCCGCATCAACCGGCGCGTCACCATCCGCCGCATCACGCCGCTGCTCAACGGCGGCACCGCGTCGCTGCCGCCCCCGCCGCCGGGCACCGCGCCGCCGCGGTAGAGGCGAGGCATTCGCCAAATAAAAATGGCCGGGAGCAATCCCGGCCATTTTTTGTTTTACATCGTGCGCCGCCGAAGCGGCGGTGCTTCGGCGGCATAATTCAAGAAGTCGAGGGCGCGCCCGCGCAGTTCAGCCCTTGTCGCTATCGAGTCTGAAGATGTGGGAGCCTTCCCCGATCGATAGCAGGCCTGTCTCTGCGTAGAGATTGAGCTTGGCGCGGGTATCGGCAATGTCGAGGTTGCGCATTGTCAGCTGGCCGATACGGTCCGCCGGCGTGAACGCCGCATCGTCCACCTTCTCCATGCTCAGCCGCTCCGGATGATAGGTCAGGTTGGGGCTCTCGGTGCTCAGGATCGAGTAGTCGTTGCCACGGCGCAGCTCGAGCGTCACCTCGCCGGTGACTGCGCGAGCCACCCAACGCTGGGCGGTTTCGCGCAGCATGAGGGCTTGAGAATCGAACCACCGCCCCTGGTAGAGCAATCGGCCAAGGCGCATGCCGCTGATCCGGTATTGCTCGATGGTGTCTTCGTTGTGGATGCCGGTGATCAGGCGTTCGTAGGCGATGTGCAGCAGCGCCATGCCGGGAGCTTCGTAAATGCCGCGGCTCTTTGCCTCGATGATCCGGTTCTCGATCTGGTCGCTCATGCCAAGGCCATGTCGACCGCCAATGGCGTTAGCCTCGAGGAACAGCGCGACCGGATCGGCGAACGTCTGGCCGTTCAGCGCGACGGGCTGGCCCTCCATGAAACGCACGGTGACCGTTTCGGCCTTGACGATACAGTCGTCGCGCCAAAACGGCACGCCCATGATGGGATTGACGATCTTGATGCCACTGTCCAGGCGCTCAAGATCCTTGGCCTCGTGGGTTGCACCGAGGATGTTGCTGTCGGTCGAATAAGCCTTTTCGGCGCTCATCTTGTAGTCGAATCCATTGGCGGTCAGGAACGCCGACATTTCCGCGCGGCCGCCCAGCTCATCAATGAACTGCTGGTCGAGCCAGGGCTTGTAGATCCGCAGGCTCGGATTGGTCAGCAGGCCGTAGCGATAGAACCGCTCGATATCGTTGCCTTTGAAGGTGGAGCCATCACCCCAAATGTTGACGCCGTCCTCCTTCATGGCTGATACCAGCATCGTGCCTGTCACAGCGCGACCGAGGGGTGTGGTGTTGAAGTACGCGATGCCGCCGGTGCTGATGTGGAAGGCGCCGGATTGGATGGCGGCAATACCTTCGTGGACCAATTGCGTGCGGCAATCCACGAGTCGGGCCGTTTCCGCGCCGAAGTCCAGCGCCTTGCGCGGAATCTCGTCGTAGTCGGCCTCGTCAGGTTGGCCGAGGTTGGCGGTGTAGGCAAAGACCCGGGCGCCTTTTTGCTTCATCCACAGGAGCGCCGCGCTGGTGTCGAGACCGCCCGAGAAGGCGATGCCGACTTTTTCCCCTTTGGGCAGGCTGTTCAAGATCTTACTCATAGAGCTTCCAATCGGTCGAAATAGCTGATGTCGTTTTGCGGCTTGAGTGCGCGAATATCAAATTTCGCGCCGATGGGCACGCGATTAATAGCGGCTGGCGTGATGAAGTCGCTCACACCGACGGTTTGGGTCCGACATCGCGTCCGCGCCATCTTTGGAAAAAGCGGTAGGCCGGCCAGGAAAACCGCGTCAGCGCGGCGTCGATGCCCTCGTCCGACAGCCGGGTCCGTGGCCAGCGGTAGATGTAGCCGTAGGCCAGCCAGATCACCAGAAACGTCACCAGCCCGGCGGCCGCGACATCGGTGAAGAAGTGCCCGCCGAACGCCATCCTCAGCACGCTGGTGATCACGCCGAACATGGTCGCTGCGGCATAGGCCAGCGGCCGCCATGCCGGCGGCGTCAGCGCCGCGGGCGCAAAGGTCCAGAACGCGGTGGCGCCTTCGCCGGAGAAGAACGAGCAGTTTCGCGCGCAAGCGCCGCGCGGATCCCACCACGGCACGAATTTGTCCGGCCCGTTGAATTGCGTCACCACCACCGGGCGCGGCCGGCCCCAATAGCTCTTGAAGGTGAGATTGGTGAGAATGCCAGCGGAAAGCGTGAGCGTGACCAGCAGGAAGACGATCGCCCGCCCGGAGATCAACAGCGGCCGGTCCGGCCGCACCAGCTTCACCACCAGCGCGACGATCGCCGGCGCCGCCAGCCCCCAGGCGATCCACATCGCGCCGTCGCGCACGAACGCGGCGAGCCCGTTGAACTTGAGCGGCCACGATTTGGTCGTTGCATCGTAGAACAGGCCCGCCAGCTTCAGGTCGAGCTCGGGATAGATCCCGAACAGCAATCCGATGACAAGCGAAAGCCCCAGCGCGATGAAAAGTCCTGATCGGTTCATGGCGCGGGGTTTAGCCGAGGAGATCGGTGATGAAAACCCCGTCATTCCCGGGCGATGCGAACGCATCGAACCCGGAATCCAAGGATTCCCCGAAGCGCAATTGCGCTATCTGAGGTCTGGTCCTTCGGACCATCCCGGAATGACAGCATTTGGATTGCTTCGTCGCTTGCGCTTCACGCAATGACGGCGAATGCAGTCATGACGGCGGCGATTGTGGAGGCGCTGAAGGCGACGATGAATGCGACGGCAGCGGCGGCGGCGGTCTCAGGGGACGCGGCGGTTCGCGCCAGGCGCCGGCATTGCGGCCCGCGATCATCCAGTAGACCATGCCGGCGACGATGCCCGCGCCGGTCATGATTTCGAGATGGCGCCGGACGATGCCTTCGAAGCGCAGCGTGTCGGGGTCGAACGGGACGAGGCCGAGATAGCAGGCGAGCCCGACCAGGCCGCCGCCGACCGCATAGGTCAGCGCGCTCCTGATGTAAAACGCTTCCGTGATCGCGACCACGATCATCGCCGGCAGCAGCGCAAAGCCGCTGACGAAGATGAAGCCGAATCCGAGCACGATGTTCAGCGCGCCCTGATCGACCGGGCCGCTGCCGAGATCGCTGAATTCCGGAAACATCACCGCGCCGACCACGATCATCCCCGCCACCAGACAGGCGGCGAGGAACGCGAACAGGATGACGAACAAGCGGCCGATCAATGCCATGGAATCAAACCGAAGTAGCCGTCATTGCGAGCGCAAGCGAAGCAATCCAAGAGCGCCGGGCGAAGCTGGATTGCTTCGTCGCTGCCGCTCGCTCGCAATGACGACTTCGGGTCGAATCATCGTTAATCCGTCATCGCCATCGCGCGCAGCGCCTGGCGTTCGCGCGCCGACAGTTTCTCGGTTTCCGATTTCAACTGGCCGCAGGCGGCGAGGATGTCGCGGCCGCGCGGCGTGCGCACCGGCGAGGAATAGCCGGCGTTGAAGATATATTCGGAGAACTTTTCGATCTGCTCCCAGTCCGAACATTCGTAACGCGTGCCCGGCCACGGATTGAACGGAATGAGATTGATCTTGGCCGGAATCCCCTTCAGCAGCTTCACCAGCAGCTTGGCGTCGTCGAGCGAATCGTTGACGCCCTTCAGCATCACATATTCGAAGGTGATGCGCCGCGCATTGGAGGAGCCGGGATAATCGCGGCAGGCCTGCAGCAATTCGGCAATCGGATATTTCCGGTTCAGCGGCACCAGTTCGTTGCGCAATTCATCGCGCACCGCATGCAGCGAGATCGCCAGCATGACGCCGATCTCCTCGCCGGTCCTGACGATGTTGGGCACCACGCCCGAGGTCGACAGCGTGATGCGGCGGCGGGAAATGCCGATGCCCTCATTGTCGGAAACGATCAGGAGCGCATCGCGCACCGCGTCGAAATTGTACAGCGGCTCGCCCATCCCCATCATCACCACATTGGTGACGAGGCGGCCGCCGGTCGGCGTGTCGCGGTCGGCCCAGTCATTGAGGCGGTCGCGCGCCACCATGATCTGGCCGACGATCTCGCCCGCGGTCAGATTGCGCACCAGCCGCTGCGTGCCGGTGTGGCAGAACGAGCAATTCAGCGTACAGCCGACCTGCGAGGAAACGCACAGCGTGCCGCGGTCGGTCTCCGGAATATAGACGCACTCGACTTCATGCGCCTTTTCGATGCTATCGCCGCTCGGCAGGCGCAGCAGCCATTTGCGGGTGCCGTCGTTGGAAACCTGCTCGGCGACCACCTCGGGGCGCGCGACGGTGAAGTGTTGTTCGAGCTGGGCGCGCATTTCCTTGGAGATGCTGGTCATCTCGTCGAAGTTCTTCGCGCCGCGGACATAGATCCAGTGCCAGAGCTGCTGAGTGCGCATCTTGCGCTGCGCCGAAGCCACGCCGATCTCGCCCAGCCGTTCCGCGATCTCGGCGCGCGACAGTCCGACCAGCGAGGGTTTTGCCGGCGGCACATAGGTTTCAAGCGCGATCTTTTCCAGGGGCGCGCTGGCGCCGGAACTGGCTTCGAGTCGAAGTGCTGGTCATGGTCTCGTTCATGGAACATCAGATAGGCTTTTCAGGACCCTCTGGAAAGGCGTTAGATGCTGCATTTTTGTAACATGGGCGGTGCGCCCCTCTCCCATCCAACTCGGATTTACCCGAGTTGATCATCTAAAACTGTCGAAGTCGGATATATCCGACTTCGATGGGAGAGGGCTGGGGTGAGGGGTTACTGTCTGTCGTTAGGCTGTAACCCCTCACCCGGATTGCTTCGCGATCCGACCTCTTCCCATGGGAGAGGTGAAGCGGACCCCAGGCGTTCCGGATTCAAAGATCTAGCGCTTGCAATCCTGCGCCAGCCGGTCGAGCGCCTGGGAAAGTCCCTTCAACGAGAAGGTGTCCGTGGTCTCGGTGCCCTTGGCGGAGACGCCCTTGACCACGGCGTCGGCGGCCTTGCGCATCGCTTCCACCATCCGCTCTTCCTCGGCGGCGTTCTTGATCCAGAGCCCGTCGCCCTGGGTGTACATCGCATAGCTCGCGCCGCCGACCTCCAGCGTCGATTCCGATCCCGGCTTCAGCGTGTAGCCGATCATGACCGAGACTTCGTTGGTGACCTTTTCCGCCGGGCGCGTGGAGACGAAGGCGTAGGCCGGGTCGCGCGGGCGATTCGGCGGATTGGTTTTCGACGACGAGGGTTTTGCCAGCGCGAAGCACACCTTCTTGCCGTTCGGCGTTGCGGTATAGGCGCCCCAGGTGCCGTACTGACCGATCAGCGTCGGTTCCGCGCTGCCGGTGACGGCGGCGGCAGGCCGGGCTTCGGGTTTTTCCGGTTTCGAAGCCGCCGGCTTGGCGGCGCTCTTCGAGGCTTTCGGCGACGCGCTCTGCGCCTGCGCAAGGCTCGCGCCCCCGCACACCAGACCACTCGCCACCAGAACTGTCAGTATTCGCCGCACGGACATGACCAAGTCTGGTTCCCTCAATATTGTGACTGGAAGATGGCTCCGACATCGCGCCGCCACACGGGCGATGGATAGCCGGGAAATGCTTTCTTGGGAAGGCGGTTACCAAAGCTTGCGAAGCTGCACCTCGCGAACCCGGTCGCGCACGCTTGCGGCACGGTTCATCGCTCAAGCTTTCGACCGCGCCGCGCGCTGCTTCTCCCACTGCGCGTCGGTCCATTGCAGCAGATCCTCGGCGCCGGAACTGCGCAAATGCGCGCCGCCGTCCTGCACCACCATCTCGCCGTTGATGTAGCCGGCGGAATCGGAGACCAGAAAACTCGCAAGGTCCGCAAGTTCGCGATGTTCACCGACGCGGCCGAGCGGATTTCTCGAAGCCCAGCTGTCGTCGCGGCCTTCGGGTCGAAGCTGACCCGATGCGCCCGGGGTCGGAAACGCGCCGGGCGCGATCGCCACCGTGCGGATGCCCTTCGGTCCCCATTCCACGGCCAGGCTCTTGGTCATCGCCAGAATGGCCGATTTCGCCATCGCCGACGGCACGGTGAAGGCGCGGCCGGTGATGGTCGAGGTCGACAGGATGCTCAGCACGACGCCCCCGTGTTTTGCTTCGATCCAGCGCCTGCCGGCGCCGAGCGTGCAATACATCGCACCGTGCAGCGTCGGCGCGAGGATGGCGTCCGCGGCGCGAAACGACAGATGCTCGGTCTGCGCGATGAAGGTGGCGGCGGCGTTGTTGACCAGCACGTCGAGCGGCCCGTCGCGCCAGATCGTGTCCAGCATGGCATCGACAGCGGCGCCGTCGCGGATATCGCAGCGGATCGCTGCGACCTTGCCGCCGAGCTCGCTGCGCATCTGAGCGGCCGTCGCCTCCAGCAGTTCGAGCCGGCGGCCGCAGATGATCAGCTCGGCGCCGAGCTCGACGAAGCGGCGACCCATCGCGGCCCCCAGCCCGGAGCCGCCGCCGGTGACCAGTATCCGCTTTCCCTTGAGCAGGCCTTTTTCAAACATCGTTTCATTCCTCATTTACCGCCGTCATTGCGAGCGTAGCGAAGCAATCCATCGCCCGGCAACACGGAAAGCTGGATTGCTTCGTCGCTGCGCTCCTCGCAATGACGACCCATTGTCGGTGATTCAGATTGTAGCCCGGCTTCAAATCCGGCATGAAGCGTGCCAGCCTCAACTGTGCGTCCGAAAACCAGGTGTGTCCATGAAAGCCATTCTCTGCTCGCAATATTGCGGTCCCGACGATCTCGTGCTGGCGGAAGTGCCCGAACCGGTGGCCGGGCCGGGCGAGGCCGTGATCGCGATCAAGTCCGCGGCGCTGAATTTCTTCGACCTCCTGATGATCCAGGGCAAGTACCAGATCAAGCCGCCGTTTCCGTTTTCGCCGGCGGCCGAAGTTGCCGGCGTGATCGAAAGCATAGGCGAGGGCGTCACCGGCCTGAAGGTCGGCGACCGCGTGATGGCGTCCTGCGGCCACAACGGCGCACGCGAGAAGATCGCGCTGCCGGCCAATGCGATCGTCAAAATTCCCGACAATCTGGATTTCGACCGCGCCGCCGGCATCATCATCATCTACGGCACCGCGCTGCATGCGCTGGAAGATCGCGCCAGCCCCAAGCCGGGCGAAACTCTCGCTGTGCTGGGGGCCGCCGGCGGCACCGGGCTTGCCGCCTGCGAACTCGGCAAGCTGATGGGATTGAAGGTGATCGCCTGCGCGTCGTCGGACGAGAAGCTCGAATTCGCCAAAGCCCACGGCGCCGAGCTGGGTCTGAATTACGCCAAGGAAGATCTCAAGGAAGGCTTGCGGCGGCTCACCGGCGGCAAGGGCGCCGACATTATCTTTGACCCGGTAGGCGGCAGCTATGCCGAGGCCGCGCTGCGGTCGATCGCCTGGGAAGGCCGCTTCCTGGTGATCGGATTCGCCGCCGGCGACATCCCGAAGATGCCGCTCAATCTGGCGCTGTTGAAAGGCTGCGATATCCGCGGCGTGTTCTGGGGCGCTTGGACAAAGCTCCATCCGGAGAAGAACCGCGCCAATCTGGAGAAGCTCGTGAAGTGGGCCGCCGAAGGCAAGATCTCCTCGCACGTCGACCGCACCTTCCCCTTGGCGCAGACCGCCGACGCCCTGAAGGTGCTGGCGGGCCGCCAGGCGATGGGCAAGGTGATCCTGCGGCCGTGAGCGTTGCGTCGGCTGTCGACGGGCAATCCACTCATCCGAACCGCCGGCGATGAACCGGGAAGCCGCGGCGCACTCAATCCCCTGAGTTCACAAACGACGTGCAACACCTCCCTTTGGAAGGTGTCGCCATGGGGCGAAGTTACTGAATTTGGCGACCCGGCGTTTGCGCCGTCGCTTCGGCTGAGGATGTCAGCCCCGGCGCGCGCGCCGCGAAAATCAGTATCAAATTGGCACAAGTCCGACGTCGACCCGCATCGTTCTCCCTCCTCGCCGGCGTTGAAATCCCTGTGGGCACCCACATCGTGCCGCAATGAAATCAAGATATCTCCCAAATCGTGCCGGCGATCGTCGCTTTTTGGACGGATTCAAAATGCGAGTTAGGGACTCGGTAGCGGGGCGCTTGGCCGACAAGAACAAGAAGAATTCGAAAGCCGGGATGCCTCGATGTTGCGTAGTAGCGTGGAGGCATCAACCCATGGCGCGGAACACGAACTTCACTCCGTACGACGAACGGATCGCATACGACGAGCAGCCGCCCGCGTTTGACGACGAGCCAGGCGGCCCCGAATACATGGCCTACGGATCGGCGCCTTCGATGGCGACGAATGGCTACTCGGAAGACCCGATGCCGCTGTTTCTTTCCAATGAAGCCGACGAACCCCGACAGCGAGGTTTCGGCAGCGGCGGGGAGAGGATTCGGGCTAGAGCGCCTGTCTGGCCACGGATCTTCAAGGCAGGCATTCTTACGACAGCCGCGGCGGCGATCGCCTTTGCGATTGTTGTGGTGGGCAATCCGCTCGCTCTGTTTGCGGACGCCAAGGCTTCGCTGCCCAGCGCAGCGGCGGATCAGTCCGGCGCCGCACAAAAATCCGAGCCGCAACCCGCCGCCCCCGTGCAATTGGCCAACGCCGGCCCGCCGACGCCGGTCTTGCCGCCGGCGGCCAGTGTACGAACCTCGCCGCCGGCCCCGACGAAGGTCACGCGCGACGATATTGCTCTCGCGCTGCGCGCCGCCGCCCAGCAGGGCCAGGTGCAAGCCGATCAACCGCCCGCTCCGCCGCCCGCCGCGGCCGTGCCGGCAAGGAGGCTCGATGCCGACGAACTCGAGGCACTGCTGAAGCGGGCGAAGGGCCTGATCGCGATCGGCGACATCGCGCCGGCGCGGCTGCTGCTCGAACGGGCAGCGGACGCGCAGGAGGCCAGCGCGGCGCTGCTGCTGGCGCAGACCTACGACCCGGCCGTGCTTGGAACGCCCGATATGCGAAGCATCACGCCAGATCCGGCGAAGGCGCGCGATTGGTACCAGAAGGCCGCACGGCTCGGTTCGCTGGATGCGCGGCAGCGTCTGGCTCAAATGCAGAATTAGCGATCAGGAAAGCAGGGGACAGCAATGCGACGATTTTTCGGGATGGCGATATTCGCCATGATGATGGCGTTTGGCTTCGCGGCTGCGGCCGAGGAGACGGAATTTGATCCGGCCAAGGTCAGCGAAAGCCTCAAGGCGATCTTCCAGTTCGGATCCGTGGCCACCAAGCAGGCGCTGAACGCCAACACGGTGACGCTGATGTCCGGCACCATCGGCGGAACCTATGTGCAGTTCGGCGCCGACCTGGCTTCGGTGCTCGATGACGGCAACAAGCTGCGCGTGCTTCCGATCGTCGGCCGCGGCTCGGTGCAGAGCGTCGCCGATATCCTGTTCCTTCAAGGCGTCGATCTCGGCATCGTGCGGTCCGACACGCTCGACTATCTGGAGAGGAAAGGCTTCGCCAAGGACATCAAGAAGCAATTCACCTACGTGACCAAGCTCTACAATGAGGAGATGCATGTCATCGCGTCGAAGTCGGTCCACAGTCTCAGGGATCTCGATGGCAAGACCATCAGCGTCGACCTTCCCAATGGCGGCACCTTCGTCACCGCGCTGACCGTGTTCGAGCGCCTCGGGATGAAGCCGAAGGTCGTGTATATCGAGCAGCGCATCGCGATGGAGAAATTGAAGGCCGGCGAGATCGACGCCGTGATCGTTTGTGGCGGCAAGCCGTACAAGTCCGTCAGCAGTTTCAAGGACGACCGGTTCCATTTGGTGACGGTCAACTACGAGAAGCCGCTGCAGGGCGACTATCTGCCGGCGACGCTGTCGGCGAAGGACTATCCCAACCTGATTTCGGATTCCGAGCAGGTCGACACCATCGCGGTGCCGGCGGTGCTGGCGGCCTATAACTGGGCGCCCAACACCGATCGCTACCGCAAGGTCGCGCTGTTCGTGGACAACTTCTTCACGAAATTTCCCGCCTTCCAGAAGCCGCCCTTCCATCCGAAATGGAAGGAAGTTTCGCTGGCTGCCCCGCTTCAGGACTGGCAACGCTTCCCCGCCGCCAAGCAATGGCTCGACAACCACGGAGTCGAGCCGGTTACGCGCGTGAGGTTTGACGCGTTTCTGAAGCAGAACGCGGCGGCGACGGGAAAGCTGCCCTCCGACGCCGAGAAGGAAGCCTTGTTCAAGCAGTTCCAGGCGTGGGAGGCCGAGCAGAATGCGAGGGCACAGGTCCGGCCCAAGCAGCGCTAGGGTTTGAGCCGCCGTCTTCAGGCTGAGACGTTCAGATTTCGCCTTCGGGGTTATCCGACCGGCGCCGCCCATCCGCTTCAGCGCGGCGCGGGCGGCGTCGCGGTGCTCCGGCATGATGTGGGTCGCGACCAGCCGGATCGCGGTGGCGAGGATGGCGGCATCGTCGGTGAAGCCGAGCACCGGCAGCATGTCCGGAATGAAATCGAACGGCAGGATGAAATAGGCGATAGCGCCCAAGAGCGCCGCCTGCACGTGGCGCGGCGTCTGCTTGTCGAACGCGCAGTAATACGCCGCCAGCAAATCCTCGGCGAAGGGAAGCTGCGCCACGACCCGCTTGAATTTGATCCAGAAGCGCCGGCGCACGCTTTCGCGGTCTTTCGCCAGCCGGTCGGCCGGCTCGAAACCCACGGTATGTTCTGACGCCATCACGACAGCTCCCCGAAAGCCTGCGCGGCAGATCGCCGCAGCGGACACCCCTCGAAAATGGGGATGCCGCGCCTGGCTCGCAAGATTGCAAGGGACGCGGATCAGGCGACGCCAAGCTGGCCGGCGATCGCGTCCATCGCCGTTGCAAGCTCGATATCGAGCGCGGTGAGGCCGCCCGCGTCGTGGGTCGCCAGAACCACTTCCACCGTCTTGTAGACGTTGCGCCATTCCGGATGATGATCGCGCTTTTCAGCCACTAAGGCTGCGCGGGCCATGAATCCGAAGGCTTCGTTGAAATCCCTGAAAATGAAGGTTCGCGCAATCGCCTCGCGGCCGGCCACCTCGGTCCACCCCGGCAACCCCTTGAGGGCCGATTTTCGCGCCTCCGCCGACAGCCGCTCCGCCATGACAGCCTCCCGTTTCACACCAACTTTACCCTAACACCGGACGGGACCCCGGGGATCCCAGCCACAATATGGCGTCAAAGCCGGTCCAAGGCAGGTCCAAGGCAGGTCCAAAGTCGACCTCCGGTAACCATGACGCAGATGTAACCCCGCGGTGGCGGAAAATTTGCTAGAATATTATCGATAACGCATTGGCAATATGAAATTGAACCTCAAACGATTGTTTGCGAGATCGATGACCGGCGGCCTCGAGCGCGCCGGACCGCCTGCGCCGCCGTCGCCGCGCTCGGCCAGGCGGCGGATGATGTTCATCACCCTCGCCGGGATCCTCGCCGTGACCGGCACGCTCGTCGGCGCTTACTATTTTGCGATGCGCCCGGTGACCTTGCGGATCGCGGTCGGTCCCGCCAACAGCGATGACCTCAAGGTCGTGCAGGCGCTGACGCAGGCCTTTACCCAGGCGCGCGGCTATGTCCGCTTGCGCCCGGTGCAGACCGACGGCGCCATCGCGAGCGCCAAGGCGCTTGAAGAAGGCAAGGCCGATCTCGCCATCATCCGCGGCGATCTCGATGTGCCGAAGAATGCCCAAGCCGTGGCGACGCTGCGCAAGAACGTCGCGGTGCTGTGGGTGCCGCCGGCCGTGAAGGGCAAGGGCAGGAAAGCCGGCCCGAAGATCACCAAGATTTCGCAGCTCGCCGGACGCCGCATCGGCGTCGTCGGCCGCACCCAGGCCAATGTCAATTTGCTCAAGGTGATCCTGCAGCAATATGGCGTCGATCCGAACAAGGTCGATATCGTTCAGTTTCCGGCCCATGAAGCCGCGGACGCCATCCGCAATCAGCGGGCGGATGCCTATCTCGCCGCCGGCCCCGTCAACAGCAAGATCACCGCGGATGCGATCAATGCATCGATGCGCGACGGCGGAACGCCGACGTTCCTGGCGATCGATGCGGCCGAGGCGATCGCGCAAAACCACCCGATTTACGAGGCCTCCGAAATTCCCGCCGGCAGCCTTCGGCGGTTCGCCCGCCAAGCCCGACGATGAGGTGAAGACGATCAGCTTCTCCCACCACATCGTCGCGCGCAAAGGTATTTCGGAATCGACGATCGCCGCCTTCACCCGGCAGTTGTTCGCGATCAGGCAGCAGCTCATGGCGGAATTCCCGCTGGCTGCCAAGATCGAGACCCCGGATACCGACAAGGACGCCGTGATCCCCGCGCATCCGGGCGCCGCGGCCTTTGTCGACGGCGAGGAAAAGACCTTCCTCGATCGCTACAGCGATTACATCTGGTGGGGCCTGATGGCGCTGTCGGCGATGGGCTCGGCCGGCGCGTGGTTCGCCGGCTATCTGAAGAAGGACGAGCGCAACAACAACAGTTCATTGCGCGAACGCCTGCTGGAGATGATTGCGGCCGCGCGCCGCAGCGATTCCACCGAAGAACTCGACCGGATGCAGACCGAGGCCGACGATATCCTGCGCGATACCTTGCACTGCTTCGATGACGGCGCCATCGAGGAAGGGGCGTTGACCGCTTTCAGTATCGCGCTCGAGCAATTCCACAACGCGGTCGCCGACCGCAGGGCGCTGCTGGACAGCCTGCCGCAAAATCTGCAACGGGCGGGCGCGCAGTTCCGCGCCACCGGCACGCTGTAAGCTCTGTAATCCCGTCACCGATCTTCCCGGTTCTGTCAGAGCCCGCGCCAGCACTGTCGCCGGAGCAGCGTCTCAACGCGGCTTCCAGCGCATCGCTGGAACAGGGTTTCGGCAGCCTCGGCCGGTCCGCGAAGTCAGCGGGAAGCCTGACATCGGCGCCGTAACCGGTGACGAAGACGAAGGGAATTTCCAGCGCCGCCAGCCGCTCGGCGATGGCAAAACTCTTTTCGCGGACCAGCCCTATCCAGACGCTCAGGGCCGAAGGCGTTCTCGAGACCCGCCGCGGTTCGATCCTGGTGCGCAACCGCGAGGCCCTGCAGATGCGCGCCTGCCTTTGCAACGAATCCGTCAAAAATCATTTCGAGGAAGTGCTGCGCGGGGTTTACCCCGCCGATCAGGCCCGATAATCGCTGAAGCCGGCCTGTTTCGGCGCGAAAATCGGCTAACCAAACCGCAAACAACGCATTGTTTTCTGGCGATTTCTGACTATATTGCAGCGCAACGAGTAAGGTGTGCCCGGTCCGTTTTGGCCGGGCTTCCTTTTTGGGCGCCATGCGTCCTTTCGAATTCCAGGTTTTTGAGCGTGATCCGGAAAAGTGGGTCCCGGTTTTCCGGTGAGATCGCGCTCCAGCCGTTGCCCGAGCCAGAAGAAGAGCTATGAACCTTCGTAACGTCGCCATTATCGCCCACGTCGACCACGGCAAGACCACGCTGGTCGACCGCCTGCTGCAGCAATCCGGCACCTATCGCGACAACCAGCGGGTGGTCGAGCGCGCCATGGACTCCAACGATCTGGAGCGCGAGCGCGGCATCACCATTCTGGCCAAGGCGGCCTCGGTGCAGTGGAAGGACACCCGCATCAACATCGTCGATACGCCGGGCCACGCCGATTTCGGCGGCGAGGTCGAGCGCATCCTGAACATGGTGGACGGCGCGCTGGTGCTGGTGGACGCCGCCGAAGGCCCGCTGCCGCAGACCAAGTTCGTGGTGTCGAAGGCGCTCAAGGTCGGGCTGAAGCCGATCGTCGTCATCAACAAGGTCGATCGCCCCGACGCGCGGCCGACCGAAGTCATCAACGAGGTGTTCGACCTGTTCGCGGCGCTCGATGCATCCGAGGAGCAGCTCGATTTCCCGATTCTCTACGGGTCGGCCAAGCAGGGCTGGATGGCGGAAAGCCCGGACGGTCCGAAGGACGCCGGCATGCAGCCGCTGTTCGACCTGATCCTGCGCCACGTCGCGCCGCCGACCGTCGAGGAAGGTCCGTTCCGCATGATCGGCACCATTCTGGAGGCCAATCCCTATCTCGGCCGCATCATCACCGGCCGCATCACCTCCGGCAGCATCAAGCCCAACCAGGCCGTCAAGGTGCTGAGCGGCGACGGCAAGCTGATCGAACAGGGACGCATCACCAAGATCCTGGCGTTCCGCGGCATCGAGCGCACGCCGCTGGAAGAGGCCGAAGCCGGCGACATCGTCGCCATTGCCGGACTCACCAAGGGCACCGTCGCCGACACCTTCTGCGATCCATCCGTCGACACGCCGCTGAAGGCGCAGCCGATCGATCCGCCGACGGTGTCGATGTCGTTCATCGTCAACAACTCGCCGCTCGCCGGCACCGAAGGCGACAAGGTGACCAGCCGCATGATCCGCGACCGCCTGCTGCGCGAGGCCGAGGGCAATGTGGCGCTGCGCGTCACCGAGGCCGCCGACAAGGATTCCATGGAAGTGTCCGGCCGCGGCGAATTGCAGCTCGCGATCCTGATCGAGACCATGCGCCGCGAAGGTTTTGAGCTGTCGGTGTCGCGCCCGCGCGTCGTGCTGAAGCAGGACGAAGCCACCGGCGAGTGGCAGGAGCCGATCGAAGAGGTCGTGATCGACGTCGACGAGGAGCATTCCGGCGTGGTCGTGCAGAAGATGAGCGAGCGCAAGGCCGAGATGATCGAGATGCGCCCCTCCGGCGGCCACCGGCTGCGGCTGGTGTTCTACGCGCCGACCCGCGGCCTGATCGGCTATCAGGGCGAATTGCTCACCGACACCCGCGGCACGGCGATCATGAACCGGCTGTTCCACGGCTATGCGCCCTACAAGGGCGACATCCAGGGCCGCCGCAACGGCGTTCTGATCTCCAACGATCAGGGCGAGGCGGTGGCTTACGCGATGTTCAAGCTGGAAGACCGCGGCCCGATGATGATCGAGCCGGGCTGCAAGGTCTACAAGGGCATGATCGTCGGCGAGCACACCCGCGACAACGACCTCGAGATCAACGTGCTCAAGGGCAAGCAGCTCACCAACATCCGCACCACCTCGAAGGACGAAGCGGTGCGCCTGACGCCGCCGATCCAGATGACGCTGGAAAAGGCGCTGGCCTATATCGAGGACGACGAGCTGGTCGAGGTGACCCCGAAGTCGATCCGGCTGCGCAAGAAGTTCCTCGACGCCAACGACCGCAAGCGCGCGGAAAAGGCCAAGCAAGCGGTGGCGTAAGCCGGGCTATTGGCTTAGCCGCAGGGTTTCAATATTGATCGTCATTCCGGGGCGCGCGTCAGCGCGAACCCGGAATCCATAACCACCATCGGGAATACTGGATTCCGGGTCTGCGCCGATGACGGCGCATCCCGGAATGACGATGGTGAAATAATCCATGTCCCTCCCCTCCGAAATCGACGTCGCCATCATCGGCGCGGGCGCCGCGGGCCTGGGCGCGGCGCGGGCGCTGGAAAATTCCGGCCTCTCCGTGCTCGTGCTGGAAGCGCGCGAGCGCGTCGGCGGCCGCGGCCACACCATCATGGCGGCGCCGGATGTCACCTTCGACGTCGGCTGCGGCTGGCTGCATTCGGCGGACCAGAATTCCTTCGTCAAAATCGCCGAACACCTGAATTTCGAGATCGACAAGATCCCGCCCGCCCTGGCGCGAGCAGAGTTTTGACGCGGTGTTTCCGCCGAAGGAGCGCGCCGATTTTATCGAAGCGCTCGATGCGTTCTACGATCGCGCGGAACAGGCCGCGAAAAGCGGCCGCGACGGCGCGGCGAGCGCCTGTCTCGAGCCCGGCAATCGCTGGAATCCGATGATCGATGCGATCTCGACCTATGTGAACGGCGCGAGCTCGACCGGGTCTCGATCCTCGACATGGATGCCTATGAGGACACCGAGATCAACTGGCGGGTGCGGCGCGGCTATGGCGCGCTGATGGCGGCCTATGGCGCGCTCTGCCCGCTCGCGCTGAACACGCAGGTGACGCCTGATCGATCATTCCGGAAAGCGCGTGCGGATCGAGACCTCCAGGGGCACGCTTTCCGCCGCCAAGGTGATCGTCACCGTGCCGACCAATCTGATCGCCGACGAAGCGATCCGTTTTCACCCCGCGCTGCCGGCAAAAGTCGACGCCGCGCGCGGCCTGCCGCTCGGGCTTGCCGACAAGGTGACGCTGGCGCTGGATCAGCCGGACGCGCTGCCGAAGGACGGCAATCTGCGCGGCGCCACCATGCGCACCGCGATGGGCGCCTTTCATCTGCGCCCGTTCGGGCAGCCCTGCATCGAAGGCTTTTTCGGCGGACGCTTCGCGCAGGCACTGGAAGACGCCGGCGACGGCGCGCTGGCGGCGCAGGCGATCGACGAGATCGTGGCCCTGCTCGGCTCGGATTTCCGCCGGCGACTAAAACCGCTGGCGGAATCGCGCTGGGCGCATGACCCGTTCGCGCGCGGCTCCTATTCGCACGCTTTGCCCGGCCATGCCGGGAAGCGCGCCGTGCTCGCCGCGCCGGTCGACGGCCGGCTGTTCTTCGCCGGTGAAGCCACCTCGCCGAATTTTTTCTCGACCGCGCACGGGGCGCGGGACAGCGGCGAGCGGGCGGCGGGGGAAGTGGTGCGAAACAAATAGCACCATCTATTCGATCACCCTCGCCCGCAACTCCGCATCCGGAACAAAGCACTCCTCATACTTCCCGAAAATCCGATAGCGATTGCGGGCGACGAGATTGTAGACGGCGTCGCGGAGCGGTTTTGGCACCGCGCGCAACACGCGCACCCAGCCCCAGCCCGGCAGATGCGACAGCACCGTCAGCGCGGCGTCGGATTTGAAATACGCGACGCCGCCGTGGATGACGGCGTTGGTGTCGGGATCCTCAGGGTCGATGCCGAACGCCTGCGCCAGCCGCGTGCCGTAGCCGGACTGGATCGCGGTGAAGCGAAATCGTCGCTCCACGTCGCGCGCCGCGACGAAGCGGACCCAGCGCGAGCAGAACACGCAGACGCCGTCGTAGAGGATCACGTCGTCGTCCGGCCACGGGTTGGTCGCGCGCGGCGTCATCGCTTCTTGTCCGGCTTCGGCGCCAGCGCCTTCAGCGCGCGATCCAGTTCCGCTCCGGCGATCTTCACGCCGGCCTCGGTCTCCGCCAGCCAGTGGCCCTCGCTGCCGGACGCCGCCAGCACGCGAAAGTCCACCTTGTCGCCGCCGCCGCGAAACGCGTCGGCGAGTTGCCGCGACAGATGCCGGCGAAAAGTAAGCTGTCGTTGGCCGCCACCAGCCAGGTCACCGGCACGCGCGCGCCTTTGGCCGAATTCGGCGGCCGCCGAGATCAGCGTGTGCGGCGCGCAGACCTGATTGGGGAAATCATTGGCGTGGCCGCCGCGGCCGGGCGCGAAGGCAATGATCGCCGCGACGTCTGGCGGATTCTCGCTGGCCAGCGCCAGCGCGCCCCAGCCGCCGGCCGAGTGGCCGATAATGACCGCGCCGTCCGGCCGGATGAAGGATTGGCCGCGCAGATAGTTCAGCGCGGCTGCGATCTCATCCGCCGTGGCGCGGCCGGCACGAGAATAATCGGCCTCGTCGCAGCCGCCCTGGTCCTCGAGATATTTTCCGCCGGTCGCGCCATGGCCCGGGCGTTCCGGCACCAGCACCGCAAAGCCGCGCGCCACCAGCCATGCCGCCAGCGCGCGGTATTCGGGCTGCGGCATTTGCGCGCGACGCAGCACGTTCTGCGTCGAGGCGTGCGCGATCAGCGCCAGCCGGAACGGCCCGTCGCCGGCGCGGGCGAAACAGCAGGGCATGCGCGGCGGTGTCCGGATCGGGCGACGGCACCAGCCATTGCTGCCGGCGATCAGGCTCGCCTTCCGCGCCTTGCGCGCCGAGGCGCCCTTGCGCCATCGCGCTCTGCGTACATAAAACACAAAACACAACCAGGCCGAACGCTTTGAACATCTGCATAAGTCTGCCTGGCGCGACCGGGGACGGGATCGGATGGCGAGCAGAATACGCACCGCGAATCAAATCCAGCGCATTTTTCCGTGAAGCGGCTCCGCCCGGGCCGGGGTTGGAGCCGTCAACCCGGGTCAGCTCCTGCGAACCATTCGCGCAATTGCCGCCTCAGGCGGCCCCCTGTCCTTTTTCGGTACAACCGGGCGGCAAAAACTGATGCAGAAAATCCACAGGTTAACCCATAATTAACGATAGACCTTGAAGCCGACGCTCCGACTTGCTTTGATCGGGACCATGAGCACAACCCTGATCGAGGTTCGGCCGGCCAAAGCTGCGGATGCGGCGGCGGTAGCGTCCACCCATGACGAAGCCTGGCGTTCGGCCTATCAGGGCATCATTCCCGGCGCGGAACTGGAGAAGCTGATCAACCGCCGCGGCCCGCAATGGTGGGACAGCGCGATCCGCAAGGGCAGCCGCGTCAGCGTGCTGGTGTTCGGCGACAAGGTCGCGGGCTATGCCAATTACGGCCGCAACCGCGCCCGCAGCCTGCACTTCGAAGGCGAGATCTACGAGCTTTACCTGCGCCCCGAATTTCAGGGCCTCGGCTTTGGCCGCCGGCTGTTCACGGCCGCACGGCGCGACCTGTTGCAGAGCGGCCTGAAAAGCATGGTGATCTGGGCGCTCTCCGACAACGAACCGGCGACGGAATTTTACCGCGCCCTCGGCGGCCGCATGGTCGCCCGCTCCTCGGAGAAATTCGGGCCCAAGTCGCTCGACAAGGTCGCTTTCGCCTGGACCAACTGAGGCCGGCTCTCGAAGCGCGCAAGAGCCTTGCCTGGCCCGCGCCGCCTGCCATTAATCCTGGACCTGACTGCAAAGCCTCGCGGAGCCATCCATGCGCATTGACGCCATTTCGATCGGGATCGATCCGCCGCGTGAGGTCAACGTCATCGTCGAAGTGCCGGTCGGCGGCGAGCCGATCAAATACGAGATGGACAAGGACGCCGGCACGCTGGTGGTCGACCGGTTTCTCTATACCGCCATGCGCTATCCCGGCAATTACGGCTTCATCCCGCATACGCTCTCGAATGACGGCGACCCCTGCGACGTGCTGGTTGCGAATACCCGCGCGATCGTCCCGGGCGCCGTGATGAGCGTGCGGCCGGTCGGCGTTCTCCTGATGGAGGACGAGGCCGGCGGCGACGAGAAGATCATCGCCGTGCCGTCGTCGAAGCTGACCCAGCGCTACGACAAGGTGCGAACCTACAGCGACCTGCCCGACATCACGCTGCACCAGATCCAGCACTTCTTCGAGCACTACAAGGATCTCGAGCCCGGGAAATGGGTGAAGGTCTTGCGATGGGGCGGCGCGGAGGACGCGCACAAGCTGATCGCCGAAGGCATCGCGCGGGCGAAGGCGAAGTAGGGATTGAGGCAGCCCGCGCTAAGCTCCTCATCCCTAAGGACCAGACCTCAGATGTGCAATTGCACATCGGGGAATCTCGAGGTTCCGGGTTCGCTCGCTTTGCTCGCGCCCCGGAATGACAGGCTCTCCCACACCCCCGGCTTCGGCAGCCCGTGAATCGCGCAAGCCGCGCGCAGCGTGTTGACCAGGAGGCACGCCACCGTCATCTGGCCGACGCCGCCCGGCACCGGCGTGATGGCGCCCGCGACGTTCAACGCCTCGGCGAAGGCGACGTCGCCGACCAGGCGGGTCTTGCCGTCGGCCGCCGGCAGCCGGTTGATGCCGACATCGATCACGGTCGCGCCCGGCTTGATCCAGTCGCCGCGCACCATTTCCGGCTTGCCGACCGCGGCATAGACCAGATCGGCGCGGGCGCAGAGTTGCGGCAGATCGCGCGAGCGCGAATGCGCGATCGTCACCGTGGCGTTTTCATTGAGCAGCAATTGCAGCAGCGGGCGCCCGACCAGGTTGGAGCGGCCGATCACGATGGCGTTCAAGCCTTCCAGCGAGGCATGCACGCTCTTGGTCAGGATGATGCAGCCGAGCGGCGTGCAGGGCGACAGCGCGGCAAAGCCGCCGGCGAGCCGTCCGGCGTTGTTCGGATGCAGCCCATCGACGTCCTTGGCGGGATCGATGGCGTTGATGATGGTTTCGGTGTGCAGCGATTTCGGCAGCGGCAGTTGCACCAGGATGCCGTGCACGGCCGGATCGCGGTTGAGCTTTGCGATCAGCGCCAGCAAATCGTCCTGCGCGACGTCTTCCGGCAGCACGTGCTCGAACGACGCCATGCCGGCTGCCTGGGTCTGCTTGTGCTTGCTGCGGACATAGACCTGGCTGGCGGGGTCGCTGCCGACCAGCACCACCGCGAGCCCGGGCGTCAGGTGGTGGTCGCGCCGCACCCGCGCCACCTCTCCGGCGACGCGGGCGCGAAGTTCGCGGCAATGACCTTTCCATCGATGATCCGCGCCGTCATTTTTGTCCTTTGTCTTCATTCTTCGCCGCGGTCAGCTTGCGCAGGGCCTCGCCGAGTTTTTGGGGATCGCCGTCGACGGCAATCTGCTTGAGGCGCGAGGTGGCACCGGACAGAATCCGCACCCTGGCCTTGGGCACCCCGAGCGCCTTCGCCATCAGCTCGGTGACCGCGCGATTGGCCTCGCCGCCGTCGGCGATGGCGCGAACCCGCACCTTGACCACGGTGCGGCCGTTGGCGAGCGTCTCAAGCCCGTCGATGTCGTCGCGGCCGCCGCGCGGCGTCACCCGCAACGCGACGCTGACGCCTTGGGTGGAGTAACGCCAAGGGATCCATCAGCGCCCGCGATCAGAATACGCTGGGATAGATGTAATAGGTGATCACCCGCTGGATGAACATGATGATCAGAATCAGGATGATCGGCGAGATATCGAGCCCGCCGAGATTCGGCATGAACGAGCGGATCGGCGCCAGCAGCGGCTCGGTGATCCGGTACAGGAATTCGGCCACCGCGGCCACGAACTGGTTGCGCGTGTTCACGACATTGAAGGCGATCAGCCAGGACAGGATTGCGGAGGCAATCAGCAGCCAGACGTAGAGATCGAGAACGATGAGAACGATGTCGAGGACGGCACGCATGGCTGGCTAACTCGGGGGTTCGGTCGCGGATTCGACTTCCTGCTAAATATCGGTTCCACCCCCCGCAAACAAGGGAAGTTCCGGGCAAATAAGGCGGAAAACGGCGATTTCGCCGTTCTTGACTTGCCCTTGGCGCGGATTGTAAATGGCGCCGATTGCTGGCCGCCTCTCGTGGCGGCCGCGATGGGGCCATAGCTCAGCTGGGAGAGCGCGTCGTTCGCAATGACGAGGTCGGCGGTTCGATCCCGCCTGGCTCCACCAGCCTTCGCTCGCTTCGCGAGCTACGGCTGGCAGGCCACGCCAATCCACGTAGCGAAGCAGCGAAGGCTGCCCGGCGTAGCCCTCGGGCGAAGCCGGGCTGTCGCCCCAGCCCTCAACTCCCCTCACTTCCCCGTAAACCGCGGCGGCCGCTTCTCCATGAAACTGGCGACGCCTTCGCGGAAATCGCTGCCGCGCAGCGCCACCACCATCTCCCGGTTGGCGTCGATGGTCGCTTCGGCCAGCGTCTGGAACGGCACGTCGTAGAGCTGCCGCTTGATCACCGCGATCGCGCTCGGCGAGACGAAGTCGGCGAGATCGCGCGCGTAGGCATAGGTCTGCTCGCGCAGCTCGTCGGGCGGGTAGAGCCGATTGACCAGACCGATGCGCAGCGCCTCCTCGCTCGAGACCCGGCGCGCGGACATCAGCAGATCCAGCGCATTGGCGTGACCGACGATGCGCGGCAGCATCCAGCTGATGCCATGCTCGGCGATCAGCCCGCGGCGCGAGAACGCGGTGGTGAAGACGGTGTTGTCGGCGGCGAAGCGCAGGTCGCAATACAGCGCATGCACGAGCCCGATGCCGGCGGTGGCGCCGTTCAGCATGCCGATGACCGGCTTGGGTATCGACGGATAATAGGCGTAGCGCGCCTGCCAGTCCGGCCTGCGGTTCATGTCGAACGACGGCAGGTTCTGGGCGCGCCTGATGTCGTCGGGATCGAGCCCCTTCAGCGCATCCATGTCGGCGCCGGCGCAGAACGCGCGCCCGGCGCCGGTGAGCACGATGACGCGGACATTGTCGTCGGCGGCGGCCGCCTCCATGGCGTGGCGCACATCGCGCTCCATGATCGGCGTCCATGCATTCATGCGGTCCGGACGGTTCAACGTGATGGTCGCGATCTTCTCGCTCACCTCGTAGAGAATATGCTGATAGGTCACCGCGATCTCCCTGTGCTCGCTGTCTTTATCGACAATGCGTTGTTGTTGATGGATGTTGTCAGACGCGCCTCTTCGCGCGCGAACCCTTATGCCGCGCCAGATAGTCCACCGTTTCCGGCCGCTCCTTCAGCCACCCGGTCCAGCGCTTGAACACCTTGGTCATGCGCTCGGGCTCGACGCCGAGCTGCGCCATCGCCACGCCGCCGTTGACGGATTCGCGGTATTCGGCGATCAGCCCGCCGCGCAGGATGAAGCGGCTCATGCCGTCGATCACGACCGGCTTTCCGGCGAATTGCGGGATTTTCGAGGTGAAGCTCGACAGCGACCACGCGTATCCCACCGCGCCGTCGAACACGGGATCGAACATCTCCCAGCGATAGTCGGCAGCATCCCGGTGAAACAGGTTCTGCATCATATGCGCGATGTCGGCACGGCCCTTGATGCGGGCCGTAGATGTAGTCGTAATAAATCGCGTCTTCGGTGAAATGGCGGGCGAAGCGCGCGCCGTCGCCGGATTCGGCCGACAGCGTGAAATCGTTCAATAGCTGCGCGAACTCGCCGCCGGTCATGTCGCCTCCCGCTTTGCCTGTCAGCTTTCAGCCGCAGGCTTGTCGGGTCGACACTATCACATTTGCAGAAATTGCAAAGCGCTTTCGGCAACGCCGCAGCCGGATCGCGCGCGCTATTCCGCGGCTTCCGACATCACCGGGAGCGGCACCTGGCCAGCCAGCCATCGATGAATTGCTTCAGCCAGGCGCGCTCGGTCACGTCATGCACCGCGCGGTCGGCGAAGTGATGGTGGCGCGGCCGCGCGCCCGGCAATTCGAGGCGCGCATGGCCGCGCGTGGTCCAGCGATGCATCATCGCGTAGGTCACGTCGGGATGAAACTGGAAACCGAAAGCATGGTCCGATTGGAACGCCTGGATCGGGAAGTCGCCTCCCTCGGCCAGCAATTCGGCTCCGCAAGGAAGTTCGAATCCCTCGCGGTGCCAGTGGTAGACATGATCCGGCCAGTTGCGGGCAGAGCGCCAGACCCGCTGGCGTGGGACGGATCGGGTAATATCCGATTTCCGCTCGGCCCTCGGGGTGCGGCGCGACGCGGGCGCCGAGCTGCATGGCGAGCATCTGGGCGCCCAGGCAAATCCCCAGAAACGGCCGCTGCTCCCGGAGCGGAACGGCAATCCAGTCGATCTCCCGGCGAACGTACTCGTCCGGATCGTTGGCGCTCATCGGGCCGCCGAAAATGACCGCGCCGGCATGGTCGTCCAGCGTTTCCGGAAGCGGATCGCCAAACCGCGGACGCCGGATATCCAGGGGATGCCCGAGCGCCCGCAGCGCATGGCCGACGCGGCCCGGCGTCGAGGTTTCCTGGTGCAGGACGATCAGAACCGGCAGCAACGGCTTGGCGGTTGAGGGCGCGACTGGAGTCGTTCGCACTCCGCCGGGAAGATGCAGCACGTTTTCGGCGTCGATTTTGATCGAGTGAAACGACATCGATTGATCTTCGCTCTCCGGCCTATCAAGCCAGAATCATTCTTAATGCATGCTTAACTTCATATGGCCGTCATCTGAATTCATCGGCAAGATCAGAAGCAAATTGCGGGCCAAAGAAGCGATGGATGCCTTACCGGCGCTTGCGCAGCTGAAAGCTGCCCACCGCCGCCAGGACAAATCCGCGCGGAAAAAGCCGGAGCAGAAACGGCACGAATCTTGATGCCGAGGCCGGGCAGCACCGCCCGCTTGTTGGCCATCAGCCCGCGATAGCCTGCCTTCGCGACATCGGCCGGGGAGACATTCAGGATCACGGAATCGAATCCGGGCTCAAACCCCGCCCGCGCCTGAAATTCCGACGGCACCGGACCCGGACATAGCGCGGTCACGCGCACGCCGTGCGGCGCGAGCTCGCGCCGCATCGCTTCCGAGAACGACAGCACATAGGCCTTGGAGGCATAATACACCGCCATTCCCGGCCCCGGCAGAAAGCTGGCGATCGAAGCGACATTGAGGATGCCGCCGCGGTGCCGGATCAGGTGATCGGAAAACCGCAGCGACAAATCGGTCATCGCACGGATGTTGACGTCGATCATGCCGAGCTGTTGTTCGCGATCCAGTTCGATGGCGTGGCCGAACAAGCCGAAGCCTGCATTGTTGACGACGTACTCGACCTCCACTCCCGCGTCGGCCAAAGCGGCGGCAATCCTGTCGCCGGCATCGGGCTGTTCGAGATCGCAGGCGATCACAATCGGCGCACCACCGCCCGCCGCGGCGATTTCATCCGCCAACGCCGCCAGGCGGTCCGCACGTCGCGCCACCAGCGCCAGGCGATGGCCTTTCGACGCAAAAACGCGCGCCAGTTCGGTGCCAATTCCCGCCGAGGCACCGGTAATCAGCGTCACACGCTCGGTCACGATTCAATGCTCTTAAATCAATTTCAGGATAGTCGAGCTAACTCCCTCGACGAGAGAGCATACGCCTTAGGCGGGATGCAAGCCATCTGCAAGCATAACGGCGTGCTCAAACGCACAGTGCTGCAGCGTTGAATCGCGGCATTTCGGGGCCAATCGCGTCGGCTGGCGAGCAATTGCCGTGGACATCAAGATTTCGTCATGTCCGGCACCGCGCAGAACGCCCGGGCCGCGGGCGGCGCATTGCCCTGGCCGCGGTTGTCCTTAGCCGCCGGCGGTCGCCGCGGGCTGCCTGGCGGCGACGCGATGCTTGAGATCGATCCGGTCGCGCGAAGACACTCCCAAGAGATCGGCCGCGCGCCAGACCACGTTATCCTCGAACTCGCTGACCTGACCGTCGGCATAGACGAGCTCCCACATCATTTCGACGATGCGGAGCCTGCCGGCCTCGTCGACCTAGCGCATGATGACGCTGGTGAAATGATAGAGATCGACCGCCTCGCCCTCGACCAGGATCGCCGACGCGATCAATCGATCCGCGGTGCCGGGATCAAGTCCGAAGCGGCTTTCGATCAGGCTGTGAAGTTTGCGCCTTTCCGCGGCCGGACGGTTCGCCGTCGAGCGAAATGACGTGGATCAGGAGCGCGGTCGCCGCCAGACGATAGCCGGTATCGTCAAACGATCGCTGCTCGTGCGCGGTGGGAGAAACAACGTCGGCAATGAATTGGCGAAGTCCGTTCAGCATCACTTCCTACCGAAACCGTGCGAAGTCCGTCGGCCGCCGCGTCGGCGGCTTTGAGCCGATATATGGGCTGGAAAATCAACCCGCGCAATCCATGCGATTTCGGCCGCAGCATTACCATTCGGCAATCTTGCCGCCATTCCGGGCTGGTGCTGGCGCACCATCCCGGAATGTCTGAATCCCTCAGGGGATCTCGTAGACCACCATCTTGTCGGCAATGCCGCGCAGCGCGGCCTGCTTCTGGATCGGCGTAATCGCTTCCTTTTCCAGGATGGCGGCCACGGCCGGCGCTTCGATCACCGGCCCGGTGATGTGGATCGCCTGCGAGGTCGACAGGCCCTGAACCCTGGCTGCAATATTGACGGTCTGGCCGAAATAGTCCTGACGCTCGTTGAGCATGACGGCGAGGCAGGGACCTTCATGGATGCCGATCTTGACCACCAGATCGTCGGTCCCGCGCTCGGCGTTGAGCGCATCCATGGCGGCACGCATCCGCAGGCCTGCGACGATCGCATGTTCGGGCCGGATGAAGGTCGCCATCACGGCGTCGCCGATCGTCTTCACCACCGCGCCTTTCTCCGAAGAGATGATCTCCAGCAGCGCGTGGAAATGCGCGCGCACCAGGTCGAACGCGGCGAGATCGCCGACCCGCTCGTACAGCGCGGTCGAGCCCTTGAGGTCGGTGAACAGGAACGTCAGCGAGGTGATCTTGAGCCGCTGATCGATGTTGAGATTGTCGGCCTTGAAGACGTCGCGGAAGGTCTGGTTCGAGAGCATCCGCTTGGCGGTGAGGAACGGCTTGCGCTTGCCGATCAGGTGATGCATCGCATCGCCCGCGACAAAGACCGACGGCAGCACCCGCACGTCGGCCTGATTGTCGAGCGCCAGCCGTAGCGGTCCCGGACGCATCGTCCTGGTTCCACCGGTCGGCGTCGGCGTCTTGTTGTAAATCAGCGACAGCTGCTGACGTTCCCTGGTCGGCTCGCCCTGAACGTCGATGAATTGCGCGGAGTGGGTGACCGGCTCGAACACGATGACGAATTCTTTCGGCAATTGCAGCGACAGCACCGCCTTCTCGCCCGCCGGCAATTCAAGCGTATCCAGCGTCACCTGCGTCGGTCAGCGTCGCAAGAGCTTCCTGGTCGAAATCGACGCCCGAGCTCCAGAACACCTGCTTGTAATATTCCCAGACCGGCAGCGTGTTCGGATCATGCGCGGCGATGCGCCTGACGCGGGGACTGACCGTGAAGGCGACCTCGACCTGCTCGTCGACGGAGGCTTCGTAACCGCAGGCGCACAGACCGCAATGATAGTCATCCGGACGCAGCGATTTCAGCGTGGAGTGGGCACCGAGCACGCCGCCGCAGCCGGGGCACAGCACGTTCCAGGTGAGATCGAACAGCCCGAGCCGCGAGGCATGCAGGAAGCCGGAAATCACCCGCTCTTCGTCGAGCCCGTTCCGCGTCGAAAAGTCCAGCACATTGATGCGGTTGAGCTCGTGGTCCTCGCCGTTCTCGATCAGCTCTCGAATGGCGTCGGCCACCGCCGGATCGGCGGTCTGCTTCAATACTGAAAACTGGGCCTGAGTGTCGCTCATGCCGCAAGTCTAGAGCAGATTGCGCACCCCTCCAAGCAATGCCTTTGTCACCGACGCGTGATGCGGAACATCGGCGAGCGATCCGCCTGCGTGGTCACCACGCCGATCGGCATCACCGGCGCCTGGTCGAGAAGCTCGATCCGAAACGCGCCGATGATCTTGGCCAGCGCCAGGGTTGCTTCCACCAGCGCGAAATGCGCGCCGATGCAGATCCGCGCGCCGACGCCGAACGGCAGATAGGCAAAGCGGTCGGGCGGCGGCGCAGGCGGCATGAATCGCTCCGGGATGAACGCGTTCGGATCGCGCCAGAGCTTTTCATGGCGGTGCAGGAGCCACGGCGCGATCAGGACCACGTCATGCTTCCTGACCGGCATGCCGGCGATCATATCCGGCCCGGCGGCGGCGCGCGCGATCAGGAAGGCCGGCGGATAGAGCCGCATCGTCTCGTCGATCACGGCGCGGGTGAATTTCAGCCGATCGATATCGGACGCGCCGTTGACGGGCGCGCCCGCGACCTCGGCCGCCAGTTCGTCCTGGGTGGCGGGATCGAGCGCGAGCAGATACAGCGACCAGAACAGCGCGGTGGCCGTGGTTTCGTGACCGGCGAGGATCATCGTCGCGACCTGGTCGCCGAGCTGTTCGTCGGTGAAGGCTTCGCCGGTCTCGGGATCGCGCGCGGCACCCATCAGATCGAACAGATCGCGCGGCGGCGCGCCTTCGTTCTTGCCGGCGGCGCGGCGCTCCGCCATCAGCTGGCCGACGAACTGTGTCCACCGCTTGCGGAAGCGGGCGCGGGAAAAATCCTGCGGGGTCGGCCAGCCGAGCGGCAACAGCAGATCGAGAAAATGCGGCCGCGCCAGCCGCTCGCCATACTCCATGACGAAGTCGCGCAGCGTCGGACCGTGGCGGCCCATCCCGAACGAGAACATGGTGCGCCCGGCAATCTCGAGCGTCATCCGCTGCATCGTTGCCCGCAGATCGACCGGCTCGCCGCTATCAGCCTGAAGCTTTGCGATCGTTTCATCCGTCACCGCGATCATGTGCGGCACGAGCGACTCCACCGCGCGCGGCGTGAACGCCGGCGCCAGCGTTCTGCGCTGATGCTTCCAGGCGCGGCCTTCCGCGATCAGCAGGCCTTCGCCGAGCACCGGACGCAGCACACGGATCGCGGCCGGCGTTCGCACGTAGTTCTCATAATTGTCGACCAGCACATGCCGGATCGCGTCCGGCGCGTTGAGAATAAAGCTGGAGCGTCCGAAGAAGCGGCCCCTGATGATGTCTTCTTCGTAGGCGCGCTGGCCCCAGCTTGCGATCGCGCTCTCGCGCATCGCCAACATCCGCCCGATGGCGGTCATGTTGTCGGGCGCGCGCGGCGGACAGGGCGGCACCAGCGGCCGGCGCGCGACCGGCGATGTCCCAGGCTTCGGCTATGCTCACGGACAGCCTCGCGAAAAGGAGGACGACAGGATTAGCTAGTAAGTCAGTTCGGCGATCGCAATGCGGTTTTCCGCCACCGGCCACGCCCGCGCGACAATCCGCTCCTCATTGAAGATAGCGGCAACGGGACGCCCGGCTTCCGCGGCGGAAAGCCGCAACGTGCTGATCGAATCGCCGGGCACGCCCGGCTTTACATCCGAAGGCACCTTGCCGTCGAACACCACCACGTCGCGGGGAAAACCGAAATATCCCCGCGGCCGCGACATCAGGACGACGCTGCCCGCGCCGGCATCCGCCGGTCCCAGCGGGCGGGCGGCGCGAAGATGTACGATGTCCGAGGAGCGCGGAAACGGCGAACGATAGAAATGCGTGGTGGTCGAACCGGCCGAGGCAAGCACCATCTCGAGATGCCAGGAGGGATCGACCTTCGCCGGACCCCAGCGTCCATCGGCGCCGCTCTGCGAAGCATGAATGGCGCTGCCGATGCGCTCGCCGGTGTCGGCGGAAACGCGAAATATTTCCACCGATGCGCCCGCCACCGGGCGATTGGTTTGAACGCCGCCAGGGGTACCCGTCACCAGGCCGCTCAGCCTGACTTCCGCTTCCGGCGTAACCGCGATCCGGTCCGGCTCGCGGCCTGCAATGAATTTATAGATCTCAGGGAATGCGCGCGGCGAAAACGCGGTCTCGCGATGGTCGACCGGGCCGAGCACGAGATTGGTAGCGCCCTTGAGCGCAGGGCCCTCTGCGGTGACGCCGGTCGGCGTGCCCGGCTTGCCGACGAAGCGGCCGTCTTCCTGCGCATATTTGTCCATGCCGTCGCTGCGCAGGGTCAGGAACGCGGTGCCCGGCGTCACTTCGCTGTCGCCCTCGTTCAGCGAGCGCAGGAACGGACCGTGGCCGTTGAACTCGTTGTTGAGCCCGCTGTCCCAGGCAAAAACGCCGTGGTTGGGAACGCCGCACAGCACGGCATGGCTGACGTCCCCGCCGCCGCCATTCTTGATATAGCCGCGGATCGAATAGCCGCCGCGTGAATTGCCGACCAGCGCCACGCGCGGCGCACCGGTGCGGCGTTTCAATTCCTGGATGGCTGCGCCGAGTTCGCGGCGCTGGTCCTCGGTCGAGGATTTGTTGGGCTCAGGCCTGGTATCATCGGCGCGCGCCAGGGGATCGGTGAAATTGATCGCCAACAGACGGTCGCGCGGAACCCCGTTCGATTCCATCCGCCACAGCGTGGTGATCCACAGCGCCGCGTGGTCGCCATTGCCATGCACGAACAGGACAGGCGGAATTTCGCTAGCGCCCGGAGTGGGGGAAGGCGCTTGCGCGAACGCAGCCAGACCAAAGTTCCCGGCTGCCAGAGGCAGCGCGCCCGCGCCCTTTAGAATCGTCCGTCGCGATATGCTCATTTGTGACCTCCCCGTCTATTTTTCAGCATCTTAGCCGCCCTGTATGACTGCTGATAGCGGTCTTAAGCACTGGACAGGGAAGGACTTTCGCAGGCATCACTTGCAAATCGGGCAGGGAATCAAGGGCACCAACGGAACCGGATATGACTGAACAGGCGAAACATTCGATGTTTGCCGCCGACGGCGTCGCCGCTCCCTTGCGGCATGCGGTGTTCCGGCGGATCTGGCTGGCTAGTCTGCTGTCCAATCTGGGCCTTCTGATCCAGGGGGTCGGCGCCGCCTGGGCGATGACGCAGATGACATCGTCCGCCGACAAGGTCGCGCTGGTCCAGACCGCCCTGATGCTGCCGATCATGCTGATCTCGATGCCGGCCGGCGCCATCGCCGACATGTATGACCGGCGCATCGTTGCGCTGGTGTCGCTGGCAATCGCGCTTGCCGGCTCGACGGCCCTGGCGGCGCTGGCGTGGCTTAACCTCATCACCCCGCAGACCCTGCTGGCATTCTGCTTCATCGTCGGCAGCGGCAATGCGCTGTTCGGTCCGGCCTGGCAATCCTCGGTCAGCGAGCAGGTGCCGGCGGACACCTTGCCGTCCGCGGTCGCGCTGAACGGCATCAGCTACAACATCGCGCGAAGTTTCGGTCCGGCCATCGGCGGCATTATCGTCGCCACCGCCGGCGCGGTCGCGGCTTTCGCCGCCAACGCGGTGCTCTACATCCCGCTTCTGATCGTGCTGTTTCTCTGGCGCCGCACCAGCGAGCCGTCGCGGCTTCCGCGCGAGCGTCTCAACCGTGCGATCATATCGGGCGTGCGCTATATCGCCAATTCGCCGTCGATCCGGATCGTGCTGACGCGAACGCTGGTGACGGGGGTGATCGGCGGCTCGGTGATGGCGCTGATGCCGCTGATCACCCGCGATCTCCTCCACGGCGGCGCGCAAACCTACGGCATCATGCTCGGTGCGTTCGGCATGGGCGCGGTGATCGGCGCGCTCAACATCGGCGAATTGCGCAAGCGGATGAGCGGCGAGGCCGCGATCCGCGCCTGCACGCTCTCGATGGCGGGCGCCATGACGGCGGTCGCGCTGAGCCGGCAGCCGGTGCTGACCGCGGCGGCGCTGGTGGTGGCCGGGGCGGTGTGGATGGCGGCGGTGGCGCTGTTCAACATCGGCGTGCAGCTTTCGGCGCCGCGCTGGGTCGCCGGCCGTTCGCTGGCGGCGTTCCAGGCCTCCATTGCCGGCGGCATCGCGATCGGAAGCTGGGGCTGGGGACATCTGACCGACCTGGCGGGCGTCGAGACCGCCATGCTGGTTTCCGCGGGCCTGATGTTCGCCTCGCCATTGCTCGGCCTCTGGCTGCGCATGCCGCGGGTCGGCGCCCGCAACGAGGACGCGGAGGTGCTGGCCGACCCCGAGGTGCGGCTGGCGCTGACGGGGCGCAGCGGGCCGCTGGTGGTCGAGATCGAGTACCGCGTCGCCCAGGACAACGCCCGCGCCTTCCACAACGTGATGCAGGAGGTGCAACTCAGCCGCCAGCGCAACGGCGCCTATGGCTGGTCGATCGCGCGCGACATCGCCGATCCCGAACTGTGGACCGAGCGCTATCATTGCCCGACCTGGTTCGACTATCTGCGCCAGCGCAGCCGCTCGACCCAATCCGAGCGCGCGCTGCACCAGCGCGCGATGGATTTTCATCTCGGGCCCGATCCGGTGCGGGTCCGCCGCATGCTGGAGCGGCCGTTCGGATCGGTGCGCTGGAAGGAAGAAACGCCCGACCGCGCCGCCAACGAGGTGCTGCCGGTCGCGACCGCCGCGGGCGGCAGCACGTAGCTCTCTCGATCGTCATTCCGGGGCGCGACCGAACTCGGGTTTACCCGAGTTCGGCAATATGAATTGTCCAAGTCGGCAACAGCCGACTTGGATGGCGAACCCGGAATCGGAAGCAAATAGCTCGAGATTCCGGGTTCAGCCCAGCGGGCTGCCCCGGAATGACGATGTGGAACTACTGCCCGTGATCGGCGAGAACCTTGGCGCAGGCCTTGCTGAGCCGGGCACGGTTTTGCTGCAGGCACGCCAGCACGATCTGGTCGCCGTCATTCATGTGCGCGCGGCAAAAACGCGAGACATCCCGCGCACAGGCGTCATTCCCTTGCTGCTGCGCCGACGCCGCGGACGCCATCAGAACGAACGGAATGATGAAAAGAATTCTGGCCATGATGTTACGCCCTACCGGTCGCGATCTCAGCGCGTTCTAATGCGCTCAAACCAGCGCCGCAACGCATTTTGCGTGACTCCGTCATTCCCGGACATCGCGGGGGCGATGAACCCGGAACCTCGAGATTCCGGGTCTGGTCGCCTCAATCGTATCGGCCGGACTGTGACGTCCATCACTCTGGCAAGTTCCGAGCGTCCGGCGCCGAGATTTGTCTCAGGGAACAGCTGCGCGTTGGCACGGCGTTAACAACTATTTCTCATTAATGACCTGACGAAAATGCCGGGTAGTTTCTTTGGAAAGTGTAACCATGCGTAATGCGTTCGGTCTGATGCTGGCGAGTGTGGTGACGGCCGCTGTTATCGCCGCCATCTGGTTCTGGACATCTTCGCCGCGGGTCGAATTGGCCGCCCCGCACACCGTCAGCGCCCCGCTGGCCGAGCGGCTCGCAGCCGCCGCTCCCGTCGCAAAACCGCTTCCCGCGCGCGACGATGTCGAGGTCACCGCGGCGATACCGGCGAGGCTCGCGCAGGTCACGCCTCCCGCCCCGACGCCGCCGAAGGCCGCATGCGCCAATCCTGACGCGCTCGGCGTCAGCCGCGTCGTGGTCGTCGACACCACGGGCGGACCGGGTTTCGGTTTCCAGCATTTCAAGCAGCTCGACTTCCTGGCCGACAAGGAGGTCGTGCTGACCTTCGACGACGGCCCGTGGCCGGGCAATACGCCGGCGGTACTCAAGGCGCTCGCGGACGAATGCACCAAGGGAGTGTTTTTTCCGATCGGCAAGCACGCCACCTACCATCCGGAAATCCTCAGGCAGGTGGCCGCGGCCGGACATACCGTCGGCGCCCACACCTGGTCGCACGCCAATCTGAACAGCAAGAAGATGACGGAGCAGCTCGCCAGGGACGAGATCGAAAAAGGCTACAGCGCCGTCAAGCTGGCGCTGGGCGCGGCGCCGTCGCCGTTCTTCCGCTTTCCGGAACTGCAGCACGGCCCGGCGGCGATGGCCTATCTCGGCTCGCGCAACATCGCGATGTTTTCCTGCGACCTCGATTCCTTCGACTTCAGGGCGAAGAACCCCGAGCAGATCGTCAATACCGTCATGACCAAGCTGGACAAGCAGGGCAAGGGCATCATCCTGATGCACGACTTCCAGAAGCACACCGGAGAAGCCTTGCCGACGCTGCTGCGCCGGCTGAAAGCCGGCGGCTACAAGGTCGTGCAGATGAAAGCCAAGGCGCCGCTGGAGACCTTGGCCGAATATGACGAGGGCCTGGTCAAGGACAGGAAACTGCCGGTCGCCAGCACGCGTCCGGTCGGCAGCGTGGTGCAGACGGTTTCGGAGTAACGTTGCGAGATCGCACCTGTCATTCCGGGGCGATGGCCGGGCCGGCCCGATACGGCTCCGCATCGAACCCGGAATCTCGAGATTGCCGATGTGCAACGCAATCTGGGTCTGGTGCTGACGCACCATCCCGGAATGACGGAAGTCACGGCCGCGCACAGCCGCTTCTCTCAAACCCTGCGCGTGCAAGTCGCTTTGGCCTTGAGCGCCTCGATCGGGGTTGCGGATCGCGGCTGCGGTTTTGCGCCTTGCGCCGATGGATTGCTTGCGCCGGAAAATTCCGCCCAGGCTCTATCGGACGACCAGTTCAGATAGCGGATGAAAGCGCCCGACAGCGCGAGCAGAACCAGCACCTGGACGAGCAGGGTTCGCAAAATTCCCAGCCAGTCGATGCTGCGCTTGCCAGGGTTCTGGTCACCAAATGACGGCACGGTTGCCTCCGATTAAGCCGGCTTGTACCTTCCAAATAGACCGATTGCGAAATTCCGATGTGAAGGGCTTCACACCTCTCGGGAACGTGAAGTTCTGGTCCTGTCTGGCGAGGAGCCTGGACCGGGCGGAAGCCGATGTATCGGCGCCTTGCCAAGGCGGGACTTGCATTCACTTTGCGGTCACGTATACTTTGTATTGCAAAGTTCGGGGCAAAGGATGCGCGATCTCGACAAGGCGTTGGCCGACATCTTCGCCATTCGCAGCCAGATCGCCGCGGGCACCGCGTTCCGCGGCTATGGCCCGGCGGCCGTCGCCGCCACCGGCGCCCTGGCGCTCGCCACCGCGATCGTTCAATTCCTCTGGCTCGACGATCCGACCGGGCATCCGCTTGTCTTTTTCGCCGGCTGGGCGGCGGCAGCAGCGGTATCCGGCGGCATGATCTGGACCGAGATGCAGGCGCGCTCCCGCCGGCATCATTCCGGTCTTGCGGACGCCATGATCCACCAGGCGGTCGAGCAGTTTCTGCCCGCCGGCGTCGCCGGCGTCCTGCTGGCGGTAATGCTGTGGAAGTTCGCGCCGGAGACGCTGTGGATGCTCCCCGGCCTGTGGCAGGTGCTGGTGAGCCTCGGGGTGTTCGCTTCCGTCCGCTCGCTGCCGCGCACGGTCGCATTCGCGGGCGCCTGGTATTTCGTCGCGGGCTTCGCGACGCTGTTGCTCGCAAGCCAGAGCCACGCGCTGTCGCCCTGGACCATGGGCCTGCCGTTCGTGATCGGCCAGTTTTTGATGGCTGCGATCCTGCATTTTGCTTCCGGAGAAGGTGATGTCGAAGACTGAAACGCACCACGCGCCGTTCTCCTATGACGGTCTCGACCGCGTCATCCACGAGAAGGCGCGGCTCGGACTTTTGACCTCGCTGATGGCGCATCCCAAGGGACTCGCCTTCGCCGATCTCAAGCAGCTCTGCGGCCTCACCGACGGCAATCTCAGCCGCCATCTCGGGGTGTTGCAGGAGGCCGGCCTGGTCGAGGTGACCAAAGGCTATGAGGGCAACCGTCCGCACACCTCCTGCCGCCTGACCAGGACCGGGCGCCGCCGCTTCCTCGACTATCTGGCCGTGCTGGAAGGGCTGGTGCGCGACGCCGCCAAAGGGGCTGCCGGCAAGGAAGACGCCCCCGCCGCCAGGTTCCGCATCCTGCCGATCTGATCGCCTTTTTTTGCAAGGAAACTTTGTGATGCAAAGTGGTCTCTCTTCCAAACTTCAATCCAAACTCCATGTCGGCATCATCATGGACGGCAACGGCCGATGGGCGACAAGGCGGCGGCTGTCGCGCCTGCGCGGGCATGAAGCCGGCGTCGAAGCGATCCGGCGCGTGGTGGAAGCGGCGCCCGAGCAGGGCGTCGGCACGCTGACGCTCTACGCGTTCTCCAGCGACAACTGGCGCCGGCCGAAGGCGGAAGTTTCCGCGCTGATGTCGCTGTTGCGGTTCTATCTCGCGAGCGAGGTCGAGAGCCTCGTCCGCAACGGCGTTCGCCTCACCGTGATCGGCCGCCGCGATCGCCTGCCCGCCGGCATCGCCGATGCGATCGGCCGCGCCGAAGCCGCGACCGCCAATGGCGATGTCCTGAATCTGCGCATCGCCGTCGACTACTCCGCCCGCGACGCGATCCTGAACGCCGCGGCCAAGGCCGCAAGCATGGGCGATCTTACGCGTGAAAAATTTTCCGGACTTCGTCACCGGCGAAGCGGGGCTTCGCGACGTCGACCTCGTCATCCGCACCAGCGGCGAGAAGCGGCTGTCCGACTTCCTGCTGTGGGAGAGCGCCTATGCCGAGCTGCATTTCACGGAAACGATGTGGCCGGATTTCGGGGCGGAGGATCTTCGGGAAGCACTGACCTCGTTCCACGGCCGCGAGCGGCGCTTCGGCGGATTGCAGCCGGAGATCGCGGAGATGGCCGGCGAAGCGGAGCTGAGCCTGTAGGGCGGAAAAAAGACGATGTCGTCCCGGCGAAAGCCGGGATCCATACGCCGTGTCGGGTGTGTTGAGAGACGCTGTTCGACGGCTTTCGCGCAACAACGGAGGCCTGTGGTTATGGGCCCCCGCTTTCGCGAGGGCGACGGGAGAAAATTCAACTTGCAGCGGCAGACACAGCTTCGCGATCTCGCCGCGCGTTTCGCGCGAGTTTTGCCATTAACTTCCTTGCCCTCCGATCAGAGGGCGCAGGGAACACCGGGTGCGCGCTGCACCCGCGGTCTCGTGTGCAAAAGTGCACGAAAGAAACGCACACGAGCATACAGGTTCAGCGGAGGCAATCCGGCATTCCCTGCGCAATGGTTTTAACGGGTTCCTTCGAGCTCTCCCCGGAGATCGGGCTTTCTTGTCTCCGTCACCCCTGAGAAGCTTGCTTCTCAAGAGCTTGACGCCGGCGTCGAGGCGTCAGGACCACACGACTTCGCCGTCCGCTTCCAGCGCCCTCGTCTCTGGCACCCTCCGCGTCCACCGCATCCCGCCCCGCGTTTCGCGACGATCATGATACGCCCCTCTGTGGGACGGGACGGCGATGATGTAGAGCTGATTTGGGTTTCGGAAAAACAGAAATATTTTTGCGAAGAGGGCTGGACAGGTTTTTCGCGAAGGAGCCCGTCGGGCAAATCACTGCACCGACCGTTCGACCGGCGCACCGTAGCCCGGCAAAGAACTCAAAATTGAAACGGTTTGACTGAAACGGATGTTTTCCCATCCGCCGTCTGCTCTACCCTGAAGTCCACCTCTTTTTCCACGGTCGTATCCCCAACCGTCACATACAATAGCCCCGTGCAACTTGCCGCTGCCCGGCCTCTTGAATTGATGACGATGGTGGCATCGAGGGCGTATGTCGCGCCTTGTTTCGCTTTTTCCCGGATGGCTGATTTTTCAGCCTCTGCATTCGCATTGCGCACCAGTTCCGCAATCGAGTCCGAATTTTCGACCGCGAAATTCAGCAGTCGATTATTGCGGTCATCCTCGACGATCCTGACGACCGAATTGCGCACATCCGGAGTGCCGCACTCAGGCCCCGCGTCTCCGCAGCCGCTCAATAACAGCAGGATAGGGAAACACCATAAAACTGAGGGCTGTTGTCTTCTGAACAGGCTCATCGGAATGCTCTCGATATTTCCCTGCCCCGACAGGACGCCAAACTGGATTGCAACGTCGTTTGTCTGATCCCCGTCTGGGGATATTAAGCCGGGACCCCAGATTGCTTTCGTTCAAATGCACGGCATCCCATAGGCGCGGCTCGTTTCCGCAGCGAAAGCATTTGCCGCGCATTCGTGCCAGACCTATCGACTTGCGGCGTGACCGGGTCCCCTTGCACTTAATCCGCACGCTTCGGCAATACTTTGTGCTGGAGTGGTCTTATTAATCCTTTTCATGCGGAATATATTTGCCAGTAGGGCGCTGATGTCGCTTTAGCGTAAGTACTCGATTTGGAGTCGAAGTCGCGGCCGGCTTGTCTTGAAGCCCGCTGCCAGTTGCTCTTGGAGGCTTAACTGCAATCGATATGAAGTTTCTTTTGGGATAGGCGCGGCAAAGTTCTGCACGCAAAGCCAATATTGCGTCCATGCTTGAGGTAACGTTCTGGTCTACCTGCTCGATCAGCGCGGCTCCCATCTGCTGAAGTTGTTGATAAAGTACCGGTCCAAGAATCTTTTCCACTTCTGAACTTTTCAGAGGGCTTCCGTGCTGGATCCCTGCGTCTTCTAGCTTTGCCCATCCTTTTACGAGCAAGGCATTTCGATCATCTACTAACAATCGGACGACATTAAATCTTCGCTCTTCGAGGACGAGTTGCTGCCAAACAGCACCGTTCAATTGAAGCAAGAAGCCGAGATTATTTCGGTTTAGTTCAATTTTAACGCTGTCGAGCGGCGGACCCGCCATGATCTTGAACCAAGCATCGGGCGCACCCCGGTGCGGCTCGATAAAATTCCTTTGATACTGGAGTTGCTGATTATGAAATTCGGCCAGAACCGACAAGGCGAGATTCCCTTCGGTTACCTCCTGGTCGAGGCGATCCTGTCTGCTACGCCGATTATTGAAGTAAAACGCGATCCATGCGCCCACAAAAATCGACAAAGGCGCCCATACTGACGCAAGAACATCCTTTGCGGTCAGTGAAGTTAGAGAGCTTATCAAGCTATGCAGCGCTGCAAGAAACATCTGCAAATTCCGCCGCCGAAACGGCTTGCCGCAAGAGGGATTCGAAGCCCCTACCCCGTCACGCGAATTGCGTCCATAAACAGTATGGTTGATCCTCAGTTCATCGTGATGGTGTAGCCTTGTGATAGGCGAGTCATTTCGAGCCCGTACCGCGAGTCGCGTTCGCGGCGTTCTGAAGCTAGACGCCTCCAATGCGCGATAAGCGCGTCGGACCCCTCCCCATCAAAATACATATTAACCGGAATGTATGCATCTTTGCGCGATATCAACTGGCCGGATTCGGCATCGACGATGTGAAGTTGACCATTGCCGAATAGATCGGACCAAAAGCGCGAAAGCTCCGCAACTTTCTCCGCGCTCGCGGCGCTGCCCGTATCGGCGAAGCCGATATCAGAGAACAAGTTGAAGTGAAGCCGCTCGTTCGCGAAGTCCAAGTTGATACGGAATTGAACGAAGTCGTCTTCCGACGCATAGAGCAAGCCGATGTTGTGCTGTCCCCGCGTTAACTCCTTGACCGTTAGATTTGAAAGCGGCCCATAGGGCTCCTTTCGCCTGACCCGGACTCCGATGTTTGGGATTTCCACCATGCGCTCTTCGGTCGGATTCGCGCCCCGTACCATGTAGTCAATAATTTCATCGCCAAGGATTTTCTTGAAGCCCTCAAGCTCATAGTGATGCTTGCGGTAAATAGTAAAACGCGTCTCGACGCCTAGTTTCTGCTCAATAGCTTGCTCCGCGAGCTCAAGCATGATCGGCCGTTCGGACCACAAGCGCCGCGCGTCGGTTGGGTTGTCTGGATCGATGATGGGTTGTCCCTTGGCGTGTGCCATGGCGCACCGGCCGGACGCGTAGAGATGCAGTCCGATATCTGCCACGCCCTGATTCCGTAGCTCATCGAGCGGATCGTTTACGCGATTATCGAAACCACCGCACGCGATTTGATCATTGATCCAAGTCGTTTGGGCCTTCCAATCCTGGCCTATCGCGAGTTCGATAACCCGATAGAACGACAGAAACGAGTATCCAGGATGGTTTAGGCCCCGACCTTCGCGCATCAACGCAAGAGCAAGCAACGTCCTCTCATCGTTCGGCTCAGGCAGGTACGAAAGGTCAAACTCTTCGCAGATGGCGACCCCGAGTTGCGATTTGTGGCCCATCTGTCTCGGCAGGCTTCCGCCGCCGACGCCATCGACCAATATTCCCGAACTTTCGACCCACGCAAGCGAGCTTAGAAAGCGCATCAATAGGCGTTCGCATTCCTCGCGGCTTTTCCCATTCGGCCGCTTGATCGCAACCGCTGGATAAACATCATGAGCAATTGGCAGTATCCAAATCGCTTCGCCCCGAAAAAGGACCTTCTGCGAATTGATAGGCCAAGAACTCGCAGTTTGGACATTCGCGACGAGCCATTCGCCGTGTTCTGCCAATTCGCCGACTATGACTTCTTTCGCTTCTGGAATTCTAAGAGACAGCATTTAGAACCTACCAAACCGCGACTCGCGCCACCGCGCGTGCGAATCTCCAATTTCAATTATATCATAGCCGCAAGGCCCGCCCGGCCCACGCGATTAAGAATCCCCGGATGGGATGAACTAACGGCGGCATATGGCGCTTCAGCGGCCTTCCTAACGGCGAACGCGCGTCGGAATTCTCTAACGCCGTCCCCGCTTGCGCCGTCCGACCCGTACCCGAGATGATTTGGGAAGGTAAAAATCCGCCAAGTGCTGGTGCCGCAAACAGGACTTCGAACCTGTGACCCCGTCATTACGAATGACGTGCTCTACCAACTGAGCTATTGCGGCGGACCATGCGGCGCGTTCAGCGATGGGCCGAAAACGCCCGCACCTGATATCGGGCACCGCCCCGCTTGGCAAGAAAAACGCTGGCCCCGCGGCAGGCCGGAAACGCGAACCGCTGCGGAATCGGGCCGGGGCAGGCTTCCGCGCGAAAACGCCTCGTTTAGCCCCCCCAGCGGGCCAGAAACCCGCGCCAGCCGCCGGCCTGGCCCTGCGGCGGGTTGATTTGTTCCGCGAACTCGTCCGGCACGGCCTCCTCGTCGATGCCGGGATCGTCGGGCGCCCGGACGATGGGAATGACCGGCGGAACGGCGGCCGGCGCCGGCTTTTGCCGAGATCGGCGCGGGCGCGGAACAGCGGCGCTGATGTCACGGTTGCGGATTCGGCCGGCGGCGGCGACGGTGGCGGCGCGGCAGCGGGCGCCGGTTCGACGACCGCCGGTCTTGCCGGAGCATTATCCTGCGCCGGCGGCACCGCCTCTTCCGCGGGCTCGCGCGGCGGCTCGACGCGGCGCGGCACCGACATCATCGCCTCGTTGAATTGCTTCTCAAATTCCCTGGCCTCGATCTCGGCGCTCTTGTCCGACGGCAAGGCCGCGACCGGCGTCTGCCACTGGAAGGCGTCGAGCCGCCCCGTCACCGGCGACACCGGCCGCCAGCGATCGCTGACATAGCCGTCCGCGGTCCACACCGGATCGTGCAGCGCGCGCACCGCGCGCAGGGTCCAGGCCCGCGCCCGGCCGCTGTCGCCGTGCTCGGTGCGCTCGATTTCCGCCATCAGCATCGCCACCCGCTGCGTCGGCGCGGCGACGAACGGCGCCAGGGCCTCGCGCGCGCGGGCAAATTCGCTAGCGTCGATCGCGGCGCGCGCCACCGCCAGCGCGCTCTCGAGATGGCCGGGCGCTTTCGCGGCCAGAGTCTCGATCCGCACCAGCCGCTGGCGGGCGGAATCGCCGAGTTTGACATGCGCATAGGCGTCGGCGAGATCGGGATGCGGCTGCGCCTGCCACGCCGCCTCCACGATCCGCATCGCGCGCCGCACCTGGTGCGCCTCGGCCTCGTATTTGCTGGCGAGCACCGCGGCCGGCACCAGCGTCGGCGCGAGTTTGATGGCTTCCGTCACGCTTTCGCGCGACAGATCGCGGTCGACATTCTCCAGTTCCAGCGCGCGCGCCGTCAGCAGCACGCCGCGCTGACGCCGATAGGCCGGCTTGTCGATCAGGCCCGATGCAAGATTGTTGTCGAGGATGGTCAGCGCCCCGCTCCAGTCGCCCCTGGCGCAGCGGAATCCGAGCACCGCGTGCGACGCCCAGGTCGATGCCGGCGCAAGCATCAGCGCCTCTTCCGCGATCCTCACCGCGGCGACCGGATCGTCGGCGCGCTGGGCTTCGATGAACAATCCGCGCAGGCCCAACAGCCGCGTATCCTCGCGTTTGACCATCGCGCGGAACGCAGCCTGCGCGCCTTCATGGTCGCCGCTGAGCTGGGCGGATTGCGCGTGCAGCAACAGCGCCAGGGGATCGTTGGCGGCATGTTTGCGCGCGAGGTCGGCGTGCGCCCGCGCCGCCGCGGCATCGCCATGACCGATCGCGAGCAGTCCGTGGGTGATGGCATGACGGCCGCGCGCGTGACGCCGTTCGCGCCGGCGGCGCCGGATCCTTTCCGGCATGCGCCACAGCGCGCGCAAGATGCCCCACACCAGCATCGCCGCGACGATGGTGGCGCCGAGCGCCAGCGCGAACACCGGCAGCGAGGTATGAACCCGCCAGCCGTCCCACGACAGCACGACGTCGCCGCTCTGATCGGCGACCCACGCCGCGCCCGCGGCCGCGAGCGCAATCAACACGAGAAACAGAATGATCCGGTACATCAGGGTCCTATGGCGCCGGCCTGGCGAGCGCCGTCATGGCCTCGGCCGCGAATTGACGGGAAACCGCGAGCGCAGCATCCCGCGCGTCGGCTTTTTCGATCCAGCCTTGCGCGGCGGCGCGATCGGCCGACGGCAGCGTCTGCAGCTCGCGCCGCGCCTCGTTGTAATCGTTGCGCAGCGCCGCGGCGGTGACGCGCGCGACCACATTGCCGCGATCGTTGCCGACCGCGTCGGTGCGCTCGATGCGAACGAGTTTTGCCGCACCCGCCTGCAGGCGATCGACCAGGCTCGAGCCGGTGGTGGCATTCTCCGGCGCCGGCGGCGACAATTTTGGCACCAGCGCCAGCAGCTCGCGGCTGAGGCTGGCTGCGCTCGGCACGCCCGAAGCGGCAAAACCATCGAGCGGCTTCAGCGCCTCCGGGTTGGCGGCAAGGGATTTCGCCGCCGCCAGCGCCGCGGGATAGGGATCGCCGGCGCGAACGAGAACGTCGAGCAGGGCCGCCGCCACGATGCGGCGCAGCGGCACGTCATCGGCCGGTTTTGCGTTCTCCTGCGCGGTCCCGGAGCTTTGCTCGCGGGCGGCGCGCTCCAGGGCGGCGATGCGCTCGTTGATCGCGGTGAGATCAGGCGCCGCAGCCGATTCGCGCGGCGCCGATTTGACGTCATTGACCGCTGCCGCGAGCTTCTCCGATTGCCCGCGCAAGCCGGCGAGGTCGCCGCGCAAGGAGGCAAGCGATTTCTCCAGCGCGTCGAGGCGCGCGGCCGCCGCCGGATCGGGCGCAGAGGCCGCAGGCTTATTGATTTTGGACTCGATGCCGGCGATGCGCGTGGCGAGATCGTCGACCGCGGCGGCACTGACCGCGGGAGCCGCAGGCGCCGGCGGAGCGGCCTCGCCCGGCCATCCCAAGAGCCAGGCGACAGCGATCACCAGCGCGGCCGCGCAGGCGCCGGAAACCGCCGATATGAAGGTCGAGGAAATCGCTGCCCGCGAAACCCACCGGAACGATCGCCTCGGCTCTGCGGCCGCGGCAGCGCCGGTATTCTGGGCTTCGCCCGATACATCCGTGGCTTCCAGGTCGATGGTCGGCGGCGCGCGTTTGGCGCGGCCCAAATCCGGCGACGGTTCAATATCTTCGGGCCTGTCCTCGGCCATCCCTCGGTTTCCCTGTTGGTTACAGCCGGCGGTTACCAGGATTCGGCAAACTCCCCGATTCCGATCAAATCAGAACCGAGGCTCTAATCTGTTGTTTTGACACGTTTTCTTCGCGCGAACCGGTGCCCGCTTCGTTCCAAAACGCTTTCTAGCGCGTTACCGGGCGCAAAGCACGGTCCAACGCCCCAAACAAGGCATTTTCGTCCGGCGTCGCCGCCACCATGACCTGGGTGGCGCCGGCGTCGCGGACGACCGAGGCCACGCCCTCGGAAATGCAGCATTGCGGGATCGAAAGCGCGGATATTTCGACGCCGGCGGAGCGCGCCGCCTCCAGGAATGCGCGCGCGCTGCGCCGCGAATAGTGCAGCACCGCCTCGACCCGGTTGGCGGCGAAAGCGTCGGAGATCTCGCGCGACAGGCTCGGCACCGGCGTCATCCGGTAGGTCATCTGCGTCACGACGCGGAAACCGTGTTCGCCGAGCTCGCCGGCAAGATCGCGCGCCAGATCGGCGCCGGCAAGATAGAGCAGCGTGCCGGCCTTCTTCAGCTCTTTGGTCTTTACCCTTGCGAGCACGAGCTCGCGCAAGCTTCCGGCGTCGCCATTTGCCGAGATCACATGCGTAAAGCCCGGCGCGGCAGGCGGCCGACGCCGTGTGCTCTCCGACCGCGAACAGCGGCAGCTCGAGCAGCCGGTGGCCCTTGAGGTGATGTTCGATGCCGCGCAGCGCGTTGGCGCTGGTGACGATGACGGCGCCGTAGAGTGCTTCCACATCATCGTGGAAGGGGACCGGCTCGAACCGCAGCACCGGCGCCTGCAGCACCTCGAAACCCCGGGCGCGCAAGCCGGCGGCGGTGGCCTCGTCGTCAGGCTGCGGGCGGGTGACGAGAACAGCCATGCGTCAGCCTCCAAAGCCCACTGCTGCTACATCAACGGACGATTGCACTTTGCGACCTCGCACTGTAACCGAGGGATACCGGAACGCCGCTTTGGCCGCTAACGCAAGGGCTCAAATTGGATAACGACACGTCAATGCCGGCTCGAACTCTGGTTCTCGGGATCGAGACCACCTGCGACGAAACCGCAGCCGCCGTGGTCGAGCGCCAGAGCGACGGTCAGCGGCAGAATTCTGTCCAATATCGTGCGCTCGCAGACCGAGGAGCATGCCGCCTTCGGCGGCGTGGTGCCGGAGATCGCGGCGCGCGCCCATATCGACGTGCTCGACGGCATCGTCGAGCGCGCCATGAAGGAAGCAGGCGTCGACTTTGCGCAGCTCTCGGCGGTCGCCGCCGCCGCCGGCCCCGGCCTGATCGGCGGCGTGATCGTGGGGCTGACCACCGCGAAGGCGATCGCGATGGTGCACGACACGCCGCTGATCGCGGTGAACCATCTCGAGGCCCACGCGCTGACGCCGCGGCTGACCTGCGCGCTGGCGTTTCCCTATTGCCTGTTTCTCGCCTCCGGCGGTCACACCCAGATCGTCGCGGTGGTCGGCGTCGGCAAATATGTGCGGCTCGGCACCACCGTCGACGACGCCATGGGCGAGGCCTTCGACAAGGTCGCAAAGATGCTCGGGCTGCCTTATCCGGGCGGTCCGGAGGTCGAGCGCGCGGCTTCCGGCGGCGATCCAAAACGGTTCGCGTTTCCGCGGCCGATGCTCGGGCGCGCCGACGCCAATTTCTCGCTGTCGGGATTGAAGACCGCGGTGCGCAACGAGGCCTCCAGGCTCAATCCGATGGAGCCGCAGGACATCAGCGATCTCTGCGCGAGCTTTCAGGCGGCGGTGCTGGAATCCACGGCGGACAGGTTGAGCGTAGGCTTAAAACTGTTTCACGAACAGTTCGGCCCGCCCCGCGCGCTGGTCGCCGCCGGCGGCGTCGCCGCCAATCAGGCGATCCGCGGCGCGTTGCAGGATGTCGCTGCGAAAGCGCAGACCACGCTGATCATCCCGCCGCCCGCGCTCTGCACCGACAATGGCGCGATGATCGCCTGGGCCGGCGCGGAGCGACTGGCGCTGGGATTGGTCGATACGATGGACGCAGCGCCCCGCGCGCGCTGGCTGCTCGATGCCAACGCCACGGCGCCGGCGGGGTTTGCCCATACGCGCGCGGGATTTTAACGGGAAACCGACTGCGATGCCCTCTTTCAAATCAGTCGCGGTGATCGGCGCCGGCGCGTGGGGGACGGCGCTGGCCGGCGTCGCCGCGCGGGCCGGACGCGAGGTCACACTTTACGCGCGCGACGCCGCGAGCGCGGCCGAGATCGCGGCCACGCGAAAGAATCCGAAATTGCCCGAGGTGCGATTGGACGCGAGCGTCGCGGTCACGGCCGATATCGCGCGCGCCGCCCGCGCCGACATCATCCTGATCGCCACGCCCGCGCAGCATCTGCGCGAGGCCGTCACCGCGCTTGCCCCGCATCTCGCCAGGGCAACGCCCGTGATTGCGACGGCAAAAGGCATCGAGCGCGGCACCCACAAATTCATGACCGAGGTGATCGCGGAAGCCGCCCCCGAGGCGATCCCGGCGATCCTGTCGGGGCCGAGTTTCGCCGACGACGTGGCGCGCGGCCTGCCCACCGCGGTGACCCTGGCGGCGAAGGATGAGGCACTCGCGCGCGCGCTGGTGCAGGCGCTGGGATCGGCGACGTTCCGGCCCTACCACACCTCAGACGTCCGCGGCGTCGAGATCGGCGGCGCGGCGAAGAACGTGCTGGCGATCGCGGCCGGCATCGTGGTCGGCCGGAAACTCGGCGCCTCGGCGCAGGCGGCGCTGACCACGCGCGGCTTCAGCGAACTCGTGCGGCTGGGGCGCGCCTGCGGCGCGCGCGGCGAGACCATGGCCGGGCTGTCGGGGCTCGGCGATCTGATCCTGACCTGCTCCAGCCCGCAATCGCGCAATCTCGCGCTCGGCATCGCGCTCGGCCGCGGCGAAGCGCGCCCGCGCGACAAGCTCGCCGAAGGCGAATTCACCGCACCGGTGCTGATCGAACTGGCGGCTTCGCAAAATGTCGATATGCCGGTATCAAATGCGGTGGCGGCGATCCTGCGCGGCGCTGTGACGATCGACGAAGCGATCGAAGCTCTGCTGACGCGCCCGTTCAAGGCGGAGGGATGATCATGGCGTACTGGCTGGTGAAATCCGAACCTTCAACCTGGTCGTGGGATCAGCAGGTGGCAAAAGGCGCCAAGGGCGAAGCCTGGACCGGCGTGCGCAATTTCACCGCGCGGCAGAATCTGGTGAAGATGAAGAAAGGCGACCGCGCCTTTTTCTATCATTCCAACGAGGGCAAGGAGATCGTCGGCATCGCCGAGGTGATCAAGGAGGCCTATCCGGATCCCACCGACAAGACGGGAAAATTCGTCTGCGTCGACATCAAGGCGGACAAGCCGTTGAAGACGCCGGTGACGATGGCCGCGATCAAGGCCGACAAGCGGCTCGCCGACATGGCGCTGGTGAAATATTCGCGGCTGTCGGTGCAGCCGGTGACGCCCGAAGAATGGAAGATCGTCTGCAAGATGGGCGGGATTTAAGACTCGTCATTCCGGGGCGATGCGAAGCGATCGAACCCGGAATCGGATTCCACGATGCGCATTGCCTGAGGTCTGGTGCTGACGCACCATCCCGGAATGACGGATGAGGCTGATTACGCCGCCGCGGCCGTCACCACCTGCGCCAGCAGCGCCTCGCGTTTCGACTGCGAGCGATAGCCCTTCATGGTCGCGGCAAAGCGTTCGAGGATGCCGTCCTCGAAGGCGGTGACGATGGTGTCGTGGACGTAGCTCTTGCGGCAGATCGCCGGCGTGTTGGACAGTTCGTCCGCGGCGGCGCGGACGGCTTCCAGCACCTGCTTGCGGCGGCCGCGGGCGCTCGCCGCCGGCGAAATCCGCGACAGCGATTCCAGCACCACGGCGGAGGCCATCAGGGTACGAAAGTCCTTCAGCGAAATCTTGATGCCGGCGATCTCGCGCAGGAACGCGTTGACCTGGGTGGTGGAGACCGCGCGGACCGTGCCGGAATTGTCGCGGTACTGGAACATGCGCTTGCCCGGCACGCCGCCCAGGATGCCGAATGGCGCGCACGAGTTTTGCCGCGTCGCATTCCTTGCGCACGGCCTTGCCGCCCTTGGCCGTGAAGGAGAGCACGACGCTATCGTCCTCCAGCGTGACATTGGACTTCAGCAGCGTGGTGGCGCCGCGGGTGCCGTTGAGGCGGGCGTAGGATTCGTTACCCGGCCGGATCGCGGTGCGCGCGATCAGCTCGATGACCGCCGAGAGCGCGAATTCGCGGGTCGGCTCGTCGCCCGACAGGTGCATCGAGACGTTGCGGCGGATCTTCGGGAGCGCCGCGACCAGTTTCGCCAGGCGGTGCGCCTTGCGGTGCTCGCGGACCTTTTCCCAGTCGGAATGATAGCGGTATTGCAGCCGCCCCGCGGCGTCGCGGCCGACCGCCTGCAGATGCGAATTCGGATCGGGCGAATAGCGGACCTCGGCATAGGCCGGGGGCACCGCCATCGAATGCAGGCGCCGGATGGTGCCGGTGTGGCGGACCCGCGTGCCGTTGGCGCGAACGAATGAATAGCTCTTGCCCCGCTTGATGCGGCGAATGGTCAATTCGTTCTGGTCGCCGAGCTTCAGGCCCAGCCCTTTGGCCAGCGTTTCGACGCTCGCAGGGTGGTCCGGCGTGACGCTCACAACGGAATCGGCGGAAGCGGGCCGCGCAGCCTCAAAATTCTGCTGATCCATCATGACTTTAGACGCCTTGCTCCAGCTCTGCCCTGCTAATGCCGGTTATTGATCTTTTGTTCCGGCAGGTGGCTTTCGCCCCGGGGAGGCCATTTAGGGGGTAATTGCCGGGAGCGCTAGCCCGTCCCCCGAGAACTACGGTTTTAGGACGGTTACTGGTTACCATTGTGCGAGGACGCAGCCCTCCCCTGCGGCCTTTTGACCTTCCGGAAACGCGATCGTGAAGGCGGACCAGGCGCCGTTGCGTCGGCACTTCAGCAGCTTGTTTGATCCGGCGCATGGCGAGGATCCCGCCGAAGGTCCTATTTGTTCCGCTTGTCGGCTGCATTAGGCCCGACGCATAATCGTCGTAACAATGAAGACGGCTTGCAGTGTCGGGTTCACTGGCCGCAAGGGTGGAGGGTGTGAGATGTCCGAGAAGATCTACGATGTGCCCGCGGAATGGGCCAAGCGCGCCTTTATCGATCAGGCCAAGTACAAGGAAATGTACGCGCGCTCGGTCAGCGACCCCAACGGATTCTGGGCCGAACAGGCCAAGCGCATCGGCTGGATGAAGCCCTTCACCAAGGTCGAGAACTCCTCCTTCGCGCCCGGCAAAATCTCGATCAAATGGTTCGAGGACGGCGTCCTCAACGTCGCCTGGAACTGCATCGACCGCCATCTCCACACCCGCGGCGACCAGACCGCGATCATCTGGGAAGGCGACAATCCCTCGGAGTCGAAGCACATCACCTATCGCCAGCTGCACGACGAGGTCTGCAGGATGGCGAATATCCTGCGCACCCGTAACGTCAAGAAGGGCGACCGCGTCACCATCTATCTTCCGATGATTCCGGAAGCCGCCTACGCGATGCTGGCCTGCGCCCGGATCGGCGCGATCCATTCGGTGGTGTTCGCGGGCTTCTCGCCCGACAGCCTCGCCCAGCGCATCACCGACTGCCAGTCCAAGATCATCATCACCGCCGACGAGGGCCTGCGCGGCGGCAGGAAGGTGCCGCTGAAGTCAAATGTCGATGCCGCGATCGCCAAGACCGGCGGCGTCGACTGGGTCGTGGTGGTCAAGCGCACCGGCGGCAAAGTCGACATGAATCCGTCGCGCGATCTCTGGTACCACGAGGCGGCCGCGATGGTGACCACGGAATGTCCGTGCGAACACATGAACGCCGAGGATCCGCTGTTCATCCTCTATACCTCGGGCTCGACCGGTCAGCCCAAGGGCGTGCTGCACACTTCAGGCGGCTATCTGGTGTTCGCGTCGATGACGCATCAATACGTGTTCGACTATCACGACGGCGATATCTTCTGGTGCACCGCCGACGTCGGCTGGGTCACCGGCCACAGCTACATTATCTATGGGCCGCTCGCCAACGGCGCGACCACGCTGATGTTCGAGGGCGTGCCGAATTATCCCGATAATTCGCGGTTCTGGAACGTGATCGACAAGCACAAGGTCAACATTTTCTACACCGCGCCGACCGCGATCCGCGCGCTGATGCAGGCCGGCGACGAGCCGGTGAAGAAAACCTCGCGCAAGTCACTTCGATTGCTCGGCAGCGTCGGGGAGCCGATCAATCCGGAAGCCTGGGAATGGTATCACCGCGTGGTCGGCGACGAGCGTTGCCCGATCGTCGATACCTGGTGGCAGACCGAGACCGGCGGCATCCTGATCACGCCGCTGCCCGGCGCCACCAAACTCAAGCCGGGTTCGGCGACGCAGCCGTTCTTCGGCGTGGTGCCCGAAATCGTCGACGCCGACGGCAAGGTGCTCACGGGCGAAGCCACAGGCAATCTCTGCCTCGCCAAATCCTGGCCGGGGATGATGCGCACCGTCTATGGCGACCACGCCCGCTTCGAGCAGACCTATTTCTCGACCTATAAAGGCAAGTATTTTACGGGCGACGGCTGCCGCCGTGACGCCGACGGCTTTTACTGGATCACCGGGCGCGTCGATGACGTGATCAACGTCTCCGGCCATCGCATGGGCACCGCCGAAGTCGAAAGCTCGCTGGTGGCGCACCCCAAGGTCTCGGAAGCCGCGGTGGTCGGCTATCCCCACGACATCAAGGGCCAGGGCATCTACGCCTATGTGACGCTGATGGCCGGCACCGAACCGAGCGAAGAACTGCGCAAGGAATTGGTGGCGTGGGTGCGCAAGGACATCGGCCCGATCGCGTCTCCCGACCAGATCCAGTTCGCGCCCGGTTTGCCGAAGACCCGTTCCGGCAAGATCATGCGCCGCATCCTGCGCAAGATCGCCGAGGACGAGCCGGGCAGCCTCGGCGATACCTCGACCTTGGCCGATCCCGCCGTGGTCACCGATCTCGTGGAGCACCGCCAGAACAAGAAGGAGGCGTCGGCGTAGGCGCCGCATAACCTCGCCCCGCTTGCGGGGAGAGGTCGGCGCGAAGCGCCGGGCGAGGGGGACTCTCCGCGCACACTTCTGCTTCAGAGATTGCCGAAGCGACCCCTCACCCCGACCCTCTCCCCGCAACAGCGGGGCGAGGGAGCAGACCTCCGCCACGGCTGTCTCTCCGCGAATAGCGCCCCTCCGATTGTCATCCCCTCACGCAATTGTCAGGGGCAAGCCGCCCCGGCGATGCGGTTTTTCGGCAAGTGTTGTTTTCCGGACATTTACTTTGTTTCCAACATTTTCTCTTTATGGCCCAGCCGGAGGCCCGGCAGGCGCTTTGCGGAAACCTCTTGGTTAACGCGCGCGGTTAAAAATGCGTGGGCAAACCGGCGGCAAAGCCTGCGTGTTTGCGGGATTTGCATCGAATTTCACGCGCCCCTCAGGGGTGACCGAGTTAAGAGCGGAGAGATTGATGTCGTTGAGGATTGCGGTGGCGCTGGCGGCCACCATCGGGGCGGGGATGTTGCTGTCGAGTGCGGCCGAGGCGCGGCCGGACATGGTCGGCTTCCGCGGCGACTATTCGCCGGGAACGATCGTGGTGAAGACCAATGAGCGCCGGCTCTATCTGGTGCTCGATCAGGGCCACGCCGTCCGCTATCCCGTCGGCGTCGGCAAGGCCGGCAAGCAATGGGCCGGCGTCACGAGGATCGACGGCAAGTATCGCAATCCGGCCTGGTCGCCGCCGGCGGAAGTCAAGCGCGACAAGCCGTCGATGCCGAACGTCATTCCCGGCGGCTCGCCGCGCAATCCGATGGGGGTCGCCGCGATGACGCTGGCCGGCGGCGAATACGCCATCCACGGCACCAACATGCCCGGCTCGGTCGGCGGTTTTGTCTCTTATGGCTGCATCCGCATGTTGAATGCCGATATCACCGATCTCTACCAGCGCGTCTCCGTCGGCACGACGGTGGTGGTGTCGCGCTGATCGACTTCTCGAAAATCGGAAATGCAAAAAGCCGCGCCAATGCGCGGCTTTTCTTGTTTGTCGCTATAAGCTTGCCTCATCTACAAAGCAGCTAGCTTCGCTTCGGACGAGGGCCGCAACACGTCAATAAGTTGCCAACTGGTGTCACCGGGCCGCTTGCAGTGCCAAAACAGCCAACCGTTCCAGTTCTTTTTGGTGATCTTGACCGCCGCCTCCGACGAACTCGTCCGCATTGTCCCATCGCTATCGATCCACGCCCCACCTTTGATTTCAGCGGTGTAGGTTCGGCCTTTATAGGTCCCGCGAAATTGAGTGCCGTCCGGAAAGAACGCCCCCTTAAATGTAGCTCCGGTTGGGGCGTTTCTAACTTTCTGCTGGGCGACCTCCGGACCAAGCTTGAGGACCCTGCGAATTACATCGTTGTAGGTGTCGCTTTCGCAGGTGCGCCTATTCGTCAATTCCTTAAAGACATCAAAATCGACTTCAATCGTTGCCATGCGATTTCCCTTCCGATTTTCTCTAAGGTAAAAGAGAAGATATAGGAGAAAAAATAGTGTGACAACGGAAAACTTCTGCGGCCTCAAAAATCCGAGGCGATGCCCTTGCTCTCCCAGTCGCCATAGCGGGTCGGTTCCGGACCCTTCGGGCCCTGGAACTCCTTGGGCGCCGGCTTGGCATTGGCCTCGGCGGCTTTCCGGCGCGCTTCGGCTTCGGCGAGCGCGCGCTTGGCCGCCGGCGTCAGCGGCTTGCGCTCCGGAACAGAAGCAGCGGTTGCGGGCGGTGAAGGATCGTCTGTCATCGTTCAATTCCCGGCGGCGGGATTCGCCGCTCGATTTCCAGGCTCAGGCACAAAGATGATGCGGCGAGCGTTAAATCGCCAGCGCAATTCTTATATTTGGCATATTCCAATGACAAAAGTGATTTCCTTCCGGTGGCATAAGCTGAAACGCTTATCGCTGTCCGATTCCCGAGATGTTCCCGCTCCATGCCCACTCAACGATTCGCAGTGCCAACCGAAGTGCCCGGTCTCGCGGCGCGGCGGATCGCAGCCGATATTCTCGACGGGGTGCTGCACAAGCACCGCACGCTGGACGAACAGCTCGACGGCGCCGCCGCGCATCCCGGACTGAAGACGCTGTCCGATCGCGACCGCGCGCTGATGCGGCGGCTGGTGGCGACGATCTTGCGCCGGCTCGGCACGCTCGGCCATCTCCTGTCGCGGCTGCTCGATCGCGGCATTCCGACCGACGCGCCGCGCGCGCAGAGCGCGCTTCTGATCGGCGCCGCGCAGATTCTCTGGATGGATGTGCCCGATCATGCCGCGGTCGATCTGTCGGTGCGGCTGGTGCAGTCGGACCGGCGGGCCGCGAAATATGCCGGGCTCGTCAACGCGGTGCTGCGCCGCTGCGCGCGCGAGGGCCAACCGCTGATCGACGAGGTCAAGTCGCAGACGCTGGATATTCCCGAGTGGCTGTTCAAGCGCTGGATCGCGCATTACGGCGAGAGCGTCGCGCGCGACATCGCGGATGCGATCGGCCACGAGCCCTCGCTCGATATCACCGTGAAGTCCGATCCCGAACAGTGGGCGACGCGCCTGCACGGCGAAACGCTGCCGACGGGCACCGTGCGCACGCTGCTGCAGGGCTCGGTGACGATGCTGCCGGGCTTCAACGAGGGCCAATGGTGGGTACAGGACGCCGCCGCCGCGCTGCCGGCGCGCCTGCTCGGCGACGTCGCCGGCAAGTCCGTCGCCGATCTCTGCGCCGCGCCCGGCGGCAAGACGGCGCAGCTGGTTCACGCCGGCGCGCGCGTTACCGCGGTCGACCGCTCGCCGGCCCGCATGGCGCGGCTGCGCGACAATCTCGCGCGGCTTTCGCTGGAGGCAGAGACCGTGATCGCCGACGCCGCGGAGTGGCAGGGGGCGAAGAGCGGCGAAGGCTTCGACGGCGTCCTGCTCGATGCGCCCTGCAGCTCGACCGGCACCATCCGCCGCCATCCCGACGTCGCCTGGCTGCGGCAGGAATCCGATATCGGCGCGCTGGCGGCGCTGCAGAAACGCCTGCTGCAAAACGCGGTCGCACTGCTCAGGCCCGGCGGGACGCTGGTCTATTGTACCTGCTCGCTGGAACCGGAAGAGGGTGAGCAGGCCATCGCAGCCCTTCTTGCCACCGAGCCCGCCATGCGCCGCGCGCCGATCGAGGCAAGCGAGGTCGCGGGACTGAAGGAAATCCTGAACGCGGAAGGCGATCTGCGGACGCTGCCCTGCCACCTGCCGCATCAAGACCCCCGGCTGGCCGGGCTCGACGGCTTTTACGCCGCGCGGCTGGTTAAATCCTGATTTTGCACCGCATTTCCTTAGGCCCTGGCTGATTCGCGCGCTTTCAAGATGGTGTCTTGGCCGCGTTTCCGGATTAAAAGGATTCGCAACGGGAATCCTCCAATCAAGGGCAGGCGTGTCGGTCGCTCAACGCAGACGCATCTCGACGCTGATCATGGGCCGCTTCGCGCGGAACATGATGGCGCGCGCGAGCGGTGGCTCGGTGGCGTTGTCGCGGCTATGGCCGGGCCGCACCGATCGCCTGATCATCGCCCCGCATGACCTGCGCACCGCCGACGCCACCCGCGCGGCCGAGATCTATGCCGGCCGCTTCGTGTTCGCCGGCAAGATCGTGACCTGCCATGGCCGCTCGATCTTCGATCTGGAGCCGCCGTCGGAAGACTGGGAAGTGGCGCTGCTCGGCTTCGGATGGCTGCGGCATCTGCGCGCCGCCGATACCGCGCTGACCCGCGCCAACGCCCGTTCGCTGGTCGACGACTGGATCTCGAATACGGCGCGCAAGCGTCCCGCCGGCCGCCGCGCCGACGTGCTGGCGCGCCGCGTCATCTCGCTGCTGTCGCAGGCGCCATTGGTGCTCGGCGACACCGACGGCAAATTCTACCGGCGCTATCTGCGCGGCCTGGCGCGCGAAATCCGCTATCTGCGCTACACCATGCTGGACATCGACGGCGTGCCGCGGCTGCAGGTGCTGATCGCGCTGTGCTACGCCTCGCTCTGCCTCGCCAACCAGGCCAGGCACATCCGCGCCGCCACGCGAAAACTCTCCGACGAACTGCAGCGGCAGATACTTCCCGATGGCGGCCACATCTCGCGCAATCCCGGCGCGCTGATCGAGCTGTTGATCGACCTGTTGCCGCTGCGGCAGACCTTTGCCGCCCGCAACATCGCGCCGCCGCCGGCGCTGCTGAACGCGATCGACCGCATGATGCCGATGCTGCGCTTCTTCCGGCACGGCGACGGCAGTTTTGCGCTGTTCAACGGCATGAGCGGCACGCCGTCCGATCTGCTGGCGACGCTGCTCGCCTATGACGACACCCACGGCGCGCCGATGGCGAACATGCCGCACACCGGCTTTCAGCGCCTCGATGCCGGCGCGATGACGGTCATCATGGACACCGGCCCGCCGCCGCCGCCGAGCGTCAGTCACGATGCCCACGCCGGCTGCCTGTCATTCGAGCTGTCGTCGGGGCCGAGCCGGATCGTCATCAATTGCGGCATGCCCGCCACCGGCCGCGACAACTGGCGCGCCTTTGCGCGCTCAACGGCGGCGCATTCGACGCTGACCTATCACGATACGTCGTCCTGCCAGTTCGTCGAAGCCTCGGCGATGAAGCGGCTGTTGCAGGGCGCGCCTGTCGTCAGCGGCCCGGTCAATGTGGAAAGCTATCGCGAGGTGGTCGCCAACGGCGTGCTGCTGACCACCTCGCATGACGGCTATCTGTCCCGGTTCGGCGTGATCCATCGCCGGGTGCTGATGGTCGCCCATGACGGCTCCAGGCTCGACGGCGAGGACACCGTGGCGCCGGCGCCGGGCGGGCGGTTCAAGGGCAACGAGACCGACTACGCGGTGCGGTTTCATCTTCATCCGTCGGTCAAGGCGAGCCGGCTCAGCGACGCCCGCGGCGTGATGCTGGTGATGCCGAACCGCGACGTCTGGACCTTCGAGGCGCTCGACGACAAGGTCGACCTGGAAGACAGCGTGTTCCTGGCCGGAAATGACGGCCCCCGCCGCACCGCCCAGATCGTGATCCGGCAGGATGCGCGGCACGCGCCCTCGATCCGCTGGAGCTTCGTGCGCTCGACGGCGTCGGCCTCGACTACTGCGGCAAGGCGCAGCGCCCGCCGCGAGCCGGAATTGCCGTTGTAAAATTGTGGCCAACAGCATCAGCGTAACCGCCCTGGGCCGGTTTCGTGGCTGACAAAACCGTGCTACCCGGCGGCCCTATCCAGCAGGACATAGACCCATGACCGACCATCCGCGCCGTGTAATCCGCGCTCTGTTGTCCGTTTCCGACAAATCCGGACTGATCGAATTCGCCCGGGCGTTGGCCGGCCACGGCGTCGAACTCGTCTCCACCGGCGGCACCGCGAAAGCGATCGCCGGCGCCGGGCTGAAGGTCAGGGATGTTTCCGAGCTGACCGGATTTCCCGAGATGATGGATGGTCGGGTAAAAACCCTGCATCCCAAGGTGCATGGCGGACTGCTCGCGATCCGCGACAACGCCGAACATAAGCAGGCGATGCAGGCGCACGGCATCGCGCCGATCGACCTGCTGGTGGTCAATCTCTATCCGTTCGAGGCCACCGTCGACAAGGGCGCCGGCTTCGAGGAGTGCATCGAGAATATCGACATCGGCGGCCCCGCGATGATCCGCGCCGCGGCGAAGAACCATGATGACGTCGCGGTCGTCGTCGAGGCGCAGGATTATCAGGCCGTGCTCGACGAGCTCGCCGCCAATGCCGGCGCGACCACGCTTTCACTGCGGCGGCGTCTCGCCGCCAAGGCCTATGCCCGCACCGCCGCCTATGACGCCGCGATCTCGAACTGGTTTGCAGCTGTGCTCAAGACCGACGCGCCGGATTACCGCGCCTTTGGCGGAAGGCTGATCCAGGCGCTGCGCTACGGCGAAAACCCGCATCAGACCGCCGCGTTCTATTCGACACCGAACAAGCGCCCGGGCGTTGCGACCGCGCGGCAACTGCAGGGCAAGGAGCTTTCGTACAACAACATCAACGACACCGATGCGGCCTATGAATGTATCGCCGAGTTCGATCCGAAGCGCACCGCGGCCTGCGTCATCGTCAAGCACGCCAACCCTTGTGGTGTCGCCGAAGGAACCGACCTCGTCAGCGCCTACCGCAGGGCGCTGGCCTGCGATTCGACCTCCGCCTATGGCGGTATCATCGCGTTTAACCGGACTCTGGATGCAGACGCCGCGCGCGCCATCACCGAAATCTTCACCGAAGTGATCATCGCGCCCGATGCGACCGAGGAAGCGATTGCGATCATCGCCAAGCGGCGCAATTTGCGGCTCCTGCTGGCGGGCAGCCTGCCCGATCCGCGTGCGTCCGGCCTGACCGCCAAGACCGTCGCCGGCGGACTATTGGTACAGAGCCGCGACAACGCCGTGGTCGACGACATGACGCTCAAGACGGTGACCAAACGCGCGCCGACGGAAGCCGAGCTGCGCGACCTCCAATTCGCGTTCCGCGTCACCAAGCATGTCAAATCCAACACCATCGTCTATGCCAGGGATCTTGCCACCGTCGGCATCGGCGCAGGGCAAATGAGCCGGGTGGATTCCGCGCGCATTGCCGCACGCAAGGCGCAGGATGCGGCTACTGAGGCGAAGCTCGCGCAGCCGCTGACCAAGGGCTCGGTCGTCGCGTCCGACGCGTTCTTTCCCTTCGCCGACGGCATGCTGGCCTGTATCGAGGCCGGCGCCACCGCGGTGATCCAGCCCGGCGGATCGATCCGCGACGATGAGGTGATCAAAGCCGCCGACGATCACGGCATCGCCATGGTGTTCACCGGCGTCAGGCATTTCCGGCATTGAGCAAGACGTCATTCCGGGGCGCGCGTTAGCGCGAACCCGGAATCTCGCGCCGTATCCTCTCCAGATTCCGGGTTCATCGCGGAGCCTGTCATCGGGCGGCGCAGAGCGCCGACCCGTTGGCGATGCCCCGGAGTGACGGTGGTTGGCGCGACCGTTGCCCGGTTGAGGGCGGCTGAAGCCGCATCTTCACAGCCTAAATCACTCAAATTCAACGATTATTTCCAATTATGTATACATTGTGGCGCCATTGCGCCGATTTTTTGCTAGAATTATTGCGCGACTTTTCGGATTTATGTATACAATTGGGATGCATAAGATATCTCAACAGAGAGCATTCCTGATGGCCCAATCCTTCCCAATGAATGCCTGGTACGCCGCCGCCTGGGACGCCGATATCAAGCGCGCGCTGTTTCCGCGGACGATCTGCGGCAAGCACGTCGTCATGTACCGGCAGGCCAACGGTCAGGTGGCGGCGCTGGAAGACGCCTGCTGGCATCGTCTGGTGCCGCTTTCGAAGGGCCGTCTCGAAGGCGATGCCGTGGTGTGCGGCTATCACGGCCTGAAATTCAATCCGTCCGGCCGCTGCACCTTCATGCCGTCGCAGGAAACCATCAATCCGTCGGCCTGCGTGCGCGCCTACCCCGTCGTCGAGCGCCACCGCTTCGTCTGGTTATGGATGGGCGATCCGGCGCTGGCCGACCCGGCGCTGGTTCCGGACATGCACTGGAACGACGATCCCGCCTGGGCCGGAGACGGCAAGACCATTCACGTCAAATGCGATTACCGGCTGGTGGTCGACAATCTGATGGACCTGACGCATGAGACCTTCGTCCATGGCGGCAGCATCGGCAACGAGGCGGTCGCGGAAGCGCCGTTCGACGTGGCGCATGGCGACAGGACCGTCACCGTGACGCGCTGGATGAAGGGCATCGAGGCGCCGCCGTTCTGGGCCGCGCAACTGCAAAAGCCGGGATTGGTCGACCGCTGGCAGATCATTCGTTTCGAGGCGCCCGGCACCATCACCATCGACGTCGGGGTAGCGCCATCAGGCACCGGCGCGCCGGAAGGCGACCGCTCGCAAGGCGTCAACGGCTACGTGCTCAATACCATGACGCCGGAAACCGCCACGACCTGCCACTATTTCTGGGCCTTCGCGCGCAACTATCGCCGGACCGAGCAGCGGCTCACCACGGAAATCCGCGAAGGGGTCGCGGGCATTTTCCGCGAGGATGAAATCATTCTCGAAGCCCAGCAGCGCGCCATCGACGAGAACCCCGATCGCGTCTTCTACAATCTCAACATCGACGCCGGCGCGATGTGGGCGCGGCGCATGATCGATCGCATGGTCGCGCGCGAAAGCCCGTCTCCGGTGATGCAGGCGGCGGAGTGAGCGGAATGAGCGAACGCGACCCCGATCGCGCGGTATCCCAGACGGTGCGCGCCCAGCTTGCGCTGCGCGATCAGATCCTTTCGGGCCGCTTGCGCCCCGGCGAGCGGATTTCGGAATTGCAGGCGGTCGAGACCACCGGCGTGTCGCGAACGCCGGTGCGCATGGCGCTGGTCCGGCTCGAGGAGGAAGGTCTTCTGGCGGCAATCCCGTCCGGCGGGTTCATGGTGAAGGCCTTCACCGAGCGCGACATCCTCGACTCGATCGAGCTGCGCGGGGTGCTCGAAGGTCTCGCGGCGAGGTTCGCCGCCGAGCGCGGGGTTTCCGCGCGCGATCTCGAACCGCTGAAGGAAAGCCTGGCGGAACTGGACCAATTGCTGGCGAAGGACCCGGTCTCGGTCGAAGCGTTCTCGTCCTACGTCACGCTGAACGCCCGCTTTCATGCACTGTTGACCGAACTGTCGCACAGCGCGCCCCTGATCCGGCAGATCGACCGCGCCTCCGCGTTGCCGTTCGCATCTCCCAGCGGTTTCGTGATGGCCCAATCCGTGCTGCCGGAAGCGCATCAGATCCTGATCATCGCCCAGGACCATCACCGCATCGTGGTCGATGCGATTGAAAATAGGGAAGGGGCGAGAGCGGAAGCGGTGATGCGCGAGCATGCCCGGCTTGCCGCGCGAAACCTGCGGCTGGCGCTGCGCAATCGAACCCATCTGGACCTGCTGCCGGCGCTGGCGCTGATCCGCTCTCCCGTCAACGAATAACGCGTTTTCAAGCGATCGAGGACGTCATGCGATTTGCACAGAAATGGACGACCTGCAGGGTTCACGGGATTCGCGATGTCGCGCCTGCGATTCGCGAGTTCGTGCTGAGGCCCGAGGGATCGGACGTAGAGAACTACGCGATCGGCAGTCACGTGAGTGTCGGCGTGTTGATCGATGGACGGCCGGAGACCCGGTGTTATTCGCTGGTCGGCGAATTCAGCCCAGAGGGCTACCGGATTGCCGTCCGGCGCGCGCCCGACAGCCGCGGCGGCTCCCTTTACATGTGGTCGCTGAAGCCAGGCGCGCGCATCGAGGTGTCAAGTCCGGCCTCGCTGCTCGAGATCGACTGGTCGCGAAAATCCTGGTGCCTGATCGCCGGCGGGATCGGCATTACGCCGATCATCGGCGTCGCCGGCGCGTTGATGCGCCGGAACGTCGAGATCGAGCTGCACTACGCCGTCAGGTCGCGGTGCGACGCCGCGTTTCTCGACGAACTCGAAGATTTGCTCGGCAATCGCCTGACCGTCCATGCAAGCGACGAAGGCCAGCGGATCGATCTGGACCAAACCTTCGGCCGCCTGCCGCCGGATGCGTCGGCCATCATCTGCGGGCCGATGCGGCTGCTCGAGGCGGCGCGGCGCAGCTGGGCCTCCGCCGGACGGCCGCCGGACGATTTGCGATACGAGACATTCGGCTCGAGCGGCCTGTTGCCGACGCAATCGTTCCGGGTCCGGATCGATGATTCCGGCCGGGAGATCGTGGTTCCCGAAAATAAATCGATGCTGGATGCGCTCAACGAGGCCGGCTTCGAGGTGATGTCGGACTGCCAGCGCGGCGAATGCGGCGTCTGCGCGATCGACGTCGTTGCCGTGGACGGCCAGATCGATCATCGCGACGTGTTCTTCAGCGATCACCAGAAAAAGGCAAGCGACAAGATCTGTCCCTGTGTCTCGCGGGCCGTCGGCGCGATTAGCGTGAATACGCTCTACCGGAGCGATGCGTAGAAGACTTCGCGCACGTGCATTGCGCACCGCGTCCGGCACGATTAATCGGCAGATATCGATCGCTGCGCATCCGGGCTACGGCTCACTTCAGTCCCGCACCCGCGCCAATAACGCCAGTCCCGCCACGAAGAACAGCACCAATACCGCCATGCCCGCCTTCTGGCTTGCGGTCACAGCGGTGATCGCGCCGATCAAGAGCGGCCCGACGAAGGAAGTGACCTTTCCGGTCAGCGCGAACAGCCCAAAATATTGCGCGACGCGGTCCTTCGGCGCCATGCGGATCAGAAGCGTGCGCGAAGCCGCCTGCAGCGGGCCGCCGGCGGCCCCGATCAGACATCCGAGCAGCAGATAGATTCGTTCCGTGCTTGCTGCGAACAGCGCGCCATCGGATGCTGGGGCTGCGACCTTGACGAACAAGATCCGGTCCCTGTCGACCAACAGGATCGCGACGATCGAGAACAGCAGGATCAGCATGCTGCCTGATATCACGCGCTTCGGGCCAAGCTTGTCGTCGAGCTTGCCGCCAAGCCACGCGCCGAAGGTGCCGGCGATGGCCAGGATAATGCCGAAGGTGCCGATCTGAATGGTGTTCCAGCCGAAGGTGCCGGCGGCGTAGATGCCGCCGAACGCAAACAGCGACACCAGCGCGTCGGTGTAGATCATGTTGGCGAGCAGGAACGCGGCAAGCGATTTCCGTTTCGGCAATTCGGCGAGCGTTTGCTTCAGTTCGGTCAATCCCTCGCGCAGCGCCTCGCTGATTCGCCGTCTGGCGGGGTAATCCGGCGTCAGCAAGAACATCGGCAACACGAAGATGATGAACCAGACGCCCGGTCAGTGGACCGGTGATGCGGTCACCCTGATGGGTGACGGGATCGAGACCGAACAGCGGAGTAAATCCGAACAGCGTGCGTCCGGTTTCGGGACTGGCGGCAAGAAAGCCGAGCACCAGGATAAGACTGAGGATGCCGCCGGCATAGCCCGTGGCCCAGCCGGTGCCGGACAACCCGCCGATCTTGTCCGGAGGCACCAGCGACGGCATCATCGCATTGTTGAAGACGGTGGCGAATTCGACGCCGATGGTCGCGATCCCGTAAGCGAGCAGCAGCGGCGGAATGACGCTGGGCTCGCCGGGCTTGCCGAACCACATCAGCGAGGCGCCGATCACCAACAGCGCACCGAATGCCGCGATCCACGGCTTGCGGCGTCCGCTGGCATCCGCGATCGCGCCCAGCACCGGCGACATCAGCGCGATCACCAATCCCGCCGCGGCGGTGGCAAATCCCCACAGGGATTGTCCGCTCGCGGGATCCGAGGCCACATGGGTGGCGAAATACGGCGCAAAGACAAAAGTGGTGATCAGCGTGAAAAAAGGCTGTGCCGCCCAATCGAAGAAAATCCAGCTGATAACGGCTGATCGCGGCGGGAAATTCTGCTGCATATCCGTGCGTGCGTCCGAAGCCGTCACCGCCATGCTCGAAATGTCCTTATCAATCACGAGGAGGCGTTTTGCCTTGGGGATCGGGACCCATATAGCATTCGTGGCTCTGACAACCCTTAGGTATTTTCACGACAGCGGCGCTCCCGGTTGGTGCCGCACCGGCGTCCGTCCTTGCTCAAATCGTCGCCTGTCACGATGCGGGTTTGATCAGCTCGCCGAGGTCGGGCTCCCCGCAACGCGCCAACATGACGTTTCGCACCGCGTCGCGCAGTCGCAGAACCGAGGCGAAATCCGCACCCGACGGCATCACCGGCTCTCCGATCTCGACGCTGATCGCAGTCCGCCGGGGGAACCATTGGTCGCTGCGCAGCATCGATCGCGTTCCGCGGATGATGCCGGGCAGGACGGGAAGGTTTGCGTCGGCCGCCACCTTGAACGCGCCAAGATAGAACTCCGACAGGCCCGCCCTTCGGGTAAATGTCCCCTCCGGGAAGAAAACCAGGGTGCGGCCCTGACGCGCCGGGGTCATCAGCGCCTCCGTATCCGCCAGGCTGCCGGACACGTCATAACGCTCGACGAACGGTATTTCGAGCCGCCGCAGCAGCGTGCCTGCAACGAATTGCCCGGCCAATTCCCGCTTTGCAACGATCGCCGGCTCGCCCGGGAGAACCGCAGCAAGGACCAGAGAATCGACGTAACTGGAGTGATTGAACACCAGCATCGCGCCTCGCCCTGGAATACGGTCGATGCCGATCGCCGAGAACGGCACTCCCATCGCCGCAAGCGTGCCGCGGCAAATCCACCTGAGCGCAGACCAGCGCCAGGAGACGCGCGGGAGGATGAGCAGGGCGAGCGATCCCGACAGAAACGCTCCGGAAAGTACTACCCACCACCAGGCCGCGTACAAAGCTTCGCGCGACAATCGCGCCAGGCGCCTGATCTGTGGACCAACCCCGGAAAGCGCCAGGCGAAGAAGCTGCCACCACAAGGCGCGCTGCATCGGTTCGATATGGCCGCTCTCGTAAAGCGCCTTGGCGGCGCTGCGGCGGATCTTGCCGCTCGACGTCTTTGGCACCGTGCGCGGTGGCGCGAGAACGATGTCGTCAGGTGGCGTACCTGCGATGTCGGTGGTGATCTCGTGCGCGCGCGCCTGCAGCGCCGCGCGCGCCGCCGGGTCGGTCTCGCGGGTTTCGGCCAGGACGACGACGCGCTCGGTGCCCGAGGCCCGATCGGTCACGCCGAATACCGCGACCCCACCCTTGCGGATGCCCGGGATGTCGGCCACGGCCTCCTCGATCTCCTGCGGGTAGAGGTGTCGCCCGGCGCGAATGATGATGTCCTTGATGCGGCCGGTGATGTAAACGTCGCCGCGGGCCGTATACCCGCGGTCGGCGCTATCGACCCAACCATCGTGAAAGAGCTCACGGGTCTTGGTCTCGTTGCGGAAATAGCCGCGTGTCACCGAAGGTCCCCGAAACTCGAGCCGTCCCTCCCGGCGCTCGCCGAGTTCATACCCTGCCTCGTCGACGATGCGAATCTCGTGGCCGGGCAGTGGCTGGCCGCAGGCCACGATTTCAAGCGGCCTTGGGTCTTCCGGCCTTGCCGGCTCGGCCACGCCGTGAGTGCTCAGCCGATCGCGGTTGACGCGATCGATAACGGGTGCGCGGCCGAGCGGCGGAAACGCTAACCCGACCGAGCTCTCGGCAAGGCCATAGACCGGCGCCATCGCCTGCGCGGGAAAGCCGTAGCGACCAAAACGTTCGATGAACCGGCGCAACGTCGGCACGCTGACCGGCTCTGCGCCGTTGGCGACCATGCGCAAGGAGCTGAGATCGAGCCCTTCGAGGTCGGCGTCGGAAATCTTGTTGAGACACAATTCGAACCCGAAATTCGGGGACGCGGAAAACGTCGCCCGAAACCGTTGGATCGCCCAGAGCCAGCTCTCCGGCCGCACGAGAAAGCTCAACGGCGACATCGCATAAAGCGATGCGGCAAAATACAGACAGCCCAGCCATGCCCCGATCAGACCCATGTCGTGATAGAGCGGAAGCCAGCTGACGAAGACATCGGCCGAGCTGGCTTGCATCACCCCGCCCATCGCCCGGATGTTGGCGAGCAAGTTGGCGTGACTGAGCACCACGCCCTTCGGATCGCCGGTGCTGCCGGATGTATATTGAATGAGCGCGACGGATTCAGGGTCTTTCACCTGCGGCAGATCGACCGGCGGCGGCGACGTTTCCAGGCTGGCCACGCTCTCGACGGCGCTCATGGTCTCCACTTGCGCACGGAGCAATCCGGCAAGCCGTCGCCCCTCCGGCATTGTGATCAGCAGGCAAGCGCCGGCGTTGCGCAAAATGCCGATCTGGCGGCGCAGGTGATCCTCGAGCTGCGACAGCCGCATCGGTGGATAGATCGGCACGGGAACGGCACCTGCGTAAAGAATGCCGAAGAACGCGATGAAAAAATCGATGCTGGTCGGGAGCATCAAGGCAACGCGATCCCCGGGTACGACATCCCGGGCAATCAAGCCGCGAGCGACGTTGCGCGCTCTGCTCGAGAGTTCGCCATAAGTCAGCGTGCCAAGAACCGTCGCCTCATCCTGCAATACGGTCAGATGCAGACGGTCGGGATGCTGCGCGGCGTGCCAGTCGAGAACCTCAACCAAGGTGCGCGCTTCGCTCGCCGCCGGCACCGAGGGAAGAGCGGAAACCGGTGCCGCTTCAAGAACGATCCGCTCCCGCGCGGGTCCGGCCTGTTCCAGCGCCTGCACAAGATCATGAACGGTTTCCGCCTCGCCGATCGTCTGGGCAGGCAGCCGCACGCGAAATGCGCGCTCAATCCGCAGGATGAGCTCGGTTCGACCGAGACTGTCGATGCCCAGATCGCGCTCAATGCGGCTCGACGGACGGATGTCGATGAATCTGGAGCGTTGAGGATGTAATTCGTGCACCAATGCGGCCACGACCCCGATCAAATCGCGTTCGCGCAATTCCCGCCCGCTGGCAGGCGGATATGATCCGATAAGGCGTTCCGACATCGCAAGGATACTAAGATCGGGCTCTGAACGGGCCTTGACGCATATCAAGTCGGCAGCGACCGCGCTTCGGGCACGCCCGGTCTCGGTCCGTCGTACATTACCATGACAGGCGCCACGTCAGATGACACGCGGGTGACGCCTAGGCGGCGCGCCGTCCGATCAATCCGCTTCCCGTTCGAGAACGCAACAGTGCGGAGCCTCGACGCCAGCCGCTTCTTCGCTCAACACGGTTCCTGTGATCGCATTGGGGCGAAAGGTCGTGCAGCCCTTCAGGCCACGGTCGTAGGCGAGATCATAAATCTGCTTGAATTCACTGAAAGGATAATTTGGCGGTACGTTGATGGTCTTCGAAATCGAGTTGTCGACGAAAGGCTGCAGCGCCGCCTGCATGGCGATGTGAGCGGGAGCGGAAAGTTCCGAGGCGGTGACAAAGCCGCCAGGCAGTCCTTTGGTCTGGCCGCTGATCTCGCGCCACCGCTGAAGCGCGTAATCGGTGAGCACGAAGTCCTTTGCCGTTTCGTTCTCGACGAGTACTTTGCGATTGTAGGAGGCGGCGAAGATCGGCTCGAGTCCGCTGGACACATTGCCGCCAAGCAGGCTGATCGTGCCGGTCGGCGCAATCGCGATCAAGTGACTGTTGCGGATGCCGTATTCGGAGATTGCATCCTGGATATCCTGCGGCAGGCTCCGGATGAAGGGGCTCTGCAGATATTTGTCGCGTTCGAACCAGGGAAATCCTGCTTTTTCTTTCGCAAGCGCGATCGACGCGCGGTACGCCGCATGACAGATGCAGCGCACGATGTCGGCGGCCAGAGAGATCGAGCGGTCGCTGCCGTAAGTGAGGCCGAGCATGACGAGGGCATCGGCGAGCCCCGTGATGCCGAGGCCGATGCGCCGCGAGCGATGCGCATTCTCGGCCTGTTCGGGAAGCGGAAATCGCGATGCGTCGATGACATTGTCGAGCAGCCGCACCGCGATCTGCGCGGTGTCTGCCAGGCTTTCAAGGTCGATGCGGGCTTCCGGCGTGAACGGCGAGCGCACGAAGCATGTCAGATTCAGCGAGCCGAGATCGCAGGCCCCGTACGGGGGCAGCGGGATTTCACCGCAGGGATTTGTCGCCGTGATCCGCTCGCGGTACCAGAGATTATTGAGCTGGTTGATGCGGTCGATGAAGAGTACGCCGGGCTCGGAATAGTCATAGGTTGCCTGCAGAATGCGATCCCAAAGCTGTCGCGCACGGACCCGCCGAATGACGCGGCAGGGCACCGCCCGGGCTTCGCCGGGCCACTCGCGCAAGACCGTCTCGCCATCTCCGTCGAATACCGCCGCGGGAAATACCAACGGCCATTCGGCATCGCTGCGCACCGCTGCCATGAAAGCATCCGTGACCTGGATCGACAGGTTGAACCGGCGCAATTGTCCCGGCTGTTGCTTGGCAGCGACGAACTCTTCGATGTCGGGATGATCGCAGCGCAGCGTCGCCATCATGGCGCCGCGTCGGGCGCCGGTCGACAGGATGGTGCCGCACATGGCTTCCCAGATCTGCATGAAGGACACCGGACCAGAGGCAACGGTTCCGGCGCCCTTCGCCAGCGTGCCGCGGGGCCGCAGGGTCGAGAAATCCAGTCCGATGCCGCCGCCCTGCTGCATCGTGACCGCGCCCTCCTGCAAGGCTTGAAAAATGCCGGGGATCGAGTCTTCGATCGGCCCCATCACGAAACAATTGAAAAGGGTGACGTTTCGCGCCGTTCCGGCGCCGGCCTGAATCCGGCCGCCAGGAAGAAACCTGAAGTCTTGCAGGATGCGGAAATACCGGGCTTCCCAACCGGCGGGATCGCTGGGCTCGACAGCCGCAAGCGCACGGGCAATCCGACGCCAGCTATCCGCGATCGTGCGCTCGTGCGCGTATCGATACTTGGTCTCCCAGACGTGGCGGGAAATATCGGCCATGGGTTCGTTCATCTGGGACCTCTGACCGCTCGGGACGCCAACGAATACGCTTCAGGCCTGTATCTGCAACTAGCACGTGGTGTGAAATAATCCCGCCACTCGCTCCCGGTCGCGCAGGCGGTTGTACAGTGCGACCGCCTCCTGGGTTGGCAGCACGTGCGTCCGCACGCGACGGTCTGCGAGCAGTCGCAGGGTTTGCGGGCATACACGAAGTCGATTCAGCATGCCCTGCGACAACACGATCGTAGTGGTGTCATGATCAAGCAGCTCGGCGACGTCAGCGGGCTGGATCCCCGGTTCGTGAGCGGTCCCGGTTTCGTTCCAATCCCATTCCCGCGCTCCGCCTGGGAAAACCTTGGCATCCCTGAACGTCCCAATGCCCTCGATCTCGATCCGCCCCCAAGCAAGCGCGGTAATACGCGGCGACGGGTTTCCACGTTCGGCGTTGGCCAGTGATTTCAATGCCTTTGGCATGATGTGGAACATCCACTTTCCGAGCGGCAATACTTGATCTTCGTCCCACTGTTTCGGGCGGCCGAATGACATTGATCTTCGCCAGACCGAGGCGCGACCCGTCAGCAACCCTGACACCGTGGACAGCAATAGGCCGTGCGGCCGCCGACTTTGAAGACCTTCAGGGGCGATCGGCAGCGGGGGCAATGGCCTCCCTTGTTGCGCTCGGGCAGAAGGGAGCCCTTGGGCATTCGCTCGACGAACTGCTCCGAGCCGGCGCCACGGGCAATCGCCGTCTTGAGGACCTCGCGCATTTTCAGAAACAGACGCTTGAGCTGGCTCGGCGCGAGATTGTCGATCCGTTCGGCCGGATTGATGCGCGCCTGAAACAGGATCTCGTCGGAATAGATGTTCCCGATACCGGCGACGATTTGTTGATCCATCAAGACCGATTTCACGTCGCGTTTGATGCCGAGCACGGCGGTCTTGAACGCATCGAAATCGAAGCGCCGGTCGAGCGCATCCGGTCCCAGTTCTTCAGCCGCGATGAAATCGGCGGCGTCCTCGACCAGCCCGACGCGTCCGATCATCCGCTTGTTGGTATAGGCAAGACAGCCATCGCCGGCGAAATCGAGCCGCACCCGCGTAAAAGGCGGTTCGTCGGCGCCGTTCCGGACGAACTGGAGCGCACCGGTCATGCCGAAATGGAGGGTCAGCCAGCCGCCACGATCGATTTTCGCCATCAGGTGCTTGCCGTGGCGGCGCGCGGCAACGAGCTTGGCGTTTTGCAGGCGGGAGGCCAATGTCCGGGCAGAGAGTTTGCCCAGGATGCGCGCATCGCTCACCACGACCCGAGCGATCGTCTTGCGCAGCGCGTTCCTTGCGAGCACACGTTTGAAGCCTTCGACATCGGGCAATTCAGGCATCTCGGCACCCTTCAATTCTGCGGTCCAAAGACCAGCGCACTCTTTCTCCTGAGACCGGCAGGCTCGGCTCCCACCAATAGCAGCCTAGGCTGCTGCAAGCTCACGGCGTCGTCGAATGAGGCCGGCTTCGACCCTGGCGAACACCAGGCTTTTCCGGCTGTAACGGTTGAGATCGATCGAGAGACGTTTCGCCAGTTTTTCGACCGTCGGCAGCGGAGCGGGGTCCGCTTTTGTCCAGAACGGCCGCAGCTCGCGCAGGAAGATGTTCGAGGTGACCGGGCCGACGCCGTAGAACGCGAGCAGCCTTTCCTCGACATCGCGCGCATCGCGTGCCGCATCGTGCAGCCGGCTCAGGCGGCCACCGTAGTCGGCAATAAGCATCTCGCAGTCGCGGAGCACCTGAGTCGATTTGCGGCCGTCATAGCGGACATAACCGCCCTCGCGCATCACCGGATAGACCAGGAAATCCCAGCCGGCCTTGAGAATCTTTTGCGGATTGGTCAGGCCGTGGCGAATGAAGCTCCGATAGGTGTTCTTCGCCGTGGTCTCGGAAATTCGCGCCCCGAACAGCAGGCTGGCGAGAAACCAGCGGAAATATTCGGCATCGCTCCGCCTGGCCAGACCGATGCCGAGTTCCTCGGAATAAAGCAGGCTGCGCTCCAAGGCGCGCCGCGTCGTGTCCGCGAGCTGCCTGCGCTGCGAACCGCCCGACCGCTGGGTTTGCAATTGGGCGACCATCTAACCCCACGCGTAGAGCGGCGCGTTCGTGCCGCCCGGCCCACCGGAAGCCGTGCTCATGCTGACCGGCATGCGCTTCGATCCCCAGGTGCCGGGCGAGCGGTCGAATCTGCCGGCGCAAGCCGTGCCGCAATTCTTGCATTTGCCGTCGTCGGTCAGGCGCCAGGCCGTGATCTCGTAGCCGTCGCGGCCGATCAGCAGCGCCTGGCACTGGTGACAGTAGGTGGCCTGACCAGCCGGATCGTGGACATTGCCGGTGAAGGCATAGCGCACGCCGTTCTTCGTTGCGATGGCGCGAGCGCGCGACAACGTTGCGGCCGGAGTCCGCGGGATATCGCGCATCCGCCAATCCGGATGGAAGGCCGTAAAATGCCACGGCACGTCGGGACCAAGATTTTCCACCACCCATTGCGTCATCTGTTCAAGCTCCGCCTCCGAATCATTCAGGCCGGGGATGAGCAGGGTGGTGATTTCAAGCCAGACCCGCGTCTCGCGCTTCACATAGACGAGCGTATCCAGCACCGGCTGCAGATGGGCGTAGCAGACCTTGTGATAGAACTCGTCGGTAAAGCCCTTCAGGTCGATATTGGCCGCGTCCATGTGGCGGTAGAACTCGGCCCGCGGTTCCGGACAGACATAACCGGCCGTCACCGCGATGCTCTTGATGCCGCGCGCATGACACGCGATTGCGGTGTCGATGGCGTATTCGTGGAAAATCGTCGGATCATTGTAAGTGTAGGCGACGCTCGGACACCCGAGCCGTTCCGCCATCCGCGCGATGTCCTCGGGATAGGCGCGCTCGGCGAGCACGTCGTATTCGCGCGCCTTGCTGATGTCCCAGTTCTGGCAGAACTTGCAGCCCAGATTGCAGCCGCTGGTCCCGAACGACAGCACCGGCGACCCCGGCAGGAAGTGGTTGAGCGCCTTTTTCTCGACCGGGTCGACGCAGAAGCCGCTGGAGCGACCATAGGTCGTCAGCACCATCTGGTCGCCCTGCCGCGCCCGCACGAAGCAGAAGGCGCGCTGGCCCTCGTGTAATCTGCAGAAGCGAGGGCACAGATCGCACTGAATGCGCCCATCGTCCAGCTTGTGCCAGTATTGAGCGGGATGGGAGTCGAATGACTTTGCCATGGCATCACTCTCCCATTGCAGCCCCGTCCAAACTTAGCGCGCCTGCCCCTCATTGCATCCGTCCGGAATGTAGGCCTGCGGGAAATTGTTCAGCAGGTCTTTTTCCTCCGCGAAGCGGTCTTCCTTGTCGAAATTCACGTGCAAATGAACGTGGGTCGCCCCTTTCGCATCGATGCATTCAACGCAATGACGCTCTACGGCGGCTCGTTGCGTAAGGTCGCCTTGCCCGATGTAGATCGGCACCCACCGTTTTTGCTTGTCCATCTTCGCGTAGATGAAGTTGCCGGCTTGATGCGGCGACACTTTCGGATGTCGCCGGTAGACGTCGTAGACGTACTTTCGTCCCGACGCTCCGGTCCAGGTGCAGGTTTGGCGTTCGACCATGTCGGTGCCTCGTCTGTGAATTTTCAAGCAGCGCGGCCTGCATCGCGCTGCACGAGGTTGCGGTGCCAGCCGAGTTCGCCAAAAAGATAACAGCGAAGCCCGGAGCAGAGTTTGATCCGGGTCAATAACAAGCGCGGATGGTCAGGGTACGAGGGACCGTTCATTTTGCGTCCCGACACGGAGAGCAGGATGGAAGCAACCGCAGGACTAAGCGCGGCCAAGCGTGAGCGCCCGGTGGGGATATGCCCTCGATGCCACGTGGTGGTCAGGGTGTTTGATCAGATTGGCAAGAAGTGCGCGAAACCGCTGCCATTCGGAGCGAAGTGCCCTGGCGTTATTCGCAGCGCGCTCGCGGCCGATGAGTGGACGGAATGTCCCGACTGCGGCGCGAGTGGTCGCATCGACAGCGGTGTCTGCACCCAATGCGAGGGCGAAGGCTGGCTTTACTACAAGCGGCGTCTGAGCACGTAATGCCGAGCGCAGGCTCGCCTATCATGCGCGAACGAGCTGCCCTGGCCTGCGCTGAGACCTAGCGACAGCCAAACATCGACCTGTGCCGCTAAAATAATTCAATGTTGCCGGTCACGAAATCGTCGACCAGCGCGGGGATGCGATTGATACGGTCTGCGGCGATCGCCTCAATCTGATTACGCAGCTCGGCTACTGGACGGCCGTCCCGCGCGGCGACGTTGATGGCGACAATGGCAGGGCTTGTCACAAGCGCGCCGATCCGGCTGACCATAAAGCAGCGTGCCCGCGCAATCTCCGAAAGTTCGGTAACCACCGATTCTGCGATCTGTCGAGCAACGACGCTGTAGATCTTGCCGACATGGCTGACCGGATTCTTTCCTGCCGCCGCTTCAAGGCTCATGGGCTGGCACGGTGTAATCAGGCCGTTCACTCTGTTGCCCCGTCCGACCTGTCCATCGTCTCCGGCCTCGGCCGACGTCCCGGTCACGGTCAGGTAGATGTCGCCGGAAGCAGGCCGATCAGCGCTGTTGACATCGACCTCGCACACCGGAAATCCGTGTTCGGCGGCCATGTTTGCGCGCAGGTCGTGCGAGCTCCGCTGTCTGGCTGAGGTAGTCGTCGATATCGGTCAGGTAACGGCCGATCATGGCGCATGCAATCGTCAGCCGCACCTGGTTGCCGCATCGGACGCCCATGACCTTGATGTCTTCGCCCCAGGCCGGCATCTCGCGACAGCGATCTCTTCCGTTGACATGCTTTTCAATTGCGAGCACGAGCTGCTCGAGCGGGCTCAGCGGGGCATGACCGACGCCGACCGACGTATCGTTGCAGAGGGCGATATTGCCTTGGTCGCGGCGCGCAAAGAGCATCCTGGAGATCTTGGGATACCGGCCGGGTGAGCACCTTGATGCGAACGTGCCGCTCCGGATCCAGCGCGTGGATATTGGCGCGCAACCAGGCCCGTGAGCTCTCAATGGCAATATCCTCGATCGGAATGCGTTCAGCTCCGACCTCGGATGTTGCGCGGCCTGCCAAATAGATATTGATCGGACTTACGACCTCCCCGCCGCCAAACTTTGCAATCGCGCGCCCGCCCCACAACAGGGCCTTGTCGACGTTGTGATGCAGGATATCGCCAAAGCGATGCCGGTATTCGCGACAAAGAGCGCGCGAGAATGACTCGGCGAGCGCGTCGCAGATCGTATCAGGATGGCCCAGGCCCTTTCGCTCGACGACCTCTACCGTCTCATCGGTGGGTTCGATCGCGGAAACGACGAGGCGGTCCATACCAGCCAGCCATTCGGAACGCGGCCCGTGGGGCCAAAGCAGAGTGTCTACGTCAGCGATAGTGGATTGTGATGGCCAAAATGGCCGGCTGATGGCATCGAGGCCGTGGGAACGCCTTGTGATTGCGAGCGCTGGTACATCGTCAGCTCCCATTCATCTCCAGTTTCATTGTGGCGCAGAATATAGACGTCGCCGTCGCAGCTCCTGACTTTCACGTAGCGATAGTCGGCGCCGTGCCACTGGTCGATGTTATCGGCCACTTCGATCACCCGGCTGTCGAGACAAAATCGCCGGAGCCGTTCGGCGCCGCCTTCGTCCACATAGGTTTCGACCTGGACCTGCATGGCGCGCTCGCTATCGCGACGATGTCGAGCTTGGCTCGACCGGGGAGCGTGGCCCGAAAGCGCAGGACCCGCGCCACCTGCCCGTCGAACCGGAGTCTCCCCCGGGGTGCTCGGACAGAATGGCTACGGGTCCCTCCGCCATGCTTCATCGGTAGACTGGTTTATCGCGTAGGCAGATCTACGCCCGTAGACGCTTCACTGCTGTGCTTCGCCAATCTTGCCTCCGCACGACGTAGGCATAAGATGACCACACGGGCTGAGCGGCCGCTTTGATCTTAATCAAATCCATTCGTGAATCTTATTTTTGCCGGCGACGGCGGAACCACAAAGGACACGGGCGGATTGACTTGTCTCAATGAGACGCCGCCCAAATCCGCGCTTAATTTCGGCGTTCTGTCACGGAGAGAAATGATCGCCCCAAGTTATGGAGACGGCACATGCGGAAAAAATCGGTACAGACCGAAAGTCCAGCGGATGACGACGCGCCAATGCTGACGATCTCTGTAGAAAAGGTGTGCTTCGTCATCATCAAGGCCAGGGAATATGACGCCAAGGATGAAGTGACGGAGGTTGATCCTGGATCAAATCCTTCCGACGACAAGGACATCTCAGTTCTCGAGGACCACGAAGATGATCCTGTCGTGGAGGAGCTCACGTCGTTCATCAATTCACTGTCCGAAGACGAGCAGATCGATCTCGTGACATTGGCATGGCTGGGGCGGGATGATTATTCCGCCAGCGACTGGCCGGCGGTGCGCGAGGAGGCAGCGCGTGCGCACAATCAACGGACGGCGGAATACCTTCTCGGCATGCCCCTTGTCGGCGACTTCCTGGAAGAAGGTCTTTCGATGCTTGGTTATTCCTGCGAGGATTTCGATCTCGAGCATCTTTAATCGGGCCGGCGGGGGACATCTTGCCGTTGACGTCGAATGCGCGACCGGATCGGGCCCGGGAGACCGACAGGGATTGCACCGCGTTTCTTCAATGGGCGTTACCGCAACTTGAGCTGCGCTGGCCCGGTTTCCGAAACGTCCGGCGCCAGGTGTGCAAGCGCCTAAGGCAGCGGATGCGCGATATCGGCCTGGAAAACTATTCAGCCTATCGCGCGCGCCTCGAAGGCGATCCATCGGAATGGCGCGTTTTCGACGAGTGCTGCCACATCACCATTTCACGTTTCTTTCGTGACAGGGGCATCTTCGAAGTCGTGCGCAGGCGTTTGCTGCCCGATATCGCTGCGCGAGCCGGGCGCGAAGGGCGCGACGCGCAAGTCTGGTCGGCCGGATGTGCCTCGGGCGAAGAACCCTACACCTTGAAGATACTCTGGGATATCGAGGTTGCAACCGCATATCCAGGCGTCGCGCTCTCGATCGTCGCCTCGGATGTCGACCAGGCAATGCTTGCGCGCGCCCGTGCAGGCTGTTTCGAGCCGACAAGCCTGCACGAACTGCCGCCGACGCTGATCGAACGGGGCTTTGACCGGCTGGACTCCCGCTACTGCGTCAAGCCGGAGCATCGCGAGGGAATCGAGTTTCTTGATCAGGATCTCCGGACGGAGACGCCGGCGCGCCTCTTCGACCTCATCCTCTGCCGCTATGTCGCCTTCACCTATTTCACCGTGCCACTCCAGCGCAAGGTCCTCGCGAGCATGCTGAAACAGCTCCGACCTCAGGGCTATCTGGTGATCGGAACCCACGAGCAATTGCCGGACGGTGTCCCCGAGCTGACCGCGCTGGATAGCGCTCCGCAGATCTTCCAGAAAAGAGCGGTATCCGCCTAGCCTCAAGGCTGCCTGCCTTGCCGGGCGGGAGATGACCCCCTGGCGGTTGATTGAAATCAAATCCCGCTATTCGCGTATCGGTATTCTCTCTGCCCTTATGGGAGGCAATGCCATGCCCACCTTCATCATGTTGACGCGACTGAATCCCGATGCGGTACGCTCGCCGAGAGGGCTTGAGCAACTCGAGCGCGAGGCCATGAAGCGCGTTCGGGAGGAATGCCCTGACGTCGAGTGGCTGAGCAGCTATGCGGTGCTGGGACCGTGCGATTATCTCGATGTCTTCAAGGCCAACGACATCGAGACCGCGGCCCGTGTTTCCACTCTCCTTCGGACATTCGGCCATGCCCAGACCGAAATCTGGACGGCGACGGAGTGGGACCGGTTCAAGGAAATCGTCCGCACGTTGCCCGGACCAGGCTGATCAACTCGGGGCTTTGGTTGCGGCCGTTTTACGATCCGGTCGCGGACGCGAAATTCAAGAATGGCGGTTTGGGCCGAATTTAGATGGCTGCCGGCGCAGCGGAAGCACGAGGCGCCGATTGCAGCTTCGCTTCAGCGCGAAGCGATCCAGGAGGCAATGTCCGGCCACACCTGGGCACGCGCCTTACGTCCGATCAGGATCCCGAGGTGCTGCAAGCAGACGCCGATCTCGCCCGGATATTCGATGATGCGGGCGTCGTTTGCGGGCATTGCATCTATAAATGGCTTGACCGAGTCGAGAGTAGCGACCTCGTCCGCCGTATTGATCACTGCAAGCGTGGGCGCCGACACGCTTTGCGGACCGACCAGGGTGCCGCCAATCTTCAAAGCGCCCTGGCAAAAAAGGTTCTCGCGATAGAGCCACTCGATGAGCTGATGGACCAATTTGCCCGGAAGGGGAACCTCGTCGAGAGCCCAGCGCTCGACCCGCGCATGAATTTCCATGGCGTGACTGTCGGTGACGCTCAATGCTGCGTCCGTCAGCCTTGACCATATGAACGTGTCGGGAGAGGCGAGGGCGCTCATATGAGACAGAAGCGAACCCGGGAACGGCTCGGCGTCGGCCAGACCCGACGGCACCAGAGAGACCAGCGCATCCCGGAAACGGCTCGTTGCCGGCCGGAAGCATAGCGGTGCGCCAAGCAGCACAAGACCGCGGATGGCGTCAGGGGCCAGGGCGCCGAATATGGCTGCCAGGGTGCCACCAAGGGAATGACCGATCAGAAACGGCTTTACGCCGGCGCTTTCGCCCGAGATTTTCGCGATGCAATTGCTGATGGCCTCTGCGTATTCCGTGAGGCCATTGTTGCCGGTCGTTCGGGAAGCCGGCAGCCATTCCAGAAGACGCACACGCAAACCCTGTCCCAGACAGTAGCGGATCGCGCTCGCCGTGGGAGCAAGGTCCCAGATGTACGGGCGCTTGATCGGAGCCGCGACAATGAGCAGGGATTGCGCTGCAGCGTGCTTTGCGTAGTCGCGAAGCCGCCAAAATGGACCTGAGGCGATGACCTGATAGGGACATTCGATCGGATCCAGCCCGAACGCTCCGAATGCATGCCCCTGTGCGCGCCGCAGGATGTCGGCGATGCCGAACTGACTCCAGCCGTAGGCGTCCAGTGCCGCATCGATCGGAACGCTCTTGGCTGCCACAGATACTGCTCTCATTCGTCGATCAGGACTGTCCATCAGCATCTGGTACGCAAGTCCACCGCGTGTTGGCATGCTGCCAACAATCCGAACGCGCCGTCTCCCGGCCTGCTTCAATTTGCAGGTCGACGGCTATGGAATCATGGCGCCATCACGCGGCGCGCTTGACCTCGTAAAGCCCCTTGCCGACATGGTCGTGCAGATCGGGATCGTCGATGATCGCAGCGGTGGTCGCGTTGTCGCCGAGCATCTCGGCTTCGGACAGGCCGCGATGCCACTGCTTGGCTGCGAGGTGCCCCTGACCGATCCGCATCAGCGCATAAAGCTCGCGACGCGCCGGCTCGGGCAGCGAGCTGATGGCTTCGCGCAACGCCGCTGCCGGCCTGGAAGCGTCGGCCGGAAGCGGTTCGACCCCAAGTTCAGCGGTGGGGTTATGTTCACCTCGCCCGGGCCTCGGCCCGTCAAGATCCTTCTCCGCTACATTGCCGAGCAATGCATCGCGCTGCGCTCGCGCGGTATTCGCAAGAAGCGCAATGAAGCGGGCCTGGTCCACGTTCAAGTCTTTGAGCATGTTTCGGTCCTTCTCGCCTTATGGCCGATCGCCAAGCCCGGACGAGTGCAGATGCAGGTCCGGTGTGCCGACTAAACGTGATGCCCCGAGACCGCCCGCAACACTTCGCCCGAAAGCTCCTTGCCGACCTTGTGCGAAATGTCGCCGAGGCTCAGCATGCCGATCATGGTCTTGTGGCTATCCGTCACGGGCAGGCGGCGGATTTTTTTCGTTTCCATGGTCTCGATTGCGACCTGCACGTCGTCATCCGGCGAACAGCACACGACGTTCTTCGTCATGATGTCCTTGGCGGTGATTCCGGCCAGTTGCCGCTGTCCGCGAGCGCGCGGCAGGCAATGTCACGATCGGTGACTATTCCCACCAGCTGACTGTCTGCCTTGACGGGGATCGCGCCGACATCGTTGTCACGCATGCGCTTCGCGATTTCCCACACGGGCGTGCCGGGTTCGACGCAGGTTGTGCCTTTGTGCATGACGTCCTTGACTTTCATTTCGTCCTCCTCAAGTCCAGTTCAAGGGACCGCAAAAACGAGATATGATCGCGCGCCGCCCGACAGTCATTGATCTGTGTCAAGAACGAAGCACCTCGACGGGGACAGTTATTCCAGGCCGGCGGCGAACCCGCTTGCTTCCGAGCGCTTCCGCCGCAGACCCCTTTCGCAGCGATGGCACAGGCAAGACACGAAATCCGCGATATCCGTATCCCGCCGATCGGGCTTGCGGGAACATTGCATGTCCCGCGAGATGCCTATGCGCTTGTCGCTTTCGCGCATGGAAGCGGCTCAAGCCGGCTAAGTCCGCGGAACAGGGCGGTCGCCGACGCGTTGAACGCACGGGGCATCGCGACGCTGCTATTTGATCTTCTCACCCCGGACGAAGAGGCGGATCGGGCCAATGTCTTCGACATTCCGCTGCTGGCAGTCCGGCTCGTGGACGCCGTCAACTGGCTGGACGAGCAACCATCCCTCGCAAGGCTTCCACTTGGATTGTTCGGCGCCAGCACCGGCGCTGCGGCTGCACTCGTCGCAGCGACGAAACTCCCTCGTGTGTGGGCGCTGTGGTATCGCGCGGCGGCCGCCCGGATCTTGCCGGTGATGCCCTCGAAAGCGTACGGGCGCCGACCCTCCTGATCGTCGGAGGCGCCGATTTCGGCGTCATCGAACTGAACGAGCAGGCGCTGGCGCGGCTGCAAGGGTTGAAGGCGCTGGAGATCATTCCGGGCGCGAGCCATCTCTTTCCCGAATCGGGAGCGCTGGAGGCCGTCATCGACCATGCCGCCCGGTGGTTCGAGCGGCATCTGGCGCCCCATTCCGCAAGATCGGCACTCGCTGCCGGGACCGAAAACAAGCGCGGGGGATCGTAATGCCGTTCAAGAGCCGATCGGAGGCCGGTGAGAAATTGGCGCGGGCGCTTTCCGGCTACAAAGATCAACATCCGGTGATCCTTGCCTTGCCCCGCGGCGGCGTGCCCGTGGCGGCCAAGGTGGCCGCCGCGCTCGACGCGCCGCTCGACCTGATCCTCGTGCGCAAGATCGGCGTGCCTTTCCAGCCCGAATTGGCGATGGGCGCGGTCGTTGACGGCGGCGCCCCGATCATTGTGCGAAACGAGGACGTTATTGGAAGCGCAGGCATTGACGAGAAGCAATTCAAGGCCGTTTGCGATGGCGAACTCGCCGAAATCGAGCGGCGGCGACAGCGATATCTGGGCAGCCGCGAACCTGTGAACGTCGCTGGCCGTACGGCCATTGTGATCGACGACGGCATTGCTACGGGGGCGACCACGCGGGCGGCGTTGCGCGCCACCCGGATGCGAAATCCGAAGAAGCTCGTTCTTGCCGTGCCCGTGGCGCCGTCCGACAGCATTGTCGCAATGCGTGAGGAGGCCGATGAGGTTATATGCCTTGAGGATCACGAGTTCTTTGGGGCCATTGGCTTTTTTTATCGAGACTTTCGACAAGTTTCAGATGAGGAAGTGATCGAGATGCTCAAGCGGTTTCCGCCGCAGCCGAAGGAAAGGGAAACGCAGCCACCGGCGGCCTAGACGGATCAATCTTGCAGTGGCGGCCGACCGCACCGGGTTTTCGCGCGCGCGCCGTCGAGCATGAGCGTGTCGTGCATTGTCGCTTTTGTGGCCGCGCGCCCCATGAGTTGTGACCGCGATGGACTTTGTGATGACCGTGCAACCCCGGCAGTCCGTTGTCGCCGACGGCAACGTAATCGCTGCCGGTCAGGCGGGTACCTTGTGGGGGCTGTTCTGCGAGTGTGTCCGGCACTGTCCGGCCGGCATTGCTTACCGGGACTACGATCCTGTCGCGGCGAATTGGCGCGATCACACCTGGCACACGATGGCCGCGCGCGTTGACCGGTTCCGCGCTGCACTCGCACAGGAGGAACTCGAGGCCGGAGACCGTGTGGCGATTCTGCTGCCCAACGGAATCGATTGGGTGTGTCTCGACATCGCTGCGCATGCGGCCGGCCTGGTTGTCGTCGGGCTTTACCCACAAGACACCGCAGCAAGCAACGCCTACATCCTCGGCCATTCCGGGGCCCGTCTGGTTCTTCTCGACAACGAGGCGCGACGGCAGTCACTCTGGCCGTTTCGCTCGGAATTCCCATCGCTCCAACGCATGTGGATTCGCGACGTCGGTGCAGGCTCTGCTACGCCGACTTCCGAACCCGTCGTGCGCAAACTCGCCGATGTCCTCGCCAACGCCTCCGGGCCGCCGTCGCCCCATCCGGCGGCGCCGGGCGATCTCGCTGCACTGGTCTATACCTCCGGCACCACTGGCAGGCCCAAAGGCGTGATGCTGTCGCACTTCGCCCTGCTGTGGAACGCCCAGGCTTCAGCCGCGATCATCCCGCCGCGGCATGACGACGTATTTCTGTCAATTCTCCCACTTCCCCATGCATTCGAGCGCACCGTCGGCTACTACCTTCCCATGATGGGAGGCTGCACCGTCGCGTACGCGCGCTCGGCGCAAGACTTGCGCGACGATCTCATCGCGGTCCGCCCAACGGTGATGCTCGGCGTTCCTCTTCTCTACGAGCGAATGTCTGCCGCGATCCGGACAAATGTTGCAGGGAGCTTCGTAAAGCGGAATCTGCTGCAAATCGCCGCGTCTCTCGGCTGGCGCCGCTTCGAGGCCGCGCAGCATCGGGCCAGTCCGGGTCTTGCTGCGCGATTGCTCGGGCCCATCCTTGAGCAACACGTCGCAGGGAGGGTGCTGGCGGTCTTCGGCGGGCGGCTTCGTGTCGCGGTCAGCGGAGGGGCCCCGCTGGATCAAGACGTCGCTCGGCTATTGATCGGCTTGGGCCTGCCGTTGGTCGAGGGATACGGTCTCACCGAAGCAGCGCCGGTGGTTGCGGGGAACGGACTCGATGACAACCTGCCCGGCTCGGTCGGGCGTCCCTTGCAAGGGGTTGAAGTGAAGTTCACCCCGGAAGGCGAACTAAAGGTGCGCTCGCCTGCCATGATGATGGGGTATTGGAAGGATGCCGGCGAGACGGCGCGCACGCTCGATCCGATGGGCTGGCTGTCGACCGGCGACGTCGGCGAGATCAAGGACGGCCGCATCTTCATCCACGCCCGCCTCAGGGAGATGATCGTTCTATCCATCGGCGAGAAGGTCAATCCGAACACCGTGGAAGCAGAGCTCACCCACGATCGGTTGTTCAAGCAGGTCGTGGTGGTCGGCGATCGCCGCCCGTTCCTGGTCGCCGTCATCGTCCTGGATGCTGACGCGTGGAGACGCTTCGCCGCCGACAAGGGCCTTGACCCGGAGCGGCCCAATCACGCCGTCAGCAAGATCGAGTTGCTTGCAAGAGTCACGCCGCTTCTCGCCGCGCTGCCCCGGTACGCGAAGGTTCGCGCCATGCACTTGACGCTGGAGCCGTGGACGATCGAGGCGGGGCTACTGACGCCAACCCTCAAGGTCAAACGGGACGTCGTGCAGAAAATGTTCGCGCGCGAGATCGACGCTTTGTATGCCGAGCCGCCCCGAAGCCAATCCCGACCCAGCTGAATCTGGAGGAAGCATGCATCGACATATTCTGATCCCGACCGACGGCTCGGAGCTGTCACGGAATGCGATCGACTATGGCATGGCTTTGGCGAAGTCGGTCAATGCCAAGGTCACGGTACTGACCGTGTCGATGCCCTTCTACACGCTCGCGGTTGAGCCAGGCATGATCACCGATACGCCGGATCAGTACGGCAAACGCATGGCGACCCTTGCTGCAAGATACCTCAACGTGGCGACGCAGGCCGCATCGGCAGCCGGTGTGAGCTGCGAGACGATGCATGTCGAGCACGATCAGCCATATCTGGCGATCATCGAGACGGCGGCCCAAAAAGGCTGCGATCTGATTTTGATGGCGTCGCATGGCCGGCGTGGGATTTCCGCGATCGTGCTCGGGAGCGAAACCGTCAAGGTGCTGACACACAGCACCATCCCGGTTCTCGTCGTCCGCGCGCCGCACCAGGCGTTATTCCAGGCGCTCGCGCATTCCACTTGAGGATCGCGCGCGATGCGCGCCTCTTGGGCAAACGCTCCGCGCCGCGCCAGTCGAAAAGATCCAGCGGATGACGGCGCAGGGGATTAAGTCTCCTGCATATCAGCAATGCGTGCGTCCGAAGCCATCATCGCCATGCCCGAGAATATCCCCGTCAATCACGAGGAGGCGTTTTGCCTGGAGTAGCGGAAACCATATAGCATCCGCAGCCATGACGACCGTATGTATTTTCCCAGTCCCACGGCGGAATTTTAATGACTTTATTTAGAGCCGGACGCCACAGGATCATCGCGACAATCATACTGATTGTTGCGTTTTGCGGTCCCGCCGACGCGCAGGAACAGCGCCGCGGCTTTTACACGCCGCCGGCCGCAGACGCCATTCATGCCGTCGTCGCCGAACACGGCATGGTGGTCGCGCAGGAAAAAATCGCGGCGGACATCGGCGCCGACGTGCTGCGGCGTGGCGGCAACGCGGTCGATGCCGCGGTGGCCACCGGTTTCGCGATGGCGGTGACCTATCCGCGCGCGGGAAATATCGGCGGCGGCGGCTTCATGGTGATTCACTCGGCGGATCGCCACGAGGATGTCGCGATCGATTATCGCGAGACCGCACCAGCCGCGACCACGCCGCAGATTTTTCTCGGGGACGACGGCAAGCCCGATACTGCGAAATCGCGCGATTCCGCGCTCGGCATCGGGGTGCCCGGCACGGTCGCGGGGTTGACGCTGGCATTGGAGAAATACGGCTCGGGCAAATTCACGCTGGCCGATTTGCTGCAGCCGGCGATCGATCTGGCGCGCGACGGCATCACCGTCACCGACGACATCGCCGACACGCTGCCGGACTGGTTTCGGCGGCTGGCGCGCTGGCCGTCCTCGGCAAAAATCTTTTCCCGCGCCGACGGCAGCTCGCTGCGCGAAGGCGACAGGCTGGTCCAGACCGATCTGGCGGCGACGCTTTCGGCGATCGCCGACGCAGGGGCCGCGCGGGTTTTACCAGGGCCCGGTCGCGGAAAAGCTGGCGAAGGCGATCGGCGACGCCGGCGGCATCATGACGCTGGACGATCTCAAATCCTATCGGCGGTCATCCGCGCGCCGGTGCGCGGCAGCTATCGCGGGTATGACATCGTCTCGATGCCGCAGCCCTCCTCCGGCGGCGTCGTGCTGCTGGAGACGCTGAACATCCTCGAAGGCTTTCCGATGGCCGAGATGAAGCAGGGCATCGGCGCCCTCGCTGCATGTCATGATCGAGGCGATGAAGCGCGCCTATGCCGATCGCGCGCGCTATCTCGGCGATCCCGCCTTCGTCAACGCGCCGGTTGCAACCCTGATCTCGAAGGATTACGCCGCAAAGCAGCGCGCCAGCATCGATCTCGACCACGCGACGCCGTGGACCGATGCATTGTCGGCGACGCCGCCGCGCGAGGGCAGCAACACCACGCATTTTTCGGTGGTCGACAGCCGCGGCAATGCGGTCAGCAACACCTATACGCTGAATTTCAGCTATGGCGTCGGCCTGGTCGCCGACGGCACCGGCGTGCTGCTCAACAACGAACTCGACGATTTCACCGCGGCGCCCGGCGCGTCCAATGCCTTCGGCCTGGTCGGGTTCGAGGCCAATTTGCCCGGCCCCGGCAAACGGCCGTTGTCCTCGATGTCGCCGACCATCGTGCTGAAGGACGGCAAGCCGGTGCTGGTCACCGGCTCGCCCGGCGGCAGCCGCATCATCTCGACGGTGCTGCAGGTGATCGTCAATGTGCTGGACTATCGCATGGATGTCGCAGCCGCGGTGGCATGCGCCGCGCCTGCACCATCAATGGCTGCCGGACGAGGTGCGGATCGAGCACGGTTTTGCCGACGACACGCTGGCCGGCGCTGCGGGCCAAGGGCCATCGCGTGATCGAGCCGATGGGGCAGACCTCGGCCAATTCGATCGCGGTGACGGCGAATGGATTGCTCGGCGCCCCCGATCCGCGTACCCGTGGCGCGGACGCGGCGGGACAATAGGCCGAAAGCATGATCGGCGGAAACAACCGGGAGGGAGCAACGATGACATCACTCAAGGGCAAGACGCTGTTCGTATCCGGCGGCAGCCGCGGCATCGGGCTGGCGATCGCGTTGCGCGCCGCGCGCGACGGCGCCAATGTCGCGCTCGCGGCGAAGACCGCGGAGCCGCATCCGAAACTCAAGGGCACCATCTATACCGCCGCCGACGAGGTCCGCGCCGCCGGCGGCAAGGCCTTGCCGATCCTGTGCGATATCCGCGACGAGGCCCAGGTGATCGCGGCCATCGACAAGACCGTCGCCGAATTCGGCGGCATCGATATCTGCGTCAACAACGCCAGCGCCATCAGCCTGACCAATTCGCAGATGACCGACATGAAGCGGTTCGACCTGATGATGGGCATCAACACCCGCGGCACCTTCATGGTGTCGAAATACTGCATCCCGCATCTGAAGAAGGCGGAAAACCCGCACATCCTGATGCTGTCGCCGCCGCTCGACATGAAGGCGAAATGGTTCGAGCATTCCACCGCCTACACCATGGCGAAATTCGGCATGAGCATGTGCGTGCTCGGCCTGTCGGCCGAATTGAAAGCCGCCGGCGTCGCGGTCAACGCGCTGTGGCCGCGCACCACCATCGCCACCGCCGCGGTCGGCAATCTCCTGGGCGGCGACGCCATGATGCGCGCCAGCCGCACGCCTGAGATCATGGGCGACGCGGCCTATGTCATCTTCACAAAACCGTCGCGCGAGTTCACCGGGCAGTTCTGCATCGACGACAAGGTGCTCTACGACAGCGGCGTGCGCGACTTCGAGCATTACCGCGTCGATCGCTTCCGTGCCGCTGATGTCGGATTTCTTCGTGCCCGACGACGACGTGCCGCCGCCCGGCGTCACCGTGAGGGCGCTGCCTTCCGTTGGCGAGGCGCAGAAGTCGCGTTAGAAGCACGCCGATCGGGGCGCGGGGAGAGAGAAGCGTGGTTTCGCGAAAGCTGATTGCTGGCGCGCTGGTCCTGGCCGTGCCGGTCGCGCTGGGCGTCATCTACCGCCCCGATCGCGCCATTCGCGTCGCGACCGGCCTTGTGGCGCACAATGTCTGCTCGAAGAGTTTTGTCTCCGGGCTCGATCCGCAAACGGTGTTCGCGGAGACCACGGACCGCGACGGCATCCGCGTGTTGCGCTGGGGCCTGAAATATCATCTCGATCGCACCGGCCAGACCGTCGATGCGTCGCTGGCGGGGCTGTTCGCCAGCCATGCCGCGTTTCACGACGGGTTCGGCTGCGTGCTGCTGCACGGATCCAGCGAGCCCTATCTGCTCAAGAGCGACATCGACGCGCTGAAGACGCCGAAAACTCCGCCGCTGCTGGCGGAGATTGCCGGTCCCGCCGTGGTCGAACCGGCCGATCCCGCGACTGAAGGCCGCGCTCGATCATGCCTTCGAGGAACCGGCGGCGCCGCCGTTCCGCAGAACCAAGGCGGTCGTCGTGGTGCATGACGGCAGCGTGATCGCCGAGCGCTATGCCGACGGCATCGGCGTCGATACGCCGCTGCTCGGGTTCTCCCTGACCAAATCCGTGGTCAACGCGCTGATCGGCATCCTGACCCAGCAAGGCCTGGTCACCCCGTCGATGCCGGCGCCGATCCCGGAATGGCGCGCGGCCACCGATCCGCGCCGCGAGATCGAGGTCGAGCATCTCTTGCGGATGACCACGGGACTTGCGCTCGATGAAACCAACAGCGGCTTCGATCCCGTCGAGCCAGATGCTCTACCTGCACAACGACATGGCCGGATTCGCCGTGAAGGCCGCGATGATTGCGCCGCCGGGCACGCGCTGGGCTTACTCGAGCCCGACCACGCAGCTGTTGGCGCGGATCATCCGCGACGCCGTCGGCGGCCCCGAGCAGACGCTGGCGTTCGCGTGGCGCGAACTGTTCAACCCGCTGGGGATGCGCAACGTGACGCTGGAATTCGACGGCGCCGGCACGCTGCAGGGATCGAGCTACATGCTGGCGAGCGCCCGGGACTGGGCGCGATTCGGACTGCTCTATCTGAATGACGGCGTGATCGGCGGCCGGCGCATCCTGCACGAGGACTGGGTGGATTTTTCAGCCGCCGCCACGCTCGATACCGACTACGGCGCCGGCTTCTGGACCAATCGCAGCGAGCACGAATATGCCAAGGGACGCGTCAGGCTCGGCATTCCGCGCGACGCTTTCTTTGCCTCCGGCGATCTCGGCCAGCGCATCGTGATCATTCCATCGCAGCATCTGGTGATCGTTCGGCTCGGCGACTCCGTCGATCCCACCGGCGACATCCGCGGCCTCGGGCGGCTGGTCAAGGAAGTGATCGCGGCGATACAGCCCTAAGCCGTCATTGCGAGGGCGAGTGCGAAGCGACGAACTCCGCGAATCCAGCTTTACCGCGATTATGGATTGCTTCGCTCCGCTCGCAATGACGAATAGGGTGTTCACCGCCCCACCGAATACGGTCCGCCCTTCTCCAGCGCGCGCTGGTAGGCCGGGCGGGCGTGAATGCGTTCCAGAAATGCCATCGCCCTGGGGTGACCTTGCTCGAGCCCGCCGCGCGCCGCGGCCGCTTCCAGCGGAAAACTCATCTGGATGTCGGCGGCGGTGAATTCGTTGCCGGCGAACCATTCGCTTTTTCCCAGTTCGCCTCTCCCAGAACGCCATGTGCTGCTTGAGCTGCGGATTGACCAGCGTGGTCAGCGCCTGATTGGAGACCTTGCGCACCAGCGGACGCAGCAGCGCCGGCGCGCGCTTCGGCATCAGCGTGAACAGCAGCTTCAGCAGCAGCGGCGGCATCGCCGAGCCTTCGGCGTAGTGCAGCCAATAGGTGTAGCGCAGCCGCTCCGGCGTCTTGGGCGGCGGGATCAGACGCCCCTCGCCATAGGTGTCGATGATGTATTCGGCGATCGCGCCTGATTCCGCGATGGTGTTGCCGTTGTCGGTGATGACGGGGGATTTTCCGAGCGGATGGATCGCGCGCAGCTCGGCCGGCGCGCGCATGTCCGGCTGACGCTGATAGCGGACGATCTCGTAGGGCACGCCGAGTTCTTCCAGCAGCCACAGCACGCGCTGGGAGCGGGAATTGTTGAGATGATGGACGGTGAGCATGGCGATCCCCCCAGGACACAGGCGCTTGGCGTGAGGCGCTTGGTGGTGCCAGCCGGGCACCGGAAAGTCGAGATGCGCCAGGGTCACGCAATATTACCCGGATGTTATTGACAGCCAAAATTTACCCGGGTAATATCTCCGCGAGAAGATAGGAGAGCTCTGATGAGTCGAGACCGACACCGGCTACATCGCCTTCGAAGGCGACCGCTGCATCGCCTCCGGCGATCTCCGCGACGTCGCCCGTGCGGCGAAAGCAGACGCTCGACCGGCGCAAGGATGCCGCTGATTCTCGTCTTCGACGGCAGAAGCGGCCCGATCGACATCGATTTTCGCGGCTCCATCGACGACGTGCTGGCGCGACTGCCGGAAATTCCTGGCGCGTCCGTCGCAGCGGAAGATGCCGCAATCCCCGCCCCACGCGGTCCGGGCCGGCCGAAACTCGGCGTGGTCGCGCGCGAGGTCACGCTGCTGCCGCGGCACTGGGAATGGCTGGCGCAGCAATCGGGCGGCGCTTCCGTCGCGTTGCGCAGGCTGGTCGACGAGGCGAGGCGCGCCAACAAGGACAAGGACCGGATCCGGCAGGCGCAGGAAGCGGCCTATCGCTTCATCGCGGCGATGGCCGAGAACAAGCCGCATTACGAAGAAGTGGCGCGCGCGCTGTTCGCCGGCGATGCCGGACGTTTCGAGGCATGGACGGCGTCCTGGCCCGCCGACGTGCGCGATCACGCCCGCCGGCTCGCAGCGGCGGCGTTCGAGCGCGCGGCGCCGCAGGCGAGCGTTGCCGGTTGATCCCGCGGACGTGAACCGCTAGGCTGGTTGAAATGATAGGGATCATATAAGAAACCGCCACATCAGGGAGACCGCCGTGAGCCCAACCGCCCCGCAATTCATGTTCGATTTCGGCAGCCCCAATGCCTTCCTCAGTCACGAGGCGATCCCGGCGATCGAAAAACGCACCGGCGTGAAATTCGAATATGTGCCGATCCTGCTCGGCGGCATCTTCAAGGCCACCAACAACAAGTCGCCGGCCGAGACGCTCGCCGGCATCAAGAACAAGCGCGAGTTTCACGCGCTGGAGACCGAGCGCTTTATCAAGCGCTTTCACGTCAAGCCCTACACCTGGAATCCGTTCTTTCCGGTCAACACCCTCAATCTGATGCGCGCCGCCGTCGCCGCGCAGCTGGAGGGCGTGTTCGAGAAATATGTCGACGCCGCGTTTCATCACATGTGGGTCGAGCCCAAGAAAATGGACGACCCTGAGGTGGCGCTGAAGGCCTTGACCGCCTCCGGCCTCGATGCCGCAAAACTGTTTGCGCGCGCGCAGGAGCCCGAGGTCAAGGCGAAACTGATCGAGAACACGCAAAACGCGGTCGAGCGCGGCGCATTCGGCTCGCCGACCTTCTTTGTCGGCAAGGAAATGTTCTTCGGCAAGGAGCAGCTGCGCGAGGTCGAGGAGCTGATCTCGGGCAAGTAACGCCGTCGTTGCGAGCCAACGGGTGGCGCGAACGCGCGCCGATGACAAGCTCCGCGAAGCAATCCAATCTGAACTCCGAGACTGGATTGCTTCGTCGCTCCAGCTCCGTCGCAATGACGTGGTCGAAACGCCGCGCATCAGGATGAGGCCGTCAAATCCGATGGAGAGCCCAATAATGGAAAAGCGCAACGCCACCTGCGCGGTGATCGGCGCCGGCGACTATATCGGCGCCGAGATCGCGAAGAAATTCGCCGCCGAGGGTTTTACGGTGTTCGCCGGGCGCCGCGACGGCGCCAAGCTCGAGCCGCTGGTCAAGGAGATCGAGGCATCGGGCGGATCGATCGTCGCGCGCGCGCTGGATGCGCGAAAGGAGGACGAGGTCGCGGCCTTCCTCAATGACGCCGACAAGCATGCGCCGCTCGAGGTCTGCATCTTCAACGTCGGCGCCAACGTCAACTTTCCGATTCTGGAGACCACCGACCGCGTGTTCCGGAAAGTGTGGGAAATGGCCTGCTGGGCGGGCTTCCTCGGCGGGACGCGAATCGGCGCGGCTGATGCTGCCGCGCGGCAAGGGCAACATCTTCTTCACCGGCGCCACCGCCTCCTTGCGCGGCGGCAGCGGCTTTGCGGCCTTCGCCAGCGCCAAATTCGGCCTTCGCGCGGTGGCGCAATCGATGGCGCGCGAGCTGGGGCCGAAAAACATCCATGTCGCGCATCTGATCATCGATTCCGGCGTCGATACCGCATGGGTGCGGGAACGCCGGGAAAAACTCTGGGGCAAGGAAGCGCTCGACAATCCTGACCTGCTGATGCCGCCGGCGTCGGTGGCGGCCTCCTACTGGCAGCTCTACCAGCAGCCGCGCAGCGCCTGGACCTTTGAACTCGAAATTCGCCCGTTCGGGGAAAAGTGGTAGAAAGACGCGCGTAACGAATGCGCCTTTCCCTATTCGCTATTCACCACTCGCCATTCGCCCTTTAAGAACAACAAGAAAAGGAGATACGGGATGCGCATTCTCGTGGTCGGCGCCGGCGCCATCGGCGGATATTTCGGCGGCAGGATGCTTGCAGCCGGCCGCGACGTAACCTTTCTGGTCCGCCCCAGACGCGCCGCCGAACTCGCCAGCGCCGGCCTCGTGATCAAGAGCCCCAATGGCGACGTCACGCTGAAAAATCCGCCGACGGTGCAGGCGGACAAGCTCACCGAAAAATTCGACGTCGTGCTGTTGAGCTGCAAGGCATTCGATCTCGACGACGCCATCAAGTCCTTTGCGCCGGCGGTCGGACCGCAGACCGCGATCATCCCGCTGCTCAACGGCATGCTGCATCTGGACGTGCTCGACCGGAAATTCGGACGCGAGCGCGTGCTTGGCGGCCTCTGCGCGATCGCGGTGACGCTCAACGACAAGCGCGAGGTGGTTCAGCTCCAGCCGATGCAGTCGCTCACTTTCGGCGAACGCGACGGCAAGCTGTCGGACCGGGTCCGCGCCATCGCGGAAGTGATGGCGAGCGGCAAGTTCGGCTCGGTGGCCAGCGAAAACATCATTCAGGAGATGTGGGAGAAATGGGTGTTCCTCGCCTCATTGGCGGCCTCGACCTGCCTGATGCGCAGCTCGGTCGGCAATATCCTGGCGGCACCCGGCGGCAGGGATTTCATCCTCGGCGTGCTCGACGAATGCAGCGCGGTCGCGGCCGCCGAGGGCCATGCGCCCAGCGGTCCGTTCTTCGAGCGCACGCGCGGCATGCTGACCGCGGAGGGCTCGCAGATGACCGCGTCGATGTTCCGCGACATCAAGGCGGGCGCGCCCGTCGAAGCCGATCACGTGATCGGCGATCTGATCGCGCGCGGCGATGCCGCGAAGGTGCCGGTGCCCAGGCTGCGCACCGCCTACACGCATCTCAAGGCCTATGAGAGACAGCGGGGGTAGACCCTCATGGTGAGGAGGCGCCCTTGCGCCGTCTCGAACCATGAGGTTCGTGGCCCATCCTTCGAGACGCGCGCAAAAGCGCGCTCCTCAGGATGAGGGCGTCATGACGCTTCACAAATGCGCGAGATAATGCGCGAGCGCGGTGATTTCCTCGTCGCTCAGGGGATAGGCGACATCGGTCATCGCCGCCCCGCCGCCGCCGGATCGCACGCCCGATTTGTAGTCATGCAGCGCCTTGACCAGATATTCCTCGCGCTGGCCGGCGAGCCGCGCCACGGCTTTCGTTCCGGCATAGCTGTCGGTGTGGCATGACGCGCAGCGCCGGCCCACGGCCGCCTGCGCACCCTTTTTCGACAGATCGGGATTGTCGTCGGGTGTTGTCGCCTTCGGCGGCGCGAGCGACGCGAAATAGGCGCCGAGGTTGCGGATATCTTCATTGCTGATCGCTTCCGCGATCGGCTGCATCTGCTCGTTCTTGCGCGAGCCGCCGCGGAAGAAAACCAGCTGCCACTGAATGAACTGATCGGGCTGGCCCGCCAGCGAGGGGATGTTCTCGGTCTGCGAAATGCCGGCTTCGCCGTGGCAGCCGGTGCACATCTCGGCCTTGTCCTTGCCGGCGGCGGTGTCGGCGGCGTGGGCGGGTACACTCGCGAGTGCGGACAATCCCATGACAAGGCCGCACAATGCATCAAATACAAATCGACGGCGCATGATCGACGTTCCTATTCCTAACCAAACTCGTCATTCCGGGCGGCGCCACTTGGCGCAGGCCCGGAATCCATACTCCTGATCGTGGTTATGGATTCCGGGCTCGCTCGCTTTGCTTGCGCCCCGGAATGACGGTTGTTCAAAAACGCGAGGCTGCGGCCACTCGTTCCCGAATGGCCGCAGCCTCTGTTCGTTCAGACCTTACTTCTTGCTGTAGCTGATGCGATAGATCGCGCCGGCCCAGTCGTCGGCGACGAGGATCGAGCCGTCCTTGGCCAGGATGATATCGGCCGGCCGGCCGAGATAGCCCTGGTCGCCTTCGAGCCAGCCGGAAGCGAACACTTCCTGCTTGGGATTCTTGCCGTCCGGCCCGACGTTGACGCGCATGATCCGCGCGCCCTGATATTTATGCCGGTTCCACGAGCCGTGTTCGGCGATCAGGATGTTGTTCTTGTACTCGGCGGGGAACTGATCGCCGGTATAGAACTTCATGCCGAGCGGAGCCACATGCGCGCCGAGATTGAGCACCGGCGGGGTGAATTCCGAGCATTTGTGACCCATCGCGAACTTCGGATCCGGCAGGTCGCCCTGGTGGCAATAGGGATAGCCGAAGTGCTCGCCGAGCTTCGAGATCATGTTGAGCTTGTCGCTCGGAGTGTCGTCGCTCATCCAGTCGCGGGCGTTCTCGGTGAACCAGTATTTGCCGCTGCGCGGATCGACGTCGCCGCCGACGCTGTTGCGGACGCCGAGCGCCACCAGTTCCGCGTTGCCGGTCTTGGGATCGACGCGGCGGATCTGCGACACGCTGGTCGGCGGAATGCCGATGTTGAAGGGAGGTCCGAACGGAATGTAGAACCAGCCATCCTTGTCGGCGGCGAGGTACTTCCAGCCGTGCGCTGCATAGGACGGCATGTCGTCATAGACCACCTTGCCGGCGCCGAGATTGGCAAGATTGGCTTCGGCGTTCTCGTACTTGATCAGCTTGTCGGTAGCGATCACGTAGAGCGCGCCGTCGCGAAAGGCGAGACCGGTGGGCATGTTCAGGCCCTTGAGGACGGTCTTGACCTCTTTCTTGCCGCCATTGTCGGTGATGGCGTAGACGTTGCCGAGGCCGAAGGAACCGACGAACAGCGTGCCCTTGTCGCCCCAGGCCATCTGCCGCGCGGCCAGCACGCCCGACGCGTAGACTTCGATCTTGAAGCCCGGCGGCAGTTTTATCTTTTTCATCAGCGCAGCGAGTTCCGCTTCCGAGGCGCCGGTCGGCGGCCCCGACGGCGGTGCGAGGCCCTTTTGGGCTTCGGTCTCGTCGCCGAGGAACCAGTCATCCGGCGGATGGGTCCAGAATTCCTTGGTGCCGGACTGATAAGAATGGAGAGGCTTTTGCTGCGCGTTGGCCTGGCTGGCCCCCGCGACAACGACGATAGCTGCGAGCGCAAGAATAGATCGATTGAAAGCCGATTTCATCGCGTCACTCCCTATGCAGCCGAGCGGCTGCGCCTGTTTTATTTATTTTGGACGTTTCGAGAGAGGTAGATCTGGTCTGTTGTGAGGTGGATCAGACCGGCAAATGCTACCACATCCGTTGCGAGTGAGAAGCGTATGCTATCCGTCGGCCTCGACGATTTTTTGCGCGGGGTCACGTTGCACTGCGGCATCTTCCGCAGCGAGTGTCCGGTGTCGTCGAAGCGAATCGACGCCATCGTGGGATCTTTGTTCCGGGGCTTGAGCGAAATGAGCGAGCCTGGAATCCCTCGCCACCATCGGCGGCGCATCCTGCAGTTGCCGCTGGATCGGTGTCAGGCCATTCCGGATTTTCGACGCCCCAAAAACGAAAAGCCCGCTGGTCAGCGGGCCTTCGTCAAACTCTGCCATTTCAGGAAATCTGGAGCGGGCGAAGGGGCTCGAACCCTCGACCCCGACCTTGGCAAGGTCGTGCTCTACCACTGAGCTACACCCGCATCCTTAGATTGGCGGCGATCACTCGCCGGCAACGGCAGACCTATGCCAAATGCGCACCGTGAATGCAACAGTTAGCGCGAGGGCAATGGCCGGTTAATCGGCCGATTGACCGGCGATTTGGGCGCGAATCAGCCTCAAACCGCGCCGGATTGCGGAAATCGCGCCGCAAGCCGGGCATTGACGGGCCAAGGGCGAGTTCCGCCGATTGCAAATCGGTCCTGCAAGCGCCAATTAAGGCCGGAAAGTGCTAAACATCCCCAATCCGCAAGGCATCAGGCGAGGATTCCCGTGACAATAGTAGAGCAGGGCAGCGGACCGGCGCCCGATCTGATCAAGGAAACGACCACCCAGACCTTCGTCAAGGACGTCATCGAGGAGTCGAAGCGCCAGCCGGTGCTGATCGACTTCTGGGCGCCCTGGTGCGGCCCCTGCCGCCAGCTCACGCCGATCCTCGAAAAGGCGGTCCGCGCCGCCAACGGCAAGGTCAAGCTGGTCAAGATGAACATCGACGAGCATCCGGCGATCCCGGGCCAGATGGGGATCCAGTCGATCCCGGCGGTGATCGCCTTCGTCGACGGCCAGCCCGCCGACGGATTCATGGGCGCGGTTCCGGAAAGCCAGGTCACCGCCTTCATCGGCAAGCTGACCGCGGGCATGCCGGGCGAGCCCAATATCGCGGAAATCCTCAAAGAGGCCGAAGCCGTTCTGGCCGAGGGCGATCCCGCCACCGCGGCGCAGATCTATGCCGAGGCGCTGGCGGCCGACGCCACCAATATCGCAGCCCTTGCCGGCTTGGCGAGATGCTACGTCGCGACCGGCGCCATCGAGCAGGCCAGGCAGACGCTGGCCATGGTGCCGGAATCGAAGCGCAATGACGCGGCCGTGAAGGCCGTGCAGGCGTCGCTCGATCTCGCCGAGCAGGCCAAGGCGCTCGGCCCGGTTACCGAACTGGAACAGAAAGTCGCCGCAAACCCGCTCGATCATCAGGCGCGATTCGATCTGGCGACCGCGCTCAACGCCTCAGGCAAGCGCAGCGAGGCGACGCAACAATTGCTCGAAATCGTCAAGCGCGACCGCAAATGGAACGAGGACGGCGCGCGCAAGCAACTGGTGCAGTTCTTCGAGGCGTGGGGGCCGACCGATGAAGCCACCGTCGAGGGGCGAAAGCGGCTGTCGACGATCTTGTTCTCATAGCGCGCGTATTCTGCAAGAGTGGACATCGGTTTCGCGAAGAGAATACGCGCCAATTGATTTGGGTTAGCACCGGGACCGCCTATGCCGATCAATGCCGAATATCGCGGGCCCGGCGACCTTCCCCAGGTGATTCCGGTGTTTCCGTTGCCCGGCGCGCTGTTGCTGCCGCGCGGCCAGATGCCGCTCAACATCTTCGAGCCGCGCTACCTGGCGATGGTGGACGATGCGCTGCGCGACGGCCATCGGCTGATCGGGATGATCCAGCCCGACGCCTCCCACTCGCAGAACGAAGCAAGACCGGCGCTGTTTCGCGTCGGCTGCGTCGGACGCATCACCCAGCTCGCCGAATCCGGCGACGGCCGCTACATCCTCGAGCTCACCGGCATTGCGCGCTTCAAGGTGATCGAGGAAATGGCCGTGCTGACCCCGTACCGGCAATGCAAGGTGGATTATTTCCCCTTCATCGACGATTTCACCGCGCGCAAGGGCGAGGAAGCGGTCGACCGCGAGGCGCTGCTCGCGGTGCTGACGGATTTTCTCAAGGCCAACAATCTCAAGGTCGACTGGGAAGGCGTCGAGAGCGCGCCCAACGAGGCCCTGGTCAACGCGCTGGCGATGATGTCGCCCTACGGACCTGCCGGAAAAGCAGGCGATGCTGGAAGCGCCCGACCTCAAGACGCGCGCGGAAATCCTGATCGCGGTCACCGAGATGGATCTCGCCAAGAAGCGCACCAGCGGCGACCCGCCGCTGCAGTGATCGCCGGTCAGCCGAGGGCGACGGCGCGATCGGTCGGTTGCGATCCGGTCAGGCGCATCAGCATGAACGTCACCAGCAGCACGGCAATGTAGACCACGAGCTGCATTTCGGTCGGCTGGTCGGTGTAGCCGATCAGGGTGTGCAAGGTCCGGCCGGCGATGCTCGTCTCCGACAGCAGCCAGCCGCTGTCCCAGACCACGGTATCGAGGGAGTTGAGCCAATTGGCGCGTTCGAGGAAGGCCACCGCCTGCGCCGCCATGCCGGCCGCCAGCAGGGTGATCAGAACGGTGGTGGTGGCGAACAGCGCCCGCGGCGGGATCCGCATCAGGCCGAAATAGGTGAGCATGCAGACGGCGGCTCCCAGCGCCAGACCCATGACCCCGCCGATCGCGAGGCTGAGCGCCGACCCGCCGTCGGAGGCGACGATGCCATACAAAAACAGCGCGACCTCGCTGCCTTCGCGCAAGACCGCGACGCCGACCACCACGGCCAGCGCCAGCAGCGACTTGGTGCCCTCCGCGACGGCCTGGCCGACTGCGCGCATTTCGCCGGCCATCTCCCGGCCGTGATGCGCCATCCAGACGTTGTGCCAGGTCAGCATCATCACGGCGACGCCAAGAATGGCCGCGTTGAACAGCTCCTGCCCCATGCCCGCGAACAGCTGGGACAAGGCGCCGGCAAACGCGGCGACCACGCAGGCCGCGAGCACACCCGCCAGCACCCCGCCGCCGATCCAGCGATTGCGATGGGGTACCGAGCCGGTCACCGCGAGCACGATGCCGACGATCAGTCCGGCTTCGAACACTTCGCGAAAAACGATGATGAGGGCGGCCAGCACGGAACCTCCGCCTATTGCACGGTCAGGGCGCCGCGCGCCTTTTCGTTGAAGTCGTCATAAAATTCGTAGCGTCCGGGTTTCAGCGCCCGCACGTTGATGACGCCCTCGCTGCCGGCGGCGACCACCTTTTCGACCCGCAGCGACGTGCTCTCGAATTCCATCGCCTTGGCGTCGAGATTCTTCACCCGGAAAATGATGGGCTTATCGGCCGGCGCGCTCGACCTGGCTCGGCTGGAACTGGCCCTTGGAATAGCTCAGGCGAATCTCGGTCGCCTGCTGCGCCCGGGACGGAGACGCCTGAAGCAATGCGACGGCGCAGAGAGCGGCGGCGAGAGTCATTGTTTTCATGATGGGCACAGCAAACACCTGTCATCCTTTCCGGTGTTGAGGAAAATCAAAATTCCCAGGCGAATTTAAGTTTGGCGCGATGGCGCTGGAACTCGGCCAAATTGAGCGAGACCGGATTGCCGATCTCACGGCCCCAGACCTGGGCGTTCCACGCCGCGGTCATGAACATTTTCGGCGTGAACCGGATATAGAGCGTCGGCCCCAGCATCACGGCGTCGCCGGTGAAGGCCGTCAGGTTCGCGGCGTCGTAATGCCGGAGATACCAGACCTCGCCGCCCACGACGACGTTGGATGCCAGCCGAAGCGACAGCGCCGCCGAGCCGCCGAACTTGGCTTCGCGCTGCACATCGCCTGCCGCGTTCCACGTGACCTCGGGCTCGTACAGCAGATTGAACCCGGCATACAGCCGGTTCTTCATCAGTTCGAGATCGGCGTTGACGGTGGTTTCGAATTCATAATTGCGCACGCGCTCGCCGCTGGTCTCGTCGATCAGCCGCACCGTCGGCTCGACCGCCAGGGTCACCGAGAGCGGATTGTTCGAGGTGCGCTCGATCGCAAGATAGCGCAATTCCGCGAAAGCGCCGCTCGCCGCGACCTGACGCCGGTCGTCGAGATCGGTCACGCCGCCGATATTGTGGGTCGATCCAAGCGCGCCGAATTCGATCTGGATGAATTGAGTCGGGGTAAATTCGAACTCGTACTTGGTCTCGGTCGCGGCATAGTGACCGTCGCGCTTGCCGAACCGGCCGATGGTGTCGACCGTGAATTCCTTCTCGCCCTCGAGCCCGATGCCGGAGCCGGTGGTAAATCCAAAAATGTATTTGGTTTCGATCTCGCGCCAGGAACTGGCGTCCTCGGCGCGCGCCGCGCTGCCGGCAGAGCCCAGCAAGACACACGACGTCAGCAATCCCCACAACTGCCATTGCCCAGCCCACTTCGCATCGCCTTCACCCCGAAATCCCATTGTTAGGAATAAGAGGCGTTAGCCGCTGGTAGGCCCGCAGGCAAAAAGAGGCCTTCTAAACTAGAGGCATTCTAAGTCTTTGGAGGCGAATTTCGGGTGGATCTAGAGCGGCTGTTGGACCGGCCGGAAAGGAAGCTTAATACCCGGCGACCGCCAGCGCGACTACGCCGCCGAGCGCCATCCAGCCGAAATGCCGTCCGCGCGTCGCCCAGGCATTGGCCAGCGCGGCGAATGCGAACACGCAGCCGAGGGTCACGACGATCCAGTGCCGCGCCGACTCCGACGCCATCCAGGGTGCTGCGATCAGAAGCACGCCGCCGCCGAGCCAGGCCACTGTGCCGGCCTGCCATACCAGCCGGATCAGGGTCCGCAAGCGCGGCGGCTCGATGGTGGCGCGCGCGAACACTTTGGTTTCGCCGAGCACGCCATGGATCAGCGCGACCGCGATCGCGGCCACCCCTGAAAATTGCAGCAAGATATCGCGCATCGGTCCGGCTCCATACAGTACTGTATGGTGTGTAGGCCGGGCGCTGGCGGCTGTCAATACAGTGGTGTATGGTTGGATGTCGCAGGGACGGACATGACCGATCAACTTTCCGCGAAGGACTGGCTCGATCAGGGCCTCAAGACGCTGGCCGAGAGCGGCTTTACGGCGCTGAAGGCCGAGCCGCTGGCGAAAGCGATGGGGGTGTCGCGCGGCAGCTTCTACTGGCATTTCGCCGATATCGGCGCGTTCCACGCCGCGATCCTGAAGCATTGGCGCGAGGTCGCGGCCGAGCAGATCATCGCCAATCTCGAGGCCGCCGCCGATCACGACAATCCGGTATCGCTGTTGCTGGGCCAGGCGTTCGGCGGCAAGTTGGCGTTGGAGAACGCGGTGCGCAGCTGGGCCGCGCACGATCCGCTGCGCTAAAGCTGCGGTGCAGGCGATCGACCGCCGCCGGCTGAGTTACGTGGAGCGCTTGCTCAGGGCCTCCGGGCTTTCGCCCGAAGTGGCCCGCGCCCGCGCGCAAATTCTCTACTGGGCGTTTCTCGGCTTTGCGCTGTCGGAAAAGCCCTTGCCGCGGACGAGGCAGCAGGCGGTGCTCGACGAACTGCTGCGGATCGCCTCGCGATAAGCGCGCCGGCCACGCGTTTCGATCGAATATGCTACGAGAGCGAAACGACCAAGCCGGAGATAAAAGCATGAGTTCCCCGCCCGAACGCCTCGAAGGCACCGTCGATCCCAAATTGCTGGAAATCCTGGTCTGTCCGCTGACCAAGGGTCCGCTGGAATTCGACGCGGCGAAGCAGGAATTGATCTCGCGTTCCGCCAAACTCGCTTATCCGATCCGCGACGGCATCCCGATCATGCTGCCGGAAGAGGCGAGGAAGATCGAGTGAGCTGCGACTCATCTCTATTCGTCACGGCCGGGCTTGACCTGGCCGATCCACGTCTTTGTTGCGCGAAGAACGAAGCAAGTCGTGGATGCGCGGGTCAAGCCCGCGCATGACGATAAATCGAGACTGCGCCTACAGCGCCTCGCCCTTCAACAGCCGCGGCACCTCGCCGGCCAGTCCCGCGGCCTGGCGGATGAACAGGCTTTTCAGCGGCGGCGCGCGATCGACCAGTCCGAGCCCGATATCGCGCACCGCGCGCAGCAGCTTCGATTCGTTCGAGAACAACAGATTCAGCGAATTGGTGGCAAGCCCCATCGCCATGGTGTCGAACCGCCGCCAGCGCTGATAGCGGTCGAGCACGTCGGCCTGCCCGAGATCCATGCCGAGCCGCGCGGCGTCGACGACCACTTCGGCCAGTGCCGCGACATCCTTCAGGCCCATGTTGAGCCCCTGCCCCGCGATCGGGTGAATCACATGCGCGGCGTCGCCGACCAGCGCCAGCCGTTCGCCGATGAACGAGCGCGCCACGAAATAGCCGAGCGGAAACGCGCGCGGCTTGTCGAGCGCCTTGATCTCGCCGAGATGCAGCCCGAAGCGCTGCTCGAGTTCGCCGTGAAATTCATCTTCGCTCAGCGCGACGATGCGCGCCGCCTCGCTGCGCTTCTCGGTCCATACCAGCGACGAGCGTTTTCCGGTCAGCGGCAGGATCGCGAACGGGTCCCGCGGGCAGGAAATGTTCTTCGGCGCGGCCGTGATGATCGCGCTCGTGGCCGACGGTGACGACGATGCCGGATTGATCGTAGTCCCAGCCATGGGTGGCGATGCCGGCGCGCTCGCGCAATTTCGAGCGCGCGCCGTCGGCGGCCACCAGCAGGCTCGCCTCGATGACGCTGCCGTCAGCCAGCGTCACGTCGATGCCATCGGCGCGCGCGACGAAATCCGTCACCGCGGTGGCGCGCAGATCGATGCCCTCGGCCTCGGCGCGCTGGATCAGCGCATCGATCAGATGACGATTTTCGACCATGTGCGCGAACGGTTCGCCCGGCTCGACATTGCCGGCGAAGGTCAGGAACACCGGACGGGTGGCGTCTTCCAGCGCTGGAATCGGTGACCACCATGTCGAGGATCGGCTGCGCCTCGGCGGCGACCTGGTCCCACACCCCGATGGCATCGAACAGCCGGCGGCAGGCGGCAACGATGGCGGTCGCGCGCGGATCGCGGCTCGGCCGCAGCGCCAGCGCCGGATCGGCGACAATGACGGGAATATCGGCGCCAAGGCCCTGGCGCAGCGCCAGCGCCAGCGCCAGCCCTGCAAACGCGCCGCCGCCGATGACAATGCTTCGCTGTGCCGACATGCCGAACCCTTACTCACAGAGGTCATAGACTATACTTGCTACATGACTATAGCTGGGCGAAACAGGGCCGCGAAACAAGGCTGCCTAGCCCTCAAGTCGTCATTCCGGGGACGCGTCCGAACGGACCAGAACCCGGAATCTCGAGGATTCCGGGTTCGCGCTGCGCGCGCGCCCCGGAATGACGCAACAAGGTGACTGAAAGCGCTTCCATGTCCAAAGGCCTGATTGACCTGATTTCCATTCTCGATCTCGAGCCGATCGAGGTGAACCTGTTTCGCGGCAACAGCCCGAAGACGAGCTGGCAGCGGGTGTTCGGCGGGCAGGTGATCGGACAGGCGATGGTGGCGGCGTGCCGCACCGTCGAAGGCCGCCTGCCGCATTCGCTGCATTGCTATTTCATCCTGCCCGGCGATCCGCAGATTCCGATCATCTACGAGGTCGAGCGGCTGCGCGACGGCAAGAGCTATTCGACCCGAAGGGTCACCGCGATCCAGCACGGCAACGCGATCTTCTCGATCATGGTGTCGTTTCATGTCGAGGAAGAAGGCGCGTTCGACCATCAGGACAAGATGCCCGACGTGCCGCCGCCGGAAAAACTCACCGCCGAGGAAGTGGCAAAGCAGCCGATGTTCCGCGAGATGCCGGATTTCATCCGCCGCTATTACGAATCCGACCGCCCGATCGAGCTGCGCCCGGTCGAGCTCGGCCGCTATTTCGGCCAGAAGATCGACGACGGCCGCATCAATGTCTGGATCCGCACCGCCTCGAAACTGTCCGACGATCCGGCGCTGCATATGTGCGCGCTGGCCTATGCGTCGGATTTCTCGCTGCTGGATGCGGCGATGGCGCGTTACGGCCGCACGCTGTTCGACAAGCGCATGATGCCGGCGAGCCTCGATCACGCGATGTGGTTTCACCGGCCGTTCCGCGCCGACGAATGGCTGCTTTACGCCCAGGACTCGCCGAGCGCGCAGGGCGGCCGCGGCCTGACGCGCGGCATGATCTTCAAGCAGGACGGCACGCTGGTGGCCTCGGTGGCGCAGGAAGGCTCGCTGCGCCAGCGCAAGTGATCGCGCTCACGCGTTGGCGTAAGCCGTTCGTTCGACCAGCGCGAATTGCGAGACGTACCAGCGGGTGTACCATCCCATCACCCATGGGATCGGGATGATCAAGCGCGCAGGCCAGAGCGAAGAGCAAGCGTCCGCCACAACACCTGCCAGTCCGCTGCCGTTGAACACGATCTCGCGCCGCGTGCCGGCAATATTGCGGCAGATCCATCGCATCCACGCCGTGATCACCCACGCCCAGCCGATGATGGTGATGACCGAAATATAGAGCAGCAGATACCAGCCGATATAGGCCCAGGCGACTGCCGTCAAAGGTGAGCGGCAAGCGGATGCCCGTCCGAGCTGATATTGGCGACGATCCATCGAGCGTCATCCACGACAGAAACGCCTGCAGCGGAATGACAATCAGCGGCGGGATACCAGGCATCGCTGAAACCCGCATAGGTGCAAAGCCCCTGGATCACGAAGACGTACCAGATGTCGCCGGGCTGGCCGGTGAAGCCGAGATTGGGCCGCTGCGGCACGCGCAGGCGCTCGACGAACCAGCCGGTAGAAACTCGTCGCCACCCAGGGCGCCGGGATCACGAGCAGGAAGCCGATCAACAACAGCAGCGCGCGCCCGAGCAGGGCCCAGATGCTGAGATCGACCGAGAGCGACCCGCCTGCCGGGACGCCGCGCTCGCCGGAAAAGTGCCCGAGCCCGGAACGGCCGGCGGGCCCGAGGCGCCGGAGAGCAGGCCGGGAATATCCCCGGCCTTTTGCCAGTCCGCCATGCCCTCGGTCCAGACCAGCGTCTCCGCCGTCACCGTCCCCGCTGGCGATGAACTGCGCGGAACTGAGCTTCCGGGATAGGGGCCCTGCTGCTGGCCTTGGGACGCAAAAAACCAGGATCGGTCGGCCATTTCATCCCCTTGGGCGTTGCAGCGGGCGGGCGGGCCAACAAGACCGCTGGCGATGAAACCGGATTTTGGCGGATTATCCGATGCCTCGTAGCAGGCAGGCTATCGAGCGGAAGCGAGCTACAGCAATTGTTTTTCGGTCCCGGCTGCAAACTTTTTGTGCCATTTGCACAGAAAGATGCCAGACTTGGCTGCGGCGCAAATCAAGGCGCGACCGACCTGTGAATTCGAGAGAAATGAAGGCCTGACCATGAAGCTCGTTGTTGCCATTATCAAACCCTTCAAGCTTGACGAGGTGCGCCAGGCGCTGACGGCCATCGGCGTCCACGGCATGACGGTGACCGAGGTCAAGGGCTACGGCCGCCAGAAGGGCCACACCGAAATCTATCGCGGCGCCGAATATGTCGTGAATTTCCTGCCGAAGCTGAGAATCGAAATCGCGGTGTCGTCCGAACTCGCCGACAAGGCGGTCGACGTCATCACGTCGAGCGCGCGCACCGGCCAGATCGGCGACGGCAAGATCTTCGTGACGCCGATCGATCACGCGTTGCGGATCCGGACCGGCGAAACCGACAGCGACGCGCTCTAGAATTCTCTGCAACTCCGTCGCATCCGGCAACGACGCCGGGCATGCGATCTACAAAATCAGGCCGGGGAAAATACCATGGGGGCACTATCGTGTCGTGCAGCAAAGCTCGCTGCGCCAATTAGTCTTGCGACGATCTTCTTGTTTGCGACGCCGGCCTTTGCCGAAACGTCCGAGATCAGCGCCGCCGACACCGCGTGGATGATCGTTGCGACGGCGCTGGTGCTGATGATGACGATACCGGGTCTGGCGCTGTTCTATTCCGGCATGGTGCGCAAGAAGAACGTGCTGGCGACGATGGCGCAAAGCCTCGCTGCCGTGGCCATCATTTCGATTCTCTGGGTGGCGTTCGGCTATTCGCTGGCCTTCGTCGGCGACGGTCCCTGGCTTGGCACGCTCGATCGCTGGTTTCTCGCCGGCATGACCATGGACAGCGTCAATCCCGCGGCGAAGACGATTCCGGAAGCGCTGTTCATGCTCTACCAGATGACGTTTGCGATCATCACGGTGGCGCTGGTGGCGGGCTCGGTCGCCGACCGGATGCGGTTCTCGGCCTATCTGTTGTTTTCCGTCGGCTGGTTCATGTTCGTCTACGTTCCGCTTGCGCACTGGGTCTGGGGCGGCGGCTTCCTCGGCGCCATGGGCGTACTGGATTTTGCCGGCGGCCTCGTGGTGCATCTGTCCGCCGGCGCCGGCGGCCTGGTTGCGGCCAAAGTGATGGGCCGGCGCCACGGCTACGGCACCGAAAATCTGTCGCCGTTCGATTTGTCGCTCGCCGTGATCGGCACCGGCCTGTTGTGGGTCGGCTGGTTCGGCTTCAACGGCGGATCGGCGCTGGCTGCGAATTCGCGCGCGGTCATGGCGATCACCGCGACCCATCTCGCGGCCTGCGCCGGCGCGCTGACCTGGGGCGCGATCGAATGGTCGATCCAGCGCAAGCCGTCGGTGCTCGGCATGATCTCCGGCGCGGTGGCGGGGCTGGGCACGATCACGCCGGCTTCCGGATTCGTCGCGCCATGGCACGGCATCGTCATCGGGATGATCGCCGGCCTGGTGTGCTTCTGGGCCTGCACCTGGCTGAAGCGCCGCTTCAACTACGACGATTCGCTCGACGTGTTCGGCGTCCACGGCATCGGCGGAATGACCGGAATTCTGCTGGCCGGGGTGTTTGCGACCGCCTCGATCGGCGGGACCTCCGGCCTGCTCGAGGGCAATCCGCAGCTGTTGCTGATCCAGCTCTACGGCGTCGCGGTCACCTTGGCCTGGTCCGGCGGCGTGACCTACGTGCTGCTCAAGCTGGTCAGCGCCTTCGTGCCGCTGCGGGTTTCCCTGCAGCAGGAGCTGGAAGGCCTGGATATTTCGCAGCACGGCGAGGCACTGCAGTAAGATTCCCCATCCAAATACCGTTTTCTCTGCCCTCCCCGTGAGCAGGATTATGTCGGGAGTCTGTCCTGCCTGTATTTTGGGCAGGCATGATTAGACTTTGGGCGCGACCGAATAGCGCAGGTCGGGCCGATTCCCGCAAAGCGCGAAAAGGTCGCGCGTTCATAATCCGTTAGGGAATGCGCGCCGATCTGGCACGGCATTTGATTCTATGGGTGCTGGCTGTGCCCGCGTAGTGAACTTCTCCGCGTGGTGAACCTCAGTCGAGAACGCCCGGTCGTGTCTGGACCGGGCCCAAGCGGGGATAGGACCCATGAAAATTGTTATGGCGATCATCAAGCCATTCAAACTCGAAGAAGTCCGTGACGCCCTGACCGCCATTGGCGTTCACGGTCTCACGGTGACGGAAGTCAAGGGATATGGCCGGCAGAAGGGCCATACGGAAATCTATCGCGGCGCTGAATACGCGGTGAGCTTCCTGCCCAAGATCAAGATCGAGGTCGCTGTCGCCTCGGACCAGGTCGACAAGACCATCGACGCCATCACGTCGGCTGCAAAAACCGGACAGATCGGCGACGGCAAGATCTTCGTCATCAACCTCGACCATGCGGTTCGCATCCGCACGGGAGAGGCCGATGCCGCGGCACTCTGATTTCGCGCTCAACCTTATCCAATCAGGAGTAAAACAAATGACGTTCAAACGTCCCTATAGCGCGGGATTGGCGGCCCTCGCAGTCGGCCTGTTCGCCGCGACCGCTGCCTACGCGGAGCCAACCGTCAACAAGGGCGACAATGCCTGGATGCTGACATCGACAGTGCTGGTGCTGTTGATGACGATCCCCGGCCTTGCGCTGTTCTATGGCGGCCTCGTCCGCTCCAAGAACATGCTCTCGGTGCTGGCGCAGGTGTTCTACACCGTCTGCATCGTCACCATCCTCTGGGCGCTGTACGGCTACAGCCTCGCCTTCACCGGCGGTTCCGACTTCATCGGCGGCTTCTCGAAGGCCTTCCTGATGGGCGTGACGACCGGATTCCAAGGCGGCGACATTCAGCGTCGACGCCAACATCTCGGAGCTCGTCTATGTCTGCTTCCAGATGACCTTCGCGGCGATCACCCCCGCCCTCATCGTCGGCGCCTTCGCCGAACGCATGAAGTTCGCGGCGGTCGCGCTGTTCATCCCGCTCTGGGTGACGCTGATCTATTTCCCGATCGCGCACATGGTCTGGTACTGGGCCGGACCGGACGCGATCTCGGATGCGGTCAAGGCGCTCGCGGCGGCGGGAGATGCTGCGGCGAAGACTGCGGCGCAGGCCAAACTCGATGAAGTCAACGCCGACGCCGGCTGGGTCTTCAAGAAGGGCGCGATCGACTTCGCAGGCGGCACCGTGGTGCACATCAACGCCGGCATCGCCGGTCTCGTCGGCGCGCTGCTGATCGGCAAGCGCACCGGCTACGGCAAGGACCTGATGGCTCCGCATTCGCTGACCATGACCATGATCGGCGCCTCGCTGCTCTGGGTCGGCTGGTTCGGCTTCAACGCCGGATCGAACCTCGAAGCCAACGGCGGCGCCGCGCTCGCCATGACCAACTCCTTCGTCGCAACCGCGGCGGCGGCGCTGTCGTGGATGTTCGCGGAGTGGATCATCAAGGGCCATCCCTCGCTGCTCGGCGCGTTGTCGGGCGCGGTGGCCGGACTGGTGGCGGTCACGCCCGCGGCCGGTTACGCCGGTCCGATGGGAGCGATCGTGCTCGGTCTCGTGGTCGGTGTGGTCTGCCTGTTCTTCTGCACCGTGATCAAGAACGCGCTCGGCTACGACGACTCGCTCGACGTGTTCGGCGTCCACTGCATCGGCGGCATCGTCGGCGCGCTCGGCACCGGCATCCTGGTGAATCCGGCGCTCGGCGGCACCGGCATCATGGACTACACCACCGGCAAGATCGCCGACTACGACTTCACGGCGCAGATGATCTCCCAGACCTGGGGCGTCTGCACCACGCTGGTGTGGTCGGGCATCGGTTCGGCGATCCTCTACAAGGTCGTCGACGTCATCGTCGGCCTGCGTGCCACTGTTGAAGTGGAACGCGAAGGCCTCGACATCACCGAGCACACCGAGCGCGCCTACAACATGTAAGTTCTCCCGGGGCGCGATCTCTCGCGGGATCGCGCCCAGAACTACGGTTTGGGCACATACCCGGCAATGCCCCGACCGTTGAGGGGCTCCAGCGCAAGTTGGAGCCCCTTTCTTTTTTGCGTGAATTCGAGGGTCTGGACGACGCCGGTCGCCGATGGTTAATCGCGTCTTAACCTCGCCGTATCTATGGTGGTTTGATCCGTTTCCGGCCGGTCTCGCCTTGCGATCGGCTGCCCAACAGTGCTGGCGCTTTAAAGTATGGCAATGACCGCTTCATCCCGCGCGCCGCAGGGCGCCGGCACCCAGGAAAGCGAGCGCTCGCCATTCGCCCGGCTGACCGAGCTGCTGGCCCCGTATCAAGCCGGGTAAGCCCTTGATTACGCTATCGTTGGGCGAGCCGCAGCACCCGGTGCCGGACTTTGTCGGCCCGGTGCTGGCCAAACACATCGCCGATTTCGGCCGCTATCCCATCGCCAAGGGCATCGAGCCGTTCCGGCGGGCGGCGGCGAACTGGCTTTCCACCCGGTTCCGACCTGCCGCGGCCGATCGATCCCGAGACCGAGCTTCTGGTGCTGAACGGCAGCCGCGAGGGCCTGTTTTTCGCGGCGCTGACCGCCGCGCGCTATGTCGGCGAGCGCAGGGGCAGGCCTGCGATCCTGATCCCCAATCCGTTCTATCCCGCTTACGCCGCCGGCGCCCGCGCCGCGGGCTGCGAGGCGATCTATCTGCCGACCACGCTCGCCAACGGATTTCTTGCCCGATCTCGATGCGCTCGACGACGCCACGCTGGCGAGAACGGTCGCGATCTACATCGCCTCGCCCGCCAATCCGCAAGGCGCGGTCGCCTCGACGCGAATATTTCAGCCATCTGAAAAAACTCGCCGACCGTTTCGGCTTCATGATCCTGAGCGACGAGTGCTATTCGGAAATCTACACCAAGGAAGCGCCCGGCAGCATGCTGGAATGCGCCGGGCCTGATTTTACCAATGTCGTCGCGTTTCAGTCGCTGTCGAAGCGCTCGAACCTGCCGGGCATGCGGGTCGGCTTTGCCGCCGGCGACAAGAAATTTCTCGGCATGTTTCACGAGCTGCGCAATGTCGCCGCGCCCCAGGTGCCGGTGCCGCTGCAGCATGTCGCGGTCGCGGCCTATGGCGACGAGGCGCATGTCGAGGAGAACCGGCGGCTCTACCGGATCAAGTTCGATCTCGCCGATCAGATTCTCGGCAATCGCTATGGCTATCGCCGGCCCGCCGGCGGCTTCTGCGTCTGGCTCGATGTGTCGGAGCGCGGCGGCGACGAAGCGGCGACGGTGAAACTCTACAGGGACGGCGGCGTGCGCGTGGTGCCCGGAAGCTATCTGGCGCGGCAGCAACCCGACGGCAGCAATCCCGGCGCCGGCTACATTCGCCTGGCGCTGGTAGCGGACAGTGAAACAACGGCCGAGGCGTTGCACCGGCTGGTCGAAATTCTGGATTAGTCGCGAAGGCCCCATGAGCATGCCAGCGATCGAACGTGTCATTCCCCTGGTCGGCCATCTGCCGGCGTCGATCCGCGAGGCGCTGGCGCGACGGCTGCGCGAGCTCGCCGGACTTGGCCTGATCGCCCTGTCCGGCGTGGCGGCGGCGGCGCTGATGACATGGTCGGTGCAGGATCCGAGCCTCAGCCACGCGACATCGCGCGCGATCCGCAACATCGTCGGCTATCCCGGCGCGATCGGCGCCGATCTCCTGATGCAGATTCTCGGCCTCGGCGCGATCATGCTGATCCTCCCGGTGGCGGTGTGGGGCTGGCGCATGCTGACCCATCGCACCTTCGACCGCGAAGCGCTGCGGATCGCGTGCTGGATCCTCTGCACGGTGATCTCGGCGGGCTTTGCCAGCTGCTGGCCGCATGGCGGCGCCTGGCCGCTGCCGACCGGACTTGGCGGCGTCGTCGGCGACGCGCTGGTGCGCGCGCCCGCCGTGGTGTTCGGTCCGCCCGGCCTCGTCTATCGCCTCGTGCTCGGGACGATCCTTTTCGCCGCCGGCGTCGCGACATTCCTGATCGCGGGCGGCATGGGTTCGCGCCCGCAGGAAGATGAATTGACGCCGATCGAGGACGACGACGCGCCGTTCGAGGAAGAAGATGACGCGGCTCGGTCTCGCTGGGATGGGCGTTTCATGCCGCGATGAGCGCGAAGGCGCGGCTGTGGCGGCTGCTGACCCTGGCCTATGGCTGGCTGGTCGCAAGCCCGCCGGCGCCACGCGCGGCCGCGTTCGAGCGCCAGGAGCCCAATCTCGGCGGCCGCGCGGCGCCGTCATTGGCCCCGCAGGCCGAAGAAGATTTCGAGGAAGACGACGAGGAAGAGGAAGTTCCTGCCGCCCGCGCCCCGCGCAAGAAGGCCGCGCGCCCGCGCGCCGTCGCGCAAATCATCCGACCGGTTCGAACTGCCGCCGATTTCCGTGCTGACCGCGCCGAAGGCGTCGGATCGCCAGCCGCTCAGCAAGTCGGAGCTCGAATTCCAACTCGCGCGCGCTGGAAGGCGTGCTCGGCGATTTCGGCGTCCGCGGCGAGATCGTCAAGGCCCATCCCGGTCCGGTGGTGACGCTGTACGAACTCGAGCCCGCGCCCGGCATCAAATCGTCGCGCGTCATCGGGCTGGCCGACGACATCGCGCGCTCGATGAGCGCGCTGTCGGCGCGCGTCGCGGTGGTTCCCGGCCGCAACGCCATCGGCATCGAATTGCCGAACCCGCATCGCGAAAAGGTCTATTTGCGCGAATTGCTGGCGGTCAAGGACTACAACGAATCGGTCGCAAAACTTCCGCTGTGTCTCGGCAAGAACATCGGCGGCGACTCCATCATCGTCGATCTCGCGCGCATGCCGCATCTGTTGATCGCCGGCACCACCGGCTCCGGCAAATCGGTCGCCATCAACACCATGATCCTCAGCCTGTTGTATCGGCTGCGTCCGGATCAGTGCCGCCTGATCATGGTCGATCCCAAGATGCTCGAACTCTCCGTCTATGACGGCATTCCGCATCTGCTGACGCCGGTCGTGACCGATCCGAAGAAGGCCGTGGTCGCGCTGAAGTGGGCGGTGCGCGAGATGGAAGAGCGCTACAAGAAGATGTCCAAGCTCGGCGTGCGCAACATCGACGGCTACAACGCGCGCCTGCTGGAAGCGAAATCCAAGGGCGAGGAGCTGACCCGCACGGTGCATACCGGCTTCGACAAGGAAACCGGCAAGGCGATCTACGAGGAGGAGAAGCTCGATCTCGATCCGCTGCCCTACATCGTCATCATCGTCGACGAAATGGCCGACCTGATGATGGTCGCCGGCAAGGATATCGAAGGCGCGGTGCAGCGGCTGGCGCAAATGGCGCGCGCCGCCGGCCTGCACGTGATCCTCGCCACGCAACGGCCGTCGGTCGACGTCATCACCGGCACCATCAAGGCGAACTTCCCGACCCGCATCTCGTTTCAGGTCACCTCGAAGATCGACAGCCGCACCATCCTCGGCGAAATGGGCGCCGAGCAGCTGCTCGGACAGGGCGACATGCTCTATATGGCCGGCGGCGGCCGCATCAGCCGCGTGCACGGGCCCTTCGTCTCGGACGAAGAGGTCGAGAAGGTGGTGCGCCATCTCAAGTCGCAAGGCCAGCCCGAATATCTCGAAGCGGTCACCGCGGAAGAGCCCACCGACGAAGACGGCGCGGTGTTCGATTCCACCGGCATGGGCGGCGATGGCGGCGGCGACCTGTTCTCGCAGGCGGTGGCGATCGTCAAGCGCGACCGCAAGGCTTCCACCAGCTACATCCAGCGCCGGCTGCAGATCGGATATAACCGCGCCGCGTCGCTGATGGAGCGGATGGAACTCGAGGGCATCGTCGGACAGGCCAATCACGCCGGAAAGCGCGAGATTCTGGTCGAAGAAGAAGAAAGCCGCTTTTGAGACGGCATCATCGGGCCCGGGGATTGCCGAGATTGGCATTATATTTTCACGGAAAAACGATATCTCCTTTGGCCGAAACCACGATAAAATGGCCGAAAGCCTGACAGGACGACGCGTTGAATAGAAATCTGAAACTTGGAATGGCCAAACAATTCGCCGATAGCGGCATGCGCACCGGATTGGCGTTGCTGATCGCGGCATCCATCGTCGGCGTCACGACCCTGTCTGTCGTGAGCTCTGCTTCCGCGCAGACCGTTCCGATTCCGAAACCCGCGCCGAAAGCCCGCGGCGGCCTCCAGATGAGTGCGTCGGACCCGCAAAAGGCCCCGATGACGACTGGCGCGACTTCGGCGACGCCGCCGGATCCGGTGATTCCCGATCCGCGCCGGAATATACCCGCCAATATTTTTTCGAGCTTCGATGCGAACCAGAAGGCGCAAGCCGCCAAGGTGAGCTCCTATCTGTCGTCGCTGCAGACGCTGGTCGGAAATTTCGTCCAGGTCGGACCTGACGGCACCAAGACCAAGGGCGATTTCTACATCCAGAAGCCCGGCAAGGTGCGGTTCGAATATGATGAGCCGAGCCCGATCGATGATCGTCGCCGACGGATCGTCGGTGGCGGTGCGCGACCGCAAGCTGGCGACCCAGGACATCTATCCGCTGTCGCAGACGCCGCTGCGTTATCTGCTGTCGGACCGCATCGATCTCTTGAAAGACACCAATGTCGTGAACGTGACGGCCGATGACGTCTTCGTCAGCGTCACCATCGAGGAGAAGCAGGCGCTGATCGGCACCAGCCGGCTGATGCTGATGGTCGGCGCCAAGGACGGCCAGCTCAAGCAATGGACGGTGACCGACCCGCAGGGCTATGACACCACGGTCGCGGTCTACAATCTGGATTCCACCAAGAAAGTCGATCCCGGCCTGTTCAAGATCGACTTTACCAACTACGCAACGCCGCCGGGCTGAAAAACATTCTTGATTGCGGGACCGAGACGTGCGTCATCAGAGTCGCACGTTTTCCTGTCTGACCGGTCCCCATGCGCCTCTCCCTGACAACATGGAACATCAATTCGGTGCGCCTGCGCATCGATCTCGTCGCCAAATTCCTCAAGGCGGTGAGGCCGGATGTGCTGTGCCTGCAGGAAACCAAATGCATCGATGACGCCTTTCCGCTGAAGCGTTTCAGGCGGCTCGGCTATGAGCACGTCGCGCTGAACGGCCAGAAGGGCTATCACGGCGTCGCCGTGGTCTCGAAACTGCCGTTCGAGACCACGGATATCCGCACCTTCTGCGACAAGATCGATTCGCGTCACATCTCGGTTGCGTTCGGCGAGAAGGCGCAGCTGTCGAAACCGCTGGTGCTGCATAATTTCTACGTTCCGGCCGGCGGCGATATTCCCGATCCCGCGCTCAATCCGAAATTCGAGCACAAGCTGCAATTTCTCGACGAGATGAAGGCGTGCGAGCCGTTGCATCCGCGCGGCGACGACCGCCATATCCTGGTCGGCGATCTCAATGTCGCGCCGCATGAGAACGATGTGTGGTCGCACAGGCAATTGTTGAAGGTCGTGTCGCACACCCCGATCGAATGCGAGAAGCTGCTGGCGGCGCAGGCCCATGGCGAATGGATCGACGTCGCGCGCGAGCGCATCCCGCTGTCGGAGAAAGTCTATACCTGGTGGAGCTATCGCGCCGCCGACTGGACGCTGGCCGATCGCGGCCGACGGCTCGATCACATCTGGGTATCGCGCGCGCTTAAAGACGGTGTCAGCGATTTCCGGATCACGCGCGATGCGCGCGGCTGGGAGCGGCCGTCCGACCACGTCCCGGTGACGGTGACGCTGGAGGTGTGAGTGTAAGCCAGCGCCGCGTAGCAGATCTCCGATCGCTGAGCGAGCGAGCGTCTTCGCCGACGTCTCGAAGGATCGGCCGCTGGGCCTCATGGTTCGCGATGGCGCAAGAGCGCCTCGTCGACCATGAGGAGCACCTAAATACTCAGCTTCGCGCCCGCCATCAGAATATCGCTGGCGATCTGGCTGGTGCGGTTGGCGAATTCATCGCGCAGCCGGCGCGCCGCGGCGGGATCGCTTTCCAGCACGCGCTGAAACAGGCTGCGCGCGATCCGGATCACCGAGGAATGTTCCAGCGCGGTCGCGGTGGACGGCCGCTGCATCGCGACGATCAGCGCGAGTTCGCCGATCAATGCGCCCGGGACCCGCGATCATTTCGGCGCCGGCGCCGTCCTCGATCCGGAACGCGCCGCGCTGAACGATAAATCCGGCATCGGCATCATCGCCTGCGTTGAAGAGCACGTCGCCGCGCGCGAAATTGCGCTGCTCGGAGCCGATCGCCAGCATGCGCAGGGCGGTCGTCCCCAACAGGCGCAGGGTCGGGACGCGCTCGAGCAGGGCAACATCATCTTCGATCGACATGCAGAACCGGTGGTCGGGGCGCGCTAATGAGGCCAAATAATACGAATCGCGGCCCGAATCGTATCACGGCACCAGCTTGTAGCCACCGGCTTCCGTCACCAGTATCTCGGGATTGGCCGCATCCTTCTCGATCTTCTGACGCAGCCGGTAGATGTGGGTTTCCAGGGTGTGGGTGGTGACGCCCGAATTATAGCCCCAGACTTCCTGCAGCAGCGTCTCGCGCGACACCGGCAGCTGGCCGGCGCGATACAGGAACCGCAGGATCGCGGTTTCCTTTTCGGTCAGCCGCACCTTCCGGGCGTTGGCGCCGGTCAGCATCTTGGAGCCGGGCCGGAAACTGTAGGGACCGACCGAAAACACCGCGTCTTCGCTGGCTTCGTGCTGGCGGAGCTGCGCCCGGATCCGCGCCAGCAGCACCGCGAAACGGAACGGCTTTGCCACGTAGTCGTTGGCGCCGGATTCGAGCCCGAGAATGGTGTCCGAATCGGTATCGTGCCCGGTGAGCATGATGATCGGCGCCTTGAAGCCGCCCTTGCGCAGCGAGCGCACGACTTCGCGGCCGTCGGTGTCCGGCAGCCCGACATCCATCAGCACGAGATCGGGAGCATTGGCCTTGGCGGCGCTGGCGCCCTTGGCGCCGGTATCGACGGCGGAGGCTTCGAACTCGTCGTGCAGCGATAATTGCTCCACCAGCGTGTCGCGCAGATCGGTATCGTCATCCACGATCAGGATCTTGCGGGCATTGGCCATGGGTACAATCCTCTGAGGGCGGCGGGTGCGAGCGATCAGCGCCTTCAGCCTTCGTCTCGGTTGGTAAAGTCAGGGTCCGTCAGGTCTTGTTCGTCTTGAGGTAGGGGGCTGTTACAGATTCACAAGCCGAAGCGCAGTCTACTCCAGAATTCGCGGGCATTCAGATGAATGTCCTGTAATGGGGTGAAATAGGGCATTTGCAGGCGACGAGGCAATCCGGGGACTCACGATTTCTATGGAAAGAAACGTTATTTCAAATACTTATCGAAGATCGCTTCGCGTGATCGGCCGCTGGCCACGATCCGGATTCGCGCCGCCGCCGGCAATCCGCGCCGGGGCTGGCTGACCGCAGGCGGGCAGACCATACCGGTCGCACTGGGGCGCGGCGGCATCAGGGCCAACAAGCGCGAGGGCGATGGCGGGACCCCCAAGGGCACGTTCCGGCCGCGGCAATTGTGGTGGCGCGCCGACCGCCACCCGCGGCCGCGGACATTCCTGCCGGTTCGCGCCATCGGGCCTGAAGACGCCTGGTGCGAAGACCCCGCAAGCCGCCATTACAACCGGCCGGTGCGGCTCGATCGGGCGCGCAGCGGCGACCGGCTCCAGGCGCGACGACCACCTCTATGATTTCATCGTCGAGATCGATCACAACAGCTCGCCGCGGATAGCCGGCCGCGGCAGCGCGGTCTTCCTGCATCTGGCGCGCGAGAATTTTGGACCGACCGCGGGGTGCGTTTCGATGACGAAATCGGCGATGCTGCGGTTGTTGGCGCGGCTGGGGCCGGATACGAAGATCGTGATTGGGTGAGCGCCCTCCAGGGAAGGCAAAACAATGCTCGACAAGAATCAGATAGCGGCGGCGTCACGCACCCTGCACGATCATTGGCGCGCCGGCACCAAGCTCGCAAACCTCGAAGCGCTCGCAGCGGCCGCGCGACCGCGCCGAGGCTTACGCGATCCAGGCGAGAATCGAAGACTATTCGACCGGAAAACTGTTCGGCTGGAAAATCGCAGCCACCAGCGAAGCCGGGCAAAAGCACATCAATGTCGATGGCCCGATGGCCGGACGCATCCTGCCCGAGACCGTCATTCCCGATGGCGGCACGGCTTCGATGGCGGGAAATGAAATGCGCGTCGCCGAGCCCGAATTCGCCTTTCGCATGCAGGCGGATTTGCCGCCGCGATCACGCCCTACAGCGTGCAGGAGGTTCTCGCTGCGGTCGGCACGCTGCATCCGGCGATCGAGATTCCGGATTCGCGCTTTGCCGATTTTGTCAGCGCCGGAGCCGCGCAAATCATCGCGGACAATGCCTGCGCGCATCTGTTCGTGCTCGGCGCGCCGACCACTTCGAACTGGCGCGCGCTCGATCTCGTCGAGGAAAAACCGGTCATTACGCTGCGCGGAAAGCAATTCATCGGTCACGGCAAGAACGTGCTCGGCGATCCCAGGATCGCATTGACGTGGCTCGCCAATGAATTGCGGCAGCTTGGCGTGACGCTGAGGGCCGGCGAGGTGGTGACAACGGGCACCTGCCACCCGCCGCTGCCGATCCAGTCCGGCGATTTGTTCGAAGCCGATTTTGGATCGATCGGCAGGGTGTCGGTCAAGTTCGAGTAGTTGACCCAGGTGGTAGCGCGCATCCTGAGATGCGAGCTCAACGGCGCATCGTGCGGGAGCGTCCATGTCGAGAGCGGGATGACTTTCTTCGTCACGCAGTTTGAGCTGATCTTCGGAAAACCGGTATCCACTTTTCCGGATCATGCTCAGCGGTGCCCGAAAATCGCCGAGCCGACGCGCACATGGGTGGCGCCGAACTGGATCGCCGTCGCAAAATCGGCGCTCATGCCCATCGACAGATTCTTCAAGCCCGTTGCGCGCGGCGATCTTCGCGGTCAGCGCGAAATGCGGCGCCGGCGCATCGTTGACCGGCGGAATGCACATCAGGCCGGAAATCTGCAGACCGTATTTCTCGCGGCAGCTGGCAATGAAGGCGTCGGCCTCGCCTGGAGCGACGCCCGCCTTCTGCGGCTCCTCGCCGGTGTTGAGCTGGACGAACAATTGCGGCCGCCGTTTTTGGGAATTGATTTCCTTGGCTAACGCTTCGCAAATGCTCGGACGGTCGACCGAATGAATGGCGTCGAACAGCGCCACGGCGTCTTTGGCCTTGTTGGATTGCAGCGGCCCGATCAGATGCAGGGCGATGCCGGGGTAAGCCGACATTAACCCTGGCCATTTCGCCTTGGCTTCCTGCACGCGATTCTCGCCGAAAACGCGCTGTCCGGCCTCGATCACCGGCACGATCGCCTCGGCGTCGAACGTCTTCGACACCGCTATCAGCGTCACCGAGGCACGATCGCGGCGCGCTTCCTTGCAGGCGCGCGCGATCTCCTGCTCCACGTGAGCGAGCCCGTTTGGTGAATGCGCGGTTACCGGCGATGGATTTTGCGGACGCCATGTCGATCTGTCGGGCCGTAAATTTACGGGGTAATTCGAATTTTACCGAGTTCGGGAAAGGCTTCTTGAACCATTCCCTCTACCCTCTGCATGCGGGGTCGGGGAACCAAGATGTCACGCGTCAGTTTCAACCGCAACAGAGTGAAACTCAAGCAGCTTCTCGGAATCCGCGCGCGGCTGGCCTTGCTGGCGCTGATCCTGGTGGCGCCCTTGATGCTGGAACGCGCCCGTTCGCTCGAGGACGCGCGGGCCAGGCAGATCGCGCTCGCCTCCGCCGAATTCGCAAATCTCGCGCAGCACAGCGCCGATGCCCAGCGCGAAGTCATCTCGTCGGTCGAGACGGTATTGAAATCGGCGGCCTATATCCGCGCCTCGGCCGGAGGCATCGGCCGCAGTTGCGACATCCTGCGCGCCAGCCTGCCGGCCAATCTGCCGTGGATACGCACCCTGCTGATTGTCGGCAAGGACGGACGCGTGCAATGCTCGACCAACAACATCTTTGTCGGTCTCGATCTCAGCGACCGGACCTATCTCAAGAAGGCGCGCGAGAGCCGCGACTTTGTCTTCAGCGACTTCTTGTTCGCCAGGGTCACCAACAAGCCGGTGGTGATGGCGGCCTATCCGGTATCGGCCATCAATGACGAGGCGGATTCCGTCGTTCTCGCCGGCGTCAATCTCGACTGGATGTCGAAGATCATGAGCAACCTCGGCGGCCGGCCCGGCATTTCGGCCGTGCTGGTCGACAGCGCGGGAACGGTGCTGGCGGCGCCGGCGGATCAGGCCAGCATGATCGGCCGTCCGCTGGATACGATACCGCTGCTATCGGCCATCGCCGAGAAGGCGTATCGATTCGGACGCGCCGCAAGGCTCGCTTTCGTTCGTCGCCGCCGACGGATCGAAGCGCGCCGTCAGCTTTGCGCGCATTGCCGGCACCCAATCGCGCCTGATCGTCAGCATCGACGAAACCAAGGTATCCGCCGCGATCAATCGCGAGATCCGCACCGCCTATCTGCAGCTCGGCTTCGTCTGCCTGTTCGTGCTGCTCGGCGCCCTGATCGCCGCGGAGAAGCTCATCATCGGGCCGATCGAGATGATCGCGTCGATGGCGAAACGCTTCGGCCAGGGCGACTGGTCGGCGCGCGCGGCGCTCAAGTCGCTGCCGGCGGAATTCGTTCCGCTGGCCCGCGCCTTCAACGCGATGGCGGCGCAGCTCGGCCAGCGCGAGCGGGAGCTCGTCGCCACCAACGACCGGCTGACCGTGATGGCCTCGATCGACATGCTGTCGGGGCTCGCCAACCGGCGCGGCTTCCAGAGCCGGCTCGACTTCGAATGGATGAAGGCCCAGCAATACGACAGCGAATTGTCGCTGCTGATGATCGACGTCGATCACTTCAAGCTGTTCAACGACACCTACGGCCATCCCGAAGGCGACGCCTGCCTCACCCGGCTCGGCGAAACGCTGGCCGGGATCGCCGCCGAGACCATGGGCTTTGCCGGGCGCTATGGCGGCGAGGAATTTTGCCTGTTGCTGCCGAACACCGACGCCGCCCGCGCGCTCGAGATCGGCGAGATGGTGCGCACGGCGGTCGCGAGGCTCGCGATGCCCCATTGCACCAGCGACCATCAGACCGTCACCGTCAGCGTCGGCGTCGCCTGCACCCGGCCGAACGACAGCCAGCAGCCGGGCGACCTGATCGAGGCGGCGGACGCCGCCCTCTACGCCGCCAAGCACCGCGGCCGCAACGCCGTGGTCGAGCACGGGTTCGTGCGGGCGACGGATGGCGCGGTGGCGCTGGCGAGCTGAGGCCTCCCGCCGGGCATTTTAAGGCGCGGGGCGTTGACCCCCCAGCCGCTTTTGTGGCCTAGTCCGCCGTCCCCGAAAGACGGCCCCGAATCCACGAAAAGCCCTGCGAATTCATGACCTCCGAACGCTATAACGCACGCGAATCCGAGCCGCGCTGGCAACGCCAGTGGGACGAGAAGGCGATCTTCGCCTCCAAAAACGACGATCCGCGGCCGAAATATTACGTGCTCGAGATGTTCCCCTACCCGTCCGGGCGCATCCATATCGGGCATGTCCGCAACTACACGCTGGGCGACGTGCTGGCGCGCTTCATGCGCGCCAAGGGCTTCAACGTGCTGCACCCGATGGGCTGGGATGCGTTCGGGCTGCCGGCGGAAAACGCCGCGATCGAGCGCAAGGTGGCGCCGAAGGCGTGGACCTACGACAACATCGCCGCGATGAAGAAGCAGCTGCGGTCGATCGGGCTGTCGCTCGACTGGAGCAGAGAATTCGCGACCTGCGACCCCTCTTACTACAAGCACCAGCAGAAGATGTTTCTGGACTTCCTGCGCGCGGGGCTCGCCGAGCGCGAGAAGCGCAAGATCAACTGGGACCCGGTCGACATGACCGTGCTCGCCAACGAGCAGGTGATCGACGGCCGCGGCTGGCGCTCCGGCGCTGTCGTCGAACAGCGCGAGATGAACCAGTGGGTCTTCAAGATCACCAGATATTCGCAGGAGCTGCTGGACGCGCTCGACACGCTGGACCGCTGGCCCGACAAGGTGCGGCTGATGCAGCGCAACTGGATCGGCCGCAGCGAAGGCATGCTGGTGCGCTTCGCGCTCGATCCGGCCACGACGCCCGCCGGCGAGACCGAGCTGAAGATTTTCACCACCCGGCACGACACGCTGTTCGGCGCCAAGTTCATGGCGATCGCGCCGGATCATCCGCTGGCGCAGGCCGCGGCTGCGAAGAATGCAAAACTCGCGGAGTTCATCGCGGAAGCGAAGCGCCACGGCACCGCGCAGGAGATCATCGACACCGCCGAGAAGCAGGGTTTCGACACCGGCATCCGGGCGATCCATCCGTTCGATTCCAGCTGGAAGCTGCCGGTCTATGTCGCCAATTTCGTGCTGATGGAATACGGCACCGGCGCGATCTTCGGCTGCCCGGCGCACGACCAGCGCGACCTCGATTTCGTCAATAAATACGGGCTCGGCAACACGCCGGTGGTCTGCCCCGAAGGCCAGGATCCGAAGACGTTCGTCATCACCGACACCGCCTATGACGGCGACGGCCGCATGATCAATTCGCGCTTCCTCGACGGCATGACCATCGAGCAGGCCAAGGAAGAAGTGGCAAAACGGCTGGAAGCGGAGGTTCGCGGCAACGCGCCCGTCGGCGAGCGGCAGGTCAATTTCCGCCTGCGCGACTGGGGCATCTCGCGCCAGCGCTATTGGGGCTGCCCGATCCCGGTGATCCACTGCCCGAAATGCGACGTCGTGCCGGTGCCGGACAAGGACCTGCCGGTGACGCTGCCGGAGGACGTCACCTTCGACAAGCCCGGCAACGCGCTCGACCATCATCCGACCTGGAAGCACGTCGCCTGCCCGAAATGCGGGGCTAAGGCGCAGCGCGAAACCGACACCATGGACACCTTTGTCGATTCGTCGTGGTACTTCGCGCGCTTCACCGATCCCTGGAATGACAAGGCGCCGACCACGCCCGCGGTGGTGGACCGGATGATGCCGGTCGACCAGTATATCGGCGGCGTCGAGCACGCGATCCTGCATCTGTTGTACAGCCGCTTCTTCACCCGCGCGATGAAGGCCACCGGCCATATCGGCATGGACGAGCCGTTCGCCGGCATGTTCACGCAGGGCATGGTGGTGCACGAGACCTATCAGAAGGCCGACGGCACCTACGTCACGCCGGCCGAGGTCAAGATCGAGACCGGCGGCAATGGCCGCCGCGCCAGCCTGATTGACACCGGCGAGGAGGTCACGATCGGCTCGATCGAGAAGATGTCGAAGTCGAAGCGCAACACCGTCGATCCCGACGACATCATCGCGACCTACGGCGCCGACGTCGCGCGCTGGTTCATGCTGTCGGATTCGCCGCCCGACCGCGACGTGATCTGGAGCGACGAGCGGGTGCAGGGCGCCTCGCGCTTCGTGCAGCGGCTGTGGCGGCTGGTCAACGAGTCCGCCGATATCGCCAAGGCGGCACCGGCGGCGCGGCCGGCTGTCGTTCGGCGCCGACGCGCTGGCGCTGCGCAAGGCGGCCCATGGGGCGCTCGACAAGGTCTCCACCGGCATCGAAAAACTGCATTTCAACGTCTGCCTCGCCCATATCCGGGAATTTTCCAATGCGCTGGGCGAGGTGCTGGCGCGCGAGGGGAAGCCCTCGCCGGATCGGCTCCAGATATTTCTTGGGCGGTCCGCGAGGCCGCGGTCATCCTTGTTCAACTGTTCGCGCCGATGATGCCGCATCTGGCCGAGGAATGCTGGCAGGTGCTGGGGCAGCCCGGCCTGGTTTCCGAGGCCGATTGGCCCAAAATCGAACGCGATTTGCTGGTTGAAGACACCGTGACGCTGGTGGTTCAGGTCAACGGCAAGAAACGGGGTGAGGTCACGGTGGCTAGCGGCGCCCAAAATCCGGAAATTGAGGCTGCCGTTCTGGCCCTCGATGCGGTAAAACAAGCCCTGGGCGGCAAAGCCGTTCGCAAGGTGATTATTGTTCCCATGAGGATCGTGAATGTCGTTGGCTAGGACCCGCATCGCCGCTCGGCTTCTGGCCGTGGCCGCACTGGCGGCGCTGACGGCCGGCTGCTTCCAGCCGATGTATGCCGAACATACCGACGGCACGCCCGGCCCTGCGCGAAAAGCTGATGGGGGTGGAACTGCCGCCCATCGACAAGCCCAACGCCTCGCGCGACGCGCGGATCGGGGTGGAAATCCGCAATGCGCTGGCGTTCAAGCTCTACGGCAACGCCACCGGCATGCCGCCCACGCACCGGCTGGTGATCCGGTTCATCGACCAGCCGTTCGTCGCTGATCGTCAATCCGAACACCGCGCTGCCCTCCAGCGAGAATTACGGCATCGACGCGCAGTACAATCTGATCGAGATCGCGACCAACAAATCGGTCATGACCGGAACGACCTTCTCCCGCGTGTCCTATGACATCCCGGGCGCGATGCAGCGCTTCGCCCGCGTCCCGCGCCTTCCGCGACGCCGAGGATCGCGCCGCCCAGGAGATCGCGGAAAATATCCAGACCCGGCTGGCGTCGTTCTTCGTCGCCGGCACCTGAACCTCCCGTCATTCCGGGGCGCGAGAGCAACGGCGAACCCGGAATCCAGAAGTTATCGGCATCGAGATTCCGGGTCCGCGCCAACGCGCGTCCCGGAATGACGAACCAATTCGAAAAGGTCTGATCGTTGGTCGCGCTTCGCGGAAAAGAGATCGACGCTTTTCTCGCCCGGCCCGATCCGGGCCGTCCCATCATCCTGCTCTACGGTCCCGACGCCGGCCTCGTGCGCGAACGCGCCGACGCGCTGTTGGCGTCCGCGGTCGACGATCCCAACGATCCGTTTTCGCTGGTGAAGCTCGATGGCGACGAGCTTTCCGCCGAGCCGTCGCGGCTGGTCGATGAAGCCATGACGATCCCGCTGTTCGGCGGCCGCCGCGCGATCCGCGTCCGCGCCGGCTCCCGCAGCTTTGCCAGCGGCGTCGACACGCTGGCGGATAGCCCGCTGAAGGATTGCCGGATCGTGATCGAGGCCGGCGAGCTGCGGCCGGAATCGCCGCTGCGCAAGGCCTGCGAGCGCGCCAAGACGGCGGTCGCGATCGGCTGCTATCCCGACACCGAGCGCGACCTTGCAAAACTGATCGACGACGAATTGCGGGTCTCGAATTTGCGCATCGCGCCGGACGCGCGCGCGACGCTGATGTCGCTGCTCGGCGGCGACCGCCAGGCCTCGCGCAACGAACTGAAGAAGCTCGCGCTCTACGCCCACGGCAAGGCCGAGGTCACGCTCGACGATGTGATGGCGGTCGTGGCGGATGCTTCCGAGCTGAAGGTCGATCCGATCGTCGACGGCGCCTTTGCCGGAAAACCGGAGCTGGTCGAGACCGAATTCGCCAAGGCCATGATCGCCGGCACCTATCCCGGCATGATCATTTCCGCAGCCCAGCGCCAGGCGGCGTGGCTGCACAAATCGGCGCTCGCGGTTGCCGAGGGAACGCCGGTCTCGACATTGCTCGACAGCGGATTTCCGCGTCTGCACTTTTCGCGAAAGCCGAATGTCGAAACCGCGCTGCGCAATTTCAGCGCGGCGCGGCTGGCGCTGATCATCGAGCAACTCGCCACCGCCGCGCTGGAGATGCGCAAGCAGGCGTCGCTGGCCGCCGTGATCGCGCAGCGCGCGCTGCTGTCGATCGCGGTGAATGCAAAGCGGCGGGGGTGAGCTGATCTGAAGGCCGTCATTCGCGCCGCGCAATCCGGGTTGCGACGTTGTCGCTGACGGGTTCGCGCTGGACGCGCGACCCGGAATGACGATCTAACCCTTTGTGCTCAGCCTTCGCACGATTTCGTCGAGTTGATCGAGGTCGCGGTAGCGGATGTGAACGGTACCGCCGGGATCGCGGTGATCGATCGTGACCGCGAGCCCGAGCGCGTCGCTGACCTGCTTCTCCAGCGCGACCGTGTCGGGATCCTTGACCTTGCCGCCGCGCGCCTTCTGCGGCTTGCGCACCGGCACGCCCTCGACATGCGCCAGCGCCTCGGCCTGACGCACGTTGAGGCCTTCCTCGACGATGCGCTTGGCGCTCGCCACCGGATCGGGCACGCCGATCAGCGCGCGCGCGTGGCCGGCCGACAACTGGCCGAGCGCGATATAGGCCTGCACCTCGGCCGGCAGTTTGGTCAGCCGCATCATGTTGGCGACATGGCTGCGGCTCTTGCCGACGATCTTGGCGATCTCGTCCTGGCTGCGTTTGAATTCATTGGCGAGCGCGTGATAGCCCTGCGCCTCTTCCATCGCATTGAGGTCTTCGCGCTGGACGTTTTCGATGATCGCGATCTCGAGCGCGTCGCTAGTCGCTGACGTCGACCGGCACGATCGGCACGTCGTGCAGGCCTGCGATCTGCGACGCGCGCCAGCGGCGCTCGCCGGCGATGATCTCGTAGCGGTCCTGCACGCCCTTGACCGGACGCACCACGATCGGCTGGATCACGCCGTGCTGCTTGATCGAATTCGGCGAGTTCGCCGAGTTCGGCATCGGCGAATTCGCGGCGCGGATTGCGCGGATTGGGTTTGAGGAATTCGATCGGCACCTTGCGCTGCGCGCGCGGCCGATCGACATGCGCGGCCTCGCCGCCGACATCTCCGATCAGACTTGCAAGACCGCGGCCCAGTCGCGAACGCGCTTCGTCGGCCATCGCCAGCTCCCTTGGATTCACTCGCATCACTCCGGAATTGAAGTTTTCGTTTTTCTTGTACAGCGGTGGGGTCAATGCGTGCGCAGCTCGCGCTCGCGCTGGATCACTTCCGTCGCAAGCTTGAGATAGGCTTCGCTGCCGACGCATTTGAGATCGTACACCAGCACCGGCTTGCCGTAGGACGGCGCCTCGGAGATGCGCACGTTGCGCGGGATCATGGTGTTGTAGACCTTAGCTCCCATGAACTGCCGGACATCGGCGACAACCTGGTTCGACAGATTGTTGCGCAAGTCGAACATGGTCAGCACGATGCCGTGGATCGACAGATTGGGATTGAGCGTGGAGCGCACCTGCTCCACCGTCTGCAGCAATTGCGACAGACCTTCGAGTGCGAAGAACTCACACTGCAGCGGCACCAGGATCGCATCCGACGCCGCCATCGCGTTGACGGTGAGAAGATTGAGCGACGGCGGACAATCGATCAGCACATAGGTGTAATCGGATTCCGGGGAGACGTTGTTGTTCAGCGCGGCGATCGCGTCGCGCAGCCGGAAGGCGCGGCCCGGTGTCGATCCCAGTTCGAGTTCCAGGCCTGACAGGTCCATGGTCGAAGGCGCGATATGCAGCCGCGGCACCGCGGTCGGCACCACCGACTCGCGCAGACTGGCCTCGCCGATCAGGACGTCGTAGGTCGAGCAGTTGCGGTTGCGGCGATCGATGCCGAGACCGGTGGAGGCGTTGCCCTGCGGATCGAGATCGACGATCAGCACGCGCTCGCCGATCGCCGCGAGTGCGGTGCCGAGATTGATCGCGGTGGTGGTCTTGCCGACGCCGCCCTTCTGGTTGGCCAGCGCCAGGATGCGCGGATGGCCGGGTGGGGTCGGCGCCTTATCCTCTTGATAAATCTCATCAATTACGGTCATGCGCGGGTGCCATAGGCTTTCGCGGACGGGTTGCGCCGCTCGATGCGGTCGAGCTCGACGATCCAGCCGTGTCCACCGGTGCGGCTGGAATGCAGATGCGGATTAATATTCCAATATTTAGTGGCTTCGGTCAATTCAGCCTCTACATCTTGGCCCTTGAGAAACAGGGCCTTGGCGCCCCGTCTCACCAGCGGCTCCGCGAAGCCGATGAGCTGGTGTAGCGGAGCCACCGCCCGGGCGGTGACGCAATCGACGGGGCCGGCGATTCTATCCACACTATCCCCGATGTCAGCCAGATGAACCGTGCCCGGCGAGTTGGTCACGCGCAGCGCCTCGCGCAGGAAGGCGGCCTTCTTGGCGTTGCGCTCGACCAGATGGACCATCGCCCCCGGAGTGTCCGCCAGGGCGCAGGCCAGCACCACGCCCGGAAAGCCGCCGCCGCTGCCGAGATCGACCCAGATCTTGGCCGCTGGAGCCAGCGTCAAAAGCTGCAGCGAATCGGAGATATGCCGGGTCCAGAGATGCGGAAGCGTCGACGGCGCAACGAGGTTGGTTTTGGCCTGCCATTCCCTGAGCAGATCGACATAGCGATCCAGCCGCGCCTCTGTTTCACGTGAAACAGGCGTCAGCTTGAGCGCCTCAGCCTTATCCGAGGCTGAGGCGAAATTGGCGGCGCGACGCGGCTTGATGCATGGGCCATTGGCGGTCTTGTTTCACATGAAACAACCTAGGCGGAGATGGCAGCCGGCTTCTTCCGCGCTTCGCGCCGCAGATAGGCCGCCAAAATGCCGAGCGCGGCCGGCGTCAGACCATCGAGGCGACCCGCCTGCCCTACGGTCCGCGGACGCGCGGCTTCGAGCTTTGCGCGGGCCTCGTTGGAAAGTCCGGGTACGGCGCTGTAATCGATATCGCTAAGGATCAGCCCTTCGTCGCGCCGGAAGGCATCGACGTCGGCGATCTGACGCTTGAGATAGACGTCGTATTTAGCATCGATCTCAAGATGGACCGCGACGCCTGGGTCAATGGCCGACAATTCCGGCCAGATACCGCGGACCTCCGTCCAGCCGATCTCCGGATAGGCCAGCAGCTCAAAGGCCGAGCGGCGCTGGCCGTCCTTGTTGAGCGCCAGGCCATGCTTGGCGGCTTCATTCGGCGTCAGGGTCAGCGATTTCGTCAGGGTCTTCGCGGCATTCAAGGCCGTCATCTTGGCACCATGGCGCAGCGACCGCGCGCTCCCCACACAGCCGAGCGCGATTCCCTTGTCGGTCAGCCGCTGATCGGCATTGTCGGCCCGCAGCGTCAGGCGGTATTCGGCCCGCGAGGTGAACATCCGGTACGGCTCGGTGATGCCGCGGGTCACGAGGTCGTCGATCATTACCCCGAGATAGCCGTCGGCGCGGTCGAAGACGATCGGCTCGGCGTCACCCGCCGCCAATGCCGCGTTGAGCCCGGCAACAAGCCCCTGCGCGGCCGCCTCTTCATAGCCCGTCGTGCCGTTGATCTGTCCGGCCAGGAACAGCCCCCGCAGACGCTTGGTCTGCAAGGTCGGATCGAGTTCGCGGGGATCGACGTGATCGTATTCGATGGCGTAGCCCGGGCGGACCATGCGCACCCGCTCCAGCCCCGGGATCGTCGCCAGGATCGCGAGCTGCACCTCTTCCGGCAGCGAGGTCGAGATGCCGTTGGGATAGACGGTGGAGTCGTCGAGCCCTTCCGGCTCCAGGAAGATCTGGTGGCCGTCGCGATCGCCGAAGCGGACGATCTTGTCCTCGATCGAGGGGCAATAGCGCGGCCCGGTGCTCTTGATCTGCCCGGAATACATCGGCGAGCGATGCACATTGGCCCGGATCACCTCATGGGTGGCCGCCGTGGTGCGGGTGATCCCGCACTGGATCTGCGGCGTCGTGATCCGGTCGGTCATGACCGAAAACGGCTCCGGCGGATCGTCGCCGGGCTGCATTTCCACCGCCGGCCAGTCGATGGTGGTGCCATCGAGCCGCGGCGGGGTCCCGGTCTTCAGCCGCCCCAGCGTAAAGCCGGCGCGCTCGAACGATTTTGACAGTCCCAGCGCCGGCGCCTCGCCGACGCGGCCGGCCGGCCAGTTTTTCTCGCCGAGATGGATCAGCCCGCGCAGGAAGGTCCCGGTGGTGATGACGACCGCGCCAGCGGACAGCTCGCGGCCATCGGCCAGGCGAATCCCGGTGACGCGGCCGTCCGAGACAATCAGCTCGTCCGCCTCGCCCTCGATCACGCCGAGATTGGCGGTCTCGCGGATCGCGGCCTGCATCGCCGCCGCATAGAGCTTGCGGTCGGCCTGGGCGCGCGGGCCCCGCACCGCCGGCCCCTTGCGGCGATTGAGCATGCGAAACTGAATGCCGGCGGCATCGGCGACGCGCCCCATCAGCCCGTCCAGCGCATCGACCTCGCGGACCAGATGGCCCTTGCCGAGGCCGCCGATCGCGGGATTGCAGGACATCGCGCCGATGGTCGCAAAGCGATGGGTCACCAGCGCCGTCCGGGCGCCCATGCGCGCGGCAGCGCTCGCGGCTTCGCAGCCGGCGTGGCCGCCGCCGATGACGATGACGTCGAATGATTCTGGCCGGGCAATCATGCCGCAACTTTTATCGCGAGGCGGCAAAAGCCGGAAGCGGTAAGTTGGCTTTGCGGCTTGTTTCACGTGAAACAAAACAGCTGGCAGGCTTGTTTCACGTGAAACAAAAGCCGATCGCCATAGAATGAACAAAGAAATATTACTTACCTATACAAAATTCCCGAAAGATCACATCGAGAATGTCCTCGACATCGACCCGACCCAGCAACCGCCCCAAGCAGTAGCCCGCCATCCGCAGATCCTCCGCAGCCAGTTCCTCGCCCTGCCCGATGACCGCAATGCTGCGCTGCAGCGAGGCCGCGGTTTGCTGCAGCAATTTTCGCTGCCGCTCCCGGCCGATCAGGCCCCCCTCGTCCGAGCCGAAATAATCCTGCGCGAAGCCAACCAGGGCGCCGATCAGATTCGCCGATTCCGTCGCCCCGGCTCGCCGAAATCCTGAAATCAGCAACGTGCTCCCCTGCCCCAAATCTCCGACAGGTTTCGCGGTCAGGCGCGTCAGGCGTCGCCGCATCGAGATCGATCTTGTTGCGCACCCTCCACACCGGCGCTGTGCCCTGCGTGCGGACGTTCTTCATGCTGCGCATCGACCAGCCACAACACCAGGTCCGCTTCCGCCGCCCGCGCCCTCGCCCGGCGCACGCCTTCCTGCTCGACGGGATCGTCGGTCTCGCGAATCCCGGCGGTGTCGATCACCGTCACCGGATAGCCGTCGAGATCGAGCTGCACTTCGATGACGTCGCGCGTGGTGCCGGCATGCGGCGAAACGATCGCGACCTCGCGCCGCGCCAGCGCATTCATCAGCGTCGACTTGCCGACATTCGGCGGGCCCGCGATCGCGACCACGCAGCCCCTCGCGCAGCCGTTCACTTCGCCCCTGTGCCGCAAGCACTTCCTCGATTTCGCCAAGCAGCGTCTTGATCTTTGCCAGCGCCGGCGCGATCAGTTCCGCGGGCACGTCGCCTTCGTCGGAAAAATCGATGCCGGCTTCGATCAGTGCCGAGGCTTCGATGATCTGTTCGCGCCAGTCACGCGCGCGGTCGCCGAGCAGACCCTTCAACTGACGCAGCGCCTGGCGGCGTTGCCGGTCGGTGTCGGCATGGATCAGGTCGTCGAGGCCTTCGGCCTCGGTGAGATCGAGCTTGCCGTTCTCGAACGCGCGCCGGGTAAATTCGCCCGGCTCCGCCGCGCGCACATCCTCAAAGGCCGAGAGCGCCGCGAACAGCGCCGCCAGCACCGCGCGCCCGCCATGGACGTGAAATTCCGCGACATCCTCGCCGGTCGCGCTGGCCGGTCCCGGAAACCACAGCACCACCGCATCGTCGATCGGCTGCCGATTCGCGTCGCGCAGCAGGACGCGCGTCGCCATCCGCGGCGGCGGCATCTTGCCCGCCAGCGCGGCGAGCACCGCCCCGGCCTGCGGCCCGGAAACCCGCACGATGGCAATGGCGCTCGGCGGCCGGCCCGATGACAGGGCAAAAATGGTCTGTTCGCGTGGATGCATCGCCTATTTGCCTCCGAGCCCTTTGAAAAGGCAACGTAATTTCCGTTAGCCCAGCAATGCCGCGAGCGAGGGCTAAAGGCGGCGAATGGTGCGGCCGATACTGCAGCATGGCCGCAGCATTTTGCTGCGGAGGTCGACTCGGTTTCCCACGCGAACGTGCGCGGCTAGAATAATCCCACGCAAATTCAAATACTTGCTAGGAAGCTGGGCTGAGCCAGTGGATTTTTCCATGCTGCGGTTGCGGCCGCAGCAAAGCCTGCGCAGCAACAAAAAGGGCGTCCCTCGCGAGGACGCCCCTTCAAAGCCGGCCAACCAGCTCAGGTATTCATCAATTCGAAGAATTCCGCGTTGTTCTTGGTGTTGCGCAGCTTGTCGAGCAGGAAGTCGATCGCGTCCATGGTGCCCATCGGATTGAGGATCCGGCGCAGCACGTACATTTTCTTCAGGAGCTGCGGATCGGTGATCAGCTCTTCCTTGCGGGTGCCGGAGCGCGAGATGTCGATCGCCGGGAAGGTGCGCTTGTCGGAAACCTTGCGGTCGAGAATCAGTTCGGAATTGCCGGTGCCCTTGAATTCTTCGAAAATCACTTCGTCCATGCGGCTGCCGGTATCGACCAGCGCGGTCGCGATGATGGTGAGCGAGCCGCCCTCCTCGATGTTGCGCGCGGCGCCGAAGAAACGTTTCGGCCGCTGCAACGCGTTGGCGTCGACGCCGCCGGTCAGCACCTTGCCGGATGACGGCACCACGGTGTTGTAGGCGCGCCCCAGGCGCGTGATCGAGTCCAGCAGGATCACGACGTCGCGGCCGTGCTCGACCAGCCGCTTGGCCTTCTCGATCACCATCTCGGCGACCTGGACGTGACGCACCGCGGGCTCGTCGAAGGTCGACGAGACGACTTCGCCCTTCACCGAGCGCTGCATGTCCGTGACTTCCTCGGGGCGCTCGTCGATCAGGAGCACGATCAGATAGCATTCCGGATGATTGGCGGTGATCGAATGCGCGATGTTCTGCATCAGCACGGTCTTGCCGGTGCGGGGCGGGGCCACGATCAGGGCGCGCTGGCCCTTGCCGATCGGGGCGACGATGTCGATAACCCTTGCAGAAAGGTCCTTTCTGGTGGGGTCTTCGAGTTCGAGCCGGAAGCGCTGATCGGGAAACAGCGGCGTCAGATTGTCGAAATTGACCTTGTGCTTTGACTTTTCCGGGTCTTCGAAATTCAGCGTGTTGACCTTCAGCAGCGCGAAATAGCGTTCGCCTTCCTTCGGGCTGCGAATGTGGCCTTCGATGGTGTCGCCGGTGCGAAGCCCGAAGCGGCGGATCTGCGAGGGCGAGACGTAGATATCATCCGGCCCCGGCAGATAGTTGGCGTCCGGCGAGCGCAAGAAATCCAAAACCGTCGGAGAGAACCTCGACGACGCCTTCGCCGATAATGTCGGTTTCCTGGATCGCGAGTTGCTTGAGAATGGCGAACATCAGCTCCTGCTTGCGCATGGTGCTGGCGTTTTCGACCCCTTTTTCTTCCGCGAACGAGACGAGCTCGGCCGGCGTCTGGGCTTTGAGGTCTTGAAGTTTCATTTCCCGCATTGGGATGGTCCTGTGGAGTAACTTGGGAGAAGGATTGCGAGGTGGCTTTTAAGAAAATGCGGACGCGAAGCAAAAGGAAGGTCCGCAGGTCTGAGCAAGGAAAGCGCCGGAGAGGCTTCAAACCTGATGCGGCGGCCGGTTCAACGAGGAAACCGGAACGCAACCACATCCGCCTGCGTGGGGTGGGATTTCGACTAATATAGAAAATCGTCCGGCTTTCCGCAAGCAGCGCGAGGCGTGAGATGTTGACAGCAGCGCGCCGTCAAAACGGCTTTACGATCACCAGGATCACAATTCCGATCATCAATAAGCGTCGGTACCTCATTGATAAATCGATAGAATTTTTGACTTCTGGTATTTCGATCGGCGGCGAAATCCTTAACCCAGCGGGAAAAAAAACCGTGGACGCCGGACAGCAGCAGCACCAGCAGAAACTTGCCGTGAAACCAGCCCGCTGAAAACAAATGACCGGCCCAGGCGAGGTAAAGTCCAGCCAGCCAGGTCACGATCATCGCCGGGTTGATGATCGCCTTCAGCAACCGCCGTTCCATCACCTTGAACGTCTCGGATTGCTTCGATCCCGTTTCCGCCTCGCAATGATAGACGAACAGCCGCGGCAGATAGAGCATGCCGGCCATCCACGCGATGACGGCGATCACATGCAGCGCCTTGATCCATTCGTACATCAGGCAAGCCTCGCTCGTTTGCGAATACTGCTGTGTCTATCCGCAACGCCGGAACGCTCGGCTATCATCCTGGCGTTGCCCGCGTTCCAGTCTCGACGTCACCGAGACATATCCGCAAGCAGGCCTTTTCTAAAACAATAATTTTAGAATCTTAGGTTTGAGTCTAAGTAGCGGTGAATTAGTGCCCACGCAAAACTGTCCCGTGATTGCTCCCGGCTTGTTCACATCCATCAACAATTCCTGGCCGGACGCCAGGTGATCCGAATAAAGTAACTGGCTTCAGGCGCTTGCGCGGATTTGTCGTCAGCTTATGAAGAGACAAGTCCACATGACCTCACTATCGTTGCTGCAGGCGAATGGACTTATCCTTATTCGAGGCCTGTGAAGAAAAAACCGGGTTATCCCTGATCTCTCCGATCGGAGCCCGATTCTCTAAGGTAAGGTCCACAAGGATTCACAGGATACACAGGGGTTCAGGTGCCCACGACCGGCAGTTATTTCCATCTTCACCTGGTCTCCGATTCGACCGGTGAAACCCTGATCACGGTGGCGCGCGCGGTGGCTGCGCAATACGCCAACGTGACACCGGTCGAGCATGTCTATCCGCTGGTGCGCAGCCAGAAGCAGCTCGATCGCGTGCTGGATGAAATCGAGGAAGCACCCGGCATCGTGCTTTTTACCCTGCTGGAGAAGGATCTGGTCGGCCGGCTGGAGGCCAAGTGCAAGCAGATCAACATTCCGAGTCTCTCGATCATCGGCCCGGTCATGCAGTTGTTTCAGGCCTATCTGGGTGCCGCCACCACTGGCCGGGTCGGTGCGCAGCACACCTTGAATGCGGAATATTTCAAGCGTATCGACGCATTGAACTACACGATGATGCATGATGACGGCCAGCATGTCGAAGGACTGGAAGAGGCCGATGTGGTGCTGGTCGGCGTGTCGCGGACATCGAAGACGCCGACCTCGATCTATCTCGCCAACCGCGGCATCCGCACCGCGAACGTTCCGCTGGTGCCGGGCATTGCGATCCCGCACCAGCTGGAGAACCTGAAAAAGCCGCTGGTGGTCAGCCTGCATGCGACGCCGGAGCGCCTGATCCAGGTGCGGCAGAACCGGCTGTTGAGCATCGGCGCCGGGTCCGGCAATGACGATTATATCGATCGCCAGGCCGTGGCCGATGAAGTCGCGTTCGCGCGGCGCCTGAGCGCCAAATTCGATTGGGCGCAGCTCGACGTGACGCGGCGATCGATCGAGGAGACCGCGGCCGCCGTGCTGAAATTGTTCACCGACCGACAGCGGCAACGGCTTGCGGAATGACGCTCTGGCGCGGGCAATTTCCGTTGATCCTGGCCTCGCAAAGCCGTGCGCGGCAGATGTTGCTCGCCAATGCCGGTATCGACTTCGAAGCCGTTCCGGCCGACATCGACGAGCGGGCCGTGCAGCAAGCTTCCGGCCTTACGTCGCCTGGCGACATCGCTGCCCTTCTGGCGCGCGAGAAGGCGCTGTGGGTGTCGTCGCGAAAGCCCGGCCGCTTCGTGGTCGGTGCGGATCAGACGCTGGCGCTCGGAACGCGGCTTTTCTGCAAGCCGGCCGGCCGCGCGCAGGCCGCGGAGCAATTGCGCGCGCTCGCCGGCCACAGCCATGAATTGCATTCCGGCGTTGCGGTTGCGCGCGATGGCAAGATATTGTTTTCGGATGTCGCGGTAGCACGCATGACCATGCGGCAGCTGACCGGTGCCGAGATCAGAGGCCTATCTCGATGAGGCCGGGGAGGCCGTTACGTCAAGCGTCGGCGCCTACCAGCTTGAAGGACTGGGTGTCCATTTGTTCGAGCGCATCGAAGGCGATCATTTCACCATTCTCGGACTGCCGCTGTTACAACTGCTTGCGTTTCTGCGCAGCGAGCGGCTGCTCGGCTTTTGAAGCATTCTGACAAAACGGCGACGTGAATGATCATTCTTGGGCTGACCGGCTCGATCGGGATGGGAAAATCAACCACCGCAAAGCTGTTCGCGGAAGCCGGCGTTCCCGTCTACGACGCCGACGCGACCGTCCACAAACTATATGAAGGCGAGGCAGCCCCGGCCATCGAAGCGGCATTTCCGGGCACCACCGTGAACGGCAAGGTCGATCGCGCGCGTCTGTCGGCGCAGCGTGGTGCACGATCCGGCCGCGATGAGGCGGCTGGAGGCCATCGTTCATCCGATGCTGGGCGCCTCCCGCCAGAAATTCCTGGACGACGCCGAACGGTCCGGCGCGCCGGTCGCGGTGGTCGACGTGCCCTTGCTGTTCGAGACCGGCGGCGAGAAACGCGTCGATGCGGTGGTGGTGGTCACGACATCGCCGGAAAATCAGCGCGAACGAATTCTGGCGCGGGGCACCATGACCAACGAGGCGCTGGATGCCATCCTGGCGCGGCAGCTGCCGGACGCCGAAAAGCGCAAACGCGCGGATTTCGTGGTGGATACGTCGCACGGGCTCGACCCCGTGCGCGCCCAAATCCGGGACATTCTGGATCAGGCTGCTAAGATGCCGCAGCGGCGATCCTGATTCGTCTTTTCCCGGTCTGTCATCCCATGCGCGAAATCGTTCTCGATACCGAAACCACCGGCCTCGACCCGCTGCGCGGCGACCGGCTGGTCGAAATCGGCTGTGTCGAGATTTTCAACCGCATGCCGACCGGCCAGACCTTTCACCGGCACATCAATCCCGAGCGCGACATGCCGGCCGAAGCCTTCGCGGTGCACGGTCTTTCCAGCCGAGTTCCTCGCCGACAAGCCGCTGTTCGCCCATGTGGTCGAGGAGTTCCTGGAATTCATCGCCGACGCGCCGCTGGTGATCCACAACGCGTCGTTCGATATCGGCTTCATCAACGCCGAGCTCGACCGCATCAAGCGGCCGCCGATCGCGCGCGACCGGCTGGTCGATACGCTGTTGCTGGCGCGGCGCAAGCATCCCGGCGTGTCGAACCGGCTCGACGATCTCTGCTCGCGCTATGCGATCGACAATTCCCGCCGCACCAAGCACGGCGCGTTGCTCGACGCCGAACTTCTGGCCGAGGTCTATATCGATCTGATCGGGGCCCGGCAGTCGCAATTGATCCTGGCGGCCGAAACCCGCGATACCCGCGTCAGGCGGCTACGGCGAAATGCCGCGGCGGCAGCGCGAGGCACCGCTGGCGCCGCGGATATCAGAGGAAGATCGCGCGGCGCATCGGGCCTTTGTCGCCACGCTGGGCGACAAGCCGATCTGGAACGAATTTTTGGGCGGGTGAGCCGCTAGCTCGGTTTGACCTGTGCGGCCTGGGCGGCAGCCTGCCGTTCCAGGTTCTGGCGGTACAGGCCGACGAAATCGACGGGATCCAGCATCAGCGGCGGGAAACCGCCATCGCGCACCGAGGTGGCGATGATCTCGCGCGCGAACGGGAACAACAGCCGCGGGCATTCGATCATGACCAGCGGATGCAGGTTTTCCTTCGGCACGTTCACGATGCGGAACACCCCGGCATAGGCCAGATCGAAGCTGAACATCACCTTGCCGGCGTTTTCCGCCTTGCCTTCGACCGAAAGCGTCACTTCGAATTCGTTTTCGGCGATATTGTTGGCGCTGACGTTGATCTGGATGTTGATCGCCGGCTGCTGCTGTTGCGGCGCCAGCGAGCTCGGGGCGTTCGGATTCTCGAACGACAGGTCCTTGGTGTACTGCGCCAGCACGTTCAGCTGGGGAGGAGGGGCCGCTTCGGGAGGCGCGCCGTTGCCGTTGGTCATGGAAGTCTCTCCTGGAGCGGTTTCAAGCGAGCGACGGGATGGGCGTCTGAATTCGCTCGGGGTTTCGAAAATACCGGTGTCGGGGCGAGTGGCTATCATAGCCCCGCCTCACTCCACAAGGACGACGCTTCGCGGGGAGCCGGCCGAGACGCGGCCTGGCGCATCGCCGAGTGCGGCAAATAGCCGTCATTGGCGCGGGGAGGCATACTCTAAATTGTTGAATATGCGTGATTTCCGGGCATGATCGGGGTTTCCCCCGGCGGCCAAAACGCGCTACAGTTTGGCCTTGGCAAACCGGCGAGAGCACCGGCTTGGCCTATTTCCACCGGCATGGCTTTTCATGCCAAAAAGCGCCATTGGTCAGGCCAAGTTTCGTGCCTACATGCTGCTGACCCATCCATGATGTAATCTCTGCCGTTCCCGAGGGAACGCTCTACCGCCGGACCCGTTGCCGGCGTGAGAACCAGAAAGCGAAGGCGACGTGGATATTTACACCATCATCTTCCTGGCGCTGGCGGTCTTTATCTTCCTGCGTCTGCGCAATGTCCTCGGACAGCGCACCGGGAACGAGCGGCCGCCTTATGATCGCCCTGCGCGCAACGTGGTGCAGGGGGCGCAGGACAATAACGTGGTTCCGATGCCGGGTGCGGTGATCGACCAGGCGCCGCTGGCGCCACCGGCAGATGTGGCGCCGCCGACCGACCGCTGGAAGGGTCTGGCAGAGCCGGGCACTGCGCTGGCTCAGGGGCTAGACGCCATCGCCGCGCAGGATTCCTCGTTCGATCCGCGACATTTCCTGTCAGGCGCGCGCAGCGCCTATGAGATGATCGTGCTGGCATTTGCCAATGGCGATCGCCGCGCGCTGAAGGATCTGCTGTCGTCCGAGGTCTACGACAGTTTCGAGGCCGTGATCCGGGATCGCGAAAAGCACGAGCAGAAGACCGAAACCCGCTTCGTGTCGATCGACAAGGCCGAGCTTGTGGGGGCGGAGGCCCGCGATAGAGCGGCGCAGCTGACCGTCCGCTTTGTGTCGCAGATGATTTCGGTCACCCGCGACAAGGCCGGCACGATTGTCGACGGCAATCCGGATAAGGTCACCGATATCACCGATGTTTGGACATTCGCTCGCGACACGACTTCACGCGATCCGAACTGGAAGCTGGTTGGCACGGGAAGCGCTCACTAACGCGCGTGGCATCAAACGATACGCCGCCGCGTTTTGTGTGATCGCCGTCGCGTTGTCGCTGGCTCCGTTTGCGGCGATTGCCGCGCGCAAAGCGCATATTCGCGCGCCCAGCTCCCGTGGTGCATCGGCAGCTGCCATATCCTCGTCTCGAGTGGCCGCTTCAGATCAGCGGCAGCCAATATGCTCCGGTCGCGTGGGCCGATATCGCGGGCTGGAGCGCGGACGACCATCTGCAGGCCTACAAGGCGTTTCGCGTAAGCTGCAAGCCGATATCCGCGCAGCGAAAGCCGCCCGCCGACCCCAAGGCCCTGGGCACCTCGTTGCGCGATCCCTGCCGCGCGGCCAGAGCCGCCGATATTTCGGACGGCGCCAGGGCCAGGGCTTTTTTCGAGGAACATTTTCTGCCCTTGCGCATCTCGCGGCTCGGGGAAGATGCCGGCTTCGTCACCGGCTACTACGAACCCGTGATCGACGGTTCGCGCACGCAGACCGACGTCTACACCGTGCCGGTCTATCGCCGTCCGTCCAATCTGTTCGTCCGTGGCTTCAGGCAGGACTCGCCAAGCTTGCCCAACAACGGCCAGGTGTTCCGCAAGATCGGGCGCCGCAAGCTCGTGCCCTATTACGATCGGGCCGAGATCGAAGACGGCGCGATTGCCGGCCGAGGCCTCGAAATCTGCTGGCTCAAAAACCAGACCGATCTGTTGTTCGCGCAAATCCAGGGCTCGGCGCGGGTCCGGCTCGAGGACGGCTCGACCATCCGCATCAATTACGACGCGCATAATGGTTATCCCTATACGGCGGTCGGCCGCATCCTGATCGATCGCGGCATCATCCCGAAAGAGCAGATGTCGATGCAGAAGATCCGGGAATGGATGGAGCAGAACCCGGACGGCGCCAGGGAGTTGCGGCGGCAGAACCGCGCCTACGTGTTCTTCCGCGAAGTGCCGCTCTCCGACAAGGATGAAGCGGTGGGCGCGCAGGGCGTCCCGCTGACGCCCGGCCGGTCGATCGCGGTCGACAAGGCGCTGCATGTCTACGGCACGCCGTTCTTTATCGAGGGCGAGCTGCCGATCGAGTCGGAGCAGTCGAAGACGCCGTTCCACCGGTTGATGATCGCCCAGGACACGGGATCTGCGATAACAGGACCGGCGCGCGCCGATCTCTATTTCGGCGCCGGCGCGGATGCGGGAAAGGTGTCCGGCCGCCTTCGGCACAATATGCACTTCGTCATCCTGGTGCCGAAGAGCCTCGATCCGGTGGCGCGAGGCCGCAAGATGCCGGTGCCGGATCCCAGGCCGTCCCAGAAAATCGCAAAGCTGTTTCCGCAGGTTGATCCTTTGAAGGACCAGTCAAAGGATCAGAAAAACGGCGCGAAGCCGCCGGACGGCTCGGCGGCGCCGGGCGCAAAGGACGCCGCCAGGACGACGGCGCCCGCGAAGACTACAGCGGCCACGCCAGCGCGAGCTACGACGGCCGAGAAGCAGGCTTCGACAACGCCGGCCGCTGCCGCCAGGGCCGTGCCACTGCCGGAAGCCCGGCCCAACATCAAGCCGGTCCGCGAGGTGCGTCGTCACCGCCGCTATCATTATCGCGGCGGCCGATGAAACGCCCTTCGACCCCGATCCCGGAATTGCCGGCATCCCCGCGGCGCAAACGCAGCCTGAGCGAAGAAGAGCGCGCGCTGTGGGAGAGCGTGGCCAGACAGACAAAACCGCTGCGGAAGAAACCGCGCGCCGCAAAGGTGCAGGCTGATTCCCTTGTCGTGGATGCGCCGGCCGCGGCGAAATCCGCGGCATCGCCCAAGCCACTTGCATCGGCCAAGGTCTTGCGAACGCCGAAACCGGAGGCGCCGCCGCTGGCGCCGCTCGGACGTCGCGAGCGCGCGCAATTGTCACGCGGCAAGAAGCAGATCGATGCCCGGCTCGACCTGCACGGCATGACGCAGACGCACGCCCACCGCGCGCTGTCGGGCTTCCTGCAACGCGCCCACAGCGACGGCCTGACTTTTGTACTCATCATCACCGGCAAGGGCCGGATGGGCGCCGAATCCGAGCGCGGCGTGCTGCGCCGCCAGGTGCCGCAATGGCTGAACCTGCCTGAGTTTCGTTCGATGGTGGTTGGTTTTGAGGAAGCCCATATCGGCCATGGCGGCGAAGGCGCGCTTTATGTGCGGATCAGACGAGCGAGACTCTGAGATATTATTTTGCGCATGATCTTATCGCCAAACCGCTCGCACTTTGGTGCGATCATGCGCTCAAAAGGGTCTCACGATCCCGACCCGCGGGATCAGGGTGACGATCCAGCCCAGAAGGGTGGTCTTTGGATCATCCGTTGGTATCGGCGGCACGGCCTTTGAGCCAGGCAAGGCCTTGATCGCATGCAGTATCAGGAACATGCAGACCGCCCAGTTCGAGATCCATCGCGAATAGTCGAACACGAGCGCGAACATGATGAGATAGCCCGCGCTCACCATCACAATGGCGGCGATCACGATGCGGCGATGCAGATCCTCTGCGAGCGACCGGATCAGGCCGGCAAAATATTTCCAGAGCGGGGCGTGCAGCCAGATCAACAGCGCAAACACCGGAACACCCAGAATATTGGAAGGCAGGCGCCCCCAGGTATCCGCGATTTCCTTGGAAAGCGGCTGATACCAGATGTAACTGAAGCTCAGGAGATTGGTTCGGCTGGGGTCGGCCATCCGGCTCTGCAGATAGTGGACGAACTCCGCCTCGGGCACCGCCATCGTTCCCAAGAATTGCGCGGCGAAAAACAGGAGCCCGACGCACAGCGCCGCGGCGACGCCGACGGCCGCGTTCTGCCGGTCAAAACCCTGCACCAGATAGTAGCGCAGCACGACGATGACCGCGATGGTCGGCACATACATCAGGAGATGAATGTGGTGGATCAGAACGAGGATCACCGAAGCAAGTGCTGCGAGGACGACAAATGCGACCGAGCGCGCCGGCACCAGCATCAGGCCGATCGCGAAGACACAGCCGTAAATGTCAAAATGCCCCAGCGTATGCATGAAGTTCTTCAGAAAGAACGGCGAGCCCGCCATGAAGACGAATAGCGGCAGGTGTTCGTCGTCGAAACCGAAGGTCCGCCGGAACAGTTTTACGAAGAGACCGAGGGTGATGAGCCAGACGGCGCCGGAGAGCGCGAATACCAGCCACACCGGAATTTTCGAGAAAAACAGCGACACCAGCGGCGCCGATCAGCGCGCGCTTGGTAAAGCCGAAATGATAATCGACCAGGAGATGGATGTAGGGGACGTAGGGCTCGCGGGCGATCTTGTGGAGAAAAACCCCGATCAGGACGGCGACATTGACGGCAAGCATCAGGCGCCAGGGGTTTTCCCGCAAACGCAGATTCATCCAGCGCTCCGAAACAGCAGCTTAAATTGCGGGCGCACTATCACACGGCGGATGCGCGGCGCGCAACGCGCTTTCGAAGGCCGACGCAGCAGGCCGGATTTACAGAATAAACCGACTCAGATCGGCGTTCCTGGCGAGATCGCCGACGTGCTTCTGCACATAGGCCGCATCGATCTGGATCGTCTCGCCATGGCGGTCCGGGGCGGCGAACGAGATCTCGTCGAGCACGCGCTCCATCACGGTCTGCAGTCGCCTTGCGCCGATATTCTCCACCGTGGAGTTGACCGCGACCGCCACGTCGGCGAGCGCGTCGATGGCGCTGTCGGTGATATCCAGCGTCACGCCTTCGGTCCGCATCAGCGCGACATATTGCTTGATCAGGGAAGCCTCCGGCTCGGTCAGGATGCGGCGCATGTCGTCGCGGGTCAGCGCCGAAAGCTCGACCCGGATCGGCAGGCGGCCCTGCAATTCCGGCAACAGGTCCGACGGTTTTGCGATGTGAAATGCGCCCGAGGCGATGAACAGGATGTGGTCGGTTTTGACCGCGCCGTGCTTGGTCGACACGGTGGTGCCTTCGATCAGGGGCAATAGATCGCGCTGCACGCCCTCGCGCGAAACGTCGCCGCCGACGCGGTTCTCGCGCACGCAGATCTTGTCGATCTCGTCGAGAAACACGATGCCGTTGTTCTCGACCGTATTGATCGATTCCTGCACCAGCTGATCGTTATCCAGCAGCTTGTCGGACTCTTCGTTGACCAGAAGCTCGTGGGAGCTCTCGACCGTCAGGCGGCGGGTCTTGGTCCGGCCGCCCATCTTGCCGAAGATGTCGCCGATCGAGATCGCGCCCATCTGCGCGCCGGGCATGCCGGGAATCTCGAACATCGGCATGCCGCCCGAGGACTGCGTTTCGACCTCGATTTCCTTGTCGTTGAGTTCGCCGGCGCGCAGTTTCCTGCGGAAGGAATCGCGCGTGGTGGCGCTGGCATTGGCGCCGACCAGGGCGTCGAGCACGCGCTCCTCGGCGGCGAGCTGGGCTCTGGCCTGCACGTCCTTGCGCTTGCGCTCCCGTGTTTGCGCGATCGCGACTTCGAGCAGGTCGCGGATGATCTGCTCGACGTCGCGGCCGACATAGCCGACCTCGGTGAATTTCGTGGCTTCGACCTTGATGAAAGGCGCGCCGGCAAGTTTGGCGAGCCTTCGCGCGATCTCGGTCTTGCCGACGCCGGTCGGCCCGATCATCAGGATGTTTTTCGGCAGCACTTCCTCGCGCAAGGAGCCGGTGAGCTGCAGCCGCCGCCAGCGGTTGCGCAGCGCGATGGAGACCGCGCGCTTGGCGTCGGTCTGGCCGACGATGAAGCGGTCGAGCTCGGAAACGATTTCACGGGGAGAAAAGTCGGTCATGGGCCCTAGTTAGGTTCGAATGTTGCTGACACAAGCGGCATTAGATGATCGGCGGTCCCGCCTGCCAATGCCGGATCGCCTCGAAGGGCTGGATCAGCATGATGACGTTGAGGGTGAGATTATCGCGAATGTGAAGCCCGACCAAAATCTCGAATGCAAGCCCGAGCCCAATCGTCAGCGCCACCGGAAGCTTTCTCGCCAGCAGGAAGCCCGCGACCATGAATAGCGTATCGGATACCGAATTGACGATGCTGTCGCCAAAATAATCCAGCGACACCGTGCCGGCGCGGTAGCGCTCGATGATCCAGTTGGAATTTTCGACGACCTCCCAGCCGCCCTCGACCAGCATGGCCACGATCAGGCGGCCGGGCCAGGGCAGGCGCGGCAGCAGCAGCCAGGTCGCGCCATAGAACAGGAAGCCATGGATGATGTGCGAGAACGAGTACCAGTCGGCGATGTGCTGCGAGTTCTCCGAGCTCTGCACCACGCCGTGCCAGAGTTTTACGTAGCCGCAGGCGCAGATCGGCAACCGGCCCATCGCAAACAGGATCGATGCCTGCAACGCGATCAGGAGGCCTGCGATCGCGACCCAATGCCAGGTTGAAAGCCGGGCAGCGGCTGATGCGTTGCGCTCGATCGTCATCGGTTGCTGACCATCAGTGAGCCGGACATTGGGTGGAGGAAATGATCCGGCGCCATCGATCAGCCGCTCTGCAGGGTCTCGATGGTCACATTGCGATTGGTATAGACGCAGATGTCGGCGGCGATATCGAGCGACCGGCGCACGATGGCCTCCGCGTCCTTGTCGGAATCGACCAGCGCGCGCGCGGCCGCCAGCGCATAATTGCCGCCGGACCCGATCGCCATCACGCCGGCTTCCGGTTCCAGCACGTCGCCGGTGCCGGTCAGGACCAGCGATACGTCCCTGTCGGCCACGATCATCATCGCCTCCAGCCGCCGCAGATAGCGGTCCGTACGCCAGTCCTTGGCGAGTTCGACCGCGGCGCGGGTCAATTGCCCCGGATATTGCTCGAGCTTGCTCTCCAGCCGCTCAAACAGCGTGAAGGCGTCCGCGGTGGCGCCGGCAAAGCCGCCGATCACATCGCCCTTGCCGAGTTTGCGGACCTTTTTGGCGTTGGATTTGATGACGGTCTGGCCGATCGAGACCTGCCCGTCGCCGCCGATCACCACCTTGCCGCCTTTGCGGACCGTCAGAATGGTGGTGCCGTGCCAGACCGGCGACTGGGGTTGTGATGCTTGCATGAAGTACCTCGCGTTGGCAGGGATTTAGGGATTAAGGCGCAGGGTTACAATCGCCACCTTTTCCCGCCGGATTCCGGTCACCATAGGCCGAAGTTCAGACTTTATCGGACCATCCCGCAGTAGCGAAGGCGGGATGAGCCTGTTAAAAGGGCGCGTTTTCGGCCAAGGACCGGTCAAGGGAAAGCACTTTTCATGCGCAGCGCCACCATCAAGCGCAAGACCAAGGAGACCGATATCGAGGTGACGGTGAACCTCGACGGGTCTGGCGTGTCCAACATCGCGACCGGGATCGGTTTCTTCGACCATATGCTCGATCTCCTGGCCCGGCATTCCCGCATCGACCTTACCGTGAAGGCGGTCGGCGACCTCCATATCGACCACCACCACACCACCGAGGACGTCGGAATAGCGCTCGGACAGGCCGTAAAACAGGCGCTCGGCACCATGGCCGGCATCACCCGCTACGCCTCGATCCACATGCCGATGGACGAGACGCTGTCGCGGGTCGTGATCGACATTTCCGGCCGGCCGGTGCTGGTGTTCAAGGTGGAGTTTCCGCGCGACAAGGTAGGCGCCTTCGACACCGAGCTGGTGCGCGAATGGTTCAACGCCTTTGCGATCAATGCCGGCGTGACTTTGCACGTCGAGACCCTATATGGCGAGAACAGCCATCATATCGCCGAATCCTGCTTCAAGGGTCTGGCAAGGGCGCTGCGCGCGGCGGTCGCGATCGATCCACGCGCCGCGGGCGAGGTGCCATCCACCAAGGGTCAGCTCGGCGGCTGATTTCTTGTTCTCGGCGGAGAGTACGATGCCGGTTTACACAGTTCATGCCCCCAGGGCGAACAGCGTCGATCTCGCGGCGACCGACCGCTTTGCCTTCGTTCGCGACGGCTTCCATTTCTGGGCAGCGGTTCTGGGCGTGGTGTGGCTCGCCTGGCATCGGCTGTGGCTGGCGCTGATCGGCTGGATCGTATTGATGGCCGCAATCGATTTCGCAATGGTCAAACTCGGCGTCGGCAACGGGACGATCTTGCTCGCCGATGTACTGCTCGCGCTGCTTCTGGGATTTGAAGCGGCGAGCCTGGAGCGCTGGACGCTGTCGCGGCGCAACTGGCGTCAGCTCGACATCGTGGTGGCCGACGACGAGGAGGCAGCCGAGCGGCGCTTTTTCGATCGCTGGACCGCCAAGCAGCGCGCGCTCAGCAATGATCAGCTGGCGGTCGATCGCGGCGCGCCGCCGCCGACCCGGAATATTCCGGGCCAGCCGTTTTCAAAGCCGCCGCCGCTGCCGCACAGCGACATCATCGGCTTGTTTCCGGAACCGGGAGCGCCGCGGTGAGCGTTGCCATCATCGATTACGGCTCCGGCAATCTGCACTCGGCCGCGAAGGCGTTCGAGCGCGCCGCGCGGAGCATGGAAAATCCGGCCAAAGATCGTGGTGACCCGCGATCCCGAAACGGTGTATCGCGCCGACCGCATCGTGCTGCCCGGCGTCGGCGCCTTCGCCGATTGCCGCCGGGGCCTCGACGCGCTCGACGGCATGATCGAGGCGATGACGGAGGCCGTGCGCAACAAGGCGCGGCCGTTCTTCGGCATCTGCGTCGGCATGCAGTTGATGGCGACCCGCGGCAAGGAGCACGTCACCACCGACGGGTTCAACTGGATCGCCGGCGACGTCGAAAAGATTTCGCCGCGCGAGGAGAATCTGAAAATTCCCCATATGGGCTGGAACACGCTCGATCTGGTCCGCGAGCATCCGGTGCTCGAGCGGCTGCCGCTGGGACCCAAGGGCCGCCACGCCTATTTCGTGCACTCCTATCACCTCAACGCGACCAACGAGGCGGACGTGCTGGCGCGCGCCGACTACGGCGGGCCGGTGACCGCGATCGTCGGCAAGGACACCGCTATCGGCACCCAGTTCCACCCGGAGAAGAGCCAGCGTTTCGGGCTGGCCCTGATTTCGAACTTTTTGAAATGGAAGCCGTGATTCTCTTTCCCGCCATCGACCTGAAGAACGGCCAGTGCGTGCGCCTCGAACAGGGCGACATGGCGCGCGCGACCGTGTTCAACCTCGATCCGGCGGCGCAGGCCCGCGCCTTCGCCGCGCAGGGGTTCGAATATCTGCACGTGGTCGATCTCGACGGCGCCTTTGCCGGCAAGCCGATGAACGCGCATGGCGGTCGAGGCGATGCTCAAGGCGGTTACCATGCCGGTGCAGCTCGGCGGCGGCATCCGCGATCTGAAAACGGTCGAAGCCTGGCTCGGCAAAGGGCATCGCGCGGGTGATCATCGGCACCGCGGCGGTGCGCGATCCCGAACTGGTGAAAGCGGCCGCGAAAAAATTCCCCGGCCGCGTCGCGGTCGGTCTCGACGCGCGCGACGGCAAGGTCGCGGTCGAAGGCTGGGCGGAGACGTCGCAGGTGACCGCGCTTGAAATCGCGCAACGCTTCGAGGATGCCGGCGTCGCCGCGATCATCTTCACCGACATCGCGCGCGACGGCCTTTTGAAGGGCCTCAATCTCGACGCCACCATTGCGCTGGCCGAGCGGATCTCGATCCCCGTCATCGCCTCGGGCGGTTTTGCTTCCATCGACGACGTCAAGGCGCTGCTTGCCCCGCGCGCCAAGAAGCTGGCCGGCGCGATCGCGGGCCGCGCGCTCTATGACGGCCGGCTCGATCCCGCGGCCGCACTGGCGCTGATCCGCAGCGCGCGCGCCGCGGCCTAGGAGTTTTTCGAATGTTCAAGGTCCGCGTGATTCCCTGTCTCGACGTCAAGGACGGGCGCGTCGTCAAGGGCGTCAATTTCGTCAATTTGCGCGACGCCGGCGATCCCGTCGAAGCGGCGATCGCCTATGACGCCGCCGGCGCCGACGAGCTGTGTTTTCTCGACATTACCGCCACCCATGAAAATCGCGGCATCATGCTGGATGTGGTCCGGCGCACCGCGGAAGCCTGCTTCATGCCGCTGACGGTCGGCGGCGGCGTGCGCACCATCGACGACATCAAGACGCTGTTGCGGTCCGGCGCCGACAAGGTGTCGATCAACAGCGCCGCCGTCAGCCGCCGCGAATTCGTCAAGGAGGCCGCCGAAAAATTCGGCGATCAGTGCATCGTGGTGGCGATCGACGCCAAGCGCGTCAAGCGCGGCGGCGGTTCGGACCGCTGGGAAATCTTCACCCATGGCGGCCGCAATCCGACCGGGATCGACGCCATCGAATACGCCCAGGAAGTGGTCTCGCTCGGCGCCGGCGAAATCCTGCTGACCTCGATGGACCGCGACGGCACCAGGCAGGGCTTTGACATTCCGCTCACAAGCGCGATCGCCGACAGCGTGCCGGTGCCGGTGATCGCCTCCGGCGGGCGTCGGCAATCTGGATCACCTGGTCGACGGTATCCGCGAGGGCCATGCGACCGCGGTGCTGGCGGCGTCGATCTTCCACTTCGGGGAATTTACCATACGTGAAGCCAAGGACCATATGGTGCGCGCCGGGCTGCCGATGCGGCTCGATCCCTGACGACTCCCGGTCGCAAAAGTGCTAAATGGCCGAGATGACTGGCGCCCGGCTCGGGCGCGCGTGAGTTGAGTTGATGCCGCGTTTCACGATCCACGATCTCGCCGCCACCATCGATGCCCGCGCGGCGTCGGGGGGAGAGGCGTCCTATACGCGCAAGCTCCTGGACAAGGGTGCGGAGCATTGCGCCAAGAAACTGGGCGAGGAGGCGGTGGAAACCGTGATCGCCGCGGTCGAGAACGATCGCGACCACCTCATCGCCGAAAGCGCGGACCTGCTGTTTCACCTGCTGGTGCTCTTGAAGTCGCGCGGCGTCAGGCTCGAGGATGTCGAGGCAGCATTGGCGCAGCGCACGAACATGTCCGGACTGGAAGAGAAAGCGTCGCGCAAGCGCGACTAGAGCATGATCCGGAAAAGCGGGAACCGGTTTTCCGAATAGATCATGCTCAAGCGAAGAGACGAGACAAACCGGCGTTCGGGCCAGATCGGGCCCCGACGTAAGAGCTGAAGGCGGCGTCATGGATATTCGGGCACCGGAGCAACAGTACAATCCCTACCGGATCTTCTCCCGGGAGCAATGGGCGCGGCTGCGCGACGACACGCCGATGACGCTGGAGCCCGGCGAGTTCGAGCGGCTGCGTTCGATGCATGACCGCCTCGATATGAAAGAGGTCGAGGAAATCTTTCTGCCGCTGTCCCGGCTGTTGTCGATCTATGTCGATGCGACGCTCCGGCTTTATCAGGCGCAACGCCAATTCCTCGGTATCCGGGATCGCAAGGTGCCCTACATCATCGGCGTCGCCGGATCGGTGGCGGTGGGCAAATCGACCACCGCGCGCGTGCTGCAGGCGCTGTTGGCGCGCTGGTCGCCGCGGCCCAAGGTCGATCTGGTGACGACCGACGGCTTTCTGTTTCCCAATGCCGTGCTCGAGCGGCAAGGCCTGATGCAGAAGAAGGGTTTTCCCGAGAGCTACGATCTGCCGACGCTGCTGTCGTTCCTGAGCGACATCAAGGCCGGGCGCCGGCCGGTGCGGGCGCCGGTCTATTCGCATTTGACCTACGACATCATTCCGAACGAATGGATCGAGATCGACCGGCCGGACATCCTGATCGTCGAGGGCGTCAACGTCCTGCAGACCGGCCGGCTGCCGCGCGACGGCAAGGCGGTTCCGGTGGTGTCGGACTTCTTCGATTTCTCCGTCTATATCGACGCCGACGAAGCCGTGCTGCGCGAATGGTACATCAGGCGCTTCCTGGCGCTGCGCGACACCGCGTTCCACGATCCGCGATCGTATTTTCATCGCTACGCGCCGCTGTCCGACGAGGAAGCCACCGCGACGGCGCTGGCGATCTGGGAACGCACCAACCTCGCCAATCTCGAGGAAAATATCCTGCCGACCCGGCCGCGCGCGACGCTGATCCTGAAAAAGGGCGCCGACCACGTCGTTGAAACGGTGGCGCTGCGGCGGCTGTAATCCTTATGCCGCGTGCCGCGAGGCATCGACCCCAAAGTGCTCGATGTAGCGCGCATTGATCGCCGAGACCGGCATCACGATCAGCACGTCGGTGGTGCCGAACTGGTGATCGATCACGGCGCCGTCGCCGATGGAGGCGCCTAACCGCAGATAGCCCTTGATCAGCGGCGGCAGCTCGTGCAGCGCGGCTTTCGGATTGATGGCTTCCTTCGCCATCCGGTTCATCTCGACGCGGCGCGAGGGATGCGCGGCGGCGCGCCAGGCTTGCGGGGCCTGCGCGTAGTGATGCAGGAACGACAGCGGCAGCGCCAGCCGGTCGGGATCGGTGCCTTCGAAACTGGCGCAGCCGATCATGACGTCGAGGCGGTGCCGGCGGACATAGGTCCAGATGCCGTGCCACAGCAATTCGACGGTGCGCTTGTTGCGATAGCGCGGCAGCACGCAGGAGCGTCCGAGCTCGAGAAAGCGCAAATTCGAATGACGCTCGATCAGGCCGGCGATATCGAACTCGTTCTCGGTGTAGAAGCCGCCATTCCTTTCCGCCACGTCCTGCCGCAACAGGCGGTAGGTGCCGACCACCGGCTGCTTGCCGCTGATCGACGGCTTGGCGGCGTGATCGATCACCAGCAGATGATCGCAGATCCTGTCGAACGCATCCTTGTCGCGGCGCGCCAGGAGCGTCCCGGCGTCCGCGATCGCGGTGCCGTCCTGGTAGAACACGCGGTACCGCAGTCTCTGGGCGCGTTTTACCTCGCGCTTGCCCTCGGCGAGCCGCACTTCGAGCGCGCCGAGCCGGCCGAGCGTGGCGGGTCGATTCGGCAAACGGATCGGCTTGATGATGCCGGAGGGGGAGGGCAGCGGGTTGAGCCAGGTCATCGCCGTCTGCGCCGCGGTTCCGACATTCTCCGGCCGCAGCATCTCGATCAGGCGCTGCGTCGATCGCGCCAATTCGCGGTTCTGCATGGATTCCCTCGCGGCCGCTTGTGTCCCGAATCGAATCGGCGCGGCCTTCGAGGAAGTCAGAAATCACGGGCGTTCAACAGCCATGTGACGCCGCCATTGCCGGCGTGTGACAGGGGCCGCGCGAGCTAGGCGGCGAGATGCCGCGAGGCGGCGAGGCCGGCCAGCGCGTCGGCCAGCTTTTCGCGATCGAGCGGTTTTATGAGAAAACCGTCCATCCCGGCCTCGAAGCAGGCGTAGCGATCCTCCACCAGCGTGTTCGCGGTCAGCGCCAGGATCGGCGTCTGGCGGCCGGGCTGGCCGGCCTCGCGCTCGCGGATCCGTTTTGTCGTCTCGATGCCGTCGAGCTGCGGCATCTGGATGTCCATCAGCACCAGATCGTACGGGGTCCCGGCGGATTTGGCGGCCAGCCAGGATTCCAGCGCCTCCTCGCCATTGGTGGTGATGACGGCGTGATGGCCGAGCCGCGTCAGAAGCGAACGCATCAGGAGCGCGTTGATCTCGTTGTCCTCGGCGACCAGAATCGAAAGCCCGCGTGCCGGCGCCGGTCGGCGCCGGCCTCGTCCGGCGTCTCGATCAGCGCATCGGCGGCGAGGTTCGGCGCCAGCACTTCCGGCGCCGTCGTCAGCCGTGCCGCGAGCGAGGCCGCGCGCAACGGTTTTACCAGATAGCCGGTGAAAGCGGAGGAGGCGGAAGGCTGCAGTTCATGCCGCGCCGCCGGCGTGAACATGACGATGCGCTGCGTCGCGTGCGCGCGCGCCGCCTCGCCCAGCGCCTCGACCTCGGCAGCGCCAAGCGCGCGATCGATCAGGACGGCGTGCCAGGTGCGCTCCGGCAGCAGGGCCTTTGCCACCGCGATATCCGAGACCATGCAGGTCTGGCCGCCCCAGCGTTGCAGCCGCCGGGCGACCAGCGAAGCCTCGATGCTCTGCGGCGCCACCAGCATGATCGACTGGCCGCTCAGATCCGGCGCCGCAAACGGCCTTTGCTCGCCGGCGTTGCCGTCGGCGGCGGCGAGCGGAACCGACACCTCGAAGGTCGAGCCGACGCCGGGCTGGCTCTCCAGCGTGATGCGGCCGCCCATGCGCTTGACGATGCGCTCGGAGATGCTCAAGCCCAAGCCCGGTGCCGCCATAGCTCCGGGCGATGCGTTCGTCGGCCTGCTCGAACTCGCGGAAGATCCGCGCCTGCGCCTCGGGCGCGATGCCGATGCCGGTGTCGCGCACCAGAAAGCTGATTTCATCGGGCCAGATGCCGGGCTCGACGATCAGCGCCACGCCGCCGGTCGAGGTGAACTTGATGGCGTTGCCGGCGAGATTGAGCAGCACCTGGCGCAGCCGCGCGGCGTCGCCGACCACTTCCATCGGCAGCCGCTCGTCGACATAGGCGGCGATCTCGAGCTTGCGCGCCTGCGCCCGCGGCGCCAGCAGTTCGGTGATGTCCTCGATCAGCGAAGCCAGCGCGAACGGACGATGTTCGAGGTCGATCTTGCCGGCCTCGATCTTGGAATAGTCCAGTAGCTCCTCGATCAGCGACAGCAGCGCGTCGCCCGAGGTCTTCACCGCTTTGGCATAGGTCATCTGCTCCGGCGTCAGCGGCGTATCCAGCAAGCAGCCCGCTCATGCCGATGATGCCGTTCAGCGGCGTGCGGATTTCGTGAGAGGCCATCGCGAGAAAGCGCGACTTGGCGCGGTTGGCGGCGTCGGCCTGGTCGCGGGCTTCGGCCAGCGCGCGTTCGGTCTCGGTGCGGTCGGTGACGTCGCGGCCGACGCATCGCAGCTCGGCCGGCTGGCCGGCGTCCGATCGAACCAGGCCCTCGCGCCAGGCGATCCAGCGCGGCCCGAGCGGGACCTGCGATCTTCTGGTCGTGGATGCGCGTGCCGTTCGGCTCCAGCGCGGTGTCGCCCTGTTCGAGCACCGTGAAGCGTGAATGTGCTGCCGATCAGCGCGCCGCGCGGCCGGCCGGCCAGTTCGCAATAGGCGTCGTTGACGAAGGTGATGGCGGCCGTCGCGTCGCGCAGCACGATCAGGTCGCCCTGCGATTCGAACAGGCTGCGGGCGCGCTGCTCGGCCTCCTGCAGTTCCCAGTTGCGGTCGGCCAGCGTTTCGTTGTGGAGCGCGATCTTGCGCAGCTTCTGGCGCATCAGGCGCAGCCGGAAGCTCACGGTCGCGAGCGCGAGGCAGGCGAGCGCGAACAGGAAGCTGGCGCCGATCGCGAAAGCGTTGGGGTCATAGCCGGAATTTTCGGACCGGCTACCGGCGATGAAACCATAGGCGCCGCCGAACGCGGCGGAGAAGATCATGAAGGAGCGGACCGCAAACGTCAGCCACGGATGGCGACGCGAGAAGCGGCGTAGGCGCAACTTGATCCGGAAAACCCGTCCCATGCCGATGACCCCGAATTGTCTTGCCGCGCCCTGTCCCGGCGCGATCGATGGCGCGGCGCCTGCTGCGCCGCGCGGCTCTCGCGGCGACGATGCGCGCGGCGACCTTGCAAACGTGCTTGAGGTCTGCGCGGCTGCTGCGCGGTGCGATGAGAACAGGGTTAATGCAGCGTTAAAGACAAAGACTTCAGAGCGAGGCGGCGACCAGCCGGCGGTGTCCGCCGCTGGCGCCGACGACGAGCGCCGCCGCGTCGCGCGCGCTAAAGCTCTTCGACCGCACGAAGATCCGGTAATCGGCGGGGCCATCCGGCGACAGATAGATCACCGGCGCGTTGCCTTCGGCGCTGGCCGAGATCGAAACCAGCCGGGTGGCCGGATTGGCCTCGCAGGCGCCGGCCTCCGCGCTGTCGACATCGTCGATCACGGCGAAATCGGCGGCCTCGGCGCTGTCCGACAGCTGCACCCGCACGGTCGCGGCCGCCGGATCGTCGGTGAAGCTGACGTGAAGGTCGGCATGCCAGGGCACGGAGGCGATCTGGACGGAAGCGTCGGCGATGGCGATGCAGGGGCGCGGGCCGGGCAACAATCCGCCGCGCGCGAACACCGCGACGATCAGCAGGGGAACGGCCGAGGCCAGAACCTTCAAACGCAACATCACGCACCCGCTCGGCCTGTAAGCCCGCGAAGCACGCGGGCTTATGGTTTGGGAATGTAAACAAAACTCGTTACCGGCGGGTTGACGGGCGCTGATGCGAGCATCCCGCTCCCGAATTGAAGTATCGATGTCGCGGCAACGGCGGTGAACTCCCTCTCCCCTTGTGGGAGAGGGTTGGGGTGAGGGGTTACGGTCTATCGATGCAGAGCAACCCCTCACCCGGATCGCATTTGTCGATGCGATCCGACCTCTCCCACAAGGGGAGAGGTAAGGTAAAGTTCCAGCACCGGCATTCGGATTCGAATTTCAAACAGCCCAACACCGTCATTGCGAGCGAAGCGAAGCAATCCATTTCGCCGCGAAGAAAGAATGGATTGCTTCGTCGCGGAGCCTGTCATCGGGCGCGCATTCGCGCGACCCGTTGGCTCCTCGCAATGACGTCTGGATACGAGTCCGCGATCTCGCCGCGCGATTCGCGCGAGTTTTGCCTTCACGTTCCCGCCCTCTCCAAACAGAGGGCGCAGGGAATGCCGGGCGCCCGATGCGCCCGCAGCCTCGTGTGCAATGGTAGTGGAAGAACGCACACGCGTTAGTCAGGTCACACCGGAATCACCCGGCATTCCCCGCGCAATGGTTTTAACGGTTTCCTTCGCGCTCTTGTGTCCGCAAAATCTGCCAGAATGTGCGAACGGGCGGTTCTCACCAACCGCCCGTCGCTGGATCTGAGCCCGATCGTGCTCGAAGGCCATCAAGAGCCTGCCGGGGAGCGTGGGACAGACCCGGTGTCTTCCTCAACCCGAACAGTTGCACGGGCCTGGAGCCCGAACCGAGCAAGGAAGGGAGCTGGATGATGGCACAAAATGATCTCATTGTCGCGGGGATCGACGTCGCCAAGGACAAGGTGGATGTTTGCGTTCGCTCGCTGTCGTTGAGGCGCACGTTCGCAAGCACGGCGGAAGGTCGGCGCGAGCTGGCCTCGTGGCTCCGCCGGCAGAAGGTCGGCAAGGCGGTGATGGAGGCGAGCGGCGGCTACGAGCGCGAGTGGGCCAGGGCGTTACGTGACGCCAAGATCGAGGTTCGGATCGTCGATCCGAAGCGGGTTCGCAGCTTCGCTCAATCGGCCGGACGGCTCGCCAAGAATGACACGATCGATGCTGAGATGATTGCCTGGTTCGCCGAGACCTTCGACGAAGCTCGGGGCCAAGCCTACGATGCGACTCGCGAGCAGCTTCACCAGATGGTGAATGCGCGCCAGGCACTGAAGGATATCCAGGCCAAGCTGGAAAGCCAGGGCGAGCATGCGGCGCCGGCCGCGGTTCAGCGGATGCACGCCCGGATTTTGAAGACGATCGGCGTCGAACTGGTCAAGATCGATGCCGCGATCTCGGCCATGATCCAGGCCACGCCGCGTTTTACCGAACTCGCCGAGATCATCGAAAGCGTTCCGGGAATTGGCCGCACGACCTCTGCTGCGCTCATTGCCGCCATGCCGGAACTAGGGCAAGCCAACAACAAGATCGTTGCGGCCTTGTTGGGTGCCGCCCCTTACGATGACGACAGTGGCCGACGTCGAGGCGAGCGGCACATCAAGGGCGGCCGCCGCCGGACCCGCAACGTGTTCTATATGGCCTGTCTTGGGGCGGCGACACAGCACAATCCAGTCCTGAAGGCCTTTTACGACCGCCTGGTTGCCAAGGGGAAAGAAAAGAAGGTGGCGCTGATCGCCTGTATGCGCAAGCTGATCTGCATTCTCAACGTCATGATCACGCGTCGCCAGAAGTGGGACGCCAATCGCTACGCGCTGAGCTGACCGACGCGCAAACTCTGCGCTCGGTCGAAGACCGAGCATATGCGAGTCCTCAAGACCGGCGAGCGGACGGGGTCAAGACCGCAGCCGCCGGAGGCGGTGGCGTGCGCCGCGCCCAGCCTTGAGCCCGGCCGATCACTAGTCCAAATCAGCACAGTTGCTCCCCGGTGACCGGGCTTTCTTGCCACCGTCACCCGCAGAAGCTTGCTTCCGCAGGAACTTGACGCCAGCGTCGGGGCGTCAGGACCACACGACTTCTCCGTCCGCTTCACGCGCCGCTCGTCTAGCGGCACGATCCGCGTCCACCGCATCCCGCCCCACGTCCGTGACGATCGCGAAACGCCCCTCCTAGTGGGACGGGATGGCGATGGATATAGAGCTGATTTGGGTTTCGGAAAAACAGAAATATTTTTGCAAAAGGGGCTGGACACGTTTCTCGCAGCGCCGCCCGTCGGGCAAATCACTTCGTCACGCCGCACGCCTGAGATCGTCGGCGAGCGCGCGATAGGACAGCGCTTCGGCCAGATGCAGCCGGCCGATCTTTTCCGCGCCGTCGAGGTCGGCGAGCGTGCGCGCGACGCGCAGCACGCGGTGATAGCCGCGCGCCGACAGCCGCATGGTCTCGGACGCCTCGCGCAGCAGTTTTGTGCCCTGCGCGTCGGCTTTCGCGATCTCTTCCAGCAGCGACGCCGGCGCTTCGGCATTGGTGCGGATCTGCGGCAGCCCGGCGGCGGTGTAGCGCTTGAGTTGAATGTCGCGCGCCGCGGCGACTCTGTGCCGCCACTTCCGCCGAGCCTTCGGCCGGCGGCGGCAGGATCAGGTCGGCGGCGGTCACCGCCGGCACCTCGATCCGCAGATCGATGCGGTCCATCAGCGGGCCCGAGATGCGCGCCTGATAATCCGACGTGCAGCGGTCGATCCGCCCGCGCTTGCAGGAAAAGCCGGGCTCATAGGCGTGGCCGCAGCGGCAGGGATTCATCGCCGCGACCAGCATGAAGCGCGCCGGATAGGTGACGCGGTGATTGGCGCGCGACACCGCGACCTCGCCGTTTTCCAGGGGCTGGCGCAGCGAATCCAGCACGCGCGGATCGAACTCCGGCAGTTCGTCGAGGAACAGCACGCCCTGATGCGCCAGCGAGATCTCGCCGGGTTTTGCGCGCATGCCGCCGCCGGTCAGCGCCGCCATGCTGGCGGAATGATGGGGGCTGCGGAACGGCCGCCTTGCGGTCAGCGCGCCGTCGCGGATTTCGCCGGCGACGGAGGCGATCATCGAGACTTCGAGCAGTTCGGACGGCGACAGCGGCGGCAGGATCGAGGGCAGCCGCGCCGCCAGCATCGACTTGCCTGCGCCGGGCGAGCCGATCATCAGCAGATGATGCCCGCCGGCCGCGGCGATCTCGAGCGCGCGCTTGGCGCTCTCCTGGCCCTTGATGTCGCGCAGGTCGAGGAGCTCGGCCCCGGCCTCGTGCACCTTCGGCTGCGGGCGCGACAGCACCTGCGTGCCCTTGAAGTGGTTGGCGATCTGGATCAGCGAATTCGCCGCCACGATCTGGATGTCCGGGCTCGCCCAGGCCGCTTCGGCGCCGCAGGCCGCCGGGCAGATCAGGCCCTCGTCGCGCGCGTTCGCCCCGATCGCCGCCGGCAGCACGCCCGCGACCGGCGCGATCGATCCGTCGAGGCCGAGCTCGCCGAGCACGGTGAAGCCGGTGAGCGCGTCCGGCGGAATGGCGCCGATCGCCGCCATCAGGCCGAGCGCGATCGGCAGGTCGTAATGGCTGCCTTCCTTCGGAAGATCCGCGGGCGCGAGATTGACGGTGATGCGGCGGGCGGGCAGCGCCAGCCCCGAGGCGATCAGCGCCGAGCGCACCCGCTCGCGGGCCTCGGACACCGCCTTGTCGGGCAGGCCGACGATGGCCATCGCATATCGTCAATGACAATAAGCTGCCTGATTTTGCATGGCTTCTTGGCAGAGCTATGCCTCCGCGTGGGTGCTGTTACGTACAAAATTACGGTATATACGGTGCGTCGCCGTATCCTACGGTAATTATGCGGAGTACGAAACATGATGGTCCCTAAGACTGAGAGGTTCGAGCTGCGTCTCGACCCTTCGATTTTGGAAAGGGTGGACGCGTGGCGCGGTGATCAGTTTGATCTCCCTTCCCGTGCTGAGGCTGTCCGCCGGTTGATCGAGGAGGGTTTGAGTTCTCGATCCGAGAAGAACTTCGTTTTGAACAATCAAGAGAAGCTCATCGTCTGGCTCCTCACCGAAGTTCTCAAGAACCAGAAGGGCTATGAGGATCAGAAGACGGTGGACCTGATCCAAGAAGCCATCTACGGCGGTCACTTCTGGGCTTTGCCTTGGACGTTGACTGGTGTTCTGCACGATCACGTCGATAGCCGGGGCGCTCTCTCCCTAGTTCTCGATGTCCTCGATATGTGGTGGTTCATTGAAAGCGCGTCTTCGAAGTTCACCCGTGCCGAAAAGGCTCGCCTCGTTTCAGAGGTAGGTGAGTGGGCTAAGGAGCCTAAGTTCTTCGGCTTCGACGGCAATAACGAAGGCGAGTACATGAGCATCGCTCTCTTTTTGGTCGAGAAGATGAACCGCTTTCAGGAGTTCAAAGGCCGCAGCTTCAACTCGCATCACCCAACCCTCGCCCACTATCGCAAGATGGTCGCGTTGTTCGAGGGCATGCGTGCTAGTTTGGGGGTGGGGCACGGGCTCACTGTGGATCAGGTGATTGCACTGCTCAAAGCACGCTGAGGGCAGCAGATGCTCGCAACTACTGGCGCGCTCTTGGGTGCGGGTGCCGTTCTCGCGGTGGCGTTGGAAGCCCCGGGTGTTGCCTTCGCGCTCGGCGGTGCCTCGGCGTGGTTGATCGCCCACGCGGCATAACGCGGCGTTTTCAACGGGTCCCCTTTGGTTCACCGGACCCTATTTTGCCGGTCGTCGGCCGGCCGATTTCAAAATCGTGGACTAAAGGCCGCTGCCGCTGCCGAGGTTACAGCAGCGTTGTGTCTCCCGGGTGTCTCATCGGATCTCGCCACTCCTGTGTTTCTCCGCGACCTGCACGCAGCTCTGCACCGGTACCGCAGTGATATGTATTGAGCCTCTGTGCGTCTCTGGGTAGCGTGTGTCCGGCAAGGGGGGCTACTATGCGATGCGTGTTTGCTATCTTAATTATTCTTTGTTCGTCGTCGCTGTCTGCGCAGAGCATGGAGAGCGCAAACGAACTGCTCGGTAGCTGCGAGAGCTTTCTTAGAGCCTATCGCCCGGCAGGTGAGGGCTTCCAGCTTCAGGCTCCCACTGCGGCCATGTACGAATGCTGGGGCTATATAAACGCGGTCCAACAACTCTCCGCGCTGATCGATGAGGGCCGGACCACTCCTATAACAGGCGCCTGCGTTCCGCCTGAGGGGACCGCCGTTCAGATAGTTCGCGTAGTCGTCGCTTATCTGCAAAAGCACCCTGAGCGCCTTCACGAGCGCGCAGGCGCGGTAACTTTGGATGCGATGAGACACGCCTTCCCGTGTCGACGATAGCAGCGCGCCTGCAGTTCCTGTGCGCCTCTGGAGGCCTAGCGGAGGCCTAGCGCGCCGACTCTCATTATACCATATCGGTTATTAACATTAACTCTGCCTACCCAAATGGGTACCATCGTGTTTGGGTGCCCTAGAAGGCCTTCTCGTCCTCATCCGATGGTTCGTGCGGATTGAACGGCATTTCCTCCTCCTCAGTCCATTCGGCCATCAGCGCCTTTGGTAGCCCTTCCGCCAGTTTCGCTAATGCTAGCGCCGTGATGTCGGGGTTCTTCGTGAGCCTCTGGATGAGCTTCGCGTTATGCAACGCCTGCACCAGCTTGTCTGCTTCTTGCTCCCGCCAATCGTCTAGCGCCTTATCGTCCTCACGTCCTTCCGCGAGCCTTCGCGCCTTCGCCCACGTCAGCGCCTGTAGTTCCTTCGCCTCCCCGTGCTTGCCATCATTGATCGTTCGCCAAACCCCACGCATGTTGTTCACTGTGCCCTTGGATACTCCGGTGAGGGCCATAATGCTGCTGATGCTGTCCCGGTCATCATCCTTCGTAACGATCCGCCATGCAGCGGCTATCTTGTCCACTTGCGTCCATGGGTAGCTTATCCCGGCTGTTGCGCGCGAGCGCTGACCGCCATGCGGCCTCTAAGCTTCCTTGGTACACCTGTGCCGGAATCGGTTTTAGTCCATCGCGCGGTGTCGTAGGCTGCAAGCCGGTGATGACCGTCCATTACGTAGAACACGTCCCCAACCGGAAACACTATGATCGGCGTGAGTGGTGTCCGTTGCTGCCCCAACGCCGTGCGCCATGCTGAAGATATGATCGTCGCTTGGCAGCATGTTGCGCTTGGGGATGCGCCACTGGAAAACCTGCGTAGCCACGCGGATGCTGTTGCGGGCCAGGTTGACGGTGGGCCCTGTTGCTCCTGCTGCCAATGCTTCGCCAGTCGGCAGTTTCCCTACGCGCTTCTCGATGTCCTCAAAGGTCTCCCCGGTGTCCTTGGGTCTCTGAATGTCCTGCCGCATGATGGTCCTGCGACGCGTGTTGTTCTTCTTTGCCATTACTCAGTCTCTCGCTGTGTCTGTCATGGTGGGGGGTACTGTAATCTCCTTCATCTCCTCCCAGCTTGTGTGTTTCGACGCGCAAAGAATGTCCTGTATCTCCTCCGAGTGATGCCATTGTACCCAAAGCCTTCCTTGCTCTGGGTCAAGCATGATGCGTCGTATAGCTTGCCTAAGCGCTCGATTGGTTTCGCTTACACTCTTGTGGGGGCCAGTGAGCACGTCCTGCGCTGCCTTCAATCTGTCGCGGACGCTGGCGGTGGTGAGCGTGTCCCTTTGTGCCCTGAGGTCTCTCAGCGTCTTGTGGAGGCCCTTTAACTCGGCTTCCGCCTCCCTCAGCGTTTGTCTCGCAGCCGGGCTCTTCTCGCGCGCCGCCAAGTCTGCCAACTCAAACGTATGGTTCTCAAGGTGGTCCGCGTTCGCCCGCAGCTTGTCTATTTCCTTGTCCAGCGCTGCCGTGCTCTTTCCGCGTGGCGCACGGGCTACCAAGGTCTTGGCGTTCGTCCTCAGCGCTTCCTCTACAGTCGCATACGGCACCGCCCAGTATTTGCAGCCATCGGCGCGCATGTTCGCTCTGGAGCACACAAGGTAGACATAGGCCCCCTTGGACACCCGGGTGACTGCGTGGCCGCAGCTCGCGCAGTAGATCAAGCCTGCAACGATTGACTTCGGCTCACGGCCTGCGTTCCGCCCCCGGTGCTGAGGTGGTCTCAAGCCTGCGGTGTACACGCCAGTAAAGCTCCTCAGGTACAGCCGCAGGAAAATAGTGCTCCACGGGTGTCATAGGTTCATCTCGCCGTGCTCGCGTCGCTTCGTCATGCGTCGTGGTGTGTGGCGTGAACGTCCCGATGGGCGCGGTGTTGAGAAGGATTTTGCGGATGTAGCTCCCTCGCCAGTGATCCGCTTTGCGTTGTCCCTTGCGCCCCCACGTATCGATGCCACGTTGATTGAGGTCCTTCGCAATCCAATCAATGCCGCGCCCCTCGTCCGCTCTTTGGAAAATCTCTGCAACGAGTGACGCTCGCTCTGGGATCAGCTGGTATTCCTTGGCGTCATCGTCCCATCTGATCCATGCGGGTGTCTGCCGGGTGTAGGGCTTGCCGTTCAGTTCACCCGCGATCAGTCGGGCCTTCTTCCGCGCCTTGGCGTCACCTACCAGTTGCGACTTGCGGGCGCTCTCTGATTGGCTCGCATCAACTCGGCAACGATGATGTAGATTTCGGCTAGGTTCCGGTTCACGCTCTCTTTCGAATAAGCGTTATTGTTCGTCAGAGTGACGACCGTCACCCCTGCATTGATGATCCGCATAAAGAGCGTGATTGCTTCCGACATATCGTCGCGAGTGAGGCGGTCGATATTCTCGACCAAAAGGTAACTGCCTTCGGGCACGTATCCTTTCTCCACCGCCGTCACAAAGCCCGCGAGCGCCCCCGTGCGCGCGTTCTTTCCGCGGTGTGCCGACACACCCGCGTCCGTCATCTTCAGTTCGGTATCGAGTTCCAGCCCATGATCCAAAGCCCACTTAGCGGCCTTGTCCTTTTGACGGTCCAGGCTGTCCCCTCGTGCTTGCTCCGGTGTGGAGAAACGAATGTAGGAGTAGGCCCGGGGTTCCTCAGGCTTCACAGGGGTGCTCACTGCGTTGCCCTCAATCTGCGTCGGCGTGCGGCCGGTCTAGGAGGGGCGTTAGCATGTCTGCGGTATCCACCCGTCCCTTGGCGGTCCACCGATCAATCGACGCTTCCAACCGCTCCCCTGCGTCTCCTACGGACCTTGCGAATGTGTGCATGGCCCATGCAAGGCGCACGGTGGTCCGAAGAGCTAACACTATGATATTGTTCCCAAGTCCCACCGCTGTCTCCTGTGATGCCGTGTTTTTATATTTGGCATTCACAGTCTGCAATGGCGAAAGCCGGCAGGCCGGGGGCGACCTGCACCTGCACGTCGACCGCGCGGGCCTCGATCCCCTCAAAGGCTACGGTGGAAACGCGCTGGACCATGCTGCCCCTCTGATGCAATCGAGGGTAGCGGAAGGTGCGAAGACTGGCAAGAACATTAAGGGAACAGAATTGGGGGCTCTCAAGCCGCGTCAGTCATCAGTTTCTTTGGCCGCTTGCGCGAGAAGTCCCGATCGCGTGTAGCCGTGAGCTTCGGCATATTTGTCGATCTGCTCCAGAACATCTCCGGGCAAAGTGACGTTGACGCGAACGACCTTCGGTTGATCGCTTTTCATGGAAACCAGAATAGCCACGCCGGACCGGTTGTCCGGATCGGACATGACCTCCTCCAGGGCGGAAGGCTCGGGGATCGCTTCGCCGTCCTCCACCAGGCCTTCGATATGAAGAGCAAGCGCCTCCTCGGCCATGGCGCGGGCGTCATCCAAAGTGGTGCCCGCGGTGACAACGCCCGGAAAGTCCGGAAAGGAAACGCCAAAGTGGCTGTCGGCGTCCTTGTGGATAAGACCAATATAGTTCCGCATGGCTCTTACCTCAGCTTTAGACCCGACTGCTTCTCGATACTCTTCAGTGTCCCGACCGGGATGTCCCGTTCGGGGTGGGGAACAGTGACGCGGCCTTTCTTTGTCGGGTGCTTGAATTGGACATGGCTACCCTTTTGAGCCACCTGGACCCACCCATCCCCTTGAAGGGCCGAGATGATTTCCCGGCTCTTCATGATGTGTATTTATACACACTTGATGTTCTTGTCAACATATCATTGAACCGCTGGTTCCTTCGCCGAACACGGTGAAGCCGGAGAGCGCGTTCGCTCGCGGGCCTCGGACACCGCCTCGTCGGGCAGGCCCACGATGACGAAAAGCCGGCAGGCCGGGGGCGACCTGCACCTGCACGTCGACCGCGCGGGCCTCGATCCCCTCAAAGACTACGGTGGAAACCCGCTGGACCACGCTGCCCCTCTGATACAATCGAGGGTAGCGGAAAGCGGGGGGTTAGAGCAAGAACATTAGGGGAACATGGAGCGGGTAGTTTCGCTAATCGCCGCACTCGCGCGGTTGATCTAAAGGAAAGGGCGTCTCGGAAGCGGGTGCCCTTTTCGCTTCTATTGCACCACACGTAAGCGGGGCGGTGGCAGCGTCTCCCGCGTCAGGATGTTTCCAAACACCGCCTTGCAAATCTGCAATGACTGAATGAAGTCGGTCGTTTCGATTTGCTTGCCTACATGCACGACCCGGCCCCGCTTGCGGTACAGCTCGCGTATGACGTTGTAGGCGCGGTCTCGATCCGCGCGGTCATGCCCTATCCATTCTGACGCCAGCTCGGAGATTGCGCGCGTCTTATTCTGCTCGCCACTTGCTTCAAACAAAATTTCAAGTGCCGTCCATACGAGGATCGTAGCGAGCTCCTTACGAGGCGCCCATAGCGCCTCGTCGTAGATTGAGAAGGCGCGCTGAAATCGTTCGTCTTGATAGAGGCGTGCTGCAACCGGCAGGCATCTGCGAAGCCAGAGCAAATCCTCAAGGGTGGCTTGGACAGATTCGGCGCGGAACACCCCCCATTGTTTCGTCCCTGTCTCGAAGGCCATTGCCTCGACCTTCTGCCAGTTATCGGCCATCGAATTGAACGGCATGTTTGCAACTACGGCAACGCGCACTGGCGCACTTAATTGAAGGCGCAAAAGCGACGCTACGAGCCAAGCCGTCGCAGTTGGCAACGTGAACCCATCAATCGAAGTCCGTGAGATCGCAAGCTCAACGCGCGCCTTCATCATTGCGCTACTTTCCCCGCTCACCGGTGCCCACGGCGCGGGGTGTGGCATTCCAGGCGCACGCGGAGTGACAAAGCCCATCGACCACCCTCCGAAGGTGTCGACGAACGTTTTGCGCAAAAGCAGCCCAGCACCGATCTCAAAATTCTCGACCGGCAGCGTGAACCCTGTCAGGCAGCAGTAGAGGGGAAGCTGATCGAAATCCCGCACCAGAACTCCATCGAAGGAATCAATACAACCGGTAGTAAGTGCCCTTGACGCTGACGATCGTGGCAGCCTGCGCCCTGTTGTAACAGGCGCGCTGGATCAGCGTGCTGCGCGGCGTCTCGTGGCATTCGAAAGTCGTGAGGTCCACGCCGCCGCTATCGCGTACGTCGACTGCTTCGGAGCCGATCTCGGCAGTCAGCAGCAGTATGATAAGTGTCGTCGTTGCCCGGATCATGTCGCGTACGCCTGAAGTGGATTCCACTTGGATCGAATTATGACGGCGTATCTCGCGGCATGGGCCGCATTTTTGCTAGTCTGCGGAATGGCCAGCCAAGCAGATATTCATGCTCGCGATTTTCGTAACGTGAGACTTATAAAAATAGCAGAAAAAACTATGTCTCACTGTTTGGATGGTCTGGTAAACGAAACAGCCTTGTAAAAAGATTGTCTTGTCACCTGCAACAACGCTTTCATCTACGGTTTCCTTGGGAAGCTTCATGGTGAGATTGTATTCGCTAAAGCCTGTTGTTGGAGTAAACTACTTGTCCAGGCTTCGTGGTTGTTGTCTCCAAGCATTTTGTCATAAACGGAATTATTTTGACCAAGGCTTCCCTATCTGTTGCGACAGAGAACGTCTCCATATCATAGGTAAAGTTGAGAGCGGGCTCGCGCCCCATATTTTGATACTCAACAACCATCTCGATAGGATCGCCGATTTTGGGTTCAGCGGAAATCTTTGTATTCCTTGGTCCTACCCAAGCCCTCTGCGAACCCAGCATACTATTGCGTGCCGTTTCCGCCGCTTGAGCGGCGACGGCTGCTTGAGCGACCGCAGCATCAGCTTGCTTATTAGCCGAATCGGCGAGTTTTTTGTTTGTTTCGATCAGGATATTCGTCTGCCTGCCGCTCTCTCGCAATTGGTCCAATTGCCCTCGCAACGCCTCCAACTGCCCTCGGGCGGCTTCTACAAGACTTTTATTCTCGGAAATCAATTCGTCAGTTTGTTTTCCGGTTCCTCGCATCTCCTCCAACTGGTCAGCCATGATCCGGAGCTGGCCTTTGAAAATCAAATATTGCAGGCCGCCAACAACAACGACGGCGATAGTGAGAAAAGCGATAGCTACCGTAGCGTTGGCAGTTCGCCGCGAAGCACGATCTTGGGAGGATTCTTGCTTCTTTGCGGAGCGGCGATCATGAAAATAGCGTTTGAGCGTCTGGAGGTGCCCCACAATCCAACCTGACTGCGCTGGGGGATCGGGGGCGTTGCAGGGTTCTTGATCTGTCAAGGAACGATCCGGATTTAACAGGCGATTGGCTTCCCTACGTATTCTGCAAAGCTACTCCCTCTGATTCCATCGCTGCAAGGCGGGCGAGAAAGAACGACGCAGTAAGCGTTGAGCGTGCAAGTTTATGCGATGCTGGCCTTGGCTTCTTTGAACGGCCCGATCTCAGCAACGGTTCGGGCGGTAGGTCATTGGCCTACATTTTTTCGCTCGGGGATCCTTGAGGACTCACTGATACTTACGGAGAAATGTTGGGCTACCTGGACCCCAAGTTATCCCCTCTTTCCCCCATATTTAGTATTTGATTCAGGAACTCGCACTAACTGTTGACGGGCTCAATGGAGCTGTCTTAGCCTTCCAAGGTGTTCGGGTCTCGGATTTGGCGTCCCGATAACGAAAACGCCCCGCTATGAACGGGGCGTTCTGTGACCGGGTGGCAGAATGGTCATGCGCTCGGGGTTGCAATCTGAGCTACGCTGGTTCGATTCCAGTCCCGGTCTCTCCAACTAAGGCCCCTCTTCGGAGGGGCCTTTTTTATTGAAGCAAAGTCCGTCTTGTAAGTCGAATCATCTCACAATGAGACTCCACGTTCAAGATTTATAATGCCATTATAAATGGATTGTAAATATAGAGTGCGGGCGTATGGCAGAGAAGGGGAGACCAAAAAATAGATCGCAAGCTCAATCACTTATGGTGAGTTTGCCTGCCGAAGCATTTGAATATTTTGTCCTCTTGGCGTCGCTAGGCAAGCTTGGCACGACTGAAAATGATGTAGCCGCCCACATCTTGGTCCGAGAATACCAAAGGCTGGAAAGCGACCGCTTCCACGAGCGCAGACTACCAAAACCTCCCGTCGCTACCTCGTGATTTCCCGCAGCATGTACTGCCCCGGCCCTTAATTGCATCCCGACGCGCCAACCGAGTCCCCTACCCCCGCTTCTTCTCGATCACGTCCCAGATCCTCGCCGCGATATCCGGCCCGCCGAGCCGCGCGATGGCGCGGATGCCGGTCGGCGAGGTCACGTTGATCTCGGTGAGATTGCCGTCGATGACGTCGATGCCGACGAACAACAGCCCGCGCTCGCGAAGCGCCGGCCCCAGCGTTTCGCAGATTTCGCGCTCGCGCGGGGTGAGGTCGGTGGCCTGCGCCGCGCCGCCGCGCACCATGTTGGAGCGCAGATCGTCCGGCGCCGGCACGCGGTTGACCGCGCCGGCGAATTCGCCGTCGACCAGGATGATGCGCTTGTCGCCGTGCTTCACCTCGGGAAGGAAGCGCTGGATCACCCAGGGCTCCTTGAACGTCACCGAGAACATGTCGAACAGCGAGCCGAAATTCATGTCCTGCGGCATCACGCGAAACACCGCCGCGCCGCCATGGCCGTGCAGCGGCTTCATCACGACCGCGCCGTGCTCGTCGCGGAAGGCGTTGATCTCGTCGAGGTCGCGCGAGATCAATGTCGGCGGCATCAGATGCGGAAAATCCATCACGAAGACCTTTTCCGGCGCGTTGCGCACGCTGGCCGGATCGTTCACCACCAGCGTCTTCGGATGCATCCGCTCGAGAAAATGCGTCGAGGTGATGTAGGCGAGATCGAACGGCGGGTCCTGCCGCAGCAGGATGACGTCGAATTGCGCGAGCTTTTCGCGCCGGGGTTCGCCCAGCGTAAAATGATTGCCGGGCTCGTCGCGCACGGAAAGCATCTGCACCGGCGCCACCAGCTCCTCGCCCTTCAGCGAGAGCTTGTCCGGCGTGTAATAGGACAGCCCGTGGCCGCGTTTTTGTGCTTCGAGCAGACAGGGCAAAGGTCGAATCGCCGGATATGTTGATGCGCGCGATGGGGTCCATCTGGACGGCGACGTTCAATTTCATGTGGGGTCCGCGGAGTTGTTCGGTGGGATTGGGTTCTAGAGATTTTCGAGTCCGGGGCTTCATCCTTCGAGACGCGCGCAAGAGCGCGCTCCTCAGGATGAGGTCTCAGACCCTCATGGTGAGGAGCGCGGCAACGCCGCGCGTCTCGAACCATGTGGCCCGCCGGATGGGTGATGATGATTCCAGTCATTCGGAAACTGCTTTAGGTGCTGGCGTCGAAGGCCGCCAACAGATGGCGCGGCAAACGCCGGGGCGCAATCAGCATGGCGTCGAAACGCATCTCGAATTCGGCATGTTCGGGATGCGCCATCAGCCAGGCTTGCGCGGCGGCGATGATGCGCGCCTGCTGGCGCGGCGTCACCGCATAGGCGGCGTCATCGAGGCTGGCGCGGGCCTTGACCTCGATGAAGGCGAGCAGATTGCGCCGCCGCGCCACGAGGTCGATCTCGCCGTAGGGCGTGCGATAGCGTTTTGCGAGGATGCGATAGCCCTTGGCCATCAGATAGGCGGCGGCGCGGGCTTCCGCCGAAAGGCCGGTGCGAAACGCCGCGACGCGCGCGGGCGAGGCGGTTTTTGTCAGTCTGTCGGGCGGTGCGGCACCGTCAGTCTTCGCCATGCTCGCCTTTCGCGGCTATTTCCTTGGCGAGCTCCAGCGCGCGGGCATAGATTTCGCGGCGCGGCCGGCCGGACAGTTCGACCGCATGCGCCACCGCATCCTTGACGCTGTCGCGCGCAAGCGAAGATCGCAGCAGATCGTCCAGCGCATCCGCCGTCATGACTTGCGCGCCCGCCGCCGGCGGGCCGATCACCAGCACGAATTCGCCGCGCGTCTCCAGCTTCTCGGCGTTTCGCGCGAGCTTGGAGAGCGGCGCGCGCACAACCTCTTCATGCAGTTTGGTCAGTTCGCGGCAGATCGCGGCGTCGCGCGCGCCCATGATGTCGGGGAGATCGCGCAGGGTGTCCTGCACGCGGTTGCCGGATTCGAACATCACCAGCGTCGCGTCGATCCGCGCCAGCTCCGCAAGCCGCGCGCGGCGCGCGGTCTCCTTGGACGGCAGAAATCCCTCGAAGAAAAACCGGTCGGTCGGCAGCGCCGCCACCGCCAGCGCCGTCAGCACCGAGGACGGTCCCGGCAGCGCGATCACGGAAAAGCCGGCGGCGCAGACCTCGCGCACCAGCTTGAAGCCGGGATCGGAAATCAGCGGCGTGCCGGCATCCGAGACCAGCGCGATGGAGGCGCCCTGCGCCAGCTTCTCCAGGATTTTCGGGCGCGCCAGCGCGGCGTTGTGCTCGTGATAGGGTTTTAGGAGCGCCGTGATCCCGTAGCGCTCGGTCAGCCGGCGGGTGATGCGGGTATCCTCGCAGGCGATGATGTCGACGCCGGCCAGCGTTTCCAGCGCGCGCAGGGTGATGTCGCCGAGATTGCCGATTGGGGTCGCCACCAGATGCAGGCCGGGAACCGCCTTCGGCGCGGTCAGGACATGGCCGCCGACGGTAAATGTGCGCACGGAGGGTTCCGTCAGGCCTTCAGTTCTATTTATGGGGAGAGCTTTTGCGCGCATAATGGCAATCTAGAGCGTTTTCGAGCGAAGTGGATACCGGTTCGCGTGAAGAAAACGCGTCAAACAAAGAGCCAGGGAACATGGCGCTTGCGCCACGATCCGGCGCGCGAAATACTGTGCCGCACGGCGAAAAGGGAACCGGGGTCTGCAACCCGGCCCGGCGGCTGCGGCCATAATCCTTTTGTTTTGGTTAACTATTCGCCGACAATATGCCTGAATCCGCTCTCCTGATCTCAGGAGGTGGACGTCCTGGCCGATTGCGGTCGGTCAAGAGAAGAGATGCGATGGTGGGGCCGCTCAAACCCAAGTCTGAGCTTTCCAAGTCTCAGCCTGCCGGGGCCACCCGGCGGACGGCGGTCGGCCTGATCCTCGGCGCGCCCCTGCTCGGGGCCTGCGCCGGCATGCAGCAGAGTCTTGGCCAGTTCTCCAATCCCTTCAGTTCGCAGCCGGAGGCCGGCCCCGCCGGACCGACGCAGCAGCCGCTCGCGGTCGGCACCGGGCAGGTCAAGGTCGGGTTGATCCTGCCGCTGTCGGCCGCCGGCAATGCCGGCGTCGCGGCGCAGTCGATGAAGAACGCCGCCGAGATGGCGCTGGCGGAATTCCAGAACCCGAACATCCAGCTCCTGATCAAGGACGACGGCGGCAGTCCGCAAGGCGCGAGCCAGGGCACGCAGCAGGCGCTCGACGAAGGCGCCGAGATCATCCTGGGTCCGCTGTTTGCGCAGTCGGTGCCGGCGACCGCGCAACTCGCGCGCGCGCGCGGCGTATCGGTGATCGCGTTCTCGACCGATTCGAGCGTGGCCGGGCGCGGCGTCTATCTCCTGAGCTTCCTGCCGGAGTCCGACGTCAACCGGATCGTCGAATACTCCGCCAGCATCGGAAAGCGATCCTTCGCCGCGCTGTTGCCCGAGAATGCCTATGGCAATGTGGTGGAGGCCGCCTTCAAGCAGGCGGTCGGCCGCAGGGGCGGGCGCATCGTCGCGTTCGAGAAATACGGCGCCGATCGCGCCACCCCGGCGCGGACCGTGGCGCAGGCGCTCGGCTCGGCGGACGCGCTGTTCATCGCCGACGACGGCAACTCCGTGGTGGCGGTGGCGGACGCGCTGACCGCGGCCGGCGCCAATTTGAAAAACATCCAGCTGCTCGGCACCGGCCTGTGGGACAATCCGCGCGTGTTCGCGAGCCCTCTGCTGCAGGGCGGCCTCTATGCCGCGCCGGATCCTTCCGGCTTCCGCAGTTTTTCCGGCCGCTACCGCGCCAAATTCGGCGCCGAGCCGGTGCGCACCGCGACGCTGGCCTATGACGCGGTGGCGCTGGTCGCCGCGTTGGCGCGAACGCAGGGCGGGCAGCGCTTTTCGCCTGAGGTGCTGACCAATCCGTCCGGCTTTGCCGGCATCGACGGCCTGTTCCGCTTCCGCGCCGACGGCACCAACGAGCGCGGCCTTGCCGTGATGCGCGTGGGATCGGGCGGCGGCGTGCCGGTCGCGGGCTCGCCGAAGAGTTTTGGGGCGTTAGTGTCGCCCCTGCGAAAGCAGGGGCCCATAACCACCAGCTTCAGTTGCTGCGCCAAGCAGGCAACTACCTTCCTGCCCCATCGAGGGGCCGCGGCGTATGGGTCCCGGATCGCGTTCGCTGACGCTCACTTGTCCGGGACGACGATAGAGAGATTACGCCGCCAGATCCGCCACCACGGCATCGAGCACCGGAAATCCGGCCTGCGTGACGCGCAGCCGGCCGTTTTCATCGACCGATGATCGCGCCTTCTTCGCGCAGCACCGCGATGCGGCGCGGATCGAGCGCGCGGCCCGACAGGGCCGCATAGCGCGCGGGGTCGATGCCTTCCGCGAGCCGCAGGCCCATCAGCAAGAATTCGTCGGCGCGCTCTTCGCTGTTGAGACGATCGTCGGTGACGACGCCGTGGCCATTGGCCTCGACCCGCATCAGCCACGCCTCGGGGCGCTTTTCGGTCGCGATCGCGTGCCTGATGCCGTCGATATCGAGCCGCCCATGCGCGCCCGGCCCGATGCCGGCATATTCCTCGCCGCGCCAGTAGACCAGATTGTGCCGGCATTCGGCGCCCGCGCGCGCGTGATTGGAAATCTCGTAGGCCGGCAGGCCGTGGCTGGCGCAGACCTCCTGCGTGACGTCGTAGAGCGCGCGCGCGATCGCCTCGTCGGGCGTCTTCAGTTTGCCGGCGGCATGCAGGCCGAAGAACGGCGTGCCTTCCTCGATCGTCAGCTGATAGAGCGACAGATGCTCGGCCGCTTCCGCGATCGCGAGTTTCAATTCGTCCGCCCACATCCCGGGCGTCTGATCGGGACGGGCATAGATCAGGTCGAACGAATAGCGCTCGAAGGCTTTGCGCGCGATCGCCACCGCATCCAGCGCCTCGCGCGCGGTATGCAGGCGTCCCAGCGCCTTCAGCGAGGCATCGTCCAGCGCCTGCACGCCGAGCGACACCCGGTTGACGCCGGCTGCGCGATAGCCGGCAAAGCGCGTGGCCTCGACGCTGGTGGGGTTGGCTTCCAGCGTCACTTCGACATCGGGCGCGACGCGCCAATGCTTGCCGATCGCATCCAGAATCGCGCCGACGGTTTGCGGCCGCATCAGGGACGGCGTGCCGCCGCCGAGAAAGATCGACGATACCTCGCGGCCCGGCGCGCGCGCGGCGGTGGTCTCGATCTCGCGGGCGAAGGCGCGCGCAAATCGTTCCTCGTCGATCGGGGCATGCCGGACATGGCTGTTGAAATCGCAATACGGGCATTTCGACAGGCAGAACGGCCAGTGCACGTAAACGCCGAACGCGCTTTTTTTCCCTCTCCCGCTTGCGGGGGAGGGACAGGGTGCGGGCGATCGGCGCTAGTCAAGGCAGATCTCCGCCAGTTTGACGAAGGCGCGGGCGCGGTGCGACAGCCCGAGCCCCAGCGGCGGCAGGCCGTGCTTCTCGATCGAGGTCATCTCGCCGAAGGTGCTGACGTGGCCGTCGGGCATGAACATCGGATCGTAGCCGAAGCCGGCGGTGCCGCGCGGCGGCCACACCAGCGTGCCGTCGGCGCGCGCCTCGACTTCCTCGATATGATCGTCGGGCCAGGCGACGCATAGCGCGGACACGAAATGCGCTCTGCGCTGCGCTGCTTGCGTCGCGCCGCGCTCCTGCAGCAGGCGTTCGATCCGCGTCATCGCCGCGGTAAAATCCTTGTTCGGGCCGGCCCAGCGCGCGGACAGAATTCCGGGCGCGCCATCGAGCGCGTCGACCGCCAGGCCGGAATCGTCGGCGAATGCCGGCAGCTGCGCGGCTTTCGCCGCGGCGACCGCCTTGATCCTGGCGTTGGCGCCAAAACTGTCGCCGGTCTCGTCGGGCTCGTCGAGACCGAGCTCGCCGGCCGATATCGCCTCGACGCCGTGCGGCGCCAACAGTTCGCGCATCTCGGCGAGCTTGCCGGGATTGTGGGTCGCGATCACGAGCTTGCCTTTGATTCGGCGGTGCATGTGTCTTTGGTCCACGCGAGTGCGAGCGCGATCCGAAATCACGCCACGGCCATTTTCTGCAGGTCCACCAGCCGCGCCACGCCCTTGCGCGCCAGCGCCATCAGCGAGAGAAATTCGTCTTGCGTAGAACGGCGTCTTTTCCGCGGTGCCCTGCACCTCGATGATGCGCCCGTCGCCGGTCATGACGAAATTGGCGTCGGTTTCGGCTTCCGAATCCTCGGCATAATCGAGGTCGAGCACCGGCGTGCCGTTATAGATGCCGCAGGAGATCGCGGCCACGTTGTCGCGCAGCACGTTGGTCTTCAGCATGTTGCGGGCCTTCATCCAGGCGATGCAGTCGGCGAGCGCGACCCAGGCGCCGGTGATCGAGGCGGTGCGGGTGCCGCCGTCGGCCTGCAGCACGTCGCAGTCCACGGTGATCTGGCGCTCGCCCAGCGCTTCGAGGTCGACGGTGGCGCGCAGCGAGCGGCCGATCAGGCGCTGGATTTCGACGGTGCGGCCGTTCTGTTTGCCGGCGGCGGCCTCGCGGCGGGTGCGCTCCAGCGTCGCCCGCGGCAGCATGCCGTATTCGGCCGTGACCCAGCCGCGGCCCTGGCCCTTGAGCCATGGCGGCAGCCGCTCTTCCAGGGTGGCCGTGACCAGCACATGGGTGTCGCCGAATTTGACCATGCAGGAACCCTCGGCGTATTTGACCACGCCGCGTTCCAGCGACACGGCGCGCAGTTCATCCGGCGCACGGCGGCTTGGGCGCATGGAAATCCTCCGAAAAATTCAGCAAAAGGTCATGGCTCGCGGTGCTTGTAGGTGGGGGAGCGCGCAGCGGCAAGGCCTTTGGCCAGCCCTTTGGGGCTAATGCCGCTTGTAACCGGCCCGCGAGATGGACAAATTAGGGCAGCAGTTAAGGAGTTAAGTTGTGGCCCATCACGATCCGATCGGTCTGATCGCGCCGAATGCCGGGCTGGCCCAGCTCAACGAGCGCTCGCGCGACATTTTTCGTCAAATCGTGGAGAGTTATCTGGCGACCGGCGAGCCCGTCGGCTCGCGCAACATTTCGCGCCTGATCGCGGTGCCGCTGTCGCCGGCCTCGGTGCGCAACGTGATGTCCGATCTCGAGCAGCTCGGCCTGATCTACGCGCCGCATACCTCGGCGGGCCGGCTGCCGACCGAACTCGGTTTGCGGTTCTTCGTCGATGCCCTGATGCAGGTCGGCGATCTCACCGAAGCCGGAGCGGCAGTCGATCCAGAGCCAGCTTGCTTCCGTCGGCAAGGCGCAGTCGGTCGAAGCCGCCCTCGGCGAAGCCCTGACGCGGCTGTCCGGGCTGACCCGGGCCGCGGCGGTGGTGCTGACCGCAAAATCCAATTCGCGGCTGAAACATATCGAATTCGTGCGGCTGGAGCCGGAACGCGCGCTGGTGGTGCTGGTCGGCGAGGACGGCCAGGTCGAGAACCGCGTGCTGACGCTGCCGCCCGGGGTGCCGTCGTCGGCGCTGACCGAGGCCACCAATTTCCTCAATGCGCGGATCAGGGGACGGACGCTCGCCGAAGCGCGGCTCGAACTGGAAACCGCGCTGACGCAAAACCGCGCCGAACTCGATCAGCTGACGCAGAAGGTCATCGCCGCCGGGATCGCGAGCTGGTCCGGCGGCGAAAACGACGACCGGCAGCTGATCGTGCGCGGTCACGCCAATCTCCTGGAAGATCTGCATGCGCTGGAGGATCTGGAGCGCGTGCGGCTGTTGTTCGACGATCTCGAGACCAAGCGCGGCGTGATCGATCTGTTGGGCCGCGCCGAACGCGCCGAAGGCGTGCGGATTTTCATCGGGTCGGAAAACAAGCTGTTTTCGCTGTCCGGCTCTTCCACCATCATCGCGCCCTACAGCGATGCCGCCGGTCATATCGTCGGCGTGCTCGGCGTGATCGGGCCGACGCGGCTCAATTATGCCCGGGTGATTCCGACGGTGGATTATGCCGCGCGGATCGTCAGCCGGATGCTGGGCGGATGATCCGGCTGACGTCCCGGGGGTAGTTGCGCTTGATTTTTGGCGCCTAAAGCACGATATCCGCGCCCAGCACTCCCCATTCATCTCCAGGCGATTTTTCGAGAGGACAGTCTATGACCGATCCCAACCGGCAGAACGGATGATCCGGTGAACCCGGCGCAAGGACCGGAGCCCGTGGTTTCCAAGCCCTACATCATGCCCGACGAACCCGAAGCCGGATCGGTCGAGGCGCTGGCGAAGGAAGCCGCGGAATCGCGCGACAAGATGCTGCGCACGCTGGCGGAAATGGAAAACCTGCGCAAGCGCACCACGCGCGAGGTCGCCGATGCGCGCACCTACGGCATCACCGGTTTCGCGCGCGACGTTCTCGATATCGCCGACAATCTGCAGCGCGCGCTCGATGCGGTTCCGGCCGAGGCCAAGGCGTCCGCCGATCCCGGCCTGAAGGCGCTGATCGAGGGCGTCGAGCTGACCGAGCGGTCGCTGCTCAACACGCTGGAGAAAAACGGCGTCAAGAAATTCGATCCGTCGGGCGAGAAATTCGATCCGAATTTTCAGCAGGCGATGTACGAGGTTCCCGATCCCTCGGTGCCCGCGGGAACGGTGGTCCAGGTGGTGCAGGCCGGCTACATGATCGGCGAGCGCGTGCTGCGGCCGGCGCTGGTCGCGGTCTCCAAGGGCGGCGCCAAGGCCGGCGCGCCGGCCAACGGCAACGAGCCGAACGCCGCCTGAGAAACCTCAATCGATCCGTGCTATCCGCCGCGGCTGAATTCCGTCGCGCACGGCGCGGAAGCGCGGAAACGCTTTCGTCCATGCGTCGCGCGGGGCGCTTCCGATGATCCGCATGGTGCTCTGGCCGCCAAATCGCAGCCATTGCACCACGGTGACGGAGGTATTGTCCTTGCCGCTGGTGGCATCGATCCGCGTTTCATAGCCGGGCATGCCGTCGATGCGGATCGGCTCGGACATCGTGATCCGCGCGTCGCGGACGCCGGGGATCGTGGTTGCGGCCTGCTGGGCGAACCGGCCGCGATCGTCGGGCTGCGCCGGCGTCGAGCCGATCAGGCCGATCACCATGAACGGCGCGATCTCGAACCCCGTCGTTTCGTCGCCGTCGGCGAGAATGACGGCGGCGCCCGGCGCCAGCGTGCGGACATTCTTGAAATCGCCGAGCTCGGTGATCTTGAACGGCATCAGCCCGAGCTGCTCGTCGACCGGAACTTCCTTGCGGATCACCGCCGACGCAAACATCTGCCGCACGGCCTCGTCGGTATAGATCTTGGCGGCATTCTCGGGGACCTGCACGGCGATATAGCCGGAGAAGGTGCCGCCCGGCAGGATCATCGAATAGCGCCGCACATTGGTGGCGCCATCCTTGGCGCTTTCGGCGGTGTAATAGGCAAGGCCGGCGGACGTCTCGATGCTCTCCGGCTTGACGCCGCCGGTGCCCGCCGGATTGGCCTTGAAGGCATTCGCGACCTCGCCATAGGCCTCGGCCGGCAGCTCCGTCACCAGTACCTTGACGCCCTTGTCCTCGGTCTCGAATCCGACGAATGATTTGGCGCGGACGAGGCCCACCAGCGGCGTCAGGCCGACCCGCATGCCCGGCGGGAAAACCGGGTCCGCGGCGAGGGCGGGACGGAAGACAAGACACGTCGCGGCGACGAGCAGGGCAACCGCGGCGATTGGTCGAATGAGCTTCATGAAATTTCTACTGGGTTTGCATTGAGGCCGTTCAATGGTCGGCCGGTCGCGGCCTCTTGACCGGGCCACGCTCTGGTGCCCCGCTTTTAGCGGTTTTGACGTCCCGGCAACAGGCCACAGGCCGCCATTCCCCTGTGACCCTGTCCCCTTCCGGGACTTGCGCGGATCGCGTCCCGCGGCCGGTCGGGCGGCCGAGGCCGCGCCTCTCGCCCCGGCCGGGGGCGAAGCGGACACTATCTTTCAAGCCCGGGGGTTTTCATGGGCTAAGGTTGCGTCCGCGTCCTTGCAGGCCTCCACCCCCCTCCTATATGAGGCTCACCGTCGCAATATCGCGAGCATTTGATCGTTTGGGGGTTTGGATTGGTGCGCCGTCAGGGCCCAGCCAACCTGCCGCAAAAAGAAGGGTATGAGGACCATGGGAAAGGTCATTGGGATCGATCTCGGCACCACGAATTCGTGCGTCGCCGTAATGGATGGCAAGACTGCGAAAGTCATCGAGAACGCCGAGGGCATGCGGACGACCCCGTCGATCGTCGCCTTCAGCGATGACGGCGAGCGCCTTGTCGGCCAGCCCGCCAAGCGCCAGGCCGTGACCAATCCCGAGCGGACCTTCTTCGCGGTCAAGCGCCTTGTCGGCCGCCGCTATGACGACCCGATGGTCGAAAAGGACAAGAAGCTCGTCCCCTACAAGATCGTCAAGGCGTCCAACGGCGACGCCTGGGTCGAAGCCGACGGCAAGACCTACTCGCCCTCGCAGATTTCCGCTTTCATCCTGCAGAAGATGAAAGAGACCGCCGAAGCCCATCTCGGCCAGAAGGTCGAGCAGGCCGTCATCACCGTTCCCGCCTATTTCAACGACGCGCAACGTCAGGCCACCAAGGACGCCGGCAAGATCGCCGGCCTTGAAGTGCTGCGCATCATCAACGAGCCGACCGCGGCCGCGCTCGCCTACGGTCTCGACAAGATCGAAGTCCGGCACCATCGCGGTGTACGACCTCGGCGGCGGCACCTTCGACATCTCGATCCTCGAGATCGGCGACGGCGTGTTCGAGGTGAAGTCGACCAACGGCGACACCTTCCTCGGCGGCGAAGACTTCGACATGCGGCTCGTCAGCTATCTGGCCGACGAATTCCAGAAGGAGCAGGGCATCAACCTGCGCAACGACAAGCTTGCCTTGCAGCGCCTGAAAGAGGCCGCCGAAAAGGCCAAGATCGAATTGTCCTCGACCACGCAGACCGAAATCAATCTGCCGTTCATCACCGCCGATCAGTCCGGGCCGAAGCATCTGACGATGAAGCTGACGCGCGCCAAGTTCGAGGCGCTGGTCGACGATCTCGTCCAGAAGACCATCGAGCCCTGCCGCAAGGCGCTGAAGGACGCGGGCCTCACCGCCGGCGAGATCGGCGAAGTGGTTCTGGTCGGCGGCATGACCCGCATGCCGAAGGTCCAGGAAGTGGTGAAGCAGTTGTTCGGCAAGGAGCCGCACAAGGGCGTCAATCCGGACGAAGTCGTCGCCATCGGCGCGGCGATCCAGGCCGGCGTGCTGCAGGGCGACGTCAAGGACGTGCTGCTGCTCGACGTGACCCCGCTGTCGCTCGGCATCGAGACGCTGGGTGGCGTGTTCACCCGCATCATCGATCGCAACACCACGATCCCGACCAAGAAGAGCCAGGTGTTCTCGACCGCCGAGGATAACCAGAACGCCGTCACCATCCGCGTCTTCCAGGGCGAGCGCGAAATGGCGGCCGACAACAAGGTGCTCGGCCAGTTCGATCTGATGGGCATTCCGCCGTCGCCGCGCGGCATGCCGCAGATCGAGGTCACCTTCGATATCGACGCCAACGGCATCGTCAACGTCTCGGCCAAGGACAAGGCGACCGGCAAGGAGCAGCAGATCCGGATCCAGGCCTCCGGCGGCCTGTCGGAAGCCGACATCCAGAAGATGGTCAAGGACGCCGAGGCCAACGCCGCCGAGGACAAGAAGCGCCGCGAGGCGGTCGACGCCAAGAACCATGCCGACGCGCTGGTGCATTCCACCGAGAAGGCGCTGGCCGAACATGGTTCGAAGATCGCCGGAGACCGAGCGCCGCGCCATCGAGGACGCCGTCAGCGATCTGAAGGAAGCGCTGAAGGGCGACGATGCCGAGGCGATCAAGGCCAAGACCAACACGCTGGCGCAGGCTTCGATGAAGCTCGGCGAGGCGATGTACAAGCAGCAGGCCGAGAGCGATGCGGCCAAGGATGCCGCGAAGGACGACGTGGTCGACGCGGAATTTACCGAGGTCGACGACGACAAGAACAACAAGAAGTCTGCTTAAACGGGCTTGGACCATGACCCTCATTCTGAAGAGCACGCTGAAGCCGCGTCTCTGAGAATGGGGGTCATTTTTCGTTAAGCCGGAGGCTGCATTTCTGATGCGCATTCCTTCGGAATGAGGACGAATATCGGGCGGATTTGACGGATGTCCACCAAGCGCTGCTATTACGAAACCCTTGAAGTCGACCGGAACGCGGACGAATCCAAGCTCAAGGCGGCCTTCCGCAAGCTCGCGATGAAATGGCATCCGGACAAGAATCCGGGCGATGCCACCAGCGAAATCCGCTTCAAGGAAATCAACGAAGCCTACGAAGTCCTGAAGGACGGCGACAAGCGCGCCGCCTATGACCGCTTCGGTCATGCGGCGTTCGAGCAGGGCATGGGCGGCGGCGGTCCCGGCTTCGGCGCCGGCTTTGCCTCGTCATTTTCCGATATTTTCGAAGACCTGTTCGGCATGGCCGGGCAACGCGGACGCGGCGGCGGGCGCGAGCGCGGCCAGGACCTGCGCTACAATATGGAAATCACGCTGGAGGAAGCCTTCCTCGGCAAGACCGCGCAGATCGAGATTCCGGTTTCGGTCACCTGCGAATCCTGTTCGGGCACCGGCGCCAAGGCCGGCACCAAGCCGAAGACCTGCTCGATGTGCGGCGGGGCGGGGCGGGTGCGGCAGGCGCAGGGCTTCTTCACGCTGGAGCGAACCTGCCCGGGCTGTCAGGGCCGCGGCCAGATGATCGAAGACCCCTGCCCCTCATGCTCGGGCTCGGGCCGGGTGACGCGCGAGCGGACCTTGTCGGTCAATATTCCGCAAGGCGTCGAAGACGGCACGCGCATCCGGCTTGCCGGCGAAGGCGAGGCCGGCCTCCGTGGCGGTCCATCAGGCGATCTCTACATTTTCCTGTCGCTGGCCAGCCACGAGTTCTTCCAGCGCGACGGCGCCGACCTGCATTGCCGCGTGCCGATCTCGATGGTGACGGCGGCACTCGGCGGCGAATTCGAGGTGCCGACCATCGACAAGGGCAAGACCAAGGTGAAAATCCCCTCCGGCACCCAGTCCGGCCGGCGCTTTCGCATTGCATCAAAGGGCATGCCGGTGCTCCGCTCGCGCCAGACCGGCGACATGTATGTCCAGGTCGTGGTCGAAACGCCGCAGAATCTCACCAAGAAGCAGCAGGAATTGCTGGCCGAGTTCGAAAAATTATCGTCCGGCGCGACCCAGCCCGAAGCGGCGGGTTTTTTCACCAAGGTCAAGGACTTCTTCGGAAACCGCGCCAGTTCTTGAGCGCGTGCGCAAAAGCGGCTTGCGGTTTTGCGTTCGACGGCGCCAAAATGATAGGAAGCGCATGGTCTTATCGCCAAACCGCGGACGCCTTTGCGGACCATTGCGAACGCGTTTGGCTTGACCGTATCGCCTCCGACCTATACGTCTTTATGACTATTTTCTGACACTGCCGCCCGAACCGCGGTCCCGCCTGGTAGCGACATGCCTCAGCAATCGTCCGTGCGTGCGTTGAAAAAACCCCTTCGTCTCGACGATGAGGTGCGTTTTCTCCGTTCATGGATCGAAAAGCCGCTTCATATGGGCGCCGTGATGCCTTCGGGACGGGTCCTGGCCCGCACCATGGCGCAGTATGTCGATGTCGATTCCACGGGCCCGGTCGTCGAACTCGGGCCAGGGACCGGCGCGATCACCAGCGCCCTGATCGAGCATGGCGTCGATCAGAAGCGCCTCGTGCTGGTCGAATACAATCCGGGCTTCTGCGCGCTGCTGCGCGACCGTTATCCGCATGCCAGGGTGGTGCAGGGCGACGCCTATACGCTGCGGGACTCGCTGCGGAACGTGCTGAGCGCCCCCGCATCCGCCGTGGTTTCCGGCCTGCCGCTCGTGACCAAACCGATGCTGACGCGGCTGAAACTGATCCGCGACGCCTTTGTCGCGCTCGCGCCCGGCGCGCCGTTCGTGCAGTTCACCTATTCGGTCGCGCCGCCGATTCCGAAATCGCTGCCGGGCGTGTCCACAGAAGCCTCCGAACGGATCTGGATGAACCTTCCGCCGGCGCGTGTCTGGGTGTATCGCAAGGATTGAGCGCGCGTATTCCGCAAAAGTGGGCACCGGTTTTGCGAATAGAATACGCGCAGACCAAAGCCCCGCACGCCGCTTGCGCGGCGGGTTCTTCCGAATGCGTTTCTTAAATCATGTCCGCGCTGAAAATCCTGGTGATCCCCGGCTCGCTTCGCACCGGCTCGCTCAATGCGAGGCTTGCGGCGGCGGCCGCCTATGAATTCGCGCAGGCCGGCGCGGAGGTCAGCCGCATTTCGCTCGCCGATTTTCCGCTGCCGATCTATGACGGCGACCTGCAGACCAAATCGGGCGTGCCGAAGAACGCCGTCAATCTCAAGCGCATGATCGTCAGCGCATCATGGCGTGCTGATCGTGACGCCGGAATACAATTCCTCGGTGCCGGCCCTGGTCAAGAACACCATCGACTGGGTGAGCCGGGTGCAGGATGCGCACGAAACCCGCGGCCAGGTGTTTCGCGAACGCGCCTTTGCGATCGCCGCCGCTTCCGAAAGCCGGCTCGGCGGCACGCGATCGCTGGCGGCGCTGCGGCTGATCCTGTCGGCCTGTCACGCGACGGTGATTCCCAACCAGCTCGCGCTGTCGTTCGCTTCACGAGGCCTATGATGATATGGACAGGCTGAAGCATCCGGCCGATATCGAGGCGCTCGACGCGCTGGTGCGGCAACTGATCGACGTTTCCCAACGCATGATGTGAGGTGACATGCAGCCATCCGATATCGCTCCCCGCGACCGGTTGATCGTGGCGCTCGATCTGCCCGGCGTCGCTGCGGCGGAAGCGATGATCGCGCGGCTCGGCGACAGCGTGACGTTCTACAAGATCGGCTATCAGCTCGCCTTCGCCGGCGGCCTGCCGCTGGTGCGGCAGCTCGCGGACAGCGGCAAGAAGGTGTTTCGTCGATCTCAAGCTGCATGACATCGGCAATACGGTGGCGCGCGGCGTCGAGAGCGTCGCCAGGCTCGGCGCGACCTTCCTGACCGTGCACGCCTATCCGCAGACCATGAAGGCGGCGGTCGAGGCCCGCGCTGGATCGGGGTCTGAAAATCCTCGCCGTCACCGTGCTGACCTCCTATGACGACGGCGATCTCCACGCCGCCGGCTATCGCCTCGGCGTGTCCGACCTGGTCGAGGCCCGCGCCCAGCAGGCGCAGGTGCTCGGCGTCGACGGCCTCGTCTGCTCGCCGGAAGAGGCGGCGTCCCTGCACAAGATTGTCGGTCATCAGATGGTTCTGGTGACGCCGGGTATCCGGCCCGCGGGCGCTGCCAGCGGCGACCAGAAGCGCATCATGACGCCGGCGCGCGCCATTGCAGCCGGCGCGGATTATCTGGTGGTCGGCCGGCCCGTGATGGAAGCCGCCGATCCCAGGGCGGCGGCGGACGCCATCCAGGCCGAGATCGCGCAGGCGCTGGGCTGACACAAAGGGAGAGAAACGCAGATGGCAAAGGGCTACTGGATCGCGCGCGTCGATGTTCACAACATGGACGGCTACAAGGAATACGTCGCGCAGAACGGCGCGGTATTCACGAAATACGGCGCGAAATTTCTGGTGCGCGGCGGCAAGTTCGAGGCCAAGGAAGGCTCGTCGCGGTCGCGCAATGTGGTGCTGGAATTCAAGGACTACGAGACCGCGCTCGCCTGCTACAATTCGCCGGAATATGCCCGCCTGGTCGCGATCCGCTCAGCCCCACGCCGAGAGCGATCTCGTGATCATCGAAGGCTACGACGGGCCGCAGCCGTAAGTTCATACTTTTCCTCATCCTGAGGAGCGGCGTCATTCGCCGCGTCGTGCGAAGGACTGGATGGCTCGCCGGCGGAGCCTGCATCGGGTTCGAGACGGCGCAAGCAGCTGCCTCCTCACAATGACGGCAGAGAAGCCGCTTCAATTCCGATCGGCTGCGCGGGGCCTGCGTCGGTTGCCGGAACAGCCCGCCCCGGCTATACGGCAGGGGCGAGGTCTTGAAAAATGTCCGACATGCGCTTGATCGTTGCGGGGGCCGGCGGCCGGATGGGCCGCGCGCTGACGCGCGTCATCTCGGAAACACCGGGCGCCGTCGTCACCGGCGCGCTGGAAGCGCCCGGTTCTGAACTGCTGGGCAAGGATGCCGGCGTGCTCGCGGGCCTGCCCGCCAATGGCGTCAAGCTGTCGGCCGACCTGTGGTCGCTGTCGGCCAACGCCGACGGCATTCTCGACTTCACCGTGCCCGGCGCGACCATCGCCAATGTCGCGATCGCCGCCGAGCGCGGCCTGGTCCACATCATCGGCACCACCGGGCTGTCGGCCTCGGATGACGCCGTGATCAAGAGCGTCACCTCGCGCGCCATCGTCGTCAAGTCGGGCAATATGAGCCTCGGCGTCAACCTGCTGGCGGCGCTGGTCAAGCGCGTCGCGCAGTCGCTGGACGAAGGCTTCGACATCGAAATTCTGGAAATGCACCACCGGGCCAAGATCGACGCGCCGTCGGGCACGGCGTTGATGCTGGGCGAGGCCGCCGCCGCGGGCCGCAAGATCGATCCTCGACACCCATTCGGCGCGGGGCCGCGACGGCATGACCGGCGCGCGGCGAACCGGCGACATCGGCTTTGCGTCTTTGCGCGGCGGCACCGTCACCGGCGATCACAGCGTGATTTTCGCAGGTCCCATGGAACGCATCGAGCTGACGCACCGGGCCGAGGACCGCACCATGTTCGCGCAAGGCGCCGTCAAGGCCGCGCTGTGGGCGCGCCGTCAGAAGCCCGGACTGTATTCGATGGCCGACGTGCTCGGGCTTCGCGATTTCTGAGGATTTGCGACTTCTGGAATCGGAACGGAAATCAAGGAAATGAGCGACCGCCTTCTCGTGCTCGTGCGTCATGGCCAGAGCGAATGGAACCTTGAAGAATCTCTTCACCGGCTGGAAGGATCCCGATCTCACCGAGCAGGGCATCGCCGAGGCCAGAGATGCCGGCCGCAAGCTGAAGGCGCAAGGGCTGTCGTTCGACATCGCCTTTACCTCGGTGCTCAAGCGCGCGCAGCACACGCTCGATCTGACGCTGGCCGAGCTCGGCCAGACCGGCATTCCCGTCAGAAAGCACTGGCGCTCAACGAGCGCGACTACGGCGATCTGTCGGGCCTCAACAAGGACGACGCCCGCAAGAAATGGGGCGAGGAGCAGGTGCATATCTGGCGGCGTTCCTATGACGTGCCGCCGCCCGGCGGCGAAAGCCTGAAGGACACGCTGGCGCGCACGCTGCCCTATTACGTTCAGGAGATCCTGCCCTGCGTGCTGCGCGGCGAGCGCACGCTGGTCTCGGCGCACGGCAATTCGCTGCGCGCGCTGATCATGGTGCTGGAAAAACTTTCGCCGAAAGAAATTCTCGCGCGCGAACTCGCCACCGGCGTGCCGATCATCTACCGGCTCAACGCCGACTCCACCGTGGCGTCAAAGCTCGATCTGGCGGCGTGAGCGCCAGGCCGAGATCATCTCCCTCCGTGCTCCGGTCGCGGACACCGCGCTGGAGCAACTGGCCGACGTGCTGGTCGACTGCGTCGAGGGCGGCGCCAGCGTCAGCTTCATGTCGCCGTTCCCGCAAGATCGAGGCGCTGGCGTTCTTTCGCAAGGTCGCGGGCTCGGTTGCCGCGGGCGATACCGTGTTGCTGGCAGCATCGCTCGGCGGCAGGATCGTCGGCACGGTCCAGCTCGGGCTGGATACGCCGCCCAATCAGCCGCATCGCGCCGACATCAAGAAGATGCTGGTGCATCGCTCCGCGCGCGGCCGCGGCATCGGCGCCGCCTTGATGGCGGAGGTCGAGGAGGAGGCGCGGCGGCATGGCCGCTGGCTTCTCGTGCTGGACACGGTGCCCGGCGAAAACGGCCACCGCCTCTATTTGCGCGCCGGCTGGACGCAGACCGGACTGGTGCCGGACTACGCGCTGTTTCCCGACGGCCGGCTGTGCGACACCGCCATCATGTGGAAACGGCTGGACCGATAGCGGGGCATCGATCTCGGCGTTGCGACGACCGTGACCCTAATGCATCCCCACCTGCCCGGCTTCCCAGCCGATCATCGCCTGCTTGCGGGTGATGCCCCAGTGATAGCCGGTCAGCGCGCCGCTCTTGCCGAGCGCGCGGTGGCAGGGCACCACGAAGGAGATCGGGTTTTTCCCGACCGCCGCGCCGACCGCGCGTGACGCCTTGGGGCTGTCGATCTTGGTCGCGATGTCGGAATAGCAGACCGCGCGGCCCATCGGGATTTTCAACAGCGTCTCCCACACCCGCACCTCGAAATCGGTGCCGATCAGGACCACGCGCAGCGGCTGATCCGGCCGCCACAGTTTGGTGTCGAAGATGCGCTGCGCCAGCGCGGCCGTGCCGGCGCGGTCCTCGACATAGGTCGCGCGCGGCCAGCGCCGCTGCATGTCGGCGAGCGCGGCGTTGTTCCTCGCCGGGATCGGCGAACGCAAGGCCCGCCAGTCCGCGGCCGCTGGCGATCACGATGGCGGTGCCGAACGGCGAGGGATGAAATCCGTAAGCGCAGCGTCATGCCGGCGCCGCCGTTCTTCCATTCGCCCGGCGACATCGCCTCATGGGTGACGAACAGATCGTGCAGCCGCCCCGGACCCGAAAGTCCGGAGTCGAGCGCCGCGTCGAGCACGCTGGCGGAATCGCGCAACAGGCCCTTGGCGTGATCGAGCGTCAGCGCCTGCATGAAGGCCTTTGGCGTCAGCCCGGCCCAGCGGCGAAACAGATGGTGCAGCTCATCCGGCGTCACGGCGGCGGCATCCGCCATCGCTTCGATGGTCGGCTGCGTGCGCCAGTGCTCCGAGATGAAGGCGATGGCGCGCCGCACCAAATCATAGTCGCGCAGCGCGGCGTTCTGGGGTCCCGGTTTGGCGAGGCGGTGCTCATTCATGGCAAGGTTCATCATGGCTTAGGATGTAGGCCGGGCGCGCGGTCCAAACCACCCGATTTCCGACTGCAAATCATGAGATCGGATTATAGGTCGGGCCGCGCCGGGCGGCCTGCAGCGCGGCCATTAAGGCTTTGGCAAAGCTTGCTTTTTCGTCAGGTCCCAAAAAACTCGCGATCGAGACGCGGCGGCCTTTCGAGACCAGATAAAGCTTTTCGATGCCGTATTCGGCATGGGTCTTCTGGTCGAGCTGCACCCACAGCGGATTGAGCACGAATTCGACCACATGGCCGCGGTGGCTGACCCGGCGCACCCGCAACTCCGACGGCGTCACCAGGATTTCCTCGGTCGCCCTGGCGTCGCGGAAATTGATCCGGAACGCGCAGATAGATCACCAGCACGTCGAGGCCGAAAAAGCCGAACACCGGCCACGCGCCCATCAACAGAAACGCCAGGCCGGCGGCGAAACTGATGAGGCTGACAAACCCCATCAGGACCAGAAAGCCGGTGCGGTTCAGCGAGCGATGCGGCGTCAGCAGCGCCGAGAACAATTCCGGCTGAGCTTCCTGATCAAATTCATTGCCTGCGGTCATTGCGTGTCAGTATACCCGCATCATGGCGAAAATCACCCGCAAGCCTCTGCCCAAATCGAGATCAACAGCTTCCCAACGCGTCGGGAACGCGCAAGGTCCGGCCGCGGCGAAGCCGAAGCGGCATAAGTCAGCCGGGAAGGCCGCGGCGAGGCCGGCCCGGGCGCGCAGGGTGCCAAAACCGACAAAGCCCTGGACGCCGGCCGAGGTCCACGAGGCGTTCAGCCGCTTCCGAAAGGCCAGTCCCGAGCCGAAGGGCGAACTGGAACATCTCAACCCCTTCACGCTGCTGGTCGCGGTCGTGCTGTCGGCGCAGGCGACCGACGCCGGCGTCAACAAGGCGACGCGGGCGTTGTTTCAGGTCGCCGACACGCCGCAAAAGATGCTCGCGCTCGGCGAGGAACGCTTACGCGATTACATCAAGACCATCGGGCTCTACCGCAACAAGGCGAAGAACGTCATCGCGCTGTCGGAAAAGCTGATCGCCGAGTTCGGCGGCGAGGTGCCGCGCACCCGCGCCGAGTTGGAGTCGCTGCCCGGCGCCGGCCGCAAGACCGCCAACGTCGTGCTCAACATGGCGTTCGGCGAGCACACCATGGCGGTCGACACCCACGTGTTTCGCGTCGGCAATCGCACCGGGCTGGCGCCGGGCAAGACGCCGCTCGAGGTGGAACTGGGTCTCGAGCGCGTGATTCCGCCGGAATTCATGCTGCACGCGCATCACTGGCTGATCCTGCACGGCCGCTACACTTGTCTGGCGCGCAAGCCGCGCTGCGAGATGTGCCTGATCAACGATCTCTGCCGCTGGCCGGAAAAGACGGTGTGAGAGGGGCGCAAGTCGTCAACACCGTCATTGCGAGGAGCGAAGCGACGAAGCAATCCAGTGTTGTTCGGATATGGATTGCTTCGCGGAGCCTGTCATCGGGCGCGCATTCGCGCGACCCGTTGGCTCGCAATGACGGCTCAAGCAGAAGCCGCGCTCCTCACCATGAGGAACTCACACCACCGGCACGCCGGTCCTGCGCCGCGGCTCGATCAGCTCCGGCCGCGGGCCGGACAGCCGCTTGTGCATGTGGACCATGAAGGCCATGCCGAACAAGGGCGTCGCCAGATTGACGATCGGGATCGACACGAACGCCGCGATGATCAGCCCCGCGGTGAAGATGACGGCGGCGTTGTCCTTGCGCATCGCCTTGGCTTCCGCGGGCGGGCGGAACCGCATCGCCGCGAGCTCGAAATATTCCCGGCCCAACAGCCAGGCGGTCGCGATGAAGAACGCGAGGAAGCCCGCGCCGGCGAAGAACACGAAGGGCAGCGCGATCAGATAGACCAGAATCGTCAGAGCTGCGGTCTTGACGCCTTCGGTCATGGCGAGGCCGAACGGCAGCGCCACGCCGGGACGCTCCGCCGGATAATGCTCGCGCTCGACATGCTCGGCGACCTCGTCGACGAACACGCTCGCCACCAGCGAGGTGATCGCCGGCATCAGCATTACCGCGCCGAACACGACGCCGAGACCGGCGGCGATCGAGACGATCCAGGCCAGCACGTTGAGCGGCGTCTGGAAGTTCGGGCCCAGCATCGCCTCGGCCCAGCCTTCGCCCGAGGTCGCAAACCAGCTCAATAGCCGTTGCAGGCCGATCGCCAGCACCGTGATCAGGACCAGCGCCAGCCCGATCGAGCGCCACAGGATGGAACGCATCGGCGGCGACAGGATTTGCGAAAGCGCCTTGACGGCGGCGTCCAACATGGCGGTTTTATCCTCTCACGAGAAACTCTCGCGAGAGGTAGATATGCCCAACCGCTTCGGCAAGAGCAAGCGGGTTCTTCAGGCGTCGAGCGGTTTGCCGCGCACCTCCGGGCCGAACGTCGCGATCGCCACAATCACGACGACCATCGCCATCGTGATCAGGCCGAATACGCCGCCGACGCCGGCCTCGCGCAGCATGAAGGCGACGATGAAGCCCGAGAACGTCGCGCTGACCCGGCTCATCGAATAGACCAGGCCCGAGGCGCGGGCGCGGATCGAGGTCGGAAACACCTCGGTCTGATAGGCGTGATAGGCATAGGACATCGTCATGTTGGAGGCCGTGATCAGCACGCCGCACAGGATCAGCAGCGCCGGCTGCGTCAATTGCGAAAACGCCATCCCGAACGCGACGATCGCCACCGCCGCGCCGCAGATGATCCATTTGCGCTCGAAGCGGTCGGCAAAGCTTGCGGCCAGCAGCGGCGCGATCGGATAGGCGAAGGCGATGATGAAGGAATATTGCAGGCTTTTTGTCACCGTGATGCCCTTTTCGACCAGCAGCGTCGGCACCCAGTTGGCGAAACCGTAGACGCCAAAGGCCTGGCAGAGATTGAAGATCATGAACAGCACGACCAGCGACAGGTATGGCGGCCTGAACAGGTCCGCGTACCCGACTTTCGTCGCCGCGCGCGCGGGCGCCTTGTCGGCGATTGTTCCCTGAGGCGCGGGCGCGGTACCGCCGGCGGATTCGAGCGTTGCGAGGATTTTGACCGCCTCCTCGCCTCGGCCATGGCGCGCCAGCCAGAGCGGGCTTTCCGGCACGTATAGCCGCAAGATCCAGATCACCATGCTGGCGGCGGCCCCGATCAGCACCACCCAGCGCCAGCCGTCGATCCCGTAAGGCGCCAGCGGCACCAGCCACCAGGCCAGCGCGGCAACGATGGGGACGGCGATGAACATGACAGCCTGATTGACCGCAAAGGCGCGGCCCCGCATCCAGCTCGGCACCAGCTCGGTGATATAGGCGTCGATGGTGATGATCTCGACGCCGATGCCGATCCCGGCGATGAACCGCCACAGCAGCACGCCGCCGGACGTGGTCTGGCACGCCATCGCCACCGAGGCCGCGGTGTAGCCGAGCAGCGCATAGGTGAAGATCGACCGCCGGCCGAACCGGTCGGCCAGAAAGCCCAGAAAGAAGGTGCCGACGAACAATCCGGCAAAGGTCGCGGCGACAAAGGCGCCGATCCCGGAAAAGCCGAAAAAGGCCTGCGTCGTGGTGGTCAACAGGCCGCTGTGGTTGAGGCCGGGCGCGATATAGCCGGTGAGGAACAGATCGTAGATTTCGAAGCAGCCGCCGAGCGACAGCAGGATCACCAGCCGCCACAGATAGGACGAGGCGGGCAGGGCTTTCGAGCCGCCGCGATATCTCGTCCGGCCCCGCCGTGCGCGGGCGCAGAATCAAGCCCGGCGTCGATGCCGATGACGCTCATGATTTCCTCCCCCGTTGTTTCTTTCGCGCGCGGGGCGCATTGCTGCGTTGCCTCGCGCGCTTTTGGTCGCCGCTTGCCATGTTTATATTTACTGGATAGCGCTCGAAAGCCTAATTTGGTCTGCAAACCAGAGTTTTCGGGAACCCCCGGGGAGACGCCAATGAGCACGCAGGACCTGCCTTTGACCGGGGTACGGGTCGTCGAAATGACCCACATGGTGATGGGACCCACCTGCGGCATGATCCTGGCGCAGCTGGGGGCCGAAATCATCAAGGTCGAGCCGCCCGCAGGCGACAAGACCCGCAGCCTGGGCGGCATGGGAACCTCGTTCTTCCCGCTGTTCAACCGCGGCAAGCGCAGCGTGGTGCTCGACTTCGCAAAACCAGAGGACCGCGAGACCATGCACCGGCTGCTCGCCAGCGCCGATGTCTTCCTGGAAAACTTCCGCGACGGGCAGTTGGAAAAGCAGGGTCTCGGCGCCGACGAGCTGCGCCGCAAATATCCGCATCTCATCGTCTGCGGCCACAAGGGTTTCCTGTCCGGCCCCTATGAGCACCGGCCGGCGCTCGACGAGGTCGTGCAGATGATGTCGGGGCTCGCCGCCATGACCGGCACGAAGGAAAAGCCGCAGCGCGTCGGCTCCTCCGCCAACGACATCATGGGCGGCATGTTCGGCGCGATCTCGATTCTCGCCGCGCTCTACCAGAAACGCGGCGCGCCAAGGGCGCGGACAAGGGCGCCGACATCCGCATCGGCCTGTTCGAAAACTGCCTGTTCCTCGTCGCCCAGCACATGGTCGAGTACGAGATGACCGGCAACCGGCCGCGCTCGATGCCGGAGCGCGAACATGCCTGGCCGATCTACGATATTTTCGAAACCAAGGGCGGCGAACGGATTTTCATCGGCGTCGTCACCGAAGGCCACTGGCAGAGCTTTTGCCGCGAGTTCGGCATGACGGAATTTCTGGACGATCCGAGCTTGCGCACCACCACCGACCGGATTCTGGCGCGGTCAGGATTATTCCGCGCGCCGCCGAGGTGATAAAACGCTGGAATGCGGCCGAGCTGTCGGCGACGCTGGACCGGCTCAACATCTGCTTCTCGCCGATCAACCGCCCCGAGGACCTGTTTAGCGATCCGCATGTGCTGCGCCCCGGCGGCCTCGTCAACAATTTCAATGCCGATGGCGCCCCATTCCGCGTGCCGGCGTTGCCGATCGAATGGAACGGCGCCAATATCGGCGAAGGCCTGAAAGTGCCCGTGCTCGGCGCCGATACGGCGGCCGTCCGCGCCGAACTCGACGCTAAGGAATTCTCTTCAACCGGCAAAACCGCTGCGAGGTTTTAATGACCCGAGTGCAAGACATTTATCCCGACGACCGCGTGTCCTTGCGCGAGGTGGGCCTGCGCGACGGCCTGCAACTGGTCAAGAAGTTTCCGTCGACCGCGGCGAAGCAGCGCTGGATCCGCGAGGAATACGGCGCCGGCGTGCGACATTTCGAGGTCGGCTCGTTCCTGCCCGCGGCCACTTTTCCGCAATTCGCCGATGTGCGCGACATCGTCAGCACGATCGCCGCGCTTCCGGGCGCGCATGGCATTGCGCTGGCGCTGAACGAACGCGGCGTCAACGAGGCGCTGGCCTCGGGCGTCGCCGAAATCGCCACTGTGGTCTCGGCCACCGAGGAGCACAGCCAGGCCAATGCCAGGCGGTCGCGCGAACAGGCCATCGCCAACGTCAAACGGCTCTGCGAATTGCGCGACGCCAGCCCGCACCGGCCGATCGTCAATGCCGCGATCTCGATGGCGCTGGGATGCTCGATCGCGGGGCCGGTCGACCCGAAGGAAGTGATAAAACTGGCCGACAAGTGCCTTGAGGCGGGCGTCGATTTCGTCGCCGTCGCCGATACCGTCGGCTATGCCGGTCCGAAGCAGGTCGGCGAGCTGACCAGGGCGATCGTGAAAATGAGTGGCCCAAAGCCGGTCTGCGTTCATCTGCACGATACCAGGGGCATGGGCATCGCCAACGCGTCCGCCGCGCTCGATGCCGGCGCGCGCATCCTCGACGGCTCGCTCGGCGGCCTCGGCGGCTGCCCGTTCGCGCCGGGCGCGACCGGCAATGTCGTGTTCGAGGATCTGGTGTTCCTGTGCGAGAGCAAGGGCTTTGCCACCGGCATCGATATCGAGAGACTGGTCGCGGTGCGCTCGATCCTGCGTTCGGAAATGCCGGGCGAGGCGCTCTATGGCGGGCTGGCCCGCGCCGGGCTGCCGGGCGGAAGCGCCGGCGGGGAACGCGCGGTGACGGCGACGAGTCGCCTCTAGTCAGGATAGTTTCGACCATGAAGTCGGCATCGTTGGGCACGAGGATGCCCTGAGGCGAAATGTCATGGATGCGGCTTCACGATCACTTTTCTTCTCGCTCTGACACCGCCACGCCGTTCTTGATTCTATCGCTCGGATGCAGAACGACCCGGTCCCCAGCCGAAAGCCCCGACAACACCTCCGCCATCCGGCCGTTCCGGTGACCGATTGTGACGACGGTCGCTTTCGCGCGTCCGTCCTTCACGGCAAAGACCGCCCACTGGTCGCCTTGGCGGAATAATGCGCCAACCGGCACGCTGAGAACGTCTTCGGCGCTCCAAACGGTGACGTGCACGATGACCCGATAGTCATGCCCAAGTCGCGACCAGGTTTCTGCCGGGTCGACGAAATCGATTGTCGTGCGGACACGTTGTTCTTCAATCCCGAGCGCAGAGACTTTAACAAAGCCTGCGGGATCGACGCGGACCACGCGCCCCTGCATGGGCGGTCCACCCCAGCCGTCAATTCGCACCGGCGCACCCACCGCGATCTGGACGGCGTCGGTCGAAAGCAACTCCGCGACCACTTCAAGATCCAGGGGATCGCCGACATCGACGAGTGGCGTACCGGGCTGGACCACTGCTTCGCTGTCCTGGATGATTCTGAGGATACGACCGGTCACGGGTGCCTTAATCTGTATGCAACAGGCCGGGTTTGCCGGCGGGCTAACGTTCGCCGGGTCGATCAACCGCGCGGCGAGGCTCGTCCGTGCGAATTGGCGGACTTCAAGTTGCGCCTTTGCGCTTATCAGGGCTGCTTCGTTCGATTCGACATCGAATTTAGCCTTGTCGAAAGCCTGCGCCGAGATCGTTTGCGTGCGCGCGAGAGTTTGAGCTCTCTGAAGTTCGGTGCGAGAAAAATCGAGCGCCGCCTGAAGTCTGCGAACGTCAGCTTCCGCTTGCTTTACCGCCGCATCGGCAGATGCGACGGCGGCTTCGAGTTCTTCGCGCGAACGAACATCGATGAAGCATGGTGTCGTCGGCTGCATGACGGCAACCACCGTCTCATCCGCCGTAACGAGATCGCCGACGTGATGGGAAACTCCATGATCCCCGACGGGCTGGGATATTCTCAGGACCTTTCCAGCAATAGGCGCCGACACGGTGTAGATGTGCCGCACGCGGGTTTTGCCTTCGTCATCGACCGTGACCTCCATCTTGCCTTTGGTCACTGTCGCAAGATCAACCGGAACAGGGCGGGGCCACGCGAACCAAACGAGGCCGCTCAGAACCAGCACTAGACCAAGAGTCCATCCTGCTCGTTTCAGCCAATTCGCGCGCATGCTCAGTCTCGGGTTTTGAGGACGGCAACAAGGTCCAGTTGGTTAACTCGCTCGCGGACGACCAGGGCGGAAAGAACCGCCGCGGTCAGAACGACCGTACTGGCAAGAGCGTAGGTAAAGGGTTCGACAACCAGGCGGACCCGCATCAGCTCGCCGGCAAGGTTCGTTTTCATAATCCAGGCAAGATTATAGCCGATGATCCATCCAAGCGGCTGCGCGATTATACTGAGGACAGCGAGTTCGAGCAGCAAGATCCGCAGCACCTCGCCTTCGCTGAAGCCGAACACGCGCAGACTTGCCAATTCCCGCGCGCGCTCCGAAAGCGAGATGCGGGCGCTGTTGTATACCATTCCGAATGCGATGACCGTGGCAAGACCGGTGTAGATGCTGGCCATCGTGGTAATAAGCAGCGCCACGTTCTCCCGAAAGTTGGCGAGAGAAACACGCTGTAGCGCCATGCCGCTGGCAGTTGGCATACCCTTTATAGCTTCGTACAAAGAGTCGCGCCGGCTTGAGTCAAAGCTCAGGTTGACGCCGTTCACGGCTGGTGCTTCATGCATCAGCCGCGACAGAGCATCAGCGTTCATCATGGCTCTCAGACCGAAATAGTCTTCGACCTCTGCCGCGATCGGCAGAGTGACGGTCCTGCGTTGCCCCTCCAGCAGATCGACCTCGACGAAGTCGCCGACCGTCACGCCGAGGATTTGTCCCAGCATGGCCGATATCGCCAAGCCCGTTTCCGGGAGAACGACAACATGTAGATCAGCGTCAATGATCCGGCTGAGGTCCGCACCCTGAGGCCGGCCAGAAATCATCACCCGCCGCTCGACGCTTCCATGTCGAATGCGGACGGGAACTTCACGATAAGGCTCGACAGCCGTGACGCCTGGAAGGCGGGCCATCTGCATGGTGACGTCCTGCGATCGCTTCTCGATGAAACTGACCGTCGCATCCTGCCGATCCGCCATAAAAAAAGTCACATCGATCAATTGCTCCATGGTGTCCCGTGTAAAGAGCGAAACAATGAGGATGCCGGTAGCAAGCGCCATGCCCAGCATCGTGAACCCCGCGCGGATCGGGTGATGCGTGATGTTGCGCAGCATCATCACCGTCGGCTGCGAAACAACTCCACGGATGGAAAACCACGTCGGGAGAAGGCGGTGAAAACCGGGAGGAGCTGGCGGCTGCATCGCGACTGCGGGCGGCAGCGTCACTATATCCCGCAGGGTACGAATCGCTCCGACGACAGCGGCAGCGAGACTCAACGCCGCCGCGGCTGCATAGAGATCAGGGCTCTTGATGAAAATGAGAAACGGAAAATGAAAGAAGTCGCCGAATAGTCGCGTGATGCGGATGCCGAGCCAGGTCCCCGTGACGCTGCCGATGACGATGCCTATTGTTGCCAGTACGATCACAAACTTGACGTAGTGGAGCGCGATCGGGACATTCCGGTATCCCAGCGCTTTCAAGAGCCCGATCTGTTCACGCTCCAGTGCTACGAGGCGACTTAGGGTAAGATTTATCAAAAATGCGGAGACCAGCAGAAAAATCGGTGGCAGCGTGCGGCTCATATTGCTGAGCATATCGAGCTCGTGGTCGAGCCATGCGTGCGACGTTTGATCCTTCCGGCCGTACGCCGCCCGGCCGCCGTAACGGTCGAGCAGTGCATCGAGGCGTTGGATGACATCGCGTTCTGATGCGTCCCGCAACAATTTGAGATTGACGGAGGAAAACGCACCATCGAGATCGTAGGCGCTGGCTAGTGTCTTCTCGGACATCCAGATCACACCGAAGCGTCGATCATCCGGCATGATGTCGCCCGGGCCCGTCGTATAGATAAATTCCGGCGAAAGCGCGATCCCGACGATCATTAGCTCGCGCTTGCGGCCATTTAACAAAGCCGAAAAACGCGAACCTGGCACAAACGCATGCGCGTTGGCGAAATTCTCATTGACGACGACCTCCGCGGATGAGCCGGGCTCGGGCATTCGGCCGACCCGCAAATGGAGCCGGTCGAGCGCGGGCTCGCCGACATCGGGCAGCGAAATGAATTGCCCGCTCGCCGGCTCGCGAAAATTCGGAATGTCGAGCAGTGCGAGCATCGCAATGCGGGCGTCAACCGCTGCAACACCAGGAATTTCCGCGATCTGGCTGACCAGCGTCTTCGGCGCACGCCGCACCACGGCAAAGACGTCGGCAAATCCATAGCGCTCATAGTATGCGGCGCGGGTCTCGTCGAGGGACCGGTGAGACCCGACGGCGAGGACGAGCGTGGCGACGCCACCGGCGATCACGAGCGATATGGCAAGCGCCTGAGCCCAGAGCCTCCTGAGATCGCGCAACAACTTGATGTCGAGAACCGGCATCCTGTCACCAGCTCAGCTCGGCCGAAGCCCGGCGCGTTTCATTCTTCTGTACTTTTGAAATCTGGCCGTCCGCGAAGAACAGCACGCGATCTGCGACGTCCTGGATGCTGGCGTTGTGCGTGATGATCATCGTCGTGGTCCCGAGTTGCGCATTGATGCTCAGGAGGGCCTCGATCACGCGAATACCCGTCTTGGAATCCAGTGCGCCGGTTGGCTCATCGCAGAGCAGGACTTCCGGCCGTTTCGCGATAGCGCGCGCGATGGCGACCCGTTGCTGCTCTCCGCCGGAAAGCTGAGCGGGAAAATGATCCATGCGACTTTCGAGCCCGACGAGGGCAAGCGCCTCATCGGGTTTCATCGGCTTCTCCGCGATCTCAGTGACGACCGCAACGTTCTCATAGGCCGTGAGGCTCGGGATCAGGTTGTAGAACTGGAAAACAAACCCAACATGCCGCCTGCGATAAGCCGTGAGCTCTCGGTCGTTCAGGGCCGTCAGTTCGACGCTCTTGAAGAAAAGCCGCCCGCTTGTCGCGTGGTCCAGCCCTCCCATGATATTCAAAAGCGTGGACTTTCCGCTTCCGGACGGCCCCAGCAAAACGACCACTTCTCCAGCCGAAACGTCGAGGTCCAGGCCGCGCAACGCCTGAACCTCCACTTCTCCCGAAGTGTAGGTCTTGGTTAAAGCGCGCGCGGCGAAGACCATTTCCGGCATGAGGAATAGTCCATCCTCATTGGCTGGCTGGGTTGATCCACGTCAACATATCCGCGACTGCGCCGTGAGAAACATTCCTTGGCCTGCGGTCTTGAACCGGGCCGGGCTCAGAATGCCTGCGATTGCTGGCTTCCGCAGTCGAAGTCAGCGTTTCTCGTTCGGGCTCTTTTCCGTCCAAGGCGGCATCTGACCGGGTCTTCCCGGCGTGAATTCACGCAAGATCACAACGCCGATGAGGTTCGTAGTGTAACGAACGGGAGTGGAAAAATGTCGAAGCGTATCATTGCTGCTGGAGTTGCCGGCGTTATCGCGATTGCAACTTTGTCGATCTCTCTGCCGGCAAACGCCCAAATGGGCTGGGGAGGCGGTTACGGTCCTGGAATGATGTATGGGCATGGCCCCGGCATGATGGGGGATTACGGCATGATGGGGGATTACGGCCGCGGCATGATGGGCGGCTGTCCGATGATGGGAGCCGTGACCGACGGCAAGGTGTCGACGTTCGCAGAGGGACGTATCGCCTTCCTCAAAGCGGAGCTGGGCATTACTGACGCTCAACAGAGCCTATGGGATGCTTACGCAGCGACGATCAAGGGCAATCTGCAAAGCATGCAGGGCATGTGGCAGGCAATGAAGTCTGTGTTCGAAGCCAAGACGCCGGCCGATCGCCTTGATGCGCGAATTGCCGCAATGGACAGCCGGCTCGCGGCGCTCAAGGAAATCAAACCGGCGCTTGAGAAGCTCTACGCGGCACTGAGTGACGAACAGAAGAAGAAGGCAGACGAATTGCTGACGGGCATGGGTTGCATGATGTGATGCGGCTCAGACCGGCGTCTGATTGAGAGCGCATAGTGGGCAAAGCGGGATGCCAAGGCCCACGCTGGATGCGTGCCTGTCGTCTCGGGCCGGGCTTGGGATTCCAGTTGTAACCAAAATCGGCCCGCTTACGAATAAACAAGACAGAGACCATGGCAGCGAACGAGGCCGAGCTCAGGGCGTTGATGAGGGCGAGCCTCGCCGGCGACGCCCATGCGCATCGTACGTTGCTTAATCAGCTGAGTGCCAGCCTGCGTGCCTACTACAAGACCAGACTGGCGCGCATCGGGCGCAGCGCCACGGAGGCAGAAGATTTGATGCAGGAGGCGCTGATGGCGATCCACACGCGGCGTCACACCTACGATCCGGCCGAGGCGCTGACACCGTGGGTGTACGCCATCGCGCGCTACAAGCTCATCGATCATCTGCGCCGGACGCGCGCGTCGATGACGGACTTACCCCTTGAGGACGCTGAAGAAATCATGGCGCAGGACGATTATGTCGGCACCGAAAGCGCCAACGACCTTACGAGGCTATTGAGCGAGCTGCCGGACAAGATGCGGCGGGCCATCCAGGCCGTGAAACTGGACGGTTTGAGCGTGGCCGAGGCGGCAAGCCAGTGCGGCATGTCGGAATCGGCCGTGAAGGTCAACGTGCATCGGGGGCTGAAGGCCTTGACCGCCTCGATTGCCCGGGAGAAGCGCTGATGAAGACGGAAGACCTGATCTCCATGCTCAGCACCAATGTCGAGCCTGTCGACCATCGGCGGATCGCTCGCAACGTCGGCATGGCGGTCGCGGCGGGCGCCGCGGTGGCGGTGGCTACCGTCTACTTTCTGTTCGGTCCTCGGACGGACCTGACAACGGTGGAAAGCTTTGTTCCCCCACTGCTGAAGATGGCTCTCACCCTCGTCATCCTCGTTCCCGCTTCAATCTACCTGATCAGACTTGCGCGTCCGGGCGGGGAGCGAAGATTTTCGGCCGCGCTGGTTGCGCTGCCATTTATCGCCGTCATGCTCCTTGTCGCAGTCAGCCTTCAATTCGCGCCGGGTTCGCATTGGAACGGAAAGATTTTTGGCGACGAATGGCTTGAGTGCGTGATATCGATCCCGCTCATCGCCATCGTGCCGTTTTCCGTGCTCGTCTGGACGGTACGCCAGATGGCGCCGACCAACCTCTCGCGCACCGGCGCGTTCGTCGGCCTTGTCGCGGGCTGCCTCAGTGCCACCGGTTACGCGCTTCATTGCGCCGATGACTCGGTGCCCTTTTTTGCGCTGTGGTATGGCGGCACGATCGCCTTGTGCACCTTTGCCGGCTGGAAGCTCGGGCCGAAGCTGCTGCGCTGGTAACCAATCCGTGATTGCCGCGAAAGATCGCCGTGAGCTGTAACCGGCCGGCGGTCTGCTCCGAACTTATCAATGAGAGCGCAGATCAAGCGCTTTCGATCAAACGCCGGAGAAGAATCATGACCATGAAATTCATCCTCGCAGTCAGCGCTCGTCGCGCCGTTCCTGACAGCGCCCGCCATGGCGCAGGATGGGCTCCGCATTGACCAGCATGTGTACCAGGGCGGACCCAAATCGAGTGTTCCCCACGCGGCCCGACAGACGACAAACGCGAGCGAAGCCTTCGCGATGGTGCCGAAAGCCGTGACGTCGCACCGTTACAGCGGCGGCCCGCAGACGGTCGTGCCGCATTCCGGTTCCAACTGAGTGAGTCTGCGTGCCTCCCCCGTGGCGCAGACCGGACAGGAATTCTTCCGTAGGGATGCGCAGCGCGCGTCCGTACGGAAGATGAGTTCCCGGAGCGGGCTTCGTCGAATGGGAGCATATCGATGTCGATGCACGATCATTCGCATGGCGAAGACGAAGCGGCGCAAGGCAGCTTTCTGACCTCACGAGCCGGACTTGTATTCATCGGATTCGCTGTGATCGCCGGCGCGCTCCTGTTTACCGAACACCGGGCGCATGTCCTTGGCCTCCTCATCTGGCTGCCGCTCCTCGCCTGCCCCCTCATGCATGTCTTCATGCATCATGGACATGGAGGTCACGGAGGACATGGTCGGCAAAGCGATGAAAGGAAGACGCCATGAACGACTCGCCCGCTTATGGCTTGTGGAGCCTCGTGACTCGTCAATTCGGTCGTTTTTATCTTCTTCGCCTATAGCTTCTTCAAGCCTCAGACAAAGCGTGACTGGCGATCGTTCAGCGCGTTCAGCGCGTTTCTCGTGGCGTTGTTCGCGGAAATGTACGGCTTCCCGCTTACCATCTATTTTCTTTCAGGCTGGCTGCAAAGCCACTATCCGAACGTCGACTGGCTTTCCCATGACGCCGGCCATCTGCTGGAAATGATGTTCGGCTGGAAGACCCATCCGCATCTCGGGCCTTTTCATATTCTGAGCTTTGCATTCATCAGCATCGGGTTCATCCTGATCTCCGCAGCCTGGAAGGTCCTTTACGACGCGCAGCAGCATGGCAGCCTGGCGACGACGGGGCCTTACAGCTATGTGCGCCATCCGCAATATGTCGGCTTCATTCTCGTGATGTTCGGCTTTCTCTTGCAGTGGCCCACGCTCCTGACGCTCGCGATGTTTCCGGTGCTCGTCGTAATGTACGTCAAGCTGGCGTGGAATGAAGAGCGCGAGGCGCTCGCATCGTTCGGCGACGATTACCGCAGATACATGGCGAGTGTGCCGGGATTCATCCCGCATTTGTCGCGTCTGTTCGGTGGTCCTGCACAGAAGGGATATGGCAATGGCTGAGGGGATGAAACTCGCCGTTGCCAGGAGGGGAGAAAAGTACACCGCGACTGCGTTATCGCCGCCATCAACGCAGCAACCGGAGCCAGGGATCAAGCCCGAAAGGCAAGCTGCCGCGCCTGCTCCTGATCCGGCGTCCGTCGCTTCGGCGCCTTTGCAATTATCCGATGTCCTGGCCTATCAGCGGGACGTCTGGGAGCGCTGGATTCTCTTCATCGACACGCTGCGTCAAAGGGCCGATGATTTGCTGGCCCACGAGCGCGCGGGCAAGCCGCCGCTGCTTGATTTCGACTACGAGCTCATTCTGGACGCTCGCAGGTTCGAAAAGCCGGCCAACTATGCGCTGCTCCGCATCACCCGCCTTGGCGACGATTGCATTGAGGATTGTCTCGACCCGTCCAAGCCCCCGGTCATCATTGTCGATCCGCGTGCTGGTCATGGCCCGGGCATCGGCGGCTTCAAGCGGGAGTTCGGAAGTCGGCATCGCCTTGCATGAGGGGTATCCCGTCTACTTCATCGCCTTCTTTCCAGAGCCCTGTCCAGGCCAGACCATCGCCGATGTGCTCCACGCCTTGCGCCGGTTCGTCGAGGAGGTGGCAAGCCGCCATTCCGGCACACCGCCGGTCCTTTACGGGAACTGTCAGGCGGGATGGGCGGTCACTCTGCTTGCCGCCGATTGCGAAGGTCTGGCCGGCCCGATTGTCCTGAACGGGTCGCCATTGTCCTACTGGTCTGGCGATCCCGGCGTGAACCCGATGCGTATCTCCGGCGGCCTGTTCGGTGGAGCATGGCCGGCCCACCTCGCGGCAGATCTCGGAAACGGGCGCTTCGACGGCGCCTGGCTTGTGCAGAATTTCGAGGGACTGAGGCCGGAAGCGGTCTGGGAGAAATACGCCAACCTGTTCTTGCATGTCGACAGCGAGCGCGAGCGCTTTCTCGGGTTCGAGCGCTGGTGGGGCAGTTTCTACTTCCTCAGCCGTGAGGAGATTCTTGCCATCGTCGAGAATCTGTTCGTCGGCAATCGGCTGGAACAAGGCACGCTTCGCATCTGCAAGGGGTGCTTTGCCGATCTGCGCCGAATTCGCAATCCGATCGTCATCTTTGCCTCCTACGGCGACAACATCACGCCGCCCCATCAGGCGATGGGCTGGATTCCGGTTGTCTACAAAGACACCGAGGACTTGAAGCGGGCGGGCCAGCGGATTGTCTATCTCCTCAATAACCACGTCGGGCATCTCGGAATTTTTGTCTCCGCATCGGTGGCGAAATTGGAGCATCGGGCCATCCTCGACAGCCTGCCGGATATCGACGCGCTGCCGCCGGGTCTTTACGAAATGAAGATCGACAACCCCACCGGTGATCCCGATTGCCGGAAAGGCGCCTACAAGGTCCGGTTCGAAGAACGGGGCGTGGAAGACATACGATCCCCGGTCGACCGGCCGGCCTTCGAACGCGTCCGGAAACTCTCGGAGCAACTGGACAGCCTGTACACCGCCACGCTTTCGAAATGGGTCCAGTCCGCGACGAATCCGTACGCGGCCACGTTCATGGAATGGCTGCACCCGATGCGAACGACCCGTCAGATGTTTGGCTCGTCATTCAACCCCGCCATGCCCTTCGTGGCCGCCCTTGCCTCGACGATCAGGAGGGATCGGCATGCCGTGCCCGACGACGCTCCTCTCAAGAGATCCGAAGCGGCACTGTTCGATGCGATAGGCGAGAGACTGACCGAGGCCCGCGTGAGGCGGGACGATGCGTTGGAGCAGGTGTTCGATCGGGTTTATGGCAGCGGAGGTCCGGAAATGCGGCCGCCCGCAATTTCAAAACAGGGCCACTAGCTAGTGCGGGATTTGAGGTCTCATCAGATACTCGACAGCCGCTATGGCCATCACGGCAACGGCAATCCAGATCCATCGCGGTGTCGATCCCAGCTTCATGGCGAGGCCTCCGTCGGTTGAATCACAAACGCGTCACGCGCAGTCGCAAGGCATTGCCGACGACACTTACCGAAGAAAGCGCCATGGCGGCGGCGGCAATGATCGGCGAGAGCAGGATACCGAAACTGGGATAGAGGATACCCGCGGCAATCGGGATGCCGGCGGCGTTATAGATGAACGCGAAGAACAGATTCTGCCGGATGTTGCTCATGGTGGCCTGCGACAGCCGGCGTGCGCGAACGATGCCGCCGAGATCGCCTTTCAGGAGCGTGATGCCGGCGCTTTCCATCGCGACATCGGTGCCGGTTCCCATGGCGATGCCGACTTCGGCGGCGGCAAGCGCCGGGGCGTCGTTGACGCCGTCGCCTGCCATGGCGACGATCCGCCCGGCCTTCTGCAGCCTGGCGACCACGGCGCTCTTCTGATCCGGAAGCACCTCCGCCTCGACATCTGATATCCCGAGTTTTCGCGCGACGGCGTTGGCCGTGGTCCGGTTGTCTCCGGTCAGCATGATGACCTTGACGCCTTCCGCCGCCAGCGCCTTCAACGCGTCCGGCGTCGACGCCTTGACCGGATCGGCAATCGCAAACAGCCCGGCGAGCTTGCCGTCGATCGCCATGTTGATGACGGTGGCGCCTTCGCCGCGCAGGCGTTCGCCTTGCTCGTTCAGCGACTGGGTTTCGATGCCGAGAGACGTCAGGAAGTTCGAGTTGCCCAGGAGAATGGTCTTGCCATCGACCTTGCCGGTCGCGCCCTTGCCGGTCGGCGAGTTCGAACTCTTCCACCTGGCCCAAATCGAGATTGCGTTCCTTGGCGGTCCGCACGATCGCGTCGGCGAGCGGATGTTCGCTGGCGCGCTCGACGCTGGCCGCGAGCCGCAGAATCTCGCTCTCCTGAAATCCTGCCGCGGCAACGATGGCGACGACCTTCGGCTTGCCTTCGGTCAGCGTCCCCGTCTTGTCGACCACCAGCGTGTCGATCTTTTCCATGCGCTCCAGCGCTTCGGCGTTCTTGATCAGCACGCCGGCCTGCGCGCCGCGCCCGACGCCGACCATGATCGACATCGGGGTGGCAAGACCGAGCGCGCAGGGACAGGCGATGATCAGCACGCTGACGGCCGCGACCAGCCCGAACGCCATCCGGGGTTCCGGCCCAAACCAAGCCCAGGCGCCAAAAGCGATGACCGCAACGACGATCACGGTCGGCACGAACCAGCCGGCGACCTGATCGGCCAGCCGCTGGATCGGCGCGCGCGAACGCTGCGCCTCCGCGACCATCTTGACGATCTGGGAAAGCAGGGTGTCGCGCCCGACCTTCTCGGCGCGCATCACGAAACTACCGGATTGATTGAGCGTGCCCGCGATCACCTTGCCGCCGGCCTCCTTGGTGACGGGCATGGATTCGCCGGTCACCAGGGATTCATCGAGGGAGGAGCGGCCCTCAAGGATGACGCCGTCCACCGGCACCTTTTCTCCCGGCCGGACGCGCAATCTGTCGCCGACAACCAGGCTGTCGATCTCGACCTCGTGGTCGGCGCCATCATCGCCGATGCGGCGCGCGGTTTTGGGCGCCAGTTGCAAAAGGGCCTTGATCGCGCCCGATGTCGCTTCGCGCGCGCGCAGCTCGAGCACCTGTCCCAGCAGGACGAGAACCGTGATGACCGCGGCGGCTTCGAAGTAAACCGCGACCGCGCCGCCATGCCCGCGGAAGGTTGCCGGGAAGCTCTCCGGCGCGACGGTTCCGATGAGGCTGTAGACGTAGGCGACGCCCGTGCCCATCGCGATCAGCGTGAACATGTTGAGATTGCGCGTGAGCAGCGACTGCCATCCGCGCACGAAGAACGGCCAGCCGGCCCAGAGCACAACAGGGGTGGCGAACACCAGCTGGATCCAGTTCGACAGGTTCTGCTCGACCCAGCCATGGCCGCCGACCAGGTGACCGCCCATTTCGAGGACGACCGCAGGCAGCGACAGCACGAGGCCGATCCAGAAGCGCCGCGTCATGTCGGCGAGTTCGGGATTGGGCGGCGTATCCAGGCTCGCCACCTCGGGCTCCAGCGCCATGCCGCAAATCGGGCAGCTGCCGGGACCGACCTGGCGGATCTGCGGATGCATCGGGCAGGTATAGATCGCGCCTTCCGGCGCGGCGGCTTTCGGCTTGCTCTTGTCGAGATAGGCTTGCGGGTCGCGGCAAACTTGGTCCGGCAGCCGGCCGAGCAGAAATGATAGGTTTCGCCGCGATGGTCGAACCGGTGCTTGCTGGTCGCGGGATCGACGGACATTCCGCAGACGGGATCGCGCACCTTCGCGTCACCGCCGGCATGATGGTCGCCATGGCCGTGGCGGGAGTGATCGTGACCTCCGCAGCACCCCGTCTTCGCGGACGGTTCGGCAGGAGCCATGGACGAGCAGCCACAGGCCGCGCCCTCCGGCATGGCGGCTTTCGGCTTGCTCTTGTCGAGATAGGCTTGCGGATCGGCGGCGAATTTGGTCCGGCAGCCGGCCGAGCAGAAATGATAGGTTTCGCCGCGATGGTCGAACCGGTGCTTGCTGGTCGCGGGATCGACCGACATTCCGCAGACGGGGTCGCGCACGCTTCGCGTCGCCGCCGGCAGGATGGTCGCCATGGCCGTGGTGGGAGCGATCGTGACCTCCGCCGCAACAGCCCGCCTTTGCCGTCTCCGTGGACGGAGCGGCCGTCGCCTTCGACGCGCAGCAGCAGCCGGAACCCTCTGAAATACCGCCAGGATTGGTTTTTTCTTCGTTGGTCATCGCGTTCTCCACCGGCCCGCTTGCAACCCATACCCGGTAGGGGTATATAGACCCCATGCGCAAAGACATCAAGGCATCCTGTCAAAAACGCCTGAGCCGGATCGAGGGCCAGGTCCGCGGCCTGTCCAAAATGGTCGACGAGGACCGCTATTGCATCGATATCGTCACCCAGATCTCGGCGGTCCGGGCCGCGCTCCGGCGCGTCGAGGAGGAAGTGCTCAGGGATCACGTGGCGCATTGCGTCGAGCACGCGATCACCAGCGGCAACAAGGCCGATCAGCGCGAAAAGATCGCGGAACTGATGGCCGTGATCGGTCGATCTGACCGATAGGCTGGCCTGAAAGGCTTGAAGGCAGTTTGATACCGATCAATACCGGCCGGATAGAATTCTATAGGATTGTGGCGAGCTTTCCTCAGCCGCCATTTTATGAGAACCTGGGCCCGTGAAACGCCACTTCGCCATACGCCGGCTGCTCGCGGTCCTGATGATCGCGGGCCTTGCGTTGGCTCCGGTTTCCCGGCCGGTCATGGCGGAGACGCTTTCCCACGCCTCGATGCCAGGCGATGGCGGAGGACATGTCGGCGTCGGCCACGATGGACGAGATGGCAGACGACATGCCGTGCTGTCCGTCGAAGGCCCCGGTGCCGGTCGATTGCGACAAATGCGTCTTCATGGCGGCCTGCGGGTCCATGTGCTTCGCCGGCGTGTCGGCAAGCATCTCTCATCCATTTCCGATTGCTCTCCGACAGAATTGCGCTCCAGCGCAACGATGCCCGGCCCGATGGCCTCGGCCACCCGCCTCCCGAACATCCGCCTCGAAGTCTGGTCTGAACGGCGCCACGGCGCCGTTTGCTGCCGCGCGACAAAAATCGCGCGGGATCGACGCATGCCGCCTTGCGGCAGGACCATGACATCAAGAGGATTTTTGACATGAAGACGTTCAAACTCTCGCGCGCCCTTCAGGCCGCGCTCATCGGCATCGCCGTGATCGGTTCGGCCGGCATCGCGCTGGCCGACATCAAGGACTATGAATTCAAGCTGGTCGAGCCGACGGTCGCCGTCGGCAAGGACAAGATCGTCACGGTCCAGCTCGTCAACAAGAAGACCGGAAAGCCGGTGCCCGACGCCGTGATCTTTGCCACCCGTCTCGACATGGCGCCGGAAGGCATGCCGGAGATGGCCACCAAGATCGCGCGGGAGCCGGGCGGAGAGCCGGGCAGCTACCGCTTCAAGGCGGCCTTCGGGATGGAAGGCAAATGGCTGCTCTCGCTCGGCGCCAAGGTGCAGGGCGAGACCGGCACGGTCGAAAGCAAGCTCGTCATCACGGCGCAAAAATGAAACGCGCCATCCTCGCGGGCGTCGCCGTCGCCGCTGTGATAGCGGCGGCGGGCGGCGGTTTCATCGGTGTCCGCGGGCACCTTCATTCGACCGGCGCAGCGGACGTGGCGCTGGTTTCGCCGGCGGCGGCGCAGACGGGCGACGAGCCGATCTATTATCAGGATCCGGACGGGCGTCCGCTCTACTCGCTGACGCCGAAAAAGACGCCTGACGGACGCGACTATCGCGCCGTGCCGGCCAGCGCCGATCTCAGCTTCGAAGACGAACCGGCCGCCGCTCCCGCGACGGCGGTGGCGACGGACCGCAAGATAAAATTCTACCGCAACCCGATGGGGCTGCCCGACACCTCGCCGACCCCGAAGAAGGATTCGATGGGGATGGACTACATCCCGGTCTATGAGGGCGAGGATGTCGACGACGGCTCGATAAAACTGTCGCCGGGAAAAATACAGCGCACCGGCGTCAAGTCGGAGCCGGCCGCGCCGCGCGTCATCCGCACGGCGATCCGGGCGCCCGGCACCATCCAGCTCGATGAGCGCCGGGTGTCCGTCATCTCGATGCGATCGGAGAGCTGGGTTCAGAAAGTCACCAACGTCACCACGGGCACCCGGGTGACAAAGGGCCAGCCGTTGATGGAAATCTACAGCCCGCTGATTTCCTCGGCGGCCGCCGAATACATCGCCACCATCAACTCCAAGACGACAGGCGGCAGCGTGCGCCTATGGGCGCGGCTCGCGGCAGCGGCTGATGAACCTCGACGTTCCCGACGCCGTGATCGCCGCCATGGAAAAGAGCGGCAACGTCCCGATCGCGATCGAATGGTCGGCGCCGCGCGACGGCGTCGTTCTCGAGCGCAACGCCATCGAGGGGATGCGCGCGCAGCCCGGCGACGTGCTGTTCCGGGTGGCGGACACCTCCGTGGTCTGGGCGCTGATCGACGTTGCGGAGCGCGACCTCGGCGCGCTTTCGCGTCGGTCAGCCCGTCATCGTGCGGGCGCGAAGTTATCCGGGCCGCGAATTCACGGGCAAGGTCAGCGTGATCTATCCGCAGGTGAACAAGGACACCCGGACCGCGCGCATCCGGATCGAATTGTCCAATCCGGATTTTGCCCTGCTTCCGGATATGTATCGTCGATGCGGAGATCGACACCGGCAGCCCGCAGCCGGTGCTCGCCGTTCCCGAGAGCGCCGTGCTGGACACCGGCAGCCGGCAGGCGGTGTTCGTCGAGAAGGGACAAGGGCGGTTCGAACCGCGCGACGTGAAACTCGGCCATCGCGGCGGCGGCTATGTCGAGGTGCGCGAGGGTGTCGCCGAAGGCGAGCCGGTCGTCGTCGCGGCCAACTTCCTGATCGACGCCGAAAGCAATCTGAAGGCGGCGCTGAAGGGCTTCTCGGACGCGGGAGCCCAGCCATGATCGCCCGCCTCATCGCCTGGTCGGCGCGCAACCTGCTGCTGGTGTTCTTCGGCGCCGGCTTCGCGGCGGCGGCCGGCATCTATGCGCTGTCGCATCTGCCGCTCGACGCCATCCCGGATCTCTCCGATACCCAGGTGATCGTCTACACCGAATATCCGGGCCAGGCGCCGCAGGTGATCGAGGATCAGGTCACCTATCCCTTGACGACGGCGATGTTGACGGTGCCGCGATCGAAGGTGGTGCGCGGGTTTTCCTTCTTCGGCGTGTCGTTCGTCTACGTCATCTTCGAGGACGGCACCGACATCTACTGGGCCCGCTCGCGGGTGCTGGAATTCCTCAACGGCGCGGCGTCCCGGCTGCCGGCGGGCGTGACGCCGACGATGGGCCCGGACGCCACCGGCGTCGGCTGGGTCTACCAATACGCCGTGATGTCCAAGGAGTTGAACCTCTCGGACACGCGCACCATTCAGGACTGGAACCTGAAATTCGCGCTCGCCAAGGCGGAAGGCGTGGCCGAGGTCGCCAGCGTCGGCGGCTTCGTCCGTCAGTACAACGTCATCCTCGATCCGCAGCGGATGCGCGATCTCGGCATCACCATGCAGAAGATGCGCGATGCGATCCGCGCCAGCAACGCCGATGTCGGCGGCCGCACCGTCGAACTCTCCGAGTTCGAATATGTCATCCGCGGCAAGGGCTACCTGAAAGGCATCAACGACCTCGGCAACATCGTGCTGAAGACCAGCAACGGCACGCCGGTGCTGCTGCGCGACGTCGCGCGCGTCGAGCTCGGCCCGGACGAGCGGCGCGGCATTACCGAACTGAACGGCGAAGGCGAGGTGGCCAGCGGCATCGTGCTGCAACGCTTCGGCGTCAATGCGCTCGACGTGATCGAGAACGTCAAAAAGCGCTTCAAGGAAATCGCCAGCAGCCTGCCGGGCTCGGTCGAGATCGTCGCGGTCTACGACCGCTCCAATCTGATCAATGCGGCGATCGAGACCCTCAAGCGCACGCTGCTCGAGGAAAGCGTGATCGTGGCGCTGGTCTGCATCGTCTTCCTGCTTGCATTTCCGCAGCGCGCTGGTGGCGATCGTCATGCTGCCGGTCGGCATATTGATGGCGTTCGGGACCATGAAACTGCTGGGGCTGGGGGCCAACATCATGAGCCTCGGCGGCATCGCGATTGCCATCGGCGCCATGATCGACGCGGCCATCGTCATGATCGAAAACGCCCACAAGCACCTCGAGCGGGCCGAACCGGGACAGCTCGCGGGTCGCGGTCCTGATCGAGGCGGCTTCCGAGGTCGGGCCGGCGCTGTTCTTCAGCCTGCTGATCATCACCGTCTCCTTCATGCCGATCTTCACGCTGGAATCGCAGGAGGGGCGGCTGTTCAGCCCGCTCGCCTTCACCAAGACGTTTTCGATGGCGGCGGCGGCGTTGTTGTCGGTCACGCTGGTGCCGGCGCTGATGGTGGTCTGCGTCCGCGGCCGGATCGTTCCGGAGCACAAGAATCCGATCAACCGCTTCCTGATCTGGATCTATCGGCCGGTCATCGCCGGCGTGATGCGCGCCAAGGTGCTGGTGATCCTCGCCTCACTGGCCATTCTCGCGGTCACGATCTGGCCGGCGCGGCAATTGGGCACCGAGTTCATGCCGAGCCTCAACGAAGGCACGCTGCTCTATATGCCGACGACATTGCCCGGCATTTCCGTGACCAAGGCGGCGGAACTGTTGCAGACGCAGGACAAGATCATCCGGTCGTTTCAGGAGGTCGCCTCCGTCTACGGCAAGGCCGGCCGCGCCTCCACCGCCACCGATCCGGCGCCTTCGGAGATGTTCGAGACCATCATCAACCTGAAGCCGAAGCAGGAATGGCGGCCGGGGGTGACGATCGAAAGCCTGACCGCCGAGATGGACCGCGCACTGCAATTTCCGGGCGTTTCCAACGCCTGGACCATGCCGATCAAGTCGCGCATCGACATGCTGTCGACCGGCATCCGCACGCCGGTCGGGGTCAAGGTGATCGGCACCGACCTGGTCGAGATCGACAGACTGGCAAAGCAGATCGAGCAGGTTCTGAAAGCCGTGCCGGGAACCGCGTCGGCCTATGCCGAGCGCGCGCTCGGCGGCTATTACCTCGACGTGACGCCGGACCGCGCGGCGCTGGCGCGCTACGGCATCATGGTTCAGGACGTCCAGGACGTCATCGCCACCGCGCTCGGCGGCCAGACCGTGACCACCACCGTGGAGGGCCGCCAGCGCTTTGGCGTCAACATGCGCTATCCCCGCGATCTCCGGAGCAATGCGCAGGCCATCGCCAGCGACGTTCTGGTGCCGATGCCGAACGGCGGGGTGGTGCCGCTGGGAGAGGTGGCAAAAGTCGCGCCGTCGCGCGGCCCGACCTCGATCCGCACCGAGAACGGGCAGCTCGCCGTCTACATCTATGTCGACATCCGGGATCGCGATCTCGGCGGCTATGTCGCCGACGCGCAAGAGGCGGTGAAGGCGAGCATCCAGTTCCCGGCCGGCTCCTACGTCGTCTGGAGCGGACAGTACGAATATCTCGAACGCGCGGCGGCGCGGCTTGAAGATCGTGGTGCCGGTCACGCTCGCGATCATCTTTCTGCTGCTCTATCTCAACTTCCGCTCGTTCACCGACACGATGATCGTGATGCTCTCGCTGCCCTTCGCGCTGGTCGGCGGGATCTGGCTGATGTGGTGGCTCGGCTTCAATCTGTCGGTGGCCGTGGTCGTCGGCTTCATCGCGCTCGCCGGCGTCGCCGCCGAAACCGGCGTGGTGATGCTGATCTATCTCAACCATGCGCTGGCGCAGACCAAGGCGAGATGCGAGGCCGAAGGCCGCGCGTTGACCCGGCGCGATCTCTACGACGCCATCATGGAAGGCGCGGTCGAGCGGGTGCGCCCGAAGATGATGACGGTGGTCGCCATCATGGCGGGCCTGTTGCCGATCATGTGGAGCACCGGCACCGGTTCCGAGATCATGCAGCGGATCGCGGTGCCGATGATCGGCGGCATGATCTCGTCGACCTTGCTGACGCTGATCGTGATTCCCGCGATCTATGGACTGGTGAAGGGTTTCGGATCGCCGATCGAGCGGCCTCAAGCGATTCCGGAAGCCGCCGAATGAGGTCAACCATGGCGCCGCAATGATTCCGTGCCCATATTTGGCACGAACAACCTGGAGTGCGCGATGGGCTTTTACAGCGACATCATCCTGCCGAGACTTTGCGATCTCGCGATGCGCAACAAGCTGCTCGTGCCTTTTCGCGAACGCGTGATCGGCGCGGCGGAGGGCAGGGTGCTCGAGATCGGCGTCGGCTCGGGATTGAACCTGCCGTTCTATCGGCCGCCGGTGCGGGAGGTGCTGGCGCTCGAACCGGCGCCGCGGCTCGTGACCATGGCGCGAAGCGCGTCACGCGGGGCCGGCATGCCGGTCAGCTTCCTCGAGGCTTCCGCCGAGGCCATTCCGCTCGACGATCATTGCGTCGATACCATCGTCACGACCTGGACCATGTGCTCGATCCCGCACGCCGCCACCGCGCTCGCCGAGATGCGGCGCGTGTTGCGGCCGGGCGGCAGGCTGCTGTTCGTCGAGCACGGCCTTTCGCCCGACGAGGGCGTGCGGCGCTGGCAGGATCGGCTGACGCCGGCCTGGCGCTGTATCAGCGGCGGCTGCCACCTCAACCGCCCGATCCGCTCGATGATCGAAGATGCAGGCTTCCGCGTCGACCGGATCGAGACCGGCTATATTCCCGGGCCGCGGCCGATGACGTTCATGTATGAAGGCAGCGCGCGGCCGAACTGACGAGGCCGGTGCAGGCGAAGCTGATTGACCTGCTAAGCCGCGAACGCCGGCGTCCGCGCACGCGGCCGGGCGCGGCGCTCCGGAACATGTTCGACGACCATGAAATGCTCCGACACGGTGATGCGCTCGACCAGCGCCGGCGCCTCCGCGGCCAGGGTCACTTCTCCAGCCGGAAGCGGCGTCTCTTCGTCAATCTCTTCAGGAACAAGCGGCGGCGAACTCGATCGCTCTCTGGAAACGGTCCGAATTCGCCCGCTACCTCCCGGAGCGGCTTCTGCTTGTCGGCCCAGTGCAGGGCCGTGTAGTCGAAGCCGTGCACGATGGTGGGTTTGACGATTTCGAAATAGGGCGAGATGTCGAAATCGCGCGGCATGTAGAGCGAGGAATCGCGGATGTGCAGGATTTCGCGCCGGGCCTGCCTTGATCCGGCGCGCGTGATCTTGGGCAGTATCGGGTAGCGCACGGCGTCGAACGCCTGCGCGATCAGCGCCGAGCAGATGATCTTGGTGGGATCGCCGGAGCCGAACGCGATCATCCGCCGGCGCCAGCGCTGCGGGATCGGCAGCGGGAACAGATAGCGCATCAGATCGAGGATGTTCTTGGTGTCGTAGCCGAAGCCGATCCGGTTGATGGCGTAGCGGCACACCGTGTTGCGGTCCTCGAACGACAGGCCGACCGGGCGGCACAGGCGGGTGTGATAGGGAAAATATTTCGACAGCGGCGCCGAGGTCACGCCCTCGCCGATATTGGCCTCGATCAGGACATGCGGCTCGCCGTCGGGCTCTTCCGCGCCGTCGATCGGGCCGACATAAAGCGCGGCATGCGACCAGGTGGACTGCGTCAGATATTTGATGATGCCGGAAACCCGGTTGTTGCCCTCGACCAGCAGGACGTCGCCCTGCTCGATGACGCCGCGCAGATGCTCGGGATCGCTCGGCGTGAACGGCTCATAGCCGGGCACCTCCTTCTGAAGGTAGCTCGCGATCAGCTTGCCGACGGTATCGAGCACGACGCCCATAATATCTTCCCCCCAGCGGCCTTTCCGGCCGCTTTTTTCGTTTCCTTATCATGGTCGAAAGCCGTTGCAATTTAGTTCATGCCTTGGCTCGATCAATCATGATTGATTCACCATGATGGTTGCCGGCCTCGCTCGGATGCGGCAAGTTCGCTAAAAGTTCCCGTGTTTTTCAAATTCCGGAAACCATGACATGACAATGACGCGCCGCGACTTTCTGTCGGCGTCCGCGGGCTTTGCGGCGCCGGCGCTCGGCGCGCGCGCCTGTGGGGCGCCCCTGCCGCGCGAGGCCGATATTGTCGTGATCGGCGCGGGCGCCGCCGGCATCGCCGCGGCGCGGCGCATCATGGCGGCGAACCGCAAGGTCATCGTGGTGGAAGCGGCGAGCCAGATCGGCGGCCGCTGCCTCACCGACATCTCGACATTCGACGTGCCGTTCGATCGCGGCGCGCGCTGGATGCACAATCCCGACACCAATCCGATGATCAGGCTCGCCCGCAACGCCGGGTTCGACGTTTCGCCGGCGCCGCTGGGCCAGAAAATCCGCATCGGCCGCCGCAACGCGCGGGCCGGGGAAACCGAGGAATTTCTGGCAGCACTGGTGCGCGCCAACCGCGCCATCGACGAGGCCTCGCGCGGCAAGGCCGACGTCTCCTGCGCCTCGGTGCTGCCGAAGGACCTCGGCGACTGGGCCGGCACGGCGGAATTCGTGCTCGGCGCCAATGCCACCGGCAAGGACCTGAAGGACGTCTCGGCGATCGACAAGGCCCGCGCGCAGGAGCGCAACGCCGCGATCGCCTGCCGCCAGGGTCTGGGCACGCTGATCGCGAAGCTCGGCGAGCAGATCCCGATTTCGCTGTCGACGCCCGCAAGCCGCATCTCCTGGAGCGGCCGCGATGTCACGGTGGAGACGCCGGCGGGCAAGATCGCCGCGCGCGCCGCCGTCATCACGGTGTCGAGCAATGTGCTGACCGCGGGCAATATCAAATTCACGCCTGATATCCCGAAGCGCCAGCTCGATGCCGCGGCGAGACTGAGCCTCGGCAGCTACGATCGCATCGCCCTGCAATTGCCGGGCAATCCGCTGGGACTCGCCCGCGACGACATCATCATCGAGCAGAGCAATTCGACGCGGACGGCGCTGCTGTTGGCGAATATCGGGGGATCGTCGCTGTGCTCGATCGATGTCGCAGGCTCGTTCGGCCGCGATCTCTCGGCGCAGGGCGAGACGGCGATGGTGGCCTTCGCCATGGAATGGCTGACAAAACTGTTCGGCAGCGAGGCCGCTTCCGCGGTCAAGAAATCGAGCGCGACCCGGTGGAATGCAGCGCCGTTCGCGCTTGGCGCGATGTCGGCGGCCGCGCCGGGCGGGCAGCCGTCGCGAAAGATCCTGACCGAGCCGATCGGCTGCATGTTCCTCGCGGGCGAGGCGACCCACGAGACCCTGTGGGGAACGGTCGACGGCGCCTGGGAAAGCGGCGAGCGCGCGGCGGAGGCGGCGCTGCGCAGGATCGGCGCGCTCAGGGATACCGAACCGGTGGCGGCGCCGGCGCGGGTGCCGAAGCGCCAGCGCCACGTGACGCCTGCCAGGCTTCCGGGAGCGCCGATCAATTGAACGCGCTGCGGCCGAAGGCGCTGATCTCGTGGTCGAGCGGCAAGGACAGCGCGTTCGCGCTGCATGAGGTCAGGCGCGCCGGCGAGTTCGATGTGGTCGGCGCGTTGACGACGGTGACCGAGACGTTCGACCGGGTGTCGATCCACGGCGTGCGGCAGGAGATTTTGCAGGCGCAACTCGAGGCCGCGGGATTGCCGCCGCGCATCGTGCCGATCCCCTATCCCTGCCCGAACGAGATCTACGAAGCGCGCATGGGAGAAGCCGTCGCGCGCGCGGTGCGGGAAGGCATCACCCACATCATCTTCGGCGATCTGTTCCTCGCCGATATCAGGGCCTACCGCGAGCAAAAACTCGCCGGCACCGGCATCACGCCGGTGTTTCCGCTGTGGGAGCGGCCGACCCTGCCGCTGGCGCAGGCGATGATCGAAAGCGGGCTGCAGGCCTATCTCGCCACCGTCGATCTGAAAAAACTGCCGGCGGAATTTGCCGGGCGCAAATTCGATCTGCAATTGCTGGCCGATCTGCCCGACGGCGTCGACCCTTGCGGCGAGAACGGCGAGTTTCATACCTGCGTGGTGGCGGGGCCGATCTTTTCGCAGCCGCTTGCCGTCACTGTCGGCGAGCGCGTCGAACGCGACGGTTATGCCTATTGCGATCTGGTGATGGCGGAAAACGCCGCCTGATCGTCATTCCGGGGCGCGAGTGAAACGAGCGAACCCGGAATTCAGAAGTTATCGGCACGAGATTCCCCGATGCGCAATTGCGCATCTGAGGTTCGCCACCCAAGTCGGCTTTGCCGACTTGGACAACCATATTGCCGAACTCGGGTAAACCCGAGTTCGGATCGCGCGCGCCCCGGAATGACGCGATTTATCAGCGCAGCACGCCGTCAAGCGCCGGTAGGCCGATAATCACGGCCGCCGCGATCAGGGCGTAGCAGATGGCGCGGAACAGTTTTTCGCTGGCACGGCCGAACAGCCGGGCGCCGAACCAGACGCCGATGCCATAGACCGGGCCGACCAGAAGCGAAAATCGAATGGCGTCCGCGGTGATCAGCCCGGTCAGGGCATAGCTGACGACGGAAAAGAAATCCGAGGCGCCGAAAAACAACAGGATGTTGGCGCGCGCGATCACCGAGGCGATCGGCCGGCCGAGCCAGTAGCCCACGATCGGCGGCCCGCCGGTCTGCGCCAGTCCGCTGCAAAAGCCGGACAATCCGCCGATGCCGATGGAAAGCGCCGGGTGATCTTTCCCCCGATAACGCCAGCCGGACAGCAGCAGCAGCAACAGCGCGCAGACAAAACCGGAGATGATCCAGCGCGTCGTCACCGGATCGAGCCGGCTGAGGAACCAGGTTCCGATGGGAACGCCGACCAGGGCGCCGGCCACCATCACGGCGGTCGCCCTGCGGTCCGCCTGCTTCCACGCATTCGGAACCAGCGGCGCGGCTGCGACGAAATCGATGATCAGCAGCAGCGCGGCGACGAGGCGCGGCGCCGCCAGGCTGCTCGCCAGCGGCATGAAGATCAGCGCCGAGCCGAAACCGGAAAATCCGCGCGCCGTTCCCGACACGAACGCAATCGCGCAGATGGCGATCGCGATGTTTGTGCTGACATCGGTCGGGATGAGGCCGGACCCGGCCGTCATCCGCGCAGCACGCCGCCGGTCTTCTTCGCCACTTCGGCCACGATCTTGGCGCCGACCGCGTCGATCTCCTGATCGGTCAGGGTTTTTTCGCGCGGCTGGATGGTCACGGCGATCGCGATCGATTTCTTGCCGTCCTCGATGCCCTTGCCTTCGTAGACGTCGAACACGGTGACGTCTGATATCAGCTTCTTGTCGACCGCCTGCGCCGCGCGCACGATATCGCCGGCTCTGACGCTGCGATCGACGATGAACGCAAAGTCGCGCGACACCGGCTGGAACGGCGAAGAGTTCGAGCACCGGCTTGGCGCGGGTCGGCCGCTGCTTGGCGGCGGGAATGCGATCGAGGATCACCTCGAACGCCATCAGCGGGCCGTCGGCGCGAAGCGCTTCCAGCGCGCGCGGATGCAACTCGCCGAAATAGCCGAGCACGTTTTGCGGACCGATCTGGATGGTGCCGGAACGTCCGGGATGCAGCCAGTCCGGGCCGCCGGGCACGACCTGCAGCGCCTGCATCGGCGCGCCGGCGGCCGCCAGCACCGCGAACGCATCGGCCTTGGCGTCGACCGCGTCGGCCATCGCCGAGCCGGACCAGTGCCGCCCCTGGCCCTTCGAGGATGCAAAGCCGTGGCGGACGCCCGATGCCGCGGTCAGCTGATCCTGCGGCTTGTCGCCTCGAAACACCTGTCCGACTTCGAACAGCGCTACATCCGGAAAGCCGCGATCGGAATTCGCCTGTGCCGCCGCGACCAGACCCGGCAGCAGGCTCGGCCGCATGTCGGACAAATCCGAAGCAATAGGATTGGCGAGCGCGAGTTCGCTTCCGCCGCCGCCGAACAATTCGGCATGCGGCTTTGCAATGAACGACCAGGTCACCGCCTCGACCATGCCGCGCGCCGCGAGCGCGCGTCTGGCGCGGCGGGTGCGCAGCTGCATCGCGGTCAGGACCGGCTTGCGGGCTTCCTCGCCACGCTCGAACGGCGTCATCGGCACCTTGTCGACGCCGACAATGCGCACGATCTCCTCGACGATATCGGCCTTGCCGTGCACGTCGGACCGCCAGGACGGCACCGCGACCTTCACCACCGGGCCGGGGCCGGCCATCATGAAGCCGAGATGGCTGAGGATGCGTTTCATCTCCGGAAGCGGCACGTCGATCCCGGCGAGGCGCTTCACTTCGGTCAGCGGAAAATCGATCACGCGATCGTCGCCGAAGGCTTTGCCGACGACGACGTTTTCCGACGGCGTGCCGCCGCACATCTCCATGACCAGCCGGGTCGCCATCTCGAGCCCCGGCACCATGAAGGCCGGATCGACGCCGCGCTCGAAGCGATAGCGCGCGTCCGAATTGATGCCGAGCTTGCGGCCGGTGTGCGCGATGTTGATCTCGTTCCACAGCGCCGATTCGATCAGCACGTCGGTGGTCGCTTCCGAGCAGCCGGAGGCCTCGCCGCCCATGATGCCGGCGAGCGATTCGACGCCGTGATCGTCCGCGATCACGCAAACTCCGCTGTCGAGCGTGTAGGTGCGGCCGTCCAGCGCCAGCAGCGTCTCGCCGTCGCGCGCGCGGCGCACGGTGAGATTGCCCTTCACTTTCGCGGCGTCGAACACATGCAGCGGCCGGGCGCGGTCGTAGGTCATGAAGTTGGTGATATCGACCAGCGCGTTGATCGGCCGCAGTCCGATCGAGGTCAGGCGCTTTTGCAGCCATTCCGGCGAGGGGCCGTTCTTGACGCCACGCACCAGGCGCAAGGCAAAACCCGGACACAGCGTGGCGTCCTCGACGGTCACCTTCACCGGGCAGGGGAATTCGCCCTTGATCGGCTTGATCGCGGGGTCTTTGAACTTGCCCATGTCGGCGGCGGCGAGGTCGCGGGCGATGCCGTGCACGCCGGTGCAATCCTGCCGGTTCGGCGTCAGGTTGATTTCCAGCACGGGATCGCCGAGGCCGGCCCATTGCGCGTAGGCAGCGCCTACAGGCGCATCGGCGGGCAGTTCCATGATGCCGTCGTGATCGTCGGAGATTTGCAGCTCGGCCGCCGAGCACAGCATGCCGCGGCTCTCGACTCCGCGGATGGTGCCGACGTTCAGGATGATGTCCTTGCCGGGAATGTAGGTGCCGGGGGCCGAGAACACGCTGACAAGTCCGGCGCGCGCATTCGGCGCGCCGCAGACGACCTGCACCGGCGCCTTGCCGTCGCCGGTGTCGACCATGCAGACGCGCAGGCGATCCGCATTGGGATGCTGCTCGGCCGAGATCACGCGTGCGATGGTGAACGGCGCCAGCGCCTTCGCCTTGTCCTCGAGGTTCTCGACCTCGAGCCCGATCATGGTGAGCTTGTCGGCGAGCGCTTCAACGGACTCGTCGGTGTCGAGATGTTCCTTCAGCCAGGAGAGGGTGAATTTCATGGCTGTGAGCCTCTGGTCTTATTGGTGTTCTCAGTAATTCTTGCGTTGGCGTTTCCGCTCCCTCCCCCCTTGTGGGGGAGGGTTGGGGGAGGGGGGTAAGCCGCTTGCGCGGGAAGCAGTTGCTTGCCGGATAGTTTCCACAACGCCTTCGAGGTTCGACATCACCTGTTCATTGCTGAACCGGAGAACCTGAAAGCCTTCCGACATGAAGAACGTGTCGCGACGTTGATCGGCCCTCTGCCGTTCGTCGAAGTCATGCGACTCACCGTCGAGCTCGACGATCAGTTTGGCCGCATGAAGCAAACGAAGTCGGCGACGTAGTTTCGGATGGGGACCTGCCGGCGAAAGCCGAGGCCATCGATTCGGTTGGCCTTCAGGTACCGCCACAGCAGGGTTTCAGCACGCGTCATCGTCTGGCGAAGTTGCTTCGCCCGGCTGCGCTGGCGCTGGCCCACGACTGCGTGCGGCATTCGCGGCTACCCCCCTCCCTGACCCTCCCCCACAAGGGGGGAGGGAACGGAAAGGGTCCGTCGCGCGGCAATCGACTCTCAGCCTCACGAGCTCAATCCTCCCGCCAGCGTCGGGACGTCGAGCGGCTTGAAGCCGTAATGGCCGAGCCAGCGCACGTCGCTCTCGAACAACTGCCGCAGATCGGACATGCCGTATTTCAGCATCGCGATGCGGTCGATGCCCATGCCCCAGGCAAAGCCCTGATAGACGTCGGGATCGATGCCGCAGGCGCGCAGCACGTTCGGATGCACCATGCCGCAGCCCAAAATCTCCAGCCAGTCCTCGCCTTCGCCGAAGCGGATCTCGTTCTTGTCGCGCCGGCACTGGATGTCGACCTCGAGCGACGGCTCGGTGAACGGAAAGAACGACGGCCGGAACCGCATGTTGATGTGATCGACCTCGAAGAACGCCTTGCAGAATTCGTGCAGGATCCATTTGAGGTGGCCGAGATGCGAGCCCTTGTCGATGACGAGGCCCTCGACCTGGTGGAACTGCGGCGTGTGGGTGGCGTCGGAATCGATCCGATAGGTGCGGCCCGGGCAGATGACGCGGATCGGCGGCGTCTGCGTCAGCATGGTGCGCACCTGCACCGGCGAGGTGTGGGTGCGCAACAGCATGCGCGAGCCGTCTTCCTTCGGATTGAAGAAGAAGGTGTCGTGCATCTCCCGCGCCGGATGGCCTTCGGGGAAATTCAGTTTTGTGAAGTTGTAGTCGTCGGTCTCGATGTCCGGGCCTTCGGCGATGGCAAATCCCATGTCGGCGAAGATCGCCGTGAGTTCGTCCATCACCTGGCTGAGCGGATGAATCCGGCCCGCTTCCGCGGGCGCCTCGCGCAGCGGCAGCGTGACGTCGATGGTCTCGGATTTCAGCCGCGCGTCGAGCGCTGCGGATTTCAGGACGTCGCGGCGCGCGGTCAGCGCCTGCGTCACGGCATCCTTGGCGAGGTTGATCGTGGCGCCTTCGGTCTTGCGTTCGTCCGGCGACATCTTGCCGAGCGTCGAAAGCAGCGCGGAGATCGAGCCCTTCTTGCCGAGCGCCGCGACGCGCACGGCTTCAAGGGCGGCTTCGTCGCCTGCGGCGGCGATCTGGCTGAGGATTGGGATTTCGAGTGTTGCGAGGTCGGTCATGGCAATCCCTTTTGGCCAGGATGCTTAGCCGATGCTCCTAGCCCGTCATGCCCGGCCATAGCATGTCTGCTTTGCGCAGACTGCGTAAATCTTGTCTGCGTTGCCGGGCATCCACGTCTTACGGCGCTCGCGAGAAGGAAGACGTGGATGGCCGGGACAAGCCCGGGCCATGACGACTTCAAGAGCTTCGCCGAAGCCCCAATGGTAGTCGAAGCCTTACGCCGCCAGCGCGGCCTTGGCCTTCTCGGCGATCGCCTGGAACGCCGCCGGCTCGTTGATGGCGAGATCCGACAGCACCTTGCGGTCCACCGTGATGCCCGACTTGGACAGGCCGTTGATAAAGACGCTGTAGGTCATGCCGAACGGACGCACCGCGGCATTGAGGCGCTGGATCCACAGCGCGCGGAAGGTGCGCTTCTTGCGCTTGCGGTCGCGGAAGGCGTATTGCCCGGCCTTCTCGACCGCGGCCTTGGCGGCGCGGATGGTGTTCTTGCGGCGGCCGTAAAAACCCTTGGCGGCCTTGTAGACTTTCTTGTGCTTGGCGTGAGCGGTCACACCGCGTTTGACGCGAGACATGACGTAAATCCTTGATCTCGTAAAATGGGTGACGGATCGCCGCGCGGACGCGGCTCGGCTGTGATGACGGCGAACGCGATCAGGCGTTCGGCAAGAAATATTTCTTGATGTTGTCGCCGTCGGTCTTGAACAGCACGCGGGTGCCGCGGAGCTGACGAATCTGCTTCTTCGTCCGCTTGATCATGCCGTGGCGCTTGCCGCGCTGGGCGTGCATCACTTTGCCGGTGGCAGTCACCTTGAAGCGCTTTTTGGCGCCTGACTTGGTCTTCAGCTTGGGCATTTGGCTCTCCTGTTGCCGCAGAAAAAACGCGCCCAAAGGGGCGCTTTCGCGGCTAAAATGCTCGTTAGAGCGTTGAAAATGCTCGGTTATTTCCGAAATGAGACAACCAGCATGGACATCGCCACGGCAGCCCTTGATCAGCCGGGCGATGAAGGTTGCGCTTATGGCAGAGCGAAGCGAGATTGGCAACGATGAACCGCGGAACCGCTTGCTTTGACCTATGAGCTCCACGCCCCCTGATGCCACAGCCGAAAACAGGAAGAAAATGACCATATCAGCCCGACCGATCGCCTTTTTTGCCGATTTCAGGCGCCCTGGCGCCTTGCGATGGATATTTGCCGCTGCCGTTCTCGCCGCCTTCGCCGCGCCCGGCGCCGCCGACGCCAGGACCGCCCGCAGGGCCGGGACGGGCGGCGGCTATGACGGGATCTGGAACGTCCTGATCATCACCCAGGCCGGCAATTGCGACCCCGCCTACAGCTATCCGTTCCGGGTCTCGGGCGGCCGCATCTCGACCGCCGGCGCGGCAGACGTGTCCGGAAGCGTCGGCCGCGGCGGTGGCGTGGTGGTGAGGATTTCGGCCGGCGGGTCGGTCGCGACCGGCAGCGGCAGGCTCGGTGGCAGCACCGGCGCGGGCCGCTGGAGCGCAAGACTTTCCGGCGGCAACTGCAGCGGCCGCTGGCAGGCCACGCGGGGCTGATTATCCGTCAAATAAAACGGCCCGCCAGATCGTCTGGCGGGCCGGATTGCAAAATTCGCAAACGCGGATGAGGCAAATCAGCGCGGCGCCAGCACCATCACCACCTGACGGCCTTCGAAACGCGCGTCCTGCTCGACCTTGGCGAATTCGGCGACGTCGGCCTTGACCTTGTCCAGGAGCTTGGTGCCGATTTCCTGATGCGCCATTTCGCGGCCGCGGTAGCGCAAGGTGATCTTGACCTTGTCGCCTTCCTCGAAGAACCGCTGCATCGCGCGCATCTTCACGTCGTAATCGTGATCGTCGATCATCGGCCGGAGCTTGATCTCCTTGATCTCGACGACCTTCTGTTTCTTGCGGGCTTCCGCGGCTTTTTTCTGCGCCGAATATTTGAACTTCCCGTAGTCCATGATCTTGCAAACGGGAGGATTGGTATTCGGCGAAATCTCCACAAGGTCCATGCCGGCTTCGAGCGCCATCTTGACGGCGGCGACTGTTTCGACGGTGCCGTGGTTCGTGCCGTTCTGATCGATCAGCTGAATCGTGGCGTTGCGGATTTCATCATTGGTGCGCGGCCCGTCTTTGGTGGCAGCGGGCGGGGCTCTGTTGGGACGGCGAATGGGTAGCTCTCCAAGGTTGTGAACGAAGGCGTAGTTTGAAGGAATAAGGCTCAGCGGGCAAGCGAACTGACGTCGCAGCGCGCGAAAAGCATCAAATGCGAGGCATTTTGGTCACGCCAAACGACGTTACTGGCACGGAATGTTCAGATCAGCCCACATAGAGGGCAAGGGTTCGCTCCGCAAGCGCCCCGGTCGCGCTGTCGGCGTCCGTTGACGGATCGGCCGTGCTCACTCAAACAGCTGCAAACCGGAGTAACGATCCATGACCAGTTCCGCGGCATCCGGGCAGCCGCCCACCTTCATCGAGGTCGGCCAAGGGAACGCGGCGCGCCGCATCGCGGTGCGCGCCCGCGAAGGCTCCGCGCCCGGGCTGTTCTGGCTGGGCGGCTTCAATTCGGACATGCAGGGCACCAAGGCCCTGGCGCTGGACGCATGGGCCGCCGAGCATGGCCGCGCCTGCGTCCGGTTCGATTATTCCGGCCATGGCGAATCCGGCGGCGCGTTCATCGACGGCACCATCGGGCGCTGGCTGGAAGAGAGCGTCGCGGTATTCGAGCAGTTCTGCGCGGGTCCGCAGGTCGTGATCGGCTCATCGATGGGCGGCTGGATGGCGCTGCTGCTGGCGCGCGAGATCGCCAGGCGCCCGGGGAGCCGCGCCTCGCTGGCAGGCCTGGTGCTGATCGCGCCGGCGCCGGATTTCACCGAACAGCTGATGTGGAACGGCTTTTCGCCCGAGGTCAAAAAGGAGATCGAGACCAAGGGCGTGTGGCTGCGGCCCTCGCAATATGGCGAGCCCTATCCGATCACCCGCGCCTTGATCGAGGAGGGCCGCAATCATCTGTTGCTCGGCAGCGCCATCGATGTCGGCTGCCCGGTTCGCATCCTGCAGGGCGCGCAGGACCCGGACGTGCCGTGGCAGCATGCATTCGCGCTGGCGCATCGGCTGCCCAGCGATGACGTGGTGCTGACCATGATCCAGGACGGCGATCACCGCCTGTCGCGGCCGCAGGACATCGCGCGGATCATCGCGGCGGTGGCGGAGATCGGACAACCGGGAGATACGCCATGAACATGACAGCCATGCTCCGCGCCTTCTGCGACGCCGTCGAACAGCGCAACGGCACGGCATTCGCCGACCTGTTCACCGAGGACGGCGTCTATCACGACGTGTTTTACGGCGCGTTCGCCGGCCGCGCCAAAATCGCCGAGATGATCGACGACTGGTTCTATCGCACGGCGACCGATTTCCGCTGGGACATGCATGCGCCGGTCAGCGACGGCGAGACGCTCTATGCGCGCTATACCTTCAGCTATCGCTCATTGCTGCCGGAGGCCAAGGGCGCGCGCGCGATGTTCGAGGGCGTCGCCATCATGAAGCTGCGCGACGGCAGGATCGCGGAGTATCACGAAGTCGCCAACACCGCGACCGGCTTTGTCGACATGAATTTCGCGCCCGAGCGCATCGCGAAGATTGTCGCCAAGCAGGGCGCGGCGCTGAAGGCGCGGCCGGAGATGAAGCGGCATCTGGATCTAGTTACTCCGTCATTCCGGGGCGACGCGAAGCGGCGAAGCCCGGAATCCGAATGATTGTCCTGCGATGTTCATTACATCGAGATTCGGGTCTGGTCCTTCGGACCATCCCGGAATGACGGTCTAGGGTTTGCGCACCACATCGCGCTGGCTCGGATTGGCCATCGGCTTGCGCTGCGCCAGCGCCGCGACGGTGGATGTCCCGATCGCGCCCTGTTCGTCATAGAGCCAGCATTCGCCGATCGCGATGCCGTCGGTGGCGTGATGGTTCACCACCTCGAAGCCGATCCATTGCTTCACCGGCAGGCGGTGCAGGTACAGCGTGACGTCGCTGTTGATATAGCCGAGGCCCTGATCGCCGGCATTGGCGTAGGGGCTGGCGAAATCGGCCGCCACCGCGACCCGCACGAACGGCGTCAGCGGCTCGCCTTCGACGAGATCGCGCACCTCGCTCATCCACAGCCGCCGCGGGCCGACGGTGCCCATCGCGCCGACGATCGGGCGGGTGGTCCATTTGCCGTGCATGCCGAGCCGCGGATCGGTGGGAACGGGAATGTCCGCAGGCGCCGGCACGTCCCAGTTCGGCGGCGACCAGACCGTGCCTTGCGGGCTTTCGGTCTTGCGCAGCAGCTGGCAGGAGGCGCGCGCCATGGCGACGCCGCCGCGAGAGGAAATCGGCTTCGATCACCTTGATGCGCAGGCCGTCGCGGACCAGCCGCGTCTTGACTTCGATCGGCGAAAGATTCGGCAGCCGGAACATGTCCACCGTCAGCCGCGCCGGCACGAAATCGTCGGCGCCGTGGCGCTGCTCGATCGCGAACGCCAACAGGCCGATGATGACACGGCCGTGCAGCGAGTTCGGGTCCCACGGTCCGCGCGCGGCGTCGGTGGGAATGAAGGCGTCGCGGTCTCTGGTGAAGAAAGGCTGATTTGTCATGGCGCGCGACCATGACGGAATTTGCGCGACGAAATCAAGGGTGGCCGGCGCATAGGCCGTCACCGTCCGCCAACGGGTCGCGCGAATGCGCGCCCGATGACAGGCTCCAGCGGACGATCCAGTACGCCGAGACCTCTCGATGTTTTCTCGAACGGCGCTGGAATACTGGATGCCCCGCTTTCGCGGGGCATGACGACTGAGTGTCAGATGCGACCCCATTCAGCCCGGACCGTCTCGTCCGGCTCGGCATTCAACGCCTTCGCCGCGCGTGCCAAAAATTCCTCCCGCCCCATCAATTGCGACAGCGCCCACACCGCGGCGCCGCGAACCAGCGGGCTGTCGTCGTCCAGCAGGCGTTCGGCCTCAACCGCCAAAGCGCGATCGTTCGCGTTGCCGATCGCGATCAGCACGTTGCGAACGAAGCGGTCGCGGCCGATGCGCTTGACCGGCGATTTTGTAAATCGCGCCCGAAATGCCGCGTCGTCGAGCCGTGCGAGATCGGCAAGATCAGGCGCGCGCAATTCGTCGCGCGCGGCGAGCTTCGTTTCGCGCCCGGCTTGCGCGAACTTGTTCCACGGGCACACCGCGAGGCAATCGTCGCAGCCATAGATGCGGTTGCCGATGGCCTTGCGGAATCCGTGCGGAATCGGGCCCTTGTTCTCGATGGTGAGATAGGAAATGCAGCGCCGGGCGTCGAGCTTGTAGGGTGCCGGGAACGCCGAGGTCGGGCAGATATCGAGGCAGGCCTGGCAGGAGCCGCAATGATCGGCTTCAGCCTCGTCGCGCGGCAGATCCAGCGTGGTGAAGATCGCGCCGAGAAACAGCCATGAGCCGAATTCGCGCGACACGAGGTTGGTGTGCTTGCCCTGCCAGCCCAGCCCCGCCGCCTGCGCCAGGGGCTTTTCCATCACGGCTGCGGTGTCGACGAACACCTTGACCTCGCCGCCTGCGGTGGCGACCAGCCATCGCGCCAGCGCCTTCAGCCGCTTCTTGATCAGGTCGTGATAATCGTCGCCTCTCGCATAGACCGAGATCGCGCCGCGCGTCCGCTGCTCCAGAACGACAAGCGGATCTTCGTCAGGTCCGTAATTGAGCCCTAACATGATGATCGAGCGCACGTTTGCCCACAGTCCGCGCGGATCGGTGCGGCGCTCGGGGTGCGCGGCGAGCCAGTCCATGTCGCCATGCGCGCCGGCGTCGAGGAAGTCGCGGAAATGCCGGCCGGCGTTCGCGAGCACGTCCGGACCGGTAACGCCGACGCAGTCGAAACCCAGCGCGCGCGCTTCGCTCGTGAGCGCTGCCTGCAAGGCTCTGCGGAGGCATTTAACTCCTTGCCCATCGAGGCCAATGCACTATCCCTCGTCATGGCCGGGCATAGTAGTCTGCCTTGCGCAGACTACGTAAACTTGTCTGCGCTCCCGGCCATCCACGTCTTTGCTTGACGATCTGATTAAGTAAGACGTGGATGCCCGCGACCCGGGCTACGCCAAGGCTTCGCCGGGCTTCTAGTGCCGGTCCGCCGAAGCTGAGCGAGGCGGGCAAGCGCGGGCATGACGCAAATCTCAGAAGTCGAGGTCCACGTAGGTGCGCGACGCCGGCACGCCCGCCAGCCATTCGCTCAGCAGCGGGACGGAACGACGGGCGGGATTTCACCCGCGCGTACCACGCCTTTGCCGCGTCGTCCTCGATCCATGGCACGTCGCCCAGATAATCGATCGCCGAAAGATGCGCCGCGGCGGCGAGGTCCGCATAGGTCAGCCGGTCGCCGGCGAGATAGTTCCGCGTCTGCGCCAGCCAGCCGATATAGGCCAGATGATAGCGCACATTTGCCTTCGCCGCGCGGATCACGTCGGCCGCCGGCGCGCCGCCGCCGTCTTCCTCGCTCATGAAGCGCTTGTAGATGCGCTCGGTGACCAGCGGATTGGAGGCCTCCTCGAAAAATTTCTCGTTGAACCACGCCATCAGCCGGCGCACCTCGATGCGCTCGCCCATCGTGGACGGCAGCAGCCGCCGTTCGCCCATCTCGGCGCCATGGGTTTCATCGAGATATTCGGCGATGATCCCGGCGCCGGGAATCGCCGGCCGGCCTTCCGATATCAGCACCGGCGTGGTGCCCGCGGGGTTGAGCGCCAGAAACGCCTCGCGCCGCTCCCAGACCCGCTCTTCCACCAGCCGCACATCGAGGCCGTGTTCGCCCAGCGCCAGGCGGACGAAGCGCGAATGCGGACAGAACGAATGATGAAACAGTGTGAACATGGGCCCTTGATAAATTTGCGGTGCTTAAGAAATCCTCACCGCTCCGGGGCGCCGAATATGGCGCAGCCGCGCGCCAAACTACCTAAGCGCGCGAACGAGGCAACCTGTGTTTTTGCGTTTTTTGCGATTGCGGCCGGGGAGCGAATAAGCGAGAAGAACCCGGCTTTCGGCCGATATCGATCAGAACGGGGCAGGTCAGGTCATGATGTCTGATGCATTGCGGGCGGTGATTCTCGGCGTCGTCGAGGGCGTCACGGAATTCTTGCCCGTTTCCTCGACGGGCCACCTGCTTGCTGGCGGAACGGTTTTTCGATCTCGGCGAGGGCAATTTCTGGAAGAGCTTCGCGATCCTGATTCAGCTCGGCGCGATTCTCGCGATCGTCGCCCTCTATTTTTTCAAACTGTGGCGGGTTGCGCTCGGCATGTTCTCCAATGCCGAGGACAGGCGATTCGTCATCGGCCTGCTGGTGTCGTTTCTGCCGGCGGCCGTGATCGGCGCCGCCGCCGGCGGCTACATCAAGGCCCATTTGTTCAATCCGTGGGTGGTGTGCTTTTCGCTGATCGTCGGCGGCGCGATCCTGCTGTGGGTCGATCAGCTCGATCTCGAGCCGCACGAACACGATGCCACGACGTTTCCGTTGCCGATGTATCTCGCGATCGGGTTCGCGCAGTGTCTTGCGATGATTCCCGGCGTGTCGCGCTCCGGCGCCACCATCGTCGGAGCGATGCTGCTCGGCGCCGACAGGCGCTCGGCGGCGGAGTTTTCGTTCTTCCTGGCGATCCCGACCATGGTCGGCGCCTTCGCCTACGAATTCTACAAGAACCGCGCCGACATGACGCTTCGATCACGCGGGCATCATCGCGATCGGATTCGTGGTGTCGTTCATCACCGCGATGATCGTGGTCAAGACGTTCCTGACCTACGTCACCCGCCACGGCTTCACGCTGTTCGCGTGGTGGCGCGTCATCGTCGGCACGCTCGGCCTGGTCGCGCTGGCGATGGGAAGGTAGGTCCTACTCTATCGTCGTCCCCGCGAAAGCGGGGACCCATAACCACAGGCGGGTGTATTTGCGAAAGCTGGAGCTGCTGTCCGGTGTAACAACGCACATCGGTGGCTATGGGTCCCGGCTCGCGCTCGCAAGCGCTCGCTTGGCCGGGACGACGATGTGAGCTCACGCGCCCTTGTGCGCGAACTGCCCCGCCTTGCGGAAGCGCCAGAGATATTGCGGGGCGATCGCTTCCAGCGAATCCGGCGCAATTCCCAGTCCTTCCAGGGTCAGGCCGGCGGCCTTCGCCGCGTCCGACACCACATTGTCGACGCGCAACAGCGCCACCTGGTCCGGCGTCAGCTTGAACGCCCCCGGCGCGAACTGCAGGAACAGCGCCTGCAATTTCGCCAGCCCGAACGGCAGCGAGACCAGCATGCGGTGGCGTTCGATGGTCGCGAGAATGATTTCCATGATCTCGCGCATGGTCAGCACTTCCGGGCCGCCGAGCTCGTAGGTCGCGCCGGGCTTGGTCTTGCCGTCGACGGCGTCGGCGACCGCGGTCGCGACATCGCCGACATAGACCGGCTGCAGTCTTGTCAGGCCGCCGCCGATCAGCGGCAGCACCGGCGATATCTGCGCCAGCGCCGCGAAGCGGTTGGTGAACTGGTCCTCGGGGCCGAACACGACCGAAGGCCGCAGGATGGTGGCCGACGGGACGGCCGACAGCACCGCCTTTTCGCCCGCGGCCTTGGCGCGGGCGTAACGCGAGGGCGAATTCTCGTCGGCGCCGATGGCGGAGACATGCACCATGCGCGCGCCGGCGGCGGCTGCCGCGCTTGCCACCGCGCCGGCGCCCTTGCCCTGCACCGCGTCGAAGGTCTGCGCGCCGCTCTCGGCCAGAATGCCGACCAGATTGATGGCGGCATGGGAATCGCGCATCGCGGCCTCGACCGAGGCCGGATAGCGCAGATTGGCCTGCACGGCGTGGATCTGGCCGACCCTGCCGAGCGGCTGCAGATGCCCGGCCAGTTCCGGCCGCCGCACCGCGACCCGGATGCGGTAATCGCGCTTGGCGAGCGCGCGGACCACGCTGTCGCCCCAGAAAGCCCGATCCTCCGAAAACCGTGACCAGCGTGTCCAGATTCGATGCCATGGCGTCAATTTCCTAGGGTCAAATTCGATCGATCGCGGGGGTATTTAGCGATTTCGCGATACGCCAACAGGCCGGCGCTGTACAGTGTATTTGCGCAACATCCGGAAAAGTGGGCGCCGGTTTTCGAGAAGATCATGCTTCAGCGATAAATCGGCCACGGTTGGCCAATTTGACAAGCGCGCAACCGATCCGTACTAACCCGCCCGGGCCCAGGTGGCGGAATTGGTAGACGCGCTGGCTTCAGGTGCCAGTGGCTTCACGGCCGTGAAGGTTCGAAGTCCTTTCCTGGGCACCATTCATTCTTGGATGCCCTCCCGTCGCCATCCAGGGTCCACCGGCCGCTCGCCTCTTCGCGGGTTTGGGCGGTAGCTTGGTCCGCAGCGATTCGACGAGGTTTTAGGACACCATGACCGTACGCCTGCATCGCGGCGATCTGCCGGATCTCTCCCGCTACACCGACTCGGTGGCGATCGATACCGAGACCATGGGGCTGCACCCGCATCGCGACCGGCTCTGCGTGGTGCAGATGTCGAACGGCGACGGCAGCGCCGACGTGGTGCAGATCCCCAAGGATCATGGAAAGGATCATACCGACGCGCCGAACCTGAAGGCGCTGCTCGCCAATCCGAAGGTGACAAAGATCTTTCATTTCGCGCGGTTCGATCTCGCCGCCCTCTACAACGCCTTCGGCGTGATGCCGCAGCCGGTGTACTGCACCAAGATCGCCTCGCGGCTCTCCCGCACCTACACCGATCGCCATGGCCTGAAGGATCTGGTGCGCGAGGTGCTCAACATCGATCTGTCGAAGCAGCAGCAATCGAGCGACTGGGGCGCGCAGACCCTGAGCGAGGCGCAGCTGGCCTACGCGGCCTCCGACGTGCTGCATCTGCATGGCTTGCGCGAACGGCTCGATGCCATGCTGGCGCGCGAGGGCCGCTGCGAGCTGGCGCAGGCCTGTTTCGAATTTCTGCCGACGCGGGCGAGGCTCGATCTGCAGGGCTGGGACACCGAAGACATTTTTGCGCATTCCTGAGGGGTGGAACCGCGGATTGCCGCCCCGTTTCGGTCATAGTGGTGACCCGTTTCCGAAGTTCGTGAGCCGTTGCGGCAACCTCAAACACGAACTTCGGAAGCAAGAGGGTCACCAGTAAATGTATGTTTCTAATGCCGCATTTCGATTTGAAGTTCCTGCTGCGAGGCGCCTGCAGGTCAACGGCGCATGCTGCCGGAACGTTCCGATCAGCTCCGTGGCGGTACACTGAGTACGACGCGGGGTCCGGGCTGCATCATCCGGCAATGCCGGGTAGAATGCCGGCAATACCAGCGCTTTGGAGCAGCGGTGAATTCGGTTCAGAACCCAGCCTATCAAGCCGGAATGGAGGCGCGCTTCGCGATCGCGGCGCGCCACAGCCGGATGGTGCGGGTGCTGCGCGTCGCGGTCCCGGCGGCCGTGATTCTGGCGATGGCGGCCATCGTCGCGGTGTCGATCTTCAATCCGTTCCGGATGCTGATGCCCAAGCTGCCGGTCGACATGGGGAACCTCGTCGTTTCCGGCACCAAGATCACGATGGAATCGCCGCATCTGTCCGGCTACACGCCCGATCAGCGGCCCTACGAAGTCTGGGCAAAAACCGCGACCCAGGATGTGACCGATCCGGATCACGTCGATCTCAAGACGTTGCGGGCCAAGGTGTTGATGGAGGATAAGACCACGACGGTCACGCTCGACGCCCGCAACGGGCTGATGGATACCAAGCAGCAGATGCTGGATCTGCGTAAGGATATCTTCTTGCAATCCTCCACCGGCTATGAAGCGCGCCTGTCGCAGGCGCTTGTCGACATCGGCAAGGGCACGGTGACATCGGACGAACATGTCGATGTCAAATTGCTGAACGGAACGCTGAGCGCCGACAGGCTCAGGATTACCGGAGGCGGAGAGGTGGTGAGGTTCGAAGGCAATGTCGTGATGAATTTGGACAATCTGGGACAGCGCGCCGACCAGCCTGCCAGCGCTCCCGCAGCGCCCGAGCCCGCGCCTGCCCGTCCCGGCAAGACGCGGCCTTCGTCCGGCAAGACCGCCAACCCGAAATGATTTTCGAGATGATGGCATTCCCCGCGCAGCACTCCGATCAGGCGGATCGCGCATGGCGCCTGCACGGTCGCCTTTGTGCTCGCGATGATCGCCGCCGGTGACGCCGGCGCGCAGAGCGCGGTCACGGGCGTGCCCAATGCGATGCAGGGTTTTTCGCAGAATCGCGACCAGCCGATCCAGATCGAGGCCGGCTCGCTCGAGATGCGCGACAAGAAAAAGGAAGCGACCTTCTCCGGCAATGTGAAGGTGGTGCAGGGCGACACCACCATGACGTCGAAGTCGCTGGTGGTGTTCTACGATTCGACGCCGGCCCTGCCGCGCGCCGGCAGCCAATTCGAAGGCGCGCGAAATCGGCGCCGATCCAGTCCGCGACCCCCGGTCCCGGCGGCAGTTCGTCGATCCGCCGGCTGGAGGCGCGCGGCAGCGTGGTCGTGACCCAGAAGGATCAGGTCGTGACCGGGGAGACTGCCGTGTTCGACACCAAGGCCAACCTGATCACCATGCTCGGCGGCATCGTGCTGACCCAGGGCAAGAACGTGCTGCGCGGCGACCGGCTGATGGTGGACATGACGACGGGCGTGTCGCGGGTGGAATCCGACTCAGGGCGCGTGCAGGGCCTGTTTCAATCGTCCGGCCAGGGCGGCTCCGGCGATCCCCGGAATGCAGCGCCTCGCCGCCGCCGTCCGGCCCGGGCGGCTCAAATAAACCGAAATAGTATCAATCACTTGTGCGCTATCCGCAGGCGGCGAGGTTGAAGCCCGCGGCGCGAGCCTGTATCTACCGCAGCGGCCCGGCGGTTGGTCCGCGCCTCAAATCGAGGGTGTTTCGCTGGGCAAGGGACATCCATTCCTTCATGTTGCGCGAGCGAATCGAGTAGCCCGCGGCGGGTCGCGGGATCACCGTGAAAGGCTTGAGCGAAGCGGGGATGGTGGATTTACTCGGCATGTTCCGTCGACGCCCGGCGAAACGCAGTCCGCCAGGATTTGCGCGCGCGCGCGCGGATATCACCGCGCTCGGCGACAGCATCGGCGAGATGCTGACCAGCCCGGTGCGCGACGCGCCTCCGATCGCCCGCGACGCGCCATTCGCGCGACGTGCCGCTGCTGAGACCGGAACCGCCCCGCGGCTGAAAGACCGCGCCCGAAAAACCGAAGCCCCGCAGGACCAATGGCGCGGCCGCCGCCCCGCGGCTGACGCAGCGGGCGGGCTATCTGGCTGTGCATAGCGTGGAAAAGAGTTTCGGCAGCCGCCAGGTCGTGCGCGGCGTCAGCATCTATGTCCGCCGCGGCGAGGCCGTCGGTTTGCTGGGTCCGAACGGCGCCGGCAAGACCACCGTGTTTTACATGATCACCGGCCTGATCAAGGCGGATCGCGGCGCCATCGAGCTCGATGGCCACGACGTCACCAAGCTGCCGATGTATCAGCGCGCCCGGCTCGGCATCGGCTATCTGCCGCAGGAAGCCTCGATCTTTCGCGGCCTCACGGTGGAGCAGAATATCCGCGCCGTGCTCGAGGTCGTCGAACCCTCGAAGAAGAAGCGCGAGGCCGAACTCAATTCGCTGCTCGACGAATTCAACATCGCGCGACTGCGCAAAACGCCGTCGATTGCGCTGTCGGGCGGCGAGCGGCGGCGCGTCGAGATCGCGCGCGCGCTGGCGACCCGCCCCAATTACATGCTGCTCGACGAACCCTTCGCCGGCATCGATCCGATCGCGGTCGGCGACATCCAGGATCTCGTCCGCCATCTCACCAATCGCGGCATCGGCGTGCTGATCACCGACCACAATGTGCGGGAAACGCTGGGACTGACCGACCGCGCCTATATCGTCTATGCCGGCGAGATCCTGACCGAGGGCAATCCGGACGAGATCGTCAACAATCCGGATGTACGCCGTCTTTACCTTGGCGAGGAATTCCGGCTTTAACCTTGCCGGGAAATCGGCCCCGTAGTCCATTTTTCCCATTCGTCAAGCCGTGTACATCGGCTTTGGACTAGTTTAAGCAAGAATCGGACCAACTTTAAGGGATCGGTTCTTGCCTCCATGGCGCTGACGCAGAGATTAGAGTTCCGCCAGTCGCAGTCGCTGGTGATGACGCCGCAGCTGATGCAGGCGATCAAGCTGCTGCAGCTGTCCAATCTCGACCTGTCGGCCTTCGTCGAGGAGGAGCTGGAGCGAAATCCGCTGCTGGAGCGCGCCAGCGACGGCCCCGAGCCCCCGGTGGCGGGCGAGCCCGCGCCCGAGCGGGCCGAATTCTCCGATTCCGACGATTCCGGCTCAGCCTATGGCGACGATTCCGGCAGCCGAGCGCTCCGAAATGGCCGGCGGCTCCGCCGGCGACAGCTTCGAGCCGGGCCAGGAAGAGTGGCTGAATCGCGACCTCGGCAGCCGCACCGAGATCGAGCAGACGCTCGACACCCCGCTCGACAACGTCTTTTCCGAGGAGCCGGCCGAGGCCGCCGCGCGCAACGCGCAGGATGCGGCGCCGACCGCCTACACCGAATGGGGCGGCGGCGCCTCCAACGACGACAGCTACAATCTCGAAGCCTTCGTCGCCGCCGAGGTCACGCTCGGCAGCCATCTCGCCGAGCAACTGGCGGTGGCTTTCACCGAGCCGGCGCAGCGCATGATCGGCCAGTACCTGATCGACCTCGTCGACGAGGCCGGCTATCTGCCGCCGGATCTCGGGCAGGCCGCCGAGCGGCTTGGGGCGTCGCAAGCAGACGTCGAAGCGGTTCTCGCGGTGCTGCAGAAATTCGATCCGCCCGGCGTCTGCGCGCGAAACTTGAGCGAATGCCTGGCGATCCAGCTGCGCGAGCTCAATCGTTACGACCCGGCGATGCAGGCGCTGGTCGAGCATCTCGATCTGCTGGCCAAGCGCGATATCGCCTCTTTGCGAAAGTTCTGCGGCGTCGATGACGAGGATATCACCGACATGATCGGCGAAATTCGCCGTCTCGATCCGAAGCCGGGTTTGAAATTCGGCTCGACGCGCGCGCAGACCATGGTGCCGGACGTCTATGTGCGGCCGGGGCCCGACGGCGGCTGGCATGTCGAACTCAACAGCGACACGTTGCCGCGCGTGCTGGTCAATCAGACCTATTACACCGAAGCTGTCGAAGACGATCCGCAAGGACGGCGACAAATCCTATTTCACCGATTGCCTGCAGAACGCCACCTGGCTGGTGCGCGCGCTCGATCAGCGCGCCCGCACCATCCTGAAGGTCGCGACCGAGATCGTGCGCCAGCAGGACGGCTTCTTCACCCACGGCGTCGCGCATCTGCGGCCGCTCAACCTCAAGGCGGTGGCGGATGCGATCCAGATGCACGAATTCGACGGTGTCGCGGGTGACCGCCAACAAATACATGGCGACCAATCGCGGCAGTTTCGAATTGAAGTATTTCTTCACCGCCTCGATCGCGTCGGCCGACGGCGGCGAAGCGCATTCGGCGGAGGCGGTGCGTCACCACATCAAGCAGCTGATCGATGCGGAAGACCCCGCGGTGATCCTCTCCGACGACACCATCGTGGAACGATTGCGCGAATCCGGCATTGATATCGCCCGTCGCACGGTTGCGAAGTACCGCGAAGCGATGCGAATCCCGTCCTCGGTGCAGCGCCGCCGCGACAAGCAAAGCATGCTCGGCAATGCGCTTTCGGCGCCCGCCGCATCCTCCGACCGGTCCCGGGACACGCAGCCGGCCTGATTGCGTCCCGGCCAAATCGGGATAGTGTCGGTTCCCCTCCAGACTAATCGAGGCATCAAAATGACTCTCCGGATCTCGGGAAAAAGCATCAACGTCGGCGAGGCCCTGCGCGGGCGCGTCAGCGAGCGCACCGATGAAGTGCTGCGCAAATATTTCGATGGCAATTATTCCGGCCACATCACGCTGAGCAAGGATGGTTTCGGCTTCCGCACCGACTGCGCGCTGCATCTGGATTCCGGAATCACGCTCGAGGCCGATTCCAACGCCGCCGACGCCTACGCCAGCGCCGACCAGGCGCTGCTGATGATCGAAAAGCGCCTGCGCCGCTACAAGAGCCGGCTCAAGGATCGCTCGGCGCGCAAGGCCTATGCAGCCTCCGCGGCGCTTGCGGAGATGGAAAGCGCCGACGCTCGATGCGCCGAGCTACGTGATCGAGGCGCCCGGCGGAAGGCGACGAGGAGGTCACCGGCTACAGCCCGGTCATCATCGCCGAGGCCACCACGTCGCTGAAACGGCTTTCGGTCAGCGAAGCCGTGATGGAACTGGACCTGACCGGCGCCGCCTGCATCGTGTTCCAGCACGGCTCCAGCGGCCGGGTGAACATCATTTACCGGCGGCCGGACGGCAATGTCGGCTGGGTCGATCCCCCGGTGGTTAAGCCAGGGGGTTAGGCCGCAGTCGGCATTGACGCCCCCCGGGACCCTCCCTATGGTCCGCCGCCCCAGGGGGAGGGGCGTTGGAACAACGCCGCGGCAGTTGGCACCGGTCTTGCGTTGGAGTAGAAGCCCCCCAATTAGGACCCAGGTGTAAGCCCGTCTCCCGCCTCATCTTCTTGACGCCGCCCCGCTAGAGCCTATTTCGCAACCTGACGGTTTAATTCACCTCGGAACGCCCCATGACGATTACCGATCTGGTCGCACCCGAGGCGATTCTCCCGGCGTTGAAGGTCAACAGCAAGAAGCAGGCGCTGCAGGAACTGGCGGCGCGGGCCTCCGTCCTGACCGGGCAGAACGAGCGCGCGGTTTTCGAGGTGCTGCTGCAGCGGGAGAAGCTCGGCACCACCGCGGTCGGCTACGGCGTCGCCATCCCGCACGGCAAGCTCCCCAAGCTGGAAAGGCTGTTCGGCCTGTTCGCCCGCCTCGAGCGCCCGATCGATTTCGAGGCGATGGACGGCCAGCCGGTCGACCTGGTGTTCCTGCTGCTGGCGCCGGAAGGCGCGGGCGCCGATCACCTGAAGGCGCTGGCGCGGATCGCGCGGCTGTTGCGCGACCAGGACGTCGCCAAGAAGCTGCGCGCCTCGCGCGACGCGCAGGCGATCTATTCGGTGCTGGCGCTGCCGCCGGCGACCGCGGCGTAAATTCCTCAGCTGTCATTGCCGGGCATAGCGGTCCGCCTTGCGCAGACCACGCAAACGTGTCCGCGCACCCGGCAATCCATCGTCTTTGGAAAATGCCTGTTACGAAGATCGATGGATACGCGGGTCAAGCCCGCGTATGACATCATCATCAGGCTGCGTCAGTAGCGATAGCAGCAATCACCGCATCGGTGACAGCAGCAAGCGCCGCGTTCAGTGACACCGGCAAGGGGCCGGGTCAGTGAACGCTGACGGCCTGCAGCTCGTTGCTCCAGGCATTCGCGATCGCCGCTTCGCGGCTGTCGGTCAGCATGATCGGGGTGCCGTCGGCGGCATGCAGCGCGAACAGCTTCAGGCCCGGCGCGATCTTCGGCGCCTGGGGAAACAGACCCGGCACGTCCTCGGAACGGATCTGCTTCACATAGGCGATATGGCCCTCGCCCAAGGTCGCCAGCGACTCCGTGGAGACGCCCGCCGGCTCATACACAACATTACCTTCAGTCATGGTCTCGACTCCTCTGTCAGACTAAGCGGTCGAGTCCGCTACTCGTTCCATTATTCGTGCTCATTGATAGCGATTGTCTTAACGATCCTCTCCGGCTCAGGCCGGGCGAGGTCGATCGACAACAGCCCGTTTTTCAGGTCCGCGCCCAGCACCTGCATCCCCTCCGCCAGCACGAAGGTGCGCTGGAAGTGGCGCGCGGCGATGCCGCGATGGATGTATTGCCGGGCCTTGTCGTCCTGCTGGCGGCCCCGGATCACGAGCTGGTTTTCCTCAATGGTTACATCGAGTTGGTCGCGGGTAAATCCCGCCACCGCCAGCGTGATGCGCAGCCGTTCGGGCTGGCCATTGGCGCGGTCGCACCTCTCGATATTGTAGGGAGGATAACCGTCGGCGCCTTTGACGACGCGATCGAGCGCACGCTCGATTTCGTCAAATCCCAGCAGGAACGGACTGGATAACGAAGGAACACGAGTCATATTTTACAAAGTCCTCTCGAAGCGACTTTGGCATTTCCGGGCCCTTGCGGCGCCCGCTCGTCGACCGGCTGGCGGATTTGCCCTCCGGTCAAAAGCCAATATGGGCATGATTTCGGGGGTGTTCAAGCACCTGCGGAACCGCCGAATCCCCCAAAAGCGTCATTCCGAGGCGCGCGTCAGCGCGAACCCGGAATCGGAAGTTGTCGGCGCGAGATTCCGGGTTCGCGTCTTCGACGCGCCCCGGAATGACGTGTCGGGTCGCGTGGGTCCTCAGAGCTCGATCCGCTGGCGGCCGTCGGCGCTGAACAGATGCAGCTTTTCGCGCGGCGCAATCGCCCTGATGCGCTCGCCGATGGCCGGCGCGACCGCGCCGGGAATCCGCACGATCACCTCGCCCGGCGGCAATTCCCCGGGATTGGCGGCAACGCCCTGCGCCTCGTGCTGGCGGGTGCCGTAGATGAAGGTTTCCGCGCCGACGCGCTCGATCGCCTCCACGGTGAGGTCGAGCGCGATGCCGCCGGCGATCGTATCGCTCGAAATCACAAAATCCTCGGGCCGGATTCCGAGCATGACCGGCTTCGCTTGCCGCGCGACTGCCGCCGAAGTTGCGATTTGATTTCGTCCGACCGCAGCGGCATCAGGTTCATCGGCGGCGCGCCGATGAAGGACGCGACGAAGGTGGTCGCGGGCTTCTGATAGATTTCGAGCGGGTTGCCGATCTGCTCGACCTGGCCGCCATTCATCACCACCAGAATATCGGCGAGCGTCATCGCTTCGAGCTGGTCGTGGGTGACGTAGATCGAGGTGGTGTTCAGCCGGCGCTGCAGTTTCCGGATTTCAACGCGCATCGCGATGCGCAGCTTGGCGTCGAGGTTCGACAGCGGCTCGTCGAACAGAAACACCTTCGGCTGCCGCACGATGGCGCGGCCCATCGCCACGCGCTGGCGCTGGCCGCCGGAGAGCTGCCGCGGCTTGCGGTCGAGCATCGCGCCGATCTCGAGAATGCGCGCGGCTTCCTGGACGCGGCTGTCGATCTCGGGCTTGGGCATGCCGCGGTTGCGCAGGCCGTAGGCCATGTTGTTGTAGACGCTCATATGCGGATAGAGCGCGTAGTTCTGGAACACCATGGCGATGTCGCGCTCGGCCGGTTCGATCTGGTTGACGATGCGTCCGCCGATGTCGATCTCGCCGCCGGTGATGGTCTCGAGCCCCGCGACCATCCGCAGCAGCGTGGACTTGCCGCAGCCGGAGGGCCCGACCAGCACGCAGAACTGGCCGTCGCCGACCTCGAAGCTCGATGCCCTTGATGGCCTCGAAGCCGCCCGGATAGGTCTTGCGGACGTCGCGCAGAGTTACGTTAGCCATCTCTGTTCCTACTTCTCCGTCTCGACCAGTCCCGCACGAACAGGCGTTGCATCAACACGACGACCGCGACCGGCGGCAGCATCGCCAGCACGGCGGTCGCCATCGCCACCTGCCATTCGGTCAGGCGTCGTGCACGTCGATGATCTTCTTGATGCCGATGACGATGGTCTGCATGTCGTCGCGCGTCGTGATCAGGAGCGGCCAGAGATACTGATTCCAGCCGTAGATGAAGAGGATCACGAACAGCGCGGCGATGTTGGTGCACCGACAGCGGCAACAGCGTATCCCAGAAGAACCGGAACGGGCCGGCGCCGTCGATCTCGCGACGCTTCCACCAGTTCCTCCGGCACGGTCATGAAGAATTGCCGGAACAACAGCGTGGCGGTGGCGGAGGCGATCAGCGGCAGGATCAGGCCCGGCATAGGTGTCGAGCATGTGCAGGTCGGCTGGTGATCTTGTAGGTCGGATAGATGCGCACCTCGACCGGCAGCATCAGCGTGATGAAGATGATCCAGAACGCCGTCATCCGGAATGGAAACGAAAAGAACACGATCGCATAGGCTGAGATGATCGAGATCGCGATTTTTCCGACCGCGATCCCGACCGCCATGATCAGGCTGTTGAGCATCATGCTGCCGACCGGCTCGCGCGTGGTCTTGCCGGTGCCGGCGACGATGGTGTTCCAGTAGGTCTCGAGACCATGCGAGCCGGGGTAGAGCGGCATCTGGCCGTTGGCGATCGACCGTGTTGTCGTGGGTCGAGGCGATGACCGCGAGATAGACCGGAAAGGCGACGATCGACGCCGACCAGCAGGACGACGTGGGGCAGCAGGTTTCCAAAGCGGCGATGCTCGACCATGGCGTTCAGCGCCCTCTTTCCGAAGTTCGTCATCTGTCGCCACGAACTTCGGAAAGCAAGGGCGCTGGCAAGTCTATGATTTCTAGTGCCGCGATTTGAAGTTCCTGACGAACTCCCCGCGGCTTGCAGGAACTTCATCGGCGCACAGTAATGAACCTTGCTTTTCGACGTAGCGAAACTGGAATGCGGTCAGCGCCGACCACGATCACCATCAGGATCACCGACTGCGCCGCCGAGCCGCCGAGGTCGGTGCCGACCTTGCCGTCCTGAAACACCTTGTAGACCAGGGTTTGCGTGGCGCCGTTGGGCCCGCCGCCGGTCACGGTGTCGATGATGCCGAGCGTGTTGAAGAAGACATAGGTGATGTTGACGACGATCAGGAAGAACGTGGTCGGCGACAGCAACGGAAAGATGATGGTCCAGAACCGCCGCATCGGCTTGGCGCCGTCGATCGCGGCGGCCTCGATCACGCTTTTCGGAATCGCCTGCAGACCGGCGAGAAAGAACAGGAAATTGTAGCTGATCTGGTTCCAGACCGCGACGATGACGACGAGGATCATCGCATGCGTGCCGTTCAGCACCGGATTCCAGTCGATGCCGTTGCGCTGCAAGCGCGCGCGCGATCATGCCGAGCGCCGGGCTGGAACATGAAGATGAAGAGCACGCTGGCAACCGCCGGCGCCACCGCATAGGGAATGATGAGAAAGCGTGCGGTAGATCTGCACGCCGGCGATGTGGCGGTTCGGCCATCACGGCGAGCAACAGGCCGAGCGTGAGCGAGAAGAACGCCACCAGCGCCGAAAAGACAAAGGTGACGCCGATCGCCTGGTAGTATTCAGGGGTTTGCAGCAGGTTCGACGTAGTTCTCGAACCAGACGAACTCGGTCGAAAGCCCGAAGGCGTCCTGCACCAGGAACGACTGCTGCAGGGCCTGCACGGCGGGCCAGTAGAAAAAGATCAGGGAAACCGCGAGCTGCGGCAGGATCAGAAGATAGGGCAGCAGCCTGCCTGAGAAAATCGCCCGGTTTTCCATAAAGCCTCGCTGGACGGATCGTGGCCGGATTGATGCCCGGCCACGATCCCTCAGCCTACATCACTTGACGGCGGTGCGCTCGAACTGCCGCAGCATCTGCGTTGCCGCGCGACACCGCGGAGTCGAGCGCGTCCTTCGCCGGTCTTCTTGCCGGCGAGCGCCGCCTCGATCTCCTCGGCAAAGACGTCACGCAACTGCACCATGCCGCCGAAGCCGCAGGCCGCGCGAATTCTCGGTCGGCGGCTTGTTGGTCAATTCCTTCAGCGGGACTTCGAGGATCGGGTTCTTTTCGTAGAAGCCATCCGCCTTGGTCTTTTCGTAAGCGGCCTTGGTGATCGGCAGATAGCCCGACACCTGATGCAGGTTGGCCTGGCGGTCGGTGTCCGACAGGAAGGTGAAGAATTTGGCGATGCCCTTGTATTCCTCCGGGCTCTTGCCGCCCATCACCCACAGCGAAGCGCCGCCGATGATGGAATTCTGCGGGGCGCCCTTCACGTCGGGGAAATACGGCATCGGCACCGCGGTGTAGGCGAACTTGGCGTTCGCCTTGACGTTCGGATAGAACGCCGAGGAGGTCATGAACATCGGACATTCGCCCGACGTGAAGCGGCCTTCGCCGGTGTTGGTGCGGCCCGAATAGTCGAAGCTCTTGTCCTTTTGCAGCTCGACCAGGTTTTCGAGCAGCTTGGTTTCCAGCGGGGTGTTGAATTCGAGCACGGTGTCGAAGCCGTCGAGCCCGTTGGCCTTGCTGCCGATCGGCACGTTATGCCAGGCGGAAAACTGCTCGATCAGGCCCCAGGAACCCCAGGCCGAGGAGAAGCCGCAGGTCGGGCTGGTCGCATGCAGCTTCTTGGCGTCGGCGAACACTTCCGGCCAGGTCTTCGGCGGCTCGGCGATATCGGCCTTCTTCAGGGCGTCGAGATTGACCCACAGCACCATGCTCGACGAGTTGAACGGAAACGACAGCATCTCGCCCTTCGAGGTCGAGTAATAGCCGGTGATCGCCGGCAGATAGGATTTGGGGTCGAATTTCTCGCCCTGCTCCTTCATCAGGTCGGAGACCGGTTTGACGGCGCCCTTGGCCGCCATCATGGTCGCGGTGCCGACCTCGAACACCTGCATGATGCCCGGCGCGTTGCCGGCCCGGAACGCGGCGATCCCGGCATTCAGCGTGTCGGCATAGCTGCCCTTGAAGGTCGGGACGATCTTGTAGTCGCTTTGCGAGGCGTTGAAGTCGTTGGCGAGCTTGACCACGACGTCGTTGTTGCCGGCCGGTCATCGCATGCCACCACTGAATCTCGGTCACGGCGTGGGCAGGCGTTGCGAGCGCAAGCGCAACAGCCACTGTCGCCGCTGCGCCGAATTGTCGAAGTGCCATGGAATTCCTCCGGGTTGGGGCCATCATCTTCGTTTTGCGCGATAACAGCGCTGGATGACGTGCAAATGACCGTATAAGCGAAAGGATGGTATTGGCAAAGCGCGCGCCAAGGAAAGCGGAAAATAGGCTGAGACGGAGGGGGGAAGCGCCACGGCGACGGAAGGGCGCTCCCTCTCCCACCCAACCCGGGTTTACCCGAGGGCACCCGGATTTCTCGCGATGCCCGAAATTCGACCTCTCCCGATGGGGGAGGTGAAGTCAGCGTCAGCGCTTGCGTTCGGGCCCGCAGACCACGCCCTTGGCGACCAGGGCGTCGATCTCGGATTTGGAATATCCGAACTCCGTCAGCACTTCGGTCGCGTGCTGGCTGAAATTCGGCGGGACGCGGCGCAGGCTTGGCTTGCTGCGATCCAGCCGGATCGGGGAAGCGACCCCCTTGTACCAGTCCTTGGCGATGACGTCGCCGCGGTGGACGGCATGGGCGCTGGTCAGCGCCTGGTCGATCCTCTGCACCGGCCCGGCCGGGAGGCCTGCGGCGAGCAGGCGGTCGCATAGCGGCCCGGCGTCGTGCTGGCTGAACACGGCCGCCAGTTCGGCACGCAGCGCGTCGCGGTTGGCGATGCGGTCCTTGTTGCGCGCAAAGCGCGGATCGCTCGCAAGTTCGGGCTTGCCGATCTCCTTGCACAGCTTGCGGAAGGTGCCGTCATTGCCGACGCCGATGAAGATGTTGTCGGTGCGCGTCGGGAAGATCGCGTAAGGCACGAGGTTCGGATGCTCGTTGCCGGTGAGCTGCGGCGGCTTGCCGTGCATGAAATAGTTCGCCGCATGCGGATGCATGATGGAAAGGCCGGTCTCAAACAGCGTGGTTTCGAGAAACTGCCCGCGGCCGGATCTTTGCCGCTCGGAAAGCGCCATCAGGATGCCGATCGTCGCGTAAAGCCCGGTCGAGATGTCGACCAGGGGAACGCCGATGCGCATCGGCCCGCTCTGCGGCGAGCCGGTCGCGGCGATCATTCCGGTCATGGCCTGGATGATGGCGTCATAGCCGGGATTGCCGCCGCGCGGGCCGTCGGCGCCGAAGCCGGAAATCCGGCAGTGCACCAGCCTTGGAAATTTCGCGCGCAGCACGTCGTTGCCGATGCCCCATTTGTCCAGCGTGCCCGGCTTGAAATTCTCGATCAGGACGTCGGCGCCCTCCAGCATCTTCATCAGCACCGCGCGGCCGCCCTCGGAGGCGAGGTCGAGCCCGATCGAGCGCTTGTTGCGGTTGATGCCGACGAAATAGGCCGCGTCTTCGCCGTGGAACGGCGGTCCCCAGTCGCGCACCTCGTCGCCGGCGGGCGGCTCGACCTTGATCACGTCGGCGCCGTGGTCGGCGAGGATTTGCGTGCAATAGGGTCCGCCGAGAACGCGGGTGAGGTCGATCACGCGCAAGCCGGTCATCGCGCCGGGAGCAGTTTCAGTCGTCATGGGTGTTCTGGCGTTTCTTGCGAAGTTTATGGAGAGGACATCGGAAGCATTAAGCATCACAGACGTTTCTTCGCAAATGCCCGGCCGGAGTGCGATTTGAGGTATTTCTCGAATTCCAGCGCTTTGTACTTATTCGGGAAGGCACAGTACCAGACCAATTCCCAAGGTTTGAATTTGGCGGTGTGGGTGGACTTGCCGGCATTATGTTCCGGTAACCGCCGCTTCAAATCTGCGGTTGCGCCGATGTATTCCTGTTCGGGAAAATTGATGCTGCGGATGATGTAGACGTACCACATCGGTCCTCCAGCCCGGGGCACCACGCTTCGTCCTTCGGACATCACGTGGCTGGCCACGCGAAGCCCGAAGGGCCGACTGAACTCAAACAAAGCTATTTGAAATAGGTCGGTATCTCCAGCCCGTCTTCGCCCTGCGGGCTACGCCGCGGCACCCTTCGCTTCGATAGGGCTTGCCGGCCGCGGCACGCGAAGCCAAGGGCGAAGGGTGGTGGAGCCAGGCGGGATCGAACCGCCGACCTCTTGCATGCCATGCAAGCGCTCTCCCAGCTGAGCTATGGCCCCTTGCACTTGGCCCGCGCGCCTTGGGCGACGCACGGGCCGCAACCCTGAACACAGTTCAGGGCCGATCTCAAGTCTCCTCGTCGCCTCCGACGTCGCCGATGATGTCGGTGACGTCCTCATCACCTTCCTCTTCGTCGGCGATGAAGGTGGAATCGTCGTCGTCGTCGCCTTCGATGGTCTCGTCGATCTCGATGTCGTCTTCCGATTCGGGAACGACGGCCTTGACCTTGCCGGTATTCTCCTCGGCGTCGGCTTCCTCGAGCGGCACCAACTCTTCGGCCTCGATCGGCTCCGGCGTGGCTTCGGCGGCGGCGCGCCGCGGCATTGGCGCGGGCCGCGGCGTCGGCGCGGGTTCGCGGCGGCGGCACCGGCGCAATCGGCACGACCTCGCCGGTGTAAGGTGAGATCACCGGGCTCTTGTTGAGGTCGTAGAATTTCTTACCCGTCGTCGGGCAAATACGTTTGGTTCCGAGATCGGATTTGGCCACGTGTGCAATCCTGGGAATTTTTCGAAAAACGGTGCTTCACTTGGCTAGTTGCCACGCCGCTGTCAATAGCGCTTTGCGTGAGATAGATGCCAGCGTGACGCAGCGCTGCCCATGTGATACCTGCCGCCCGCGCAGAGGACACAATCTTGACCCAATCTGACCAGCCGAGGCCGCTTGAAGCCCGTTCCAGCGGACCCCTGACCGGGAAGGCCCGCGTTCCCGGCGACAAGTCGATTTCGCACCGTGCCCTGATTCTGGGCGCGCTGGCGGTGGGCGAAACCCGGGTTTCGGGCCTGCTCGAGGGCGAAGACGTCCTGAATACCGCCAGGGTGATGCGGGCGCTGGGCGCCAAGGTCGAGCGAACCGGCGATTTCGCCTGGGTCGTGCGCGGCGTCGGCGTGGCCGGGTTCGCGCAGCCGCAGGCGCCGCTGGATTTCGGCAATTCCGGCACCGGCTGCCGGCTGGTGATGGGGGCGGTGGCCGGCTGCCCGATTACGGCGGTTTTCGACGGCGACGCCTCGCTGCGCTCTCGGCCGATGCGGCGGGTGCTCGATCCCCTGGAACTGATGGGCGCGCGGGTCGGCTCCAGCGGGCAGGGCGGCCGGCTGCCGCTGACGCTCGAGGGCGCGCGCGATCCCCTGCCGATCCTCTACCGGACGCCGGTGGCCTCGGCCCAGATCAAGTCCGCGGTGCTGCTGGCCGGGCTGGCCGCGCCGGGCATCACGACCGTGATCGAAACGGAGGCCAGCCGCGACCATACCGAGCTGATGCTCAGGCATTTCGGGGCCCAGATCGTCTCCACCCCGGAAGGCGGCCACGGCCGCAAAATCGCGCTGACCGGTCAGCCCGAACTGCATGGCGCGGATGTCGTGGTGCCGGCCGATCCGTCATCGGCGGCGTTCCCGATCGTGGCGGCCCTGATCGTCGAGGGCTCCGACATCGTTCTGCCCGACGTCATGACCAATCCGCTGCGCACCGGGCTGTTCACGACGCTGCGCGAAATGGGCGCCTCCATCGAGGAAACCGAAGTCCGCGGCGACGCCGGCGAACCGATGGCGCAGCTGCGGGTGCGCGCCTCGAAACTGCGCGGCGTCGAAGTGCCCCCCGAGCGCGCGCCCTCGATGATCGACGAATATCTGGTGCTGGCGGTGGCGGCGAGCTTTGCCGAGGGCACTACCATCATGCGCGGCCTGCAGGAATTGCGGGTCAAGGAATCCGACCGGCTGGAAGCCACCGCCGCCATGCTGCGCGTCAACGGCGTCAAGGTCGAGATCGCAGGCGACGACCTGATCGTCGAAGGCAGGGGCCATGTTCCCGGCGAGGGCCTGGTCGCCACCCATATGGATCACCGCATCGCAATGTCGGCACTGGTGATGGGCTTGGCCTCCGACAAGCCAGTGAAGGTCGACGATACCGCTTTCATCGCCACCTCGTTTCCGGATTTCATTCCAATGATGCGCTCGCTCGGCGCGGAGTTTTCATGATTATCGCCATCGACGGACCGGCCGCCTCAGGCAAGGGCACGCTCGGCAAGCGGCTCGCCCACCATTACGGCTATCGCCACCTCGATACCGGCGTGATCTATCGCGCGGTGGCCAAGGCGCTGCTGGACGCTGGCGCCGATCTCACCGATGAGACGAGCGCGGTCGCCGCCGCCCTGGAGCTCGATCCCGAAAAGTTCGGCGATCCCGTCCTGAAGACGCAAGAGGTGGGCGACGCGGCCTCCGTGGTCTCGGCGATCCCAAGGGTGCGGGAGGTATTGCTCAATTTTCAGCGGCAATTCGCGGCCGATCCGCCCGGCGCGGTGCTCGACGGCCGCGACATCGGCACCGTGATCTGCCCGGACGCCGATGTGAAGATTTTCGTGGTCGCCGACCCCAAGGTCCGGGCCCGCCGCCGGACCCTGGAGGCGCGGGCGAGGGGCGAGGATGCGGATGAGGCCGCGGTGCTGGCGGATATCCTCAAACGCGACGAACGGGACCAAAACAGGGCCACGGCGCCTTTAAAAGCGGCCCCGGATGCTTACTTGCTCGATAACTCGCATTTGGATATAGAAGGCGGCGTCCGGGCCGCCATCGACATTGTCGAGGCCGTCCGAGCGGGCCGGCAGCGGGTTTGAGCGCTTTCATTTGAAGGCTTCCAAACGAAACCGCTGCCGTCATTGGAGGAAAGCCCGCTCCAGGTCTTGAACATCGATCCCGAGGCCAATTGCCTCGTTCAGGCTCCGGACAAAAATCAACGTATCGAACGTGCAGGCATGCTGCCGGCCCGCTGTCGCGATTTTGCGAGGCGGTCGTCAGGGTTTGCGGAACCCTGACACTTCACGCGCGATACGCCCTTAACCCCAATGGCCGGCGAACACCGCATCTGGAGAACAAATGGCTTCGACTGCTACTTCCTATAATCCTTCCCGCGACGATTTTGCCGCGATGCTCGACGAGAGCTTTGCCGGCGGCAATCTGCAGGAAAGCTCCGTCATCAAGGGCATCGTTGTTGCGATCGAGAAGGACATGGCCGTCATCGACGTCGGCCTGAAGACCGAAGGCCGCGTGGCGCTGCGCGAATTCGCAGGGCCCGGCCGCGAAAGCGACCTCAAGGTCGGCGACGAGGTCGAGGTGTTTCTCGACCGCATCGAGAATGCGCTCGGCGAAGCCGTGCTGTCGCGCGACAAGGCGCGCCGCGAGGAAAGCTGGGGCAAGCTGGAAAAGGCCTTCAACAACAACGAGAAGGTGCACGGCGTCATCTTCAACCAGGTCAAGGGCGGCTTCACCGTCGACCTCGACGGCGCTGTCGCCTTCCTGCCGCGCTCGCAGGTCGATATCCGCCCGATCCGCGACGTCGCGCCGCTGATGAACAACTCGCAGCCCTTCCAGATCCTCAAGATGGATCGCCGCCGCGGCAACATCGTGGTGTCGCGCCGCACGGTTCTGGAAGAGACCCGTGCCGAACAGCGCCAGGAGCTGGTGCAGAACCTCGAAGAGGGTCAGGTCATCGACGGTGTGGTCAAGAACATCACCGATTACGGTGCGTTCGTCGACCTCGGCGGCATCGACGGCCTGTTGCACGTCACCGATATCGCCTGGCGCCGGGTCAATCACCCGACCGAAGTGCTGACCATCGGCCAGACCGTGAAGGTCAAGATCATCAAGATCAACCACGAGACCCACCGCATTTCGCTCGGCATGAAGCAGTTGCTGGACGATCCGTGGCAGGGCATCGAGGCGAAGTATCCGATCAATGCGCGCTTCGCCGGCCGCGTCACCAACATCACCGACTACGGCGCGTTCGTCGAACTGGAGCCGGGTATCGAAGGCCTGATCCACGTCTCGGAGATGTCCTGGACCAAGAAGAACATGCATCCCGGCAAGATCGTTTCGACCTCGCAGGAAGTCGAAGTGCAGGTCCTCGAAGTCGATTCGGTCAAGCGCCGGATTTCGCTCGGCCTCAAGCAGACCATGCGCAATCCCTGGGAAGTCTTCGTCGAGAAATTCCCGGTGGGATCGACGGTCGAGGGCGAGGTCAAGAACAAGACCGAGTTCGGCCTGTTCCTCGGGCTCGAGGGCGACGTCGATGGCATGGTCCATCTGTCCGATCTCGACTGGAAGCTTCCGGGCGAGCAGGTGATCGACAACTTCAAGAAGGGCGACATGGTCAAGGCCGTGGTGCTCGACGTCGATGTCGAGAAGGAGCGCATCTCGCTCGGCGTCAAGCAGCTCGAGGGCGACCCGTTCGCCGAGCCGGGCGACGTCAAGAAGGGCGCGGTCGTGACCTGCGAAGTGCTCGAGGTCAAGGAAAGCGGCATCGAGGTCAAGATCGTCGGCACCGACTTCACGACCTTCATCAAGCGGTCGGAACTGGCGCGCGAGCGCGCCGATCAGCGCGCCGAGCGTTTCGCCGTCGGCGAAAAGGTCGACGCGCGGGTGATCCAGTTCGACAAGAAGGCCCGCAAGGTGCAGGTTTCGATCAAGGCGCTGGAAGTCGCCGAGGAGAAGGAAGCCATCGCGCAGTACGGCTCCTCCGATTCGGGGGCGACGCTGGGCGACATCCTCGGCACCGCGCTCAAGCAGCGCACCGACAAGTAGACCTCTCGCTGCCTTGTCTCAGTCAAACGGGGCCCCGGTTTCGACCGGGGCTTTTTTTGGTGCCTGATAACTGAACTCTCGTTTGTCATGCCCGCGCTTGTCGCGGGCATCCACGTCTTCCTTCTTCGAAACAAAGACGTGGATGGCCGGGACCTGTCTACGCCGGAGGCTTCGACGGGCCTTGAGTGCCGGTCCGCCGAGGCTTTAGCGAAGGCGGGCGAGCCCGGCCATGACGACGGAAGGGTGCCTCCGGGCCTTGTTTTCTTCATATTGCGTCGCAATTGATGTAATTGGGATACGGCATATTAGTGCTGTGCAGAGAAGACGGTGCGATCCCCTTGAGAGCCGATTCCGGGAGAATTTTCGATGTCGCTTGATTCAGACGTGATCGTCGATCGCCGCAGGATACGCCGCAAGCTGACATTCTGGCGCGTGGCCGCGGCTCTGGTCGCAATCGCCGCGGTCGTCACCGTCGGCGTGATCGCGACGCCGGGCGGACGCAGCGCGTTCACGACGTCGGGCGGGATTGCGCGCGTCCATATCGACGGCCTGATCCGCAGCGACGCCGATCGGGTCGAGGCGCTGGAGCGGCTGGAGAATTCGCGCGCCGCAGCCGTCGTCGTGCACATCAATTCGCCCGGCGGCACCACGGCCGGGTCCGAACAGCTTTACGACGCGCTCACGCGCCTGAAGGCGAAGAAGCCGCTGGTCGTGGTGGTCGAGGGACTGGCGGCATCGGGCGGCTACATCACCGCGATTGCGGCCGATCACATCGTGGCGCAACAGACCTCGCTGGTCGGCTCGATCGGCGTGCTGTTTCAGTTTCCGAACTTTGCGGAACTGCTGAAAACCGTCGGCGTCAAGGTCGAGGAAGTGAAGTCCTCACCGCTGAAAGCGGCCCCCAACGGCTATGAACCGACCAGCCCGGAAGCGCGCGCCGCGCTGGATTCGCTGGTCAAGGATTCCTACGCGTGGTTTCGCGGCCTCGTGAAAGAACGGCGCGGCATGGACGACGCCTTGCTCGAAAAGGTCGCGGACGGACGGGTCTTCACCGGTCATCAGGCGGTCGATCTCAAGCTGATCGATCAGCTCGGCGACGAGAAAACCGCGGTCGCCTGGCTGGTCGCGCAGAAAGGCGTCAAGAGCGGTCTGCCGGTGCGCGACTACAAGCTGGCGCCGCGGTTCGGCGACCTGACGTTCCTGCGGACGGCGGCCTCGATAACGCTGGATGCGCTCGGCTTGAGCGGGATCGCGCGGCAGATCGAGCAGGCCGGCGTCGCGCAGGCGGTCGATCGTTTGACCCTCGATGGCATGCTGGCGTTGTGGCAACCTGCGGGCACCAATTGAACCGCAAAAGTCCGGTTTTCGTCCCCTCTCCCGCATTGCGGGTACTGTCACAATCCCCGTTTCCGGCGTTTGTCACGCCTTTTCGCGCCGCCCAAATTTGATTTAGCGTCTTGACAGTCCAAGGTATTTTCACGGAAATGGATATCCGCACGTTCCCGGGTCCCAATCTCGATGATCAAATCCGAACTTGTTCAGCGCATCGCCGAGCACAACCCGCATCTTTACCAGCGGGATGTCGAGAACATTGTGAACGCGATCCTCGATGAGATCGTCGCGGCCCTGGCGCGCGGCGATCGGGTCGAATTGCGCGGTTTCGGCGCGTTCTCGGTCAAGCACCGTCCGGCCCGCGCGGGGCGCAATCCGCGCACCGGCGCGCACGTGCCGGTCGACCAGAAGAGCGTCCCGTTTTTCAAGACGGGCAAGGAAATGCGCGAGCGGCTGAACCGCGACAGCGGCGCGTCCGACACTGGCGCTTAAGGCGCTTTTCGATCGCGCGCCGTCTGGCCGCAGCACCGGAACCCTTTTTTGGACTGCGTGGCGGCGGTCTTTCAGCAACGAAAGAGGGATCATGCGCAAGTTTTTTTCCGCTGTGGTGCTGATCCCGCTGGGCCTGATCTTCGTCGTGTTTGCGGTCGCCAACCGGCATCTGGTGACGGTGTCGTTCGATCCCTTCAATTCGACCGATCCGTCGATCGCCATCACGCTGCCGCTGTTCGTCGTCATCATCGCGGTGGCGATTGCGGGCGTGGCGGCGGGCGGCACCGCGACCTGGTTCCGGCAGCGGCACTGGCGCCGCGCCGCGCGCCAGCACGAGGCCGATGCGCGGGCTGCCGGGGCGCAACTGGCCGACCTGCGCTCGGCCGCCACGGCCCCGCGGTACGATCCGCAGCGCCTGCCGGCCCCGTCGCAGGGCGGCTTATATGGGGCCAGCGGGCGAGACAAGCAGGGCGCGACGTTGTAGAACGCGGCCCATAAGCGGATCGCCTTTTGCGGCACGTGGTCCCAGCTCTAACCCGTATCCTGAACCATGTCCCTGATCGTCAAAATTTGCGGCCTTTCCACGCGCGAGACGCTCGACGTCGCGCTGGACGCCGGCGCGGACATGGTGGGATTCGTGTTCTTTCCGCCCTCGCCCCGGCATCTCAGCCTCGAAATGGCGCGTGACCTCGGCAAACAGACAAAGCGGCGCGCCTCGAAAGTCGCGCTCACGGTCGATGCCGACGACGCGACGCTCGCCAATATCGTCGAGGCGCTGCAGCCGGATATGCTGCAGCTGCACGGCAGGGAAACCGTGGCGCGGCTGCGCGACATCAAGCAGAAATTCGGTTTGCCCGTGATGAAGGCGATTGCGGTCGAGACCTCGGCCGATCTCGCCTCATTGCCCGGCTATGCCGCGGTCGCCGATCGCATCCTGTTCGATGCCCGCGCCCCGAAGGAAGCCACCCGACCGGGCGGCCTCGGCGCGGTGTTCGACTGGCACGTCCTGGAAAATCTCGATCTCAGGGTGCCGTTCATGGTCTCCGGCGGCCTCAATGCCGGAAATGTCGCGGAGGCCGTCCGCGTCACCCGCGCCGGCGGCGTCGATGTTTCCTCCGGCGTGGAGCGCACGCCAGGTCACAAGGATCCCGAGATGATCCGCGCCTTTATCCGCGCCGCGCGCGCAACAGAAGAGCTGATGGTTCGATGAGTCTGGCAAAACCCAATTCCTTCCGCAGCGGTCCCGACGAGCGCGGGCATTTCGGCATTTTTGGCGGCCGCTTCGTCGCGGAAACGCTGATGCCGCTGATCCTCGATCTGGAGAAGGCCTATGCCGAGGCCAAGGCCGATCCGGCGTTTCAGGCGGAAATGAACGGCTATCTCAAGCACTATGTCGGCCGGCCGTCGCCCTTGTATTTCGCCGAGCGGCTGACCGAGCATCTCGGCGGCGCCAAGATCTATTTCAAGCGCGAGGAGCTCAACCACACCGGCTCGCACAAGGTCAACAACGTGCTCGGCCAGATCATGGTGGCGCGGCGCATGGGCAAGAAGCGCATCATCGCCGAGACCGGCGCCGGCCAGCACGGCGTCGCTACCGCGACGCTGTGCGCGCGGTTCGGGCTGGAATGTGTGGTCTATATGGGCGCGGTCGACGTCGAGCGGCAGCAGCCCAACGTCATCCGCATGGAAATGCTGGGCGCCAGGGTGATCCCGGTGCAGTCGGGCTCGCGCACCCTGAAGGACGCGATGAACGACGCGCTGCGCGACTGGGTCACCAATGTGCACAACACGTTCTACTGCATCGGCACCGTGGCCGGCCCGCATCCCTATCCGATGATGGTGCGCGACTTCCAGTCGGTGATCGGCATCGAGACCCGCGCGCAGATGCAGGAGGAAGAAGGCCGCCTGCCGGATTCGCTGATCGCCTGCATCGGCGGCGGCTCCAACGCGATGGGGCTGTTTCATCCCTTCCTCGACGATCCCTCTGTCGAGATCTTTGGCGTCGAGGCGGCGGGCCATGGACTGACGCAACTGCACGCGGCCTCGATCGCCGGCGGCCGGCCGGGCGTGCTGCACGGCAACCGCACCTATCTCTTGATGGACGATGACGGCCAGATCCAGGACGCGCATTCGATTTCGGCGGGGCTGGATTATCCCGGCATCGGCCCGGAGCATTCCTGGCTGCACGAAACCGGCCGGGTGACCTATCTGTCCGCGACCGACGACGAGGCGCTGGCGGCGTTCCAATTGCTGTCGCGGCTGGAAGGCATCATCCCGGCGCTGGAGCCCGCGCATGCCATCGCCAAGGTGATGGAGCTCGCGCCGAAGCGGCCGAGGGATCACCTGATGGTGGTCAATCTCTCCGGCCGCGGCGACAAGGACATCCCGCAGGTGGCGGAAATTTTGCGGGGGAAGAAGAAGTGAGCTTCGAACGCTCGTCGCTTTCTTCACCTCTCCCCACCGGGGAGAGGTCGGCTGCGCAGCAGCCGGGTGAGGGGTCTTTCCGTTCAATCTAATCGCAGGGTGCTTTCGATCATTTCAAGGACGCCTTCGAGATTGTCATACACATCGGTATTCGAGACGCGGACAATGTGGAAGCCACAGGCCTCCAATACGTCGGACCTGGCTCTATCTCGTGCCAGTTCCGAGGGTTCGGCATGCGTTACGCCGTCAACTTCGACGATCAGTTTTCCATCCAGCGTCACGAAATCAACGACGTATCGGTCGATCGGATGCTGGCGGCGAAATTTCCACCGCGCCAGCCGCCGGTTACGCAGCGCTTGCCAAAGCTTCGCCTCGGCGCTCGTTTGCGATGAGCGAAGGCTTCGGGCTCTTGCTTTGAACTTGTCCATCCCCCTCACCCGGCTGCTGCGCAGCCGACCTCTCCCCGGCGGGGAGAGGTATAGCACAGCGAACGCCGCACCATGACCACCCGCATCGACGCACGCTTCGCTGAATTGAAGAAGCAGGGCCGCTCCGCCTTCATCACCTTCCTGATGGCCGGGGATCCCGATCCCTTGACCTCGCTCGAAATCATCAAGGCGCTGCCGAAGGCGGGCGCCGACATCATCGAGATCGGCATGCCCTTCACCGACCCGATGGCGGACGGTCCGGCGATTCAGGCGGCGGGTTTGCGCGCGCTGAAGGCCGGCATGACGCTGAAGAAGACGCTCGCGATGGTGCGCGAGTTCCGCAAAGGCGACAGCGCCACGCCGCTGGTGCTGATGGGCTACTACAATCCGATCTACATCTATGGCGTCGACAAGTTTCTGGTCGACGCGAAATCCGCAGGCGTCGACGGGCTGATCATCGTCGACCTGCCGCCGGAGGAAGACACCGAATTGTGCCTGCCGGCGCTGAAGGCCGGCTTGAATTTCATCCGGCTGGCGACGCCGACCACCGACGACAAGCGCCTGCCCGCGGTGCTCGCCAACACCTCGGGCTTTGTCTATTACGTCTCGATCACCGGCATCACCGGCAGCGCCAGCGCCGATTCGGCTGCGGTCGGCGAGGCCGTCGCCCGCATCAAGCGGCATACCAAATTGCCGGTCTGTGTCGGCTTCGGCATCCGGACGCCGGAGGCCGCCCGTGCGATTGCGCAAAATGCCGACGGCGCGGTGGTCGGCACCGCGCTGGTCGACGCCCTGCGCGGCAGCCTCGATGGCGAAGGCCGGGCGACGGCCAAAACGGTTAACGCGGTCGCCGATCTCGTTTCCTCGTTGGCGCAGGGCGTCCGGGGCGCCAAACAGGCCGCGGAATAAGCCACAATTGCGGGCGAGATAGACGGTCAACGGCGGCTTGCCGGGCACTTCCCCAGCCGCCATATATTGATTCCAGGCGATTTGATCGCCATTCGGAGCGAACCATGAACTGGCTCACCAACGTCGTCCGGCCGAAGATCCGCAACATCCTGCGGCGCGAGACGCCGGAGAATTTGTGGATCAAGTGCCCCGATTCCGGGCAGCTCGTGTTCTACAAGGACGTCGAGGCCAACCAGTTCGTCATTCCCGGCTCGAACTACCACATGCGCATGGGCGCGGTGGCGCGGCTGAAATCGATCTTCGACAACGAAACCTGGTTCGACGTGGCGCTGCCCGAGGTGACCGCCGATCCCCTGAAATTCCGCGACGAGCGCCGCTATGCCGACCGCATCAAGGATGCCCGCGCCCGCACCGGGCTGAACGACGCCATCAAGGTCGGCTACGGCAAGCTCGAGGGCGCAGCCGTCGTGATCGCGGTGCAGGATTTCGATTTCATGGGCGGCTCGCTCGGCATGGCGGCCGGCGAAGCGATCGTGCGCGGGCTTGAACTCGCGGTCGAGAAGAGATCGCCGTTCATCGTATTCGCGGCCTCCGGCGGCGCCCGCATGCAGGAAGGCATTTTATCGCTCATGCAGATGCCGCGAACCACGGTGGGCGTGCAGATGCTGCGCGAAGTAAAACAGCCCTATATCGTGGTGCTGACCAATCCGACCACCGGCGGCGTCACCGCCTCCTATGCCATGCTCGGCGACGTGCAGATCGCCGAACCCGGCGCGCTGATCGGCTTTGCCGGCGCGCGCGTGATCGAGCAGACGATTCGCGAGAAATTGCCGGAAGGGTTTCAGCGCGCGGAATATCTGAAGGACCATGGCATGGTCGACATGGTGGTGCATCGCCACGATTTGCGGCCGACGCTTGCCCGCCTCTGCCGGCTGCTGACCAAATCGCCCGCGCTGGAAACCGCCTCGAAGCCTGCAGTCCCGGTCGCCGCTCCGGCCCAGATCGTATCGGGCGCGGACGTCGCGCCGGCAGCACCGCACGCGTGAATCCGCCTGCGGCCAGGCGAGCGCCACCGCTCGGCGAATTGATCGCGCGGCTGTCCGCCCTGCACCCGCAGCGCATCGATCTCGGCCTGGAGCGGATGCAGAGGCTACTGGAGCAGCTCGATCATCCCGAACGCAAACTGCCGCCGGTCATCCACGTCGCCGGCACCAACGGCAAGGGTTCGACGATCGCCTATTTGCGGGCGATCCTGGAAGCCGCTCGCCTGCGCGTCCACGTCTATACCTCGCCCTCGCTGGTGCGGATCAATGAACGCTTTCGCCTCGGCCGGCCCGGCGGCGGCATTCTCGTCGGCGACGACGAACTCTATGCCGCGCTGGAGCGTTGCGAGCGGGCCAATGCGGGCGCGCCGATCACGATTTTCGAAATCGAAACCGCGGCGGCGTTTTGCCTGTTCGCGCAGCATCCGGCCGATGTGGTGCTGCTGGAAGTCGGTCTCGGCGGCCGGCTGGACGCCACCAATGTGATCGAGACGCCGCTCGCGACCGTGATCGCGCCGATCAGCATGGATCACACCGAATTTCTCGGCGATACGCTGACGGCGATCGCCGGCGAAAAGGCCGCCATCATCAAGCGCGGCGTGCCGGCGATCTCTGCCGAACAGCCGCCCGAGGCGATGGCCGTGATCGAGCAACACGCCAAACGCATGCGCGCGCCGCTGCATGCGGCGGGCGAGGGCTGGCACGTCAATGTCGAGCGCGGGCGGCTGGTCTACCAGGACGATCGCGGCCTGATGGATCTGGCGGCGCCAAAACTGTTCGGCCGGCATCAGTTCGACAATGCCGGCCTCGCGATCGCGACGCTGCGCGCGCAAAGCGCGTTCCGGATCGAACCGGCCGCGTTCGAGGCCGGCATCGTCAACGCCGAATGGCCGGCGCGGATGCAGCGCCTGGCGTCGGGCGCGCTGCTGGAGCAGGCGCCGCAGGGGTGCGAGGTCTGGCTCGACGGCGGACACAATGCCGAGGGCGGCCGCGTCGCCGCCGCGGCGCTGGGCGATCTCGAAGAGCGGGTATCGCGTCCGCTCGTGGTCATCGCCGGCATGATGGCCAACAAGGATGCCGGCGCGTTTCTCGCCAATTTCGCGGGCCTGACCCGCCACATCATCGCGGTGCAGATTCCGGACGACGATAATGCCATGCCGCCGGACCGGCTGGCGGACGCCGCCCGCGCGCTCGGCATGCGGGTGGAAACCGCTGCCAGCGTCGAAGCCGCGCTGCGCTCGCTCGCGCGGCTGGCCTACGAAGTGCCGCCGCGCATCCTGATCACGGGCTCGCTGTATCTTGCCGGCCATGTGCTGGCTGCCAACGGCACGCCGCCGGGATAGATGCGCAGAAAACAAAACGGCCGGCTATTCGCCGGCCGCATTCAGAAGCAGTTAATGCGCGAAGCGATCAGACCGCGGCCGTAATCCACTGCTGCAGTTTCGCCTTCGGCGCGGCGCCGACCTGGCGCGAGGCCATCTCGCCGCCCTTGAAAATCATCAGGGTCGGGATCGACATCACGCCGTATTTCGAGGCCGTCTTCGGGCTCTCGTCGACGTTCAGCTTCACGATCTTGACCTTGTCGCCCATCGTGCCGGCAATCTCGTCGAGCGCGGGCGCGATCATGCGGCAGGGGCCGCACCATTCGGCCCAGAAATCGACCACCACCGGGCCGTTCGCCTTGAGCACTTCGGCTTCGAAATCGGCGTCAGAAACCTTGCCAACGGCCATCGGAATACCTCGTTCAGTTTCGGAAAAAATGCGGCTTCAGGGAATCGCCGCCGGGATCATGCGACCAACCTATGAACGGGGCGTTTCCGGGTCAAGCTCGGTCACGCGGAGATGATGGATGCCAGTTCGGCGTCCAGCGCAGGAGCAGAAATCTCCATCAATTCAGGGGTTTCGGTCCAAAGCAACGCGGCGCGGACCGCTCGCTGGGGATAAAGCTTCCGCAAGACCGCGCGGTAGAGGGCAAGCTGGCGGACGTATGTCCGGGGCGCTTCGGCCGCGGCGTTCGGCGGGGCGTGATTGGTCTTGAAATCGACGATCAGGACCTCGCCTGGCGTCACCACCAGCCGGTCGATCTGCCCGGAAACCAAAGCGGGCGGCCGTCCCGGCCGCTCCAGCCGTCCGACGATCGAGACTTCCGCGCGGCTGCCCTCGGCGAATACGGCTGCGAAACGCCGATCTGCGACCAGGGCCAGCAAACCCTCCGCCAGCGCCTCGCGGTCGCCGTCGGTCCAGCCGTCTGCGTTGCGGGCGAGGTATTTCAGGGCCGCGTCGCGGCGGCGCTCGGCTGCGATATCGGGCAGGGACTGCAGCAGCCGGTGCACCAGCGTGCCGCGCTGCAAGGCGTGCGCGCGCATCTCGATGGATTCGCCCGACCGGACGCGGTGGTTTTCGTCCGCGGCGGGTTCGGAAGGGCGCAGCCGGCCGTCGGCGGCGGCTTCCGGCGGCGCCGGTGTCTGCAACCACGCCGGCAGCTCGATTCGCGCAGTCGTTGCCGGAGCGGCGGCGGCGCCGGTGGCAGCGGCGGCATCCTCGAGCCGCGCGTAGCGTTTTACCGGGCCGTCCGGCGTGTCGATGGTCTGCTCATGCAATCCGGAATTGGAAAGGCCCTTGACGATCAGGTCGTACCAGGAGTTTTTGCGCACGTTGCTCATGTTGCCGGGCATGCAGCCGCCGACGATCAGGCGGTCGGCCGCGCGCGTCATCGCCACGTAAAGCAGGCGGCGATATTCGTCCTCGGTCTCATCCAGCATCGCCGCGCGCGCCGCGCCGACGACGGCCGGGTCGTCGGCCTTTCTGCCGGCCCAGACCACGACGCCTGCCGGAAGATGGATCAGTTTCAACCGCTGCGTATCCGAAGGCGACGAAGTCGTGTCCACCAGAAACACCACGGACGCTTCCAGTCCCTTGGCGCCATGCACGGTCATGACGCGGACTTCGTCGCGCGAGATTTCCATGTCGCGTTTGACTTCGGTGTCGGCCGCGCGCAGCCACGCCACAAAACCCTGCAGCGAGGCAGGCGCCTTGCGCTCATAGCCAAGCGCAAGCTCGAGAAATTCGTCGAGCGCGTCGTTGGCTTCGTGGCCGAGCCGCTGCAGGATCCGCGCGCGGCCGCCGTCGCCGCCGAGCAGCCAGGCATAGAACGCAAACGGCGTCTCGGTGTCGAAACGGCTTTCGCATTCTTGCAGGCGATTCAGCGCATCCCTGAATTTGCCGTCGCCGGCCGCGTGCTCGCTCAACGCACGCCGCAGCGATCCCTTGCGCTGCCACGCCAGCGTAAACAGGTCGTCGTCGGAAAGCCCGAACAACGGGCTCTTCAGCGCCACCGCCAGCGCCAGATCGTCCTGCGGCAGCAACAATGCGTCGGCGAGATTCATCAGGTCGATGATCGCGATGTGCTCGGTCAATTTCAGCCGGTCGGCGCCGGCGACCGGGATATTGGCGTGCTTCAACGCCTGGATCACCGCGTCGAAGGCGTTGCCGCGCCGCCGCACCAGCACCAGCATGTCGCCATAGCTTAAGGCGCGGCGCTTGCCGGTTGAGCCGGTCATGGTGCCGCTTTCGACCAGCCGCTTGATCTCGGCCTGAATGCGCCTGGCGAGCCTGACCTCGGGGCTGGTCTGCGACAGCCCGTCGAACGGCGCGCGCCAGCCTTCGATGTCCTGCTTGCCGTCCGGCTGCTGCAATTCCCAGAGATCGATCAGGCTCGGCCCGGCGTCGGGCAACGCCTCGTGCAGGGGATATGCGGTCTCAGCATGAATGCTTCGATAGATCGTTTCGTCGCGAAACACGTAATCGACCGACTGCAGGATCGCCGGTCCCGAACGGAACGAATAGGTGAACGTGACCGGATCGAATTTCAGCCCGGCGTCGGCAAATCTCTTCGCCAGTTCTCTGCGGCGGGCGTCGAATTCGCGGGGTGCCGCGCCCTGAAACGAAAAGATCGACTGCTTCTCGTCGCCGACCGCGAAGACCGTGCGCACGACGCCGTCGCGCGCGCCTTCGCCCGAGGTGAATTCGGAAATGATATGGGCGACGATGTCCCACTGCCGTGGACTGGTGTCCTGCGCCTCGTCGATCAGCACGTGATCGACGCCGCGGTCGAGCTTGTAATGCACCCAGCCGGAGGAAACCCGATCCAGCATGGCAAGCGTCTTGTCGATCAGATCGTCATAGTCGAGCAGGCCGCGTTCCTGCTTTTCGCGCCGGTAATTCGCCGCCGCCGCGGTTGCGATCGCCAGCAGCGCCTGCGTGCGGTCGCGGGTCGTCACCGCGCGGCGCCGCTCGATCAGGGGACCGAGGCGGAGAACTTCCGCGTCGAACAGGCGCGCGATCGCCGGATTTCTTGTCGCAAAATTGTTCGTCACCACCGTTTTGCGCGGCGAGCGGTCATCGGTGAGGAATACGCCGAGATATTCATCCACCTGCGCGATACCGGAGAACACCAGCGCCTCGCGAAGCCGGGTCGCCTGCTTCTGGTCGGCTTTGCTGCTGGTGTCGAGGATGGCGGCGACCTCCTCTCCAGCGCGATCTCGGCAGATGCGGCCCGTCGACAATCTCGCGCTCGACGTCTTCAATGGTAGTCGCCGGGGTCGACGCCGAGCGCGGCCGACACCTGCGCCGCCGCGGCCTCGACGCTTTCGGCATTGTCGGTCCACGCCATGAAGTGATCGCGGCTGAGGCAGGCCTCGCGCACCACATCCTTGAAGGTGACGTCGGCGGCGCTGGCCATGGCGATCGGCGAGCGCGCGGCCCGCGGCGCTATCGGGATCGCGCGAGGCCTCGAGCAGCACCTTGAGATTGGCGCGTTCCATCATTTCGTTCTGGTCGCGCTCGTCGATCACGGCAAAGCGCGCAGGCACGTTGGCTTCGAACGGAAACTGCTGCAGCAGACGGGTGCACAGCGCGTGGATGGTCTGCACCTTCAGGCCGCCCGGCGTTTCCAGCGCGCAGGCGAACAGTTTTCGCGCCGACATCCGCAAGCGCGCGTCGGGGCGCGCGATTCCCGCTTCGCGGATCGCGGCATCGAGCGCGGCGTCGTCGAGCGTGACCCAGTGGCCGAGGGTGGAAAACACCCGCTCCGCCATGTTGGCGGCGGCGGCCTTGGTGAAGGTGATGCAGAGGATTTTCTCGGGCGCAACGCCGTCGAGCAACAGCCGGATCACCCGCTGCACCAGCACATGGGTCTTGCCCGATCCGGCATTGGCCGAGACGAAGGCCGAAGACGCGGGATCCGAGGCGCGCGCCTGCGTGGCGCGGACGGCATCGGGAATTGGGCGCGGCGCGGTTACCATTCTTCGATCCCCAGACCCGCCGGCCGCCGACCATTCCTTGATGCGGGCGAGATCGTCGTAAGCTGCCGTAGCGGTTCGACCACATCGACAGATTGAGCGAGGTATAGGGCTTGACTTTCGTCCTCGAAGGCGCGGATCAGCGCTTCGAGTTTCCTCGCGCCTCGTCGGCGGCATCGTCGGGCAATTGCGGCGTATCGCCCTGTTTGATCTTCAGCTCCAGCGGCTTTTGTTCTCCCGGCGGATTGTTGCCGGAAAGCCTGACATAGCCGAGCTCGCTGACGGAGCTGCCACGCCGGAATGCCTTCAAAACCGCCTTCCCTGAGGATCGCCGCCTCCAGCGTGAGCTGCGGCGACAGCCCCATGCGCACCTGTTTGCCGGTCGGCGGTTGCCCGGTCTTGTAATCGAGGATCGCAAAGCGTGCCGTCACGGCGGCGTTCGATCCGGTCGGCGCGCGCCGACAAGACAAATGTGCGTTCATTGTCGAGGGCAATCGGGATTTCGCCCCGGATTTCGGCGTCGATGCGGGCGACGTCGCCGCGCCGGACGATTTCCCAATCCGAAAACCATCTGGCGATGCGCTGGAAGCGCGGCCACCACAGCGCCCGCGCTTCGGGGCGCTCCATCAGCGGCGCGAAATATTTCTCGCCGATACCGCGCAAGACGCGCGCGGGATCGTCGGGCAGCGAGGTTGCAGAAAGTCTGCGTGAATTCGCCGAGCGCGTCGTGGATCGCCGAACCGCGGTCGGCGGCCGACAGCGGCATGTCGACGGGATCGAGCGGCGTTCGAGCCGCAGAATGTATTTCGCGTAGATGGTGTAGGGATCGCGCAGCCAGTCCTCGATCGCGGTCACCGACAGTTTTAGAGGCCTCGTCGCGCGCGGCGGCCTCGGTTCCGGCTGCGGGATCGGCTCGACCTTGTCGGGCCGGTCCAGTTCGTCGGCGAACCGAACATATTTTTCGCCGGCCGCGACGGCGGCTTGCCAGCGCTCCTCGCCCGCGACCGCTTCCAGCCGGTGCAGGAAGCGCGAGGCTACCGCGGGCGCGCCGCCGACCTTCGCGGCGTGGCTGAGGATGACCTCGTCGGTGCCGAGCAACTGGGCAAAATCGTGCGCGGAGAGGCCGATGCGCCGCTCCGGCAGATCGAGGCCGAGCTCGTGCCGCATCGGCCGGCTCAGCCACGGATCGATCCGCGGCGCCGGCGGCCAGACGCCTTCGACCAGCCCGCCCAGAATGACGCGGTCGGATTGCGTCAGCCGCGCTTCCAGCGGACCATAGATTTTCAAGATGGACGTTTGCTCCACTCCGGCCGCCGCACCATGCGGTCGGCAAAGGCGGTCTGGAAGACTTCGGGGTAGTCGTCGAGCTCGACCATCAGGCCGCTTGGCGTCTGCCCGCCGAGCAGATCGTCGAAGCCGGCGGCAAGCGCCGATCCCTGCTGGCCCTCGAAGGCCAAGCGCGACGCCATGCTCGTCGCGCGACAGCTCCATCAGGCATGTCGCGATGGCGTTTTGCCAGTTCGGCGAAATCATACGGCTTCGCGGATTGAGACTTTCGAGCGGCGCAAGCGCTGTCTGCAAGCAAGCGATCAGCCGCCTGTGCGCGATCGAGTTCTTCGTCGCCAAGCCGCGGTCTGGGTTCGGAGGCGTGCAGCGCGGACGTCTCGCGCGCCTCGAGCTTGGCAAGCTCAGCGCGGAAGCGCGCGAAATCGCGCGCCAGCCCGCCGCTGCCCGCCTGCGGCCGCGTGCCGCGCAACAGCGCCAGTTCGAGCATTTCGACGGCGTCCTGAAGGCGCCCTCGCGCGCCGCCCAGCCGGCACAGCGGATGCTTCAAGAGCGCCAGCAGGGTCGGCGGCTCCAGCTGCTTGGCCGCCGCTTCCGCCGCGAGCCGCGCGAAAATGCCCGCCGACGTCTCCATCAGCGCGTCGCCGCCGGAATCGTCGAATTCGAGATTCCAGCGGCCGAGCGCCGCGATCACCCGCCGCGCCAGCGCGCGATCCGGCGTCACCAGCGCCGCCGATTTGTTCGAGATGCCGCGCCTCGCGCATCGCGACCGCGATCGCCAGCGCCTCCATCTCGGGATTGGCGGCTTCGATCACGGCGAGATTTTTCATGCCGCGCGAGATCTTCTGCGACGATGTCGGGCTCGCGCCAGCCGCCGATGCCATTGCGCGGTCGCGTTCGACGGCCGCATCGCCTCGGAGACCAGCACGTCGCGCCCGTGCAGCGCCGGAATCCCCAAAATTTCGACGTCGCCGCGCCTGATGCCAAACCGATCGAGCAGCGCGTGCATCGCGTATTGCGGATGGTTGGATGCCGGAGACGTGGTGAATTTGCCCTGCGCGTCCCTGATGCCGCCGATCGATTGCCACGCTTCCTCGTCGAGATCGGTATCGAGCCCCGGCAGCACCACCGCGCCTTGCGGGCAGGGCGGCGACCGCGTGGAGGAATTTCGCGGTCGCCGGCATCGAACCGGTCGAGCCCGCCGCGATCACCGGGCCGTCATGATGCGCGGTCGAGGCGCGCGGCTTCCGCCTCGATCAGGAGGTCGCGCCGCGCCGCCGGCTCGATCTTCCCGATTTCCTGCAAGATGAGCCGGCCAGTGCCTGCCGCGCGATCTGCAGGAACTCGAGCGAGTGCTGCCAATATTGGTCGAGCTGATCCGGCACCAGTCCGTCCAGCGCCTCCCAGCCGACGCCGCGGGTGACCATGTCGTCCATCAGGCGCGCCAGATCGCCGGCCAGCGCCAGCGTCGACGCCGGGCCGCCGACGACCAGCGGCGCCAGTACCGGACGCTTTTGCCCAGGCCGCGACCAGTCTGGCCAGCGTCAGCCTGCGCTCGAGTTCGCCGAGTTTCGGCGGAATATCCAGCGGCGCCGCGCCGCCGTATGGCTCGGACTCCTCCGCGAACGCCAGTTCGTCCTCGTCGATGTCGCCGAGCGCGACGATGCGCGGCAGCAGCACCGCGTCGGCCTTCAGTTCGTCGAGAAAGATTTCCCGCGCCATGCGTCCGGCGCGCCGGGTCGGCAGATAGAGCGTCGCCTGCGCCAGTTTTTCCGGATGCGTGCGGGCCTCGAAACCGTCGACCAGCCGGCCATCGACCAGCGCGGCGATGACGGTGCGCAAAAACGGCGCGGATACTGGAACGCTGAAAACGCGCATGGGCTTCCTGATTCGGGATCAGGCTGTAGCATGGCATGGGCGTATTTCGGGTGCGATTTCTAATTCGTGCTCTAATCCGTGCATGCGCGGGCCTGACCCGCAGCATCCATTCCGAGAGGACGAACTGCTTTGGAGAGGATGGATTGCCGGGTCGCGCCCGGCAATGACAAGAATGCAGGGACGTGGCCTATGCCACGCTTTCGAGAAACGCCTCTTCCGCGGCGCCAACCGCGTCGGGGGTTCCGACATGCATCCACACGCCGTCGAGCCGTAGGCCGAACAGCCGCTCCTGCTCGTTGGCGCGGTCGAACATCTTGGTCAGCGAAAATTCGCCTGCCGGCGCATCCGCAAACAGCGACGGCGACATGATCGCCGCCCCGGCATAGACGAACGGAACCACCTGATGTTCCCTGCGCTTGCGCAGCGCGCCGTCCGGCAGCATGGCGTAGTCGCCGCGTCCGCCATAGCCGATGCTGCTCGTGGTCGGCGCCATCAAGAGCAGGATATCCATGCGCGAAGGCTCGAAGGCTTCCGCCAGCCGCGCCAGATTGGGCCGCACGCCGTCGATCCACAGGGTGTCGGCATTGACATGGAAGAACGGGGCGTGGCCGAGCAAGGGCAGCGCCTTGACCACGCCGCCGCCGGTGCCGAGCACATGGTCACGCTCATCGGAGATGATGACGCGGGGCCGCGTGCGGCTGGCCAGTGTGATCGATGATCTGGTCGGGCAGATAATGCACGTTGACGACGGCTTCGCTGACGCCGGCGTCGGCGAGCTTGTCGAGCACATGATCGAGCAGCGGGCGGCCCGCCACGCGGACCAGCGGCTTCGGCATCCGGTCCGTCAAAGGGCGCATGCGCACGCCGAGACCGGCGGCGAGGACCATGGCTTTGGTGGGTTTGACGGACATTTCTGCGAATTTCTCGAACAGTGTGCGTGGCAGCGCAAATCATATCACGGCGATTCGCGCGGTGCATCGCGATCGTCGATGCCATAACCGTCCCACATGACGGTTATGCGACGGGAGGCGGCGCGTTCAGGCTTCCGCGTCCTGCGTCGCGCGCCTGGCCACTTTTTTCTTCTTGTCGCCCGTTTTCAGGAAATTGACGCCGATCTGGTCGCCGTTGACCCAGGACAGTTCGCAGCGGCGATAGGCCAGACCGGTGGACGACAGCAGCAGGAAGAATTCCTTGAGATGCAGCCCCTCGACGGAGCCTTCGACCGTGAGTTTCGCGCCGGTCTCGGATACGTCTTCCATCATGCATTCGCGCCGCCAGGTGCCGTCGATGCCCATCATATGCGCGGGGATGCCGCGTTCGAATGTGACGCGCTCGCCTTTGCGCCGTTCCGCTCGCCATCGATTTGCTCCAGCCCTCAAAAGCAGCCGCGCCCTGCGCTTTAAGGGCAGGGTCTGCACGCAGATTAAGGGCAGGCCGGCTAATAACCGGTAAATTACGGTACCGGCGGAGGGACGTTGACGGCGTACCACTCCCGGGCGCGCGCGAGCGCGGGGTGGGCCAGCGAACGGCCGAGATAGGTCCAGATCCGGGGCTGGTGGCGCAGATATTGCGGCTTGCCGTCGCGCCGGTTGAGCCGCGCAAAGGTGCCGAGCAGCCGCGTGTTGCGCTGCGCCGACATGATCGCATAAAGCTCGGCGAACCCGGCCGGGTCGAAGGTTTCGTCGGACTGCGCGCCGCGCCTTGATGTAGCGGGTCAGCAGCGCGAGCTCGAGCTGCTCGGGCACGTCGATCCGCGCGTCCTGCAACAGCGACACCAGATCGTAGGCGGCCGGGCCCAGCACGGCGTCCTGGAAGTCGATGATGCCTACTCTTCGCGATGCCCTGCCGCTCGCCGAGCCAGATCAGATTGGGCGAATGAAAGTCGCGCAGCACCCAGGTTTTGGGAGCGGATGCGGGCTTGCTCAGCAAATCGCGCCACATCGTGACGAATTCGGCGCGCATGTCGCCGGTCAGCTCCGCGCCGCGATCCGGCAGATACCATTCGAGCATCAGTCCGACCTCGACCAGGAGCGCATCGGTGTCGAAGGTGGGAATGGCGTAGCTGAGCTGCGGCGCCAGCGGCAGAACTTCGGGCAAGGCTTCGCGGTGCAGCGCCGCCAGCATGTCGGTCGCGGCCTCATAGCGCTCGGCGATCGGCGCCGGCGGATCGCCTTCGATGAAGCCCGCGCTGCCGAAATCCTCGGTGATCAGGAATCCGGCGTCGAGGTCGGCGTGATGGATCGCGGGCGCCGAGAAGCCGCGCTCGCTCAAGCCCCTGGCGATCGCGACGAACGGCTTGACGTCCTCGGCCAGATGCACCGCCGCGCTGTAGGATTTGCCGTCATAGATCGCCGGACCGTCGGGGCGCCGCGGCGAGTTCATCAGGATGACGACGCCGTCGTCGCGGATCAGCCGCGCATAGGAACGGGTCGAGGCGTCGCCGGCCATGCGCTGGCGCTTTGCTTCCGCATAGCCTGCGCCGTCGAGAAACTGACGCAGCGCTTTCAGCCTTGCGACCTGCGCGGCGGCCTTGCCGTAGCCGGTGATCTCGGCGGCGCGCGCGGTCGATCCCAGCGCCGGACGATGGCTCAGCGCGATGTCGATGCGGTCGGCGGGCAAGCGGAGGGCGCGCGCTCCGGCCATTCGATCAGCGCCACCGTGCCTTCCGGCAATGGCGACAGGCCGATCTCTTCCAGTTCGGCTGCGTCGTTGACGCGGTAGAGATCCGCATGCAGCAGCGGAAACGGCGGCAGGTCGTAGGCCTGCACCAGCGTGAAGGTCGGGCTTGGAACCTCCAGCGCGTCGTCGCCGGCGAGATACCGGATCAGGGCACGCGCCGCGGCGGTCTTGCCGGCGCCGAGGTCGCCGGACAAGGTGATGACGTCGCCGGGGCCGATCAGCAAGGCAAGATCGGCCATCAGATGCGCGGTCGCGGTCTCGTTCGGTAACGCCAGCGAGAATGTCGTGGGAACGGTCATTCCGCGGCGTTGCGATGCGCGGCCTGATCGATCGGGAAGTCGCAGGTCACGGTCGTGCCTTTGCCGACGATCGAATCGACGCGCACCTTGCCTCCGTGCAGTTCGACAAAGGAGCGCACCAGCGACAGGCCGAGACCGGCGCCGCGATGCCGCGAGCCGTGGGAGTGACTTTCGAACCAGTCGAACACCTTGTCCTTGACGTCGGGCGGAATGCCCGGACCGGAATCGGTCACGGTGAAGACCACGCTGTGTTCGGTGCGCTTCGCGCTCAGGCCGACGATGCCGCCCTGCGGCGAAAATCCGACGGCGTTGGCGAGCAGATTATACAGCACCTGCTTCACCCGGTTGCCGTCGGCGATGAAGTCGCCGATGTCGGGATCGACATCGATCCTGAGCTCGATCCGGTCGGTCGCGAGCCGGTCCTGGATACCCTCGGCGGCGGCCTCGATGGTCTTGCGGATATCGACGGGGCCGAGTTCGAGCGTCATGGCGCCGGCGTCGATGGTCGCGAGATCGAGGATGTTGTTGATGAGGGCGAAAAGCGCGTTGGTCGAGGCCGTGATGTAACCGAGATATTCGGCCTGCTTCGGCATCAGCGGACCGGTGGCGGGATCGGTCAGCAGATGCGCGAAGCCGATGATGGTGGTCAGCGGCGAGCGCAGTTCGTAGGACACGTGGTGGACGAAATCGACCTTCATCTGGTCGGCGGTCTCCAGCGCCTCGTTGCGCTCGCGCAGCGCGCGCTCGACGTTTTCGGTGTCGGTGATGTCCTGGAACGTCAGCATGGTGGCGCCGTCGGGCAGCGGCATGGTCATGCAGTCCAGCACGCTGCCGTCCTTGCGCTCCAGCTTCAGCGGCACCTCGACCCGGTTCTCGATCGCGCGTGATGGCCTCGCGGATGGTCCGCCAGATGTTGGCGTCGTCGAACAGCGGCTTGCACCAGGCTTCCACGGTTTCGATATGCGGCTGCTCGCGCAGCGCCTCGGGCGACAGCTTCCACATCCTGGCGAAGGCCGGATTGAACAATTGCGCGCGGCCGTTGCTGCCGAACACCGCGACCGCTTCGGCGAGATTGTCGAGCGTTTCGCGCTGGACCCGGATCAGGCCGTCGAAGCGCCGGGCGAGGTCGAGGCTTTCGGTGACGTCGTCGAACAGATAGGTGACACCGCCTTCCGGATTCGGCGTGGTGACGACGCTGACGGCGCGGCCGTCGGGCAGATACCAGGTATCCTTGGCCGGCTCGACCGCGCGGTAGGCCTCATGCAGCTTGGCCTTCCAGGCGCGGAAATCCGGCTGCTCCGGCAGCTTGCGCGCGGCGCGCAGCCGGTCGAGCACGCTGGAATCGTCGGGATTGCCGTCGAGAAATACGCGGTCGAGGTCCCACAGCCGGCGATAGGAATCGTTGTAGAACGCCAGCCGCCGCTGGCCGTCGAATACGGCAACGCCTGAGGACAGCTGATCGAGCGTGCGGCGATGCGCCTCCGCCATCCGCACCAGCGCCGCGCGCAGCGCCGCTGGCTTCGCTGGCGTCGATGGCGATGCCGGCGCTTCCGCTCGCCGAGCTTCAGCGCATGCACGTCGTAGACGCGGCGTTCGCCGCCGACCACGATCGGCAGCCGCGCGGTGAAGGCCGAGGCGTCGTTGAGCGCCCGGTTGACGTCGTCGCGCTGGTCGCTGTCGAGCAGTTCGAGGTTGCGGTGGATCGCGTCCGCGACACCGGCGGCCTCGGTGGCTTTCGCATAGGCCGCGTTGGCGTAACGAAGCTCGCCTTGCGCGCTTTTGGCCCAGATCGGCCACGGGGCGGCGGCCGCGAAGTCGCGCAACATCTCGGTTTCCTCCAACAGCGTCTTGTAGCGGAGGTTCTGTTCAGCCAGTTCCCGCCGCACGCCGCCGAGTTCGCGAATCCGTACAATGGCTTGGCCGCCGATGGCGCGGCCCATGGCTTCGATCGAGCGTCCGTTCGAGGTGGAAAGATTGAGCAGAAATCCTTCGCCGGCCTCGCGCAATGCGTCGACCGCATGGTCCATCTGCAGCGCCGGCTCCGGCGGCAGCCAGGTTCCGAAGGCGAGAATGCGCTGCGGCTGATAGTGCTGGGACTCCTGCGGCATCAGCAGCGAAATGTCGCCGGCAATTTCCGGGCGATTGTCGCCGGCCGCCCACGAAATCAAAATCTGCGGTTCCGCGAACAACAGCGCCCGGAAACGGTCGGCCTGGACCTGCAATGCCCCGATATCGGCGCGCAGCCGCGCCTCGCTTTGTGCCGCGCGGACGCGGGTGCGCATCAACAGGATCGCCGCCACCACCGAAAAGCCGAGCAGCGCCAGCGCCGTGGTCAGCACCGCGAATTCCTGCCGGTTGAGGTCGAGGGAGGCCGACATCGCGTCCAAAAGCGACAAATCGCCGGCATAAGCCGGTGCGGCCGGTCCGAATGCGGCGGTGGCAAGGGCGATCAGGCCGTTACGTGCCAATGATGTGCACGACAGCAGGGTCCGACGCATCGCAACGATCACGCCCGACATGTTTGCCCCAAACCGCACGACTTTTGCGCCCGGCTTTCCCCCGCCGTGCGCGAATCGAATGACAATATCCCCAACGGGAGTCGGCGGGTAAGAGTCCAGACCGTGAACGCGAATCCCGGCGCAAAAAAATGCGGGATTAAACTCGATCGACGCGATGTTTATGAAACTGAATCCGGTCTTTAGCCGAATTAGCGGCCGGTCGAACCGAAGCCGCCGCCGCCGCGCTCGGTCGCGGAAAGCGAGGCCGCGGGAACCAGTTCCGCCCTGGCCACAGGCGCGATCACCATCTGCGCGATGCGCTCGCCGCGGCGGATGGCAAACGGCTTGTCGCCATGGTTGATCAGGAGCACGCCGATCTCGCCGCGGTAATCCGCGTCAACCGTGCCGGGCGCATTCAGCACGGTGACGCCGTGCTTGGCTGCAAGCCCCGAGCGCGGCCGGACCTGCGCCTCATGGCCCGGCGGCAGCGCGATCGCAAGCCCGGTCGGCACCAGCGCGTATTGTCCGGGCGCAAGAACGAGCGGCGAAGCCTCGGGCACCGCGGCCAGCAGGTCGAGGCCCGCGGCGTGGGCGCTCTGATAGGCGGGCAGCGCCAGGCCTTCGCCGTGCGGCAATTGCTGGATTTCGATCTTGATCGTGGCGCTCACGAGGTTTTCCCGATCGCTTCGGCGATGCGCGCCAGCAGCGCGCCAGCGACTTCTTCCTTGGTCATGACCGGCCAGGAATCGACGTGGATATCCGCGCCATCGCGGGTCAGCAGATGCACGGTGTTGCGGTCGCCGCCCATCACGCCCGTCGCTGGCGAAACGTCATTGGCGACGATCCAGTCGCAGCCCTTGCGCTTGAGTTTTGCCTTGGCGTTGTCGATCAGATGTTCGGTCTCGGCGGCAAAGCCGATCACCAGCGGCGGCCGCCCATCCTTCAGTTTCGAAATCGTCGCCAGGATGTCGGGATTTTCCACGAGCTGCAGCGGCGGCATGCCGGCGGACGTCTTTTTCAGTTTCTGCTCGCCTTCATTGGCGACGCGCCAGTCGGCGACTGCGGCGGCGAAGATCGCGATATCCGCCGGCAACGCGGCTTCCACCTGCTGCAGCATGTCGCGCGCGGATTCGACGTGCTTTACGGTGACGCCGGCGGGATCGTCGAGATCGACCGGGCCGGAGATCAAGGTGACATCCGCGCCCGCGGCCTGGGCCGCGGCGGCAATGGCAAAACCCTGTTTGCCGGAGGAGCGGTTGGCGATGTAGCGCACCGGATCGATCGGCTCATGCGTGGGACCTGCGGTAATCAGCACGCGTTTTCCCGCGAGTGGGCGCGGCTGCGGCGGCCGCAGCAGGCGCTCGGCGGCGGATGCGATCTCGAGCGGTTCCGCCATGCGGCCGACCCCGGCCTCGCCGGCTTCGGCCATTTCGCCGGCGTTTGGCCCGACCATGGCGACGCCGTCGCGCGTCAGCTGCGCGACGTTGCGGCGGGTCGCGGCATTGTTCCACATCAAGGGGTTCATCGCCGGCGCCAGCAGGATCGGCCGGTTGGCCGCAAGCAGAATGGCGCTGGCGAGGTCGTCGGCATGGCCGTTCGCCATCTTCGCCATCAGGTCCGCGGTCGCCGGCGCCACCACGATCAGGTCGCAGTCGCGCCCCAGACGGATATGGCCGGCGTCGAACTCGCTTTCGGGGTCGAACAGATCGGTGTAGGCGCGCTCGTTCGACAGCGCCGAGGCCGCCAGCGGGGTGACGAATTGCTGCGCGGCCCTGGTCAGCACGCAGCGGACGCGGATACGCCGCTCCTTCAGCCGCCGGATCAGGTCCAGCGCCTTGTAGGCGGCGATGCCGCCGCCGATGATCAGGGTGACGCGGGCCTGATCCACGGCACCGGCGGGCCCGGGAGCGCGGGGGTAGGCCTCTGCAGGCGGCAAGCTGGCTGGCTTTGGTGCAGCCGCGAAATAGGGAACGCCCTGCACATACTCGCGCAGAATGACCCGAACTTCCTCTTCCACCGAGCGGCCGTTCTGCGCCGAACGCAGCCGCAGATAGGCCTTTATCGCTTCATCGACTTTTCGGATGGTCAGGCTGGCCATGGGCGGTCCCGGAGGAAATGTGATAGCAATGCTATCACATTATGCATGCATTGCAATCATAGCTGTCTGACGGCGAACAGGATCGCGATGAAGGTCGCGGCGATGATCCACAGCGCCAGCGTGCGCCAGCGGCTCTTGCGGCCCTCGGTCCGGCCCATCGCCGCGATCGTCTCCGGCGACAGCGTCACGCCTTCCCGCGTCATGGTCTCCAGCTGCTCCAGCACGGCCACCGACCGCGCCGCGATCGCCGGCAGGCCCGCCAGCACGCGGCCGAGCTCGCCGGCGCCGGACACCGCGCCCTGGATGCGCCCCACGGGTCCGAGATTGCGCTCGATCCATTCGCGCACCACGGGATCGGCGATCTTCCAGATGTCGAGTTTCGGATCGAAGCTGCGCGCCACGCCCTCGACCACCACCATGGTCTTCTGCAGCAGGATCAGTTCGGGGCGGGTCCGCATGTCGAACAGGCCGGTCACCTCGAGCAACAGCGTCAGCAGCTTCGCCATGGAAATTTCTTCGGCGGTGCGGTTATGGATCGGCTCGCCGATGGCGCGGATGGCTTGCGCGAAATTTTCCACCGAGTGATGCCCCGGCACATAGCCGGCCTCGAAATGCACTTCGGCGACGCGGCGATAGTCGCGGGTGATGAAGCCCAGCAGGATTTCGGCGAGGAAGCGCCGCTCCTTCTGGCCAAGCCGGCCCATGATGCCGAAGTCAACCGCGACAAGCCGGCCGGCCTCGTCGAGGAACAGATTGCCGGGGTGCATGTCGGCATGAAAAAAGCCGTCGCGCAGCGCATGCCGCAGGAAACTCTGGATCACCTTGCGGCCGAGGTCGGGCAGATCGACCTTGGATTCCTCGAGGCGCGCGTGGTCGCTGAGCGCAATGCCGTCGATCCACTCCATGGTCAGCACGTTATGCGTGGTGCGGTCCCAGTCGACGGCGGGCACGCGAAAGTCCGGATCGCCGCTTGTGTTCTCCGCCATTTCCGAAAGCGCGGCAGCCTCCAGCCGCAGGTCCATCTCCATCGCCACCGACCGCGACATCGTGTTGATGACCTCGACCAGCCGCAGCCGCCGCGCCTCCGCCGAATAGGCTTCGGCGTTATGCGCGACAAAGAAGAAATCGGCGAGGTCGCGGCGGAAACGCGCGGCCACATTGGGCCGCAGCACCTTCACGGCGACCGATTTGCGTAACCCGTCCTGTTCGACTTCGCCGCGATGCACCTGCGCGATCGAGGCGGCGGCGACCGCGGGGCCCAGGCTCGCAAAGGCCTGCGCCACGGGGCGTTCCAGCGATTGCGCGATGACGGCTTCAGCCTCGGCTTGCGAGAATGGCGGCAGCCGGTCCTGCAGGCTTTCCAGATCGCGCGCCATCATCACGCCGACCACGTCGGGCCGGGTGGCGAGGAACTGTCCGAGTTTCAGATAGGCCGGCCCCAGCCGGGTCAGCGCGCGCGACAGCCGCGGGCCGGATTTGGCGCCGGGGCGCTCGATGATCCGCGCCAGCCGCAGCGCCAGTTGTCCGGGCGGCGGCACCAATGATGGATCGACGACGCCGAACACGCCTTCGCGCGCGAACACGAAACCGGCGCGGGCGAGCCGCGCGATGTGGGTCAGGGCAGAGATCACAAACGCCAGCCTGAATGCAATGCCACGATGCCGCCGGAGAGGCTTTGCCAGCTGACGCGGGAAAAGCCGGCGGCGCGGATCATCTCGGCAAACGCGTTCGGCTTGGGGAATTTGCGGATGGATTCGACGAGGTATTGATAGGATTCGGCGTCGCCGGTCACCGCGCGGCCGAGCGGCGGGATCACCTTGAACGAAAACAGATCGTAGAGGCGGTCGAGCCCGGGCACGTCGACGGTGGAGAATTCCAGGCACAGAAATCTGCCGCCGGGCTTCAGCACGCGATACGCCTCGCGAAGTGCGAGATCGATCCGCGGCACGTTGCGGATGCCGAACGCGATGGTGTAGGCGTCGAAATGGCGGTCGGGGAAAGCCAGCGCCTCGGCATTGCCTTCCACGAAGGAAACCCGGTCGTCGAGATGCCGCGCCGCCGCGCGCTCGCGGCCGACCGAAAGCATGTCGGAATTGATATCGCATACGGTGGCGCGAAAGCCCGGGCCCGCCGCCTCGGCGGCGCGGAATGCGATGTCGCCGGTGCCGCCGGCGACGTCGAGCAGCGCAAACGGCGCTTCCCCGCGCGGCGGATTGAGCGCGTTGATCATCAGGTCTTTCCAGACCCGATGCAGGCCCGCCGACATCAGATCGTTCATCAGGTCGTAGCGCTGTGCCACGCTGTGGAACACGTCGTTCACCAGCGTCTGTTTTTCCCCCAAGGGAACGTCCCTGAAGCCGAAATGCGTGGTGTCGCCAGGCCGATCCATGTCTTTACGCCCTTAAACTGCTAGCGGCCGGACCATAGCGCGCCCGCCGCAATGTCGCTATCACGTCAACATCACAAGGTGAACGCCCATCCATGCCCGAATTGCCCGAAGTCGAGACCGTCCGCCGCGGCCTGCAGCCCGTCATGGAGGGCTCCCGGATTGTGAAAATGGATGTCAGGCGCAAAGACCTGCGGTTTCCGTTCCAGCGGGATTTTGCCGCCCGGCTGACGGGCCAGACCGTGACCGGCCTCGGCCGCCGCGCCAAATACCTGATGGCGGACCTTGCCTCCGGCGACGTGCTGCTGATGCATCTGGGCATGTCGGGCTCGTTCCGCGTCATCGAGGACGATGCGCAGAAAGCGCCGGGCAAATTCCACCATCCGCGCGGCAAGGATGGCGCGCATGACCATGTCGTGTTCCACATGTCCTCCGGCGCGTCGGTCGTCTTCAACGATCCGCGCCGCTTCGGCTACATGAAGATCATTGCCCGCAAGGCGCTGGAGGAGGAGCCTCTGCTCAGGGGTCTCGGCCCCGAGCCGCTCGGCAACGAATTCGACGCCGGCCTGCTGGCGCGCGCCTGCGCGGGCAAGAAGACCAGCCTGAAGGCGGCGCTGCTCGACCAGCGCGTGGTCGCGGGGCTCGGCAACATCTATGTCTGCGAGGCGCTGTATCGCGCGCATCTGTCGCCGCGACGGCTGGCTGCGACGCTGGCGACCAAAAAAGGTGAGGCGACCGATCACGCCAGGCGGCTAGTGACAGCGATTCACGCGGTGCTGAACCAGGCGATCAAGGCCGGCGGCTCATCGCTGCGCGATCATCGCCAGACCTCGGGCGAGCTCGGCTATTTCCAGCATTCCTTTCAGGTCTACGACCGCGAAGGCGAGAAATGTCAGACCGCCGGCTGCGGCGGCATCGTCAGGCGGTTCACGCAGAACGGGCGCTCGACCTTCTGGTGCCCGAAATGCCAGAAATAGTTCACGGCGCGGGCAAACGAAGCTAGGATGGCGGGACGCGCCGGACTGGATCGCGTGACGCATGATGAAAAGTCGATGGACACTCCGACCATTCAGACCCGGCGATTGATTTTGAGGCCGCTTGCGCTTTCCGACGCACCGGCGATCCAGCGCCACTTCAACAATTGGAACGTCATCAGGAACCTGGCATCGGTTGTGCCTTGGCCATATCCCGATGACGGCGCGGAGACCTTCGTCAGGCTCCAGCTGGAAAAAATCGCGGCGGGCGAAGAAATCTATCAATGGGTCCTAGTGCTGCGGTCCGGCGACGGCCAGGCGATCGGAAACATCCATTTTCGTCCGCGCGCGGACAATCCAAAGGGCAATCGCGGATTTTGGCTCGCGGAGCCCTATTGGAATAGAGGGCTGATGACCGAAGCCATCGCATCCGTGAACGATTTTGCTTTCAAGACGCTCGGGATCGAAAGTTTCTACGTCTGCAACGCGGCTTCCAATGCGGCCTCACGCCGGGTCAAGCAAAAGACCGGCGCCGAATTTGTCGGCTACGTCGAGATTCCGCATCACGATGGCCAATCGAAATCGGAAAAATGGAAAGAGAGCCGCGAAAGCTGGCTGGGCCGAAGCCCGGCCAGCTCGGTTTAACACCAATCCAGAGAGAGCCATCGGAGGTGCCGGACCTCCGTGCCGGCGCAGCGGGCGATACGATCGAAGCGATCATTGCCGAGGGTGTACCGTGCGCGCCGCCGTCGCCAATCGGCGGATGGCACTGACGGGAAGCCGTCAGCTTGCGGCCTCCATGCAAACCTGGCTGGGCCTCAGTCCTTTTGCAAAGGAGCGGAAGCTCGCGAGCTAGCAATCAGGACCCGCCGGCGGAAACAAGGACGCAGTACAGTTCGTGAACTGGATCGCGATGGCGATCTCCCGATAATCGCTCGAATTGATTATCCAACAAGGGAGAACGATCATGGGTCACCATGGAAGCTGCTTTTGCGGCGCTGTCAAAATCGAGGTCACGGGCACGCCGGAGGCCATGGGCTATTGTCACTGCAACTCCTGCCGTTCATGGTCGGGAGCTCCGGTCAACGCTTTCAGCCTGTGGAAGTCCGACGCCGTGCAGGTCAAATCGGGGGCCGAGCATGTTGCGACGTTCCAGAAGGCGCCATTCAGCCAGCGCATATATTGCAAGCTCTGTGGCGGGCACCTGATGAACGGCCATCAGCCCGCAGGATTGATCGACGTATTCTCCGCGACGATCCCGACGCTGAAATTCGCTCCCGGCGTTCATGTCAACTACGCGGAGACAGTCCTGCCCATGAAAGACGGGCTGCCGAAGCTGAAGGACTTTCCAGCCGAACTGGGTGGCTCCGGCATATCGGTGCCGGAATGACGACCATGACGGCGGCCTGACCGGCCGCCCTGCGACGCGCTCCCGCTTCGCCAGGCGGAGAGGGAGCGCGCTGTCGCCGTCCAGGCAAGACTCGCGAAAGCTCAGAACGCGGCCGCAGCCGTTTCCGCAGGGTGTCGACGATGGTCAACATCACGCCGTCGCGCTCCAGCGACTGCAGCCGCTGCTCGATCTCGCCCGCGCTGTAAACCGGCTCGACGATGGGCTCGGCATAGATTCTGCGCGCTTGCCAGTTCGAAAGCGTGCCTTGCGAGTCGGTCTCGATCAGGCGGACGCTGTGCCCGGCCTGTATCGCCGCCAGCGCCAGCCCGATTGCAAGCGTGCTCTTGCCGCTGCCGCCCTTTTGGGTGGCCAGTACGATCGTCTGCATTGTAAAAATTCCTTCGGAGCGTTTGTTTGAGGGGACCTACGGTTACGCATACGCGCACTGAGTGCGCATCGCGTTCTGCGACGCCGAGCAACTCTTGCTCAGGACGCGCCGGCCCGATCCATCGATGGAGATCGCGGCTGTCCGAATCACCAAACGCTGTAACGATGCCTGCTTCTAAGGCATGCGACTATTCGCATGAATACTCACGGGAGAATACGGGACCGGGAAAGTCCGCCGCGATACCAACCGCCCAAGCGAGCCGGATCGGATAAGCGCCGCCTGGTGAAACATCGTGACGTTTTCCGGAAAGCTGCCATCCCGCCTGCGTCGTTTTTTCGACCGCAAAGGTCGGCGGTGGGATGCCCCAGCTGCGCTCGATAATCGCTTCGCGAAAATGAACCGTATGATCGGATTCCGAGAGCCGGCATGACAGGCTGATCGGCGCGCCGCAGCAACTCGTCGACCTCGATGCATGGCCGGCCGCCAATTTCATGCCCGTCGAGGATCCGCAGTATTTTGAGCCGGGGAAGCCTTGACCCCGGATCAAATGCCGCGAAGATCGTGCGCAATACGCAGTCTCCTGCGGCAAATGAGGGCGATACAGCGGCATGAACGGTAACTGGCGGGATCGCACGGGCACGGTTTTCGAATGTCAGAAACAGCCGGCCTCGGGCAGCCGCGGCATGGTGGTCAGCAATCATCCGCTCGCCTCGGCCGCGGGCGCGGAGATGCTGGCGGCCGGCGGCAACGCCATCGATGCCGCGATCGCCACCCTGTTCACGCTGACCGTGGTCGAGCCGATGATGGTCGGGATCATCGGCGGCGGCATGGCGCATATCCGGCTCAGTGACGGCAGCCACCGCTTCATCGACGGCCAGAGCACCGTTCCGCTTCAAGTCAGGCCCGACACCTACCGGTCGAAGCCGGGCTCGGCGCATGACGTGTTCGATACGGTCGACGATGAAAATCTCAACGGCCCGAAAGCGGTCGCCGTGCCGGGCTCGCTCAAGGCCTGGTGCGAGACGCTGCAAAGGTTCGGGACCATGTCGCTCGCCGATGTCATGCAGCCGGCGATCAAGCATGCCCAGCGCGGCTTCGCGGCGACGCCATACCTGCACGAATGCATCGTCGACGGCGCGCGCGAGATGCTGAAGGACAAGCCGATCTCGGCGATCTACCTGCCAGACGGAACGCCGCTGAAGGCCGGCGACCGCGTCGTGCAGGCGGAATATGCCGAGACGCTCACCTATATCTCGCGCCACGGCGAGGCCGCGCTGTATCGCGGCCCGCTCGGCGACGTTCTCGTCGACTACATGAAGGCGCATGGCGGTTTTGTCACCCGCGAAGATCTCACCTCTTACAAGACCGTCGAGCGCGCGCCGATCCGGGCGGACTATCGCGGCTGGCAGATTCTCGGGCCGCCGCCGCCCGCGGCCTCCGGCGTCCACATTGCGCAGATGCTGAATATTCTCGAAGGCTATGACATGGCCGGAAAAGGTTTCGGTACGGCGGCGACGATTCATCTTCTGGCCGAGGTGCTGAAGATCGCCTTTGCCGATCGCGCCGCCGCCAGCGGCGATCCGGATTTTGTCGGCGTGCCGGTGGAACGGCTGACCTCGAAGGATTATGCCAGCGAGCGCCGCGGCGCGATCGACTTGAAGCGTGCGCAAAAATGGGGCGCGGGCGTGGCGCAGCTCGAAGGCGCGCACACCACGCACATGACCGCGGCGGACGCGATGGGCAACGTGGTCGCGACCACGCAGACCATCAACAATCTGTTCGGCGCGAAGTTTCTGATCCCCGGCCTCGGCACCGTGCCGAACAATTATATGAACCTCTACGATCCGCGGCCCGGCCATGCGCTGTCGCTCAAGCCGGGCAAGCGCGTCACCACCTCGATGTCGCCTATGATGGCGCTGCGCGACGGCAGGCTGGTCTATGCGCTCGGGCTGCCCGGCGGAAAGCGGATCTTTCCGAGCGCGCTGCAGGCGCTGATCAACCTGATCGATCACGGCATGAGCCTGCAGGAGGCAGTCGAGGCGCCGCGGGTCTGGACCGAAGGCAATGCGCTCGAGGTCGAAGCGGCCGTTCCGGACGAGGTTCGCAACGGGCTGCGCTCGATGGGCCATGAAGTGCAGGCGGTGCCGACCGTCGCCGGCGGCATGAATGCCATCCAGTTCCATGACGACGGCCGGCTGACGGGCGCGGCCTGCTGGCGCGCCGACGGCACGCCGGTCGGCCTCGCCGGAGGCCTCGCGCGCCCTGGCATTCGCTTTGGTCTCGCCTGACGCGCGGTTAGCGCTTGTACAGGATGCGCTGCCAGATCGTGCCGCCCGGATATTTGCTGCCGGCCACGAAGTAGACGACGATCAGCGCGAACAGGACCAGCGCCGGCATGCCTTCGAGCTTGAAGCCGTCGGCGGTCATGTTGCCGGTCAATCGAGCGATCGCGTAGCCGCCCACGAAAAACACCGTGAAGAAGTCGAGGATGGCGGCGAGCACCTTGCGCCAGGTCGCAACCGGTTTGACGGTGTCAGTCATCGATGCACGTCATTGCCAATCGTTTCGTCTTTTTCCGGGAAGATTTGACGACCATTCAACGAAGCCGTCCTTGATCTCCGTCAAGCCCGGCCGCAGGCGGCTCGGACCATTGCGGCAAGTCAATGCGCCGGCAACTCGGCCGATATTGACTGCTGCAGGACTCACGAATTGCCTGCCGGGATTGGGGGTGCTGTTGCCATGCGATGTATCAGGGCCATTGTGGTTTCGGCTTTACTTCTGTTCTCGGCGCGCTCGCTGCCCGCTGCGGAGATCGTCACCGGCGTGACGCGCGATCAGGTGCCTCCATTCTGAGCGACAATGGTTATCGGGCGGGAATCGTTGCCGGCCCGCCGGGCTCGACCAACGCATACGTCCGGACCGGCATCGCCGGCCATACCGTCATTGTCTGGTTCTTCGACTGCGCGGCCGAAAGCTGCTCTGCGATCCAGTTCTGGACCGGATTCCGGAAGTCACCCAAATTGTCAGCCGCTCTGGTCGAACACTGGAATTCCGAATTCCGCTACGCCAAGCTTCACTTGACCGAAGAGGGCGACCTGCACGTCGAGTATGACGTCCTCCTCAAAGGCGGCGTCTCATCGGACTACATCAAATACGCAGCCCATCTTTACGAAAACCTGCTGTCGCGGCTGGACGACCACATCAAGGCAGCACCTGCGGCCGACGCGGCGGAGAGCGCCGGCAAGGTACGCGACGTCGATGCGCTCGCCGCGCAGGGAAAATATACCGAGGCGCTCGCCGCGCTGGACGAAGCGGCCGCGGCACTGTGGGACAAGGCGCCTTTGACCATGCGCCGGGCCTCGTGGGTCGCGGAACCTCCGACCGGGTTCGGCAGGTACAATCCGCGGGAGAACAACGTCTTTGCCTCCGGCGCCAAGATGGTGATCTACGCCGAACCGGTCGGCTTCGGGTGGCGCAGGGACGGCGATCTCTGGCAAAGCGACGTCGCCGTTGACGTGGTGATCAAGGGCAAGGACGGAACCGTGCTGCAACGCGCGCCGGACTTTACCAACCTGCGGATCGCCAGCCGCATCAGGAATCGCGAGATCATGGCGCAGCTGACCTACAGCTTTGACGGCATTCCCGCCGGTGAGTACATCGTCGAATCGATCATGCGCGACAAGGTCAGCGGCAAGACCGGAAACTTTTCCCTGCCGTTCATTGTCCGCTAGAGCGGGATGACTTTTCTTCGAATCGTCATCCCGCTCTATCTTTTTGTTTGCGCATGATCTTTCAGAAAACCGGTGTCCACTTTTCCGGATCATGCTCCAGGGACGATGGGTCGCACGGGCTGCGCTTGAGCAACTTAAATGCGCGCCGTCAGGATGACGAGCATCTTTCGCAAGATATTTCTCTGCGCGTTCTTGCTGATTGTGGCGGCCGCGGCGCGCGCAGGGCGAAAATCGTTACGCGCGCGGCTTGAACGCTTTCCGAACGGCGCAGACGCTGGCGCAATCGCGCGGCTGGACTTTCAACTGGCGGCTCGTCGAGCTTGCCGGCGTGGGCCATAACACCGTGAAGATGTTCTCCTCCGCGAATGCCGTCGACGCCCTGTTGCCGTGAGCGAGGCACGCCGGGATCCTGCGGCTGAAAAATCCGTAGTATTGCTGGAAAATCCCGTACTTTTACGTGCCGTCTTTTTGTTCGCATTATTTAGAGTTAACGGAGAGCCTACCTCGGAATGATTTGCATTCCGGGGGGAATTCACCGTGGCATTTTTGCATTTGAACATTCGTGGACGATTGATTCTTGGCTTTAGCGTGCTTTGCGTTCTGCTGGCCGCTGTGGTCGGCACCACCATCATCAAGGTTCGCACGGTCAACGAATCCACCGACCGGACGGTCAATTTGCGGGTTCCGACCGCCATGACCGCCAGCGACATGGTGGCGGGGGTTTATGCCTCGCTCGCATCGCTGCGCGGCTGGCTGATCACCGGCAACGAGGCCTTCAAGGCCGAACGCGCGGTGCTCTGGAAGGACATCCAGGCGCGTGGCTCCGAGATGGATCGTCTCTCAAGCAAATGGACGGTCGAGCAGAACAAGGTGGATTGGAAGCAGGCCAAGCCGCTGCTCGACGAATTGCGCAGCGCGCAGGACAAGGCCGAGGCGATCGCTCACACCATCGACGAGCAGCCGGCGGCAAAGATGCTGGCGACCGAGGCGGCCCCGCTCGCCAAACTCATGCTGCAGAAGGCGACTTCCATCATCAACGAGGAAGGCAGCATCGCCTCGACCGATGCGCGCAAGAGCCTGTTGATCGATTTCGCCGACATGCGCGGCAGCATGGCGATGGCGATCGGCGCGATCCGCGCCTATCTGCTGACCGCGGACGTGACTTTCAAAAACGAGTACGAGGAACTCTGGGCGCTCAATCAGAAGAAGTTCGACGCGCTGTCGAAGCGGAAATCGGAGATGACGCCCGACCAGCAGAAAGCCTTCGACTCGCTCGTTGAAGCGCGGGCCAAATTCGCGCCGCTGCCGCAGAAAATGTTCGATATCCGGGCCTCGGACCGCTGGAACATGGCGCAATGGTTCCTGACCAACGAAGCCGCCCCCCGCGCCAACAAGCTGCTCGATATCTTCGCGGGAGCCAAGAATACCGAGGGCTCGCGTTCGGGCGGGATGGTTTCGCGGCAACAGGACAACCTGAAGAGAGGACGGCGCGGCGGTTCTCGCCGAAACCAGTTTCCTCATGACCTTGCTCTGGGTGCTGATGGGTGTCGGCATCGGCGTCGCCGCAACCGTCGTGTATCTGACCAACCGTTCGATCGTGCCGCCGATCCTCAAGATGGTCGGCGCCATGGGGCAGCTTGCCGGCGGCGATCACTCCGTCGAGATTCCCGCAACCGACAAGCAGGACGAAATCGGCCTGATGGCGAGGGCGGTCCTGATCTTCAAGGAGAACATGATCAAGGCCAAGGAGCTTGCCGCCAAGGAAGCCGAAGCCATCAGCGCGCGTGTGGCGCGCGCGGCGCGGGTCAACGAGCTGACCCAGGCGTTCGATGCGGACATATCGACCGTGCTGAGGTCGGTGGCGTCGGCCTCGACCGAACTGCAGGCCACGGCATCGTCGATGACGGCGACGGCCGAAGAAACCAGCAATCAGGCGACGGCGGTCGCGGCGGCGACCGAAGAGGCGTCGACCAACGTGCAGACCGTCGCGGCAGCGTCGGAGGAACTGGCCAGCTCCGTCACCGAAATCAGCCGCCAGGTCGCGCAATCGGCCACGATCGCGCAGAAGGCCGTGTCGGAGGCCGATCGCACCAATACGACGGTCCAGGGCCTGTTCAAGGACGCCGCCAGCATCGGCGACGTCGTCAAGCTGATCAGCGAAATCGCCGGCCAGACCAACCTGCTCGCGCTCAATGCCACGATCGAGGCGGCGCGCGCCGGCGAGGCGGGCAGGGGATTCGCCGTGGTGGCGGCCGAGGTCAAGAGTCTCGCCGAGCAAACCGCGAAGGCGACGGATCAAATCAGTTCGCAGGTTTCGTCGATCCAGACGTCATCCAGCGAGGCTGTCAGCGCGATCAAGGGCATCTCCGCGACGATCAACGAAATGAACGAGATCGCCTCCGCGATCGCCAGCGCCGTGGAAGAACAGGGCTCGGCGACCCAGGAGATCGCCCGCAACGTGCAGCAGGCGGCGCTCGGCACCGGTGAAATCTCGTCGAACGTTTCCGGCGTCCAGCAGGCCGCCGGCGATACCGGCGCCGCGGCCCATCAGGTTCTCCAGGCGTCCAGCGAGTTGTCCAAGCAGTCCGAGACGATGCGAGGCCAGGTCGAAGCCTTCCTCAGCAACATCAAGGCCGCTTGATCTTGAAGGCGATAAGCCGCTCCGGGATGATTTCGTCAAGGCCAGCGGTTTCACCGAGGACGAGCTGATGGGCCAGCCGCACAATATCGTGCGGCACCCGGATATGCCGGTGGAGGCATTCGAAAATCTCTGGGCGACCCTGAAGGAGGGCAAGCCATGGGCCGGCGCGGTGAAGAACCGCCGCAAGAACGGCGACTTCTACTGGGTGCTGGCGAGCGCGACACCGGTCTTCGAGGGGAACCAGATCACCGGCTACATGTCGATCCGCACCAAGCTGCCGGCCGACCAGCGGGCCGAAGCCGAACAGGTCTATGCCCTGATCCGGGCCAAGAAACCGCATCCCTACACGCTCGCCGCCGGCATTCTGCGCCGCCGCTCGCCGCTCGACCGGCTCAGCCCCTTCACCGCCACGCTGAAGCGGCGATTGGTCACGATGATCGCCTGCCTCGCCGGCTTCATGCTGTTGGTCGGCGCGATCGGCATCTTCGCCGGGCACAGCGCGAATCTCCAGCTCCAGTCCGTCTATAACGATCGCAGCGATGAGCCTCTCCGCGGTCGATACGCGGAGAGGCTGACTCCCCTCCGCGGCGTTCGCGGGGAGACCAATCTTCCCCTACGCGACGATCGAGGCGGCGCGGTGCGGCGAGCGCTGTCCGCTCTACTTCCTCACGCAGATCACGCGCACGACGGACGCCTTCGCATCCGGCGATCCGCCGGCGGCATTGACGCCGTTGGCCTTGAGAAAATCGCGCACGGCGTCGGCCGGCACCAGCACGGCTTGCGCCGGAGGCGTGGCGTTTGCAGGTCCCGCGACCATCACCGGCTTCAACAACGCGATGCCGGCGAATTTGCCCTCGCCATCGAGCGCCGCGGCGCCGGAGAAGCCGAGCGCCGGCGCCGGCGACAGCGCGACATCGCCGCCGCCGCCGATCTGGGCCGCGGTGGCCTTGACGCTGCTCACCGCGGCAGCACCGCCCTGGTTTTGCGGATCGGCGATGCCGGTGAGTTCGACGGCGGATTTCGCCGCGCCATTGCTCAAGGCCAGCGGCTTCAATCCGCGCGCGCCGTAGATGCGCAGCAGCGCGAGATCGTGGTCCTTGTCCTCGGCGACGCGATCGGCATTGCCGAAGCCGGCAATCGCGATCGCGAGGCAGCCGTCGGTGATCTCGCGGTCGGCGACGATGGCGCCGTCATCGCTGACGACCACGCCGGTACCGTATTCGACGGTCTTGCGCGGCGGCGGGCCGGTGCCCGCCGGGAACGGGTTGAAGGCGCTCGACATCGCGATCACCACCGGCTCCACGGTGCCTTCGGTGGCCTGATCGTAGAGGATGGTGAGGATGCGGACCTCGTCGCCCTTGAAAGTGCCGCGCACGTAGAATTTCTTCAGGCCCTGCATGCCCGACAGCACGAAGAAATCCGGCTTGACCACGGTGTATTCGACCTTGCGGCCGGCGGGTTCCTTCTTTTCCTGCTCGGCGAGTTTTGCGGTCGTGGGATTGGCCTGCTTGCGCCGCGCAAGCTGAATCAGGATGGTCCCGGTGGCGGAGCTCCATTTGGCGCCGCTGGCGTCGGCGGATTGCTGCGGCACCAGTTTGGTGGGCACACCAAGCCGCGCGCCGGTGCCGGCTTCGGTGATGATTTTCCAGCCGACATTTTCCTGCCGCCGCCTGGCGGTCTCGGCGAGCACGCTGCGCTCCTGCGGATTGAGCACGCCGGTTTGCTTGTCGCCCCGCTCCTTCTGAAACGCCTTGATGGCGGCCACCATGCGCTCGCTGACTTCGCCCGAAATCGCCCCGTTGTACTGGCCGACCCAGGCCAGATCCGACTGGATCGCCAGACGCTCGGCCTGCGCCATCGCATTGGCGGTATCGGCGGGGGTCTGCAAAGCGGGGCGGATCGGAACGGTCGCGACCGCCTTCGGCTTGGCGCCTGCGGTGGACGGCGCCGTCATTTGCGCCTGGGCGGAGGCCCCCGCAGCCACGAACATCAATGTTGCCGTCAGCATCGATCTCATGAGAAGTCTCGGGGTCATTGACGTCCAGGCAATTAAGCACATCTGCTTGGTAGGCAACAACAGCGCCAGGGTTCAAGGAACATCGCCGATACCGCAGCGCGTGATAAAGACGATGCCGGATAAACAGGATTTGACCTGATCATGCTGAGTGCCGACGAACTCGAACGATACGCCCGCCATATCGTGCTGCGCGAGGTCGGCGGTCCCGGCCAGGCGGCCTTGAAGGAGGCTTCCGTGCTGGTGATCGGCGCGGGCGGGCTTGGCGCGCCGGCGCTGATGTATCTGGCCGCCGCCGGCGTCGGCGCGCTCGGCGTGGTCGATGACGACTTCGTGTCGCTGTCCAATCTGCAGCGCCAGATCATTCACGCAACGCCCGATATCGGCCGGCGCAAGGTCGACACGGCAGCCGAGCGAATTCATGCGCTCAATCCCCATGTCCGCTTTGCGGCGCACGCCACCCGGATCGACGCCGACAATGCGATGATGCTGATCGGCAGCTACGACCTGGTGCTCGACGGGTCGGACAATTTCGAAACCCGCTATCTGGTGTCGGACGCCTGCTTCCTCGCCGGCAAGCCGCTGATCACGGCGGCGCTCGGCATGTTCGACGGATCGCTGACCACGATCCGCGCGCATGAGAAGAACGCCGAGGGCGAGTTCAACCCGACCTACCGCTGCCTGTTTCCCGAACCGCCGCCGCCGGGCACGGTGCCGGCCTGCGCCGAGGCCGGCGTGATGGGCGCGCTCGCCGGCGTGCTGGGATCGATGATGGCGCTGGAGGCGATCCGCGAGATCGTCGGTTTCGGCGAGGGCCTGGTCGGGCGATTGCTGATGGTGGACGCGCGCGACGATGCGGTTCGAGACGCTGCGCTATGCGCGCGATCCGCTCAACCCGCTCAACGGCGATGCGCTGGTCATCACCGATCTGAGCGGGCACCGGTAGGCGCCGCCGCTGCTGCGTCCGGCGTCATTCCGGGCGATGCAAGGCATCGAACCTCAGATGTGCAATTGCACATCAGGGAATCTCGAGATTCCCCGATGCGCAATTGCGCATCTGAGGTCCGGCGCTAAAGCACCATCCCGGAATGACGGTCGCGGCCCTTACAGCATGCTCAGCAGCACGCGGTCCGGCGGCTTGTGATTGTCGAGGAAGGTCCGGATGTTGATGATCACCTTCTCGCCCATCTCGACGCGGCCCTCGATGGTCGCCGAGCCCATATGCGGCAACAGCGTTACCTTGCCGGCCTTCGCCAGCCGCACCAGTTTCGGATTGACCGCGGGCTCGTGCTCGTACACGTCGAGCCCGGCGCCGGCGATCTCGCCGGTTTCGATCAGCTTGGTCAGCGTCTCCTCGTCGATCACCTCGCCGCGCGCGGTGTTGACGATATAGGCGTCCTTGCGGATCAGTTTCAGCCGCCGCGCCGACAGCAGATGAAAGGTCGCCGGCGTGTGCGGACAATTCACCGAGATGATGTCCATCCGCGCCAGCATCTGGTCGAGGCTTTCCCAATAGGTCGCGCCGAGTTCGTCGGCGATCACGGGCGCGACGGGGCGGCGGTTGTGGTAGTGGATCTGCAGGCCGAAGGAGCGCGCCCGGCGCGCCACCGCCTGGCCGATGCGTCCCATGCCGATGATGCCGAGCCGCTTTCCGCCGATGCGGTGGCCGAGCATCCAGGTCGGCGACCAGCCCGGCCAGTCCTTGCCCTCGGGGATAATGGAGGCGCCCTCGATCAGCCGGCGCGGTACCGCCAGAATCAGCGCCATGGTCATGTCGGCGGTGTCTTCGGTCAGAACCTTCGGCGTGTTGGTGACGGTGATGCCGCGCGCATGGGCCGCCGCGACGTCGATATTGTCGACGCCGTTGCCGAAATTGGCGATCAGGCGGAGCTTGCAGTCGGGCTGCTTGAGAATTTCTTCCGTTATCTCGTCGGTGACGGTGGGCACCAGCACGTCGGCGGTGCGGACCGCGTCCGCGATCTGCGCCGGCGTGAGCGGCGTATCGTCGAGATTGAGGCGGGCGTCGAACAACTCGCGCATGCGGGTCTCGATCGAGTCCGGCAGCTTGCGCGTGACGACAACGAGAGGCTTTTTCTTAACCGACATGTCCTGCTCTCGTAAGGTCGTTCAGACCTCATTAACCCGGTTGTTCGACACTGCCGTTACCGCGCAGTCCCGGCGTTTGCCCAAGGTTTTTCTCGGGTTCCCCGATCTTTCCCTGGGGTTTCCGCAGGGGGCTTCGGGCTCGTCTTGTTTCCCTCATTCTGCCCTCTCTAGCAGAAGGCCGGGCCAAGACAAGAACCCCGGCAAAAACCTAAGGAATCACAAGCCGAAGGGCAATCCGGGCGGGGTACAAGGGGTTTTGGGCGTTGGCGGGTATTTCAGCTCGAAGAATTTGAGTTGGGTTCCCGGCAGGAGACGGGTGGATGGCGTTGCGGCGTTTTTTTTCAGTGGCGGTGCTTGCGGGTGGTGTACTGGGCGGGTCGGTCAGCTCGGGATTTTCGGCAAAGGATTCGGCCGTCACGTCAAGCGGTTTGCCCGTGCCACGCTATGTCAGCCTCAAATCCGATCATGTGAACGTCAGGGCCGGCCCGACCAAGGACAACGATGTTGCCTGGGTTTACACCCGCTCGGGCCTGCCGGTTGAAATCACCGCCGAATTCGAGAACTGGCGCCGGGTCCGCGATTCCGAAGGCGCCGAGGGCTGGGTCTATCATTCACTGCTGTCGGGCCGGCGCACGGCCGTGATCACCATGAAGAGCAGGGACGAACTCGCCCCGCTCCATGATCGCGCCGATCCAGCCAGCACGGTCGTCGCCCTCCTGCAGGCCGGCGTTGTCGCCCAGGTCAAGCACTGCGCGGCAGGCTGGTGCCACGTCGCCGGCAAGGGCTTCGATGGCTGGATCGAACAGCAACGGCTGTGGGGCGTCTACGCCGACGAGAAGGTGGATTGAGCGGCGCTATTTCTGCGACGGGCATTTGATATCTCGTCATGGCCGGGCTTTCCCGTTTCAGTCCGGCGAAGCTTTAGCGAAGGCGGGCAAGCGCGGGCATGACGAATTGACAGTTATTGGTGGCTTAAAGCTCAGCGCTTCTTGCGCAGCCGCACGACCATGTCGACCCGGGCGATCTCGTAGCCTTCGGGCACTTCCGGCATTTTCTGCAACACCAGATGCGGGTCCGGAATGTCGACCAGTTCGTGGTTGTTTTCGAGGTAGAAGTGATGATGCGCCGACACGTTGGTGTCGAAATAGGTCTTGGTGCCGTCGACGCTGACCTGGCGCAGCAAGCCCGCATCGGTCAGCTGGTTGAGCGTATTGTAGACGGTCGCCAGCGACACCGGGACCTTGGCCAGCGTCGCCTCCTCGTAGAGCATTTCCGCGGTGAGATGGCGCGCACCCTTGCCGAACAGGAGCCAGCCCAGGGCCATGCGCTGACGGGTCGGACGCAAGCCCGCCGCCTGCAGCATTTCGTTGACATCGTGCCAGGGACAGCCGGTCAAGGCCGGTTGGCGTCCCGCATCGCGGGCCGCGGGGCTGACCGCGTCATCGTTCAAAATCGAGGCTTCGTAACTCATTTCCACGTCGGGCACCGCGCTCTTTAATTCAGCACTATCGCCGTGGAATATAAGAAGGAAAATTGTCAGATGCAAGTTTTTCGCAACTAGAACCGGTCCGGGGCCGAAATGAACCGGGACGAAACGCGGCGATTTGCCCCCCGGGGTGCTTTGCCGCCTGCGGGGCCTATGATAGAGAGCCCGCGGACTTCAGGCTTTGCGATTTCGGCAAAGGCGAGCGCCGGTTGCCGCAGGGCATCCTGACCTGCGGTATTCGCGCCAATTGACGATAATTGGTGCGCTTCCCGCGCGAAACGGGTTCATTTCGCTAAGAAGCGCTCCATCGGGATTTGAAAGAGGCTAGGCAGCATGCTGAATCGGCGCAGCGGTTACGAATACGAGGATTTGCTGGCATGCGGCCGCGGGGAGATGTTTGGCCCGGGCAACGCCCAATTGCCGCTGCCCCCGATGCTGATGTTCGACCGCATCACCGAAATCACCGAGACCGGCGGGGAATATGGCAAGGGCCTGGTCCGGGCCGAGCTCGACGTGAAGCCGGACCTCTGGTTTTTCGGCTGTCATTTCAAGAACGATCCGGTGATGCCGGGGTGTCTCGGCCTCGATGCGATGTGGCAGATGGTCGGCTTCTTCCTGGGCTGGACCGGCGGCGAAGGACGCGGCCGGGCGCTGGGTCTTGGCGAGCTGAAGTTTTCCGGGCAGGTGATGCCGAATGTCCGCAAGATTGTGTACAACGTCGATATCAAGCGAGTGATGCGGCTAAAGCTCTGGTCTAGGCATCGCGGACGGCTGGCTTTCGGCCGACGGCGAGATTATCTATCGCGCGAAGGATTTGAAGGTCGGGCTGTTGAAGCAGGGTGCCGCATTGCAGCCGGGAACGTGAGTTACGCGCTGCGGCCGGCGAGGCGGCATTCGGTTTGACCGCGACCATCACACAAGAACACACGGCCATCACACAAGAAAGCAACGACAGGGCGAGGCGATCATGAGGCGGGTTGTCATCACGGGGATGGGCATTGTCTCGTCCATCGGTAACAACACCCAGGAAGTGCTTGCGAGCCTCCACGAGGCGAAGTCCGGAATTACGCGCGCGGACAAATATGCCGAGCTCGGTTTCCGCTCCCAGGTGCAGGGCAAGCCGACGCTCGATCCGGTCGGCGTCGTCGACCGGCGCGCGATGCGTTTCCTCGGCGAAGGCGCCGCCTGGAATCACGTCGCGATGGAGCAGGCGATCCGGGACTCCGGCCTCGAGCCCACGGAAGTCTCCAATATCCGCACCGGCATCATCATGGGCTCCGGCGGACCGTCGGCGCGCACCATCGTGGAAGCCGCCGATATCACCCGCACCAAGGGGCCGAAGCGGGTCGGACCGTTCGCGGTGCCGAAGGCGATGTCGTCGACGGCGTCCGCGACGCTCGCCACCTGGTTCAAGATCAAGGGCGTGAACTATTCGATCTCGTCGGCCTGCGCCACGTCGAACCATTGCATCGGCAACGCCTACGAGACCATTCAGATCGGCAAGCAGGATATTATTTTCGCCGGCGGCTGCGAGGAGCTCGACTGGACGCTGTCGGTGCTGTTCGACGCGATGGGCGCGATGTCCTCGAAATACAACGATACGCCGGCGACCGCTTCGCGCCCCTACGACGTCAGCCGCGACGGTTTTGTGATCGCCGGCGGCGCCGGCGTGGTGGTGCTGGAGGAACTCGAGCACGCCAAGGCGCGCGGCGCGAAGATCTACGGCGAAATCGTCGGCTACGGCGCCACCTCCGACGGCTACGACATGGTCGCGCCGTCGGGCGAGGGCGCCGAGCGCTGCATGAAGATGGCGCTGTCGACGGTGAACACCAGGATCGACTACATCAATCCGCACGCCACCTCGACGCCCGCGGGCGATCCGCCGGAAATCGAGGCGATCCGCAAGGTGTTCGGCACCGGCGACAAGTGCCCGCCGATTTCCGCCACCAAGGCGCTGACCGGCCATTCGCTCGGCGCCACCGGCGTGCAGGAGGCGATCTATTCGCTTCTGATGATGCAGAACGGCTTCATCTGCGAAAGTGCCAATATCAGCGAGCTCGATCCGGTGTTCGCCGACATGCCGATCGTGCGCAAACGCATCGACAACGCGAAACTCGGGACCGTGCTTTCGAATTCCTTCGGCTTCGGCGGCACCAACGCCACACTGGTGTTCAAGCGGATGGATGCGTAAGGTTCTCCGTCCGTCATGCGCCCCGCCGCCGGGTCCCGCCTCCGGCGAGGCATCCAGGGCACCGTCCGCGGCACTCGTCAATCATCGCAACATCTCGTAATACTGGATCAGCCGCTTTCGCGGGTGATGACAATGTCGGGAATGAGTGGAGCAGGGCGAGCATGCAGGACCTGATGAAGGGCAAGCGCGGGCTGATCATGGGGGTCGCCAATGATCATTCGATTGCCTGGGGCATTGCCAGGGCGGTCGCGGCGCAGGGCGCCGAGCTTGCCTTCACCTATCAGGGCGAGGCGCTGGGCAAGCGCGTCAAGCCGCTGGCCGAATCGCTTGGCGTTCCCCTGGTGCTGCCCTGCGACGTCGAAGACATCGCCAGCGTCGATGCGGTGTTCGAGGCGTTGCGCGCCAAATGGGGACAGCTGGATTTCCTGGTCCATGCCATTGCGTTCTCCGACAAGAGCGAGCTGAAGGGCCGCTATGCCGACACCAGCCGCGAGAATTTTTCGCGCACCATGCTGATCTCGTGCTTTTCATTCACCGAGCTTGCCAAGCGCGCGGCTGAACTGATGCCCGCCACCGGCGGCACGATGATCACGCTGACCTTCGGCGGCTCGATGCGGGTGATGCCGAACTATAACGTGATGGGCGTTGCCAAGGCCGCTTTGGAAGCCTCGGTGCGCTATCTCGCCACCGACTTCGGTTCACGACGCATCCGCGTCAACGCGATCTCGGCCGGTCCGGTGCGGACGCTTGCGGGCTCGGGTATTGGCGATGCGCGCGCGATGTTTTCTTTCCAGCAGAAGCATTCGCCGCTCGGCCGGGGTGTGACGCTGGAGGAACTCGGCGGCTCGGCGCTGTATCTGTTGTCCGACCTGTCGGGCGGCGTCACCGGCGAAATTCACTACGTCGATTCAGGCTACAACATCATTTCGATGCCGCGGCCGGAAGATTTGAAGAACAACACCGAGTAGGCTATCCCGCCGCGATGGCGCTGGCGCGCTGGAATGCCGGCCGCGCCGCGCAAGCGTCGATGTAGCGGTCGAAGGACGGCCGCGCCGGCACCATCTTGAACAGCCGCACCGCGAAATTCAGGCCGGAGCCGATCGCGATATCGGCAGCCGAGAAGGTATCGCCGAGGATCCACGGTCCTTTTGTCAGGGCGGCGTCGAGCACGTCGAACACCCGCTGCGCGTCGCCCCAGCCGGCGGCGACCGGATTCATCTCGATCTTGGTCGCAAGCTGCACCATGGCCGGCTCGACGCAGCCGGGTGCGAAAAACAGCCAGTAAAGATATTTCGCGCGCAGGGGATCGCCGACCGGCGGCGCGAGCCTGGCCTGCGGATAGCGCTCGGCGACATAGGCGCAGATCGCGGCGGCTTCGGCGAGCGTCGCGTCGCCGTCCTGCAGCGCCGGCACCTTGCCCATCGGATTGATCGCGAGATATTCGGGCGTCTTCTGCGCGCCCTTGGAAATGTCGGTCAGCACGCGCTCGTAAGGCTCGCCGGTTTCCTCCATCAGCCAAAGCGCGGAAAACGACCGCGAGCGCGGCGACCAGTAGAGTTTCATCATCGACCGTCTCCTGTTTCTTCCATCGATAGTATTTCATGACAAATCCGGTCATCGGCTCGACCGCTTCCTTTTCAACGACAAAACCCTCGCGCTCATACCAGCGCCAGGCCTTTTCGTTTTCGCGCACGCAGCGCAGCCAGATTTCATCCGGCAGATGCTGCCGGGTGAAGGCGAGCAGTTGCGCGGCCGAGGTTCCGGCCCTGATATTCCGGCGCGACGAACAGCTGGTCGAGATAGAGGTCGGGCAGATGCAGCGCCAGCATCGCCGCGATCGTTCCGTCATCATCGGCGACAAACAGGCTCCAGCCGTTCTCGACCTCGAGCGGAATGCGCGCGCGCAATTTCGCCAGCAGGAGATTGCTGGCTCTTCGCAAGCCCGGTGGAGGCCCAGCTGTTCATCCAGACGCGGGCGATCTCGTCATATTCCTCCCGCCGGGCGGGACGGATCGTTGGCGACGTCATTGAAATGAATCCGTTGAAGAAAGAAGCCCCCGCGATACCATTGCGGAGGCATTTTCCGCTCTGGAAGCCCTCGAAGACCTTCCGCAGAGGTCAGGCAAGATCGAAGCGATCGAGGTTCATCACCTTGTTCCACGCCGCCACGAAGTCTTTCACAAACTTCTCCTTCGAGTCCGCGCACGCATAGACTTCCGCAAGCGCCCGCAGCTGCGAGTGCGAACCGAAGATGAGGTCGACGCGCGTGCCGGTCCACTTGAGTTCGTTCGTCGTGCGGTCGCGTCCCTCGAACACGCCGTCGGAGCCAGCGGACGCCTGCCATTGGGTGCTCATGTCGAGCAGGTTGACGAAGAAGTCGTTCGTCAGCGTCTCCGGCTTCTTGGTGAAGACGCCGAGCTTGGACTTTGCGGCATTTGCGCCGAGCACGCGCAGGCCGCCGACCAGAACCGTCATTTCCGGCGCGGTCAGCGTCAGCAATTGCGCCCGATCCACCAACAGCTCCTCAGCGGACAGGCGCTGCTTGCCGCGAAGATAGTTGCGGAATCCGTCGGCGACCGGTTCGAGCGGAGCAAAGGAATCGACGTCGGTTTGTTCCTGCGACGCGTCCATGCGCCCGGGCGTGAAGGGAACCTTCACGTCGTGCCCGGCGTCCTTCGCGGCCTTTTCGACCGCCGCGCAGCCGCCGAGAACGATCAGGTCAGCAAGCGAAACTTTCTTGCCGCCGGACTGCGAAGCGTTGAACTCCTTCTGGATCGCTTCGAGGCTCGAGAGGACCGTCGCCAGCTGAGCCGGCTGGTTGACTTCCCAATCCTTCTGCGGCGCGAGGCGAATGCGCGCCCCGTTCGCGCCACCGCGCTTGTCAGAGCCGCGGAACGTCGAGGCAGAAGCCCAGGCCGTCGAGACCAATTGGGACACGGGCAGCCCGGACGCGAGGACCTTGGCTTTCAGCGCAGCAATGTCCTGCTCCCCGATCAGTTTGTGATCGACTGCGGGGATGGGGTCTTGCCACAGAAGCTCCTCTGCCGGGACCTCCGGGCCGAGATAGCGCGGGCGGGGACCCATGTCGCGATGCGTCAGCTTGAACCACGCCCGGGCAAACGCGTCCGCGAACTGATCCGGGTTCTCGTGGAAGCGCCTTGAAATCTTTTCGTAGGCAGGGTCGAACCGCAAGGCGAGGTCGGTGGTCAGCATGGATGGCGCGTGACGCTTTGACGGGTCGTGCGCATCCGGCACCGTACCGGCGCCTGCGCCATGCTTCGGTTTCCACTGATGCGCGCCGGCCGGGCTCTTGGTCAGTTCCCATTCGTAGCCGAACAGGTTCCAGAAGAAGTTATTGCTCCACTTCGTTGGCGTCGTGGTCCAGATGACCTCAAGGCCGCTGGTGATCGCGTCACCCGCTTTGCCCGTGCCGAACTTGCTCTTCCAGCCGAGGCCCTGCTCCTCGATGCCAGCGGCTTCCGGCTCCGGGCCCACCAGGGTCGCATCGCCGGCGCCGTGGGTCTTGCCGAAGGTGTGACCGCCGGCAATCAGCGCGACCGTTTCCTCGTCGTCCATCGCCATGCGCGCGAACGTCTCGCGAATGTCCTTGGCCGCCGCGAGCGGATCCGGGTTGCCGTTCGGGCCTTCCGGATTCACGTAGATCAGACCCATCTGAACGGCAGCGAGAGGATTCTGCAGATCACGTTCGCCGCTGTAGCGCTCGTCCGCCAGCCACTTGCCTTCGGGGCCCCAGTAGATGTCTTCCTCGGGCTCCCAGACGTCGGCGCGCCCGCCGCCAAAGCCGAATGTCTTGAAGCCCATCGACTCGAGCGCGCAGTTGCCGGCGAGGATCATCAGGTCGGCCCACGAGATCTTGTTGCCGTATTTCTGCTTGATCGGCCAAAGCAGCCTGCGCGCCTTGTCGAGGTTCGCGTTGTCCGGCCAACTGTTGAGGGGCGCGAAGCGCTGCTGGCCGGCTCCGGCGCCGCCGCGGCCGTCGCCGATGCGGTAAGTGCCCGCGCTGTGCCACGCCATCCGGATGAACAACGGCCCATAGTGACCGTAATCCGCAGGCCACCAGTCCTGCGATGTCGTCATCAGCGCGTAGAGGTCCTTCTTCAGGGCCTTGAGGTCGAGCTTCTTGAATTCCTCCGCGTAGTTGAACGCCTCGCCCATCGGATCGCTCAGGGGAGAGTTCTGCTGGAGAATCTTGAGGTTCAGCTGATTCGGCCACCAGTCCCGGTTCGTGTGCATGACCGGGCACTTGCCCGCGCTCTTGTCAGTCTTTGCGTCCATGTTTCTCTCCGATCGTGGTCTGCAATTTTTCTTCGAGTTGTTCCGTTGCCGGCGCCGGTCGTTAGCTGGGGACGGTCAGCCATGGCTGTTATCCCTTCCGGCAGGTGGGGCGGGGCGCATTTGACCAAGGGGAATCAGGAGATGGATTCACCCGGAACAAGGGCCTCAGCCCCAGATCGCGGGTTAAAATTGAGCTGCCTCTGGTCAAATCCGCTGGAGTTCCACCTTGGAAGAAATCCAACATCAGGTCCAGTCGAATTGTCTTTGGCTTCCGATCAGTTTATCTGATGACGATGGTCACGCTTCGACAGCTTCGTTATCTCTCCGCGCTCGCCAAACACGGCCATTTCGGCCGCGCGGCCGAGGCCTGCGCCGTGACCCAGCCCGCGCTGTCGATGCAAATCCGCGATCTGGAGCGGACGCTGGGCGTCGCCGTGGTGGAGCGGCGTCCGGGCGATGTGATGCTGACCGATGTCGGCCGCGAGATCGCCCGGCGCGGCGAAGAGGTGCTGACGGCCTCGCGCGATCTCGTCGACTTCGCCCGGCATCGCAGCGGCTTGCTGACGGGCCGGCTGACGCTCGGGGTGATCCCGTCGCTGGCGCCCTATCTGCTGCCGCGGATTCTTCCCACGCTGCAAATCCGGTTCCCGGAACTGCGGCTGGAACTGCGGGAAACCCAGACCAGGCAGCTGGTCGAGGACATCAAGAGCGGCGCGCTCGACGCGGCGATGCTCGCCTTGCCGGTGGGCGAGCCCGACATCGATGCGATTGAATTGTTCGAGGATCTGTTTCTGCTCGCGGTGCCGTCAAGCGATCCGCGCCCGGAGAGTGCGCGGGTGGCCGCCGGGGACATCGATCAAAGCCGGTTGATCCTGCTCGAGGACGGCCACTGCCTGCGCGATCAGGCGCTGGCGTTTTGCGCGACCGCTGCGCGGGGCCGCACGGCCGGGGCCGGGGGGACGGCATTCGGCGCCAGCAGTCTCACCACCGTGATCCAGATGGTCGCGGGCGGCTATGGCGTCACGCTGATTCCGCAGATCGCCGCTGACGTCGAGCGGCGCGACGGCCGGGTGAAATTCCTGCGCCTGGAAAACCCGGAGCCCGGCCGCAGCATCGGACTGGTGTTCCGCCGCACCTCGCCGCGCAAGGCGGATTTTGCCGCGCTGGGCGAGGTGGTGAAAGAGAGCCTGGATATGTCGCCTGCGAAGACGGCGAGCCAGAAGCGGCGCTGACGGCTGTCGCACACGGCCAAACAAAAAGGGCGGCTGAAAAGCCGCCCTTCGTTGTTTTCGGATTGCAGCAGCGTTTACTCGCCGGCGGCTTCGCGCGGCGGAGCTTCGGTCTTCTGCTTGGCCTCGAGGTCCTCGCCGGTCACCTGGTCGACCGCCTTCATCGACAGGCGCGTCTTGCCGCGATCGTCGAAGCCGAGCAGCTTGACCTTGACCTTGTCGCCTTCCTTGACGACGTCGGAGGTCTTCTGCACGCGGTTGGCCGCGAGCTGGCTGATGTGGACGAGGCCGTCCTTGGCGCCGAAGAAGTTCACGAACGCGCCGAACTCCATCACCTTGACCACGGTGCCGTCGTAGATCTGGCCGATCTCCGGATCGGAGGCGATCGACTTGATCCACTTGATCGCGGCCTTGATCGATTCGCCGTCGGCGGAGGCGACCTTCACGGTGCCGTCGTCGTCGATGTTGACCTTGGCGCCGGTCTTCTCGACGATCTCGCGGATCACCTTGCCGCCGGTGCCGATCACTTCGCGGATCTTGTCGGTCGGGATCTTGAAGGTCTCGATGCGCGGGGCGTATTCGCCGAGCTCGGCGCGCGCCGCGGTGAGCGCCTTCGACATTTCGCCGAGGATGTGGATGCGCCCTTCCCTGGCCTGGCCGAGCGCGACCCTCATGATCTCCTCGGTGATGCCGGCGATCTTGATGTCCATCTGCAGCGAGGTGATGCCTGCCTCGGTGCCGGCGACCTTGAAGTCCATGTCGCCGAGATGATCCTCGTCGCCGAGGATGTCCGACAGCACCGCGAAGCGCGCTGCCTTCGAGGATCAGGCCCATGGCGATGCCCGCCGTCGGCCGCTTCAGGGGAACGCCCGCATCCATCAGCGCCAGCGAGGCGCCGCAGACCGACGCCATCGACGACGATCCGTTCGACTCGGTGATCTCGGAGACCACGCGCACCGTGTAGGGGAATTCGTGATGCGGCGGCAGCACCGGGTGGATCGCGCGCCAGGCGAGCTTGCCGTGGCCGATTTCACGCCGCTTGGTGCCGCCCAGACGTCCGGTTTCACCGACCGAGTAGGGAGGGAAGTTGTAGTGCAGCAGGAACGTCTCCTTGTACGTTCCCGACAGCGCGTCGATGTACTGCTCGTCCTCGCCGGTGCCGAGCGTGGTCACGACCATCGCCTGGGTTTCGCCGCGGGTGAACAGCGCCGAGCCGTGGGCGCGGGGCAGCACGCCGACTTCGGCGATGATGTTGCGCACGGTCTTGGAATCGCGGCCGTCGATGCGCTTGCCGGTGTCGAGGATGTTCCAGCGAACGATCTTGGCTTCCAGCTCCTTGAACACGGCGGCGATGCGCAGCTTGTCGTATTTCGGCTCCTGGCCTTCCGGGAAATAGTGCGCCATCACCTTTTCCTTGACCTTGCCGACCGCGGCGTAGCGGTCCTGCTTGACCGGAATGGCGTAGGCGGCGCGCAGTTCCTGCTCGATCAGGCCGAGCATTTCCTTTTCCAGCGCGCTTTCGTCGACGATCTTGACCTCGCGCGGCTCCTTGGCGGCCTTTTCGGCGAGCTCGATGATCGCGTTGATCACCGGCTGGAAGTGGCGGTGACCGAACATCACGGCGCCGAGCATGATGTCTTCGTTCAGCTCCTTGGCTTCCGATTCCACCATCAGCACGGCGTCGGCGGTGCCGGCGACGACCAGCTCGAGCTGGGTCTCGACCATCTCGTCGAGCGTCGGGTTGAGCACGTATTCGTCGTTGATGAAGCCGACGCGCGCGGCGCCGATCGGGCCCTTGAAGGGCGCGCCCGACAGCGTCAGCGCGGCGGAGGCGGCCACCATCGCCAGCACGTCGGGATCGTTCTCCATGTCGTGCGACAGCACGGTGACGATCACCTGGGTCTCGTTGCGCCAGCCGTCGACGAACAACGGGCGGATCGGGCGGTCGATCAGGCGGGAGACCAGCGTCTCCTTCTCGGTCGGACGGCCTTCGCGCTTGAAATAGCCGCCGGGAATGCGGCCCGCGGCGTAGGTCTTTTCCTGATAGTCGACGGTCAGCGGCAGGAAGTCGACGCCTTCGCGGGGCGTCTTGGCGGCGACGACGGTGGCGAGCACGACGGTCTCGCCATAGGTCGCCATGACGGCGCCGTCGGCCTGACGGGCGATTTTTCCGGTTTCAAGCCTGAGGGGACGTCCACCCCAGTCGATCTCGACTGAATGAATATTGAACATTGTATTCGTCTTTCATGGGTTCACGAAAGCACGGAACGCCGAAACGAAAAGACCATGCGCAAGATTGCGAGACGCTGATCGCGAGAGTTTCGCGGTCAGCGTCCGGCGATCCTGCCATGGTCTTTATGTTTCGAATGGCGTCCATCCTTCCGATGGTACGGGCATCTTGCCCGTTATCGCCCAGCTGCCGGATTGCTGCTGGACACGCCGCGCAGGACTTCTTCGAAGGCCCACGCGCTTTTGGACGCATGATCTGATCGGAAAACCGGAACACCACTTTTCCGGATCATGCGAAAACGCGCGCGAGATGCGCGCGTGAACTGCAACTCAACGACGAATGTTGTGCTTTTCGAGCAGCGCCTTGTAACGCGCCTCGTCCTTCTTCTTGATGTAATCGAGAAGCGAACGGCGCGTGCGACACGAGCTTCAAAAGGCCGCGCCGCGAATGATTGTCCTTCACGTGGGTCTTGAAGTGCCCGGTCAGGTTGTTGATGCGTTCCGACAGGATCGCGACCTGAACCTCGGGCGAGCCGGTGTCGCCGGCCTTGTTGGCATTCGTCTTGATGACTTCCGCTTTGCGTTCGGCGGTAATCGACATCGTCAAACACTTTCATTGTTGCGAGCCGGACTGGCAGTCAGTCCGTTCAGGTTGAACACGCGCTTGGGGATGAGTTCGCCATTGCCAATTTCGGCGAGGGCCAGAAGCCGGCCTGCCACCGTGACATAGACTGTGCCGCTACAATTGGGCGCATCCCGTCCGCGCAACAAAACGGCCTGGCCCCGATGGAGCCTTGCCGCATCAGCCCGTGTGACGGCCAGTGCCGGGATGTCGTCCAGCGCGGTCTCAACGGGCAAAAGCGCGTCGGCGAGGCTGCCCTCGCCAGACGCGGCTCTATCGCACAAAGCCTCCAATTGTTCCAGCGGAATCATGTCCTTCTCGCCGAACGGGCCGACCAGCGTCCGCCGCAGCGCGCAGATATGGCCGAAGCAGCCGAGCAGCCGGCCGATATCGCGCGCCAGCGCCCGCACATAGGTTCCCTTGCCGCACTCGGCCTCGAACACGGAATGGCCGCTATCTGGTTGTTCTACAAGGGATAATTGGTGAATCTCGACCGGCCGTGGCTTCAATTCGACGGTCTCGCCGTCGCGCGCCAGATCATAGGCCCGCTCGCCCTGGACCTTGATGGCCGAGTATTGCGGCGGGGTCTGCTCGATCAGGCCGGTGAAACGCGGCAGCAGCTCCCGGATCGCCTCGGCGGAGGGCCTGATTTCGCTGGTTTTGACGACCCGGCCCTCGGTATCGTCGGTATCGCGTTCCTCGCCCCAGGCGACCGTAAAGCGGTAGCGCTTGCGGCCGTCCATCACGAAGGGAACCGTCTTGGTGGCCTCGCCCGAGCGCGATCGGCAGGCCGCCGGAGGCGAGCGGATCGAGCGTGCCGGCGTGGCCGGCGCGCTTGGCCTGGAACAGCCGCTTCACCACCGCGACCGCCTGCGTCGAGGTCATGCCGATCGGCTTGTCGAGCACGACCCAGCCGTGGACGTCGCGCTTGTCGCGCCGGGGCTGTTGTTCTGGCGCTGCTGCTTGCCGCCGCGCTGACCCTGATCGCGCGGGTCGTTGTTGCGGTGCGGCGCGGCTCGGTGAAATTATTTTTTTCAGCCTCATGCGAATCGGCATTCGGCGGTTCGAACGCGCTGTTGGCGGTGGTCACGATCATCAGGATTCGTCCGAATCTGGCGAATTGGGCGCGAGGTCTCTTTGCACCGCAGGTGTTCGCAGTAATTTCTCTATTCGTTCCGCCTCGTCGAATCGTTCGTCAACGCGGAAGCGAATATCAGGCGCAAATTTTAAGTTAACGCGGTGCGCGATCTCGCCGCGCAGGAACTTCTTGTTCCGCTCCAGCGCCGCGATCACGACGTCGGTATCGCGGCCGCCGAGCGGCATCACGTAGATGGTCGCGAGCTTGAGGTCCGGCGACATCCGCACCTCGGGCACGGTGATGATGTGGCCCTCGAGTTCCGGGTCGTGCACGCTGCCGTGCGAAAGAATGTCCGCGATCGCGTGACGCACGGTTTCGCCGACGCGCAACTGACGCTGCGAGCCGCCGGGGGCGGAACTCTTCTTGTGGTGGCGGGGCATTGCCGAAATCCCAATTCGTCATGCCCGCGCATGCGGGTCATCCAGTCTTTCTTGTCCTGAATTAATTTCGGCGACTACTGGATGCCCCGCCTTCGCCGGGCATGACGGCTTTAGTTTGAAATTCCGGCGCTTGTGAGACTTGGACTTACAGCGAGCGCTGGATCGTCTCCACGCGATAACACTCGATGATGTCGCCGACACGCATGTCGCCGTAATTCTCGAACGCCATGCCGCATTCCTGGCCGGACTGCACTTCCTTCACTTCGTCCTTGAAGCGCTTCAGCGTCGACAGCTTGCCTTCATGCACGACGACGTTGTCGCGGATCAGGCGGACATTGGCGCCGCGTTCCACGGTGCCGTCGGTGACGCGGCAGCCCGCGACCTTGCCGACCTTGGAAATGTTGAACACTTCCAGGATCTGGGCGTTGCCGAGCATGGTCTCGCGCAGCGTCGGCGCGAGCAGGCCGCTCATCGCCTTCTTCACGTCATCCACGAGGTCGTAGATGATGTTGTAGTAGCGGATTTCGATGCCGTTGCGCTTGGCGGCGGCGGCCGCCTCCTTGTGGGCGCGGACGTTGAAGCCGATGATGGCGGCGTTGAAGCCTTCCGCCAGCGTCACGTCGGATTCCGAGATGCCGCCGACGCCGGCATGCAGGATGCGCGCGGCGACTTCCTCGGTGCCGAGCTTTTCCAGCGAGCCCAGGATCGCTTCCAGCGAGCCCTGCACGTCGGCCTTGACGATCAGCGGGAAGTCCTTGCGGCCCGAAGTCTTGAGCTGCGACATCATCTGCTCGAGCGAGCCGCGCATGCCGGAAATGCAGGCGGCGGCGTTCTCGCGCTTCTGATGGGCGCGGTAGCTCGTGACTTCGCGGGCGCGGGCCTCGTTCTCGACCACGGCGAGGCGGTCGCCGGCTTCCGGCGGGCCGTTGAAGCCGAGCACCTCGACCGGCACCGACGGTCCGGCCTCCTCGATGGTGACGCCCTGATCGTTGATCAGCGCGCGGACGCGGCCCATCTCGGCGCCGGCGACGATGATGTCGCCGACCCTCAGCGTGCCGCGCTGCACCAGCACGGTCGCGACCGGACCGCGGCCGCGATCGAGCTTGGCTTCGATCACGGTGCCTTCGGCGGGACGCGCCGCATTGGTCTTGAGGTCGAGCAATTCGGCCTGCAGCGCGATCATTTCCAGCAGCTTGTCGAGATTGGTCTTGTTCTTGGCGGAAACCTCGACGTCGACGACGTCGCCGCCGAGCGATTCGACCTGCACCTCGTGCTGCAGCAGTTCGGTGCGCACGCGGTCCGGCCTGGCGTCGGGCTTGTCGATCTTGTTGATCGCCACGATCATCGGAACCTTCGCCGCCTTGGCGTGATGGATCGCTTCCACCGTCTGCGGCATGACGCCGTCGTCGGCCGCGACCACCAGGATCACGATGTCGGTCACCTTGGCGCCGCGCGCGCGCATCGCGGTGAACGCGGCGTGGCCGGGGGTGTCGATGAAGGTGATCTTCTTGCCGCTTTCCGGCGAGGTCACCTGATAGGCGCCGATGTGCTGGGTGATGCCGCCGGCCTCGCCCGACACCACGTTGGCGTGGCGAAGCGCGTCGAGCAGCGAGGTCTTGCCGTGGTCGACATGGCCCATCACGGTCACGACGGGCGAACGCGGCTCGGTGTCGGTGGAATCGTCGACGATGTCGAACAGGCCTTCCTCGACGTCGGACGCGGCGACGCGCTTGACGGTGTGACCCATTTCCTCGGCGATCAGCTGCGCGGTGTCGGCGTCGATCACGTCGGTGATCTTGTGCATCGCGCCCTGCTTCATCAGCAGGCGGATGACGTCGACCGCGCGCTCGGACATGCGGTTGGCGAGTTCCTGGATATTGATGGCTTCCGGAATGATCACTTCGCGAACCAGCTTTTCCTTCGGCTCGTTCGAGGCATGTCCCTTCAGGCGCTGGGTGCGGCGGCGGAACGAGGCGATCGAGCGCTCGCGCACGTCGTCGGCGTTGAGCGCGGTGACCAGCGTCAGGCGTCCGCGCTGCTTCTGCGGCGCGGGCTTGGCGGTCGTCTTCGGGGCAGCCGCCGGGCGGACGGCGCCGCCGGGGCCGCGACGGACCTGGCGCGGACCTTCATCCTCGTCGGAGATGTCGGCGGCGATACCGGGGGCGCGTGCGGCGGGCAGCGCGGCGCGGGCCGCGGCCGCGGTCTTGGCCTCGGCTTCGCCGAAACGCTTCTTGGCTTCGAGTTCGGCCTTGCGCTTGGCTTCCTCGTCCTGGCGATGGCGTTCTTCCTCGGCCTTGCGGCGGGCTTCGGCGGCTTCGCGCTCGGCCTGCTCGATGCCTTCCTTGCTGTTGCGGCGCTTGGCTTCCTCTTCCGCCAGCCGCCGCTCTTCCATGTCGCGGATCTTGGCGTCGGCAAGCGCGCTGGCGCGCGCAGAGCGCTCATCCTCGGTCAGGGTGCGCAAGACCACGCCCGAACCGCTGCGCGGCGCGGCCGGCGGCGGCGCTGCGGGACGGGCGAGCGGCGCCTTGGCCGGAGCCGCGGGCGCTGCCTTGGCAACGGCCGGCTCCGGCGCATGCGTTTCCGTTGCGGGAGCATCGCCGCCGACGCGGCGCTTGCCGCGCTTTTCAACCACGACCTGCTTGGTGCGGCCGTGGCTGAAGCTCTGCTTCACGGTGCCCGTCTCGACCCGCGGCTTGAGCGTCAAGGTCTTGTTCGGGACACTCAGTTTCCTGTCGCCAGGCGTTTTATCGACCATTCAGCAGTCCTAATCTTGTTTAAGTCGTGCGTGTCCGCACAGTCTGTATCGGCGAATTCTTGGCCGCATTACCGGCTGTCTTGTCGTCGTCCGCCATCCGGTATCGGACCAGGATTTGGCTGCGCGACAGGAACGTCTTGCTCGCCGGGCCCGCGAGCAGCGCAGCATGTATCACATTTGACCGGCCTAGTGCCAAATCCAATTGTTCCGAGGTCAGCGCCGTGACCACCGGAAATTGGTTCGATTCATCGTTAATCCCGGCATTTTGCCGGACGATGGCATCCAATTTCCGGATTCCGTCCGCCGCCCCGTCCGAGGCATGGATCAGGGCCTCGACCCGCCCGCTGCTTGAGGGCGTCCTCGACCTTGCCGAAGCCGGAAATCACCTGGCCGGCCTTGGCGGCCATGGCGAGCGCATCGATCGCGCTGCGCACCAGCAGGCTTTCGGTATCGGCCGCAAGCGTCGGGGAAACGCGGACTTCGCGCTTGAATCCCTTGCTAAATTGGTGACGCCGGACGGCTTCCGCAACCGTCTGGCGCGAGGCCGAGATCCACAGGCCCCGGCCGGGAAGCTTGCGTTTCAGGTCCGGGATCACCTCGCCGTGGGGCGAGACCACGAACCGGATCAGCTCGTCGATCGGCCGCACCTGCCGCGTGACCGCGCACATCCGCATCGTCGCGGACCTGTCGGTCCGCGGTCCGTTGTCGAGATCGGGGTCAGCGACAGCAAGCATGCGGGCGACATGGCTCCTGTCATCTGCGCGTTACGGTCGCGCAGAACCGGTGTTCCACCCCGATCAAGTCCGGGGCAAGCTTTGCGAACCGCGCTCAGACCGGTTGTTCTTCGGAGGCCTCGGCCTCCTCGGTCTTCTTGGCGAGGTCGGCCTCCGTGATCCAGCCGGCGATGACGCGCGCCTGCATGATCATGTTCTCCGCGTCGTCGCGCGAGATTTCGTTGGCGTCGAGAATGCCGGGATGCTTGGTCGGCTCGCCGCCTTCCTTGCGCTCGGTCCAGCCGACCAGGTCGTCGGTGGCGCAACCGGCCAGATCCTCGACCGTCTTGATGTCGTTCTCGCCGAATTTCACCAGCATCTTCGAGGTCACGCCGGGCACCGTCTTCAAAGCGTCTTCCACACCGAGCTCCTTACGTTTGTTTTCGAGCTCGCTTTCGAGCTGTTCCAGATATTCGCGGGCCCGGCTCTGCAGCTCGTTGGCGGTTTCCTCGTCGAAGCCTTCGATGCCGGCCAGTTCCTTGACGTCGACCATCGCCAGTTCCTCCACCGAGGTGAAGCCTTCCGACGCCAGCAATTGGCCGACCACTTCGTCGACGTTGAGCGCTTCCATGAACACGCGGGTGGAGTTCTCGAAATCGGCCTGGCGGCGCTCGGATTCTTCCTGCTCGGTCAGGATGTCGATGTCCCAGCCGGTCAGCTGCGAGGCCAGACGCACGTTCTGGCCGCGCCGGCCGATCGCCAGCGACAGCTGGTTATTGGTGTCGGGCACCACGACTTCGATCCGCTCGCGGTCCTCGTCGATCACGACCTTGGCGACTTCGGCGGGCGCCAGCGCGTTGACGACGAAGGTCGCGATGTCGGGCGACCACGGAATGATGTCGATCTTCTCGCCCTGCAGCTCGTTGACCACGGCCTGCACGCGCGAGCCGCGCATGCCGACGCAGGCGCCGACCGGATCGACCGAGGAATCCCGCGAAATCACGCCGATTTTCGCGCGCGAGCCGGGATCGCGGGCCACCGCCTTGATCTCGACGATGCCGTCATAGATTTCCGGCACTTCCTGCGCGAACAGCTTCGCCATGAATTGCGGATGGGTGCGGGACAGGAAGATCTGCGGGCCCCGGGTCTCGCGCCGCACGTCGAAAATATAGGCGCGGACGCGGTCGCCGTTGCGGAACACCTCGCGCGGCAGCATCTCGTCGCGGCGGATGATGGCTTCGCCGCGGCCCAGATCGACGATGACGCTGCCATATTCGACGCGCTTGACGATGCCGTTGACGATGTCGCCGATGCGGTCCTTGAATTCCTGATACTGCCGGTCGCGCTCGGCCTCGCGCACCTTCTGCACGATCACCTGCTTGGCGGATTGCGCGGCGATGCGGCCATATTCCAGCGGCGGCAGGGTGTCGGCGATGGTGTCGCCGATCTGCGCGCCGGGATTGGCGCGGCGGGCGTCTTCCAGCGAAATCTGGTTCGCCGAATTCTCGACCTGGTCGACCACCAGCATGTGGCGCGACAGCCGCAATTCGCCCTTCTTGGCGTCGATCTCGGCGTGAACGTCGGTCTCGCTGCCGTAGCGGGCGCGCGCCGCCTTGGCGATGGCGTCTTCCATCGCCGCGATCACGATGCCGCGGTCGATCGATTTTTCGCGCGCAACCGCGTCTGCGATCTGCAGCAGTTCGAGTTTGTTGGCGCTGACAGCTGCCATGGCTTTAGTCTCCTCTCGTGGGATCGATTTCGCCTCGCCGCAGTCGTTCCGCGGCGAGACGGTGTTCCTTGGTATTCTTCGGGGCGTTCTTCTTGTTCGGCTTCAGTTTCGGCTTCGGTTTGTTGCTCTTCGCAGGATCGCTTTTCTTCGCATAAGGCGGCGGCGGCGGCTCGAGCCCGAGACTCTGGCGCAGTTCGCGTTCCGCGGCCTTGCCGCGCCGCATCGATTCCGCGATCAGTTCGTCGGTCAGTACCAGCCTGGCGTCGGCGATATCTTCCATCACCAGCGTGACATCGGCGTCTTCGCCGGCGCGGGTGTCGTCGCGATGTAGCCGCACCGCATCGCCTTCGACGCCTCCAAGCGTGCCGCGGAACCGCTTGCGGCCCTGATGGGCGACCGCCATCTCGATCTTCACGAGGTGGCCGGCATAGCGTTCGAAATCGGAGCGGCGCACCAGCGGCCGGTCGATCCCGGGCGAGGAAATTTCCAGTCGGTAGGCCCGGTCGATCGGATCGGCGACGTCGAGCACCGGCGACAGCGCCTTTGAGATCGCCTCGCAATCCTCGATCTGCATCGATCCGTCCGGCCGTTCCGCCATGATCTGGACGGTGCAGCCGGCTTCCCCGGAAATCTTGATCCGCACCAGCCGGTAGCCCATTCCCTGCAGCACCGGACCCGCGACCGCCGATACCCGCGCCGCCACGCCCGGCTCGACGACGAGGCGCGGCTCGGCAAGCAGATCGGTGTCTACGGAACCAGCGGTTGGATCGGTCATATCCAGGGTCAAAACTTGCCTTTGGGCGGTGTAACTTGCGTTGGGTTGGGGCCGGCCCTTGAACGGGGTCCGGCCGGTCTGCCCGAGCCGGGCCCGGCGTCGCACTCCCCGGGCTCGTTCAGGTAATAAAAAAGAGCGGGTCCGGAAGGGGCCCACTCTCAATACGCGATCGTATGAGAACCATAAGTTGCGGCTGATATAGCGGTTTTCCCCCGATCCGGCAAGGCCCGCGGGGCCGCAAAGCATGAATTTAGGGCCTTTTCGGGCAGGATTTCGGACCTAACCCTTCCTTCACCAAGCCCACCTAGATTGCCCTCAAAGCCCGCCGATGCGGCGGGTTTTGAGTGCGTTTTATGACAGTCGCTACCTCGCTGATCCCCGGGCTCGATGAGATCGTCAGACATGGCGATCCCAAACGCCGCGCCGAGGCTGCGCGCCGGATCGCCGAGCTGTTCCTGCAGGGGGCCGCGAGCTACCGGCCCGATCACGTCGATCTGTTCGATGGAATTCTGATCGATCTCGTTCCGCATGCCGAAATAGCCGCACGCGTCGATCTGGCCGAACGTCTGTCGCTCCTTGGCAATGCACCGCGTGCGTTGGTCGGGCAACTCGCGCGCGAGGACGAGATATTGATCGCGGGCCCGCTGCTGCGCCGATCCCCGGTGATCGACGAGGGCGCCTTGATCGAAATCGCGGGCCTCAAGGGCCAGGACCATCTGCTGGCGATGTCGGAACGGCCGAAGCTCTCTCCCGATCTCACCGACGTCATCGTCCGGCGCGGCGACCGCGAGGTGGTCAGGCGCGCCGCCGGCAATGCGGGGGCCGAGTTTTCGCCGGCCGGATATTCCGTTCTGATCAGGCGCGCCGGCCAGGACGGCGTCCTGACGCTCACGGTGGGCCAGCGCGACGACCTCTCGGAGGCCCAGTTGAAGGAGCTCCTGGAAGGATCGATCGATATCATCCGCCGCCGCCTGTTCGAGGTGGTCAAGCCCGGCCGGCAGGCCGCGATCAGCCGGGCGCTGAGCGAGCTCTCCGGGGTGCCCGAGGTCGTCGAGAGCCGCCGCGACTTCGCGCCGGCGCAGCGCACGATCCTCGCGCTGCATCGCGCCGGCCAACTGAACGAGGCAGCCCTGCTCGGCTTTGCCAAATCGCACAAATATGAGGAAGCGGTGGCCGCGCTTTCCGCGATGTCGGGGGTGAAGATCGCAACGCTCGACCGCCTGATCGAGGGAGAACGCTACGATCCGATCCTGATCGTCGGCAAGACGATCGGCCTGGAATGGGCCACGGTGCGCGCCCTGATCCTGCTTCGGCTGGGCCTGCACCGGGTGCCGTCTCCGGCCGACATCGAAAGCGCGCGCGTGAATTTCGCCCGCCTGATGCCTTCGACCGCGGAGCGGGTGGTGAGTTTCTGGCAGACCCGCCAATCGGCCTGATGAAGGTTCGCTCTCTCCGTCATTGCGAGCCAACGGGTCGCGCGAACGCGCGCCCGATGACAGGCTCCGCGAAGCAATCCATCCTCCGGCGCCGACAGCTCATGGATTGCTTCGTCGCTTGCGCTCCTCGCAATGACGGAAGAAGCGCGCTAAGCTCTGCCCCAACAGGCGCGGACACAGCGCCGGCAGGGAGATCAGAAATGCTGACGGACGCCGACATTCAGCTGCATGCCGACAAGATCCGCGACGACGGATATACCGTGATCGAGCGCGCCGCCGATCCCGCTCTGGTCGAGGGACTGAAAGAGGCCCTGCTGCGCACCGAGCGCGACCATGGTCTCGGCTACGCCAGGACGTCGTTCGAAGGTTTCAAGACCGTCCGCATCAACAACCTTCTGACCTATGACGATATCTTCTGGGAAGTGCCGCTGCACCGAGAATGTGCTGCCGATCGTGGAGCGCGTGCTGGACAAGGAGTGCCTGTTGTCGTCGTTCTGCTCGCTGGTGCTCGGTCCGGGTCAGGAGGCGCAGCCGATCCATGAGGACACGCAGTTGATCCCGCTGCCGCGGCCGCACATCCCGATCACGCTGAACGCGATCTGGGCGTTGTCGGATTTCACGACCGACCAACGGCGCGACGCGGATCCTGCCGGGCAGCCACAAATACGATTCCTCACCGGAATACGGCAAGGATTACGACGCCGTCACCGCGACCATGCCGGCGGGCAGCGTGATGCTGTTCGACAGCGCGCTCTGGCATGGCGGCGGCGCCAATACCAGCGACGCCAGGCGTTTTGCGTTCTCCTGCGCCTATTGCTGGGGCTGGATGCGGCAGCAGGAGAACCTGCAACTCGGCATTCCCCTTGAGACCGCGAAGCGGTTTCCGCGCCGCTTGCAGGAACTATGCGGCTACAGCGTCTACAAGGGACAGTTCGGGCATATCGACAACCGCGATCCGATCGAATTGTTGGGCCGCGAGCGCGGCAAGCGCATGGTGTGGGAAGCCACCGACATCAAGAAAGCGCGGATCGCCGAGGCGGCGAAGCCGTAGCTCGTCGTTCCGGGGCATCGCCAACGGGTCCGCGCAAAGCGCGGCCGATGACAGGCTCGCGATGAACCCGGAACCTCGAGGAATGTGGGAACGATTCCGGGTTCGCGCGTCCAAGTCGGCTATAGCCGACTTGGATATTTAGATTGCCGAACTCGGGTAAACCGAGTTCGGTCGGCGCGCCCGGAATGACGATGTTCACCGACCTTCGCAGATACGCCGCCTGACGTCCTTCGCGTTCGGCCTTGGCGCCATAGCGCGTCATCGTGTAGTCGGCCCATGGCTGCCGCCAGTCGGAAGCGCGCTCCGCGGTCCAGACGAAATCGGGCGAGCGCGAAAGATGCGCCAATGTCCAGGCGCAGTAATCGTCGATGTCGCTGACGAAACGAAACTCGCCGTCCGGTTCCAGAACGCGCGCCATGGCGGCGACGGTCGCGTCCTGCACGAAGCGCCGCTTCCAGTGCCGCCGCTTCGGCCACGGATCGGGATGGATCAGATCGATCCGCGCAAGCGATCGCGGCGGCGCCCAGGCCAGCAGCTCGGCGGCGTCGCCCGCGAACAGCCTGATGTTGCCGATGTTGTGGGCCTCGATCTGCGTCAGGATCTTTGCCATGCCGTTGACGTAGGGCTCGCAGCCGATGAAGCCGGTATCCGGAAAGGCGCGCGCTTCCGCGATCAGATGTTCGCCGCCGCCGAATCCGATTTCGAGCCTGACGTCGTCGGCCGGCGGGTCGAACAGGCCGGCAAGATCGGGCGGGCTCGGCCCGTCGATGTCGAGCGCAAGGCGCGGCAGCAGATGTTCGATCAGATCGGCCTGGTGCGCGCGCAGTCGGTGGCCCTTGCGCCGTCCGAAGAACGAACCGTGCGGGGGAAGCGCGCCGTCGTCCGACGATGCGTCGCTAGTTACGGAATCGCGCTTTGCGACGGTCATCGCAGCGTCTGGTACAGCCGATGCAACAGCCGCGCCCGCGGCTCGATCGACGAGATGTACATCTGCTCGTAATGGGTATGCGCGCCCTGGCCGTCGACGCCGAGCCCGTCAAGCGTCGCCGTATGCGGGGCGGTGAAATTGCCGTCGGAGCCGCCGCCGGTCGAAGTGTCCACCAGATCGAACCCGATTTCCGCGGCGAGCGTTTTGGCATGTTCGTAGAGTGCCGCGCCGGCATTGCCCTTCTCGTAGGGCGGCCGGTTCAGTTCGCCCGTCACCTTGACGCTGACGCCTTCGGTGCGCGATTTCAGATTGAGGATCCTGGGGACGAGCTCGTCGGCATCCGCAATCGTGGGAACGCGCATGTCGACCTCGGCATAGGCCTCCTCCGCGATCACGTTCGGCCTGGTGCCGCCCCTGACCACGCCGACATTGACGGTCACGCCGCGCTTCAAATCGTTCATGGCTTCCAGCGTCTGGATGAGATTGCCGAGTTCGCGGATCGCGCTGCGGCCGTCCTCGGGCCGCGTGCCGGCATGCGCCGGGACGCCTTTGACGAAGATCTCGAAGCGCGCGACGCCCTTGCGCCCGGTGACGATCTTTCCGCCGTCGCGGGCGGGCTCGGTCACCAGCACGTATTTTGCCTTGCGTCCCTCGGCCTCGATCAGCGCCCGCGAGGTCGGGCTGCCGATTTCCTCGTCCGAGACGTAGAGCTGGGTCACGCCCAGCGGCGAACGCGCGTTAGCCAGCGCAAAGCTGCCGGAACGCGTGGTAGGCGAGATAGGCGCCGCCCTTCATGTCGTAGATGCCCGGACCGAAAGCGCTGTCGCCCTCTATCCGGAACGGCAGGCGCTCGATGAATCCCAGCGGATGCACCGTGTCGAGATGGCTGAGAACAAGGATTCCGGGCCGCTCCTGGCCCCATGACGAGCGCGCCACGAGATGATCGCCGCAGCCGGAGTGTCCGGCGACGCGCTCGATCGTGACGGGCAGATCGCGATAGCCGTCGGCGACCATGCTCGCCAGCCTGTTGACCTGGTCGGGCGCTTCCGTCGGCGTCTCGATCTCAACCCAGCGGCGGATGCCGTCGAGGATGGTCATTGGAATCGAAAGGATTGGCCGTCGTCAGCATGGTGATTCAATTATCGTCATTCCGGGGCGCGCGACTGAACTCGGGTCTACCCGAGTTCAGTAGCATCATTGTCCAGGTCGGCAACAGCCGACCTGGATGGCGAACCCGGAATCTCCTCGCCGGATTATCTCGGGATTCCGGTTCGCTCGTTACACGAGCGCCCCGGAATGACGAACTCGCTCAGCGCTTGTCGGGTCCTTCGCGCGCGGCGATCTGTTCGACCAGTTCGACAATGCTGCGCCGGAGCTTGGCGTCGGTGATGCGTGTGAACGCGCGGGTCAGCGCCAGGCCCTCGGAGGTCGCCAGGAAATCGGAAACGTAAGCCGGCGAGGTGCCTTCGCTGTAGCCCTCGGCGCTGGCGGTGCCGCTTGGGCCTCCTTCGAACAGGAACGAAACGGGGACCTGGAGTATTTCGGAGATCTGCTGGATGCGGCTTGCGCCGACCCGGTTGGTGCCCTTTTCGTATTTCTGAACCTGCTGGAAGGTGAGGCCCAGCGCTTCGCCAAGCTTCTCCTGGCTCATGCCCAGCATGATGCGGCGCATGCGCACACGACTGCCGACATATTTGTCAACAGGGTTGGGCGCTTTGGTCGACATCTCCAACACTCCTTGGGATACGCCTAAGGGTTGGGCAGGACGAAATTATGCCTCAGCGCCAATGCCGTCAAATCCTGCTCGGAAGCGTCGGGGAGGAATGCAGACAATTTGAGCAACGAACTGACTGGATCTGTTCTCGACTAGCGGACCAGAATGCGAATTGCACGGCCAGTCTGTCAACTGGTCGATTTCCGCTCGCCGATATTTCTGCCGGTTAACCGAAACCGAATATGAAAATTGTGAAACTAATGGCGTCAGGAAGTCGGCTTCGCGACGCGCCGCCGGACGACGAAAAGTCAAGGCCGCCGCGACAATGATCGCGGCGGGAATGTCGCCGCTGCGCGCGTAAATGGTCGGCGAAATCGCCGATGGCAGGCTGGAATCCAGCACGCCTTCGACGCCGAGCCCGAGCCGCGCGACAATGCGCCCCATGGGATCGATGACCGCGGAGATGCCGGTATTTGCCGCACGAACCACCGGCAGTCCCTGCTCGATCGCGCGCAGGCGCGCCTGCTGCAGATGCTGGTAGGGACCGGTCGAAATGCCAAACCAGCCGTCATTGGTCAGGTTGACGATCCAGCCCGGACGGTCGTCGCGTGACGCAACGTCGCCGGGAAAGATCGCTTCGTAGCAGATCAGAGGTAGCGCGCGCGGCGCGTTCGGTATCTCCATCGGGCGGCGCCGCGTGCCCGCAATAAATCCGCCCTGAACCTTGGTGAGCTGCGCGAAGCCGAGCTTTTCCATCCAGTCCTGGAACGGCAGATATTCGCCGAACGGCACCAGATGCAGCTTGTCGTAGACCGACAGCACGCTGCCGTCGTGGTCGATGACGTAGATCGAATTGTAGGCGCGCGTGATCCTCGTGCCCGGCGGCAGATCCGGCGCGCGCACCGAACCGGTGATCAGCACGGTGCCCTTGGGCAGCAGATCGGCGATCTGCGCCATCGCGTCGGCTTCGCGCGTCAGGAAGAACGGGAACGCCGATTCCGGCCAGATCAGGATGCTGGCGTCGCGCACGCCGGTGGATTGCGGCCCGGAGGCGCGATCGGACAGCGTCAGATATTTCTGCATCACCTCCGCCTTGGCGGAGTAGTTGAATTTGACGTCCTGCTGCAGGTTGGGCTGCATGATCCGCAGCTTGACGTTGGCGACCATCGACGTCGGCTGCAGCTTCAGGCGAACGCCGCCGAAAATGCCCATGGCGACGAGCAGCGCCAGCGCGATGGCCGGCGCGATCCACGGTTTCCGTTCGCGTGAACTGTCGTCGATCAGCACGGCCGGACTTGCGAAGATCGCGACGCTCAGAAACGTCAGGCCCCACAGGCCGATCAGCGACGCCGTCTGCGCCAGCGCCAGCGGTTCGATGAGCGCGTAGCCGAACGCATTCCACGGAAAGCCTGTACAGCACATGACCGCGCAGCCATTCGCTTATCGTGAGGCTGAAGGCGAGCGCGATCACCCGCGACGCGTCCTTGGTCCAGAGCAGGCGCGCCAGCGCAAAGCCGAAAGCGGTGAACAGCGCGAGATAGGCGGGCAGGCCGAGCACGGCGAATGGCATCAGCCAGGCGAAGGTCGATGCATCGACCAGGAACGCGTAGCCGATCCAGTACAGTCCCGGCACGAAATAGCCGAGCCCGAACCACCAGCCGGCCATCGCCGCCGCCGGCACGCCGCGCCAGCGCCCGGCGCCGGCGCCGTCGATCAGCCAGACCATGACCGGGAAAGTCAGGAACAGCACCGGCCATGCATTGAACGGCGCCATCGCGAGCGCCGACAGCGCGCCGGCGGCGAGCGCAATGGCGGCGCGCTTCCAGCCCCAGGCCAGGATGATCGCAAGACCGAGCGTGCGGAGTTTATGCAAAGGGATCACTGCGAGCCGGCTCCGTCGCCGGGCGGCGGGCTCGCATTGTCGTTGGCCTGTGCGGGACCCGCCTCCGGCGCCGCCTCGCGGCGGCTTCTTTCGCGCGGCGCGCGAGGCGCGGGACGTTCCTTGCGGGTCGCGATGCGCAGCCGCTTGACCCGCCGCGGATCGGCGTCGAGCACCTCGATTTCGAAATTGCCGGGGCCCGAAATGACTTCGCCGCGCACCGGCAGGCGGCCGACATGGGTCACGAGATAGCCGCCAAGCGTCTGGACCTCCTCGCCGGCCTCGCCGGTGACGAACTCCTCGCCGATCACGGAGCGGACGTCGTCGAGGCTGGCGCGCGCGTCGGCGATGAAGGAATTATCCGCCTGCCGCACGATCGCCGGCGGCTCGTCGCTGTCGTGCTCGTCGTCGATCTCGCCGACGATCTGTTCGACGATGTCCTCGATCGACACCAGCCCGTCGGTGCCGCCATATTCGTCCACCACCAGCGCCAAATGGATGCGCGAGGCCTGCATCTGCGCCAGCAGGTCGATCGCCCGCATCGATGGCGGCACGAACAGCAGTTTTCGGATGATGTTGGCGTCCGCCAGCGGCAGCGCGAGATCGACCGCGCGCAGGTCGAGACCGGCGGGCGACGCTTTCTTGCGTCTTGTCTTGCCCTTGCCCGTATCCGATACGCGCGCTTTCGCGGTCATGAACGCCAGGAGGTCGCGGATGTGGACGATGCCTTCGGGATCGTCGAGGGTCTCGTTGTAGACCACCAGGCGCGAATGCGCGGCGCTTTCGAACAGGCTCATCAATTCGCCGAGCGGAATGTCGCGCTTGACCGCGATGATGTCGGCGCGATGAACCATGACGTCGGCGATGCGCCGCTCGTGCAGGCCGAGGATGTTGCGCAGCATGGTGCGCTCGATGGCCGAAAATCCCACCTCGTCCGGCGTGGAGGCGTCGAGCACGACCTGCAGATCGTCGCGGACCGATCCCGGCTTCCATCCGAACAGCGTGCGGATCGCGCGCGTCAGCCAGTTCTCGGCGGCAGGGCGCATGACTTCGCCCTGCGGCACCACCGCCGGCAGGTTGCGCGTGTTGCGCGGATTGTCGTGGGTCGGTTCGGAGTCCGGCATCTCAGTCCATCCGCTCCCGATCCGCATAGGGATCGGGAATGCCGAGTTGCGCCAGGATCTCCGTTTCGAGAGCTTCCATGGCCTCGGCGTCGTCGTCTTTTTCGTGATCGTAGCCGATCAGATGCAGGAAGCCATGGACCGCCAGATGGCTGAGATGATGATCGAACGGCTTTTGCTCGTCATCGGCTTCCTTTCGCGTCGTCTCATAGGCGATCGCGATGTCGCCGAGCATGCGCGGCGCGTCGTCCGGGAGCGCCTGCGCCGGTCGGCTGCAGGGCCGGAAACGACAGCACGTTGGTCGGCTTGTCGATGCCGCGCCAGTTGCTGTTCAGCGTGCGAATTCCGGCGTCGTCGGTCAGCATCACCGCGAGTTCGGCCTCGCCGACATCCGCATCGGCGATCTCGGCCGCGGCCGCGATGGCGCGATGGATGACGGCTTCGGCGTCGGGTTCGGCTGCCAGCAATCGGCGACGACGAGAACCTCGGTCATGGGAAGGGCAGATTGCGCCATCGCTCCGGAATTTCTGCTTGCGCTCCGAAATCGCTTCCGGCGCGCGCTTGGCGGCGGATTTTCGCATCAGGGCCTGCTGGTTGCCGGTCGCTGCGGCAATCCTTCATAGGCGGCGACGATCCGCGCCACCAGTTCATGGCGGATCACGTCTTCGGCCGTGAATTTCACTTGCGCGATGCCCTCGACGCCATCGAGCAGTCTGGCGGCTTCCGCGAGACCCGAGGTCTGGCCGTTCGGCAGATCGACCTGGGAGGGATCGCCGGTGATGATCATGCGGCTGTTCTCGCCAAGCCGCGTCAGGAACATCTTCATCTGCATCGAGGTGGTGTTTTGCGCTTCGTCCAGGATGATGGCGGCGTTGGTCAGGGTGCGGCCGCGCATGAAGGCGAGCGGCGCGATCTCGATCTCGCCGGCCTGCAGCGCGCGCTCGACGATGCGGGAATCCATCAGGTCGTACAGCGCATCATAGATCGGCCGCAGGTAAGGATCGACCTTCTCGCGGAGATCGCCGGGCAGGAAACCGAGCCGCTCGCCGGCCTCGACCGCCGGCCGCGACAGGATGATGCGATCGACTTCCTTGCGTTCGAACAATTGCGCGGCATGCGCGACCGCGAGCCAGGTCTTGCCGGTGCCGGCGGGGCCGATGCCGAACACCAGTTCGTGGCGCTTCAGCGCGCGAATGTAGGAATCCTGCGCGGCGGTGCGCGCCCGCACCGGGCGCTTGCGCAAATTGATGGTCTCGAACGAGGATTTGACGGTCTTGGCGTCGAATTCGAACAGCGAGCCTTGCGCGATCACGGCGCGGATCGCGCCCTCGACGTCGCCCTGCGCCAGGTCGTGCCCCTGGACGGCCTGCGCATACAGCGTCTCCAGCACGCGCCGCGCGGCGTCGCAGCCGTCGCGCGATCCGGCGATGGTGATGTGATTGCCGCGGGAATCGACCACGACGCCGAGCCGGCGCTCGATCAGCGCCAGGTTTTGTCCGTAGGGACCGACCAGCGCCGACGCCCCTCGATTGTCATCGAAGTCGATGACGACTTGCGTTTCCGGTGGAATTTGCATGTCGCGGTCAAGTTTGCGGCTGGGAGCGAGCGAAGGCGAATCCGATGCGCTTTTTGGCAAGGGTTCAGGCTCCCGTTCTCGTTTGCGAAGAATTGGTCATTTGGGAAGGCGCCAATTGAAAGGAAACGCGCTCAGGCGAAGAGGGCGCGAGTTCGCCGAGCAGGCTGTAGCGCTCGAGGCTTTCGATCCTCACCGGCAGCACCTGCCCGATGATATCGGGCGACGCCATCACATGCGCCGGCTGCAGATAGGCGGTGCGGCCGACGATCTGGCCGGGATTGCGGGCCGGCGCGTTCGAACAGCACATCGACGGTGTTGCCAATCGCAGCCTGATTGAAGGCCGATTGCTGGCTGTCGATCAATTCCTGAAGCCGCACCAATCGCTCGTCCATTTCAGCCGCTGACACCGTCTCCTGCATGTCCGCCGCCGGCGTTCCCGGCCGCGGCGAATATTTGAACGAATAGGCGCCAGCGTATCCGATTTGCGTGACAAGCGCGAGGGTAGCCTGAAAATCTTCCTCGGTTTCGCCGGGGAAGCCCACGATAAAATCCGATGAAAATGCAATATCTTGGCGCACGGCGCGAAACCGGTCGATGACGGCCCGGTAATCATCGGCGGTATGCTTGCGGTTCATGGCCGCAAGAATCCGGTCGGAACCGGATTGCACGGGAAGGTGCACGAACGGCATCAGCGCCGGCAAATCGCGGTGCGCCGCGATCAGCGTGTCGTCGACGTCGCGGGGATGGCTGGTCGAGTAGCGCAGGCGGGCGATGCCGGGAATATCGGCGAGGCGATGCAGCAAGGCGCCGAGCGACCAGATCCGTCCGTCCGGCCCTTCGCCGTGATAGGCGTTGACGTTCTGGCCGATCAGGGTGATTTCGCGCACGCCATTGTCGGCGAGCCTCAGCACGTCGTCGACGATCTTTGCCACCGGACGCGACACCTCGGCGCCGCGCGTATAGGGCACCACGCAGAAGGTGCAGAATTTGTCGCAGCCTTCCTGCACGGTGACGAAGGACGAGATGCCGCGCGCGCGGATCGCATCCGGCCTCGGCGGCGGCAGAAATCCGAACTTGTCCTCGACCGGGAATTCGGTCTCCAGCGCGCGGCCGTGGCTCTTCGCCTGCGCCAGCAGTTGCGGCAGATGATGGTAGCTTTGCGGACCGACCACGACATCGACCACCGGCGCGCGGCGGATGATCTCCTGGCCTTCGGCCTGCGCGACGCAGCCGGCCACCGCGATGTTCATTGCCGCTGCCGTGGCGCGCGGCTTCGTCCTTGACGACGCGCAGCCGCCCCAGCTCCGAATAGACCTTCTCGGAGGCCTTTTCGCGGATGTGACAGGTGTTGAGGATCACCAGATCCGCGTCATCCACGCTGGCGGTCTCGACAAAGCCTTCCGGCGCCAGCGTGTCCACCATGCGTTGCGCATCGTAGACGTTCATCTGGCAGCCATAGGACTTGATATGCAGCTTGCGCGGCGGGTTCATGGAACCTGGATGCTGTGTCGGAAATGGCGCCATTGCGGCGCCGGGCTCAAATATAGGCTAAACGGGCGAAAATCCAGCGACTGGCCGAAAAAGCCTGTCATTCCGGGGCGATGCGTCAGCATCGAGCCCGGAATCCCGAGATTCCGGGTCCAGTCCGCGAAGACGCGTGTCCCGGAATGACGCGGGATCTAATTCGCTTCAATTCGCGCGATCAGACCGGGCAATTGCCGCATGTCGTCGAACGTCATGACGGCGCCGGCGGCGCGCAGCGTCTCGCCATAACCGGGCCGGCAATGGCTGCCGCCGTGAAAGCCGAGCACGGTCATCCCGGCGGCGCGCGCGCCGGCGATGCCGGGCACGCTGTCCTCGATCACGAGGCATCGTTCAGGCGATGCCTGCATCTGCTCGGCGGCGAACAGAAACAGATCCGGCGCAGGCTTGCCGCGCTTGACCTGTGAGGCGGAGAAAATGTGCGGCGCGAGACTGATCGTAAAGGCCGGCACAGGCGAGGCCATGGCGAATTTTCTCGGGCGTGCCGCTCGATGCCACGCATTTGGGCAGGCCGATCGCCGCGATCGCCTCGCCGATGATACGGAATCGCCCGCAGGTCGCCCGCATAGAATTGCAGCGTGGCCTGCTTCACCTGGGCTTCAAAGTCGTCGGGAAGCCTGCGGCCGAGTTCGGCCTCGACGATCAGCCGTGCCTCGCGGTCCGATACGCCGAGAAAGCGATCGAGTACCTGATCTGCCGTGATCGGGTAGCCGTGGCGGCGTCAGCATTTCCGCATGCGCGCGGCAGGAAATGACTTCGCTGTCGACCAGCACGCCGTCGCAATCGAAAATGACGAGATCGACGTTCGAGTTCAAGCCTTGTGAGTTCAAGCCTTGTGTCAAGCCTTGTGAATTCAAGCCTCGCACGCGCTCAGGATTTGTCGTCTTCGAGCGGGACGCAATACAGTTCCAGCCGGTGATCGACCAGCTTGTAGCCGAGCTTGCGGGCGATTTCGGCCTGCAGCTTTTCGATTTCTTCGTTGGTGAATTCGATCACCTTGCCGTCGCGCAGGTTGATCAGATGGTCGTGATGGGTTTCGCGCATCTGCTCGTAGCGGGCGCGGCCCTCGCGGAAGTCGTGCCGTTCGATGATGCCGGCGTCCTCGAACAGTTTGACGGTCCGGTACACCGTCGAGATCGAGATCTTGTCGTCGACCGCGACGCAGCGGCGATACAGTTCCTCGACGTCGGGGTGATCGGCCGCCTCCGCCAGCACGCGCGCGATGACGCGGCGCTGTTCGGTCATGCGCATGCCGGTGGCGGCGCAGCGGGCTTCGATGCCGGTGGCCTTGAGCGCGGGCGTGGATTTCAGTGCGGTCATGGGTTTTGCCTTGGGTAACAGCGCGTGATTCGGTTAACGCATCGCCTCGGGACCGACCCGTGAGCGACTTAACTGTAAGATCCTGCGCCACTTAATCATTCGGAGCTTTGATCCGACGCAAACCGGACCCACTTTTGCTGATCGCGCTCCGGGGCCTCTTGTGCCACCGCGCGGGCGTCACGACAAGTCGCGGCGCATCAGAAGGGCGTTCAATTGTTCCCCGCTCGGCCTGCCGGTAATAGCGTTCGCGGCGCCCGACGACGGTAAATCCGGACCGTTCGTAGAGCCGCCGCGCCGGCTGATTATTTTCCTCGACCTCGAGGAATACGGTGCGCACGCCGCGGCCGGCGAGATGGCCGAGATGCGTCAGCAGGAGGTTGCGGGACAGGCCGCGTCCGCGATGGCTCGCGGCCACCGCGATCGAAAGTATTTCGGCCTCGTCCGCCGCCATCCGCGACACCGCAAAACCGATGACCTTGCGGCCGATTCTCAGGCGATGCACCAGCGTGTTGCGCTCGGTCAGCATGGCCTCGAATTCGGCTTCGCCCCAGCCGCGATGAAACGAGGCGCCGTGCAATTGCGCCAGACGCGCCGCGTCGCGCGGGGTCGCGGGCTCGACCACCGCCGTGCCGCCGCCCCACCATTCGGACAGCCACGCCATCATGGCGGGGGAGGCTGCGAGGCTTTCTGCAGCGGATCCTTTGGCGGCTTGGCGTCGGGTGCGCGCAGGTAAAACGGACGGGCCGGCGCGGTATTCGGGCTGACCGCGGCCCCCAGCCACGCCACCCAGGCGATATCCGGCGCCGCTTGCGCATCGACCTTGAACGGCGGCGGCGCATCCGCCGGCCAGCGGTCGGCAAGCAATTTGGCGGCGTTGCCGACCAGATGCGGGGCGCCGAACCTTGACGCGCCGAGCGCCTCCTCGATCGGCGCGACCCGCGGCCGGACCAGCGAACTGCCATCGCCGCTGACCACCTGAAAATACACATGGTCATGCCGCGCATCGATGGCGGAGATCACCGGGTGCCCGGCGTTCTGGCTGACGACGGGCGCGGCATAGGCCGTCAGCGTGGTCACCCCGACCACCGGCTTGTTGGCGGCCAGCGCGATGCCGCGCGCGGCGGAAAGCCCGACCCGCAAGCCGGTAAAGCTGCCGGGACCGGTGGTCACCGCGATGCGGTCGAGGCCTGCGAAGGCGATGCCGGACGCCTTCATGACCCGCGCGATCAGCGGCATCAGGGCTTCGGCATGGCCGCGCTTCATGCCTTCCGATTCCTGCGCAATCAGCCTGCCGGCGTCGGTGTCGAGAACGCCCGCGGCGCAGGCATCCAGCGCAGTGTCGATGGCGAGGATCAGCATGGAGTGCAGGCGAATGGCGAGTGGCGAATAGCGAATAGAAGGTCAGCGCCGATCACCATTCGCCATTCGCCACTCACTATTCGCTACTCCAATCACATCGGCCGGACTTCGACCACGTCGGGCACGAAATGCCTCAGCAGGTTCTGGATGCCGTGCTGCAGCGTCGCGGTCGATGACGGGCAGCCCGCGCAGGCGCCCTTCATGTTGAGATAGACGATGCCGTCCTTGAAGCCGCGGAAGGTGATGTCGCCGCCGTCATTGGCGACCGCCGGGCGCACCCGGGTTTCGATCAGATCCTTGATCATCTCGACCGTCTCGGCGTCGGCCTCGTTGAAGAACTCGCCTTCCTCGTCGGCGGCCTCGTCACTGCCGACGCTGCCGTCGGCCAGCAGCGGCGCGCCGGACATATAGTGCTCCATGATGGCGCCGAGGATCGCCGGCTTCAGGTGCTGCCAGTCGCCGCCCTCCTTGGTCACGGTGACGAAGTCGGAGCCGTAGAACACGCTGGTGACGCCGGGCACGTCGAACAGTCTTTCGGCGAGCGGCGAGCGCGCCGCGGCATCGCGGCTGGTGAATTCCATGGTGCCGCCGTCGAGCACGGTGCGGCCGGGAATGAATTTCAGGGTGGCGGGATTGGGGGTGGCTTCGGTCTGGATGAACATGGTTTTCTCCGGCGTCGCCGGTTCAAGGCCGGCGCGTGAACGATCCTTAGCAGATGGCGACGGCGGATGCACGGTCAAGGGGCGCAGAAAACGTAGCGTTTTCAAGCGAAGTGGAGCTCCGGTTCGCGTCAAGAAAACGCGTCAGGATGGGAAACCGGTTCCGCAGCCGCATCAAGGACCTGGGACAACAGGAGGTTACGACAAGGCGTCGATATCCCGGTCGCTCAGGTCGCCCGATACGATGGTGACGGGTATCGGGAACGAGCCGACCGTCTCGGCCATCGTGGTGATGATCGGGCCGGGACCTTCCGGCCCGGGATTGGCGGCCAGCACCAGCGTCGCGATATCGACGTCCTTGTCGATGACGTCGAGGATCTGCTCGGTCGGGTCGCCCTCGCGGATCACGCGTTCCGGCGTGATCGCGGCGATGCCATTGGCGCGTCCGGCGGCGCGATCGAGCGCGGCATTGGCTTCCTCCTGCGCCTCGGCGCGCATGACTTCGGCGACCCCGAGCCATTGCTGGTTCTGGTCCTCGGTCTCGATGATGCGCAGCATCACCACGCCGCCGCCGACCCGCATCGCCCAGCGGCTGGCGTAGTAGACCGCGCGGTCCCATTCCGCGGTGTCGTCAACGATAACCAGACATTTCGGCTTGTGACCCGTCTCGTAGCTTCGTCGCTGGGTGGTCATGCATGTCCCGGTGCTGCGCCAAGCAGACCGCATGCTGCCACGGCGCAGCCATCCCCGACAAGCGGCGACGCCAGCGCTTTGCGCTGCATCAATTGCGCAGACTGGCGTTCGAGCGAAGTGGATACCGGTCGGAAAGACGCGTCAACAAAGAGTAGAGCCTGGCAATCGCGGATCACCTAGCGTTTGCGGATGAAACCGACGATGTCCTTTGTCGCCTTCATGGTTTCGGCGGCGATATCGCGCGCGCGGTCGGCGCCGTCGACCAGTATCGCATCGACGTGGCCGGGATCGGCGACCAGCCGTTTCATCTCGGAGGCGATCGGCGACAGTTTGGCGACGCAGAGTTCCACCAGCGAGTTCTTGAAGTTCGAAAACTGCCCGCCGCCGAATTCGCCGAGCACGTCGGCCTTGCTGCGGCCCGACAGCGCGGCGAAGATCCCGACCAGATTGTCGGCTTCGGGGCGCGTCTCGAGACCCTTTTCCTCCGACGGCAGCGGTTCCGGATCGGTCTTCGCCTTGCGGATCTTCTGCGCGATGGTGTCGGCGTCGTCGGTGAGATTGATCCGCGAATTGTCCGACGAATCCGATTTCGACATCTTCTTGGTGCCGTCGCGCAAGCTCATCACCCGCGTCGCGGGACCGGTGATCAGCGGCTCGGGCTGCGGAAAGAACAATCCGTCGGCAAAACCGTGGCCGCGGATCGAGTCGCCGAAATCATTGTTGAACTTCTGCGCGATGTCGCGCGACAGTTCGAGGTGCTGCTTCTGGTCCTCGCCGACCGGCACATGGGTGGCGCGATAGAGCAGGATGTCGGCCGCCATCAGCACCGGATAGTCGTAGAGGCCGACCGAAGCGTTCTCGCGGTCCTTGCCGGCCTTTTCCTTGAACTGCGTCATGCGGTTGAGCCAGCCGACCCGCGCCACGCAATTGAAGATCCATGCCAGTTCCGCGTGCTCCTGCACCTGGCTCTGGTTGAACACGATATGCTTCTTCGGATCGATGCCGCTGGCGATGAAGGCCGCGGTCACTTCGCGGGTGTTGCGCGCGAGTTCCGCCGGGCCGCCCCACACCTCCACCGGCTGCGTCAGCGCGTGCATGTCGACCACGCAATAGAGACAGTTGTGGGTCTCCTGCAGCTTCACGAAGTTGACGATCGCGCCGAGGTAATTGCCGAGATGCAGATTGCCGGTCGGCTGGACGCCTGAAAAAACCCGTTCAACGAATGCCATTGTCAGCTTCCCGGTCAGCTTCCCGCGCGTGCCTGTCTCGCGCCGTCATTGCCATCAGGCGCGGCGCGCCGTCCATTGCCAATAGGCGCGGCGCGCCGTCCAATGCCATGCGGGCCTCAGTCGCGCAAGTCGCCAGGCCCGGTTTGCCGGATCGCGTTAACCGCATCGCCCCAATTGGTTACCCCGAACAGGGCCAGGAGCAGGCCGTAAATCGCGATGGCGCCCGCGATCAGCAGCAGCAGCAGCGCGGCCTGCGCGAGACCATGCGCGTTCGCGCCCAGCGCCGGCGCGAACCGCGCCGTCAGCCACAACAGCCCGCCCATCGCCAGCGCCGCCGCGACGATGCGCGGCAGCCGCCGGCGCGCCGCGGCATCGATCGAAAATCCGAAGGTCGCCGCGCCGCGCCGGATCAGGGACAGCGCGCTGCTCCACGCCCCGCACGCGATGCTGGCCGCGATGCCGTCGGCGCCGAACAGCTGGCCGAGCACCACGGCCAAAACGATCGCGACCGCAAATCCCTTCAGCGTCGCCCACAGCGGCGTCAGCGTATCGTGGCGCGCGAAAAAGGCCGGCGACAGCGCCTTGACCAGCACATGCGCGGGCAGGCCGAGCGCAAGCCACATCAGCGCCTGCGCGGTGGCCGCGGTGTCGGATGCGGTGAAGACGCCGTGCTGGAACAGCATCCGCACGATCGGTTCGCTGAGCACGATCAATCCCAGCGTCGCCGGCAACGCGAGGCCCACGGCGAGTTCGAGGCCGCGCGACTCCGCGTGAGCGACGGCTGCCTGATCGTCGCCGCGCAGCGCGCGCGTCAGTTCGGGCACCAGCACGGTGCCCATGGCGACGCCGACAATGCCGAGCGGCAGTTCGATCAGGCGGTTGGCGAAATACAGCCACGACACCGCCGATGGCGATGACGACGCGATGATGGCGCCGGCGACGACAAGCAATTGCGGCGAGGCGCTGGCGATCATGCCGGGGATCGCCTTGCCGAAAAAGCCGCGCATGTCGGCGTCGAAGGAGACGCGCAGCGGCGTCGCGATGCTGCCGCCACGGCGCAACAGCAGGATCGAAAGCTGCAGCAGCCCGGCGACGCCGACCGTGGCGGCGATCACCAGCGCGGCATGGCCGCATCCTGCCGCCAGCCGAGCAGCGCGATCATCACGGCGATCAGCGCGATGTTGAACAGCAGCGGCGAGAACGCCGTCAGCGCGAATCGTGCCTTGCGCGTTCATCAGCGCCATCATCACCGTGACGGGACCTGCGAAGGCGAGATAGGGCAGCATCAGGCGGGCATCGTCGACGGCCAGTTGCAGCGTCGGATGTCCGGCAAAGCCCGGCGCCAGCGCGGTGATGACAAACGGCATCAACAGGCCGATCAACGCCGTCGCGACGATCAGGGCCGCGCTGACGGTGCCGAGCACGCGTCCGGCGAAGGCGGCGGCCGCCACCGCGCCCTCGGCCTCGCGCACGCGCAGCCAGGCCGGCACCAGCGCCGCGTTCAGCGCGCCCTCGGTCAACAGCCGTCTGACCACATTGACCAGCTGAAACGCCACCAGGAAGGCATCCGCGACCGGGCCCGCGCCGAGCAGCGCCGCGATCATCGAATCGCGCGCGAATCCCAGCAGCCGCGAGGCCAGCGTGCCCGTCGGATACGGTGAGGAAGGAGCGGATCATGAAGGCTGTATAGCAGCCGTCGCTTGCTGGCGCAGGGTCGATCGTGATAGGCCGCTGCACCCTATTCAAACCGGTTTGGAGCGGATTTTCCGCACCAGCGCAATTGCCGCAACAGGACCGATCAATGACTTCAGCGAAATACGACGTTCTCGGGATCGGCAATGCGATTTTCGACGTATTGGTGCAGACCGACGAGGGCTTTCTTGGCCGTCACGGCATGACCAAGGGCGGCATGGCGCTGATCGACGAGGCCCGCGCCGCTTCGATCTACCGGGATATGGGCCCGGCGACGGAGATGTCCGGCGGCTCGGCGGCCAACACCATTGTCGGCCTCGCCAATCTCGGCGCCCGCGCCGCCTATGTCGGCAAGGTCAAGGACGACCAGATCGGCCGTCTCTACACCCATGACATCCGCGCCGCAGGGGTCGCGTTCGAGACCAGGCCCGCGGCCGACGGCCCCGCCACCGGCTGCTCCTACATTCTGGTGACGCCGGACGGCGAGCGCACCATGAACACCTATCTCGGCGCGGCGCAGGAGCTGATGCCCGGCGATATCGACGCCGCCCAGGTCGCGGCCTCCGCGATCGTCTATCTCGAAGGTTATCTCTGGGATCCGAAGAACGCCAAGGACGCCTTCGTGAAGGCCTCGACCATCGCGCATGACGCGGGCCGCCAGGTCGCGCTGACGCTGTCGGATTCGTTTTGCGTCGATCGCTATCGCGGCGAGTTTCTCGATCTGATGCGCAACGGCACGGTCGATCTGGTGTTCGCCAACGAGGCCGAACTGCATTCGCTGTACCAGACCTCGGATTTCGACACCGCGCTGACGCAATTGCGCGCCGACGTCAATCTCGGCGTCGTCACCCGCAGCGAGAAGGGTTGCGTGGTGGCGTCGACGCGACGGCGTCACCGCGGTGCCGGCGTTTCCGATCGACAGGATGGTGGATACCACCGGCGCCGGCGACCTGTTCGCCGCCGGATTCCTGTTCGGCCTGGTGCGCGGCGCCGGCCATGAGAATGCCGGCCGGCTGGGCGCGCTCGCCGCGGCCGAAGTGATCCAGCACATCGGCGCGCGGCCGCAGGTGTCGCTGAAGGAATTGGCGCAGCAGAACGGGTTGCCGGTGTAGGGCGCTTCACCTTCGAACATGATGCAGACGCCAGTCGGGGACGTGGATCGTCATGAGAGCCTTGAACAAACGGCCGTGGTTGGGAACACGAAGATGCAACAGCTCGTGGGCCACGACGAAATCCTGAAACCCCGTGATCTGCTCTGCGAGATCGGCCGCCAACGTGATGGTACCGGCGATCGAACAGGAGACCCCACTTGCGGGTCATCCTCTGGATACGAACCAGCTTTGGCTGGACCTTGAGCTTGGCGGCCCAGTGCTCAATCCGTCGCTTGAGTAGTTCATGATTGGCATCACGTTTCGTCATGGCCAATCTTCAGTTCAGGAGATTGGCGACGATCCGGTCGACGATGAGCGTGCGAGGTTCTTTGGCAATCGTGATCAGGGGGCGATAAAGGGCGGCCCGAAGTTGCCTTTGCTCATCGGCATTGACGCGAAAGTTCGGAAATCGAGCCAACAGTTTTTCGATCTCCCTTGCGAGTTCAAGCGGGTCAATACCGCATTGCTTGAGCGCCGGCTCCTCGCGAAGCGTCCAGAACACCGCGAACGCCTTTGGCGCCAGGCCGGTGTCCTTCGCGGCCTTCTCCGCCGCGTCTTTCTCGGCGGCCAGAGCTGCCAGGACGTCCATCGCGGCCTTGCCGTTCGTTTCGCGCTTTTCGAGATCCTTCAGGATGCGCTCGGCTCGATCTTTCAAAGGTTGAAGAACCGGCGCAGCATCGGCGTCGTCGTCGATTGCTTCTGGAGCCCTAGTACAAGGTTGAAAACCTTGCCTTCGTCGGAACCCTTTTCGGTTCGCAAGGCTTCGAGTGTCTTCACGTCAAAGGTAACGCTCTTCGATAATCGACCGATGTCGCCTTGAACCACACCTTGCTCGACAAGCCACGGGTTGAATTCCGACAGCTTCGCTTCGAGTTCATCGCGCAGCAACATGCCGGCTTCGCCGCCGCGCTTCTGCTTGGCAACTTCGGGTTTAAGAAGGATCCAGCCGATTTCAGCGGCGTGCTTCACCATCGGGAATTGAACGGTGCCGGCTTCGCTGATCTTGAGGTCGCTCATGCGGCAACTCCCGCAAGAGGCGATTGGCCGAGCGCCGAGAGGTCGAGATCGGAGACGCGGATTTCGCCAGTCATCAACTTGTGCAGCAGAGCCTTGAACAGATTTTTCAGCACAATTAGACGACGCTTGTGCAGATCAATCTTGCAGTTTATTGCGTCAAGGATCGCAACAATTTCTCTTTGTTCTTCAGTATTTGGCCAGCAGATTGGCTCGTCGTGTAAAAAGTTTCTGTTCAGCGCTGGGTTGGTTGCACCGGAATCAAGTTTCTTCAGATTAAGAGTATGCGCAACAAATAGTAGATGAATTTTGGATCGTTGCCGCGGAAATCTGTGCACCACAGCGTCGTATCATGGGGCCAGTAGTCACCTTCAACATAGTGCAACGAACCGATTGACCCCTTTCTGCCAATTAACACTCCTGGTCCGTGCGCGCCGGCTTGGTCGTGATCCCGGTTGGTATTATTGATAGGGTAAACTATGACCGTAGAGATCGCGAATGGCGACCTGCTTGAACAGCGCGTCGATGCGATCGTCAATACTGTGAACACCGTTGGCGTGATGGGCAAAGGCATTGCCCTGCAGTTCCGGCGCAAGTGGCCGGCGAACTACAAAGCCTACGAAGCGGCCTGCAAGCGCAAGGAGGTCGTTCCTTGCAAGATGTTCGTATTCGACAACGGCGGACTTGTAGAACCCAAGTATATCATCAATTTTCCGACCAAGCGTCATTGGCGGCAGCCTTCGCGCATGTCGGATATTGAATGTGGCCTTGCTGACCTAATTCTTCAGGTTAAGACGCTCAAGATCAGATCCATTGCCATACCACCACTTGGCTGCGGGAACGGAGGACTGAATTGGTCTGAAGTTAAGCCCATGATCGAAGCCGCGTTTAAAGAGCTGCCTGAGGTGAATGTAAAACTGTTTGCTCCAACAACCGACGATCGGGTGCGCGAACTCGTGCCCGAGACGGAGAAGCCAAAAATGACGCCGGGTCGGGCAGCGATAGTCAAGCTGTTGTCGATCTATCGCGAAATGATGTACCCGCTAGACTCAGATTGAGGTGCAGAAGCTCGCTTATTTCCTGGCCAGAGCGGGACAGGACCTAGGCACCCTGAAGTTCGAAAAAAATAAATTCGGACCGTATGCGCCGGCGCTTCGGCACGTCCTCACCAAGATGGATGGTGCGTTCCTTACCGGCGTCGGAGACGGAACGAAGCCTTCCGAGATCACTGTAATGAATACGGCTCTTGCCGACGCCGAAACCTTACTCGAAGCCAACGCCGATCAGGAAACTGGCAAGCGCGTCGAACGGATCGGTCGACTTATCGAAGGTTTCGAGACGCCTTACGGCATGGAGTTACTGGCAACAGTCCATTGGACCGCTGCTGAAAATCCCAAGGCGACATTTGATGAAATCGTTCACGCGGTACACAGTTGGAACGTCCGGAAGCGTCAGATCATGCCGCCGGCCCACATCAAGTCTGCCTACGAGCGGCTTGCTGCCGAAAAATGGATTTAGGTAATTGCAAATCGATCCGGATGACCTGTCCTGTTTTGGCCTGACGGCACTCCCGAGCCCGCACTGATTTGCCCGACAGGCTGTGAAGTGACAAAGCTGTCCAGCCCCTTTCGCAAAAATATTTCGGTTTTTCCGAAACCCAAATCAGCTCTATATCATCGCCATCCCGTCCCGGAAGAGGGGCGTTGGCCATCGTCACGAACGTTGGGACGGGATGCGGTGGACGCGGCAGCGTCAGGCGCGCAGGTGGTTGCAGGGCGGGATCGACTCCGTGAGCGACCGGACGGCGTGCTGACGAACGGCGCTGCAGCGTACGGTGAAGTCGTGTGGTCCTGACGCCTCAATGGTTGGCGTCAAGTCTTTCGGAGGCATGTCGGCCCGACCGGGCGCGGATGGGCCATATCCGGGAGGCGACGGTGACAAACAAAGCCCGATCTCCGGGGAGAGCACGAAATAAGCCGTAAAACCATTGCGCAGGGAATGTCGGATTGCCTCCGCTGAACCTGTATGCTCGTGTGCGTTTTCCTTCTGCACTTTTGCACGCGAGACCGCGGGTGCAGCGCGCATCCGGCATTCCCCGCGCCCTCTGATTGGCGCGGCAGTTTTGGCAAACCTCGGGCGGATACGCGCCGCGAGAACGCGGAACTGCGTCTGTCCATCGAACGTCATTGCGAGCGCAGCGAAGCAATCCATTCTTTCTTCACGTGGCGCATGATGCGACTGCTTCGTCGCAAGCGTGGCTCCGTCGCAGATGACCGGAGCTTCACGCCGTCTTCGCCGCCTTCAATCCGAGCCGCGCCTCGACCGCCTCGCGCATCAGAAATTTCTGGATCTTGCCGGTGACGGTCATCGGGAATTCGTCGACGAATTCGACGTAGCGCGGGATCTTGTTGTGCGCGATCTGGCCCTGGCAGAAGGCGCGGACCTCCTCGGCGGTCAGCGTCTCGCCGGATCGCGTCCTGATCCAGGCGCAGAGCTCCTCGCCGTAGCGATCGTCGGCGACGCCGAAAATCTGCACGTCCTGGATCTTGGGATGGCGATAGAGAAATTCCTCGATCTCGCGCGGGTAGAGGTTCTCGCCGCCGCGGATCACCATGTCCTTGATGCGGCCGACGATGTTGCAATAGCCTTCGCTGTCGATCACGGCGATGTCGCCGGTGTGCATCCAGCCATTGGCGTCGAGCACGTCGGCGGTCTTTTCCGGCTCGTCCCAATAGCCCAGCATGACGCTGTAGCCGCGGGTGCAGAGTTCGCCGCGTTCGCCGCGCGGCACGACGCGGCCCTCGAGATCGACGACCTTGACCTCGACATGCGGATGAATGCGCCCGACGGTCGACACCCGGCGCTCCAGCGGATCGTCGGTGGCGCTCTGAAAACTGACCGGGCTGGTCTCGGTCATGCCGTAGGCGATGGTGACGTCGCGCATGTTCATCTGTTCGTTGACCCGCCGCATCACCTCGATCGGGCAGGGCGCGCCGGCCATGATGCCGGTGCGCAGCGACGACAGGTCGAACTTTGCAAATTCGGGATGGTCGAGCTCGGCGATGAACATGGTCGGCACGCCGTAGAGCGTCGTGCATTTCTCCTGCGCGACGGTCTGCAGCGTCGCCAGCGGATCGAAGCCCTCGCCGGGATAGACCATCGCAGCGCCCGAGGTGACGGCGGCGAGATTGCCCATCACCATGCCGAAGCAGTGATAGAGCGGGACCGGAATGCAGATGCGGTCTGCTTCGGTCAGGCGCATCGCGCGGCCGACGAAATAGCCGTTGTTGAGGATGTTGTGATGCGTCAGCGTGACGCCCTTGGGCGATCCGGTGGTGCCGCTGGTGAACTGAATATTGACCGCATCGTCGAACTGCAAGGTTTTGGCGAGCGCCGCCAGCGCGTCGCGGTGGCGCGCGCCGCCCATGCGCGTCACCTCTTCGAACGCAATGGTGCCCGGAGAGCGGGGCCGCCGACCTGGATCACCGCGCGCAACTGCGGCAACCGCGCCGCGCGCAGTTCGCCCGGCGGCGATTTCGCAAGCTCGGGCAGCAGCGTGTTCAGCATCTCCATGTAGTTGCTGGTCTTGAACGCGGTGGCGGTGACGATCGCGGCGCATCCGACCTTGGCGAGCGCGAATTCGAGTTCGCTCAGGCGGTAGGCGGGATTGATGGTGACGAGAATGAGCCCGGCCTTGGCGGCGGCAAACTGCGTCAGCGTCCATTCCGGCCGGTTGAGCGACCAGACCCCGATCCGCGCGCCGCGTTCGAGGCCGAGCGCGAGAAAGCCCGCGGCCAGCGCATCGACCCGCTCGGTCAACTCCTTCCACGTCCACCGGACGCCGTGGCTTGGCGAGACCAGCGCCTCGCGATTGCCCCAGCGCCGCGCCGCCGCATCGAGGCTGCGCCCGATGGTCGTGCCCAGCAGCGGCGCATCGGCGACGCCGCAAACATAGCTGTCCGCAATTTCGGTCAAGTCGGTTCTCCATGCGTCGAGGGCGTGTCCCCGGGGGGCATCATGGGCAGGGTTGCGGCCGAGGGCAACTCCCGGCGCGACCGCTACTTACGCTCGCCCCGCTTGCGGGGAGAGGTCGAAATTCGCGCCAACGGGTCGCGCGAATGCGAACTCCTGTCCATCAACGTCATTGCGAGGAGCACTTGCGACGAAGCAATCCACTCTTTCATTGCGCGGCGAAATGGATTGCTTCGCTTGCGCTCGCAATGACGGCTCGGCTACGCCGCCTTCTGGCCCGCCGCGTCGAGCCCGGCATAGACGCCGCGCTCGAAGCCCGCGAAGGCTTCCAGGCACTTCTGGTCCACGAACGGCAGCACCTGCATCAGGATCACGCCGGTGACGTCGCGCGCGGGATCGATCCAGAAATAGGTGTTGGCAAGCCCTGCCCAGACAAGGCTGCCGGGACTGCGGCCCTCCGGCGTCTTGGCGGTGTTGATCAGGAAGCTCAGCCCCCATTTCTTCACCATGCCGGGGATAGAGGTCGACATCGTTGGTCGCGAATGCGACCGCCGAGATCATCTTGGTCTGGTGAGTTCGCCGATGTGGTTCTGGCCCATCAGCGCGACCGTCTCCGGCTTCAGCACCTGGTTGCCGTTGCCTTTTCCCTTGTTGAGGATCATCTGGGTGAACTTGATGTAATCGCCCGCGGTGCCGTAGAGGCCGCCGCCGCCCATGTGGAATTCCGGATCCTGCTCGAGTTCGAACGGGATCGGCGCCAGCGATCCGTCGGGTCCGCGCGCCGTGCATGGCGACCAGGCGCTTGCGCTGCGCTTCCCCGATCTTGAAGGCGGTGTCGGTCATGCCGAGCGGGGTGAACAGGTGGTCGCGCAAATAGGCATCGAGCCGCTTGCCGCTCACCGCTTCGACCGCCTTGCCGACGTAATCGATATTGATGCCGTATTCCCAGCGCGTGCCGGGATCGGTCATCAGCGGCGTTTTCAGCGCGTCGTTCTTGCAGGTGGTGACGGCGGGCAGGCCGGTCTTTTCCAGATACTGCACCATGTCGCCGTTCCACATATCGTAGCAGAAGCCGGCGGTGTGGGTCATGAGATGGCGCAGCGTGATCGGGTTCTTCGCCGGCCGCAGTTTTGGTTCGCCCTTGGCATCGAAGCCTTCGAGCACCTGCGGGGAGGCGAGATCGGGCAGCACCTTGCCGATCGGCGCGTCGAGCGAGAGCTTGCCTTGCTCGACCAGTTGCATGGCGGCGGCCGCGGTGATCGCCTTGGTCATCGAGGCGATCCAGAACACGCTGTCGGGCGTCATGGCGTCGTCCTTGGACAGGTCGCGTTTGCCGAACGCGCCCTGATAGATCACCTCTTTGCTGGTTGGCGGCCATTGCGACCACGCCGGGAATTTCCCTGGCGTCGCTTTTCTGGCGCAGCACCTGATCGATCTCGAGCTTTGCTCTGCATGGGTCACCTCCCGTAAATTTTTTGAAGTCGCCGATCTTCCTCCCGGCCGCTCGCTTCCCGCAAGCATGGGCGGCGGAGGCATCGCGGTCGCGATCTCGTGATGCACTGGCGCGAAGGGTGACGAGAGCGACGGAACTGCAACACTTGCCATAATTTGCGGTGGATTGACTGGCATTGTCGGTGACCCCGGGGCTATCCACGATATCTTTCAGGCGCTCGATCCGGAACCGATTTCGTAGTAAGGCGTTCAGATCGCAGCACAAACGGTGCATTGCGATCGAGTAATTTGATGAAAATGATTGCGGCCTACGATGCCGCGAGGGGACGACGATGATTTCGACCTGGAGCGAATGGAAGCGGTATCCCCGGGCCGGGCGCGGCGAAAATATCGAAGCGCCGATCACGCCGGGCATTTACGAAGTCCGCTATGCCGGGCACGGGTGCACTGCACTCGTTCGGCGCGGTCGATAATGTCGCCCAGGCGCTGTCGCTGTTGCCGGTCGGTTCCAAATCATGGTTCGGACGGCGCGAACCGGCCGCCATGCCCGACCTCGAATATCGCACCTGCGCGACCTCCACCAAGGCGGACGCCAAGGCCGCGGCGGAGCGCATGATCGGCCGCCGCGAAACCTATATGAGCGGCGCGGCCTGATTTGAGACTGTCATTCCGGGGCGATGCGAAGCATCGAACCCGGAATTCAGATCCCCGATGCAATTGCACGAGGTCTGGTCCGGAGCCTGTCATCGGGCCGCGCTCAGCGCGGACCCGTTGGGACCATCCCGGAATGACGCAGCGATTGCAGCCCTCAAAATTGCTTGAAGCAGCCGCGCTTTTGCGGCCGGTGCATTGCGGCCGGTTTCGGCCTATACTTGGATTTATCAAAAAATCCGAGGAGTAACGCCATGACCCCGACCGCTGCCGCACGCACTTCGCAAACCTCCGCGCCGTCGCTGCGCGACCGCCTGAAGGATCCGTCGCTGCTGCGCGACCACTGCTATATCGACGGCGCCTGGGTCGGCACGCCGGTCAATCCCGTGACCAATCCGGTCAACGGCGTCGAGCTTGCGAAGGTGCCGCAGATGAGCACCGCGGAAGCCACGCACGCGGTCGAAGCCGCCGAGCGCGCGTTTCCGGCCTGGGCGAAGCTCACCGCCAAGCAGCGCTCCAACATCTTGCGCAAATGGTTCGATCTGATCATCGCCAACCGCGAAGACCTGGCGCTGATCCTGACCTCGGAGCAGGGCAAGCCGCTGGCGGAGGCGCTCGGCGAAGTCGACATCGGCGGCGCCTATGTCGAGTTCTTCGCCGAAGAAGCGCGGCGCGTCTACGGCGAAACCATTCCGACGCAGCGGCCGGATGCGCGGCTGCTCGCGATCAGGCAGCCGATCGGCGTCTGCGGCGCGATCACGCCGTGGAATTTTCCGTGTTCGATGATCACCCGGAAAGTGTCGCCGGCGCTGGCCGCCGGCTGCACCGTGGTGCTGAAGCCCGCCAATGAAACGCCGCTCACGCGCGCTTGGCGCTGGTGGCGCTGGCCGAGAAGGCCGGCGTGCCCAAGGGCGTGTTCAACATCCTCACCGGCAATTCGTCGGCGATCGGCAAGGTGCTTGTGCGAACATCCCGCGGTGCGCTTCGTCGGCTTCACCGGATCGACCGAGGTCGGCAAGATCCTGTACCAGCAGGCCTCGGTCGGGGTGAAGAAGCTCGGGCTGGAGCTCGGCGGCAACGCGCCGTTCGTGGTGTTCGACGACGCCGATATCGACGCCGCGGTCGAAGGCGCCATGGTCTCGAAATATCGCAACATGGGCCAGACCTGCGTCTGCGCCAACCGCATCTACGCCCAGGACAAGATCTACGATCAGTTCGTCGAAAAACTCTCGAAGAAAGTCGCGGCGATGAAGATCGGCGACGGCACGCGAAGCCGGCGTGACGCAGGGGCCGCTGATCAACATGGATGCGATCGACAAGGTCGAAAAGCACATCGCGGACGCGGTCAAGCACGGCGCCAAGATCGTCACCGGCGGAAAACGCCATTCGCTCGGCGGCACCTTCTTCGAGCCGACGGTGCTGGCCAACGTCGCGCCCGACGCGCTGGTGTCGCAGGAGGAAACCTTCGGGCCCTTGGCGCCGGTGTTCCGCTTCAAGGACGAGGCCGACGTGATCGCGATGTGCAACAATTCGCCGTTCGGGCTTGCCTCCTATTTCTATTCGCGCGATCTCGGCCGGGTCTGGCGGGTCGCCGAAGCGCTGGAGTCCGGCATGGTCGGCGTCAACACCGGACTGATCACCACCGAGGTCGCGCCGTTCGGCGGCGTCAAGGAGATCGGGCCTCGGCCGCGAGGGCTCGCATCACGGCATGGAAGAATATGTCGAGATCAAATATGTGATGATGGCGGGGATTTGATTTACCCTGCGTCGTCCCGGCCAAGCGAGGCAACGGGTCCGGCCCTTCGCCGGGACGGATAACGGGCTACGCTTGCAGGCGATCCATGAACAGACGCAGCCGCGGCGCCCACTTATGCGCGTCGCGGCCGGACGCCGAGTGACCGTACTCGCTGTCGAGCAGGAAATAGTCGGCGTCGACGCCTGCGGCCTTCAGCCCCTGCATCACGCCGGGGGCGAGTTCCGGAGGAAACAGTTTGTCGGTCCGGGACAGCACATAAAGAACTTTCGACCTGATCTTGCTGAATTGCGCCGTCACGTCGAAGCCTCGCAGCGCCTTCGCCAGGATGATCAGCGAGTTTGCATCGAAGCCTCTCGCCCATCGCGTGGCCTCGTCGCGGATCGCCGCCTCGATCTGTTCGGGGTCGGACATCGTATCTCGCAGGCGGGTCTCGATGCCGTAGGTCTTGAGCGTGGCGATGCGGATCTGGATCATGCTCTCCAGAACGCCGCCGCAATCGTAATAGTCGCCGCCGTTCCAGTTTGGATCCTTCGACAGGGTTGCGAGCAGGCGCGCCACATTGCCCTCGGATCGCTCGCGCGGCACCAGCGGAGAGGTGACGATGGCTGCAATCCCCCTCATCATGCCGGGATAGTCGACCGCCCATTGAAAGGCCTGGAACCCGCCATAGGACGGGCCGACGATCGCAACCAGCCGCTCGATGCCGAGATGGCTCGAGCAGCGCGCGCTGGGTGGCGACAATGTCGCTCACCGTGATATCGGGAAACCCGGCTCCGTAACGCCTGCCCGTCGCGGGATCGATGCTCGCCGCATTGGTCGATCCGTAAGACGACCCCAGCATGTTCGGACAGATGACAAAGAAGCGGTTGGTGTCGACCGCCTTGCCGGGACCGACGATCTCGTTCCAGCTTCCTTCTCCGGTCGATCCCAAGGGATCGATCATCTGCGGACCGCTGGTGTTGCCATGCGTGACCAGCACCACGTTGTCGCGATCAGGCGCAAGAACGCCCAGCGTCCGATAGGCGATGGTCACGGCCGGCATGACGACCCCGCTTTGCAGGCGGAAATCGCTGGTGACAAAGGTCTTCACGTCAGCCGCAGGAATTGGCGCCGTCATCTTCTCAAGCCCCATAGACGAGGCATCTCAGCACGCGAACGGTCAAAACGCAAAGCCGCCACCGCCGCGTTTCGCCTCGCCGGGACGACAGGTTTTACCGCCACCGCCCCGCCATCAGTTGGTTGACTCAGGTCAAACCGGGTCTTCGCAGATCGCGTATCTTTTGCAACGATGTCCATTCCGGCCAAGCGTGTCGTTCGGTATCATCGCGCGGCCGATGCAACCGAATCAAACATGCTGAACAAGACCCGCCTTGCTCCGGACGAGAGGCTGCTGCTCTCTCGATTCTGGCAGAGCGCATCGGGATTTTGGCGGGGTCCAGGGGCGTGGCGGGCATGGCTTCTGGTTGCCGTGCTGATCGCTACCGTGCTCCTGCAATTGCTGACGCAGTACGCGCTGAATTACTGGAATCGCGACTTCTTCAACGCGATCGGGCGCAAGGACGGCGCAGAACTCTGGACCCAGGCATTGCGGTTTGTGCCGCTGGCCGCGGCCAGTCTCACGCTCACGGTCTTCTCGGTCTGGGCCCGCATGACCATGCAGCGCACCTGGCGCGCGTGGCTCAGCAATCACCTCTATGACTACTGGCTGAGAGACGACCGCTATGTCCGGCTCAGGTTCGTGGCCGGCAGACTATGACTCTCCGGAATTCCGCATCGCCGAGGACGCCAGGATCGCAACCGATCTGCCGGTCGACCTCGTGCTCGGGCTGTTCCAGTCGCTGCTCAATGCCGTGACGTTCATCGGAATTCTCTGGTCGGTGGGAGATGGCCTGCCCATTGACCTCGGTGGTTTCGTCCTGAACATTCCCGGTTACCTCGTCATCGCGGTGATCGTTTATTCCGCCCTGCTTTCGGCCGCCATCTTCCTGATCGCCAGCCACCTGACCCGCGTGATGGAGGAAAACAAACGGACCGAGGCCGAGTTGAGGTCGGTCGGCACGCATCTGCGTGAGAGCGGCGAAGGGATCGCGGTTCCGGACGGCAAGAAGGATCCGCGCCATGTCATCGGCGCGGCATTGAAGGCGGTGATCGCCATCTGGCGGATCTATATGTGGCAGCTGATGCGGATGACGGTGGTGACCTATTCGAGCCTCTTGGTAACCCCGGTGATCGGCTTGCTGCTGTGTACCCCGAAATATCTCATGGGCACGATGAGCCTCGGGGAGGTGGTTCAGGCCGCGGCCGCGTTCGTCGTCGTGCAGGGCGCGTTCAGCTGGTTCACCGACAATTATGCCCGCCTGGCGGAGTGGGCCTCCTCCGCCAACCGCGTCGCGTCGTTGCTGCTTGCGCTGGATGAGGTCGACCGGCCAGACCGCAGCCGCGGCATGGAAATACACCGGATCTCAGATAAGGCGACCGTGCTCGGCGATCTGCTCCGGACGACGACGATTCGGATTAGTCGCGGTCTGCCCCCGCCAAACGCGCCGTGACGTCCGACGCCCGACGCAAAGCGTGTCGCGCCGGACAGCGTTTCGCCTGACGCGATGACCTCGAGCCCGCCGCGCATTTCGTTGGCGATCGCCTCTTCCTCTTCGCAGGTCCCACTGCCGCAACGCCGACAGCCGGTCGGCGCGCAGACAGGTTTGCGGGAAGCGCGCGATATCCTTCGCCAGCGCGATCGCGTGCGCGCGGGTTTCGCCCTTGGGCACCAGACGGTTGGCAAGGCCCATGCGCAGCGCCTCGGGACCGCCGACCGGACGTCCCGTCAGAATGAGATCGATCGCCTGGGAATGACCGATCAGCCGCGGCAGCCGGATGGTGCCGAGATCGATCAGCGGCACGCCGAAGCGGCGGCAGAAGATGCCGAAGGTGGCGTCCTCGGCGACCACGCGCATGTCGGCCCACAGCGCCAGTTCCATGCCGCCGGCCACCGCAAAACCTTCCACCGCCGCGATCACGGGTTTCGACAGGCGCAGCCGGCTCGGCCCCATCGGCGCGATCGAGTTGTGGCCGCCGATCTCGCGCTTCTTGTTGGGATCGCCCGACGCCACCGCCTTGAGGTCGGCGCCGGCGCAAAAAGTAGCCGCCGGTGCCGGTGAACACCGCGACCGACGCCTCGGCATCGGCATCGAACGCCCGGAACGCATCGAACAGTTTTCGCGCGGTCGCGCCGTCGACGGCGTTACGGCAATGCGGACGATTGATGGAGACGATGGTCACCGGTCCATCGCGTTCGACAAGCACGGTATCGGTGTCGGTCATGTCTGCGCTCCCTGTGATTTTTGCTCTTTCGTCATTCCGGGACGGTGCGAAGCACCGAGACCCGGAATCTCGAGATTCCGGGTTTGATGCTATCGCATCGCCCCGGAATGACGGCGTTAGACCGTCAGTTCGCTCCCGGTGATGCGGCGATAGGCTTCGAGATAGCGCTTGCTGGTGGCGTCCACGACGCTGGCCGGCAACGGTGGCGCCGGCGCCTCGCCGTTCCAGCGGCCGGCGCGGCGCTCGGCGTCGAGATAGTCGCGCAACGGCTGCTTGTCGAAACTCGGCTGCGGCTGGCCGGGTTTGTAGGCATCCGCCGCCCAGAACCGCGAACTGTCGGGGGTCATCACCTCGTCGATCAGGATGATGCGGCCATCCTTGTCCCGGCCGAATTCGAACTTGGTGTCGGCGATGATGATGCCCTGGTCGCGGCTGAGCTTTTCGCCGAGCGTATAGACGGCGCGGGTCATGCTCTCCAGCGTGTAGGCCACCTCGTCGCCGAGGATCTCGCGCATGCGCGCGATCGTGATGTTCTCGTCATGGCCGGTCTCGGCCTTGGTCGCCGGGCTGAAGATCGGCGGCTCCAGCTTGCCGCTTTCCAGCAGGCCGGGCGGCAGCTTCTCGCCGGCCAGCGTGCCCTGGGCGCGTATTCCTTCCACGCCGAGCCCGAGAGATAGCCGCGGATCACGCATTCGATCGGAAACACCGTCGTGCGCCGGCACAGCATCGCGCGCCCGGCGAGCGAGGCGCGATGTCCCTGCAGCGCAGGCACTTCCTCGATGATCGCGTCGGCGTCGGCGCTGATCATGTGATGATGGCACCACGCCCTCGAGCTCATTGAACCACCACGCGCTGATCTGGGTCAGCACCGCGCCCTTCATCGGGATGGTCTCGGCCATGACAACGTCGAAGGCGCTGATGCGGTCGGTGGTCAACGAGCAGCACGCGGTCGTCGCCGACGGCGTAGATATCGCGGACCTTGCCGCGCCCGATCCGTGGAAGGGGCAGGTCGCTGGCGAGCATGGTGGTCATGGGCATGACTTTCAAAGGCGGAACGATCTCGCGCAGGCGCGCGCGGACAGAAGAGGAAAGAGGGGATAGCTCACTCCGGCAGCGGAATGAACTCGTGTTCGTTGGGAACGTGCGCGAAGCGGCCGGTTTTCCAGTCCTGTTTGGCCTGCTCGATCCGCTCTTTGCTGGAAGAGACGAAGTTCCACCAGATATGGCGCGGGCCTTCCAGCGCGTCGCCGCCGAGAAACATCATCCGCGTCGGTCTTGTCGTCTTTACCGTGATGCGGTCGCCGGGCCGGAAAATCAGAAGCCGCGGTCCCTCGAAGCGATCGCCCGCTATCTCGACCTCGCCGTCGACCAGGTAGATGGCGCGCTCTTCATGATCGGGGTCGAGCGGCACGCTGGCGCCTTGCTCCGCGGTCACCTCGGTGTAGAACCACGGCGACACCATCGTCACCGGCGATTTCACGCCGAAGCGCGCTGCCTGCGATCACGCGCGCGGTGAAGCCGCGATCCGCTGACGTCGGCAGGTCGGCGGCGGCGTAGTGCTGAAACGACGGCGCGATTTCCTCCGATCCGGCCGGCAGCGCGATCCAGCTCTGCAGGCCCAGCATCTTCTGGCCGTTCTTGCGCTGCACGTCCGGCGTCCGCTCGGAATGGGCGATGCCGCGGCCGGCCGTCATCAGGTTCATCGCGCCGGGCTGGATTTCCTGGATGTTGCCCTCGCTGTCGCGGTGCATGATGCTGCCGTCGAACAGATAGGTGACGGTGGCGAGCCCGATATGCGGATGCGGGCGCACGTCCATGCCCTTGCCGGACATGAACTGCACCGGTCCGAAATGATCGAAGAAGATGAAGGGGCCGACCATCTGGCGCTTGCCGTGCGGCAGCGCGCGGCGCACCTCAAATCCATCGCCGAGATCGCGGGTGCGCGGCACGATGACCAGTTCGAGCGCGTCGCAGGATTGGGGATCGCCGAGCACGGGATCGTTGGTCGGGAAGCCAGCTCATGAGGTCTCCGTGGCTTTTCCAGGAACTATAGCAGATCAACGTCGTCCCGGCGAACGCCGGGACCCATAACCACCGGCCTGTGTCTTCGCAATGGCTGGAGCCACAGCCCGGTTTAACAACAACCAGCGGTGGTCATTGACTTCCGGCATTATCACGGGCGACGACACAACTCTTATTGATCCACCCGCAGCGCCGCCGGAACAGTTTACCGGTCGGGCCGGTCGGCATCTCGTCGATCCAGTGAAACGCCTTCGACATTTTGAAGCCGGCGAGATGGCGTTGCTGGCGCAGGAACAGGTTGATTTCCTCAGCGCCCGGCGGTGCGCCGCGGGGGACGAGATAGGCCTCGATGCGTTGTCCCATTAGCGGATCCGGTTGGCCGACCACGGCGCATTGCGCGACGGATGGGTGCGACAGCAGCGCGTGCTCGATCTCCTCGCCGGTGACCTTGATGCCGCCGGAGTTGATGACGTTATCGATGCGGCCCGAGACCCAGAGATAGTTGTCGGCGTCGAGACGGCCGAGTTCGCCGCTGCGCCACCAGCCGTCGCGGAATTTCTCGGCGGTGAGCGCCGCGTCCTTCCAGTATCCGACCGCGAGCGACGGGCCCGAGATCGCGATCTCGCCGGTTTCGCCGTTGGCCGCTTCATCGTCGAAACTTCCGCCGGGCACCCGAATGCGGACGTCGGCGCCGACCACCGGCCGGCCGCTGGAACCGATCTTGTCGCGCTCCATCAGGTCGCGGGTGTTGGCCATCACGCCCGAGGCGGTGAAAGCTTCGCCGGAGAGATAGACGCAGCAGATGTTCCGGCAGATCCGGTCGTAAAGCTGGCGCACGTCGCTCGGCGCCGGCGCTTCGCCCGAGATCGACACCAGCGTCAGCGCCGACAGGTCGTAATTTTCAGGGTTAGCCTCGAACACCATCCGCCACATCGTCGGCACCAACGGCGCCAGCGTGATGCGTTCGCGCTGGCAGGATTCCAGGAACGCCGCCGGCGTGAAGACTTTGCCGAAACAGATCTTGGCCTTGCCGGCCACGTAGGGCAGCACGATGATCGGCCACGCCGCGAATGACGGCTGCATGTACAGCAGCGTGGCGCTGTCCGGCGTGATCGGGCCCATCACCACCTGACCGCCCTTGGCGGCTTCCAGCAGCGTCTTCTGGCTGTGCATGATGCCCTTGGGTCTACCGGTCGTGCCCGACGAGAACACGATCGCGGCGACATCGGCGGGCTTCGGCCGGTTCGCTGCGACGTCGAAGGGCGCGGCGGTTGCGACAATGTCGCCGTAATCGGCCTCCGCGTTGCCGCGCGCGCCGAGGCTGACGCGCCGGACCGCGCGCCCGGATGCAGCGACCGCC
>CAWGSB010000030.1:0-19634 GCA_963825105.1 uncultured Alphaproteobacteria bacterium
CCGGCGGATCGGTGGGACATGGCTGGAGCGACAGCCGATGCAATCGCAAACGCCTGTGGTTATGGGTCCCCGCTTTCGCGGGGACGACGTATCTTGGTGTTGTCGAATACGCTATCCCCCGCTGCCGCCGATCACGGCGCGCACGGCTTCAGCCCGGAACAAACCTGCGCTTGCGGGCATTGAGACGCCGTTCACTTCGCAAACCGAAAGGCGCGTTCATGGGACGTTATCTGTTGTTGTGGCTGCTCGGCGTACCGCTCCCGATTCTGGTGCTGATCTACGCCTTCGGCGGGCTGCACTGAGTATCAGAGCGATATCGACGAACGCACGGCGCGGCGTTCGACGACTGGCGGCGAAACAATAATTTCGTCGTCCCGGCCAAGCGAGCAAAGCGAGCGCGAGCCGGGACCCATAACCACCGATATTCGAGTTTCGAAGAGCTGGAGCCCCAGCGGAAGTAACCACGAAAGCCGGTGGTTATGGGTCCCCGCTTTCGCGGGGACGACGATCTTGGCTACCCCCCGCCGCCGCCGCCGATCACGGCGCGCACGGTTTCATCGGGGCCGAAATCTTCCGCGCCCTCGACATAGAGCAGCGCCGAGAGCTTTGAGCGCGCGCGGTTGACGCGGCTCTTGATGGTGCCGACCGCGCAGCCGCAGATCGCGGCGGCGTCCTCGTAGGAGAAGCCGGAGGCGCCGACCAGGATCAGCGCCTCGCGCTGGTCCTGCGGAAGCTTCTCGAGGGCTTGGCGGAATTCCTCGAACTCCAGATGCGCGCCCTGCGCCGGCTGGGTCTTCAGCGTCTTGGCATAGCTGCCGTCGGCATCCTCCACCTCGCGCCGCCGCTTGCGGTAATCGGAGCGGAACAGGTTGCGCAGGATGGTGAACAGCCACGCCGGCAGGTTCGAGCCGGGCTGGAACGAGTTGATATTGGCGAGCGCGCGCAGCAGCGTTTCCTGCACCAGATCGTCCGCGCGGTCGCCGTTGCCGGAAAGCGAGATCGCGAACGCGCGCAGCGAAGGTACCGACGCCAGAATGTCGTCGCGAAGGGCATCCGTGAGAGGCATCAATCCCTCCCGTCGCTTTTGGTTGCTTGATCGCCCGCATTTCCCACTTGGGGTTCGGACTTGGGAACATCAAGCTTCCGGACCAGCTCGACGAACCGGTCCGGCACCCCCTGGCGCACGACATCGTCGTACATCGCGCGGAGTTGATGGCCGATGCGCGCCTGAATCTCGGCGTTGAGCCCGCCCGGCTTGCCCGTTGCCGCATTCCTGCTGGCTTGAGACTTTACATCTTTCATGACCTGCACCACGCTTCCCCGAGAGTTAAGTCCCTGTAGCTTCAGGAATTTATCCTGAGATCGAGGCCCTTCCGGAAAGGCTAATTCGAACCCGGCCTAAAAGTTCCAGGGAGCCGGGAACTTTTATCGGGCTCGGGCGTAGTCAGCCATGTCAGGGGAACCGGGTCACCCCGTCAGCCAGCTTGACCCAATACAGGATGGAGTGGGGATGTCCCGATCACAGCTTGTTGCTGAACACCTGCCGTTGTTGCGCCGCTATGCCCGTGCCCTGACGGGAAACCAGGCGTCGGGCGACGCCTATGTCGGAGCCATGCTCGAGGCCCTGCTTCAGGATCCCTCGCTGCTCGACGAGCAGCACGGGCCCCGCGCCGGGTTGTTCCGGCTGTTCACCCAGATCTGGAATTCGGTCGCCCTCAACGACGATGCCGACGTGGCCACCTTGCCGCTGCCGCCGGAGCGCCGGCTCTCCAATATTACTCCGCTACCGCGCCAGGCCTTCCTGCTGCTGTCGCTGGAGGGTTTTCCGGAAGAAGAGGTGGCCTACATTCTCGGCAAGGACGTGGCCGAGACCAGGAAGCTGGCGGACGCTGCGGGGCGCGAAATGGCGGCGGAGATCGCCACCGACGTGCTGATCATCGAGGACGAGACTTTTATCGCGATGGATCTGGAAAGCCTGGTCAAAAACCTCGGCCACCACGTGATCGGCGTCGCCCGCACCCATGCCGACGCCGTGGCGCTGGCCAGGAACAGGAAGCCGGGCCTGATCCTCGCCGACATCCAGCTCGCCGACGGCTCGTCGGGCCTGGATGCCGTCAACGAGCTGCTCAGAACCTTCGAGGTGCCGGTGGTGTTCATCACCGCCTACCCCGAGCGCTTCCTGACCGGCGAGCGCCCGGAGCCGGCGTTCCTGATCTCAAAACCGTTCCAGCCCGCGATGGTCTCCGCGGTCGCGAGCCAGGCGCTGTTCTTCCAGCGCAACTCGCGCAACCGCACGCCAAGGGTGGCGTGAGAGGGAAGTTGTTGTTGCGTTGAAATGAGTCCGGCGCGCTGAAGGGCGCGCCGCTGTTTTCGAGAATTGCCAGTCACGAATTTAGCTCAAAATTAGTTCACGGCCCTTCGGGCCAAGACGGGACCGCAGTAGGATCAGCCAATTAGGAAAGAAGTCGGCTGGATGGTGTCTAATCTCGTGTTGCAGACTTTAGAATTTCAAACTGCTATTGACCTTGAGTAGACTTTCCTCGCGAGCCTTCTGCAATGCCAACTCCCGTTGTCGCTTTTCGGCGTCAGCGCGTGCTTTCGCTTCTAGATCGGATTTCAACCTCGCGCTTGCTCGGGGAAGCCACGATTTAAAACAGTCTATGATACGCTGAACGTCGTCTGCGTCGGAAGGGACGCGGGCGATATTTCCATCAAAGATGAACGCTCCCGGCCCCCTATTCCAAACTGATTCATAGCTACCCATGTTTTGCAATGCGCTGACCCAACCCTGATGTACCGGCCGATCCAAGGTAAGCCTCAGCCATCCGCCGTCCCAATTAGCTGCAACAATTTTAGGCGGAGTGAATGCCAAATCGTCGTCAATATCTCCCACCTTAACGACTTCGTTCTTTATGCTATTCAACCGCTGGCGAGAGATTTCAGTAGTCAGGGACCTCTGGAGCAAATCTTTGACTGCATCGACGGATGCAGGTCTGTCGTCAGGATTCTGGCGCAGCATCTGCGCGACAGTGTGGTCTAAATAGCCAAATGATGACTGAGATTGCGCGATGGTCCGAAAATCTGTTCCATGCGGAATTTGCCCGGTAAACATTTCATTCAGCATCAGACCAAGTGCGTAAATATCGGCGGCTTTCGTAGCGGTACGGCCTACTAACCGTTGTTCGGGTGCTGCATATTGAAAGTTCGCTAGCCGTTGCGTCGGCCCCGTCTCTACACTCGTAACCAGTAGTTGCTCGGTAAAACTCGCGATTCCAAAGTCGGCGATTGCGACAAGGCCGCTGGTCGGATCGGTCAATACATTTTCCGGCTTTAGATCGCGGTGAACCACTCCCTGCAAGTGGGCGGCTTCTACTCCATCCAAGATTTTTTCAAAGATATTTAAAACTGAATTTGGATTGATGCCGGCGACCATCGTCTTTCGCAAACTGGACCCGAATCTGGGCATCACGTAAAACGGGCCGCAAATGGATTTGTCCTGGGCTACACCGTAATCACTAACGGTCACGATATTCGGGTGTCGGTTTCGCGAAAGAAATGCAATCTCCCTCTTGAAGCGTGCTCGCTTGTCTTTAGACGCGCTCTCTTTAGATAGCACTTTGACGGCCACGGCGTTCCCTTCGGCGCTTTTACCTCCATAAACGCGCCCCGCCCCGCCCTCACCCAAAACTTCGTCTACGGCGTAGCTCCCAAAAGCCGTTTCCAAAACAACGGCTGAATTTAGCTTAGTCAAAGGTGCCTCCCACCAATCGGCCTGCTATTCCTCGAATTTATATGGAGCGAGCATTGTACACGCTAATCGGGGATGCCAAGGAAAGCCGTTGTTGAAACGAATCCGGCGCGCTTGACAGCGCGCCGGGGCCGCCAATGGGGTAGCCGTGGATCGGAGGCCCTCTCCAATCATTTAATTTTCCATTTGTTTCGTCTTTGCTTGACAGCATTTCGCTTTCTATTTCGACTGGAGGCTTTCTCTGAAGTCTGTTTCTGTTTTGGATATTCGTTGTCGTGGTATTTCGTTTTTGTGAGCTTAGTCATCAATCCAGTTTGCCGCTGGAGTTCTCGCGCTTCTCGCTGAGCATCCTCGTTCCAGTTGCGAACATCCAGATAGGCCAAGTCCTCTGACCGTGAATTGTGATCCAAAGGTTCTGTTGCTATTCCAACAACGTCCAACAACTGCGGATTATCCGCCTTCGCGATGTGGCAGTATGCTGCCAACAGTGCCGCACGTCGTTCGCGGTATTCGGAGTTGGAAGTGTCTTGTCCGGCAACCAAGAGAACGTAGGCCCGTTCCGGTGATTGTTTAGACAGCACCATCCGCATCTTGTTTCCGCCATCCGGGGTCGTGACCAACAAGTCGAATAGCGCCTTAACAAGATTCCTCCGAGACAGGCGCGACTCACCCGCGAGCATTCGCAAACCGCGTTCATGGTCTGACAAAGGCAAGTCATTGCCGGTCGCCAATGTTCTATTGATTACATTGCGGCTGAATTTCTCAATTATCTCGTCCCAGGCGTAGCTCTGCCTATCTGCGTTTTTCTTGGCGATGTAGAGCGGATTAGAGCTAACACTCGCCCATGCGCCTTCGTCGAAATATGCGCCGTCAAATTGATCGCCTATGCTGAAGTCATGCTCTTTATTTTTGTCGGTATGCGTTAGATAATAGGCGAGCAGCTCTTCTTCCCCTGCTGCCATGCACAACTTACCCGACCTAAACAGTGCCTCCTTCCGACTGAGATAGGCCGTAAAGTCTGTGATTGTATCAAGCTCTCTCAAAACTATATCGAGAGTCACGTCGTCAAGGACGTGAACAAAGCCGCCGTGCTTATCTACGTCGCCAACATGAAATGGTCTTTCGCTACCTTGAACGTCAGTCGAAAGCACAAGGCTGCCACTACCACTGTCGGCAAAAAAGGCTTTGCACCGCCCCGATGCATTGAGGGCAATCACGATCTTATGAATGCGAATGCTTTTGCTTATCGGAATCGGAAGAGGCCTATTGCATTCTCTGTCGAGGAAGATGCGATCAGGATATTGTAGCAGCCAACGTTCCGTGCCTTTAGCTTGCTCGACTGACTTTTCTATTGAGCGCCGATACCATCGCGCCCAATCTAGATTGATATTTCCAGTATTCGGAAAAGCGCACGATTTATCCGAAAAGATTATGACGTGTTCGTTGAAGACAATTAGATGATCTGAAAGTTCTTTGCCGTCTCCTTTATTGTTCTTGCGTCCTTGATCGCGAAATAGATTTGGGTAGCTCCACAGACTCAAGAAAGAGCGTTTGCACAGGCTGTCTAAATACCGTTCGGAAGTTGTCACGCCCGAAGTATTCGAGCTTGCCTCTGAGTTGTTTTCAGTCATCTTCTTTTAGACTGCCGAAACCGTCCGTCATCGACAGCGCCTTAGAGGGAACTGAAATAAGCTGTCAGCTCCATGCCCACGTCTTAATTGACGTGTTCGCATTTTGTTCTGATTGTGATTTTTCGTCAACTCGGAAGATCGCGAGGAGCGTCGTGTTTGGATGGATAAGAGATATTGGCTCGCTGCTTGTCTGATTTGATTACACGGGCAATTTGTTTCTTTGACCGCCTAGTCAAGGGCCGAGCCATCGAACTGTTGACGATTTCTGAAAAGAGAAGGCTGGGGGTGCATCCGGCGTGCTTGATGGCGCGCCGGATTTTCCGTTGGGCGCGCCGCGTCGCATCATTGGCATATCTAGACAAAAAGCAGGGCGCGACTGGCATCACCACAGCCGCGCCCTACATCACCGGTCAATGGGGCAGGGGGGATAACCGGCTGTAGAGAAGACTCCGCGGCGCCCGACTTGTTCCCGTCTTCGCCAAATATTTTTGCACACGGTTAAGTGATGGCCGGTTCGCTGAACCGCGCAGGTTCCCTCGCGTTCTTATCAATGATCGCCATGGGGCGAGGGACGAACCGCCATGTCACAGATCTCGCGAGGAATTTTCGGCATCGCCGCCATTGCGTTGACGCTGGGCGCCGTGCCGCTGGCCGCCGGGCGTGACCTTTCCGGAGGCGTGCTGAACCGGTTGAACAATCTGTACAGTTCCGACGGCCTGCAAGCGGCCGCGGTCAACCGCGCCCCCAAGGCCGATCGCGCTGGCAGCCTGGTACGGTCCGAGGTGCCGACGCGCACGATCTCGCTGCGACTGAACGGCCTTTCCGAGACCTCGGTGCTGGTCCGCGTCCCCGTCGCCCAGGCGGTCCGCCCGGACGCTGGCGCCCCGTCCTGGACCAAATCCGGCGACGGCAAGCGGACGGTCGCCTGCGAGCCCGTCGTCAGCGTGTTGACCGACGCCGGCAAACAGCTCCAGCCCGGCCGCTGCGTGACCTGAGCGGCTCCTCCTCGCCCTTGCCGTGAGCGGCTTGTCCGCCGTAGCCCAACGAGCGAAGGCGGAAGCGACGAGGCCGTCCATTTTCCGTCATTCCGGGGCGATGCGAAGCATCGAACTACGATGTGCAATTGCACATCGGAGAATCTCGAGATTCCCCGATGTGCAATTGCACATCTGAGGTTCGCGCAAGCGCGCGCCCCGGAATGACGGGGGAATAAATTTCGGATTTTCCGAATTTCGCTTGACGGCCGGGTAGAAACAGGAATAGAGCGAATCATCCCGACCCACAGAGGGGCGTTGCGCAACGTCACGAAACGCGGGGCGGGATGCGGTGGACGCGGATGGCGCCGTAGACGGCGGCGCCTGATGCGGACGGCGAAGTCGTGTGGTCCTGACGCCCCGACGCTGGCGTCAAGTTCGCGGAAGGCAACTTCTGTGGGCGACGGTGGCAAGAAAGCCCGGTCACCGGGGAGAGCACGAAATAAGCCGTAAACCATTGCGCGGGGAATGCCGGGTGATTCCGGTGTGACCTGACTAACGCGTGTGCGTTCTACCACTACCATTGCACACGCGGCTATCGGGCGCATCGGGCGCCCGGCATTCCCTGCGCCCTCTGATTGGAGAGGGCGGGAAGCTAATGACAAAACTCGCGCGAAACACGCGGCGAGATCGCGAAGTCATGGCACGTTGCTCTCCCCTCCCTCCACGCGCAACGCGCGTGGCGGGGAGGGGCTGGGGGGTGGGGGGTCTGTCGGCTTGCTCCCCTGGCAGCGAGTTTGCTGAGACACCCCCCACCCCCCAACCCCTCCCCGCCGCTTCGCGGGGGGAGGGGAGCAACCGTCACAATGGCAGGCTGTTTGAAATTCGAATCGAGTACGGATGAGCGAACCTGCGAAAGCCGCGGACCAACACTCCCTCATGTTGAGGTTGCCGACGCGCCTCGCGCAGAATTCACTCCGCCGGCGCCTGGTCGCCGGGCGCGTTGCGGCTGGCCAGCAATCCCAGCGCCAGGCCACCCACCGCAAGAATCGGGATCAGCCGCTTGACGCCGATGGCGCGGATCACCTGGAGGCCGGCGGCCACCAGCATGGGATCGGCGAGCGCGGTGTGCACCGCCGATTTCGCGGTTTCCGCCGCGCGCGCCTCGACCTGCTTCTTGCGCACCGTATAGGCGCCGGCCGCGATCAACGTGACGACAAAGAATACGGCCGCGCCCGCAAGACATGCCTGCACCAGTCCATATCTCTCGAGCACGAACACAAAAGCGGCGGCGCAGAGAAACGACGTGGTCACGAACAACGCTACCGCGACGGCCGCCGCGAGCGAGGTCAGCCGCAGGGCGGTGCCGGTGGATTGCCTGAAATCATCGATCATGCGCTGGAACATCTCAAAACCCCGCTCAAGCCGGCGAACACTGGCCTCATGGTTCGAGACGCGCGAAGACGCGCTCCTCACCATGAGGGTCCAAGACCTCATCCTGAGGAGCGGCCGTCAGGCCGCGTCTCGAAGGATGGAGCTCACTGCAACTGCCCTACCGGCGCCACGTCGCGCCGATCAAAAAGCCGAGGCCGAGCGCCAGGCCCACGGTCGCGAGCGGACGCTGCGTGATGACGTCTTCCAGCGTCTCCTCGATCGAGACGGCGGCGTCCTGCGCCGCATCCATCACCGCGCTGCCCCGCTCCGACATGTCGTCGACCGCGGCATCGACATTGGCGCGGGCCTGCCGGTAGCCGCGGCGCGCCTGCTTCCGGGCCGCGCCGGCGAAGCTGTTGAGCGCGTCGGTGATCTCTGCGGTCAGGGCTGCGATATCGTTCTTCACGGCTGTGACATCCTTCTCGAGGCGCTGCTGGGTGGCTTTGTCCGTCAGGTTTCTCACGCCGATTTCGCCGTCTGTGCTGGACATCAAAAGCTCCCGGAAACTGAAATCATCTACGGCACCAACGCCCCGCCGCGCGGTAAGTTCCGGAAAACCGGACCCCGCTCAATTCGCCGGCAGCTGCGGCGTATCCGCCGGCATCAGATGCTCCTTCAGGATCAGCGCCACCATCAGAAGCGGCGACGACAAAAAGCCGCCTACCGGGCCCCACAGCCAGGTCCAGAACGCAAGCGCCAGCAGCACCGCGAGTGCGTTGAGCTCGAGGCGGCGTCCAATGATGGTCGGCGTGACAAAGTGTCCTTCCAGGAAGGTAATTCCCACAAAGGCCAAGGGCGCGATCAGCCCGGCGCCGAGGGTGGAGAACGCAACCACCCCGACCAGCGTCAGAACAGCGAAGGTCGCGACCGGGCCGATGATGGGAAGGTAGTTCAGTGTCGCCGCCAGCGCGCCGAGGCCCGCGGGATTGGGCATGCCGGTGAGCGCGCAAACAACGCCGGTCGCGATCCCGACGCCGAGATTGATCATCGTCACCGTCAAGAGATAGCCGCCGAGATGCTCCTCGATCTGGTTGAGGATCCGCAACGTCCGCAACCGGGATGCGTGCTCGCCGAACGTCATGATCAACGCACGGCGCAGGTCGCGCCAGCTCGCGATGAACAGGACCAGGGTGGCAAAGAACAGCAGGAATTCGGTGAAGGTCGGCGACAGAAATTCGAGCGTGGGCTGGACCCAGTCGAATTTCGGCATCTGGGGCATCTGGAACGAGGTCAGCGGGTCGCCTCCGCCAAGCATGATCTGGAGCTCCTGCCAGAACGCCAGCAGACGGTCGAACACATGCAGTTTCTCCTTCAGGATGGATCCGAGTTCCGGCAGGCGGTGGCTCCACTCCATCAAGGGCGACGCGATCAGGCCGACGAGGAAGGTGGCTACCGCGCCCACGGCCGTCACGATCAGCACCGCCGCCACGGCGCGGGGAATGCGGCCTCTCTCGAGAAGACTGGCGGCCGGCGACAGCATGGTGCCGACCACGAAGGCCGCCACGACGGGGAGAAAGAACGCTTTCGCAACGTAGAGCACGGCGATGACGCCGATGATCAGGAGCGCGACCAGCGCGAAGGCGACCACTTCGGCGCGCCGGATCGCCGGCGGCCGTTCGCTGCCCGCGTCAGGCAGCGCGGTCGCCTCCCTGGGAAGCGCACGTTCGTTGGGAAGGACACGCAACTGGCTCTCCCCGCTTGTCGGGCTGATTGGCGAGCCGCGGCGTCGCGCGACGAAACAGGCTCAGGCGGTCATAACCCGCAAGCCCTGCCAAAAGTTCCATCGCGCAAAGGTGAGCGGCGGCCATCCTTCGCGCCGAACGGAACCGCGCAGCATCCGTCGCGTTGGTGTGCGAGAGGCATCCGCGTGATGCGCCATCCGCATCGGGGCAGATCATGACACAGACATTCGCAAGCCACCGCAGGCCGTCGTTGCGTAGCTCATCGCCGGCGATCGCGGAAATATTTTGCATGCAAGAACCTTGCGGTGGATCAAAAGGGTCCACTGCAATCCGGCGCTTATTCAGGCATTGCCGCGCGACTCTGGGCGAACTTCTGAACCGGGCACCGTCTTGTGCCATTCAAAGGGGGCAGGTCATGGCGCAGGGATTTTTGGGCAATCGCAAGCAACCGCGCGTGATCAACGCGCTGGTTTTCACCGCAGCCTTGTTGGTGGCGCCGGCGGTCTTCCCGAGTGCGGCGAGCGCGCAGGTTCTCGGCTACGCCCCCACGCCGCAAAGCGCATTTCCGTCGGACAACGTCATGACGCAGGACGGCGACGGCGGCGTGGTCCCCGAGCGGCTGCGGCGGACCGTCGTAGCGCTCGATACGCGCGAGGCGCCCGGTACCATCGTCATCGATACCGGCAACACGGCGCTGTATTACGTGCTCGGCCAGGGCCGCGCCATTCGTTACGGCGTCGGCGTCGGCCGCGAGGGTTTTACCTGGTCCGGCGTGCAGACCATCAGCCGCAAGGCGGAATGGCCGGATTGGCATCCGCCGGCGCAGATGATCGCGCGCCAGCCCTATCTGCCGCGTTTCATGGCCGGCGGCCCCGGCAACCCGCTCGGGGCGCGTGCCATGTATCTCGGCTCCAGCGAATACCGCATTCACGGCACCAACGATCCCTCGACCATCGGCAAGTTCGTCTCCTCGGGCTGCATCCGCCTGACCAATGAGGACGTTACCGACCTGTTCAGCCGGGTCGAAATCGGCACCAGGGTCGTGGTGCTGCCGAAGAATGCGCCGCACCTCGCAGCGAGAGCGATCGAAGCCGGAGGGTTGGATGCCAAGGGAACGATCGCCGTTCGCCCGACGGCGGCGCCGTCGCGCCCGGCGCCGACGCCGGTGTCCACCGGCCGGCAGGCGATGAACCTGTCGGCGTCGTCGCTGTACTGACGGACGCGAAATCCCGTCGCGGAGGCCACCATGTCGAGGAGATCGGTCAGGCGGGCGGCGTTGGGCGCGGCGGTGGCGGCGTGCGCGCTGACGCTGGCGCCATCGGCGCAAGCCGAAGATTTTCTCTCCGCGCTGTTCGGCGGGTTCGGCCGGCCGCATGCTGCCCCCGAGATCATCCGGCTGCCCTATGCCGGCGAAAGCGGTCCCGCCGCGCCGCAAAGCGACGTGCCGGGGCCGCGCATCATCACCTATGGCGGCGGCCAGGCCTTCTGCGTGCGGACCTGCGACGGGCGCTATTTCCCGATATCGGCGTCCGACACCCAAAGCCGGGCGGCTTCCTGCAACAGCTTCTGCCCGGCGAGCAAGACCGAAGTGGTCTATGGCAGCGCCATCGACAATGCCGCCACCGCAAACGGCAAGCCGTATTCGGAATTGCCGAACGCGTTCCGCTATCGCAACGAAATCGTGGCGGGGTGCACCTGCAACGGCAAGGACCAGACCGGTCTCGCGCCGGTCAAAATCGAGAACGACCCGACGCTTCGCAAGGGAGATCTTGTCGCCGGCGTGGGCGGGCTGATGGTCGCCGGCCGCAGCGCCGACCGACGCGGCGCGTCACTGAATTTCTCGCCGGCCCCGAAATCGGTGCTGGCGCGCTATCAGCGGGTGCCGGTGGTGGCGGCGGAGTGACGGGCCGGCCGTAGTTTCACCTCGTCCCTAGGGAACGCTAGGCCGTCTTCGGCGGCTGTTCTTGCAGGACGCCGAAGCAGCGTCGGCATCGCGTATCGGCGGTGAGGGGACAGCTAACGATGACCGTATGGCTACCCGGCTCGAAGCGCACCGCTTGTCGGGATCGAAGCAATGTCTGGGATCGATCAGGCCGCGCGAATTTTGCCGAGGAACTGGGTCACCTGGTTGCCCAGTTGCTGGCTCTGGGTTTCCAGCGTCTCGGAGGCCTGCTTGACGTTCTCCGCGGCGGCGGCCGCCGCATCCGCGTCGGTTTTGACGCCGGTGATGTTGTCGGAGACGTTCTTGGTGCCCTGCGCGGCGAACTGGGTGCTGCGGGTGATCTCCTGGGTGGCGGCGCCCTGTTCCTGAACCGCGGCCGCGATCGCGGTCGCGACTTCGTTGACCTCGCCGATGATGCCGCCGATGCCCTTGATGGCGTCGATGGCGTCGCCGGCCACCTTCTGGATGTCGGCGATCTGCTCCGAAATTTCGTCGGTCGCTTTCGCGGTCTGGCTGGCCAGCGATTTGACCTCGGACGCCACCACCGCAAAGCCGCGGCCGGCTTCGCCGGCGCGCGCCGCCTCGATGGTCGCGTTCAGCGCCAGCAGGTTGGTCTGGGCGGCGATGGTGTTGATCAGGCCGACCACTTCGCCGATCCGGCCCGCCGATTTCGCCAGGCCCTGCACCGTGCCGTCGGTTTCCCGCGCCTGGCTGACCGCGCGGCTGGCGATCCCGGCGGCGTGCGCCGCCTGCTGGCTGATGTCGTTGATCGAGGCGCTCAACTCCTCCGACGCCGAGGCGACGCTCTCGACGCTCATCGAGGCCTCGCCGGAGGCCTTCTCGGCGACCTGGACGCGCGCGTTGGTCTGGCGGGAAACCGCCGACAGGCCAGACGATGTCGTCCGCATCTGACTGGAGGCGTCGCCCAATTGCTGCAGCGTCTGGCGCACCACGCTTTCGAACTCGCCGACATAGGCGTCGATCGCCTGCTGGCGCGCCGCCGCGCCGGCGTTGCGCTCACGCTCCTGCTGTTCGATCCTGAGCTTGTCGACGGCCTGCTGCTTGAAGGTCTCCAGCGCGCCGGCAAGCGCGCCGATCTCGTCGCGGCGTTCGGTATAGCCGGTATCGACCGCGAGATCGCCCGCGGCCACTTTCAGCATGGCGTCGCGCATGTTGTGCAGCGGCTTGATGACGCGGCGGGTGACGGCCGTCATGGCGCCGACGGTCAAGGCCAGTGCCGCAGCCAGCAGCACGAGCTGCAACACCAGCGAGCGCAGGGCCGCGGAATGCAGGACGGCGGTGTGGTCCTTGGCCGCGTCGAGGGCGGCTTCGGCGACGCTGACGGCGCACCGAGTGCGTCCGACGGTGATCGGGCTCCATTGGTTCGCCGTCAATTCCGCCTTCTCGCCGGCGATCAGCGCCGTCAGCAGACGATCGCGCAAGCGCGAGGTATTGCGGCTCGAAATACGCGGTCTTGGTCGCGGCGATCGCGGCGGAAAGCGCCGGCGGCAACTGCATTCCCGAGGCCGTCATTTGCAGCGCGTTCCATGCGATCTCGGTGCCGCCGACGAATTTCGTAAAGGTCAGGCGTGTTTCCGGCGTTACGCGCCCGGCGGCGAGCCCGTTCGAAATCAGGAGCGATGCCTCGCCGGCGGTGTTGCGCAACAGCCAGGCGATCTGCTTGATCGCCAGCAATTGGTCGATCGTGGCATCCTGATGGTTGACGGTGGCGGCGAGCGTTGCCGGACAGTTTGTCGAGCGTGTCGAGCAGCGCCTGCGTCGTCTCCATATATTCCTTGGCCAGCGCCGGGCGGCGCGAGGCCTTCGGCTTGGCGATGTCCTCCCAGAATTCCTTCTGCTCCGCCGTCAGCGCCTTGAACAGGCGATCCAGCTCGGGCACCAGCGTCTGTTGCTGGGCGAATTCGATGGAGGGCAGCAGCGCGAGCGCGTTGCTCATGGCGGGCATTTCGCGTATCGCGAAGATTGCGCAGATATTTGTCGATGTCGCTGTCGATCGGCTGATCGGAATTCAGGAGCCGGTTGGTGGTGGACCGATCGGTGCGCAGGTTGTGCATCGCCTTGAACAGGTTCGCCGAGGCATCGGCGATCACCGCGATGCGGCTCGTCACCTGCAGACGACCCCAGGAATCCCAGGCGTTGAGCGAGAATCCGATGACGACGCAGAACGCGGTTGTCAGGATGACGGTCTTGATCAGCGCGGATACGGTCAGACGATTCAGCATAGTAGCGCCCCCCAAGTTCCGTCCATTTGGGGCAAAAAGAGTAAAAATTTAGACAGTGTGGCTGCCGTAAAAGTACGGATGGGGGAGGAAAAAGGGTATTGCGCGGGCCGCCGCGGTCGCTCGCGCGTTAACAAACAATTAATTTCGCGTGCCTGTCTGGCGTTCGCGGCGCCGCAAAGAAAAAGCCCCGGCGGATGCCGGGGCTTTTGGCCGATCTCTTCGGCGATCGCGCGCAAGACCTATTTGAACGTCCTGAACCAGAAGATGCGTTCGATCAGCCGGCCGCCTTGGCTTCCCTGCGCCGCGCCGTCAGGATGAATTCGGTGTAGCCGTTCGGCTGCTCGCGGCCCTTGAAGATGAGATCGCAGGCCGCCTTGAAGGCTATGCCGTCGAAAGAGGGCGCCATCGGCCGGTACAGCGGATCGCCCTTGTTCTGGCCGTCCACCACGACCGCCATCCGCTTCAGCGACTCCATCACCTGCTCTTTGGTGATGACGCCCTGATGCAGCCAGTTCGCCAGATGCTGGCTCGAGATCCGCAACGTGGCGCGGTCTTCCATCAGGCCGACGTCATGGATGTCGGGCACCTTGGAGCAGCCGACGCCCTGATCGATCCAGCGCACGACATAGCCGAGGATGCCCTGGCAGTTGTTGTCGATCTCCTGCTTGACGTCGTCGGGCGCCCAGTTCGATTGCGACACCGGGATGGTGAGGATGTCCGACAGCTTGGCGCGCGGGCCGCCCTTGGCCAGTTCCTGCTGGCGCGCCTGCACGTTGACCTGATGGTAGTGCAGCGCGTGCAGCGTGGCCGCGGTCGGCGACGGCACCCAGGCGGTGGTGGCGCCGGCCTGCGGATGGCCGATCTTCTGCGCCAGCATGTCCGCCATCTTGTCCGGCGCGGCCCACATGCCCTTGCCGATCTGGGCGTGGCCGGGCAGGCCGTCGATCAGGCCGATATCGACGTTCCAGTCCTCATAGGCCTTGATCCAGGGCTGCGCCTTCATGTCGTTCTTGCGGATCATCGGGCCCGCTTCCATCGAGGTGTGGATCTCGTCGCCGGTGCGGTCGAGGAAGCCGGTGTTGATGAACACGATGCGTTTCAGCGCGTTCTGGATGCAGGCCTTGAGGTTGACCGTGGTGCGGCGCTCCTCGTCCATGATGCCGACCTTCATGGTGTTCTCGGGCAGCGACAGCATCTTCTCGACCCGGCCGAACAGTTCGCAGGTCAGCGCCACTTCGTCGGGGCCGTGCATCTTCGGCTTGACGATATAGACCGAGCCGGTGCGGCTGTTCTTCGTTTTCGAGTTGCCCTTGAGGTCGTGGATCGCCAGCAGGCCGGCGACCGCGGCGTCCAGCATGCCTTCCGGAATTTCGGCGCCGGTTGAATCGAGCACCGCGTCGGTGAACATGTGATGGCCGACATTGCGCATCAACAACAGGCTGCGGCCGTGCAGCCTGAGTTCCTTGCCGTCCGCCGTCTTGTAGACGCGGTCGGGATTGAGCGCGCGCTTCAGCGTCTTGCCGCCCTTCTCGAAGTCGGCGGTCAGGGTGCCGTTCATCAGGCCGAGCGTGTTGCGATAGACCAGGACCTTGTCTTCGGCATCGACCGCCGCGACGCTGTCTTCCATGTCGAGAATCGTGCTGACTGCCGATTCCAGGATCATGTCGGCGACGCCGGCCGGATCGTCCTTGCCGATGATGTTGGCGCGGTCGATTTTGATCTCGATATGCATACCGTTGTTGACCAGCAGGATCGCGCTGGGGTTGGCGGGATCGCCCTGGAAGCCTGAGAACTGCGCACCCGATTTCAGCGCGGTGGCGTTGCCGCTCTTCAGTTTGACGGCGAGTTGCCCGGCGATGACGCTGTAGGAAGTCACATCGGTATGGCTTCCGGTCGCCAGCGGCACGGCGGAGTCGAGGAAGGCCTTTGCCTTGGCGATCACCTTGTCGCCGCGCGCCTTGTTAAAGCCCTTGCCGGTTTCGCTCGGATCGTGCGGAATCGCATCGGTGCCGTAAAAGGCATCGTAAAGGCTGCCCCAGCGCGCGTTGGCGGCGTTCAGCGCGTAGCGCGCATTGGTGAGCGGCACCACCAGCTGCGGTCCGCAGATCTTGCCGATCTCCTCGTCGACATTTGATGTCTCGACCTTTTGCGTCGCCGGCTCCGGCAGGAGATAGCCGATCTCCTTCAGGAGCGCCGTGTAGGCATTCATGTCGAACAGCTTGCCCTTGTGCGCGCGATGCCAGCCGTCGATTTTCGCCTGCAAGGCATCGCGGATCGCCAGCAGTTCCCGGTTCCGGGGAGCGAGATCGCGGAGGATGGCTGCGAGCCCAGCCCAGAACGCGTCGGGCGAAATTCCGGTCTTGGGGGCGGCTTCCTTGGCGATGAAATCGAACAAAACAGGGGCGATCTTCAGTCCGTGGGCATCGATACAATTCATGATGGGGTTTTTCTCGCGAGAAACCGCTGTTATCAGCGGTTTTCAGGGGGATAAACGGCAAAAGGGTCCCGTAAAGGGCCTTGTTCGGCGCCCTTTTAGCCCTAAAGCCGGGCCGATGAGAAGGCCTTAGTTTGACGCGTTTTCTTCACGCGAACCGGTGTCCACTTCGCTCGAAGACGCTATGGACTGCGCTGGTTTGCCCATTCAGAGGGCGGCCCGGAACGCTCAGATATTGGCGGCGAGATCGACCGGTTCGTTGAACAAAATGCCTGACTTCGCCAGCATCCGCTCGACCTCATCGGTGGCGTCAGCGACGGAGCGCGCCGAGGTATCGATCGTCAACTCGCTCGATGCCGGCGGCTGATAATCATTGCCGATGCCGGTGAACGCCTGCAATGCGCCGGCGCGGGCCTTGGCGTAATGGCCCTTGGGATCGCGGCTCTCGCACACTTCGGCCGGCGTCGCGACATAGATTTCGCGGAAAAACGTGTCGGCGATGCGGCGCGCGGCGGCGCGGTCTTCCCTTGAGGGCGAGACCGCCGCGACGATGGCGATGTGTCCGTTGCGGGCGAGATGGGTGGCGACTTCGGCCAGCCGCCGGATGTTCTCGCTGCGGTCTTGGGCGGAGAAACCGAGATCGCTGTTGAGGCCGGCGCGCAAGGTATCGCCGTCCAGCAGCACCGGCGAACCGCCATTGCCGAACAGCCAGCGTTCCAGCGCGCGCGCCAGCGTCGACTTTCCGGAGCCCGGCAGGCCGGTCAGCCAGACCACGGCGCCGCCGTGGCGATAACGCGCCGAGCGTTCGTCGGGGCGCAGTGCGGATTCTACCGGCACGATATCGACGGGAATGGCGCGTTGTCCCGCGTCGACCGACAGCACCAGGCCGCCGCCGGCAATGCGGCCGCTGACCTCGATTACCAGCCGTCCGGTGCGGGGGTTGTCGGTGTAGGGATCGGCGGCGATCGACTGCGCCAGCGAGATGTCGATCTCGCCGACATGGTTGCGCGCGATCGATTTGTTCTCGACACTCGACAGCTCGCCGGGATCCACCGCCTTCTCGATTGCAACCACGGTGGCGCGGCTTTCCCGCGTGCCGAGCCGGACCAGGATCGAGTCGCCCGTGGTCAGCGGTTTGTCGTGCAGCCAGAAAATGCGCGCGCGAACCCGCCGCGTATCGCGCGGGCTCTCTCCGACATGGGCGAGGACGTCGCCGCGTTCGACGAACAATTCGCGGTCGAGCGTGATGCCGACCGATCTTCCAGCGGCCTGCGCGCCCTTGACCGGCGTCGCCGGCCAGCCCTCGACGCTCCTGATTTTTGCAATTTTGCCCGCGGGCATGATGACGATCTCATCTCCAGCGGCAAGGCTTCCGGACTCGATGCGGCCTGCGACGATGCGGCGGTCGTCGAATTTATAGATCGCCTGCACCGGCAGCCGCAGCGCGAGCGCCTCCAGCGGCCGCGCGGGCTCCAGCGCATCGAGCGCTTCCACCACGGTCGGGCCGTCATACCAGCGGGTCCTTGGCGTGTGTTCGGCAACGCCGTCGCCGTCGCGCGCGGAAATCGGAATCACCGCCAGAGGCGTGACGCCGAGACCGGTGAGATGCGCGGAAATCTCGTCGCTGATCTCGCCAAATCGCGCCGCGCTGAAATCGACCCGGTCCATCTTGTTGACGACGACGGCGACCTGTTTGACGCCGAGCAGATGCAGCAGATAGCCGTGGCGTCGGGTCTGGTCGCGCACCCCTTCCAGCGCGTCGATGATCAGCACCGCGCAGTCCGCCTGCGAGGCGCCAGTGATCATGTTGCGCAGGAATTCGGCGTGGCCGGGCGCGTCGATCAGCACGATGTCGCGCGATCCCGTGCGGAAACGAATTTGCGTGGTGTCGATGGTGATGCCCTGGTCGCGCTCGGTCTGCAGCGCGTCGAGCAGGAACGACCATTCGAACGGCATGCCGCGCCGGGCGCTGACGGCTTTGAGCATTTCGAGCTTGCCCTCGGGCAGGCTGCCGGTCTCGTGCAGGAGACGCCCGACCAGGGTCGACTTGCCGTGATCGACATGGCCGACGATCACGATGCGGACCTGCGGCCGGGTGGTGCCGTTCGGCGTTGCCGATACCGCTGATGGGACGATCATGTTCATCGGAGCGCTCACCTTGGTCTCGGTTCAGAGATAGCCGGCGACGCGCAGCCGCTCGAAGGCGTCCTCGGTCTCGTGATCGAGCGCGCGGCCGGCGCGTTCCGGCACTTTTGTCCCATCGAGTTCGACGAGGATTTCGTCGATGTTCGAGGCCGTCGAGGCCACCGGAAACGTGATGTCGGCATCGCCGAGCGAGCGATAGCGCTTGCCGTCTTTTGCGAGATAGAGCGGAATGATCGGGATGTTTTCGCGTCTGGTGTAGGCCCAGATGTCGGCCTCGGTCCAATGCAGGATGGGGTGAACGCGCAAATGCGCGCCCGGCGGCGGCGAGGCGTTGAACTGGTCCCAGAATTCCGGCGGCTGGTCGCGCACGTCCCATCCGCCCTCCAGGCCGCGCGGCGAGAACACCCGCTCCTTGGCGCGCGTCGCCTCTTCGTCGCGGCGGATGCCGGCGATCAATCCGTCGAAACCATATTTGGCGAGCGCGAGTTTCAGCCCCTCGGTCTTGCGCGCGGCGGAACGCGCGGCAGGCGGCAGGGTCGGATCGACGGTCTCCAGCGGCGGGCAGGGTTCGATTTTGAGATCGAGCTCCCATTCCCGCGCGTAGCGATCGCGGAACGCGTACATCTCCGCAAATTTCTTGCCGGTGTCGACGTGCAGGGCAGGGAACGGCACGCGGCCGAAGAAGGCCTTGCGCGCCAGCCAGATCATCACGTTGAAGTCCTTGCCCAACGACCATAGCAATGCGAGTTTCTTCAGCCGCGCGAAGGCTTCGCGGAAAATGTAGATGCTCTGCGCCTCGAGCGCGTCGAGGTGATCCATCGTCGGTTCGAGGTCGCGGGCATCGCGCGAAATTTTCTCAACCGCAGAGCCCACAGGCGCACCAGCCCATGGCAGACGGTCTTTCACGGAATCGTTGTCGAGAAGATGCATCTCTGGACCTTGGCCGCAGGGGGTGAAAATTCTATAGTTGCAGTGCAATAGAGAAGAAATAATTTTCTCTTTGCGGGCGTTGAACGAGACATATATAGAAAATAATTCCAGTCAACCCCGGAAGTTGGGGAAGCGAGTCGCATGCGATTCCTGCCGGTATTTCTCGATCTGCAAGCCGGTCCCGTGCTGCTTGTCGGCGCAGGCGATCTCGCGCGCGCCAAGTTGCGCCTGCTGGCGGCGGCGGGCGCGCGCGTCCGTTGGTACGCGACCGATGGCCATCATGATGTGAGCGGTCTTGATGCTGCCGAAGCGGCGCGGGTCGAATTCGCCGAAGGCGATCCGCTGACGGCCGATCTCACCGGCGTCATTGCGATCATCTGCGCGGGCGCGGGCGATATCGGACCTGCGATGGCGGCGCGGGCCAAGGCGGTCGGCCTGCCCGTCAACGTGATGGACGACCCCGCGCATTCG
>CAWGSB010000031.1:0-97830 GCA_963825105.1 uncultured Alphaproteobacteria bacterium
CTTCCACCACGTGGCCTTGCCCTCGGTCAGGAAGGCCTGCGAGAACATCGGCATCCAGTGGAAGAAGGCCTGCCAGCTCTCGGTGCCGAAGGCGAGCCAGGACGCGAACGCCATGACGACCGCGACAACGGCGGCTGTGAAGAACACCGTCCATTGCGAGGCCGAGATCAGCACGAGCGGAAACAACAGTCCGTATTGCGGCTTGTAGGTCAGCAGCCCCAGGCAGACCCCGGCGAGGATCGGCCGCACCGGCAGCAGATACAGCGTGCCGCCGATCAGCGCCGCGGTGAGAAAGCCGTTCTGCCCGACCAGCGCATTGTCGAACACCATCGGAAAGCCGATCGCCAGCATCCAGGCCGAACGGCCGGCCGACGATCGCGCGCATCATGGCGAGATAGGGCACGAAGCTCGCCAAGGCCCAGCCGATGAAGGCGACGGAGTAGAGGAAACTGCGCCAGGAACGACGCGACGAACAGGAACGGCGGCGGGTAGTGCCAGGCGAAATAGCCCGGGAAATCCTGACGCAGCAGCGCGAGCTCGACCTGTTTCTGGACGTCCCGATCCAGGCCTGCGCCGGATGGCCCTCGAGCACGAGCCGCCGGCGGCCCAGACGTTGACGAAGTCGGTCGGGATTCCCAGCCTTCGGATCGTAGATCCACCAGTGCGAGAGATACGCCACCGGGAGATAACGATGTTGATGACGCACAGCACGAGAGCACACGTTGAACAGCGCGGCCGGTATCGCGCTCTGTTGAGGACGATCGTCGGCGGGTATCGACGCGGCCATGCAAATCCTTTGCGCACCTCGCGCGACGTGCGTCCTCCACCAATAGGCCGGACAGCCCTTAAGAATCTTAAGGTTTGGGGTGGGGCGGCGGGATTTCCGTTCAATCGTCATTCCGGGATGGTCCGAAGGACCAGACCTCAGATGTGCAATGCGCATCGGGAATCTCGAGGATTCGGGTCGCATCTTCGATGCGCCGGAATGACGCGCATAGAACGCCCGTCGGCGGGTCGGGCATGATGGGACAGGACCTCAATTCCCGGTCTGCAGCTCGCCAAAGCGCTCCCAGGTCTTGCCGTTGAAGCGCATGAACTGCATCTGGTCGACCGGAACGTGATCGGTCGGCGAGGTGTTGACCTTGATGCCCGGCAGCAGCATCGGCAGTTCACACTTGATCGAATAGGCCTGCTTCAGGATGTTCTCGGTCGAGAGATCGTCGCCGCAGGCCTTCAGCACGGCCTCCAGCGCCATCGCGCTGTTGTAGGAATTGACGTAGTTGGTGTCGTGCAGATCGCCGTCGGGAACGTATTCGGTCATGAATTCTCGCCATCCCTTGACGCCGGAATCGTCCTTCCAGGCTGGGTCGTCGGGATCCTTGACATAGGCGGTGGAGAGAATGCCGACGCCTCGGCCTCCAGTCCGCCGGCTGCATGACCGTGGAAATCCACACCGCGACATTGGACAGGAACGTCATCGGCCTCCAGCCGATCTCGTACGCTTTACGGATCGATTGCGCGGCGAATTTCGGCGTCGCCGCGATCACGAAAACATCGGCGCCGGAGGCCTTCAGCTTGACGATCTGGGAGTCGATGGTCGGATTCCTGGACTTCGTAGGTCGCGGCCGTGACCAGCTGGTCGTATTTGTCGCCGAGCACGTCCTTCAGCCCCAGCAGATAATCGCGGCCGAAATCGTCGTTCTGCGAAATGATGGCGAATTTGGCGTTCGGATTTTTCGAAAGCGCATAGCGCGCGTAGAGCCGCGCCTCGTAGCGGAACGGGCCTGCACGCCCAGCGTCGCCTGCGGGTATGCGCAATGTCGGCGAATTTCGAGGCGCCGGAGCCGATGAACAGTTGCGGGATGTTCTTGCTCTGCAGGTATTTGGCGATCGTGGTGTTGTGGCGGTGCCGATCGAGGAGAAGATCAGCGCGACTTCGTCGCTCACCAGCCGCCGCGTCTGCTCCACCGTTTTCGGCGGCGCGTAGCCGTCATCCAGCGAGATCAGATTGACCTTGCGGCCGTTGATACCGCCGCGCTCGTTGAGCATCTTGAAATAGCCGACCTCGCCCTTGCCGAGCGCGCCGAACGCCGAGACCGGGCCGCTGTAGGGCATGGTCTGGCCGATTCTGATTTCGGTCGCTGTAACCCCGCGCATGTCGGCGGCCATCGAGGCCGCGGGCCACGCCAGTAGCGCAAGCGCCCAGACAACGCCAAATTTCGTGACGAAACGCATCGACACCCCTCCCCTTTTTGTTGGCGCGCTCAAACGGCGGCCGCGGCAGGCGCGGTTCAGCCCGCGCTCTTGCCTCGTCGAAACATGCCATGACGCCGGGATGGACGCCAATCATAATCATTATGAGATAGAAGCAAAAACGCAGACCGCAAAAAAAACGCGGCGTTGCCGCCGCGTTTTCGAAGATGACAAGCCGCTTTACGCCTGCGGCTGCGGCTCCAGCCCGGCGTCCGGATCGGGGCGCGGACGCGGCTTGCCGGCCGGCGGCACCGCCGAGGCGCGCGGCGTGGTCGGCTCCAGCACCGACTCGCGGTTCGGCTTCTTGCCCTTGAGCAGATCCTGAATCTCGTCGCCGGTCAGGGTTTCATATTCAAGCAGCCCCTTGGCCAGCGCTTCAAGATCGGCGCGCTTCTCGGTCAGGATCCTGGTCGCCTGGTTGTAGCCTTCCTCGACCAGCCGCCTGATCTCGCTGTCGATCTTCTGCACGGTGGCCTCGGAAGCGTTCTGGGTGCGCGATACCGACATGCCCAGAAAAACCTCGTCCTGGTTCTCGCCATAGGACACGGTGCCGAGCTCTTCGGAGAGGCCCCAGCGCGTCACCATCATCCGCGCCAGGCGCGTCGCCTGCTCGATGTCGGACGCCGCACCCGAGGTGACCTTCTCGCGGCCGAACACCAGTTCCTCCGCGACGCGGCCGCCCATCATGATGGCCAGGCGCGAGGTCATCTGCTCGAGCGACATCGACAGCTTGTCGCGCTCGGGCAGCTGCATCACCATGCCGAGCGCTCGCCCGCGCGGGATAATGGTCGCCTTGTGGATCGGATCGGTCGCGATCACGTTGAGGCCGACGATGGCGTGGCCGCCTTCGTGATAGGCGGTCAGCATCTTCTCTTCCTCGGTCATCACCAGCGACTTGCGCTCGGCGCCCATCATGACCTTGTCCTTGGCTTCCTCGAACTCGGCCTGGGTCACCATGCGCTTGTTGCGGCGCGCGGCGGTCAGCGCCGCCTCGTTGACGAGGTTCATCAGGTCGGCGCCGGAGAAGCCGGGCGTGCCGCGGGCGATGGTCTTCAGGTTGATATCCGGCGCCAGCGGCACCTTGCGGACGTGAACCTTGAGGATCTGTTCGCGGCCGACGACGTCCGGATTCGGAACCACCACCTGGCGGTCGAAGCGGCCCGGGCGCAGCAGCGCCGGATCGAGCACGTCGGGCCGGTTGGTCGCCGCGATCAGGATCACGCCTTCATTGGCCTCAAAGCCGTCCATCTCGACCAGCAGCTGGTTCAGCGTCTGCTCGCGCTCGTCATTGCCGCCGCCGAGGCCGGCGCCGCGATGGCGGCCGACCGCGTCGATTTCGTCGATGAAGATGATGCAGGGCGCGTTCTTCTTGGCCTGTTCGAACATGTCACGGACGCGGGAGGCGCCGACGCCGACGAACATCTCGACGAAGTCCGAGCCCGAGATGGTGAAGAAGGGCACGTTGGCTTCGCCGGCCACCGCGCGCGCGATCAGCGTCTTGCCGGTGCCGGGAGGGCCGACCAGGAGCACGCCGCGCGGAATCCGGCCGCCGAGCCGTTGATATTTGCCGGGGTCGCGCAGGAATTCGACGATCTCCTGCAGGTCCTGCTTGGCCTCATCGACGCCGGCGACGTCCTCGAAGGTCACGCGGCCATGCGCTTCGGTCAGCATCTTGGCGCGCGACTTGCCAAAGCCCATCGCCTTGCCGGCGCCGCCCTGCATCTGCCGCGACAGGAAGATCCATACCCCGATCAGCGCGATGAACGGCAACCAGGAGACCAGCAGCGACACGAACCACGGCACGTTGTCGCCGGGCGGCTTGGCGGTGATCTGAACCTTGCCGTTGTACAGGCGCGAGACCAGCGTCGGGTCGTTCGGCGCATAGGTCTGGAAGCTCGAGCCGTTGGTGAAGGTGCCGTGGATCTCCGGCCCCTGGATGACGACGTCGCGAACGTGGTTCTGATCGACCTCGGTCAACAGCTGCGAGAAGGAGATGTCCTGCGAGGACGCGCGCTGACCCGGATTCTGGAAGAGCGTGAACAATGCCAACAGCAGCAAGACAATAATGACCCAGAGGGCGAAATTGCGCAGATTGGCGTTCATTGATCTTCCTTCGTGGTCGCGCGGATCGCGGCCTTATTCCTTGGCTAGTGTCCTCGGGCAGGCACGAGGGAAATCCCTCGAATGACTGCATTACAATCTAGGTGCCGCCCCGGTCGCTGCCAAGGGAACCACATAGGACTATTTAGCCCATCCTAGCGCGATTCCCGTTCAAATAATGGCGGTAAATCCGGGGGTCTTTCGGGGGTGGTTAAGACTCCCGGCAGGATACGCCATTGTTGCCGGTAACTCGGTCCCGCCCCGAAGCGTCGGCGCTATCCCCGCCGGCGGCGGGGCGGCGCCGGCTCGACGCGAATCCGGCCGCCGGTCACGCTGACCAGCGCCCCGGCGAGGGTCTGTTTCAGCCTCGGCTGGCTCGGTTTTGGCCGGCTCCCCCTGGCGCTTTCGGCGGCGGTCCGGTCCAGCGCCGCCAGCAAGGTTTCGACCTTGCCAAGTTCCGCCGGCCCCTCATGGCCGAACCGGTTGATCGCACGCAGCAAGAGCCGCAGGCGGATTTCCTCCGGCATCGCCGCGAACGCCTCCAGATCGAAGCTCTTGGCATCGAGGCTCGCTTGGCGTCGAACCCCGGTTGCGAGACCCGCGATCCCTCAGCGCGAGGTAGCGCTCGGCGCCATCGGCCAGCACCTCCACCGCCGCGTTGGCCCGGGCGAGCCGCGAGGCCAGCCGCGCCAGGCTGCGCGCGTCGCCCCCCTCGGCGGCGAGCGCCGGCATTACCGCGCGAAGACGCGGACGCGTGAAATTCAGGTCGCGGTTGGTCGGATCGTCGGCGAAGTCGATTTTTGCTTTTTCGAGCGTCGCAATCAGCCGCGATTTCGAAACGTCCAGGAACGGGCGGGCGAAGACGCAGGCCCTCGCGCCCGGACTCCCGCGCCATCGCCGCAAGCCCGGCGATGCCGCTGCCGCGCAACAGGCGCATCAACAGCGTCTCGGCCTGATCGTCGCGGGTATGCGCGGTGAGGATATGCGTCGCGCCGCTCTGCCGCGCCGCTTGCGCCAGCAGGCGGTATCGCGCGGCCCGCGCCGCGGCCGGCAATCCGGTTTTCGGTTTTGTTCCACTCCAGCGCAGCGTGCTGTGCGGCAAATCAAGCGTGCGCGCCAGGCGCTTGACCTCGCGCGCCTCGCGCGCGGCTTCCGCGCGCAAGCCGTGATCGACGGTGACGGCGATCAGGCGAGGACCGCGCGAAAGCGCCGGCGCCAGCGCGCCGCAAGCCACATCAGCGCGATTGAATCGGGGCCGCCGGACACCGCCAGAACGATCGCGGGCGCGGCCTTCCAGTCCGCGAACAGACGTTTTGCCTCGCTTGCCGAGATCGGGGAATGGTCGTCGCTGTCAGCCATGATCTCATTGCAAGACCGCTCGCACTCCCGGGTCAAGCCCGAGGAGCATGCTTACGGCGGATCGTGCGAGGTTCTGTTGTTTGGTTCGACGCGCTTTCCTGACGCGAACCGGATCCACCCCGCTATCCAGGTGCGGGGCAGGCTTTCGCGCGAAAACGCCCTAGCACTTGTTCCGCTTTTGCTCGCGGTCGACGGCCTGTTTGACGCCGCGGAGGCGCGCGGATATTTCCGCAACACCTCGCCGAGCGCGGCGCAGGCGGCTTCCTTCTCCTTCAGCGCGGCCAGCGATTGTCCGAGCCGCAGAAGTGCGTCCGGGGCCTTCGCCGATTTATCGAATTTGGTGGTCACCCCGAGGAAGGCTTCCGCGGCGTCGCGATATTTCTGGCGCTGGAAATAGCTCTCGCCCAGCCAGTATTGCGAAGTCCGCGAGCAACGGGTCTGAGGGATATTTCACCGCGAAGTTGCGCATGGTCTCTTCGGCCAGCGCGTAATCCTTGCGCTGCATGTAGCCGATACCGAGATCGAACTCGTCCTTCGGGGTTGCCGACGGCGGCAGGGTGGTCAGCGCGGGGCCCGCGCTGGGGCCGCGCGGCGGCACGGCGGCCGGCGGATTGGGCACGCCGCCGGTGTTGGCGAGATCGAGCGGCTCGCCGGGGCCGCGGCCGCCGGGAGCCCCGATCGGCGCTTCGGCAGGCATCGGAAGCTGACCGCCGCCGAGCGCGCGCGGCGCGCCCGGCGCATTCGGATTCTGGCTGGGGTCGAAGGCGTCGCCCCGGCGCCGGCCTTGCCTGCGGCACTCCCTGTGGTTCCTGGACGATCGGCGCCGGCGCGGCGATCTGCGGCTGCTCATAGGCCGGCTGCCGATAGGCCGGACCCGGCTGCGCCGGAGGCGCCGCCGCAACGCTGGGCTGGGTTACGGCGGGCGGTGCACCGGGCGCGGCTTGCGCGCCGCCCTGAAGCGCCCTCAGGCGCTCCTCGAGCTGCCGGTTGCGGTATTGCAGTTCCTCGTTCTGGCCGGTGAGCTGCCGCAACTGGTTCTCCAGCTGCTGAATGCGCATCTCCGCGTCGGCTGCGTCGGTCTGGGCGAAGGCCGGCGACGCCAGCGCCAGCAGCGCGGCGATCGCCGCGGCGCGGGTAATTCTATGAAACCTGGATGACATTTTGGCCTGACGACGAAAGCGATCGTGACATCGAAAGCGGAACACATTGAGAGAGGGAGTACGCCAAAAATGTGACTGAAACAAACACGCTTATGAAGCAAGGCCGCTCAAAACAAAACCGGCGCCCGAAGGCGCCGGCGACAAAGGCTGCGAAAAGCGACCGCCCTCAGGAGCTGGCGTTCAGGACCGTGACGGCGCGGCGGTTCTGCGACCAGCAGGAGATGTCGTTGCAGACCGCGACCGGGCGTTCCTTGCCGTAGGAGATCGTCCGCATCCGGCCCGGATCGATGCCGCGCGAAGCGAGGAAGGTACGCACCGATTGCGCACGCCGCGCGCCCAGCGCGATGTTGTATTCGCGGGTGCCGCGCTCGTCGGCATGGCCTTCGATGGTGAAGGCATAGCGGTTATAGGTCTGCAGCCAGCGCGCCTGCTTCTCCAGGGTGGCGATGGCCTGCGGCGACAAATCGGTCTGGTCGCTCTCGAAGAACACGCGGTCGCCGACATTGACCACGAAATCCTGCTGGCTGCCGGGGGTGGCCGCACTCGCCATCGCGCCGTCGGCGCCGAGGTTCTTGTTGGCGCAGGCGCCCATCGACAGCGCCACCGCGAGCACCGCGGCCAGCTTCAATCCCTGGAGGATACGCATCTGATGTTTCATTCCGGAGCCTCCACGCTCACGTTTTTCGACTGTTATCCGGTCTACAGGGCGATGGTTAAGCGAACGTTCCGTCAACCTTGATGGGATGTTGCCGGAGCCGATCAAATGCCGGCAAACGGCGAAAAGCAACCGCGATAGTTAATGATTTGTAAATGTGGCGCGAGGGTGAAGGCAAGCCGATACGGCTCCGCTCGGCCCTTTTTAGGGCCGATCCGACGCCGATCTGCAACACCTGTTCGCAAAATGGGCACCCTTGGCGGGTGCCTTGGGAGGGGACCCGGGCCCGATCGGTCAGGGCTGCTGCGGAACGATCGAGGCGCGCTCGAACGAGGTGACGACCGCATCCGGGGGTGAATGGCGCTCGCCGGCGCGCTGGAACAGCATCCGCCGCTCGAAAGCACTCGAGCGCATAATGGGAAAACGGGCCAAGACCTGTTCCCGCAGGGTCCGGAAATCGGACGCCATCAATGCCACCTTTTTCAATACGTTCGGAAACGAACGCGGTTCGGCGATGGTCTCGTGCAGAAAGACCCGGCGATAAAACGCCTGGTGCTCGGCACGAACGAGCGCGAGCCCGGTATCGGCGTTGAAATACTCGCACGCCAGATAGGCCAACCGCAGCGTCAGATAGGGAAGCTCCGGAAACCGCTGGGCTTTTTCGGGATCTGCAACAAAACGAGCCGGATCGATGAAAATCTCGCCTTGATCGAGGCGAGGGTGAAGAACATCGCCGAACAATTCGGTTGCATAGGACATCCGCCATTCTGACGTCAGGACGTGGAGGCGGACGAGAACTACAGAGTTCTCCGTCAACATAGATTCCGAACGTCCAGGCATTGGGCGCATCGTCATAACGATCGCTGACGCGCTGAGACTTCTGACGGCAAGATTAATCCGCCCTGCAGATAGGCCCTGTAGCGCATTAAATAAATACTGATCTTTCTCCTCAGGAGTTTCGATAGGTCGGTAATCGACGCGATCAAACAGCCCTGATCCCCGCACAACGAGCGAAGTGCGCGGTTCGGCTCCGGACTTCATCTGATACTCCTTGACTTCCAAACAACTTGTGCGAGTGGAGAAAAGATTAACAGCCCCTTAACGAAATTGCAAAGCTATCGACACGTTAGGGTTAACCCGTGGTTAGCTGGGCCGTCGGCACGCATTCGAACCCGTAGATTACGGAAGTTGCCTCAGGCGATCGATCGCGACGAAACCACGACCAGCGACTCGTCCGGCAGGCGGCGGCCATGGGAAGCGTTCAGCAACTGGCGCACCCGCACCGCCGGCACCGGCCGGCTGAACAGATAGCCCTGCGCCTCGGTCACCGTGCCGTCGGCGCTGATCAGCTCCAGCTGCTCGTTGGTCTCGATGCCTTCGACCACCACCGACATTCCGAGATCGGCCGAGAGCCGCGCCACGCCGCGCAGCAGCGTCAGCGGACGATCGGTGTCGATGCCTTCCAGGAAGGACCGGTCGATCTTCACCTTCTGCAGCGGGAAATTATGCAGATAGCTCAGGCTCGAATAGCCGGTGCCGAAATCGTCCAGCGAAATTCGCACGCCGATGGCGCGCAGTTGCGACAGCACATCGTGGGTCAGCTGGGTGTTGCGCAACAGCGAGGATTCGGTGATCTCGATTTCGAGACGGTGCGCGGGCAGCCCGGAGACCTCGAGCGCGTAACGAACCTCGCTCAGCACGTCGCGCTGATGGAACTGCTGCGGCGAGAAATTGACCGCGACGCTGACGCCTTCCGGCCATTTCATGCATTCCATGCAGGCCTTGCGCAGGATCCAGCGGCCGAGATCGACGATCAGGCCCATGTCCTCGGCGACCGGAATGATGTCGACCGGGGAAACCGTGCCGCGCACCGGATGATTCCACCGCAGCAGCGCTTCGCAGGTCGCGATCCGTCCGGACTTGAGATTGACCAGCGGCTGATAGAACAGCTCGAATTCCTCGTTGGCCAGCGCCTTGCGCAGGTCGAGCTCCAGAATGCGGCGCGCCTCGACGGTCTGCGCCATCTCGTCGCGGAAGAAACAGAAGGTGCCGCGGCCGTCCGCCTTGGCGCGATACAGCGCCATGTCCGCGTTCTTCAACAGCGTATCGGCGCTGATGTCCGGCGACGTCATCGCGATGCCGACGCTGGCGCCGATTTCGACCAGGTGATTGTCGATCTTGTAGCGCTCGCTGAGATGATCGACGATCCGCCGGGCGAGACCGGCGGCTTCCTCGGCCGATTCGATGTTCTGCTGAAACACCACGAATTCGTCGCCGCCGAACCGCGCCACGAAATCTTCCGGGCGCAGCATGGCGCGCAGCCGGTCGGCGACGGCGCACAACAGCTGGTCGCCGCAGGGATGACCCAGCGTGTCGTTGACCTGCTTGAATTGATCGAGGTCGACGAACAGCAATGCCGACAATAGCTCGGCGTCGTGCGGGACCGCCAGCAGCCGCTCGATCTCGTCGCGGAAATTGACCCGGTTGGGAAGCGCCGTCAGTTCGTCGTAGCGCGCCAGATGGGTAATTCTGGCTTCCGCGTTGCGCCGTTCGGTGATGTCTTCCAGCAGCACGACGGCGCCGCCGCCGGCCATCGGCTGGAAAGTCCATGACAGCGAACGGCCGCGGGCCGCATCGGGATCGGTCGTGATGATATCCCGGGCCTGGGTATTCTCGATTTCCGCGAGGATCATCTTGCCGCTCGACGCCGAGATCGACCCGCCACTGACGCAGGCCGCGATGATGTCGGACGCGGTTGCGCCGCGGTGCACGAGATCATCGGACAGGTTCATCATCTCGCTGAAACGATGATTCATCACCGCAAGCCGCCCGTCGGCGCGGAACATGCACAGGCCATGCGGCATGTTGTTCAGCGCGGTGTCGAACTGGCCGGCCAGCGCCGCCTCGCGCTCGCGCGCCACAAGCGCCCGCATAAATATTCTGTGCAAATTAGCCGAGATTTGCATGATAGCCACAAGAAATACGGCGCTCACGACTGACATAGCCGATGTAATAGGGTGTGCCACGCAACGCCAGCGCGATCACAGTCGGACCGAAGCTAAGTGCAACCTGCAGCTGGAATATCCACTGCCGTCCATAGGCCCTGCCCGCACCTCCCGCCACGATCCCGGTGGTGACGGATAAACAAATCATATGGGCCACGGCGTCGTCACTGCTCAACAGAGTGGTGGAGCACCATATGCCGATCGCAGCGGCCTGGATCATCGCCCCGATCTGATAGCGCTTCTTCCACTGCGCAGCTTCATCGGCAGTTAGGGTCGATTTGCGCGCTTGGTACCGCTGCAAGTCGAACGCCCGGACAGCGCCGGCCACGATGAGAAGCGCGACACACGCCCAGATTAGATCTTCTCCCGTCTTCAGCGCGGTCATGGCCGCCGCGATGGCCACGAAGACGATACCCGCAAGCAGCGGAGCGGGAGTTTCGAAGAGCGAATCGATCAACGCCGCGCGAATGGACGGCGATATCTCCTGATCGAGGTTTCTGGTTTCGCTTGCCAACTGCATCGCGGGTGCACACGTCCTTTTCAGGTCGGTACTTTTACCTCTCGCAGATGAAGTCTTTCTGAGGGAACATCGTTACCGAGACGTTGTTTTTCGCTGCGGGTTGCGAAAATCTGCCCGATAAATCAGCAAGCTAGGCAAGCTTTGCCGGCCGCGCCAAAAGCGTGCGGCACCGCAGTGGCGTTACGCGCTGGTTGAGGGCGCCCGAAGAATTAGGTCGATTTTTACGAAAGCAGGGGCGACCACGCCGGGTCGGAGGCGAAGCCGGGGGTCGGAACCCGCTGTTCGTTGCGCCCGGAAATGTCCACGGTGAACAGCGACGGTCCGCTGTTGCCGCCGGGGTCGCGGAAAAACATCAGCACCCGGCCGTTCGGCGCGAAGGTCGGTCCCTCGTTGTGGAATCCGCTGGTGAGGATCCGCTCGCCCGAGCCATCGGGCTTCATGATGCCGATGGAAAACTGTCCGCCGCCCTGTTTGGTGAAGGCGATGTAGTCGCCGCGCGGCGACCAGACCGGGGTCGAATAGCTGCCGCTGGTGTCGTCCTTGCTGAAGGAGATGCGCTGCGCGGGTCCGCCGGTCGCCGGCATCACATAGATCTGCGGCCTGCCGCCGCGATCGGATTCGAAACAGATGCGGGTGCCGTCGGGCGAATAGGACGGCGAGGTATCGATCGCCGGCGTATCGGTGAGGCGCGTGGTCGACTTCGACCGCAGGTCCATCACGAACAGGTTCGAATTGCCGCCCTGCTGCAGGCTCATGATCACGCGCTGGCCGTCCGGCGAGAAGCGCGGCGCGAACGACATGCCGGGAAAATTGCCGACGATCTCGCGCTGCCCGGTCTCGATATTGTACAGATAGACCCGCGGGTCGCCCTGGCCGAATTCCATATAGGTGATTTCCTGGGTCGACGGCGAGAACCGCGGCGTCAGCACCAGATCGGAGCCGCGCGTCAGGTAACGCACATTGGCGCCGTCCTGATCCATCAGCGCCAGCCGCTTGACCCGCCGTTCCTTGGGCCCGGTTTCGTCGACGAACACCACGCGGCTGTCAAAATAGCCTTTTTCGCCGGTGAGGCGCTCGTAGATCTGGTCGGAGATGATATGCGCGATCCGGCGCCAGTATTCCGGCGAGGTGAAGTATTGCTGGCCGGTGAGCTGCTGGCCGGTGGCGACGTCCCACAGGCGGAATTCGGCCTTCAGACGTCCGTCGCCCTGTTTGGTCATGCGGCCGGTAACCAGGGCCTGGGCGTTGATAGTCTTCCAGTTCTGGAACTGCGGCGCCTTGTCGAAGTCGCCGATTCTTTCGATGAAGGCCGCCTGATCGATCGGCGCGAACAGTCCGCTGCGCTTCAGGTTGTTGGTGATGACCTGGGCGACGCCGGCTGCGACTTCGCCGTCCGCCGGAGACCCCGCCACGAAATCCGGGATCGCGATCGGTAGCGGCGCAAAGTCGCCCTCCGGAACGATCACACGCTTCGGCGCCTGTCCGAAGGCGTTGCGGGCATGACCGCCCATCAGCACGCCGAGCGAGGCGATTCCAGAAATAACCCGACGGCGGCTCGGGCGGAACGGCATCTCACGCAATCGATCTTTATCGGTCATCTGAACGGGCTTCATTTCATTTCCGCGATCATCAATGGGCGATCGCATCGGGTCTTTCGGTGAACACCGGCACAAAATATTTCCATTCGTCGAAATATGTCGCGGGCAAGTTATACGGCTGGCATTCGATAATCGCGCGCAGGGCGCTCTCCTGATAGACACGAAGATATGGCGTAGCCGGTGTCCCTTCCGGAACCGGCATCCCTTCCAGCGTGCCGTCGCGCTTTAGTTTGATTTCGAAAGCCGCCTCAGGTCTCTGACTCTCGATACCGCCATAGGGCTTCTTCCAGCAGCGCTCGACCTGCGATTGGAACAGCGCACCCCAGCTTGCCGAGTTGTCCGCAGCCTTGCCCTTGGTCAGGCCCAGCGCGGCGTTGGAATTCAGCGTGTCGCCCGTCACAGCGTGCCGCGTCGGATCACGCTTGTCGAGCAGGGCTGCGATCTTCGACTGATCGAAAGTCCGTTCAGTCTTCGGCTTCGAAGGTGGCGTCGCCGCCTGGACCTGCGGTTTCGGCAGTGGCTTCTTCTCTTCTTTCTTCAAGGCTTCCGCGATCGGATCGATCTTGGGCGGATCCGGCTTCTTCTCGATCGGCTTCGGCTCGTCCCTGGGCTTGTTCTCCGCGACCGGTTTCGGCGGCTCGGGCTTTTTCTCGGCCGGCTTTTCGGCCGGCTTCGGCTGGGGCGGCGGTGCCGTGTCGGTCACGATCGGCGCCTTCTCGGTGATCTTGCCGACGGCGTCATCCACCGGCCTGGCTTCGGCGACCTTCTCGACCAGCGGCTTCGGATTTTCCTTCTTGCCGGATTTCATGCCGGCGACAACCTTGGCAAGTTGATCGGAAGAAATGATATCGACCGGCAAGGATTCTTCCGGCATCGACTCGAATGCCTTGGACGAGAACGATATCAGTCCCCACCCGATCACGAGGACGTGCAGGACCACAGACGCAACAAGTGTCTTGTCGACCCTCACCCTCTAGTTCCCCTGCTCCACTTCGGTGACCAGCGCCAGCCGCTTGAACCCGGCGCCTGACAGTTGGCCCATCACCCTCGCCACGGTTCCGTAATCCGCCTTCTTGTCCGCCCGCATGAATATGCGCTCGTCCGGGCCTCCTCGGGCGTCCGTTATCGCCTTCAATTTCGGGATCAGCTCGCTCATGGCAACTTCGGTATCGTTGATGAACACCTTGCCCTTGATATCGACCGAAAGCTGCAGCGGTGTCTTGTCCTGCTCGAGGCTCTTGGCCTGGGTCTGCGGCAGATCGAGCGGCACGCCCACCGTCAACAGCGGCGCCGACACCATGAAGATGATCAGCAGCACCAGCATGACGTCCACCATCGGCGTGACGTTGATCTCGGCCATCACGGGCTTGCGCCGGCCGCGGCGTCCGCTGCCGCCGGGCGAACCTGCCATGTTCATCGCCATGATCGGGTGCTCATGATGCGCTCACAATATACCGCCGCCTACGCCCGTTCGTCGATCTGACGCGACAGGATCGCCGAAAATTCGTCGGCGAACCCTTCCAGCCGCTGGGCCTGCCGGTTCACCTCGGAAGTGAACTTATTGTAGAAAATAGTCGCCGGAATTGCGGCGATAAGGCCTATTGCGGTGGCAAATAGCGCTTCCGCGATGCCCGGGGCGACCACCGCCAGCGAGGTATTCTTGGAAGCGGCGATCGACTGGAAGCTCGACATGATGCCCCAGACCGTGCCGAACAGGCCGACGAAGGGGCCGGCCGAGCCGACCGTGGCCAGGACCAGCAGCCGGCGCTCCAGCCGCTCGACTTCCCGGGCGATCGAGACGTTCATGACCTTCTCGATCCGCATCTGCAGCCCGGCGAAGGATCGCGCGTGGCTCTCGAAGGAGCGTTTCCATTCGCGCATCGCGGCGACGAAGCAGGCCGCCATCGATTGGGTCGGCTTGGCCGAGAGCGCGCGGTAAAGTTCCTCGATCGACTCTCCCGACCAGAACGCCTGTTCGAAGCGGTCCATGGCGCGCTTGGTGCGCGAATACAAGAACATCTTGTCGATCGCGATCGCCCAGACCCAGACCGAACAGGACAGCAGCCCCAGCATGACGGCTTTCACAATCCAGTGAGCCTGCAGGAACAGCGCGATCAGCGATACGTCGGCGGATGCGATCGGCAAGGCTGACTGTGCCACGTCGCCCGGATTCATAGCGGTATCCTCTCAACGCAAGTGTCCCAAATCCTCCGGGAGCAATTGGCTGCCGGTTCCACAGCCGCGCGTCGGGCGCGGCGATAAACGCCAGCGCGAGAGCCTTATTTGATGTCGCATGGGCGGCCCGCCGAAGCCGAGGCTTGCATCCCCTGCCAACATGTCAAAACGAGGGCTATCCGCGCGTCTTTACGCCTCTAACCAGACGCTAATCGTGGTTAATACCGGGTTACCGAAGGGGATTTTGGCGGCGGGAAATGCGGCCGGCGGGAGGGCCGATTTGTTCCGGAATTGGCTTGTTTCAGCGGCCAAAAGCAAAACCGCCCGTCTGCGGCAGTCGCAAACGGGCGGTTATGACGCCGTCAGGTTTTATGGGGGCACACCGCCTGCGGCTGAACTTTCAGCTTTCAGGCTTGCGGCTGACCGTCCTGGGGAGGGGTCGGACGCTGCCGATGCTGCGCCATGAACTGGTCGAACTCTTCCTTGTCCTTGGCGTGGCGCAGGCGATCGAGGAATTCCTTGAATTCGACCTGCTCTTCCTCCAGGCGCCGCAGGGTTTCCATGCGGTATTCGTCGAAGGCGCGGTTGCCGCTCGACGGCGGGCCGAACGGGAAGCCGCGGCGCTCCATCCGGTTCTTCATCCGCTCCATCTTGTACTGCATCCGCTCCATCTTGCTCGACCAGCGGTCTTGATGACTCCAGCAACCCATTTTTCTGCTCCCGAGTGTGAAAAGGAGAAGGGCAAGGCCGATCGGCCACCAGATGATGAAGCCGAGCACGGTCACGGCGATCCAGCCGGGGTGCCAGGGGGAATCAAGCATATGCGGGCGGTAGGGCTCGCTATCGGGGCCGCGCCAGCGATTGGCATCTGCGGTGTAGGCCATTTCCCTCTCCATGACGGCATCACGCCGTTGTGAATGTAAATAACATTTACATAGCTAACCCATCCCGGATTTTTGTCAAGCCGGGCGCTCACAGCCCTTAAAAATTATTTTGGGGTGCCCCAAGGCCCGGCGGGCTTCTGGTCCGCCTGCTCGTTTTGCGCTGACGGCCGGCGGTCGGTCGGGAAGCCGAGGCCGCGCAGGTAAATCAGCACTTCCGCTTCCAAAAGATCCTCCGCCGACATCGGCAGCTTGCGGCGCGCCGCGTCGCCGCGGGCAAACAGCGAGGCCACGCCGTGCGACATCGACCAGATGTGCAGCGCCATCATCAACGCCGGCGGGCGTGGCGTGCCGGGCGGTGAAAGCGCCGCGAGCCGCTCGGCGGCGGCCCGGATGATCCCGAAAGCACGCTCGCTTGCCGCCTGCAATGCAGGGTTGATGGTCGACAGGAAGCCCCGATTCGAACATCGCCGAATAGAACGCAGGCTCCTCGCGGGCAAAGGCGAGATAGGCCTTGCCGACCCGCTCGAACGCCGTGACGGTGTCGGGCCGTCCGTCATCCCAGGCTCCTGTAAGCACCGCCTCGAATTGCTCGAAACCGCGCTGCGCGATGCTGGAAAGCAGTTCGTCGCGGTCGCGGAAATGCCGGTACGGCGCCGCCGGGCTGACGCCGGCCATGCGCGCGGCGTCGGCAAAGGTGAAGCCGGCCGCACCCTTCTCGGCGATCAGACCGAGTGCCGCCTGCAGCAACGCCTCTTTCAGGTTCCCGTGGTGATAGCCGCGCTCGGCGCGGCCCTGTTCCTTGCGCCAGCTCATGTGAAAGGCTTTTACATGAGCCGCGCGCAAAGGTCACTAGCAAGGTCGCCGGGGCAATGGTTAACGCCCGGAACTTCCTTGCAATTCGGCAAATCCGGCCGCCGCCTGCTGAACATCGGCGGGAAAATCGGCCATTTCCTGCACCTGACGGATTTCGATGATCTCGTTGTCGGAAGCCGGGCAACGCCTGGCCCAGGCGATCGCCTCCTCGCGCGATTTCACCTCGATCATCCAGTAGCCGCCGAGCACTTCCTTGGATTCGGCGAAGGGGCCGTCGGTCACGACGGGCTTGCCGCCGGCGAAGGAAACCCGCGCGCCCATCGACGGCGGATGCAGCCCGTCGAGCGTGATCAGCACCCCGGCGTCCTTCAGCGCCTCGTTGTATTTCATCATCGCCGCGACCGCCTCCGCGGGCGGCATGGTGCCCGGCGCCGCCGTCTCGTAGCCCCTCGGGATCATCAGCATCATGAATTGCATCGTCACGCTCCGTTTCGATTTTGGTGCGGCAGGCCGGTTGCGAACCAGCGCTCCCAGACAAGACGAACGAGGTTTTGCGGCACCGACACGGCCAGCGGAATTATTTCGGAGGTAATTGCGGGGCTCCGGCGCAGTGAAGCCGACCCAGCCTCGTCCGCGCGCTAAGCTTCAAATATCTCCCCGTCAGCGAGGAACTCGGCATTCGCGCCAAACTCCTGAGCGAAGGCGGACCGAAAATGTGGGCCGAATTCATGGACGAATTGCGCGAGACCCATCTCGGAATAAAGCGGATCAGCCCTCCATACGCCGTGCCGAAGATCACGGTCAGCAGATAGAACTCGCCCAGCCGGCCGACAAGAGGTAGGTCGCGATCGCAGCGCCTGCACAAGAAGGCCCGCGACCAGCATCGGCTTGACGCGCAACCGGTCGGCGAGCACGCCAGCAGAAGTCGGCCGCCCAGCCCCGCCAGACCCTCGACGCTGTAGATGCTGACGGCGGCCATCGCCGGCACGCCGCAGAGCATGGCATAGCTGAACATGTGAAAGATCGGCCAGAATGGGTCGCGCAGCACAGGAAGAAGGTGAGCGCCAGAACCAGAAATTGCGGCGAACGGAGCGCCTCGGCTGCGGACATGCCGGGCGGATCAAGCGCGGCGCTCGCCGCGCCGGGGCGCGGCGCCTCGCGCGGAGCGCGCCCAGCAGCGCCGCCGGTACGGCGGACAAGCGGGGCCGAGCGTATGGCGAGCCAATCGGGTTGAACAGGCAGCGGCGTATGGAGAGGGTCATCGCAATGCGGGAAGGGAAAGAAGTGACATGGATTACGAGGAGCACTCAATTCATCGACCGCCAACGGGACCCGGACCCCATGACCCCTGCCCCGCAAAGAGTCGCGCTGGTGACCGGCGCCGCGCGCGGCATCGGCTTGGCGGTGGCCAAAAAATTTCTCGCCGAGGGCTGGCGCGTGGCGCTGCTCGACATCGAGGGCGAGTTGCTGTGGAAGAGCGTGGAGGCGCTGAACGCGGCCGGCGATACGCTGGGGCTGCATTGCGACGTCTCCGACGCCGGCGCGGTGAAGAGCGCGTTCGCCGAAATCGAGCGGCGCTTCGGCCGGCTCGACGCGCTGATCAACAACGCCGGCATCGCGGTGTTCGCGCCGCTGATGGAAACGTCCGACGCCGACTGGAGCCGGGTGCTGGAGGTCAATCTCACCGGGCCCTTCATCTGCACCAAGGCGGCGGTGCCCTTGATGCGCGAACAGGGCGGCGGCGCGATCGTCAACATTACTTCGATCTCGGCGGTGCGCGCCTCGACGCTGCGCTCGGCCTACGGCACCAGCAAGGCCGGGCTCGCGCATCTGACAAAGCAGCTCGCGGTCGAACTGGCCTCGCTCGGCATCCGCGTCAACGGCGTCGCGCCCGGCCCGGTCGAGACCGCGATGGCGAAGGCCGTGCACACCCCGGAAATCCGCGCCGACTATCACGACGCGATCCCGCTGAACCGTTACGGCCTCGAAGAGGAACTGGCGGAGGCGGTGTTCTTTCTGTGCAGCGACCGCGCAAGCTACATCACCGGGCAGATTCTCGCGGTCGACGGCGGCTTCGACGCCGCCGGCATCGGCCTGCCGACGCTGCGCGGCCAGCGGCGGAACGGTTAGCGCCTCTTCTTCCTCGCGAGCGATCTCCGCGTTTTTCGTCCGAATCCTTCGCTGGCGCAGCGTGACCTTCGCGACACAAACGCCTAAGTTGTGCCGCGCGGCGAGGGTCCGGCGTCGTGCATGACGCTGAAACTGAACACCGGATCGGGGAGTATCGCGCCATGTCGGGATTACTCATCAATCTGATCATCCAAATCATCAGCGGCGCCGTCGGCGGAAATGTTGCCGGTGGCGCCGCCAAGAATATCGATCTCGGTACAATCGGAAATACCATCACGGGTGCAATCGGCGGCGGCGTCGGGGGACAGGTCCTGGGCATGCTGATTCCCCTGCTCGCCAATACGGCCTCGACGCCGGATATCGGCAGCATCATCGGTCAGGTGGCCGGTGGCGGCGTTGCGGGTGCCGTTCTCACGGCGATCGTCGGCGCCATCAAGAACAGGACGGCTTGACCGATCTGCGATCATGTGTGGAGCGGGGCACGAATGCGTGCCCCGCGGGAACACGCTCACGATCGTGAATATGCCACAACACCCCCACGTCCCTACCCGCGCCGGTTGACCGCGACGACGCGCCAGCCGCCCTCGAGACGATCGATCCGCGTCAGCGACAGCGGATCGATGACGAAACGCAGCGCGGCGTCGGGCGAAAGATCGAGCGCGATGGCGAGCACCGCGCGGATCGTGCCGGAATGCACGACCAGGACGACATCGCCCGCCGGCAAGGCCGCGAGGCCATCGACCGTGCGGCCGATCTGGTCGACAAAGCTTTCGCCGCCGGGCGGGGCGTTGCTCGCCGGCGATTTCCAGAAATCCCGGTAGGCGTCGCCGAACTCGGCGACGAGGTCGTTGTGGCGCCGTCCGGTCCAGGCGCCAAAATCCTGCTCGCGAAACAAGACCTGCTTGACCGGATCGAGCCCAAGGGCCGCAGCGGTTTCAAAGGTCCGCCGCGCCGGGCTGCAAACCGCAGACGCGTTTTGCGGCAACCGCGCCCTGAGCGCGGCAAAAGCCGCGGCATCGCTGATATCGGCCGGGGCGTCCGGACCATGGATGACGCCGCGCGGGCCGTCGACCGGCGCGTGCCGGATCAGCCAGAGATTTGTCTCGGCGCCCATGCGCGGAACTACGCCAGCTGTCGCTGCGAGCAGCAGCAGCAGGATCGCGGTTTCGCCGAGCTGCTCGGCGCCGCCGAGCACGTCGCCGGTCTGGCCGCCGATCTGCCGCTGCGCCAGCCACGCCATGCCGATCGCGCAGGCGGCTGCCGCCAGCGCCGCGCCAAACGCTTCGCGCCAGGGCAGCGCCAGCCAGGCAACGATCAGCGCGAGCGCGCCCGCGGTTGCCGCTGTCGCGGAATCCGGCCTGCCGGCATTGGCGGCCAGTCCGTCCTTGCGCGCGTAAGGCAAGCTCATCGCCATGAACGGCAACACGCCGCGCGCCAGCGCATGCGCGGATATCAGGCCCGGCACGACAAATTTGTCCGGAAGCGCCGCCAGCGCGGAAAGCTTTGCCACAAAACTCACCATCAGCATCAGCGCGCCATAGGTGCCGAGCCGGCTGTCGCGCATGATCTCGAGCTTCGCCGCCGCGTCGCGGCCGCCGCCAAAACCGTCGGCGACGTCGGCAAGGCCATCCTCGTGCAGCGCGCCGGTCAGGAGCGCGCTTGCGCCGAGCGCCAGCGCGGCGGCGGCGAGATCGGGCAGACCCGCGCGCAGCGCGAGACAGAGAAGCCCCACCGCAGCGCCGATGCCTGCGCCGACCAGCGGAAACATCCGGTGCGCGCGGACGAAATTTTGCGGCATCGCGCCGTCCGGATGCGGCATCGGCAGGCGCGTGAGAAAGGCGACCGCGGTTCTGAGATCGTCGAGCCAGTCATTCATGGTAGAGAATCCGAGAAGAATCGGCAGGTCCGCGACGCGCTCGACAAGGGAATCGCATGCAGTTCGACAGTCTAGACGATATCCGCGCTTTCTGTCGCGATCTGCCCGGCGGCGACGCCCGCGCGGCCGACGCCGCCGCGCTGCGGCAGCAGGCGCTGACAAAACCGCCGGGAAGTCTCGGCCGTCTCGAAGAGCTGGCAACATGGCTGGCGCACTGGCAGGGCCGCGAAATTCCGCGGCTTGATCGCGTCACGATATCGGTCTTTGCCGGCAATCACGGCGTGGCCGCGCGCGGCGTCTCGGCCTATCCGCAAGCCGTCACCGAACAGATGGTGGCGAATTTTGCCGGCGGCGGCGCGGCGATCAACCAGATCGCGGGGCTGGCCGGCGCCGATTTGCGGGTGGTGGGAATTGAACTCGACCGCCCGACCCGCGACTTCACGGTCGCGCCGGCCATGGACGACGACGAATTCTTGCACGCCGTCGATATCGGATACCGGACCGTGCCGCCGGACTGCGATCTGCTCGCAGTCGGCGAGATGGGCATCGCCAACACCACGACGGCGGCGACGCTGTGCGCGGCGCTGCTTGGCGGCGGCGCTGCCCGCTGGGCCGGCCGCGGCACCGGCGTCGACGATGCGGGACTGGCGCGCAAGCGCGCCGCGATCGAGGCGGCGTTCGGCCGTCATCGCGAAATCCTCGGCGATCCGCTCATGGTGGCGGCGGCGCTCGGCGGGCGCGAACTCGCCGCGATCGCCGGCGCCGTGCTCGCGGCGCGCGCGCAATCAAATTCCCGTGTTGCTCGACGGTTTTGTTGCGACCGCCGCCGTCATTCCGCTGACGCGTCTCGATTCCGGCATCCTGGATCACTGCCGCGCCGGCCATGTCTCCGCCGAATCCGGCCACCGCGCCTTGCTGGGCGAGCTCGGCCTCGACCCGCTGCTCGATCTCAACATGCGGCTCGGCGAAGCCTCAGGCGCCGGCGTCGCCATCCTGTTGCTGCGCGCGGCGCTCGCCTGCCACGCCGGAATGGCGACCTTCGCCGAGGCCGGCGTTTCCGGCGCGGACAACTGACAAGACCTTGCCGCGCGATCCGCGGTTGCCTAACTGATTCCGGTCATCGTGTCGGAGGAAAGCATGATGCGAAACTCGGTCTTGAAGGCAATCTCTCTCGCGGCGGTGCTGTGCGCGCTCGCCCTGCCGCCGGCGCACGCCGAAGTCCGCATCCTCGCCAGTCCGGGCGGCGAGGTCGGCCCGTTCCTCGATCTGTTCGAGCGCGTGCGCGCCTCCGGCGAGCGCGTGGTGATCGACGGGCCGTGCCTGTCGGCCTGCACGCTGGTGCTGGACATGGTGCCAAGCAACCGCATCTGCGTGACGCGCCGCGCGGTCCTGGGGTTCCACGCCGCGCGCTCGGTCGACCGGCAGGGACGGATGTATGCCGAGCCGGAAGCGTCCGAACTGGTGCTGGCCGCCTATCCCGCCGCGGTGCGAGGCTGGATTCTGCGCCGCGGCGGATTGAGCTCGCGCCTGCTGCTATTGCGCGGGCGCGAACTCGCGGCGATCTATCCGAGGTGCCGCTGATCAACCTTCCGGCGGGCAGTTGACCATCCAGGGAATGCCGAACTGGTCGACGCACATGCCGAATCCCCTGGAGAAGAAGGTCTTGCCGAACGGCATGTTGACGCTGCCGCCTTCGCGACAGCGCCTTGAACTTGCGCTCGGCCTCGGCGGGATCGGTGACCGTCACCGAGACCGAAAATCCCTGCGGCTTGTGGAAATGGTCGGGAGGCGCGTCCGACGCCATCAGCACCTCGCCGTCGATCGATATCCTGCCGTGCATGATCTTCTTCTTCCGGTCCGGCGGCGATGGCATCGACTCCGGAGCCTCCTCATTTCTCAACAGCATCTCGATCCTGGCGCCGAGCACCTTTTCGTAGAACTTGAACGCCGCCTCGCAATTGCCGTTGTAGAACAGATAGGGATTGACCTGCATCGCTTGCTCCTTGGTGATTGATCTCGAAGGTCCAGCTATTTCTCGGCGAGCCTTTTCAGGTTGGCGAGACCGATCTCAAAATCCCTGCCGATCATGTTGTCCAGGTTGATGAACACCTGCATCAGCCTGGACATGAACGGCGCGGGACCGTGCATCAGCCAAGTTACATGGGTGGCATCGCCCTGCGGCAGCATCGTGAACTCGGCGGTGTTGTGGCCCTCGAACGGCGTGAAGAAATCGAGCTTGATGACGATTTTCGACGGCATCGAGGCGTCGAGAATTTCCATGCGGCCGGAACCGACGTTCCTGTTGCCGTCCCACGCATAGACCGCGCCGTTGCCGCTCGCCGCGCCGCTGAAAGTGCGCTTCATCGCGGGATCCTTGTTCTCGTAAGGCGACCAGCTTCCCCACTGATGAAAATCAGAGATCAGCGGGAAGATTTTTTCCGGCGGCGCCTTCACCGTGGTGGCGCGCCGGACGCTGAAGGTATCCGGCTTGGTCGCGGCGAGAATGAGGACGATCGCAATCGCGATCGCCAGCACGACGGCGATGATGGCAATGATTTCGAACATGGCTGGCTCCGCTATCGCATTTCAGCAATTATCCCGAGGACGAACGAGGGGGGCGCAATCCGACAGGGGGCGACAAAAATTTTCTGCATTTTGTCATCGCCTGCGGCCACCGCTCCGCAAAAGACATGTTGTGTCCTCTGTGTTCCAATTTCGGTCGCAAATTTGCCCGCGACTCAATTCAGTCTCGCGAATGGAACGATGGGGTACGTTCGGCTGCCTGAATTGGGGATTGGTCATGGAACCCACATATCCACCGGATAGCAAACAGGAATTCCTCGACGAGCAAGGATGCCTCGATGAATCGCTGCTGCGCGATGAGGAATTTGCCGACGACGAACATTCGGACGGCGTTGTCTCGCTGCTTGAAGAAAATGCCCGGCTTCGAGGGATTGTGGTCAGGCTGACGGACATCATCCTCCGAAGCGTCGTCGATCGAGGGTAACGCCGCGTCGCCGACGGCCCAAGGCAATCATGAAGGCAATCGCGGACGCTTCGAACCGGCGGTCGTTCCGGTGCGGCCTGCCGCGCCGCGAGCCTCTACTTCCCCGCCTTCGCGTTGCGCGGCGTGCTGTCGCGCATCAGGCGATCGAGATGCATCCGGATGTGGGCGGCTTCGGCGGACGTGTTGGCAAGCGCGATGGCGCGGTCGAACGCGACGCGGGCTTCGTCGTTGCGGCCGAGCTGCATCAGGAAGGCGCCGCGCACGCCGAAGAAATGAAAATAGTTCGAAAGCCGCGACGCCAGCGGCTCGATCATCTCGAGCGCCGCTTCCGGCCCGCGCACCTTGGACACCGCGACCGCGCGGTTAAGCGTCACCACCGGCGACGGCTGCACGACTTCGAGCGCGCCGTAGAGCAGATCGATCTGCGCCCAGTCGGTGTCTTCGGGTCTTGCGGCGCGGGCATGCAACGCCGCGATCGCCGCCTGGATCTGGTAGGGACCGCTGCGGCGATGCCGCATCGCCTTGTCGATCAGCGCCAGCCCCTCCGCGATCATCTGCTGGTTCCACAAGCTGCGATCCTGATCGTCGAGCAGCACCAGCGCGCCGTCGGCGTCGAAGCGCGCCGCCGCGCGGGCATGCTGCAGCAGCAACAGCGCCGTCAGCCCCATGATCTCGGGCTCGCTCTGGAACAGCCGCAGCAACAGCCGCGCCAGCCGGATCGCCTCCTCGCACAGGGGGCTGCGGATTTCGGCGGTGTCGCCGCTGGCGGAATAGCCCTCGTTGAAGATCAGGTAGATCATCGCGGCGACCGCGGAGAGCCGCTCGGTGCGTTCCACGGCGCCCGGGGTCTCGAACGGCACGTCGGCGTCGGCGACGCGGGCTTTCGCCCGGGTGATGCGCTGCTCCATCGCCGCTTCCGAGACCAGGAACGCGCGCGCGATCTGCTTCACCGTCAATCCGGAGACGATGCGCAGCGCGAGCGCGATCTGCTGCGTCGCCGGCAGATCGGGATGGCAGCAGATGAACAACAGCCGCAGAATGTCGTCGCGGTAATGCGAGCCGTCGAGCCGTTCGGCCAGCCGCTCCTCGGCGTCGTCGAGATCGGAGATCGCCTCGTCCTCGGGCAGCGGCTCCTGCTTGCGGGTGCGGCGCACCTCGTCGATCGCGACGTTGCGTCCGACCATGATCAGCCACGCCGCCGGATCGCGCGGCGGGCCGTTCTGCGGCCAGCTCTTCAGCGCGCGCAGGCACGCGTTCTGGAAGGCTTCCTCGGCGGTGTCGAGATTGCGGAAATAGCGCAGCAGCGCGCCGACCGCCTGGGGACGCGCCGAGGTCAGCGCGGCATCGATCCAGGCGGTGTCGGTCATTTCACGGTGCCTCCGGGCTGAAACAGGCCGACAGGACGGATCTCGTAGGCGCCGCCGGGATTGGCCGCGCCGAGATCGCGCGCGACGTCGAGCGCCTCGTCGAGATTCTTGCAGTCGACGATGTAGAAGCCGAGCAGCTGTTCCTTGGTCTCGGCATAGGGACCGTCGAGCACGACCGGCGGATCGTCCTTGCGCAGCGTGGTCGCCGATGTCGTCGGCAACAGCCGCGCCACCGGGCCGAGCCGGCCCTGTTTTGTCAGCCTGTCCTGCACGACGGCGAGCTTCTTCATCACCGCGGCGTCCTGCTCCTTGGTCCAGGAACCGACGAAGTCCTCATCGTGGTAGCAAAGGATGGCGTAGAGCATGCGGATGGGTTCCTGTTCGTTACAAGGACGAATGGGCACGGGCGCGTCCGACAGGATAGCGGAAGTATTTTGCGCAGAAAACGCTAGCCGGTAGTGTTCCCTGCGATTCCGACAGGTTGGGGCAAAAATCCGATGAACAAAGGCGCGCTCGCTTTGCTCATTCACGGCGGAACCGAAAACTGGTCTCCGGAACGATGGAAGCAGCGGTTCGACGAAGTGTGCAGGGACCGGCGCGTCGTGCAATTGCCCGATGCGGCGTTCGATCCCGCAGAGATCCACTACGCCGCGGTCTGGAAGCCGGCTCAGGGCGAGCTTGCGGCGTTTCCGAACCTGCGGGTGATCTTCAACCTGGGCGCCGGCGTCGACGCACTGATGGCCGATTCGAGCCTGCCGAAAGTGCCGCTGGTCCGCGTCGCGGTCGGCGATCTCACCGGTCGAATGACGGAATATGTCGTGCTGCACGTGCTGATGCATCACCGCCAGGAGCCTTACCTGAGAGCCAGCCAGCGCGAGAAGCGGTGGGCGCCAAAATTCCAATGGCCGGCGGCGCGATTTCGGTCGGGATCATGGGCCTGGGCACGCTCGGATGCGAACGCGGCCGACGCGCTCCGGCACCTCGGCTTTCGCGTGTCGGGCTGGAGCCGAAGCCCGAAAGCGATCGACGGCGTCGACTGCTTTCACGGCCAGGCGCAGATCGACGCGTTTCTGCAGCAGACCGATATCCTGGTCTGCCTGCTGCCGCTGACGCCGGATACGCGGCACATCCTGAATCGCGGATTGTTCGCAAAACTCAACCGCAACAGCCCGATGGGCGCGCCGGTCCTGATCAATGCCGGGCGCGGCGGCCTGCAAAACGAAACCGACATCCTCGATTGTCTCGACGACGGCACGCTCGGCGCCGCGTCGCTGGATGTGTTCGCGCAGGAACCGCTGCCGGCGGACAGCCGGTTCTGGACACATCCGAACGTGGTGCTGACGCCGCACAACGCCGCCGATACCGATCCCGACGAGATTTCGAAATATGTCGCGCGCCAGATCGAACGCTTTGAGGCCGGCGGCGCCTTGGAAAACGTCGTCGATCCCGCGCGCGGGTATTAGGGCCCTGCCCAGCCCCGGCACTCGCCGAGGCTGAGCCTGAGTGGAACTCACCCCTTTGCCAACCTGCCTTCGATCTTCTCTTTGCTTTTGGCGAGCAATTCGGACGGCTTCTGACCCGAGGCAACGCAAAGGGAGCACCAATAGTAGATCACGTCACCGAGTTCTTCGATCATGGCGCGCTTGTCCCATTTGCCGTCGCGCAGCAGCTTCTTGATGTGGTCGGCGACTTCGCCCGACTCCGCCGACAGCCCGAGGCCGAGATAGGAGAGCTTCCCGTTGCCGGGGTTGGCCGTGACTTTGGCGACCGTGGCTGCCCATACGGCATAGTCATCGATGGTCATTGCCTATCGCCCGATAGCTAGATCAAATCGGCCTTCAACAGCGTCCGCAGCGCCTTCGGGATCGGCTGCGCCCGCCCCTCGCTGATGAAGGCGACGCGCACCTGCGCCTTGACCAGCAGGTCGTGGCCGCGCCGCACCTCCTGCGCCAGCGTGATCGAGGCGCCCTTCACCACGACCGGCCAGGTCACCACGTCGAGCACGTCATCCATGCGCGCGGGCTTGAGGTAATCGATCTGCATCGAACGCACCACGAAGGCAAATCCAGGGGTTTCCGCCTGCGCCTCGGCGAACAGCGCGTGCTGCTCGGCGCCCATCAGCCGCAGATGATTGGTGCGGCCGCGCTCCATGAAGCGCAGATAATTGGCGTGATAGACGATGCCGGAAAAATCCGTGTCCTCGTAATAGACCCGGATCTGCATGTGATGGCGGCCGTCGCGGATCGCGCCGTCGAGATGGGCGGTCAGCGGCGGCGCGGGCTCGATCACGGCTCTTCCTCAGCCCCGCCGCCGAACAATCCGAACTGCGCCGGATCGCGCGCGGGCTCGGCGAGGCCGAGATGGCGGAAGGCGTGCGAGGTCAACAGCCGCCCGCGCGGGGTGCGCTGCAGGTAGCCGCACTGGATCAAAAACGGCTCGATGATGTCCTCGATCGCGTCGCGCGGCTCCGACAGCGCCGCCGCCATGGTCTCCACGCCGACCGGACCGCCGCCGTAATTCATCGCGATGGTGGTGAGATAGCGCCGGTCCATGGCATCGAGGCCCGCGGCATCGACTTCGAGCGCGCTCAGCGCGTTGTCGGCGATCTTGCGGTCGATCGAGGCGGCGTCCGCGGCGGAGGCAAAGTCGCGCACCCGCCGCAGCAGCCTTCCGGCGATGCGCGGCGTGCCGCGGGCGCGGCGCGCGATCTCGTTGGCGCCGTCCGGCGTCATGCCGATCCTGAGCACGCGCGCGCCGCGGGTGACGATCTTTTCCAGCTCTTCCTCGGTGTAGAAATTCAGCCTGATCGGAATGCCAAAACGGTCGCGCAGCGGATTGGTCAGAAGCCCCGCGCGTGTGGTGGCTCCGACCAGCGTAAACTTCGCCAGTTCGATCTTGACCGAGCGCGCCGCCGGTCCCTCGCCGATGATGAGATCGAGCTGGAAATCCTCCATCGCCGGATACAGCACTTCCTCAACCGCGGGGCTCAAGCGATGGATTTCGTCGATGAACAGCACGTCGCGCTCTTCGAGATTGGTGAGGAGTGCGGCGAGATCGCCGGCCTTGGCGATCACGGGACCGGAGGTGGCGCGAAAGCCGACGCCGAGTTCGCGCGCGACGATCTGCGCCAGCGTGGTCTTGCCGAGGCCGGGGGGGCCGACGAACAGCACATGGTCGAGCGCCTCGCCCCGCTTGCGCGCGGCCTCGATGAAGATCGACAGGTTGGCGCGCGCCTGTTGCTGGCCGACAAATTCCGACAGCAGTTGCGGGCGCAGCGCGGTATCGCCGGCATCGTCGGCGCGGCGCTCGGGGGTGACGATGCGGGAGGGCGGGTTCACTTCGCCAGCTCCTTCAACCCGAGCCGGATCAGCTGCGCGGTCTCGGCATGTTCACCGGCGCTGCGCGAGGCCGAGGCGATCGCGGCGGCCGCCTGCGGCTGGCCGTAGCCGAGATTGACCAGCGCCGAGATCGCGTCGGTGACCGGGCGCGGCGCGCGTTGGTCGTCGATCGCGCCGGACAGATGCACCAGCGCCGGATCGATATTGGCAAAGGCGGGCGCCTTGTCCTTCAATTCGGTGACGATGCGTTCGGCCACCTTCGGGCCGACGCCCGGCGTGCGCGTCACCGCGGCCTTGTCGCGCAGCGCGATCGCGTTGGCGAGATCGGCCGGCGGCAGGGTGCCGAGCACCGCCAGCGCCACCTTGGCGCCGACGCCCTGCACCGTCTGCAGCAGCCGGAACCATTCGCGCTCGATGTCGCTCCTGAAGCCGAACAGTTTGATCTGGTCCTCGCGCACATAGGTCTCGATCGACAGCACCGCGGCCTCGCCGGGCGAGGGCAGCGCCTGCAGCGTGCGGCCCGAGCAATGCACCTGATAGCCGACGCCGCCGACGTCGAGGATGACGAAATCCTCGCCATAGCTGTCGATCAGGCCTTTGAGTTTGCCGATCATGCGTATGCCTCGGACAACATCCACCTACGATGCGTGGGGTTACCCCCCTCCCCAACCCTCGCGCGCAGGGGGGGAGGGAGTACAGGGAGCGCGATGCTCGGACTACTCCCCTCCCCCTTCGCGGGGAGGGGTCGGGGGAGGGGGTGCCAAGCGCACCGGCGCCGATCATAGCGCCGACCACCTTCAGCCGCAGCGCGGCGCTCTGGCGGTGATGGGCGTGCGTGATCGCGATCGCCAGCGCGTCCGCCGCGTCGGGGGATTTCGGCTCGGCCTTCGGCAGCAAGATCTTCAGCATCACCTGAATCTGGTTCTTGTCGGCGTGGCCGGCGCCGACCACGGTCTTCTTCACTTGATTGGGCGCATATTCCGCAACCGATATGCCAAACATCGCCGGCGCCAGCATGGCGACGCCGCGCGCCTGTCCGAGCTTCAGCGTGGCGACGCCGTCCTTGTTGACGAAGGTCGCTTCGACCGCGGCTTCGGCCGGCCTGAAATCGCCGAGCACTGTGGCCAGCCCCTCATGGATCGCCAATAGCCGGCTCGCCAGCGGCAGGCCGTCGGGCGGTTCGACCGAACCGCAGCCGACGAAATACCAGCCGGTTGCCGTCGACCTCGATCACGCCCCAGCCGGTGCGGCGCAGGCCCGGATCGATGCCAAGGATGCGGACGGGGGGGCGAATCGGAGGAGATGTCATCGGGTATTGATACCGCCGGAGCCCCGAGAACGAAACAAAAACAGGCCGTCATCACCCGCGAAAACGGGCCGGACGATACCTGCTCCTCGCTATGACGCGCCCTACCCGCCCATCTTCGCCATCAGCGCGTCCGAAACCTCGAAATTGGCATAGACGTTCTGCACGTCGTCGTGCTCGTTCAGAAGGTCGATCAGCTTCAAGAGCTTCTCGCCGGTCTCGTCGTCCACCGCCACGGTGTTCTGCGGTTTCCAGGTCAGCGCCGCCTTGCGGGGTTCGCCGAATTTCGCTTCCAGCGCCTTGGCGACCTCGCGAAACGTCTCCTGCGAGGCGTAGATCTCATGTCCGCTTTCGCTCGACACGACGTCGTCGGCGCCGGCCTCGATCGCGGCGTCCAGCATGGCGTCGTCGGAGGCGACCTTGGCGTCGTATTCGATGATGCCGGTGCGGTCGAACATGAAGGCGACCGAATTGGTTTCGCCGAGATTGCCGCCGGACTTGGTGAAGGTGGAGCGGATGTCGGACGCCGCGCGGTTGCGGTTGTCGGTCAAGGCCTCGACGATCACGGCGACGCCGCCCGGGCCATAACCCTCATAGCGGATTTCGTCATAGCTCTCGCTCTCGCCGCCGATCGCCTTCTTGATCGCGCGCTCGATCGAGTCCTTCGACATGTTCTCCTGGCGGGCGGAGATGATCGCCGCGCGCAGCCGGGCATTCATCGAGGGATCGGGCTGGCCCATCTTGGCCGCGACCGTGATTTCGCGGGCCAGCTTGCCGAACAGTTTCGACTTCTGGGCATCCTGCCGGCCCTTGCGGTGCATGATGTTCTTGAACTGGGAATGTCCGGCCATGCGGTTTCTTTCGGGATTCGTCCGGGCGTATGGGGTGGAAAGCGCGGCCTTATAGGCCGGCGACCCGCCAAAATCAAAGATTTGCGGGCTATTTTCGGTATGTCGGTAGTGTCCTACTGCCTTCGTATGAGGCAATCGTTAACCATGACTTCACGCCCGAATGCCAGGATGACGGCCTCATTACAAGTACCCGAGAGAGGCCCATGGCGTTCGGTTTGTTTCGAAAGCGTCCGCCGGAACCGGCTACGCCGGCCGTCGAACCCGAGGCGGCGAAGCCCGCGGTCGCCGCCGATGCTCACCCGGCTTCGGACAGCGATTCCGCCAAGGAAATCCTCGAACTGCTCGAACTCGAACTGGGCGCGATGATCCGCCAGCTCGAACGCGCGGCCAATTCGGTCGCCGGCGGCGCCGAGGCCACGGCGGCGACGCTCTCCACCATCCGCCAGCGCACCGACGCCCTGACCGGGCGCACCAGCGCCGCGCACGACACCGCGACCACGTTCTCGCAGGCCGCCGACAAGTTCACCCATTCGGCCGAAGGCATCGGCTCCCAGGTGCGCGACGCCAGCAAGCTCGCCGATCAGGCCGGCGCCGCCGCGCGCGAGGCCCAGGCCAATGTCGACCGCCTGCGGGAATCTTCCGCCGCCATCGGCAATGTCGTCAATCTGATCGCGCAGATCGCCCGCCAGACCACGCTGCTTGGCGCTCAACTCCACCATCGAGGCGGCGCGGGCAGGCTCCGCCGGGCGCGGCTTCGCGGTCGTCGCCTCCGAGGTCAAGGCGCTGGCGGTGCAGACCCAGAACGCCACCGAGGAGATCACCAAGAAGATCGACGCGCTGCAGAAGGACGCCGCGGGCTCGGTCGACGCGGTGCACCGGATCTCGCAGGCGATCGAGGCGATCCGCCCGGTGTTCGAAAACGTCAACGGCGCGGTGGCCGTGCAGAACGAAACCACCAGCGAAATGTCCGAAAACGTCGCCACCACATCGCACTTCATCGTCACGGTCGGCGACAGCGCCGCCGAGATCGACAGCGCGACCAAGGAGGCCGAGACCCACGGCGAAAGCGTCGCCAACGCCGGCAAGGCCGTCACCATGTTCGCGCAGAAACTGAAGTCGCGCTGCGCGGTGCTGCTGCGCCAGGACGGGCGCGAAGACCGGCTCAAGCGCGAACGGCTGCCCTGCAATCTCAAAATCGAGATCCAGACCGCCCGCGGCCCGGTCACGGCGGCGGTCTACGAGATCTCCATGGAAGGCATCCTGATCGGCGGACCGGACGCCGAGAGGCTGCCGCTGAACGAAAGCCTCGAACGCCACGCTGGAGAGCGTCGGCGCGTGCCGGATCCGCATCACGGAGCATTCAAAGGCCGGCGCGCAGGCGCGGTTCGAGGCGGCGGATGCCGCGTTGAGCGAAAAGATCGAAGACAAGATGTGGTCGATCCACGACGAGAACACCGAATTCGTCACCCGCGCCATGGAAGCCGGCACCGCGCTGACCAGGATTTTCGAGGACGGCGGTCAGAAGCGGCGCCATCTCCATCGACGACATGTTCGACGACAACTACGTCGAAATCCCCGGCACCAACCCGGTGCAGCACCGCACCCGGATTCTCGACTGGGCCGATCGCGCGCTGCCGCCGTTCCAGGAAGCTTTCCTCGCCAAGGACCCGCGCATGGTGTTCTGCGTGATGATCGACCGCAACGGCTACCTGCCGGTGCACAACAAGATCTACTCGCATCCGCAACGCCCGGGCGACGTCGCCTGGAATACCGCCAACAGCCGCAACCGCCGCATCTTCAACGATCCCGCCGGCCTCGCCGCCGGCCGCAATTTGCGCTCCTATCTGATCCAGAGCTACGCCCGCGACATGGGCAACGGCAAAACCATCATGATGCGCGAGATCGACGTGCCGATCCGCGTCCATGGCCGGCACTGGGGCGGATTCCGCACCGCCTACAAGCTTTGATCTGGCGTCGCCGACTCCAACCGGCCGCCGGTGCGCAACCCGCACAATTTCCGATTCAATTTTGAAACAGCCGCAAGTCGCTCCTCGTAATGACGCAAGGCGCGGCGGCAATCTCAACATGGTCATTCCGGGGCGCGCGCCAGCGCGAACCTCAGATGTGCAATTGCACATCGGGGAATCCTTGGATTCCGGGTTCGATGCTTCGCATCGCCCCGGAATGACGGTATCGTAGCCCGGATGAGCGAAGCGACATCCGGGAATAATCCGGGCAGCGGCCCCGGATTTCGCTTCGCTCATCCGGGCTACAAGGATACGAGTTCGAATTTCAAACTGCGGATAGACCCCCCACCCCCGACCCCTCCCCGCCACGCGCGAGGGCGCGTGGAGGGAGGGGAGCGCAACGGATAAACACACTGACACCGTCATTGCGAGCGCAAGCGAAGCAATCCATGGCGCAACAAGGCAAGTATGGATTGCTTCGTCGCTTGCGCTCCTCGCAATGACGGCAAGACATGACTTCGCGATCTCGCGCGCATGTCGCCCGAGGTTTGCTGTGAATTCCCTCCCTCTCCAAACAGAGGGCGCAGGGAATGCCGGGCGCCCGATGCGCCCGATAGCCGCGTGTGCAATGATAGTGGTAGAACGCACACGCGTTAGTCAGGTCACACCGGAATCACCCGGCATTCCCCGCGCAATGGTTTTAACGGCTTCCTTCGCGCTCTCCCCGGTGACCGGGCTTTCTTGCCACCGTCGCCCCTGAGAAGCTTGCTTCTCAAGAACTTGACGCCAGCGTCGGGGCGTCAGGACCACACGACTTCGCCGTCCGCCTCAGGCGCTCTCGTCAGAAGCGCCCTCCGCGTCCACCGCATCCCGCCCCGCGTTGATGACGTTGCGCAACGCCCCTCTGTGGGACGGGACGGCGATGGATATGGATTTGATTTGGGGTCCAGCGCGAAAGGGAAATATTTTTTCGGAGAGGACTGGACACGCCACAATCACAAAGCGACCTGATTTGCCCGTCGGGCAATCAGCGGAGCGGGAAATGACGGGCGACATGCTGGATATGCCGGGAACATCCGCTACAAGTAAACGCCAGGGTTAAAAGAGGGAGAGAACCCATGGAGGATATCGCGGCCCGCCGCGCAGCCGAGCAGCTGCTCGCGGAGCACAAGGCCAACATGCGGTTCAAGCCGCTTGGTCCACTGGGCGGGCCCGCCACGATCCCGGACGCCTATGATATCCAGGAGAGATACGTCGCGCTGCTCCGGGGCCAGTACGGCGACGCCGTGGGCTACAAGGTCGGATTGACGTCGGCGCCGATGCAGGCGTTTTGCGGGATCGACCATCCGATCGCGGGCGTCGTGCTGGCAAGCCGCGTGTTTCAATCGGGAGCGAGCGTCCGGCGCCCGGATTTCGGGCGGCTGGGCCTCGAATTTGAAATCGCCGTTCGCATCAAATCGGACGTCCCGGTCACGGCGACGCCCTATACCGCCGAAATGATCGCGCCTCACATCGACGGCGTTTGCGCCGCCATCGAACTCGTGGACGATCGAAGCGCTGACTATGCCAACCTCGATGTGCTTTCGCTGGTTGCCGACAATTCCTGGAACGGCGGCATCGTGCTGTCGGCATTTGCGGCGAAATGGCCCAATCTGGAGGGCGTGCTCGGGCGCGCAACCAAAGACGGTGCTGCGATCGGCGAAGGGCACGGCCGCGACATCCTCGGGCATCCCTTCAATTCAGTCGCCTGGCTTGCCACACAGCTGGGTTCGCGGGGCACGGGGCTGAAGGCGGGCCAGGTCGTGATGACCGGAAGCGTGATGAAGACCGTATTTCCGGAAGGTGACGCAAATTATCGTTTTGACCTTGAGGGAATTGGCTCTGTCGACGTGCAGGTACGCCAGGAAACGAACACGTAGTACGTAGGGCGCAATGGCGTCAGCGTATTGCGCCGGAATTGGATTGGCGGAATACGCTAGCGCTATTCCGAGCGCTACGAGTTCTGTGTGCGCTGTGCGATGCAGCATCGCGCGCCTGACGCCGCCGCGGCTCTCGTCCATTCGGCAGTTTGGGCTCTTGGAACATCGGCCAGCATGGTGCATTCGACTTCGGCGTTGATCGAAATCAACGCGCGGTGGGGGACGTGGTCAACAGTGCGAAGAAACGCGGACGCGATCCGGCTGAGTTGAACAAGAATGCACCGCTGCAGCGGAAGATGCCAACGGGTCGGCGGATCGCCTGCCATACCGGTTCTTGGCCGGATCTATGACGTAAAGTATGCCTGTTCGCTCTATACTCGGAGTGGTGGAATTCGCCGGGGGTGGGAACAAGGAGTAGGACGATGGCACCAGCTTGCACATCGAGCGCGCGGACACCAGTCGGTGCGGTTTGCAATCGTGGGTTCTCCGCTCGACCTGTCGGCCGCTCGAAATCAGGGTTGGGCGCGGTGGACGCTGCACCGGCATTCTCTCGAACGCATCACGAAGCGGGTTGTGGCTGCGACAAATGAACGGGACGATATCGCGTATTCTGCAAACACGGCCCGGTGGAGAGCTTGAAAGTTTCGACGCGATGCGGTTGCAGACCAAAGGCGCGCCAGATCGATGCACGCGAAGGCGTAGATCGAGCTCTTGGCCAGCTCTGACGCTCCAGTTGCAGCCTCACTTTCGCAGCATCACCAGCGTATACGAGGTCCGTGCACAAAATTGTCCGTCTTCGCCGATGCGATCAGCGGTGGCTCAGGAAGTTCGTCTGTCGATGTCCTGATCTATGGTTCGGCAGACTGAATGGCTTGTCGCCTTTTGTCGCGACAAGGGCGGGTTAAGGCTGTGGCCTGTCCGCCCTGTCGCTCGCCACGGAAGGCCGCCAAGCCTGAGGCGGCCTCTCGCTCAACGCTTTCAGCGCGGTCGAATAAACCAGCATGTAGGGCGTAATGGCGTCAGCGTATTGCGCCGGAATGTAGATTGGCCGGATGCGGCAAGCGCTATTCCGCCTTTAGAGTTCTACGTCCGCTTTTCCCTGCGCTATTCCGCTTTGCTTCGGGTCCGCTTACGGATGCCGCCATTCACCTCTTCGGATATGCCGTGAAAATGTAGTCTCTTGCGGCGACTGTCGTATGGCACGCATACCCGCATTTGGCGTCGTTGCCATTGGGCTTGAACGTGTCGGAGGCGGCATCATAAAGAAACTGGGCGTATGCCCATCCATTCGTGTCCGGAAATCTCTTGGTATCTTTTTCGATGAACGAGACCGATTTCAGCGTGTCCGGCACCATCACGAAATAGGGAGACTTGGCATTCCTTTTCGACGACCACTCGATCTTCACGATCTTGGAGCCTTCTGGAAAAGACTTGCCGGCGCCGGGAACACCTTGCCTATGCGCGTTTATCATCGCGTCATTTGCCGCAATCACTTTCAACCCATTTTCGGTCTGGCTGACGGCGACATCCTGCCAGTTTTCGTATCCTCTGAAATCGGAAAACGCGAGCCCGTTCGGAACTTTGACCGTAAATCGGTCCTGAGCCGCGAGGGCCATGCCCCCCAAGACGGCAAGCAAGACAACGATGCTCGAAATTATCGAGAATGGAGTTCGCTTCATGGCCGGCTCCTTGCAATTCAATTGCAGGTTGCACTGCGCCGCACGTCCATTTCCGCCGGAAGCCTATAAGACGACGGCTGCATTATGCAAATTGCCGATTGTCACTTTTTCGGGACTTCGATGCGCGATGTCGAGCAGGACGTCATCCGAACATCCGGCCAGATAACCCTGCGTCAATTCTGACAAAGTGAAGCTGCTGTCAGTGCTGAATTCCGGTCGCGGAATAAAGAACAAGTTGATGTCGTGCCAAGTCGGTCATCATGCCAGCGTCCTGCCGGACCGGGCGACTTTCGCCGCGGGAGTAGCGATGGGAAAGGAACGAATGATCAATCGCCGCGCCATCTCCACCTAAACTCGTCCCGCTCCATCTTTTTATTTGAGCATGATCTTTTCGGAAAACCGGTGTCCACTTTTCCGGATCATGCTCTAACTCTTCCAAAACCCCGGCAGCGTCGGCTCCAGCCTTCCGCCGATGCGCACCGGCGCGATCCTGAGCGCCAGCCCGGTGGCATCGTCGGTCTCGACCGCGACGCCGCTCAAGGTCGCCGCGCCGCCGGCCGGTTCGAACCGGCCCGAGGGAATGCCCGTCGTAAAACGCCGCAGCGGCTCTTCCTTCTGCATGCCGATGATCGAATCGTAATCGCCGGTCATACCGGCGTCGGTCATGTAGGCGGTGCCGCCTGCGAGGATCTGATGGTCGGCGGTCGGCACATGGGTGTGGGTGCCGACGACGAGGCTGGCGCGGCCGTCGCAGAAAAAGCCGATGCCCTGCTTTTCGCTGGAGGCCTCGCAATGGAAATCGACCACGATGGCGTCGGCCGCCATGCGCAGCGGACAGGCCTCGAGCTCGCGGTTGAGGACGGCGAACGGATCGTCGAACGGCGTCATGAAGACGCGGCCGATGGCGTTGACGACGAGCGCGCGCTTGCCGTTTTTGGTGTCGACCAGCGCGGCGCCGCGCCCGGGCGTCCCACTCGGAAAATTCGCCGGACGAACGAGCCGCGGGGCGCGCTCGATGAACACCAGCGCCTCGCGCTGGTCCCAGGCATGGTTGCCGAGGGTTATGGCGTCGGCGCCGGCGTCGATGAATTCCTGGTAGATCGCCTCCGTGATGCCGAAGCCGCCGGCGGCGTTCTCGCCGTTGACGACGACGAGATCGAGCGACCAGTCGCGGATCATGCCGGGCAGATGTTCCGAGACAGCGGCGCGGCCGGCCTTGCCGACGACGTCACCGACGAAAAGAATGCGCAAATCACGAACTCCGGAAATCGAACACGTCCGTGTCCGTTAGCACATAATCCAGCGCCACGTCGTGTTGCAGCGCCGGCACGGTGTCAACTTCCTGCGCGGCAAAGGCGAGGCCGATGGCCGCAAATCCTTTGGATTTGTGCAGTTGCGCCAGCGTGCGGTCGTAGTGTCCGGCGCCGTAACCGATGCGGTGGCCGCTCCGGTCGAACGCCGCCAGCGGCACCAGCACGATAGTGGGCACGATTTCGGGCGCGGCGGGCGACGGCTCGAGGATGCCGAGGGGTCCGGGCAGCAGCCGGTCGCGGGGATTCCAGACACGGAAAATGAGCGACTTGCCGCGCGCGGTGATGACCGGCAGCGCCAGCCGCGCGCCCTGCGCCGCGAGCTTCTGCATCAGGGGGGTCGGATCGATTTCGCTGCGGATCGGCGAGTAACCGGCGATCACCGCGCCGGGCGCGATCTCGAAGGGCAGCCCGCGCCGAGCGATGGCCTGCGCCGCGGCGGCGCGCTGCTTGTCGCTCAACGCATCGCGCGCGGCGAGCGCCGCGGCGCGGAGGTCGGCCTTCGATGAATTCTGCGGCAATGAACCCAGCGGCAAAAAAACAAAAGTGCGAAGCCGCGATGGCCGTTGGAGCGCTCGATCCCGGAGTTCCCTACGAAAGTAGGTGGGCACCATATGACCGGATCCACGGACCCGGCCAGGGACAGTTCCCTGAAGGATCGATAAGGCCCCGGGGATATATGGCTCCTGACGCGCGACGCAGCTTCGCAAGGCCAATGTAACCACGGTTGCCCCAAACCGCCAGCGCTAACGCCGGCGATGTACTCGTTTGAACGAGGCAGGACGAAGGATGGCGCCCTATTCACCCTCCCCTGGAGGGGGAGGGTCGCCCGCGCTCGGCGATGCGTAGCATCGTCCGGTGCGGGCGGGGTGGGGTGAAAGTCTACCGGCGTCGGCGGTGTTTCATTGGCTCGGCTCCCGCCTCCCGCGAACCATGCAACTCGACATAAATCCGTTCGAGTACAGCCGTCAGGTCACCGCTGATCTCGGAATTCCAGAAGCGGACGACACGATATCCCTCCTGTTCAAGCCAAAGCTGCCTTTCACGGTCGCGCTTGGCAGTCTCGCCCTCGTTATGGTGCCCGCCGTCGAGTTCGATGATGAGATGCGCGGCCGGGCAGAGGAAATCGACGACAAAGGACCGATCGGAGCCTGCCGCCGAAAATGCGTGCCGTGCACCGGCAGTTCTTTCAGAGCACGCCACAATATGCGCTCGTGGGGCGTCGTGTTGGCGCGTAGTCGTTTGGCTGCTGCCCGGCGAATCGATGTTGAGACCATTTTCGCGGCTCACCCCACCCCGCTCGCACCGGACGATGCTACGCATCGCCGAGCGCGAGCGACCCTCCCCCTCCAGGGGAGGGTAACTGGAGCGCATTCCCGAATTCGCAGCAAGCGGCGATCTATATCGCTTCCGCTTATTTCCTCCGCCGTCAGGGCAGAGTCAGCGCAGTATCAACCAATCGCCACCCCGCCGCCGATGGTGCGGTTCAGGACCTGCGTGGTCCTTTCGATGCGCTCGGCGGCGGCGTTCAGCGCATTGGCCACCGCGGTCTGGGTCGCCTTGGCGCGATCGGCGGCCGCGGTGCGGACGTCGCGCAGGGCACCGAGTTCCTCCTCGAGGTTGCGGATGCGATTGTTGGCGTCGAGCAATTCGTCGCACACCGTCAGCGCCGCCATCACGGTGAGGCGCGCATCGCCGATCTCGCCGAACTTGCCGCGCAGGCTCTGGATCCGCGATTCCAGGCTCTCGGCGAGTTTCAGGAGCCGCACCTCCTGCCCTTCCTCGCAGGCCATCCGGTATTGCCGGCCGTTGATGGTGACGTTGATGTGGCTCATGAGTCCTCTCCGGCGTGGAGCACCGAGCGGATGGTGACGATCGCGGCATCCAGCCTTTCGGCGATCTCGCGGTTGACGCGCTCCAGCCGGCGCGATTTCACCAGCGATCCGTCGAGTTCGTCGGCCAGCCGCGAGCGGTCGGCGCCCAGCGCCTGGATCCGGCTTGCCAGCTCGTTTTCGTCGCGGTCGGCTTCGCGCCGCCGCTCGACCGCGCTTTCCAGCGCCTCGAGCGCCGCCATTAGCCGCCGCGTCGCGGCGTCGATATCGGCCGTCGAGAGCTCGACATTGCCCGAACCGTTGGCGGGGCGATCGCTCATGCAGTCAACGCGCACCTTCGATTGAAGCCGCCGGGCCGGAAAAATTCGCGATTCGGCAAGCCTTTAGAGCGTGAAATTTACGTGGCAAGCGAGGCTAGCGCAACGCCGCTTGCAAGCTATGCACCGCAAAGCAACTTTTCGTCCCTCGACCGCGTTTCATTGCCTTGGACTCCGGGAACCGAGATGCTATCCAGCCCCGGCTTCCCGTTGCCAAACGCTTGTCTCGAGGCTGTCCGCCCGCGGCGGATCGCCACCAAGCGGCTCATTTCAGGCGGATTTTCATCATGACGCGCGTCGATCATTCCCGTATGGCCAATGCGATCCGGGCCCTTTCGATGGATGCCGTCGAGAAGGCGAAATCGGGCCATCCCGGCCTGCCGATGGGCGCGGCCGACGTCGCCACCGTGCTGTTCACGCAATTCCTGAAATTCGACGCCGCCGACCCCCATTGGCCGGACCGCGACCGCTTTATCCTTTCGGCCGGACACGGCTCGATGCTGCTCTATGCGCTGTTGTACCTCACCGGCAATGCAGACGTGACGCTCGACCAGATCAGGAATTTTCGCCAACTCGATTCCAGGACCCCTGGACATCCAGAAAATTTCCTCACTTCTGGTGTCGAGACCACGACCGGCCCGCTGGGCCAGGGCGTCGCCTTCTCAGTCGGTTCCGCGTTGGCCGAACGGCTGCTGGCGGCGGAATTCGGCGAGGATATCGTCGATCACACCACTTACGTGCTGTGCTCCGACGGCGATCTGATGGAAGGCGTCAGCCATGAAGCGATCGCGCTTGCCGGACACCTGAAGCTCAAGAAGCTGATCTTCCTGTACGACGACAACGGCATCACCATCGACGGCCCGATCACGCTGACCGACAATGTCGACCAGGTGGCGCGCTTCAAGGCCCATGGCTGGAACGCGCTTCAGATCGACGGCCACGATCAGAAAGCCATCGCCGCGGCGATCAAGCAGGCGCAGGCGTCCGACCGCCCCACGCTGATCGCCTGCAAGACCACCATCGGGTTCGGCGCGCCGAACAAGGCCGGCACCTCGAAGGCCCATGGCGAGCCGCTCGGGCCTGAAGAACTCGCCGGCGCCAAGAAGGCGCTCGGCTGGAATTACGGCCCGTTCGAAATTCCCGACGATGTACTGCAGGCCTGGCGCAATGTCGGCAAGCAGGGCGCCAGCGCCAATGCCGACTGGCTCAGCCGCTTCGAGGCCAAGCCCGATGGCTTGCGCAACGAATTCATCCGGCGGGTGATCGACCGCAAGCGCCCGCAGGGCCTCGGCGAAGCGATCCGCAGACTGAAGGCAAAACTCGTCGCCGAGCCGCCGACCATCGCCACCCGCAAGGCGAGCGAGATGGTGCTGGAGGCGCTGGTGCCGGAGATGCCGGAACTGCTGCTCGGCTCCGCCGACCTGACGCCGTCCAACAACACCCGCACCAAGGGCCTGAAGGAAGTGCAGCCCGGCGATTTCAGCGGCCGCTACATCCATTACGGCATCCGCGAGATGGGCATGGCGGCGGCCATGAACGGCATCGCGGCCCATGGCGGCTTTGCGCCGGCGGGCGGCACCTTCCTGTGCTTCACCGATTACGCGCGGCCCTCGATGCGGATCGCCGCGCTGTCGCACACGCCGGTGGTCTACGTCATGACCCACGATTCGATCGGGCTCGGCGAAGACGGCCCCACCCACCAGCCGGTCGAGCACCTCGCCGCGCTCCGCGCGATGCCGAACATGCGGGTGTTCCGTCCGGCGGACGCGGTGGAGACCGCCGAATGCTGGCAACTGGCGCTGGAAAACACCAGAGGTCCCACGGTGCTGGCGCTGTCGCGGCAGAACCTGACCCCGGTGCGCACGGTCGCCAACGCCAATAACCTCTGCAGCCACGGCGCCTATGAACTGGTTGCCGCGCAAGGCGAGGCCAAAATTTCGCTGTTTGCGTCGGGCTCGGAGGTCGAGATCGCCGTCGCCGCGCAGAAGGAACTGGCCGGACGCGGCATCGCCACCCGGGTGGTGTCGGTGCCCTCGCTCGAATTGCTGCTGGCGCAGCCGGCCGAGCGGCGCAAGGCGATCATCGGCAATGCCCCGGTCAAGATCGCGATCGAGGCCGCGGTGCGGTTCGGCTGGGATGCGGTGATCGGACCGGACGGCGACTTCATCGGCATGAGTTCTTTCGGCGCCAGCGCGCCGGCGAAGGCGCTCTACCAGCATTTCGGGATCACGGCCGAGGCCGTGGTCGAGGCTGCGTCAAAGCGCCTGAGTGCAAAGTAGCGCTATCGGAACATTAGGGATTATGATGCATTGCAGCGTCAGAACATTCAGGGCATGAAACGGCCCAGAAATCGGCCAAACCGGCCGCAAAACACGGGATTTTCGAACCTTTGAGGAGAAGTTGAATGGCAGTCCGGGTCGCAATCAATGGGTTTGGCCGCATCGGCCGCAATGTGCTCCGGGCGATCGCCGAGTCCGGCCGCAAGGATATCGAGGTGGTCGGCATCAACGACCTCGGCCCGGTCGAGACCAACGCCCATCTGTTGCGCTTCGATTCGGTCCACGGCCGCTTCCCCGGCACCGTGACGGTCGATGGCGATTCGATCAGCGTCGGCAACGGCAAGATCAGGGTTTCCGCCGAGCGCGATCCTGCAAAACTGCCGTGGAAAGAGCTCGGCGTCGACATCGCGCTGGAATGCACCGGCATCTTCACCGCCAAGGACAAGGCCTCCGCGCATCTCACCGCCGGCGCCAAGCGCGTGCTGGTGTCGGCGCCCGCCGACAACGCCGACGCGACCATCGTCTTCGGCGTCAACCACGACACGCTGACCAAGAACCATCTGGTCGTCTCCAACGGCTCCTGCACGACCAACTGCCTGGCGCCGGTCGCCAAGGTGCTGAACGACACCGTCGGCATCGAGACCGGCTTCATGACCACGATCCACGCCTATACCGGCGACCAGCCGACGCTCGACACCCTGCACAAGGATCTCTATCGCGGCCGCGCCGCGGCGATGTCGATGATCCCGACCTCCACGGGCGCGGCCAAGGCGATCGGCCTGGTGCTGCCGGAACTGCAGGGCAAGCTCGACGGCGTCGCGATCCGCGTGCCGACGCCGAACGTCTCGGTGATCGATCTCAAGATCGTCGCTTACGCGCAAGACCGACGCCAAGGAAATCAACGAGGCGATGAAGCGCGCTTCGGAGCAGCAGCTCAAGGGCATCCTCGGCTACACCACCGCGCCCAACGTCTCGATCGACTTCAACCACGACCCGCATTCCTCCACCTTCCACATGGACCAGACCAAGGTGCAGAACGGCACGCTGGTGCGGGTGATGGCCTGGTACGACAATGAATGGGGTTTTTCGAACCGCATGGCCGACACTGCCGTCGCGATGGGAAAGCTGCTGTAAGAAATTTGTGACCGTCATGGTCGGGACTCGGCGAGGCGGCTCCTCACCATGAGGACGAAACCGTCATCCTGAGGAGCCGAGCGTAGCGAGGCGTCTCGAAGCGATGAGCCTGCGAGACGCGTAGCATGACAAAAACATTCCGCACCCTCGATGACGTCGACGTGAAGGGCAAGCGCGTGCTGCTGCGCGTCGATCTCAACGTGCCCATGGAAAATGGCCGCGTCACCGACGCGACAAGGCTCGAACGCGTCGCGCCGACCATCACCGAGATTTCCGGCAAGGGCGGCAAGGTCATCCTGCTCGCGCATTTCGGCCGGCCGAAGGGCCGCGATCCCAAGGAATCGCTGAAGCCGGTCTCAGCCGCGCTGTCGCAGGTCATCAAGAAGCCGGTCGCCTTCGCCGACGACTGCATCGGCGAGGCCGCGCAAAAGGCCGTCGCCGCGATGAAGGACGGCGACATCCTGTGTCTGGAAAATACCCGCTTCCATAAGGAAGAAGAAAAGAACGACCCGGCCTTCGTCGCGGAGCTGGCAAAACTCGGCGACATCTGGGTCAACGACGCCTTCTCGGCCGCGCACCGCGCGCATGCTTCGACCGAAGGCCTCGGCCACAGGCTGCCGGCCTATGCCGGCCGCACCATGCAGGCCGAACTCGACGCGTTGGCCAAGGCGCTGGAATCCCCGACCAAGCCGGTGATCGCCATCATCGGCGGCGCCAAGGTCTCCACCAAGATCGATCTTTTGGAAAACCTCGTCAGCAAGGTCGACGCGCTGGTGATCGGCGGCGGCATGGCCAATACCTTCCTGCACGCGCAGGGCGTCGGCATCGGCAAGTCGCTGGCGGAGAAGGATCTGGCGGCGACCGCGCTGCGGATCGTGGAGAAGGCGGAAGCCGCCAATTGCGCGATCATCCTGCCCGTCGACGCCGTGGTCGCCTACCATTTCGCCGCCAATGCGCCGTCGCAGGCCTACGGCCTCGACGCGATCCCCGCCGACGGCATGATCCTCGACGTCGGCCCGCAATCGATCGCGCGGATTCACGCCGCGATCGACGACGCCGCGACGCTGGTCTGGAACGGCCCGCTCGGCGCCTTCGAGATGACGCCGTTCGACCACGGCACCGTGGTGGCGGCGAAGCACGCGGCCAATAGGACCAAAGCGAAGAAGCTGATCTCGGTCGCCGGCGGCGGCGACACGGTGGCGGCGCTGAACCAGGCCGGGGTATCAGGCGATTTCACCTATGTTTCGACCGCGGGCGGCGCGTTTCTCGAATGGATGGAAGGCAAACCGCTGCCGGGCGTCGAAGTCTTGAGGATACGCCAGCTTTAATAACGGGCTATCGGCCCCAACGCGGAGAAAAGAAAAGATGGGTCGCATCACGTTGCGTCAATTGCTCGACCACGCGGCGGAACACGATTACGGCGTGCCGGCCTTCAACATCAACAATATGGAGCAGGCGCTCGCGATCATGGAAGCCGCCTCCTCTCTCGACGCGCCGGTGATCATCCAGGCCTCGCGCGGCGCGCGGTCCTACGCCAACGACGTGATGCTCAAGCACATGATGGACGCGGTCACCGAAATCTATCCGCAGATTCCGGTCTGCGTGCACCTCGATCACGGCAACGAGCCCGCCACCTGCATGACGGCGATCCAGGCCGGCTTCACCTCGGTGATGATGGACGGCTCGCTGAAGGCCGACGGCAAGACGCCCGGCGACTGGGACTACAATGTCGGCGTCACCAGGAAGGTCACCGACATGGCCCATCTCGGCGGCATTTCGGTGGAAGGCGAACTCGGCGTGCTGGGCTCGCTGGAGACCGGCATGGGCGACAAGGAGGACGGCCACGGCGCGGAGGGCAAGCTCTCGCACGACCAGCTTCTCACCAATCCGGACGAGGCCGTGAAGTTCGTCAAGGAGACAAAAGTCGACGCGCTGGCGATCGCCATGGGCACCTCGCACGGCGCCTACAAATTCACCCGCAAGCCGGACGGCGACATCCTCGCCATGAACGTGATCGAGGAAATTCACCGCAAGCTGCCCAACATGCATCTGGTGATGCACGGCTCGTCTTCGGTGCCGCAGGAGCTGCAGGACATCATCAACGCCAATGGCGGCAAGATGAAGCCGACCTGGGGCGTGCCGGTGTCGGAAATCCAGCGCGGCATCAAGAACGGCGTCCGCAAGATCAACATCGACACCGACAACCGCATGGCGATGACCGGACAGATCCGCAAGGTGCTGAAGGACCATCCGGAGGAATTCGATCCGCGCAAATACCTGAAGCCCGCGATGGAAGCGATGACCAGGCTTTGCAAGCAGCGGCTGCAGGAATTCAACACCGCGGGTCAGGCCAGCAAGATCAAGAAGGTTCTGACCACGGCCGAGATGGCGAAGCGCTACGTCAAGGGCGAGCTTGATCCGAAAGTCGCATGACCGGCCGCCCGCTCCCGGGCGGGCCGGCCTCGCTCTGCCGCGCCAGCTTTCTCGGGCCAGATTTTCTTGGGCCGAGCTGTCTTGGGTATTGCCCGAGAACCGTCTAGTTTGACTCGCAAAACGTATCCGCTCTGGAGGAGGCATCGATGAATCTCGCCGATCTCAACAAGGTCGCTCTCGCCATGGTCGCGCCGGGCAAGGGCATCCTCGCCGCCGACGAATCGTCAGGCACGATCAAGAAGCGCTTCGACGCCATCAACGTGGCCTCGACCGAGGACAATCGCCGCGACTACCGCGAAATGCTGTTCCGCTCCGGCGAGGCGATGAGCCGGTGCATCTCCGGCGTGATCCTCTACGACGAGACCATCTGGCAGAACGCCAAGGACGGCACGCCGCTGATCAAGCTCATCGAGCAGGCGGGCGCGATCCCCGGCATCAAGGTCGACGAGGGAACCCAGGCCTTGCCGAACTGCCCGGGCGAACTGGTCACCGTCGGCCTCGACAAGCTCGCCGAGCGCCTGAAGAAATATTACGAGCGCGGCGCGCGCTTTGCGAAATGGCGCGCGGTGATCGATATCGGCAGCGGCCGGAACATCCCGACCATGACCGCGATCCACGTCAATGCCCACGCGCTCGCGCGTTACGCCGCGCTGTGCCAGGCCGCGCAGATCGTTCCGATCGTCGAGCCGGAAGTCCTGATGGACGGCGATCACGATATCGACCGCTGCTATGAGGTGACCCAGCGCGTGCTCAACAAGACGTTTCAGGAATTGCGGGTCCAGCGCGTCGCGCTGGAAGGCATGATCCTGAAACCCAACATGGCGATATCAGGCAAGAAATGCCCGAAGCAGGCCTCCGTGGAAGAAGTCGCCGAGAAGACCATCCGGCTGTTGAAAGCCTGCGTACCCGCCGCGGTGCCCGGCATCGCCTTCCTGTCCGGCGGCCAGTCCGACGAGGACGCCACCGCGCATCTCGACGCCATGAACCGGATCGGCGGCCTGCCCTGGCGCCTCACCTTCTCCTACGGCCGCGCGCTGCAGGCGGCGCCGCAAAAGGCGTGGTCGGGCAAGGCCGAGAACGTGGCCGCGGGCCAGCGCGCCTTTAGCCACCGCGCGCGGATGAATTCGCTGGCGACCAGGGGCGAGTGGAAGGCCGACCTGGAAAAGAAGGCGGCATAGATTGGCCACCAAGCCCGCTCCCCCGCGCCCCGTGCCGCGTCTCTATCTCGCGACGCCGGTGGTGGACGATCCTGCGCCGCTGCTCGCAAGCCTGCCGGGGCTACTCGCCGCCGCCGACATCGCCGCGGTGCTGGTGCGGCTGAAGCCTGTCGACCAGCGCACCATGATCTCGCGGGTCAAGGCGCTGGCGCCGGCGATCCAGGATAGCGGCGCGGCGCTGTTGCTCGACGGTCATGTCGAACTGGTGGCGCGGGCCGGCGCCGACGGCGCGCATCTGACCGGCATTGCGGCCTTGGAGGAAGCGCTGCCCTCGCTGAAACCCGACCGCATCGCCGGGGTCGGCGGACTGGCGACGCGGCACGATTCGATGGCCGCGGGCGAGCTGGGCGCCGATTACGTGCTGTTCGGCGAGCCCGATGCGACGGGGCAGCGGCCTTCGACCGAGGCGATCGCCGAGCGCCTGCAATGGTGGGCCGAACTGTTCGAGCCGCCCTGCGTCGGCTTCGCGGCCTCGCGCGAGGAGGCTTATGAGTTCGCGGCGGCCGGCGCGGATTTCGTCCTGGTCGGCGATTTCATCTGGGCCGATCCGCGCGGCGCGGCGGCGGCGCTGGTCGACGTCGAGCAGGCGATCAGGCAGGCGCACGCGGCGGTGCCCGGAAAAGCCGAAGCCGGACAGGGATAGCGCCGGCAATGAAGCTCCTGCGTCCCATATCGATCTTCGCTTGCTGCCTGATGGGGACGGCCGGCGCCGTGGCGCAGATCTCGCTGGCGCCTCCCGGCGCTGAAACGCCCGCCAAACCGGCGGCGAAGCCGAACGCGAAACCGCACGCGGTCGCCAAGAAACCCGCAAGCCCCGCGGCCACGCCGAAACCGGAGGCAACTCCGGCGCCGACCGCGACCGTCACGCCGGCCCCCGCCCCCGACGATCCCAATCTCGACCTGGTGTACGGCGCCTATCAGCGCGGCATGTACAAGACCGCGTTCGATCTCGCCAGCAAGCGCGCGGAGACCGGCGATCCCAAGGCGATGACCATGCTCGGCGAACTCTACGCCAATGCGATGGGCGTCAAGCGCGACTATGCGAAGGCCGCCGACTGGTACAAGCGAGCCGCCGACGGCGGCGACCGCGAAGCCATGTTCGCACTGGCGATGATGCGTCTGGAGGGGCGCGGCGGGCCGCCCAACCGCGAGGATGCGGTGAAGCTGCTGGCGTCCTCTGCAAAGCTCGGCAACCCGAAGGCGGCCTATAATCTGGCGCTGCTCTATCTCGACGGACAGACGCTGCCGCAGGACGTCAAACGCGCGGCGGAACTGTTTCGTGTCGCCGCCGACGCCGGCAATTCGGAGGCGCAATACGCGCTCGCGACCTTCTACAAGGAGGGCACCGGGGTCCCCAAAGACGTCGAAAGAGCGGTCCGGCTCTTGCAGGCGGCTTCGCTGGCCGACAATGTCGATGCCGAGGTCGAATACGCGATCGCGCTGTATAACGGCACCGGCACGCCGAAGAACGAAGTCGCCGCGGTGGCGCTGTTGCGGAAGGCCGCCAGGCAAAACAGTCCGATCGCGCAAAACCGCCTCGCGCGCGTGCTGGTGACCGGCCAGGGCGCGCCGATGGACAAGATCGAGGGCCTCAAATGGCACCTGGTGGCGAAAACCGCCGGCAAGGGCGACCCCATGCTGGACGAGGCGCTGGCCCGGTTGAGCCCGGAGGACCGCGCCAAGGTGGACGCCGCCGCGCGCAAATGGCTCGGCACCAAATGATCCGCCCTTGACGGCGACACCCCCGCAGGGCAACCCACTCCCGGTCTGACCTCTCCCAGCCGGGGAGAGGGAGCGCACTTCCACCGTCGACACATCAATTACAAGCCGAGATCATGCTGCATTCAGCCCTTATCAACGTCATGGTCAAAGCCGCGCGCCGCGCCGGCCGCAGCCTCAAGCGCGACCTCGGCGAGATCGAGAACCTTCAGGTGTCGCTGAAGGGACCCGCCAATTTCGTCAGTCTCGCCGACAAGCGCGCCGAGCAGATGCTTTACGACGACCTCAGCAAGGCGCGGCCGGGCTATGGCTTCATCGGCGAGGAAGGCGGCATCCGCGAAGGCCAGGACAAGAGCCACACCTGGATCGTCGATCCGCTCGACGGCACCACCAATTTCCTGCACGGCATCCCGCAATTTGCGATTTCGATCGCCCTGCAGCGCGAGGGCACCGTGATCGCCGGCCTGATCTACAATCCCGCCAATGACGAGCTCTACATCGCCGAGCGCGGCAAGGGCGCCTTCCTCAACGATCAGCGGCTGCGGGTCGCCGGCCGGCGCAAGCTCTCCGATTGCGTGATCGCCTGCGGCCTGCCGCATATGGGCCGCGGCGACCTCGATCTGTCGCGGGCTGAATTGACCGAAATTCAGGCCAGGGTGGCGGGCCTGCGCCGCTTCGGCGCGGCCTCGCTGGATATGGCTTTCATCGCGGCGGGCCGCTTCGACGGCTATTGGGAACGCAATCTGCAGCCGTGGGACATGGCGGCCGGGCAGATCATCGTGCGCGAGGCCGGCGGCATCGTCAGCGGCATCGAAGGCGATGACGACCCGCTGAAGACCGGCAATGTGATCTGCGGCAATGAATTCATCCACGCCGAGCTGGTGAAGATTCTGAAGCCGCTGGGGAAGTAAGGGCTCGAGCTGCCTGGCGGCACGATTTGCCGTCATCATCCGATCACGGCTGGCGCCCCATTCGCCGCCGGCCTCCATCTGCCCCCACCGAGAACGTCCAGATGGGTTCTACCCGGCCGGAATGGCCGCTGCGCGGCATCCGGGCATCGTTCCGGCGACCGAAAGCGAGATTGCGATCCCGGCCAGCGCTTCGAGAACCAAGGTCATGTGAAATCGCTGATATCAGCGGCAAAAAACACCGCATTCGCGAACTACGCTGCAATCCAGGCCGGTTTGCTGCAGGATCCGGGCGTACCGGCGATCTGAAGCCGGTGTTTGCCGGCTTGGCGGAAATCACGGCCCAATGCGTGGGTTGTCACGCGGCCTACCGGCTCAAGTAATCCAGATGCCGGCGTGAGCTTCGCCGCGGCGGGTCGCCTCGCGAAGCCGTTCCGCAAGCCCTCCAAGCCCGGTTTCACGCCGAAGTTCCCCTATTCTCCCCACGCGGACCGCAACCGGCCTTTTTTCTCGGCCCCGCTGTGCCATATTGAGGCCCGCAAAGCGGTTCCCTCGCAACGGATGACACCGGCAATGCCTTCAGGCCCCTCTTCCCGCTCCGCGATGGAGATCGAACTGACCAAACTGTCCTCGCCGCGGATTTTCCTGGTGCGGATGCTGGTGTTCCTGGTGCTGTGCGCGCTGGTCGCGGTCGTGCTCTACAAGCAGATCATCATGGCCTTCTTCGCCAATCCCGGCCTCAACGCGCTGATCGGCGCGGTGCTCCTGATCGGCACCATCCTGTCGTTCCGCCAGGTGATCCGGCTCTATCCGGAAGTCGCCTGGGTCAACAATTTCCGCATCGCCGATCCCGGCCTCGCGATCGAGCGGCACCCCACGCTGCTGGCGCCGATGGCGGCGATCCTCGGCGGCGAGCGCACCGGGCGGATGACGATCTCGCAGCAGACCATGCGGCATCTGCTGGATTCCATCGCCACCCGGCTCGACGAGGCGCGCGACATTTCCCGCTACATGACCGGCCTGCTGGTGTTCCTCGGCCTGCTCGGCACCTTCTGGGGCCTGATCGAAACCGTGGGCTCGGTCGGCAAGGTGATCGACGGCCTGAAGGTCGGCGGCGACGCCGGCGCGTTGTTCGACACGCTCAAGGAAGGCCTGGCCGCGCCGCTCGGCGGCATGGGCATTTCGTTTTCGTCGTCGCTGTTCGGGCTGGCCGGCTCGCTGATCCTCGGCTTTCTCGATCTGCAATCGAGCCAGGCGCAGAACCGCTTCTATACCGACCTCGAAGACTGGCTCGCCTCCACGGTGCGCGAATATTCCGGCGACGGCACCGGCGGCCCGGGCGGCGAACTTCAGGCCGCGGTCGAGCGGTTGCGGCTCACGCTGGAAGAAGGCGGCGCCAGCCGCGGCACCACGGCGGCGATGGCCAATCTCGCCGAAGCCATCCAGGGCCTGGTCGCGCATATGCGGACCGAGCAGCAGATGATCCGCGAATGGGCCGACGGCCAGGGCGAGCAGAACCGCGAGATCAAGAAATTGCTCGAGCGGATCGCGCGCCAGCCCGAGAAGAGACTGCCGACGCGGCACGGGCATGCATCTGCGAAACGCCGGCTTTGCGGCTTTCGGACACAGACGCTACGCCCCGAGATATGAAGGAGAGAAGCTCAATGGCCCTCGCCCGTGCACGCCGCAACGAATCCGGATTCAACTACTGGCCGGGCTTCGTCGATGCGCTGTCGACGCTGGTGCTCTCGATCGTGTTCCTGCTGTCGGTGTTTCTGGTGGTGCAGTTCTTCCTGTCGCAGGAGGTCACCGGCAAGGACAAGGCGCTGGAGCAGCTCAACGCCAAGATCGCGCAGCTGAACGATCTGCTGTCGCTGGAAAAACTCGGCAAGCTCAATCTCGACGACCAGCTCTCGCAGCTGCGCGCCGGGCTGGCGTCGGCGGAAGCCGAGCGCGATCGCGTCAAGGGGCTCTATGAAGGCCTCGCCGGCGCCGGCAACGACGCCGCCGGCCGCGCCAACGAACTCAACAAGGCGCTGGATTCCGAAAAGCAGGTATCGTCGCGCGCGCTGGCGCAGATCGAGGTCTTGAACCAGCAGATCAGCGCGCTGCGCCGCCAGCTTGCGGCGCTCGAAGAAGCGCTCGACGCCTCGGAGAAGCGCGACAAGGAATCGCAAAGCAGGATCGCCGATCTCGGCCAGCGCCTGAACGTCGCGCTGGCGCAGCGGGTGCAGGAATTGTCGCGCTACCGTTCGGAATTCTTCGGCCGCCTGCGCGCCATTCTCGGCAACCGGCCGGACATCCGGATCGTCGGCGACCGTTTTGTCTTTCAGTCGGAAGTATTTTTCGACACCGGACAGGCCTTGCTGTTGCCCGAGGGCCGCGCCGAACTCGACAAGCTGGCGACCGCGCTGATCGATCTCGACAAGCAGATCCCAGCCGAGATCGCCTGGGTGCTGCGGGTCGACGGCCATACCGACGTGCGGCCGATCTTGAACAGCCCGGTGTTCAAGTCGAACTGGGAATTGTCGTCGGCGCGCGCGATCTCGGTGGTGCAGTATCTGGTCTCGCTCGGCGTGCCGCCGCAGCGGCTGGTCGCCGCCGGCTTTGCGGAATTCCAGCCGCTCGATACCGCCGCGACCGAAGAGGCCTACAAGCGCAACCGCCGCATCGAGCTGAAGCTGACGGAACGGTAAGGGTGGCAAAGATCCAGCAATTCGTCATTGCCGGGCTTCGACCCGGCAATCCATCGCGAAAGACTCTTCCGAAGTAGATGGATGCCCGGATCAAGTCCGGGCATGACGACTGCACCCTAATGAGCGCTCCCTTCCACTTGCGCCCCTATCGCGCCGAGGACGAAGACGCCGCCATCGCGCTGTGGCTCGAGACCTGGCAGCAGGCCTATCCTTCGATCGATTTTGCCGCGCGCGGCTAAATTGGTGGCGCGAGCGCTGGCGCAACGAACTGGTGCCGAGGCCGCGATCATCGTCGCGGAGCAGGCCGGCGCGCTGGTCGGGTTCGTCACCATCGACGCGTCAGGCTATCTCGATCAGCTGGTGGTCGCGCCCGATCACTGGGGTTCGGAGACTCGCCGACGCGCTGGTCGACGAAGCAAAACGCCTGTCGCCCGAGCGCATCACGCTGCTGGTCAACAAGGACAACGCCCGCGCCATCCGCTTCTACGAGCGCAACGGTTTTGTGCATGCCGGCGAGGATGTGAATCCGACCTCGGGCCGGCCGGTGCTGAAGATGGAGTGGAAGGCGTGAGCGGTTCGCCGTCATTGCCGAGGCGTCGTACCGCGAAGCAATCCAGTACGCCGCAGGATTCTCGTGAAGTCTGATCGGACTCGCATTCGCGGATCCGATGTCGCGATGACGACGAGTGACGGCGCTGACGACGGCCTCACACCCCCTCGAACTGCAGCCGCGCCAGCCGGGCATAGAGTCCGTTGGCGGCGACCAGCGAGGCGTGGGTGCCCTGCTCGACGATGCGGCCCTGATCCATCACCATGATGCGGTCGCAGGACAGCACGGTGGCCAGCCGATGCGCGATCACCAGCGTGGTGCGGTGGCGCATCAATTCCTCCAGCGCGGTCTGCACCAGCGTCTCGCTTTCCGCGTCGAGCGACGACGTCGCCTCGTCGAGCAGCAACAGCGGCGCGTCGCGCAGGATCGCGCGCGCGATCGCGATGCGCTGGCGCTGGCCGCCCGACAGCGTCACGCCGCGCTCGCCGAGCTGCGCCTCGAAGCCGCCGGGCAGCCGGCGGATGAATTCGGTGGCGTGGGCAAGATCGGCGGCGCGCTCGACCTCGGCATCGGTGGCGTCGGGCCGGCCGAAGCGGATGTTTTCGCGCGCGCTGGCGGCGAACACCACGGACTCCTGCGGCACCAGCGCGATGCGGGAGCGCAGCTCGCGCGGATCGGCCGCGTTGATCGGAACGCCGTCGAACGAGATCACCCCGGTCGCCGGATCGTAGAACCGCAGCAGCAGGTGAAACAGCGTGCTCTTGCCGGCGCCCGAGGGGCCGACGATCGCGACCTTCTCGCCGGCGCGCACGGAGAGCGAAACGCCGTCGACCGCCATCGCATCCGGCCGCGTCGGATAGGCGAAGCTGACATTCTCGAAACCGACGTCGCCGCGCGCCGGCACCGGCATGGCCTGCGGCGAGGCCGGCGCTGCGATCGCCGATTTGACGCGCAGAATTTCGAACAGCCGTTCGGCGGCGCCTGACGCGGCCGAGACCTCGCCCCAGACCTCGCTGAGCTGGCCGAGGCCGGCGGCGGCGAACGCCGCATACAGCACGAACTGGCCGAGCCGGCCCGGGCTGATGGCGCCGGTCAGCACGTCGTGCGATCCGATCCACAGGATCGCCACCACGCTGGCAAAGACGATGAAGATGATGATGGCGGTCAGCACCGCGCGCGCCCGGGTCGAGGTGCGCGCCGCTTCATAGGCCTGTTCGACCTCGCCGCCGAAGCGCGCATTCGCCAGCCGCTCGCTGGTATAGGCCTGCACGGTGCGGATCGCGCCGACCAGTTCGGAAGCGTAGGCGGTCGCCTCCGCCAGCGTATCCTGGGCGTTGCGCGACAGCCGCCGCACCCAGCGCCCGAACGCCACCAGCGGAATCACGATCACCGGGATCGCCAGCAGCACGAAGCCGGAAAGCCGGGGGCTCGTGATCACCATCATCGCGGTGGCGCCGATGAACAGCATCAGGTTGCGCAGCGCGATCGAGACCGAGGCGCCGACCGCGGATTTGAGCTGGGTGGTGTCGGCGGTCAGCCGCGAGATCAGTTCGCCGCGAGCGCGCGGAATCGAAGAACGCCGGCGACAGCGACATCAGATGCGCGAACACGTCGCGCCGGAGATCGGCGACGATGCGCTCGCCGATGGTCATCACCAGGTAGTATCGCGACGCGCTGGCGCCGGCCAGCACCGCGACCACCGCGATCATCACGCCGAAGTAGCTGTTGATCAGGGCGATGCCTTCGGGAGAGAACCCGAAATCGATGATCCGCCGCACCGCGATCGGCACCACCAGCGTCGTGATCGCGGCGACCGTCAGCGCGATCAAGGCGAGAAACGCGCGGCCGCGGTAGCGCGCGACATAAGGCGCCAGCGCCAGCAGCGGACGCAGCCGCGCCGCGCTTGGCCGGCGGCTCGGTCAGTTGCGCTTCGATGGAGGATGTCTGCGATGGCTCCGCATCGCGCCGCGGCGGCGTTTCGCCACGCCGGTCTTCAAGCCGTTCCACTGCGCTCATGAGATCTCGACCCATCGATTTGCCACCCCCAGATAGGCCGCGCCGCCACCAGAGGCAAATCCTTAGAATCTGGGGGAGAAACCCGGCTTGTTTTGGGGGGCCTAAAGCGTTATAGAGCGGCCCAAATCCGTCCCCCACAGCATCGAAAGACGGGCGCCGGCGCGCCGAAGGATATGCCATGAAAGCCGAAATTCACCCGAATTATCATATGATTACGGTCGTCATGACCGATGGCACCGAGTACCAGACGCGCTCGACCTGGGGCAAGGAAGGCGACAAGCTGAACCTCGATATCGACTCCAAGTCGCACCCGGCCTGGATCGGCGGCTCCCAGCAGATCCTCGATCGCGGCGGCCGCGTGTCGCGGTTCCAGAAGAAGTTTTCGGGCTTCCTCAAGAAAGATTGAAGGCCCGGCCCTCTCCTTTCGAGGCAGATACGAAAAACGCCCCGGCTCACCGGGGCGTTTTTTCATTCGCCCACCGTCATTGCGAGCGCAAGCGAAGCAATCCACAGCCACAAGCAAGCTGGATTGCTTCGTCGCTTCGCTCCTACGCAATGACGATTCTTACTGCTCGAACGCCGCCTTCAGGCGGTTGAGCTGCGGCACCAGCGGATTGCCGATCGCGGCGCGCTCGGCCGGCGGCGCGTGAATGGTGACATCGAGGCGGCGGACTTTCACCTGCAGCGCCATCGAGCGGGCGATCAGGTCCTGCAATTGCTGCGGCAGCTTTTCGATCATCTCGTCCGGGCCGGGATCGGCGGCGGAGAGCTTGACCTTGGTCTTTTCGCGGTTGGCCTGGGTCAGCGTCATCTCGCCTTCCTTCACCGCGCGGTGCAGCAACAGCCACGAGGCCAGCTGCATCAGGCGGGTGGTCAGCCGCATGCTTTCGGTCGCGTAAGTAAGGCTGACGGCGCGGTCGAGCGCCTTGGCTTCGGTGCGGCCGACCCCGTCGAGATAGGCGGCGGTCTCCTCGACCAGGTCCATGCCTTCGCGGAACAGGGTGCCGAACGCCGCGGAATTGGTAAGCCGCTCGCTGAATTGTACGAGAGCTGTGTCGCCTTGCGAACGGTCCGACATGGTTAACGCCTCACGCCACTGGTTACGCCGCCGGCTTTAAAAACGCGCCGGGCTTATGATGAACAAATCATTGCGCGCCTGCGGCCGGGAGTCCAGCCGCAAGGCTTATTATGGTTTCCAGCGAGGTGACGGAGACGCCAAAAAAAGAGCCGCCGTTTCCGGCGGCTTTTGAAGTTGATAACAGGGAGGCGTCAAACAGAGTGGACAGGAGCCACTCGGTGTCCAAACGAGGACAATTCAAGTCATAGATGAGAAAGCTTAATCGATCGTAAACGAACGATTATTTTCAGCTTTCATTTGCCATGTCGGCCATTGGCCGAGTGCGGCTACCGCCATGGCACGGGTCGTCCCGGCGAACACGTCGTCCCCTTGACAGCCGAGCGACGACGTGGATGCCCGGCATCGCAGCGATTCGCAACCAGCGCTTGGCAACTGCATCGCTGCATGACGACGGCGTCATCGGTCCCGCTCGCTGGGCTCGCTTGTCCGGCGCGCGACGCGGGCTTCCTTCTCTACGACTTGAAAAAGCTGTCGGCCGCGTCCTTGGAGGCGCGCTTCTTGGTCATCGCGGCCTGCAGCCGCTCGATTTCCGAATTCATCAGCGCGATGCGCTCGGCCAGTTCCTCGACCGACAAGCAGCGACAGGTCCTGCCCGATCTCGTGGGTGACTTTCTTCCGCGGTTTGTCGTCGTCCTCGATGGCCATGCCTTTGCCCTCCGTGTTCGGCGCCCAGAGGCGGTTGCCAGCCGCAGCGCGGCTGGCTAAGCAGAGTGCCGCTCCAATCCTGAAGCGTTTCGCAAGGACAAATCATGGAAAAGCTGCCCGCGCAAATGACCGTCATCGGCATCAGCAAGCCCGGCGGCCCTGAGGTGCTGTTGCCCGAGACCCGTGCGGTGCCCGCTCCCGGACCGGGCGAAATCCTGGTCAAGGTCGCAGCCGCCGGCGTCAACCGGCCCGACGTCGCCCAGCGCTCCGGCTCCTATCCGCCGCCGCCCGGCGCCAGCGATTTGCCCGGCCTCGAAATCGCCGGCGAAGTGGTGGCGCTCGGCGCGGGCGCTGTCAGGCACAAGCTCGGCGACAAGGTGATGTCGCTGGTGGCCGGCGGCGGCTACGCGCAATATTGCATCGCACAGGATGCCCAGGCGATGGCGGTGCCGCCTGTTCTGTCACTGCTGGAGGCCGGCGCCATCCCGGAAACCCTGATGACGGTCTGGCACAATGTGTTCGAACGCGGCGGGCTGAAGCCGGGCGAGACGCTCTTGATCCATGGCGGCTCCTCCGGCATCGGCACCATGGCGATCCAACTGGCAAAAGCGTTCGGCTCCCACGTGATCGTCACCGTCGGATCGAAGGACAAGGCGGATGCCTGCCTGAAGCTCGGCGCCGACCGGGCCATCAACTACAAGACCGAGGATTTTGTCACGGAGGTCAGGACCGCGACCGGCGGCGCGGGCGCCAATGTCATTCTCGACATGGTCGGCGGCGATTACATCGAGCGCAATTACGACGCCGCCGCGGTCGACGGCCGCGTGGTCCAGATCGCGTTTCTCGGCGGTCCCAAGGCAAACGTTAATTTTGCCAAGCTGATGGTGAAACGGCTGACCCATACCGGCTCGACGCTGCGACCCCGTAGCAATGCGGATAAGGCGGCGATGGTCGCCGCCATCGAGGCCAGGGTGATGCCGCTGTTGCGCGAAGGGCGCGTAAAACCCCTGATGGACAGCACATTCCCGCTGGAAAAGGCCGCCGACGCGCACCGGCGCATGGAGACCTCCGAACATATTGGCAAAATTGTGTTGGCGGTTTAACGCTCGCGAGCGAAGCGCGACCGGAAACCCTTTGATTTCCTTCGCTTTCATGTCATTTATCCGGCCACGCCGGGCGGTGGCTTCGCCCGGTTACGTTCGTTGATCGCGGAGAACTGACATTGCGTCTGATCAGGTGCCTCGCGCCGCTGGTGCTGGGCCTCATGATTCTTGCCGGCGCGCAACCGGCGCAAGCGATCGACGCCGTCAGCGTCCGCAGTGACGCGCCTGCGATCGACCTCACCGCGGTGCTCGATCATCAGCGCAGCGACACCGACCGCATCCAGGTTTCCACCGCGCCGGGCACCGACGGCATCGTCCGCCGCATCGAGGTGCGCGCCCGCGAAGGCGGACAGAACTGGGTGGTGTTCGCGCTCGCCAACAACACCGACGACCAGCTCGACCGCCTGATCGTTGCACCGCATTACCGCATCGTGTCGTCCGGGCTGTTGTGGCCCGACCTCGGGCTGTCGCGCATCGCGACCATTACGCCATCGACCGGCGACCGTCCCGAGCGTCAGGAGAGCGCCACCGCGGACATCTTCCGCATCACGCTCGATCCCGGCGCCGTCATCACCTTCGTCGCGGAACTGCGCACCGATAAATTGCCGCAGCTCTATCTGTGGGAGCCCGACGCCTACAAGGACAAGGTCAACTCGTTCACGCTGTACCAGGGCATCGTGATCGGCATTTCCGGCCTGCTGGCGCTGGTCTTGACCATCCTGTTCGTGGTCAAGGGCAGCATCATGTTTCCCGCCGCCGCCGCGCTGGCGTGGGCGGTGCTGGTCTATATCGGCGTCGATTTCGGCTTCTGGGGCAAGGTGCTCGACATGTCGAACAACGCCGAGCGGGTCTGGCGCGCGGCGGGCGAAGCGATCCTGGCCGCGACGCTATTGGTGTTTCTGTTCGCCTATCTCAACCTCAGCCGCTGGCATGTGCGCTATTCCCACATCACCGTCGGCTGGCTGGCCTTCCTCGGCTCGCTGGTGGCGCTGGCGCTGTTCGATCCGGCGGTCGCCTCGGGCATCGCGCGGATGTCGCTGGTCCTGATCGCCTTCGCGGGCTTTGCCCTGATCGTCTATCTGTCGACCCACGGCTTCGACCGCGCGGTGCTTCTGATCCCGACCTGGTTCCTGCTGGTGGTCTGGGTGATCGCGGCCGGCATGACGGTGGCGGGCAGCGTCACCAACGACATCGTCGGCCCGGCCTTGCTCGGCGGTCTCGTGCTGATCGTGATGCTGATCGGATTTACGGTCATGCAGCACGCCTTTGCCGGCGGCGGCGCGACCACGGGCGTCGTCTCCGACGTCGAGCGCCGCGCGCTGGCGCTGACCGGCTCGGGCGACCTGATCTGGGACTGGGACGTCTCCGCCGACAAGGTGTTCACCAGTCCCGAAACCGAAGCCCTGCTCGGCCTGAAACGCGGCACGCTGGAAGGCCCGGCCGCGAAATGGCTCGAGGTGCTGCATCCGCTCGATCAGGACCGTTTCCGCGCCGCCCTCGACAGCGTGCTCGACCAGCGCCGCGGGCGCCTGGTGCAGGATTTCCGGCTCACGCACCCCCGACGGCCACTTCATGTGGTTCGCGCTGAAAGCGCGCCCGGTGGTCGGCTCCGACGGCGAAGTGTCCCGCGTGGTCGGCACGCTGACCGACGTCACCGAGACCAAGAACGCCGAGGAGCGCATGCTCCATGACTCGGTGCATGACAATCTCACCGGCCTGCCGAACCGCAAATTGTTCATCGACCGCCTGGGCGCGGTCGCCAATTTCGCCAAAACCATGCCGAACCTGCGGCCGACGCTGATGGTGATCGATCTCGACCGCTTCAAGCAGGTCAACGATTCCGTCGGCATCGCGGTCGGCGATTCCATCCTGCTGACGCTGGCGCGGCGGCTGACCCGCATCCTGAAGCCGCAGGACACGCTGGCGCGGCTCGCCGGCGACCAGTTCGGCCTGATCCTGATGTCGGAACAGGACCCGGCGCGCATCACCGCCTTCGCCGAGACCATCCGCAAGACCATCCGCGCGCCGATCGCCTTCAACGACCGCGAGATTTTCCTCACCGCCTCGATCGGGCTGGCGCTCTCCGATCCGCAGACGCAACTGTCCGACGAGATCATCAAGGACGCCGAGCTTGCGATGTATCATTCCAAGCGGATCGGCGGCGACCGCATCGACGTCTACAAGCCCGCGATGCGCGCGCGAAAAACCGACCGGCTGACGCTGGAAAGCGAATTGCGCCGCGCCATCGAGCGCGAGGAAATCACCATCCTGTATCAGCCGATCGTGCGGCTGGAGGATCGCTCGATCGCCGGCTTCGAGGCCCTGGCGCGCTGGGATCATCCAAAGCTCGGGCGGATGTCGCCGGTGGAATTCATCGCCATCGCCGAGGAAATCGGCCTGATCGTCGACCTCGGCATGTTCGTGCTGGACCAGACCGCCCGGCAGCTTTCGATCTGGCAGCGCGCGATGCGCTCGCGCGAACCGATCTTCGCCAGCGTCAACGTCTCGTCGCGGCAATTGCTGCGGCACGATTTGATCCACGATATCCGCACCGTGCTGTCGCGCTCGTCGGTGGCGCGCGGCACGCTGAAGCTGGAACTGACGGAATCGCTGGTGATGGAGAACCCGGAACACGCCGCGCAGATGCTGACGCGGATCCGCGAACTCGGCACCGGATTGTCGCTGGACGATTTCGGCACCGGCCATTCCTCGCTGGCCTATCTGCAGCGCTTCCCGTTCGACACCATCAAGATCGACCAGTCCTTCGTGCGCACCACCAGCCGCGGCACGCGGCCGGTGATCCTGAAATCGATCATCGCGCTCGCCCACGACCTCGGCATGGACGTGGTCGCCGAAGGCGCCGAGACCGATTCCGACGCGGTCGAGCTCTATCAGCTCGGCTGCGAATACGCGCAAGGGTTTGCCTTCGGCGAGCCGATGGACGCCGACGCCGCGATGCGGCTTTTGACCGAAGAGCGGCTCGAGGCGGCGAGCTGAGCGTCGTCCCCGCGAACGTCCCAAATCTTCGTTGCTGCGACGCGCGGGCAAGGAAAGCAACGGGCAGCGCCTCTCTCGCAACCGCCGCGGCGTGGGTCCCGCCGTTCGCCGGGACGACACCGGCGGTGAGGCGCCGTAGCGCCCCTACTTCATCCTCTTGAACCGCACGCTCTTGCCGTCCGCCTGCCGGGTGGCGATGTAGCCGCCGGCGAGGCAGGCCTCGCGCTGCGGCATCTTTTCCTGGGGGCTGCGCAAGGTCTCCCACCACGAGGCGCGCTGCGCCGCGCGCGGCAGCGCCGCGTCGATGATTTCCTCGATCTGCTCGAAACTCAGCACGAATTCGGGGAGCTTCTGCTTCTTCAGATAATCGCGCAGCGCGTCGTAGTCGTTCACTTGTTCTCTCGGCGATAGTTGCGCCTGAAACCGTCATGCGGTTGCGAGGCATTGGCGCGGTTTCGGCAACCAATCGTTAACTCATTAGCACACCGTTGCCTGTCATTTAAGCCGGCAGCAACTACTGAAGGCGCATCTCAAGGGTCGGGAGCGAACGAATGCCATTCGGACGGCGCACAAGCTTGGCCAGACGGCGCTGGCGGCTGTCAGCGAAGTTGCTGATCGCATCGTCGGTGGCCACCGTGATCGGCTTCTCCGCGATCTGCGCCAGCGTCCTGCTCGACATGCGCCGCGGCGAGGAGGAGCTGGCGCGCCAGACCCTGGAAAACCTCGCCTCCAGCATCGACGCCGACATCAGCCGCAACGTCGAGCTTTACGACCTCTCGCTGCAGGCGGTGGCGAACAACATGGTGGCGCCCGAGATCAAGGACGTCAGCAAGCCGATCCGGCATCTCATCCTGTTCGATCATGCCGCGACCGCCAAACATTTCGGCGCGATCCAGGTATTCGACGCGCAGGGACGGCTGACCATCGATGCCTCGACGCTCGATCCGGTTCCGGAGCATCGCGGCGACGAGGAATACTTCCAGATTCATCGCGACCAGCCCGACGCCGGCCTGTTCATCAGCCGTCCGATGCTGCATCACGGCGCCTATTCGATCGTGCTCAGCCGGCGCATCACCGGCCCCGACGGCGGCTTTCTCGGCGTGGTCGCCGGTTCGATCCGCTTCAGCTATTTTCACGAACTGTTCGGCCGCCTGAATCTCGCCCCGGACGACACCATCACCGTGCTGCGCCAGGACGCCACCGTCATCATGCGCAGGCCATTCGACCTCGACATCATCGGCAAGAACGTCGGCGAGCTGCCCGGCGTGATGCGGGCGCTGTCCCGGCCGAGCGGCTCATATTCGGGGCCTGGCGTGGTGGATGGAGAACCGCGACTGTTCATCTGGCGCGACGGCACAAGGCCGCTGGTTGTTCTGGTCGGCAAGACCTGGAGCAGCATTCTCAGCCTGTGGCGCACCGAGGCGACCCGGATCGGCGCGATCATGCTGGCGCTGATCTGCTTCGTGCTCGCCGTGACGATGTTCCTCGCCCGCGAAATCGGCCGCCGCGCCCGCGCCGAGCACAAGCTCGAGGAGCTGGCGACCACCGACGCGCTCACCGGCTTGAGAAACCGGCGCAAATTCGATGCCGAGATCGAGGCCGAGTGGCGGCGCGCCACGCGCCAAAAGATGCCGATCTCGCTGTTGATGATCGATGCCGACCATTTCAAATCCTATAACGATACGCACGGACATCAGGCCGGCGACCAGGTGCTGGTCGGCATCGGCATCTGCATTTCGGATTCGGTGCGGCGGGCCGGCGATTGCGCCGCGCGCTACGGCGGCGAGGAATTCGCCGTGCTGTTGCCGGGGCTCTCGCCCGCGGAAGCGGTGGGGGTAGCCGAAGCGATCCGGCTGAAAGTTCAGGGGTGGTCCGACGGCCCGACGGTCACCACCGTCAGCATCGGCATCGCGAGCCTGACGCCTACCGCCGCCATGGATTGGTCGGTGCTGGTGCAAGCCGCCGACAAGGCGCTTTACGCCGCCAAGGCGGGCGGCCGCAACCAGTCCGTGCTGGCCAGCATCCCCAGGCTTTCGCTGGCGGCCTAGGAACCGTCATTCCGGGGCGATGCAAAGCATCGAACCCGGAATCTCGATGCGAATTCCGGGTCTGGTGCTTACGCACCATCCCGGAATGACAGCAAAAGCGTAACGCTTTTGCCGTCACTTCCCCAGATACTTCTTCATCTCTTCGCGCAGGCCGTCGCGCAGATCCGCGCGCGCCATGCCGAAGGCGATATTGGCGCGCAGGAAGCCGGCCTTCGAGCCGCAATCGTGCCGCTCGCCTTCGAATTCGACGCCGTAGAAGCTCTGCGTTTTGGCAAGGCCGATCATGGCGTCGGTGAGCTGGATCTCGCCGCCGGCGCCGCGCTGCTGGGTTTGCAGGATCTTGAAGATTTCCGGCTGCAGGATGTAGCGCCCGGTGATCGAGAGATTCGAGGGCGCGGTGCCCTTGGGCGGCTTTTCCACCATGCCGTCGACCTCGAACATGTTGCCGCCGAGGCGCTTGCCGACGCCGCAGATGCCGTATTGATGCGTGAGGTGCGCGGGCACTTCTTCCACCGCGATCAGGTTGGATTTTTCACCGAGCTTGCCGGCGGCCTCGATCATCTGCTTCAGGCAGCCCGGCGTATTCAGCACCAGTTCGTCCGGCAGCACCACCGCGAACGGTTCGTTGCCGACGATGTCGCGGGCGCACCACACCGCATGGCCGAGACCGAGCGGCGCCTGCTGCCGGGTAAAACTCATGGCGCCGGCTTCGGGCTGGTCGCGCGCCAGAATCTCCATCTCGGCCTTCTTGCCGCGCGCCTCGAGCGTGGCGTCGAGCTCGTACATCCGGTCGAAATGGTCCTCGATCACGCCCTTGTTGCGGCCGGTGACGAAGACGAAATGTTCGATGCCGGCCTCCCTGGCCTCGTCGACCACATACTGGATCAGCGGCTTGTCGACGATGGTCAGCATTTCCTTCGGCATCGCCTTGGTGGCGGGCAGGACGCGGGTGCCGAGGCCGGCGACCGGAAAGACGGCTTTGCGGATTTTCATGGGGCTGTCGGGGTGCCTTCGAGAGAGCGTGCGGATGACGCGTTTGATCGCATGTTGGTAGCCGGTTTGCAGCCGGGAACAAAGGCGGATGTGTGATGGGCTTTACCCTCCCGGGGCAGGAAATTCAGCGACAAAAAACCGCTTTGTTAAGCTGTTGGAAACCGCGACAAGGCCTCCTGAAAGCGGGATGATGTTCAGGCAGTGCGGGTAGGACATGACGCGACGGACGGGATTATCGGGTGAGAGGGCGAACCAGCGCGGTGATCGTTGCGGCGGCGCTCGTGGCGTGCGGCGAGGCGCGGGCGCAGTCCTCCGGCGGCGGCGGTCCCCTTAGCCTGTTCGACAACATCTTCACCGGCTCGCTTTCGAGGGGCGGCCAGTCCGCGCCGTCAGGTCAGCGGCCCGGCACCGTGGCGCAGGCGCAAGCGGCGCCCACAGCCGGCGCAGCGCCTGCCCTGGAGCGGCGAGGACGGCGCCTCCGGCCATCCGCTGATGACCGCATCCGCGATCCGGGAAGCGGCGGCGAATTTCGATCAATTGCGTCGCCTCGATGTGGCCCGACGCCGCGCGCCGCAACATCTCGCAAGCAAGCTTCCAGCGCTTTACCGCGGGGCTGACGCCCGATCTGCGCATCATGGACCTGATGGATTCGCAGCCGGAATTCACCAAGTCGATCTGGGATTATCTCGACATTCTGGTGAACGACAATCGCCTCGCCAAGGGCCGCGAGATCCTCGCCAAATACAAGCCGCAGTTCGACGCGGTGGAAAAGGCCTATGGCGTCGACCGCTATGCGATCGCGGCGATCTGGGGCATCGAGTTCGAATTACTCCACCCAGATGGGCGATCGCAGCGTGTTGCAATCCACCGCGACGCTGGCCTGCATCGGCCGCCGCCAGAAATATTTCAGGGACGAGTTCCTCTCGGCGCTGGAAATCCTGCACCACGGCGATCTGCGTCCCGAGCAGATGCGCGGCTCCTGGGCCGGCGCGTTCGGCCCGACCCAGTTCATGCCGACCGCGTTCAAGCGCTACGCGGTGGATGCCGACGGCGACGGCCGCCGCGACGTGGTCGACGATCCCGCCGACCTGATCGCCTCCACCGCCAACAACCTGAAGAAGGACGGCTGGCAGACCGGCCAGACCTGGGGCTACGAGGTCGTGGTGCCGCAGGGCTTCAATTACATGCTGGCGGACCGGGCGAAGGCGATGACGATCGCGCAGTGGGAGCATCTCGGCATCACAGCGCGCCGGCGGACCAGCCGTTCCCGCATCCGGCCGAGAAAGCCTATCTGCTGGCGCCCGCCGGCGCCGAAGGGCCGGGCTTCCTGATGCTGCAGAATTTCCGGGTGATCATGAAATACAACCCGGCGGAGGCCTATGCGCTGGCGATCGGCCATTTCGCCGACCGTTTGCGCGGCGGCGCGCCGTTCGTGCAGCCCTGGCCGCGGCAGGAACGGGAATTGTCGCGGGCCGAGCGGCTGGAACTGCAGCAGCTGCTGGCGCAGCGCGGCTTCTATCGCGGCGTCCCGGACGGCCAGCTCGGCGGTCAGACCCGGCAGGCCCTGCGCGGCTTCCAGGCCTCGATCGGGGCGCCTGCGGACGGATTTGCCTCCTCGGACGTGCTGGAACGGCTGCGGGGGCGGTGATTCCGGGCCAATTGAGCCCGCTAACCCTGAGAACCGACGTTATCGCCGCGCCCTTGACGGCGGCGGCCGATGCCCGGTTTATGGCGGAGAATCTGCCCGCTTGCGGCCTGATTCCGCTAGTATAGCGACCGCCTGGTCCCCACTTACGTCCGATGCGCATGCAAAAGCCGAAGTCCTTTTTCCGGGTATTCACCGAGACCGGCCCGCTGATCGCGCTGGCGGTCGCGGTTGCGCTGCTGGTCGGGCTCGCCGGACCGGCATCCGCGCAGTTCTTCAATTTCGGCGGCTGGTCGCGGCCGCAGCCCCGCAGCAGCGGCGGATCCGGCGGCGGCTGGTTCGGCGGCGATCTGTTCGCGCCATTCCAGCAGCAGGCGCCGAAGCAGGTCCAGAATTTTTCCAAGGCGCCGCCACCGGAGAAGCGCGAGACCGTGCCGGAGCGCAACGTGCTGGTGCTCGGCGACGCCATGGCGGACTGGCTCGCCTACGGTCTTGAGGACGCCTATGCCGATCAGCCGGATATGGGCGTGATCCGCAAGCACAAGACCGTCTCCGGCCTCATCAAATATCAGCCCAAGGGCGAGCCGGCCGACTGGGCCGCCGCGGCCAAGGGCATCCTCGCCACCGAGAAGCCGGACGCCATCGTCGTCATGCTCGGACTCGACGACCGCGTGGCGATGCGCGAGCCGGCGGCCGACAAATCCGACAAGTCATCCGACAAAAAGGGCGACAAGAAAGACGCCCGCGCCAAACCCGATGCCAAGCCTGCCGAAAAATCCGCAGCCAAGCCGGATGGCGCAGCCGACGCCGCCGCGAAGCCCGAGGACAAACCGGTCGATACCGAATTGTCCCCGGACGATGCCGCCGACAATGACGCGCCGCCGATCATCGCGCCGGAGAAGAGCACGCGCTCGCCGAACGGCCTCTATCAGTTTCGCGAGGAACGCTGGGTCGAACTCTACAGCAAGAAGATCGAGGAGATGATCGCCGTCCTGAAATCCAAGGGCGTGCCGGTGCTGTGGGTCGGACTGCCCGCGGTGCGCGGCCCCAAGGCGACGGCGGACATGCTGTTCCTGGATTCGCTGTATCGCGACGCCGCCGGCAAGGCCGGCATCACCTATGTCGATGTCTGGGACGGATTTGTCGACGAAGCCGGCCGCTTCCTGCAGCAGGGCCCGGACTTCGAAGGCCAGATCCGCCAGTTGCGTTCCTACGACGGCGTGTATTTCACCAAGCCCGGCGCGCGCAAGCTCGCCCATTATGTCGAGCGCGAGATCACCCGGCTGCTGGCCGCGCGTTCCGCGCCGATCGCGCTGCCGACCGAACCGGCGACGCCCGACGCCAATGCGCTGCCCGGCCAGCCGGCGCCGCGCCCGCTGGCGGGACCGATCCTGCCGCTGGTGGCCTCCTCCGTCGGCACCGATCAATTGCTCGGCGGCCCCGGCTCGCGCCCGGCCGCGGTCGATGCGCTCGCCGCGCGAACGCTGGTCAAGGGCGAGCCGCTGGCGCCGCCCGCCGGCCGCGCCGACGATTTTGCCTGGCCGCGCCGCGAGGTCGGACGCGAACAGGCCAAGGGCGAAACGCCGGTGGCTTCCGTTGCGCCGGATGGAACGGTGGCCGCACCGGGCACACCGGGCACAACGGCCACGCCGCTGAAGCCGAAGAAGCCGCCGCTTCCGGCTCAATCGAGCACGCCGTCGTTGCGGAACTTTTTCAGCTTCGGCAACGCGCCGCGCAAGCCGCCGCCGCCACCAGCCGCGCGCGCTCCCAACGTCCCGCGCCCGCCGGGTAATGTCGGACGGTCGGCGTCGGCGCCGGGCGTTTTCGCGCGGTAACCCCAACATCGTCATTCCGGGGCGCGTCGCAGCGCGAACCCGGAATCTCGTGCGCTAGATCTCGTCAAACTTCTGGATTCCGGGTCCACGCGTAGACGCGTGTCCCGGAATGACGTTGTCGGGCGCTCAGCCGTAATACCGCCAGCGCGGCGGCGGCCGGCGCGGCGGGCGCGTCATCAACAGCGCCAGCGCAAAGCCGATGCCGCCCGCGATCAGGAGCGAACCGAGCGGATTGTCCTGCACCTTCTTTGCGACCGCTTGCGATCCGTCGCGGAACGTGTCGCCGCTGTTCTCGTAAGCATCCTTGGCGTAGCTAACGGCGGCATCGGTAGCGTCGCGCGCGGCGTCCTTGGCCTGGCCATACAAATTCTGCACCGTGCCTGCCGCCTCGCGGGCGCGTCCCGCGGCCTGGGTCTTGGCGTCGCCGGCGATATCGCCTGCGGCGCCCTCGACTTTACCGGCGAAATCCTTGGCCGAGCCGGCAATCCGATCCTTGTCCATCGCGCTTACTCCCTGAAATTGTCGGGGAGCTAACCGTTGAGGCCCGTTCCGGTTCCTGCGCTTACAGAATGAGGCCGCCATCGACCACGAGGGTTTGGCCGACGATGTAGGAGGAAAGCGGCGAGGCCAGAAACAGCGCGGCGCCCGCCATGTCGGCCGGCGTGCCCAGCCGCTTCAGCGGAATCCGCTCGATCGCGCCTTCGAGCCGCTTCGGATTCGCCGTCGTCACCTTTGTCATCTTGGTATCGACCAGGCCGGGCGCGATGCCGTTGACGCGGATGCCGTCCTCGGCCCAGGCTTCGCCCAGCGTCCGGGTCAGCCCCATGGCGCCGGTCTTCGAGGCGTTGTAGGCCGGATTGCCCTTGGTCGAATGAAAGGCGGCGGTCGAACTGACGATGATGAGCGAGCCTTTGCTCGCGGCCAGCATGTCATGGAATTTGCCGGCGCAGGCCATCAGGCTCATCAGATTGACTTCAAGCACCTTGCGAAAACCGGCCATCTCGAATTCGCCGCGCCGGTAGATCACCGCGCCCTGCGCCAGCACCAGCACATCGAGCCGGTCGAATGCCGGCCTGAAGTTGTCGATCGCCTTGGGATCGCTGACGTCGAGCTGCGCGTAATCGAGGCCCTCGAGCTGCGATCCCTCGGCGGGCGAATAATCGGCCGCTTGAGCCCGGGTGCCGCAGACCTGCACGCGCGCGCCCCTGGCCCGGAAGGCCTGCGCGATGCCGTTGCCGATGCCGCTGGAGCCGCCGACCACGAGAACCTGCTTGCCGCTGAAATCCAGTTCGTTCATCGTCAACCCTCGAATTTGGTTTGCGCCGAAAGCATAGCAGCAGATATCGCCGGGAAGAAACGCATGTCCGATTTCAAACAGCTCAGCCGCTCGGTCAAGGGATTGACCGTTCTCGTCACCGGCGCGGCCAGCGGCATGGGCCGCGCCACCGCGCGCGTGTTCGCCGCCGAGGGCGCCAACGTCGCGGTCACCGATTTTTCCGCCGGAGGGCGCAGAAGCCGTCGCCGCCGCGATCGCGGCCAGGGGCGGAATCGCAAAAGCCTGGAGGCTCGATGTCGCCAACCGCGACGACATCACGGCCGTCGTCAACGACGTCGCCAGGCATTTCGGCGGCCTCGATATCGTCGTCAACAATGCCGGCATTTCGGTGCGGGTGGCGATCGACGATGACGGCTACGACGAGGCGTGGGCCAAGGGCCTGGCGGTGATGCTGACGGCGCACCAGCGCGTGATCCGCGCCGCGCTGCCATACCTGCGCCAATCGAAATCTCCGCGCATCGTCAATATCGCCTCCACCGAGGCGCTCGGCGCCACCGCGCTGCACAGCCCCTATTCGGCGGCGAAGGCCGGCGTGACGGGACTGACGCGTTCGCTCGCGGTCGAACTCGGCCGCGACGGCATCACCGTCAACTGCATCTGCCCGGGGCCGATCACCACCGGCATGACGGCGCGGATCAGCGACGAGCACAAGGCGATCTACGCCAGACGCCGGACCGCGCTCGGCCGCTACGGCGACCCCGAAGAAGTCGCCCACATGACGCTTAGTCTGTGCCTGCCCGCGGCCTCGTTCCTGACCGGCGCGGTCATTCCGGTCGATGGCGGGCTGATGGCGCGGAACGCCTGATCGGCTATTGCCCTCTGCGTCATTGCCGGGCTCGACCCGGCAATCCATCTTCTTCGAAAGACCTTCTTGCGAAGATTGATGGATGCCCGGATCAAGTCCGGGCATGACAGGATGTGTGTACCGCATGCGTCTTGGGACGTTGACATCGCCCATCGCCGGAGTAGCTTTTTCGGCAAGCAAGAACATCAGGGAGAAGCATTCATGCCCGTGACCATCCGCCAGTTGCATCCGCACTTTGTCGGCGAAGTGAGCGGCGTCGATCTGCGGCAGCCGCTGACGCAAGACGAGGCCCGCGCGATCGAAGCCGGCATGGACAAATACGCCGTGCTGGTGTTCCACGACCAGGACATCACCGACGAGCAGCAACTGGCGTTCGCACTGAATTTCGGCCAGCGCGAGAACGCGCGCGGCGGCACCGTCACCAAGAAGGAGGATTACCGGCTGACCTCCGGGCTGAACGACGTCTCCAACCTCGGCAAGGACGGCAAGCCGCTGCCGCGCGACCACCGCACCCATCTGTTCAACCTCGGCAACTGCCTGTGGCATTCCGACAGTTCGTTCCGCCCGATCCCGGCGAAATTTTCGCTGCTGTCGGCGCGCGTGGTGAACCCCAAGGGCGGCAACACCGAATTCGCCGACATGCGCGCCGCCTATGACGCGCTCGACGACGAGACCAAGGCCGAGATCGAGGATTTGATCTGCGAGCACTCGCTGATGTATTCGCGCGGCTCGCTCGGCTTCCTCGACTACACCGAGGAAGAAAAACAGATGTTCAAGCCGGTGCTGCAGCGGCTGGTGCGCACCCATCCGGTGCACGGCCGCAAGTCGCTGTATCTGTCGTCGCATGCCGGCGCGATTCTCGGCATGAGCCGTGCCGGAAGCGCGGCTGTTATTGCGCGACCTCACCGAGCACGCCACGCAGCCGGAATTCGTCTACGTCCACAAATGGACGCTGCATGACCTCGTGATGTGGGACAACCGCCAGACCATGCACCGCGTCCGCCGCTACGACCAGTCGCAGCCGCGCGACATGCGCCGCGCCACGGTGGCCGGCACCGAGCCGACGGTTAAGCAGCAGGCGGCGGAGTAGACCGCCAGGACACAACTCGTCATACGCGGGCTTGACCCGCGTATCCATCAATCTTCATGAAGTGCTGGTTCGCCAGGGGATGGGTTGCCGGATCACCCGTCTACGCTAACGCTTCGCGGGTCATCGGTGCCGGTCCGCCGAAGCCCTAGCGAAGGCGGAAGCCTGGCAACGACGGATTCTGCTCACGCGTGCCCGGCTTCGTTGGACAGCATGCCCGGATCGATCCCGATCTTGCGCAGCGCGCGGCTGTATTTTTCCTCGACGTCGCCGCCGAAGATCAGATCCGGATCGGCGTCGCAATGCAGCCAGCCATTGTCCTGGATTTCGGTTTCCAGCTGTCCCGGCGCCCAGCCGGCATAGCCGAGCGCGAGGATCGCGTGCTTCGGACCGGCGCCCCGGGCGATCGCTTTCAGGATATCGACGGTCGCGGTCAGGCAAATTCCATCGTCGATCCGCAAGGTGGCATCCTTGATGAAGAAATCGCTCGAATGCAGCACGAAGCCGCGGCCGGTCTCGACCGGACCGCCCTTCAGCACCTTCATGGTCTCGGCGTTTTCCGGCAGCTTGATCTGGTCGGCCTTCTTGATGATATCGAGTTGCACCAGCAATTCGGGAAAGTCGATGCTGCCCGCCGGGCGGTTGACGATGATGCCCATGGCGCCTTCGGAGGAATGCGCGCAGAGATAGATCACCGAACGCTCGAAGCGCGGGTCTCCCATCACAGGCATGGCGATCAGAAGCTGGCCGTCGAGATAGCCGCCTTCGGACGAATTGTCGCCGATGCCGGCGGCTTCGCGGCGAACTGTCCTCGGTCTTTTGCCTTCAGGGTCCATCCGCAAAGGACTCTCGTGTTGCTGCCCATCCTGATATTGGGTGGGAATTCTGTCAATCAAGCTTCGCCCGGCGTTGGAAAATACATCACAAGCAATTCAATGGTTTACCGCCGCGCTTGGCGGTAAAGACGTCTCATGACCGTCATAGTTCCCATGCGCGCCGCGCTCGGCTTCGCCGCCACCGTATTTGCATCGTCGCTCGCGATCGAGGCCCGCGCCCAGGATGCCTCGCCCTGGCAGCGCGACGGACACTCCGCGGTCCGGCTGCTGGCGGGATCGCGCAGCGGCGCGGTGCTGCTCGGCGGCATCGCCTTTCAGCTGCAGCCGGGCTGGAAGACCTACTGGCGGACGCCCGGGGATTCCGGCGTGCCGCCGCGCTTCGACTTCTCCAAATCGGAAAATATCGAAGCCGTGACCGTTTTGTGGCCGGCGCCTTCGAAGTTCGACGACGGCGCCGGCGGCCATTCGATGGGCTATCACGACGAGATCGTGCTGCCGCTGCGGATTGTGGCGAAAAATGCCGACAAGCCGGTGACGCTGCGCGCCGATATCAACTACGCGGTGTGCGAAAAGCTCTGCATTCCCGTCCAGGCCAGTGCCGAGCTGCCCTTCACCAGCGTGGCGAGCACCGAAGACAGCACGCTGTTCGCGGCGCTGGACACGGTGCCGAAACCGGCCAATGTCGGCGATCCCAACCCGCTGACCATCCGCGACGTCAAGCGCGACGGCAAATCCACCGTGCTGGTCGACGTGGTCAGCCCCGACGCCAGGGAGATCAACCTGTTTGTCGAGGGACCGACGCCGGACTGGGGACTGCCGGTTCCGAAACTGGTCGAAAACAGCCCGCCCGGCGTCAAGCGCTTCGCCTTCGAGCTCGACGGCGTGCCTCCGGGCACCAACCCGAAAGGCGCGGCGCTCAAATTGACGCTGGTCGGCGGCGACCGCGCTTACGAATTCAATATCAATCTGAATTGACCCAATGGTCATTCCGGGGCGCGCGGTAAGCGCGAACCCGGAATCTCGAGGTTCCGGGTTCGCTCGCTTCGCTGCCCGGCCCCGGAACGACGATGGCGCACCCAACCAAATCTTAACGAATAGTTGATAGGCGGAATGGTCGCCGCATTCCCGCGGCGGTTCCGGGGTTTCCGCTTGGCCGTGACGGACGCACAATCCGCAACAGTTCCGCCCGCCGGCGCGATCGCGCCGGCTGCGCTCGCTGCTGGGCGGCTCCAGCGAAGCCTCGCTGACAAGACGGCTGGCCGGCACGATCTTCATCATCCGCGTCATCAGCGCGGCGCTTGCCTATCTCTCGCAGATCCTGCTGGCGCGCTGGATGGGCGGCTCGGATTACGGCGTCTACGTCTATGTCTGGACCTGGGTGCTGCTGCTCGGCAGCATGATGGACTTCGGCATCTCGGCGTCGGCGCAAAAGATCATCCCGGAGTATCGCACAAGCGGCGAGCACGCGCTGCTGCGCGGCTTTCTCTCCGGCAGCCGCTGGATGACGTTTGTGCGTGTCTGCCGTGGTCTCGCTGCTGCTGGCGGGCGTGGTAAAACTGCTGTCGCCGTGGATCGACGCAGACGCGATTGTGCCGCTCTACATCGGCTGCCTCACGCTGCCGGCCTTCGTGGTCGCCAACACCCAGGACGGCATCGCGCGCTCGCATGACTGGATGCGGCTCGGACTGATGCCGCAGTTCATCGTCCGGCAGTCGCTGATCATCGGCTTCACCGCCGGCGCCTTCGTGCTCGGCTTCCATCTCGGCGCCACCGCCGCGATGCTCGCCAGTGCGGCCGCGGTGTGGATCGCCATGATCGGACAGCTGCTGGTGCTGAACCGCCGGCTCGGCGGCCACATCGAGCCCGGCCCCAAGGCCTACGATTTCCGCGGCTGGCTTGCGATCTCGCTGCCGATCCTGCTGGTCGAAGGATTTTATCTGCTGTTGTCCTACACCGACGTGCTGGTGCTGCAGCAATTCCGCTCCTCCGAAGAGGTCGGCGTCTATTTCGCCGTGGTGAAGACGCTGGCGCTGGTGTCGTTCATCCACTACGCGATGTCGGCGACCACCGCGCACCGCTTCGCCGAATATCACGCGCTCGGCGACAAGCCGCGGCTGTCGGCCTATGTCGCGCATGCAATCCAGTGGACGTTCTGGCCGTCGCTTGCCGCGACCGTGCTGCTGCTGGCGCTGGGCAAGCCGCTGCTGTGGCTGTTCGGACCGCAATTCGTGACCGGCTACGACATCATGTTCGTGGCGGCGATCGGGCTCGTGGTGCGCTCCGCGATCGGTCCGGTCGAGCGGCTGCTCAACATGCTCGGCCACCAGCATATCTGCGCGCTGGCCTATGCGCTGGCCTTTGTCATGAACGTCGCGCTCTGCGTCGCGCTGGTGCCGCGCTTCGGCGGCCACGGCGCCGCGGCGGCGACCTCGATCTCGCTCGTGTTCGAGACCGTGCTGTTGTTCTGGATCGTGCGGCGGCGGCTGGGCCTGCACGTGCTGGCGTTCGGGAAGCGCGCGGTTTAGGCCGCGAACTCATCAACGCACGATCAAAACCTCACTTCCGAGCTCAACTGACCGATGCCTGTTCGCGGCGAGCGGACAGACCCCTTCGTCACCAAATCGTTGGATTAGGGCATCGCGCTTCACTATGATGGGCCGTCACGCATCCGGGACCGCCTCCATGCAGCCGCCATTCGACCGCGCCGCCGAAGATCTTGGCAACTCGATCCATCTCGAACACGTCAACGTGCAGGTACCCGACCAGCGTCTGGCCACATTGTTCTATGTCGCCGGGCTCGGGCTTACCCGCGATCCATATCTGATGGTGTCCGACAGCAATATGTGGGTCAACGTCGGCAGAAGCCAGTTTCATCTGCCGACCGGCAAGGCGCAGGTGCTCCGGGGCCATACCGGGATCGTCATCCCGGGCCGCGACGCCCTGCTCGACCGGCTCGCGTCCGTAGCCAGGAAGCTGGAGGGCACCGCGTTCGCGTTCAGCGAGCACAATGACTACGTCGAGGCAACATGTCCCTGGGGCAATCGCGTGCGCTGCCATGAGCCGGATGCCGCGCGTTTCGGGCGCATCACGCTCGGCATTCCCTATGTCGAGTTCGAGGTGCCGGCCGGGACCGCGAAAGGCATTTGCGCCTTCTATCCAGAGATCATGGGGATGCAAGCCGAACTTGGGAACGGCGACGGCGCCGTGGCGCGCGTCAAGATGGGAAAGGATCAGCACCTCCTGTTCCGCGAGACCGATCGGCCGCAGGCGGACTACGACGGCCACCACGTGCAGATGTACATCACGGACTTCTCGGGTCCTTACCGCCGGCTGTCGGAGCGCGACCTGGTCTCCAGCGAGGACAACCAATACCAATACCGTTTTCGCGACATCGTCGATCCCGCTGATGGCAGGCACCTGTTCACGGTCGAGCACGAGGTGCGCAGCGCCACGCATCCGATGTACCTGCGGCCGCTGATCAACCGCAATCCGGCGCAGACCAACCGCACTTACGCCCACGGCCACGATCAATGGGACTGGGCGATGGGACCGGACCAGTACGACGGACGATAGGGACGGCGGCCCGCTCGGATTCTGCGGAGAAAATGCGGTGTCGAAGCCGCGTTCGTCATGGCCGGGCTTCGTCCCGGCCATCCACGTTGTTCTTGCTTGATGCCGCAACGACGTGGATGCCCGGCACAAGGCCGGGCATGACGAGCGTCGCTGAAGAACGCCAGAGCGGGGAGAGGTTAGGAAGGCACCGATTGCGCCGAAGATTTCCCCCTACGCCGCGGTCCAGCCGCCGTCGATCGAGAGGTTGGCGCCGGTGATCTGCGCGGCGTCGTCGCCGCACAGGAACAGCGCCAGCGCGGCGACCTGCTCGGAGGTCACGAACTCCTTGGTCGGCTGCGCTTCCAGCAGCACGTCGTGGATGACCTGCTCTTTGGTCAGGTTGCGCGCCTTCATGGTGTCGGGAATCTGCTTCTCGACCAGCGGCGTCCAGACATAGCCGGGGCTGATGCAGTTGCAGGTGATCTTGAAGGTGGCAAGCTCCAGCGCCACGGTCTTGGTGAGGCCGGCGATGCCGTGCTTGGCCGAGACATAGGCCGACTTGAACGGCGAGGCGACCAGCGAATGCGCCGAAGCCGTATTGATGATGCGGCCCCAGCCGCGCTTCTTCATGCCGGGCACGGCGGCGCGGATGGCATGAAACGCCGACGACAGGTTGATCGCGATGATCGCGTCCCATTTCTCGATCGGAAACTCCTCGATCGGGGAGACGAACTGGATGCCGGCATTGTTGACGAGCACGTCGACCGAGCCGAAGGTCTTTTCGCCGAGCGCGATCATCCCGGCGATCTCCGCGGGCTTGCTCATGTCGGCGGGCGAATACACCGCCTTGACCTTGAAGTCCTTCTCGATGCCGGACGCGCTCCTTCTCGATGTCGGCGGGCGCGCCAAATCCGTTGATGACAATGTTGGCGCCGGCGCCGGCGAACGCCCGCGCAATGGCGAGCCCGATACCGCTGGTCGAGCCGGTCACAACCGCGGTCTTGCCTGTCAACGTGCCCATTTCATCACTCCTGTTTTGCCGTCGAGGGGACTACGGTGCCGTCCCCGGTGAGATCATAGGTCATCATGGATTCCCCGGTTTGCGGCAGCTCAAGCCAATCCTTGTGACGCATCGACAGGTGCACGTCGCGTTCGCCCGCGCCCCAGTGCTCGACCATGCCGATATGCGAGAAATCATAGTCCTTGGAGTTGGATTCGTAGTTCTTGCTGCGGTAGATCAGGTGCACCACCGTGACGGTGTTTTCCCGGGCGGCCTGGCACAGGATTTCGACCGACGGATCGTTCCTGAGGTAATCGGGCAGCTTGCCCATCAGTTCCCGCAGCGCCCTGCGGGTGTTGTGGACCTGCCTGTTCTTGTCGGTATTCATCCGGGTGCGGCTGGAGAAGCGGATGTCTTTTTCGCGCTCCGCCGCTTCCAGCATCGATGTCGGCAGCGGCCCGCGCGCGCTGAACAGGTCGACCTGGAAGATCAGCAGGTCGTTGTTGACTCTCCGCATCCAGCACATAGTCGAGCGGCGTGTTGGAGGCGATGCCGCCGTCCCAGAAATGCTCGCCCTCGATTTCGATGGATGGAAAGCCCGGCGGCAAGGCGCCGGACGCCATGATGTGTTCCGGGCCCGATCTTCTTGCCCTGCTTCCTGAATTCGAAATTGTCGAAATATTTGAAATTGCCCGGTCGTGACGCTGACGGCGCCGACGCTCAAGCCGGGTCTCCAGCGCGTTGATGCGGTCGAAATCGACCAGACGCTCCAGCGTCGTGCGAAGCGGCGAGGTATCGTAATAGCTCTGCGACTGCGGGGTGCCCTGCGGCCACAGCGGGGCCGGCGGAATGCGCGGCCTGAAAAAGCCGGGCACGCCGAAGGTCGCGATCAGGGCGGCGCTGGTTTCGTTGAACAGCAAGCGGCCGCGCTCGCCGGAGGTGATCGGCTTCCAGGGCAGCGGCGCGGAAACCATCTCCCAGAATTCCTTGAGCCGCGGCACCCGCTTTTCGCGCGGGTTGCCGGCGATGATCGCGGCGTTGACCGCGCCGATCGAGATGCCGGCGATCCATTCCGGCTCGAAATCATGGTGACACAGCGCCTGATAGGCGCCGGCCTGATAGGAGCCGAGCGCGCCGCCGCCTTGCAGGACCAGCACGCGCTGCGCTTTCGCAGGCGTCCTTGCTGGCGCTGGGCTGGGATGATCGGTCATGTCGGTCAATCAAATAGCGGAAAGCGAAAAGCACCGTGGCGTCCCTTCGCCGCGGCGTCAATCTGCTGTCCTGACCGATCACGCCGGGTTTATCGCGGGTCCGACGCCGCCATAATCAGCGTCCAGAACACCTTGTATTTGGTATTTGGAGCATAGCTGGCCGCGATGCCTAATTTTGTGACACCGTTCTTCAGCATGTTGGCCCGGTGCGGGGGCGAGTCGCGCCAGCCCGAAAACGCTTCCGCCAGGGTATGATAGCCGGCCGACACATTCTCCACCGCCAGCGTCGCGGGGTATCCGGAACCGTTCAGGCGTTGCGCCAGGGGCGCCTTGACGTCGTGGTCGAGCTTGTTGCGGCTGGCCATCGCCTGCGACTGCTGCTTCCGCGAGCTTCATCAGTTCGGGGTCGACCGCCACGGCGCCAAGCCCGTTGTTCTGCCGGTAGAGCGAAATCATCGAGGCCGCGGCCTGCGGATCGAGCTTGGCGCCGCCATTGGCCATGTTGAGATACATGGCCGGCTGCTCGATCGGCGCCTCGGCCGCGCAGCCGCCAAGCGCCAAAAGCCCGATAATCGCGACCGCCGCGCGCATGATTCGAAGTTCCCCCAAAATGGCGGACGGTTGTTGCATACCAACCGTGGCTGAATGGTGAACGGAGGTCCAAATTCGACCGTCATTCCGGGGCGCGTCGAAGCGCGAACCCGGAATCTCGAGATTCCCCGATGTGCCATCGCACATCTGGGTCTGGTCCTTCGGACCATCCCGGAATGACGGATCAATCCTACGAAGTCCTGACCGTATGGATGCCGCATTCGGTCTTGGCCCGGCCGCGCCAGCGGCCGGCGCGCACGTCTTCGTCCGGCGAGGTCCGGCTGGTGCAGGGCATGCACCCGACCGACAGATAGCCTGACGCGGCGAGCGGATGCGGCGGCAGTTGTGCAAGCCTGTAGATCGCCTCGATCTCTTCGCGCGAGACGTGTGCGAATGGATTGAATTTCAGCCTGACGCCGTCCTGCTCGACCACGGGAATGTCGGCGCGCAGGCCGCCCTGAAACCGCTTGCGCCCGTTGATCCAGGCGCTGAACGGCGCCAAGGCGCGCGCCAGCGGCTCCACTTTGCGGATCCGGCAGCAGGCATCGGGATCGGAGAACCACAATTCGCGATTCCCATCCTCGCGATCGAGCGTCTCCGCCAGCGGCTTGACGGAGCGGACGTCGCTCAGGCCCAGCGTCGCGATCATTGTATCGCGATAGGCCAGCGTCTCCTCGAACAGCCAGCCGGTGTCGAGAAAGACCACCGGAATCGCGGGATCGACGTCGGCCATCACCTTCAACAGCGCGGCCGATTCGGTGCCGAACGAGGAGACCAGCGCCAGATGCTCGCGGCCGACGATCTGCAGGGCGGCCCTGATCACCTCCGCCGGCGTCGCGTTATGAAGCGCGCGATCGAGCTCGGTGGCCGGCGGCAGATCGCGCGCCGTCTCGGGTAGCGCCTGATGGGCGAGCGCGTTCACTGGCTGGCGCTTTCCGAATGACGCAACAGCATCCGCCGGTGCAGCGCCGTGATGCGGCCATCGCCGGTCGGCTGATAGAACACCGAGTAGCGCTTGACCGTATTGGCGAACGCTTCCGCGTCGCTTTCCTTTTTCACTTCGAACGCATCGAATCCGGCGCGCAGCATGAACAGGAACTGGTCGCGCAGCACCTGGCCGGTGGCGCGCAATTCGCCGCGATAGAAGTGACGTTCCCGCAGCAGCCGCGCCTGGCTGTAGGCGCGGCCGTCGCGGAAGGTCGGAAACACCAGTGCCACGACCGCGAGCCGGTCGAGATACGGCACGAGATCGTCGATGTCGCGATTGTTCGGCCAGATCACGCCGGTCCGTCCGGCACGGCGCGAAAACGTTTCGGGATCGTCGAGAAACCGCGCCGCCGAAATCAGGATCGCGCCATCGCCGGGGATCTCGGCATCGTCGGCGACGTGGACGAACGCGTCGCCGGTTATTTTTCCGTTTTTAACGAGTGGCATAGACCCGCTCCCTGAAAGGTTCGACGCCGAGCCGCTTCACCGCGTCGACGAAAAGCTCGTCGGGACGGGCGCGCAGCGCGAGATAGGCTTCGACGATGTCCTCGACCACGTCGGCGACTTCGCCATAGGGCACGGCGGGCCCGATCAGGGTGCCGAGCTCGGCGTTCTCGTCGGCGCGGCCGCCGATCGTGATCTGGTAGAATTCCTCGCCGTTCTTCTCGACGCCGAGAATGCCGATATGGCCGACGTGGTGATGGCCGCAGGCGTTGATGCAGCCGGAAATGTTGATGTGCAGCCGCCCGATCAGATTGGCGGTGTCGTGATTGGCAAAGCGCCGCGTCAATTCCTGCGCGATCGGGATCGAGCGCGCGTTGGCGAGCGAGCAATAATCCAGCCCCGGGCAGGCGATGATGTCGGAGACCAGATTGACGTTCGGCGTCGCCAGCCCGATCTTGTCGAGCGCCTTCCAGAGCGCCGGCAGGTCGCGCTTTGCGACATGGGGCAGCGCGAGGTTCTGCTCGTGACCGACGCGGATTTCGCCGAAGGAATATTTGTCGGCGAGATCGGCGAGCGCGTCCATCTGATCGGCGGTGGCGTCGCCGGGCGGGCCGCCCACCGGCTTCAGCGACAGCGTCACGATCGCGTAGCCCTGCACCTTGTGCGTGAACACCGAATTCTTGCGCCATCGCTCGAACTGCGGGTCGTGCGCCGCCTTCTTCAGTTCCTCCGGCATGTGCGGCAGTTTTTCGTAAGCCGGATAGGTGAAGCGCGAACGGATGTCCTCGATGACGGCGTCGTCCAGCGTCAGCGCGGTGTCGCTGTCGCGCATCTGCAGCCACTCGTCCTCGACTTCTTTTGCGAATTTCTCGATGCCGAGCTCGTGCACCAGGATCTTGATGCGCGCCTTGTAGATGTTGTCGCGGCGGCCGTACTGATTGTAGACGCGCAGGATCGCCTCGACATAGCTCAGCAGATCGCGGCCGTGCACGAATGGCTTGATCGTCTTGGCGATGAACGGCGTGCGGCCGAGCCCGCCGCCGACCAGCACCTCGAAGCCGGTTTCGCCCTCGGCGTTCTTGTGCAGGCGAAGGCCGATGTCGTGAATCTTGATCGCGGCGCGATCGTGCGCGGAGGCGGTAATCGCGAATTTGAACTTGCGCGGCAGGAAGGAGAATTCCGGATGCAGCGTCGTGTATTGCCGCAACAGCTCGGACCAGATGCGGGGATCCTCGATCTCGCCGGGCGCGACGCCAGCCCATTGGTCCGAGGTGACGTTGCGCGTGTTGTTGCCTGACGTCTGCATGGCGTGAATGCCGACTTCGGCGAGATCGGCCAGCGCATCCGGCAGTTCGGCGAGCTTGATCCAGTTGAACTGGATGTTCTGCCGGGTGGTGAAATGGCCGTAGCCGCGGTCGTAGCGCCGCGCGACATGCGCCAGCCGCCGCAATTGCTTCGACGACAGCGTGCCGTAGGGGATCGCGACCCGGAACATGTAGGCGTGCAGCTGCAGATAGACGCCGTTCTGCAGCCGCAGCATCTTGAATTCGTCCTCGGTGAGTTCGCCGGAGAGGCGCCGCTTCACCTGATCGCGAAATTCCTCAACGCGTTCGTTGATGAGCGTACGGTCGAGTTCGTCATATGCGTACATGTGAGACTGGCCTTATGCCGGAACCGGAAGGTCGATGGTGACGCCCCGGAACCGGATATGTTCGCGCAGATTGCCGGGCTTGATCTTGCCGCTTTCCTTGATTTCGACCGGCGCGATGTAGGCGCCGACCGCGCCGACATCGTCGGCGACCGATTCCGGCAAGCAGCGCGCGGGCCTCGTCGGAGGTGCGGACGATCGCGGCGTCCGACAGATCCGCCGACCAGTCCTGCCGGGCGGTGCGGTAGATCACGATGCCGTCCCAGGTGCGGTTGGCGGTCACCACCGACGGGCCGGTAATTCTGATTTTCTTCTGTTCGAGCGGAGAGGTCATTCGGCAGCATCCAGCAGTTCTGAGATCACCTGGTTGAAGTCTGGAATGGCGCCATGGCGCGGAATGCGCGACCACGTCGCCGATGATGAGAATGGCGGGACCGCCGTCGATTTGTTCGACCAGATCCGGCAATTGATCGAGCGTGCCGACCGCGGCTTGCGCGTCCGGCCGCGTCACCCGCGCGAACACCCCGACCGGGGTTTGCGGCGAGCGTCCGGCGGCCAGCAGGCCGGCGCGGACCGATGGCGCCGCGGTCATTCCCATGTAGACGACGACCGTCATCTTCTCGTCGGTCAGCGTCGACCAGTCGACGGTCTCGGCGTCGCTCGCCTTGTGCGCGGTGAGGAAGGTGATGCGCAGCGCCTCGTGGCGGAAGGTGAGCGGCACTTCGAATTGCGCTGATGCGCCGAGGCCTGCGGTAATTCCGGGAACGACCGAATAGGCGACGCCGGCCTTTCGCAACGCTTCGATTTCCTCGCCGCCGCGGCCGAACACGAAGGGATCGCCGCCCTTCAGCCGCACCGCGCGCTGGCCCGACTTCGCCGCCTCGATCATCAGCCTGTTGATCGCGTCCTGGCCGATGCCGGGCTTGCCGACGCGGCGGCCAACGGCAATGCGCGCGGCATCGCGGCGCGCGCGATCGAGCACTTCGGGCGAGACCAGTTCATCGTAGAAAACGACATCGGCGTCCTGCAGCGCGCGCAGCGCCTTGACGGTGAGCAGGTCGGGATCGCCGGGACCGGCGCCGACCAGCGTCACCCTGCCCTCGGCCTTGCCTGAACCTTGCGCGCCGGCAAACGCCGACGGATTGGCAATATCCTTCAGCGCCGCTTCGGCTTCGTCGCCGCGCCCGGCGAGAACCAGCGCGCCGATCGGGCCATCGACCACGCGCTCCCAGAAGCGGCGGCGCAGCGGAAATTCGGGAATGCGGCGCGTGAACAGACTTTCGCCAGCGCCCGATAAAGGCGGCGAGATCGCCGATGCGCGCAGGCAGCACCGCCTCGATGCGTTCGCGCACGCGGCGCGCCACCACGGGCGAAGCGCCGCCGGTGCCGACGGCGACCACCACATCGCCGCGATCGACGATGGCCGGAAAAATGAAGGTCGAATGCGCGGGGTCGTCCATCACGTTGACGGGCAGGCCGACCGCCTTGGCCCGCGCCGCCATCGCAGGTCCGATATCGCCCGCGCCCGCGCAGATGATCGCAATGACGCCGGTGAGATCGGCCGTCAGCGGATCGCCTTCGGCGAATTCGACCCGCGCCGCATCGGCCGCATCAAGACCGCTCACATCATGATGGCCATCGGTCGCGTACCAGCGGATGCGCGCGCCCGCCGCCGCCAGCAGGCGCAACTTGGCGCGCGCGAGATCGCCTGCGCCGACAAGCAGCACGGGACCGGCTTGCAGATCGAGAAATACCGGCAGGAATCGCATGCGACACTCGCTTCCCCGACTTCCGGGGTTGACTGGAATTATTTTCTATATATGTCTCGTTCAACGCCCGCAAAGAGAAAATTATTTCTTCTCTATTGCACTGCAACTATAGAATTTTCGCCCCCTGCGGCCAAGGTCCAGAGATGCATCTTCTCGACAACGATTCCGTGAAAGACCGTCTGCCAAGGGCTGGTGCGCCTGTGGGCTCTGCGGTTGAGAAAATTTCGCGCGATGCCCGCGACCTCGAACCGACGATGGATCACCTCGACGCGCTCGAGGCGCAGAGCATCTACATTTTCCGCGAAGCCTTCGCGCGGCTGAAGAAACTCGCATTGCTATGGTCGTTGGGCAAGGACTCCAACGTGATGATCTGGCTGGCGCGCAAGGCCTTCTTCGGCCGCGTGCCGTTCCCCGCCCTGCACGTCGACACCGGCAAGAAATTTGCGGAGATGTACGCGTTCCGCGATCGCTACGCGCGGGAATGGGAGCTCGATCTCAAAATCGAACCCTGCCCGCCGCTGGAGACCGTCGATCCGACCCTGCCGCCAGCCGCGCGATCCGCCGCGCGCAAGACCGAAGGGCTGAAACTCGCGCTCGCCAAATATGGTTTCGACGGATTGATCGCCGGCATCCGCCGCGACGAAGAGGCGACGCGCGCCAAGGAGCGGGTGTTCTCGCCGCGCGGCCTGGAGGGCGGATGGGACGTGCGCGACCAGCCGCCGGAATTCTGGGACCAGTTCAACGCCTCGCCGCCGCCGGGCGCGCATTTGCGCGTTCACCCCATCCTGCATTGGACCGAGGCCGACATCTGGGCCTACACCAGACGCGAAAACATCCCGATCATTCCGCTCTATCTCGCAAAAGACGGCAAGCGCTATCGCTCGCTCGGCGATCAGGACATCACCAATCCCGTGGCCTCGACCGCCTCGAACATCGACGAAATCCTGATCGAACTCGATGGGACAAAAGTGCCGGAACGCGCCGGCCGCGCGCTCGATCACGAGACCGAAGACGCCTTCGAGCGGCTGCGCGTCGCCGGCTATCTCTGAACCGAGACCAGGGTGAGCGCTCCGATGAACATGATCGTCCGCATCAGCGGTATCGGCAACGCCGAACGGCACCACCCGCCCGCAGGTCCGCATCGTCATCGTCGGCCATGTCGATCACGGCAAGTCGACCCTGGTCGGGCGTCTCCTGCACGAGACCGGCAGCCTGCCCGAGGGCAAGCTCGAAATGCTCAAAGCCGTCAGCGCCCGGCGCGGCATGCCGTTCGAATGGTCGTTCCTGCTCGACGCGCTGCAGACCGAGCGCGACCAGGGCATCACCATCGACACCACGCAAATTCGTTTCCGCACGGGATCGCGCGACATCGTGCTGATCGACGCGCCCGGCCACGCCGAATTCCTGCGCAACATGATCACCGGCGCCTCGCAGGCGGACGGCGCGGTGCTGATCATCGACGCGCTGGAAGGGGTGCGCGACCAGACCCGGCGCCACGGCTATCTGCTGCATCTGCTCGGCGTCAAACAGGTCGCCGTCGTCGTCAACAAGATGGACCGGGTCGATTTCAGCGCGGCGCGATTTGGCGAGATCAGCGACGAGATTTCCACGCATCTCACCGGTCTCGGCGTCACGCCTCTGGCGGTGATTCCGATTTCCGCGCGCGACGGCGACGGCGTTGCCGAGCTCACGCCAAGGACCAGCTGGTATGACGGCCCGACCGTGGTGGAAGCGCTCGATGCGCTGGAGCCCGCGCGGCCGCTGGAGGCGCTCGCGCTGCGGCTGCCGGTGCAGGCGATCTATAAATTCGACGACCGCCGCATCGTCGCAGGCCGCATCGAATCCGGAAGCCTTGCCGCCGGGGACGAGATCGTCATCATGCCCGCGGGCAAAATTGCAAAAATCAGGAGCGTCGAGGGCTGGCCGGTGACGCCGGTCAAGGGCGCGCAGACCGCTGGAAGATCGGTCGGCATCACGCTCGACCGCGAATTGTTCGTCGAACGCGGCGACGTCCTCGCCCATGTCGGAGAGAGCCCGCGCGATACGCGGCGGGTTCGCGCCCGCATTTTCTGGCTGCACGACAAACCGCTGACCACGGGCGCCTCGATCCTGGTCCGGCTCGGCACGCGGGAAAGCCGCGCCACCGTGGTTGCAATCGAGAAGGCGGTGGATCCCGGCGAGCTGTCGAGCGTCGAGAACAAATCGATCGCGCGTAATCACGTCGGCGAGATCGACATCTCGCTGGCGCAGCCGATCGCCGCCGATCCCTACACCGACAACCCCCGTACCGGACGGCTGGTGATCGAGGTCAGCGGCCGCATTGCCGGCGGCGGCCTGGTGCTGTCGGTCGACGCGGGACAACGCGCCATCCCCGTCGATATCGTGCCGGTGGAATCCGCGCTGCGCCCCGACGAGCGCTCGGCGCGTTATCGCCACGGCGGCGCCGTGGTCTGGCTGACCGGCCTGCCGGGCTCCGGAAAGTCGACGCTGGCGCGCGCGCTGGAACGCAGGCTGTTCGGCAATGGCGGTTCGCCGGTGCTGCTGGACGGCGACACCTTGCGCGCCGGCCTCAACAGCGATCTCGGTTTCTCCGCCCAAGACCGCAGCGAGAACATCCGGCGGCTGGCCGAAGTCGCCACCCATCTCGCACGCAACGGACACATCGCCATCGTCGCGGCGGTCTCGCCCTCAAGGGAAGACCGCGCCGCCGCGCGCCGCATCGCCGACACGTTGTTCCGCGAAATCTATGTCGCGACGCCGGCCGAAGTGTGCGAGAGCCGCGATCCGAAGGGCCATTACGCCAAAGCCCGCGCCGGCGCATTGCAGGCGTTCACCGGCATCGGCAATGATTATCAGCCGCCGGCATCGAGCGAGTTGACGATCGATACCTCGGCGCGCTCCGTCGCTGACGCCACCGACGAGGTCGAGCGGATGCTGGCGAAGTCAGGCATTTTGTTCAACGAACTGGTCGATCTCGCCGCCAATATCTGAGCGTTCCGGGCCACCCTCTGAATGGGCAAAACAGCGCAGTCCATAGCGTTTTCGAGCGAAGTGGACACCGGTTCGCGTGAAGAAAACGCGTCAAACTAAGGCCTTCTCATCGGCCCGGCTTTAGGGCTAAAAGGGCGCCGAACAAGGCCCTTTACGGGGCCCTTTTGCCGTTTATCCCCCTGAAAACCGCTGACAACAGCGGTTTCTCGCGAGAAAAAACCCCATCATGAATCGTATCGATGCCCACGGACTGAAGATCGCCCCTGTTTTGTTCGATTTCATCGCCAAGGAAGCCGCCCCCAAGACCGGAATTTCTCCCGACGCGTTCTGGGCTGGGCTCGCAGCCATCCTCCGCGATCTCGCTCCCAGGAACCGGGAACTGCTGGCGGTCCGCGATGCCTTGCAGGCGAAAATCGACGGCTGGCATCGCGCGCACAAGGGCAAGCTGTTCGACATGAATGCCTACACGGCGTTCCTGAAGGAGATCGGCTATCTCCTGCCGGAGCCGGCGACGCAAAAGGTCGAGACATCAAATGTCGACGAGGAGATCGGCAAGATCTGCGGACCGCAGCTGGTGGTGCCGCTCACCAATGCGCGCTACGCGCTGAATGCCGCCAACGCGCGCTGGGGCAGCCTTTACGATGCCTTTTATGGCACCGATGCGATTCCGCACGATCCGAGCGAAACCGGCAAGGGTTTTAACAAGGCGCGCGGCGACAAGGTGATCGCCAAGGCAAAGACCTTTCTGGATTCCGCCGTGCCGCTGGCGACCGGCAGCCACACCGATGTGACCTCCTACAGCGTCGTCGCCGGGCAACTCGCGGTTAAACTGAAGAGCGGCAACGCCACCGCGCTGAAATCGGGTGCGCAGTTCTCAGGCTTCCAGGGCGATCCCGCCGCCCCCTCCGCGATCCTGCTGGTCAACAACGGGATGCATATCGAGATCAAAATCGACCGCGCCAACATCATCGGCAAGGACGATCCGGCCGGTGTCGCCGACATGATCCTGGAATCGGCGGTCAGCACGATTCTCGACATGGAAGACAGCGTCGCGGCGGTCGATGCCGAAGACAAGGTGCTGGTCTATCGCAACACGCTTGGCCTGATGAACGGCACGCTGACCGCCGACTTCGAGAAGGGCGGCAAGACACTGAAGCGCGCGCTCAATCCCGACCGCGTTTACAAGACGGCGGACGGCAAGGAGCTCAGGCTGCACGGCCGCAGCCTGCTGTTGATGCGCAATGTCGGCCATCACATGTTCACCGACGCGGTGCTCGATTCAACCGACGCCGAAATTCCGGAAGGCATGCTGGACGCCGCGGTTGCCGGCCTGCTGGCGATCCACGACCTCAAGGGCAACTCGAAAACGAAGAACAGCCGCACCGGCTCGGTCTATATCGTGAAGCCGAAAATGCACGGCCCCGACGAGGTCGCGCTGACCTGCGAGCTGTTCGGCCGGGTCGAGAAGATGCTGTCGCTGCCCGAGAACACCATGAAGGTCGGCATCATGGACGAGGAGCGCCGCACCACGGTCAACCTCAAGGCCTGCATCCAGAACGCGCTGAAACGCATCGTGTTCATCAACACCGGCTTCCTCGACCGCACCGGCGACGAGATCCACACCTCGATGGAAGCGGGCCCCATGATCCGCAAGAACGACATGAAGGCGCAGCCCTGGATCAAGGCCTATGAGGACTGGAACGTCGATATCGGCCTGATCGACGGCCTGCCCGGCCACGCCCAGATCGGCAAGGGCATGTGGGCCGCGCCGGACAAGATGGCGGACATGCTGGCGCAGAAGATCGGCCATCCGCAGGCCGGCGCCACCACCGCCTGGGTGCCGTCGCCAACCGCGGCCACGCTGCACGCGCTGCACTACCACCAGGTCAACGTGCACGCGCGCCAGCAGGAACTGGCGAAGGGCGGCCCGCGCGCCAAGCTGTCGGACATCCTCACCATCCCGGTGTCGCAGTCCAACTGGGCGCCCGACGACGTCAAGCAGGAGATCGACAACAATTGCCAGGGCATCCTCGGCTATGTCGTGCGCTGGATCGACCAAGGGGTCGGCTGCTCCAAGGTGCCCGACATCCATGACGTCGGGCTGATGGAGGACCGCGCCACTTTAAGGATCTCGAGCCAGCATCTGGCGAACTGGCTGCATCAGGGCGTCATCACCAAAGAGCAGGTGATGGAATCGCTGAAGCGGATGGCGGTCGTGGTGGACGGCCAGAACAAGGGCGATCCGCTGTATCGGCCGATGGCGCCCTCTTTCGACGGCACAGCCTTCAAGGCGGCCTGCGATCTCGTCTTCAAGGGGCGCGAGCAGCCGAACGGCTACACCGAATTCATCCTGACGGCGCGGCGCAGGGAAGCCAAGGCCGCCGGCTGATCCAACGCATCTCCTGGTTCAGGACGTTCAACTAGGCTTGCGCGATCGCCGAAGAGATCGGCCAAGGAAAAGCCCCGGCATCCGCCGGGGCTTTTTCCTTGCGGCGCTGTGAACGCCAGACACGCACGCGAAATTAATTGTTTGTTAACGCGCGAGCGACCGCGGCGGCCCGGCAATACTGCCATCGTACATTTACGGCAGCCACGCTGTCTAAATTTTTACTCTTTTTGCTCCAAATGGACGGAACTCGTGGGGGGGCTACTATGCTGAATCGTCTGACCGTATCCGCGCTGATCAAGACCGTCATCCTGACAACCTCGTTCTGCATCGTCGTCGGATTCTCGCTCAACGCCTGGGATTCCTGGAGCCGCCTGCAGGTGACGGGCCGCATCGCGGTGGTCGCCGACGCCTCGGCGAGCATGTTCAGGGCGATGGATCGCCTGCGCAGCGACCGCTCCACGACCAGCCGGCTCCTGAATTCCGATCAGCCGCTCGACGGCGAGATCGAGAAATATGTGCGGGGCCTTCGCGACGCGGAAATGCCGGCCATGGGCCGCGCGCTCGAACTGCTCCCCACCATCGAATTCGCCCAACGACAGACGCTGGTGCCTGAGTTCGACCGCCTGTTCAAGGCGCTGACCGCCGAACAGAAGGAATTCTGGGACGCCATGGGCAAGCCGAAGGCTTCGCGCCGCCCGGCGCTCGTGAAGGAATATATGGAGACGACCTCGGGGCTGCTCGACACGCTGGACAAGCTGTCCGGGGTCCTGGCCGCCGCCGTCAGTCATCAGGATGCCACGATCGACCAGTTGCTGGCGATCAAGCAGATCGCCTGGCTGTTGCGCAACACCGCGGGCGAGACATCGCTGCTGGTTTCCACCGGACTGGCCGCCGGCCACGTGACGCCGGAAACCCGCCAGGCTTACACGAAATGGCTCGGCGGCATCGACATCGCATGGAAGGCGCTGGAATTGACGACCGCGGGAATGGCATTGCCTCCGGCGCTTTCCGCGGCAATGGCCGCAAACAAAACCGCCTATTTCGACCCGCAATATGTCGCACTTCGCGATCGCCTGCTGAACGCGCTGGCAACCGGCGAAAAGCCGGAACTGACGGCCAACCAATGGAGCCCGCTGACGGTCGGACGTCTCGCTGCCGCGGTCGGCGTCGCGGACGCCGCACTCGACGCCGCCAAGGAGCATACCTCGGCGCTGCATTCGGCGACCCTGCGCTCGCTGGTGTTGCAGCTCGTGCTGCTGGCTTCGGCATTGGCCTTGACGTTCGGCGCCATGACGGCGGTCACCCGCCGCGTCATCAGGCCGCTGCACAACATGCGCGACGCCATGCTGAAAGTGGCCGCGGGCGATCTCGCGATCGATACCGGCTATACCGAACGACGCGACGAGATCGGCGCGCTTGCTGGCGCGCTGGAGACCTTCAAGCAGCAGGCCGTCGACAAGCTCAGGATCGAACAGCAGGAGCGTGAGCGCAACGCCGGCGCGGCGGCGCGCCAGCAGGCGATCGACACCTATGTCGGCGAGTTCGAAAACGTGGTGCGGCAGACGCTGCAGCAATTGGGCGACGCCTCCAGCCAGATGCGGACGACATCGTCTGGCCTGTCGGCGGTTTCCCGTCAGACCAACGCGCGCGTCCAGGTCGCCGAGAAGGCCTCCGGCGAGGCCTCGATGAGCGTCGAGAGCGTCGCCTCCGCGTCGGAGGAGTTGAGCGCCTCGATCAACGACATCAGCCAGCAGGCGGCGCACGCCGCCGGGATCGCCAGCCGCGCGGTCAGCCAGGCGCGGGAAACCGACGGCACGGTGCAGGGCCTGGCGAAATCGGCGGGCCGGATCGGCGAAGTGGTCGGCCTGATCAACACCATCGCCGCCCAGACCAACCTGCTGGCGCTGAACGCGACCATCGAAGCGGCGCGCGCCGGCGAAGCCGGCCGCGGCTTTGCGGTGGTGGCGTCCGAGGTCAAATCGCTGGCCAGCCAGACCGCCAAGGCGACCGACGAAATTTCGGAGCAGATCGCCGACATCCAGAAAGTCGCCGGCGACGCCATCGACGCCATCAAGGGCATCGGCGGCATCATCGGCGAGGTCAACGAAGTCGCGACCGCGATCGCGGCCGCGGTTCAGGAACAGGGCGCCGCCACCCAGGAGATTACCCGCAGCACCCAGTTCGCCGCGCAGGGCACCAAGAACGTCTCCGACAACATCACCGGCGTCAAAACCGACGCGGATGCGGCGGCCGCCGCCGCGGAGAACGTCAAGCAGGCCTCCGAGACGCTGGAAACCCAGAGCCAGCAACTGGGCAACCAGGTGACCCAGTTCCTCGGCAAAATCCGCGCGGCCTGATCAACCAGATCTGCGTCGTCCCGGCCAAGCGAAGCGCGAGCCGGGACCCATAATCACCAGCGTCCGTCATTGCCGAAACCATCAGACACGGGCGCCTCAAGAGAAGCCGCGGAGTATGGGTCCCGGCGTTCGCCGGGACGACGGCAAGGTACACCCTCTTACTCCGCCGCCACCACCGGCACCCGCTGATAGCGCGCCAGCACCGATCTCGGGGCCGGCGAGAAATTCAGCGCCGCGCCGCGTCTGTCGGCGCTGCGGCCGGCGACCATCAGCCCGCTCACGCCGGCGACAAGATCTCCCTTGCGAAGCGTCGGGTCGTTCTCGATTTTGACCGGCGCGAGACCGATCTGGTCCTTGCCGTTGCAGGTGCATCCCGCCACGATCTCGTTGCGATAGCGGAACGCGTTCGGCAATTCCGAATACGGCTTGCCGCTGGCGGTGGCGGCATTGTCGATGGCGCTGCCGTAGACCACTTCGGTCTTGCTCGCCGGGCAGAAGCTGCTGCAGGAGGCCGCCCGGCTTTGGGTGTCGGACGCCGATATCGGGAAATAGCGCCCGTCGCAGGTCCGCACGCAGAAGGCCTGGCCGCCGCCATAGGTGATGATGCGCGGCCCCGGCACCTCCCTTTGCGGCGCGGCGGGACCGGTTTCGCCGGCATAGGGCAGCCGGATGATCTCGGGGGCAGGATGCGGCCGGCCGAACCCGCCGAACAGCGCGGAGAGAAAGTCTTCGGCTTGCGCGGTCGGGGCCAAGGTCAGCGCGCCCGCCGCCACCGCCGCGCCCGCCACCGCCTGCCTCACCGATCTCCTCAACATGGTGGCCTCCGTGACGGGATTTCCGTCTCAGTACAGCGACGATGCCGACAGGTTCATCGCCTGACGGCCGGTGGACACCGGCGTCGGCGCCGGGCGCGACGGCGCCGCCGTCGGGCGAACGGCGATCGTTCCCCTGGCCTCCAACCCGCTGGCTTCGATCGCTCTCGCCGCGAGGTGCGGCGCATTCTTCGGCAACACCACGACCCTGGTGCCGATTTCGACCCGGCTGAACAGATCAGTGACGTCCTCATTGGTCAGGCGGATGCAGCCCGATGAGACGAACTTGCCGATGGTCGAGGGATCGTTGGTGCCGTGAATGCGGTATTCGCTGGAGCCGAGATACATGGCGCGCGCCCCGAGCGGGTTGCCGGGTCCGCCCGCCATGAAGCGCGGCAAATAGGGCTGGCGCGCGATCATCTGCGCCGGCGGATGCCAATCCGGCCATTCCGCCTTGCGGCTGATGGTTTGCACGCCGGACCAGGTAAAACCCTCGCGGCCGACGCCGACGCCGTAACGAATGGCGCGGCCCTGGCCGAGCACGTAATACAGCGCGGTGTTGCCGGTATCGATGACGATGGTGCCGGGCGCCTCGCGCGTATCGAGCGCTACGACGGTCCGCCGCAGCCGCTCGGGGACCATGCCGCCGTCGCCGTCCCGCGTCATGACGTTGTCCGACGGAAATGCGCTTTGCGGCGCGGGGGCGTAGCCGAGAACCTGCGCGCTCGCCGCGCTCGGGAAGACCGCCGGCGCGATCAACAAGGCCCCGGCGAAAACCAGCGCGTTGCTGACGCGCAATGGATTGCGATTGCCAAAAAGTCCCTGCGCCATGACCTGCCCCCTTTGAATGGCACAAGACGGTGCCCGGTTCAGAAGTTCGCCCAGAGTCGCGCGGCAATGGCTGAATAAGCGCCGGATTGCAGTGGACCCTTTTGATCCATCGCAAGGTACTTGCATGCAAAATATTTCCGCGCTCGCCGGCGGTGAGCTGCGCAACGACGGCCTGCGGTGGCTTGCGAATGTCTGTGTCATGATCTGCCCCGATGCGGATGGCGCATCACGCTGATGCCTCTCGCACACCAACGCGACGGATGCTCCGCGGTTCCGTTCGGCGCGAAGGATGGCCGCAGCTCACCTTTCCGCGATGGAACTTTTGGCAGGGCTCGCGGGTTATGATCGCCTGAGCCCGTTTCGTCGCGCGACGCCACGGCTCGCCAGCCATCAGCCCGACAAGCGGGGAGAGCCAGTTGCGTGTCCTTCCCAACGAACGTGCGCTTCCCAGGGAGGCGACCGCGCTGCCTGACGCGGGCAGCGAACGGCCGCCGGCGATCCGGCGCGCCGAAGTGGTCGCCTTCGCGCTGGTCGCGCTCCTGATCATCGGCGTCGTCGCCGTGCTCTACGTTGCGAAAGCGTTCTTTCTCCCTGTCGTGGCGGCCTTCGTGGTCGGCACCATGCTGTCGCCGGCTGCGGGCTTTCTCGAGAGAGGCCGCATTCCCCGCGCCGTGGCCGCGGTGCTGATCGTGACGGCCGTGGGCGCGGTAGCCACCTTCCTCGTCGGCCTGATCGCGTCGCCCTTGATGGAGTGGAGCCACCGCCTGCCGGAACTCGGATCCATCCTGAAAGAGAAACTGCATGTGTTCGACCGTCTGCTGGCGTTCTGGCAGGAGCTCCAGATCATGCTTGGCGGAGGCGACCCGCTGACCTCGTTCCAGATGCCCCAGATGCCGAAATTCGACTGGGTCCAGCCCACGCTCGAATTTCTGTCGCCGACCTTCGCCGAATTCCTGCTGTTCTTCGCGACGCTGATCCTGTTCGTCGCGAGCTGGCGCGACCTGCGCCGCGCGTTGATCATGACGTTCGGCGATCACGCATCCCGGCTGCGGACGTTGCGGATCCTCAACCAGATCGAGGAGCATCTCGGCGGCTATCTCTTGACGGTGACGATGATCAATCTCGGCGTCGGGATCGCGACCGGCATTGTTTGCGCGGCTACGGGCATGCCCAATCCCGCGGGCCTCGGCGCGCTGGCGGCGACCTTGAACTACCTGCCCATCATCGGCCCGGTCGCGACCTTCGCGGTTCTGACGCTGGTCGGGGTGGTTGCGTTCTCCACCCTCGGCGCCGGGCTGATCGCGCCCTTGGCCTTTGTGGGAATTACCTTCCTGGAAGGACATTTCGTCACGCCGACCATCATTGGACGCCGGCTCGAGCTCAACGCCCTCGCGGTGCTGCTGGCGCTCGCGTTCTGGACCTGGCTGTGGGGACCGGTAGGCGGCTTTTTGTCGTCGCCGCTTCTGATCGTGGCGCTGATCCTGAAGGAGCATCTGATGCCGGCGGATACGCCGCAGCTACCGGCGGATTGAGCGGGCTTTGCCACGAAGCATGACCGGGATAGCAGCCGACGAAATGAGAGGTCTGACTCGAGAAACAGCCAATCAGGTCGCATTTATCGTCATTGCGAGGAGCGAAGCGACGAAGCAATCCAGCTTGCCTTCCTAACACTGGATTGCTTCGCTTCGCTCGCAATGACGGTCTCAGATCCTTGTGGAACCTACGGCGCAGCGAAACGTTTGTGCTGTAGATGATTCAGATATCCGGGAGCTTTTGATGTCCAGCACAGACGGCGAAATCGGCGTGAGAAACCTGACGGACAAAGCGACCCAGCAGCGCCTCGAGAAGGATGTCACAGCCGTGAAGAACGATATCGCAGCCCTGACCGCAGAGATCACCGACGCGCTCAACAGCTTCGCCGGCGTGGCAGGCAAGCAGGCGCGCCGCGGCTACCGGCAGGCCCGCGCCAATGTCGATGCCGCGGTCGACGACATGTCGGAGCGGGGCAGCGCGGTGATGGATGCGGCGCAGGACGCCGCCGTCTCGATCGAGGAGACGCTGGAAGACGTCATCACCCAGCGCCCGCTCGCGACCGTGGGCCTCGCGCTGGGCTTGGGCTTTTTGATCGGCGCGACGTGGCGCCGGTAGGGCATTTCAGTGGCTTCATCCTTCGAGACGGCGCTTCGCGCCTCCTCAGGATGAGGTCTTAAACCCTCATGGTGAGGAGCGCGGCAACGCCGCGCGTCTCGAACCATGAGGCCAGTTCGTTCGCCGCCATTTTGAACGAGGTTTTTCAGATGTTCCAGCGCATGATCGATGATTTCAGGCAATCCACCGGCGCCGCCCTGCGGCTGACCTCGCTCGCGGCGGCCGTCGCGGCAGCGTTGTTCGTGACCACGTCGTTTCTCTGCGCCGCCGCTTTTGTGTTCGTGCTCGAGAGATATGGACTGGTGCAGGCCTGTCTTGCGGGCGCGGCCGTGTTCTTTGTCGTCACCTTGATGGCGGCCGGCGCCTACAGGGTGCGCAAGAACCAGGTCGAGGCGCGCGCGGCGGAAACCGCGAAATCGGCGGTGCACACCGCGCTCGCCGATCCCATGCTGGTGGCCGTAGGCCTCCAGGTGATCCGCGCCATCGGCGTCAAGAGGCTGATCCCGATTCTCGCGGTGGGTGGCCTGGCGCTGGGCTTTCTGGCCAGCCGCAACGCGCCCGGCGACCAGGCGCCGGCGGAGTGAATTCTGCGCGAGGCGCGTCGGCAACCTCAACATGCGTCATTCCGGGGCGCGCGCCAGCGCGAACCCGGAATCTCGAGATTCCGGGTTCGATGCTTCGCATCGCCCCGGAATGACGGAGTTTCGAATTTCAAACAACCCGCCATCTACAGCCACAGCTTCGCGATCTCGCGGCGCATTTCGCCCGAGTTTTGCCAGGAACTTCCCGCCCTCTGAGATCAGAGGGCGCAGGGAATGCCGGGCGCCCGATGCGCCCGATAGCCGCGTGTGCAGTGATAGTGGTAGAACGCACACGCGTTAGTCAGGTCACACCGGAATCACCCGGCATTCCCCGCGCAATGGTTTTAACGGTTTCCTTCGCGCTCTCCCCGGCGACCGGGCTTTCTTGCCACCGTCGCCCCTGAGAAGCTTGCTTCTCAAGAACTTGACGCCAGCGTCGGGGCGTCGTTGCGCAACGCCCCTCTTGAGGGACGGGACGGTGCGAATCAGTAAAGCTGTGTCTACCCCAGCGTCAAGCGAAATTTCGGAAATTCCGAAGTACCTTCCCCCGTCATTCCGGGGCATCGCGCAGCGATGAACCCGGAATCTCGAGATTCCGGGTCTGGTCCTTCGGACCATCCCGGAATGACGGAAAATGGACGGCCCTCGTCGCTTTCGACTTCGCTCGTCGAGCTACGGCGGACAAGTCGCGCCTCGCAAGGACGGTGAGCCCGCCTCAGGTCACGCAGCGGCCGGGCTGCAGCAGTTTTGCCACTTCGGTCAGCGAGCTGACGACCGGTTCGCAGGCTACGGTCCGCTTGCCGTTCCCGGACTTCATCAGGGAGGGCGCGAAAGCGCCCGGGCGGATCGCCTGGGCGACGGGGACGCGGACCAGCACCGAGGTCTCGGAAAGGCCGTTCAGTTGCAGCGAGATCGTGCGCATCGGCGCGCCGGACCGTACCACGCTGCCAGCGCGATCGGCCTTGGCGGCGCGGTTGACCGCGGCCGCTTGCAGGCCGTCGGAACTGTATAGATTGTTCAACCGGTTCAGCACGCCTCCGGAAAGGTCCCGCCCGGCGGCCAGCGGCACGGCGCCCAGCGTCAACGCAATGGCGGCGATGCCGAAAATTCCTCGCGAGAGCTGTGACATGGCGGTTCGTCCCTCGCCCCATGGCGATCATTGATAAGAACGCGAGGGAACCTGCGCGGTTCAGCGACCGGCCATCACTTAACCGTGTGCGAAAAATATTTTGCGAAGGCGGGAACAAGTCCGGGGCTCGGGAGTCTTCTCTACAGCCGGTTATCCCCCCTGCCCCATTGACCGGCGATGTAGGGCGCGGCTGTGGTGATGCCAGTCGCGCCCTGCTTTTATTCAAATTGCAAAAACTGGCACGAACTTTCCGCCGGGTGCGCCACAAAGAAAAGTCCGGCGCGCCTCTCAGCGCGCCGGAACTCATTTCAACGCAGTGACTTCTTAGCTCACGCCACCCTTGGCGTCCGGTTGCGCGAGTTGCGCTGGAAGAACAGCGCCTGGCTCGCGACCGCGGAGACCATCGCGGGCTGGAACGGTTTTGAGATCAGGAACGCCGGCTCCGGACGCTCGCCGGTCAGGAAGCGCTCGGGATAGGCGGTGATGAACACCACCGGCACCTCGAAGGTCCTGAGCAGCTCGTTGACGGCGTCGAGGCCCGACGAGCCGTCGGCGAGCTGGATGTCGGCGAGGATCAGGCCCGGCTTCTTGTTCCTGGCCAGCGCCACGGCGTCGGCATGGGTGCGGGCGACGCCGATCACGTGGTGGCCGAGGTTTTTGACCAGGCTTTCGAGATCCATCGCAATGAAAGTCTCGTCCTCGATGATCAGCACGTCGGTGGCGATCTCCGCCGCCATTTCGCGCCCCGCCGCGTCGGCGAGCTTCCTGGTCTCGGCCACGTCCTTGCCGAGAATGTAGGCCACCTCTTCTTCCGGAAAACCTTCCAGCGACAGCAGCAGGAAGGCCTGGCGCGGTAGCGGAGTGATATTGGAGAGCCGGCGCTCCGGCGGCAGCGGCAAGGTGGCCACCTCGGCGTCGTCGTTGAGGGCGACCGAATTCCAGATCTGGGTGAACAGCCGGAACAGCCCGGCGCGGGGCCCGTGCTGCTCGTCGAGCAGCGAGGGATCCTGGAGCAGGGCCTCGAGCATGGCTCCCACATAGGCGTCGCCCGACGCCTGGTTTCCCGTCAGGGCACGGGCATAGCGGCGCAACAACGGCAGGTGTTCAGCAACAAGCTGTGATCGGGACATCCCCACTCCATCCTGTATTGGGTCAAGCTCGCTGACGGGGGTGACCCGGTTCCCCTGACATGCTGACTACGCCCGAGCCCGATAAAAGTTCCCGGCTCCCTGGAACTTTTAGGCCGGGTTCGAATTAGCCTTTCCGGAAGGGCCTCGATCTCAGGATAAATTCCTGAAGCTACAGGGACTTAACTCTCGGGGAAGCGTGGTGCAGGTCATGAAAGATGTAAAGTCTCAAGCCAGCAGGAATGCGGCAACAGGCAAGCCGGGCGGGCTCAACGCCGAGATTCAGGCGCGCATCGGCCATCAACTCCGCGCGATGTACGACGACGTCGTGCGCCAGGGGGTGCCGGACCGGTTCGTCGAGCTGGTCCGGAAGCTTGATGTTCCCAAGTCCGATCCCCAACTGGGAAATGCGGGCGACCCCGAAGACGGGAGGAGCTGATGCCTCTCACGGATTCCCTTCGCGACGACATTCTGGCGTCGGTGCCTTCGCTGCGCGCGTTCGCGATCTCGCTTTCCGGCAACGGCGACCGCGCGGACGATCTGGTGCAGGAAACGCTGCTGCGCGCGCTCGCCAATATCGACTCGTTCCAGCCCGGCTCGAACCTGCCGGCGTGGCTGTTCACCATCCTGCGCAACCTGTTCCGCTCGGATTACCGCAAGCGGCGGCGCGAGGTGGAGGACGCCGACGGCAACTATGCCAAGACGCTGAAGACCCAGCCGGCGCAGGGCGCGCATCTGGAGTTCGAGGAATTCCGCGCCGCGCTCGACAAGCTGCCGCAGGACCAGCGCGAGGCGCTGATCCTGGTCGGCGCCTCCGGCTTCTCCTACGAGGACGCCGCCGCGATCTGCGGCTGCGCGGTCGGCACCATCAAGAGCCGCGTCAACCGCGCGCGCTCGAAGCTCTCGGCGCTGCTCTATGTCGAGGGCGCGGAAGATTTCGGCCCCGATGAAACCGTGCGCGCCGTGATCGGCGGCGGCGGGGGGTAGCCAGGATCGTCGTCCGCTCCTGGTGCGCAATTGCGCACGGGAGCGGGGACCCATAACCACCGGCGTTTGCGATTACAGCGGCTACCGCTCCAGCCATGCCCCATCGATCCGCCGGTGGTTATGGGTCCCGGCTCGCGCTTCGCTTGGCCGGGACGACGATAGTTATTGCTCACCGCTGCCCGCACACATAACCGGCACCGTGCACGGTGCGTGCGCTTGTCGATATCGCACTGATTCCTAGTGCAGCCCGCCGAAGGCGTAGATCAGCACCAGGATCGGGAGCGGTACGCCGAGCAGCCACAACAACAGATAACGTCCCATGAACGCGCCTTTCGGTTTGCGAAGCGAACGGCGTTTCAATGCCCGAAAGCGAAGGTTTGTTCCGGGTGCCCGTCATTGCGAGCGAAGCGAAGCAATCCAAGGCGCGGACACGAC
>CAWGSB010000032.1:0-155773 GCA_963825105.1 uncultured Alphaproteobacteria bacterium
ACCGTAGGTCGCATGTTCGAGTCATGCCGGGATCGCCAGTTTTCTGAAAGCGTCGGCGTGGAGGATCTTACCGATGATTACCGCCGTTGTCCGTTTCAAGCTGCCCGCCACCATCGATGCCGCGAAGGCGGCCGAACTGTTCCAGGGCTCGGCGCCGAAGTACCAGGGCCTCCCCGGCCTGATCCGCAAATACTACTTGTTCGACGCGGAAAGCCGGACCGGCGGCGGCTGCTATCTCTGGGAAAGCCGCGAGGCCGCCGAGCGGTTCTACAATGCCGAATGGCGCAAGATGATCGCCGAGCGCTACGGCGCCCCGCCCGAGATCAGTTTTTTCGAGACGCCGGTCGTGGTCGACAACACGCTCGGCAAGACGATCCTCGACGCGGCGGAGTGACGGCAGCCGCCGCGCGCATCATGGCACCGCCAGACCAGAATTCACCAACGGGCGGCGCGCCGGTCACCACGGTTCGGCTGCAGAATATCGCGCAGTCCTACGGGCAATCCGCGGCGCTGATGGCGGCGGTCGAGATCGGAATGTTCACGGCGATCAGCAAGGGCGCCGGGACCTACGAGGAAGTCGCCCGGGCGCTGGACATCCATCCGACCAACGCCGAGCGGCTGATGGTGATGCTGTGCGCCGCCGGCCTCTTGCAGAAGACGCACGGCCGCCACCGCAATGCCCCCGACGTCGAGCGCTTCCTGGTCGAGGGCAGCCCCGGCTACATGGGGCCGTGGATCACGTTCACCAAGCCGCAATGGAACGAGTGGGGACGGCTGAGCGAGCATATCCGCACCAAAGAGCTGAAGGTGATGGGCGGGATCGAGACCTTCACGGTGGCCGATGCGCGGCGCTACCACAATGCGACCTACTCGATCGGCATGGGCGCCGGCCGCCGCTTCGTGCGGCAGGTCGATCTTCGGGGCCGCAAGCGCATCATGGATATCGGCGGCGGCTCCGGCGCCTATTGCATCGCGGCGGCAAAGGAGCACGCCGGCATCCGCGCCGTGGTGCTGGACCTGCCCGTGGTGTGCGAGGTGACGCGCGAGTTCATCGCCGAGAACGGCGTCGCCGACCGCGTCGAGGCGCAAGCCTGCAACTTCACGCGCGATCCGTTCCCGACCGATTGCGACGTCGCGATCATGGCTTCCAACCTGCCGATGTACAGCCGCGAGATGATCGCTCGTGTCATCAAAAAGGCCCACGATGCGCTGCTGCCCGGCGGCGAGATGCATCTGATCGGCGAGACCACCAATGACGAGCGCACCGGGCCATGGGGGCCGGCCTATTGGGGCCTCGGCCAGGCGATCGGGGATTCGCTCGGGCTTGCCCATTCGGAGGCCGACGTGATCGGCTACTTCCGGGCGGCGGGCTTTGCCGATGTCGGCGTGCACGAATTCATCGCGGGCTCGCTCAGCCGCATCGCCGGCACCAAGGCGAAGTGATAGACGCCGGCGGCAGTCGTGGCGTATGCCCGACATGACAATCTGAACATCGAACGAAGGGAAGCGTCCATGCCTGCCAATCCAGTCTTGTGGGACCTCGACGAGCGCGGGGTCGCCACCGTCACGCTGAACCGCCCGGAGGTCAACAATGCCTATGACGCCGGCCTGATCAACGGCGTGCTCGCGGCCATGGATGAACTGGGCAAGAAGCCTTCGCTCCGCGTCGTGGTGCTGAGGGGCAACGGCAAGCATTTTCAGGCCGGCGCCGACCTGAAATGGATCAACGCCGTGCGGCCGCAATCGCCTGCCGAGAACGAGGCGGTGTCGCGCGCCACCTTCGAGGCCGTGCAGCGGCTGAACCTTCTGCCGATCCCGACGGTGGCGCTGGTGCAGGGCGGCTGCTTCGGCGGCGGCACCGGCGTGATTTCCGCCTGCGACGTGGTGATCGCGGCCGACAATGCGGTGTTCTCGATCACCGAAGTGCGCTGGGGGCTGACGGCCGCGATCATCATCCCGCAACTGTGCGACGCCATCGGCGTCCGCCAGGTCCGCCGCTACGCGCTGACCGGCGAGCGTTTCGGCGCGCAGGAGGCGCGCCGCATCGGTCTCGTGCACGAGGTGGTGCCGCTGGCCGATCTGGAAAGCGCCGGCGCCAAGGTCGTCGAGCAATTGCTGGCCAACGGCCCGCAGGCGCTGGCCGAAACCAAGGCGCTGGCGATGGAAAGCTCGTTCGGCGGCATGAGCGTCGACGACGAAGCCTATGCGCGCCTCGTCCGCATGCATGCGGCAAGGCGCCAGACCGCGGAAGCCTCCGAAGGCCTCGCCTCGTTCGCCGAAAAACGCGCGGCCAACTGGGGGGCGGGCAAGGCGTGAGGTCGGTTCACCTCGCCCCGCTTGCGGGGAGAGGGGCGGCGGGCGATTACCTTATCGTGAGCCACGCAAGGCGATGGCGGCAGCCGCTCAACATCCCCGGCAGATGCCGCGCATGCTCCTGTAGACCGCGTCGTCTTCCTGTCGCATTTGCTGCAGCGATTCCAGCTTCGACGGGTCGCTGGCCGGCTCGGGCTTGCGTTTGGCGGCGAGCTCGACGGCCTGGCGCTGATAACAGGCTTCCCGCTCGGGCTTTTGCTGGATGAACCGGCATTGCTCCACCGCCGCCGAAGCGGGAGCTGCGGCGATCGTGAGGCCAAGCAAAATGGATACAAGGAATTTCAACGCCGTCGGTCCTTCGTCTTGCGGTGTCAGCCTGCGTGCGCGCCGCCATAGATCTTGTCGCGCAGCCGCCGCATCCCGGTCAGCCATCGCTCGGTGTTGGCGGCCTTCCGCTGCATGTATTCATGGACTTGCGGATGCGACAATATCAGAAAGCGCTCGGCCTCCATCGCCTCGATCACGATGCGGGCCACCTCCTCGGGCTGCATCACGCCGTCGACCCGCGCGGCGCTCGGGCCCGGCGTCGTCATGCCGGTCTGCACCGACTGCGGACAGAGCACGGAAACGCGGATGCCGCGGTCGCCATATTGAATGGCGAGATGCTCGGCCAGCGCCACCGCGGCATGTTTTGTCACGCCGTACGGCATCGAGTTCAGCGACGCCAGCAGGCCGGCGGCGGACGCGGTGTTGAGCAGATAGCCGGAGCCGCGCGCGAGCATGCCGGGCACCAGCGCCCGCGCCGCGAACACGTGGCTCATGACATGCACCCGCCAGCTGACGTCCCAGTCGGCATCGGAAGCGGTCTCCTGTCCCTTGCGGGAAAGGCCGGCATTGGAGAAGAACACGTCGACCGGTCCATATTTCGCCTCGGCCGCCGCGATCAGCGCCTTGATGTCGGCTTCCTGGCCGACATCGGCGGTCACGGCGAGGCCGTCGATGTCGCCGGCGACCTTGGCCAGCCGGTCGCGCGAGGTCCTGAGATCGGCGACCACCACGCCGCGCGCGCCGGCTTGCGCATAAGCGCGCGCCACCGCCTCGCCGATCCCGCTGGCGCGCTCCGGTGACGACACAGACCTTGTCTTTGAGGTGCATGCTGTATTCCCGCTTCCCGATGATGACAGTTCACTTGGATTGAAGCATTGGCTCGATGTCGCAGGCAACGGCGGTGCGCTCCCTCTCCCGCTTGCGGGAGAGGGTTGGGGTGGGGGTGCCTGACGCGAATGATGACGCGGTGAGATGCCCCCACCCGCCGCGCTCTGACGAGTGCGCTGACCTCGCCCGCAAGCGGGAGAGGTAAGACCACACGCTCAACCCGGATACAGCCCCTTGTCCCGCGCCTGCCGGATGGCCAGCGCCGCCAGCAGATCGAGCATCGGCGTCGACAGTCCCGCGGCCCGCGCGAACGCCGCCGGCGCCCGCACCAGCGCGTCGATCTCCATGGCGCGGCCGAGCTCGTAGTCCTGCAGGATCGAAGGCTTGTGCTCGGGCGCGGGGCCGCTTCGGGTGACGCGCTTGACGTCAGGAAAACAGCTTTGGCCGACGGCATTGGCCTCGTCGAGCAGCCGCGGCACCACATCGCGCAACGCCGGGTCGTCCCGCACCGCCCGCGCGGTTTGCCCGGTGATCAGGCACAGCACCGACATCGACATGTTGGTCAGGAGTTTGGACCAGATCGCCTCCCTGATCCGCGGCACAGGCGGCGAGTCGATCGAAGCCTGCTTGAGCGTGGCGCGCAGGCGTTCGATCCGCCCGCTCAGGCGGTCGTCGCATTCGCCGACCAGCAGCATGTTCCGCTCGGGGGAGAGATTGTCGACCATTCCGGGCGCGACGACCTCGTTCGACGAAAAGATCACGCCGCCGATGATCCGCTCCTGCGAAACGATGGCGCGCAAGCCGGCCGCCCGGATCGAGAAAGCCGAGGTCCGGCACCGGCGGATGATCGGGCGGCAAGCCCGATGTCGTACCACCAGGGAATGCCGTTCTGGGCGAACACGACAGCGGTGTCGTCGCGCAGCAGCGGCGGCAGGCCGGTCGCGAGCGCGCCGATCCCGGTCGCCTTCAGCGTCGAGATGACGACATCCTGCGGACCCAGCGCCGCCGGGTCGCTCGGATGCGTTGACGTTCGCCTTGAATTCGGCGTCGCCGACCCGCAGCGTCAGGCCTTTTGCCTTCACCGCTTCGAGATGCGGCCCGCGCATCACGCAGGAGACGTCATGCCCGGCCAGCGCCAGCCGCACCGCAAAATGGCTGCCGACGGCGCCCGCGCCGAAAATGCATATACGCATGGGGGAGGGGTCCTGTTAGGGGCGGGACGACGAGACACTCCAGTTTCCACAGACTGACGCCGCAGCGCAACCGGTCCTGCGATCTGAATGGACGGTTTGCGCTCGCGTTGTTATTGGGCTGCCCCTTGACGAGATAGCTAAAATTCCCCACCCGGGGCATGATCGCCCCCTGGATCGGATCCCCCACCTTGCCCCGCAAAACCATCAAAGAACCCGCGCGCCAAATCCCGCTCTACGGCGAATATGAAGTCGCCGTGCTCGGCGGCGGACCCGCCGGGATTGCCGCCGCCGTGGCTGCGGCGCGCGCGGGACGGCGCACGCTGTTGATCGAGCGCTACGGTTTTCTCGGCGGCATGGGGACGGCGGCGGGGGTGACGAATTTCTGCGGGCTGCATGCCAATGTTCATGGCGAGATGCATCGGGTGGTGCAGGGCATCGCCTCCGATCTGCTTGATGCGGATCGATCGTCTCGGCGGGCTGAACGCGCCGCATCTGATCCTCGGCAAGATTCTGGCGCAGGCCTATGACACCGCGGCCTACAAGATCGCGGCCGACGATCTGCTTCAAAGCCACAAGGTCGATATTCTGTTTCACGCGCTCGGCGCCGGCGTGGTGATGCATGACGAGAAGCGCATCAACGCGCTGATGGTCGAGACCAAGGCCGGGCGGCAGGCGGTGCGCTGCGGATATCTTCATCGATTGCTCCGGCGACGGCGATCTCGCGGCCTGGGCCGGCGCGCGTTACGAGGTCGGCGACAACGCCGGCAGCATGCTCTATCCCTCGATGATGTTCCGCCTCAACGGCATCGATCCCGAAAAGGCCGGCGACGCCTGGCGGACGATTCCGGCGCTGATGGAAGCGGCCGAAGCCGCCGGCACCCATCATTTTCCGCGCAAGGCCGCGATCGTGCGGCCGCAGCGCTCGCAGATCGAATGGCGGGTGAATTTCACCCAGCTTGCGCGCGAGGACGGCACCGCGATCAACGGGCTCGAGCCCGACGATCTCACCCGCGGCGAGATCGACGGCCGCCGCCAGGCGGTCGACGCCTTCAATTTCCTGCGCACCGTGCCGGGCTTCGAAAAATCCTACATCGTCGACCTGCCGCCGCAGCTCGGCATCCGCGAAACCCGCCGCATCGTCGGCGGCTATATGCTCTCGGGCGAGGACGTGCTCGGCTGCGCCTCGTTCGACGATTCGATCGGCGTCAACGGCTGGCCGATGGAATCCCATGTCGCGGGCGACGTGATCTTCAAGTTTCCGCCGATCCCGGAATCGCGCGGCTTTAATGAATTGCCGTATCGCATGCTGATCCCCGAAGGCATCGACAATCTGCTGGTGGCCGGGCGCTGCGCCTCGATGACCCATGACGGCCAGTCGGCGGCGCGCGTCTCCGGCGCCTGCTTTGCGATGGGGGAGGCCGCAGGCACCGCCGCGGCGCTGGCGCTCTGCGGCAATACGATTCCGCGCGATATCGCGGTGGACAAATTGCAGTTGCAACTGAAGCAGCAGGGGGCGTTTATCGGGCAGGATCAGGCCGTGCCGGAAGGGCTGTAGAGTCTGGTGCATGAATGTGGGAATCGTCGGGTGCCGCATGCTCCGAGTCACCTCTCCCGCTTGCGGGGGAGGTCGACGCGCTCGGTAGAGCGCGGCGGGTGGGGGAAACTCTATCCACGCGGCGTCTGTTACTTGGCTGGCACCCCCACCCCAACCCTCCCCCGCAAGCGGGAGAGGGAGCTCACCGCCGTTGCCGGGGCAGCGAAGCCATGCTTCAAACGGCTGGGCGGGACTGCAGAGTATGAACGCGGAGGAAACTGGATGATGAGGTTTGCGCGGCTCGTATTGGCGGGCCTGCTGATCATCGGCGGCGAGCGGGATCGCGCGGGCCGAGGATGCGCTGAAGGCAAAGATCGGCGTGCTCCGGCTGTCGTCGTCGGCGCCGGTGTTCATCGCGCAGGACAAGGGCTATTTCCGCGACGCCGGGCTCGATATCGAGCTGAAATTCTTCGATGCCGCGCAGCCGATCGCGGTCGCGACCACCTCGGGCGATGTCGATTTCGGCATCACCGCGTTCACCGCGGGGCTCTATAATCTCGCCGGCAAGGGCACGCTGAAGGTGATCGGCGGCATGAGCCGCGAGAAGGCGGGCTATCCCCTGATCGGCTATTTCGCCAGCAACAACGCCTATGCCGCCGGGCTCAAGACGCCGAAGGATCTCGCCGGCAAGCGCGTCGCGGTGACGCAGACCGGCTCCAGCTTTCACTATTCGCTCGGCCTGCTCGCCGACAAATACGGCTTCAAGCTCAGCGACGTGAAAGTGGTGCCGCTGCAGTCGCTGTCGAATGCCGCAGCCGCCCTGAAAGGCGAAACCGTCGATGCCGCGCTGCTGCCGGCCTCGACCGCGCGCAAGCTGATCGACGATGGCGGCGCCAAACTGCTGGGCTGGGTCGGCGACGAGACGCCGTGGCAGTTGGGCGCGGTGTTCGCTTCGCCCAAGACGGTGGCCGACAAGCCGCTGGTGACAAAACTTCTTGGCGCGCTGGCGCGCGCCGACCGCGAATATCACGACGTGATCCTGGCCGCGTCACCGGCGGCAAGGCGCCGATCAACGACAAGACAAAACCGCTGCTGGAGATCATCGCGAAATACACCAACCTGCCGGTCGAGCAGGTGGTCGGCAATTGCGCCTATATCGATCCCGACGGCAAGCTCGACGTCAAGAATGTCGGCAACCAGATCGAGTGGCTGCAGGAGCAGGGTTTCGTCGACAAGGGATTCAATGCCGACGACATCATCGCCAAGGAATATGTGAAGCCGGATTGATGTAATCCGCCATTGCGTGCGCATCGAAGTATTCCGTCGTGAGCGTATGGACGTTCGTATGGATTGCTTCGTCATGGCTTCGGGCATGACCCGAATGCGCGAATCCGTGCTTCGCGCTTCTCTTTTTGCGGTACCGTTAAGGCGTGGATGCCCGGGACAGGCCCGGGCATGACGAGTTAGAACGGGGTTCGGAGCCAGGACACCAGATGGACCTGATCGCCGACCATATCAGCCACCGCTTCGGCGCGCTCGAGGTGCTCGACGACGTGTCGTTCACGGTTCGCGCGGGCGAGGTGGTCGCGATCGTCGGCCCGTCCGGCTGCGGCAAGAGCACGCTGCTGTCGATCCTGGGCGGGTTGCTGCAGCCGAGCGCGGGCGCGGCCGAATTGCGCGGCGCGCCGCCGCCGGACAGCCGCAACCCGCTGACCTTCGTGTTTCAGGATTTTGCGCTGCTGCCCTGGTGCACGGTCGAGGAAAATGTCGAATTCCCGCTGCTGCATACGGGGCTTGCGGTCGGCGAGCGCCGCGCGGTCGTCGACGACGCCCTGCGCCGCACCAGCCTTTCGGATTTTCGCGCCACCTACCCCAAGCAATTGTCCGGCGGCATGCGCCAGCGCGTCGGCATTGCCCGCGCGCTGGCGGTGCGGCCGGCGATCCTGCTGATGGACGAGCCGCTGTCGGCGCTGGATTCGCAAACCCGCGAACTGCTGATGGAGGATTTTGTCAGATTGCTCGCCGATGGTTCGATGGGCGCGGTCTATGTGACGCATAATCTGGAGGAAGCGGTGCGGCTGGCCGACCGCATCGTCGTGCTGTCGCGGCGGCCCGGCCGCATCCGCGAGGTCGTCACCATTCCCATGACCCGCACCGAGCGCGGCGACATCGCCGCCCGCGAAAAACTGCTCGCGCTGCAGAGCGAGCTGTGGTCGCTGATCCGCGAGGAGGCGATCGACGCCGAGCGCGAGGTCCAGCATGCTTGACCGCGCGCAAACCGACCAGGCTGCACCGCAGGTCGATCTCGACCACAGGGACGCGGCCGGTCGCGTTTCGCGGCGCCGGCTTCACGCCGAAGGCCGGCCGCTATTCCGGCTGGATCGCGCTCGCGCTGGTGATCGGGCTCTGGCAACTCGCCGGCAGCGCCGCTCTGGTCAATCCGCTGTTCCTGCCGCCGCCGTCGGCGATCGTGCGCGCGATCTGGCAGCTCGCGCTCTCCGGCGCGCTGTGGCATCACGTGTCGGTTTCGATCATGCGGATCGGCACGGGGTGGATTCTCGGCACGGTCGCCGGCGTGATCATCGGCTTTGCGATCGGGCTCTCGAGCCTGGCGCGCGGCGTCGGCATCACCTTCATCTCGGCGCTGTTTCCGATTCCGAAGATCGCGCTGTTGCCGCTGCTGATCCTGTGGCTCGGGATCGGCGAGGAGCCGAAGATCGCGACCATCGCGCTCGGCGTGTTCTTTTCCACCGCGATCTCGGTCTATAGCGGCGTCGATGCGGTGCCGCGCAACCTGATCCGGATGGCGCAGAGTTTTAATGTGCCGTTCCACGCGATCGTGCGCCGGGTGATCTGGCCGGGCGCGCTGCCCTCGATCCTCGCCGGCTTCCGCATCACCGCTTCGGTCGCGCTGCTGCTGGTGGTGAGCGCCGAGATGATCGGCGCCGAATTCGGCATCGGCGCCTTCGTCCTGCAGGCCGGCAATCTGATGCAGACCGATCAGCTGTTGGCCGGCGTCGTCATCCTGTCGCTGTTCGGGCTCGCGGTGGGCAAGCTGATCAACTGGCTGGAGACGCGGCTGCTGCACTGGCGGTGAGCGTCTGCTCCCTCCCCCTTGTGGGGAGGGTGCGCCGGCCGTAGGCCGGTCGGGTGGGGGGCTGCTCTCCGGAAAAGAGATTTCTCGCGCACTCCGTGCGCCACCCCCACCCCGGCGCTTCGCGCCGACCCTCCCCACAAGGGGGAGGGATAAGAGGGGGAGGGATGATCCTCACGCGTTGCCGCGGTCTTCGCGGAACAGATCGAGCTTCTGCTGCACCGGGCGATCCGAGAAACTGAACAGCACCGAATCCGCATCCGCCTCGTGGGTGACCCATTGCCAGCTCGGCACCACGAACAGGTCGCGCGGGCCCCACTCAAAAGTCTGCTCGCCGATCCGCGAGCGGCCCTTGCCCTCGATCGCCGCGAACACGGTGGCGTCCGTCGATCGATAGCGCGCAGTCTTAAAACCCTTCGGCAGCAGCTGGATGAAGGTGCCGATGGTCGGCATCGCGAAATCGCCGGTCTCGGGATTGGAGAATTTCAGTTTCAGGCCGTGGCAGGCGTCCCACTCGTTGCGCGCCTTGGCCTGCTCCAGCGCCTCGCGGGTGTAGGCGTAAGGATAGTTGAAGATCGGCGAGGTCTTCGATTTGCGCTTCTCGTCGACCGGCAGCAGATTGTGACCGTAACGGCCAAAACTGTCGCCGACGGGGCGGGTGATCTTCTGCTGGTCTTCCTTGGAGTCTTCGGCGAAGGACGCATCGAAGAACTGCACCATCGGAATGTCGAGCCCGTCGAGCCAGAACATCGGCTGCGAGGTCTCGTTGGAGTGATCGTGCCAGGTCATCGACGGCGTAATGACGAAATCGCCCGGCTCCATCGCGGTGCGCTCGCCGTCGACCGAGGTATAGGCGCCCTTGCCTTCGAGCACGAAGCGCAGCGCCGACTGGCTGTGCCGGTGCGCCGGCGCGATGTCGCCCGGGATCACCATCTGCACGCCGGCAAACAGCGAGGTCGTGACTTTCGACTGACCGCGCAACCCCGGATTTTCCAGCACCAGCACCCGCCGCGTGGCTTCCTTGGCGGTGATCAGCTTGCCCGCTTCGGTCATGTAGTCGCGGATCGCGTCGAATTTCCACAGATGCGGCCGGCAGGCGCTCCTCGGCTCCGGCGTGATCAGATCGCCCATCACGTTCCACAGCGCGGAAAGATTTTCGCCGTCGATCTTCTTGTAGAACGCCTCGCGTTCCGGCGTCTTCTGTACGGCTTCCATGACGAGCCTCCCTCGGTTCTTGTTGCTCGACTAGATTGACAGCATACTTACAATATGGCTAGCGTCAATCACGGCAACGGCAAGCCGAACCAGAAAATTCGAGGGAGGTTCCGCATGAAGCTGCACGGCTATTTCCGCAGCAGCGCGTCCTACCGGGTCAGAATCGCGTTGAATCTGAAGGGGCTAAGCGCGGAGCACCTGCCGCACCATCTTGCGCAAGGGCGAACAGCGCGATCCCGCCTATCTCGCGCTCAATCCGCAAGGGCTTGTGCCGACGCTGCAGGACGACAACGGCGCGGTCCTCACCCAGTCGCTCGCCATCATCGAATGGCTGGAGGAAACCCACCCGCAGCCGCCGCTGCTGCCAAAAGATCCGCTGCGCCGCGCCCATGTCCGCGCCTTTGCGCAAGTGCTCGCCTGCGACACCCACCCGGTGCAAAATCTGAAGGTTCTGGCGCGGCTGCGGCAGCTCGGCCTGCCCGAGGAACAGGTGACGGGCTGGGCGGCATGGGCCAACCGCGAGGGGCTTGCGGCCTGCGAAACCCTGATCGCGGGTGAGCCCGGCCCGTTCTGCTTCGGCGACGCGCCGACCATCGCCGATCTCTGTCTGGTGCCGCAGCTTGGCCAATGCGCGGCGTTTCGGCGTCGATCTCGCTGCCTTTCCGCGCCTGCTGAAAGCCGAGGCGGCGGCGAAAAACCTCAAGGCGTTCGCGGACGCCGCACCGGAGCGGCAGCCCGATGCCGAGTAAACCAAGCAGCCGTGACGATGGATGCCGTCTACACCGCGCCGGGCTATCTGTTCCGGCGGATGCAGCAGATCGCGGTGTCGATTTTCGTCGAGGAGTGCAAGGCCTACGACCTGACGCCGGTGCAATTTGCGGCGCTGGTCGCGATCCACACCCATCCCGGCATCGATGCGACGCGGCTTTCCGCCGTGATCGCGTTCGACCGCTCGACGCTCGGCAATGTGATCGAGCGGCTGGAGACCAAAGCCTATATCGAGCGCAAGCCGTCGCCCGAGGACAAACGGATAAAGCTGCTTTACCTGACCAGATCCGGCGCGGCGCTGTTGCGCGACATCATGCCCTCGGTCGACCGCGCGCAGGCGCGGATGCTGCAGCCGCTGAAACCGGCCGACCGCAAGACCCTGATGGCGCTGTTGACGCAACTGGTCGATCTCAACAACGAGGCGTCGCGGGTGCCGCTGCGCGCCGAAGACGCGCTCGAACATTTCAGGAAATCGAGCTGATGACCTCGACAAACGCACGGCCGGTCCTGATCGCGGGCGGCGGCATCGGCGGCCTCGCCGCGGCGCTCGGGCTGGCGCAAAAGGGCATTGCCTCGATCCTGCTGGAAAAGGCCTCGGCACTCGGCGAGATCGGCGCCGGCATCCAGCTCGGGCCCAATGCGTTCCATGCCTTCGACTATCTCGGCGTCGGCGAGGCCGCGCGCGAGCATGGCCGTCTATATCGACCAGCTCCGGCTGATGGATGCGCTGACGGCCGAGGAGATCACCCATGTCGATCTGCGCGAGGCCTTCCGCTCGCGCTTCGGAAATCCCTATGGCGTGGTGCATCGCGGCGATCTGCACGGCGTGTTTCTGAAAGCCTGCCAGGATCACGAGCTGATCGAACTGCGCGTCAGCAGCGAAGTTGTCGGCTACGACCAGGACGGCTCGTCGGTGACGGCGCAGCTTGCTTCCGGCGAGCGCGTCACCGGCCGGCTTCTGATCGGCGCCGACGGGCTGTGGTCGAACATCCGCAAACAGGTCACTGCCGACGGGCCGCCGCGGGTTTCCGGCCACACCACCTATCGCTCGGTGATTCCGACCGAGGAGATGCCGGAGGATCTGCGCTGGAACGCGGCGACGCTGTGGGCCGGACCGAAGTGCCATATCGTGCATTACCCGCTGTCGGGCTGGAAGGTCTTCAATCTCGTCGTGACCTATCACAACGATGCGCCGGAGCCGGTGGCGGGAAAACCGGTGTCGAACGACGAGGTGCTGCAGGGCTTCCAGCACGTGCATGAGCGGGCGCAAAGCATCATCCGCCACGGCAAGAACTGGAAGCTCTGGGTATTGTGCGACCGCGATCCCACCGAGCGCTGGGTCGACGGCCGCGTCGCGCTGCTCGGCGACGCCGCGCACCCGATGCTGCAATATTTCGCGCAAGGCGCCTGTCAGGCGATGGAGGACGCGGTGTGCCTGTCGCACATGCTTGCCGCCTATCCCGACGATCACGCAAGCGCGCTCGAGAAATACCGCCAGCAGCGCTTCCCGCGCACCGCGCGCGTGCAGCTGTTGTCCCGCGCCATCGGCGAGCACATCTATCATCCCGCCGGCGAACACGCCCGCATCCGCAACGCCATCATGCGCGCGAAGACGTCGGAGGATTATTACCGCGATCTCGCCTGGCTCTATGGCGGCACGGGGCTGGGGGGTTGATCTTACCTCTCCCGCTTGCGGGGGAGGTCGACGCGCGGAGCGCGGCGGGTGGGGGAAGCTCCATCCGCGCGGCAATCGTTACCTGGCTGGCACCCCCACCCCAACCCTCCCCCGCACGCGGGAGAGGGAGCGGAGCGGCGCAAGCTGCTACATCCTCATCACCGCCTGGCGGTCGATCTTGCCGGTGCCGGTCTTCGGCAATTCGTCGATGAATTTTATCTCGCGCGGATATTTGTAGGGCAACAGTTTTGCCTTCACGAAATCCTGCAGCATCTTTGGTCGCGTCGCCTTCATCGAAGGCGCGGTCGTTCATGACCACGACGGCCTTCAGGGTCATGCGCCGGTCCGGCAGTTCGGCGGCGAAGACAGCGCATTCGCGCACTTGCGGGATGTTCGGCGAGGCAAAGCTCGACTTCCAGCGGATAGACCCATTGGCCGGAAATCTTTATCAGGTCGTCGGCGCGGCCGCGGAAGAAATGAAAGCCATCGGAATCACGGACAAAACGGTCGCCGGTGTAGATCCAGCCCCCGTCGCGGATGGTCTCCGCGGTCTTGTCCGGCCGGTTCCAGTACAGCGGCGTGTTGGAATCGCCGCGCACCCACAATATGCCTTCCTGGTTGTCGCCGACTTCCTGTCCGTCGCTGTCCCTGAGCGCGATCTCATAGCCGGGCACGCGCAGCCCGGCGGCGCCGAGTTTTTTCTGCTCCGGCCGGTTGCAGAGATAGATGTGCAGCACTTCGGTCGAGCCGAGCCCTTCGACGATCTCGAGGCCGGTGAGACCCTTCCAGCCATTGAAGACCTCGGCCGACAGCACCTCGGCGGCGGACAGCGCCATGCGCAGCGAGGAAAAATCGGCCGCCGCAGCGCCCTCGGCTTTGGTCAGCGACGTATAGAGCGTCGGCAATCCGAAAAACACGGATGGGACGAAAGCGTTCGATCGCCTCGAAGATCGCCGCCGGTTTCGGCTGGCCCGGCAGCAGCAGGGTCGCCGCGCCGGCCGAGAACGGAAAGGTGATGGAATTGCCAAAACCGTAGGCGAAGAACATTTTTGGCACCGAGAAGCAGATGTCGTCCGGTTTGAGCTTCAGCACGTTGCGCGCGAAGGCGGCGTCGCTATAGGCCATGTCGTGCTGCAGATGGACGATGCCCTTGGGCCGGCCGGTCGAGCCCGACGAATACATCCAGAACGCCATCTCGTTGCGGTTGGTGTCGGCCTCCGCAAGATCGGCGGAAAAATCCGGCAACCAGCGCTCGGCGATGATCGTATTCGGCACGGCGTGATCGCCGGCCGCGCCGTTGACCACGATCAGCGTGTGCAACGCCGTATCCCTGCAGGCCTCGCGCATCGAAGCGCGCACAAAATTCGGCATCGGCGACGGCAACGGAGGCGCCGGAATCCGACAGATAAAACTGTAGCAGGTCCGGGCGGCGTCAGCGTGTTGATCAACAACGGTACGAAACCGGCGCGAACCGCGCCGAAGAACGCCGCCGGATAGGCCGGCGTGTCGTCGAGGAACATCAGGATGCGGTCGCCGCGCTTCAGTCCCAGCGACATGAAACCGTGGCCCCAGCGCGAGGCTTCCGCGCAGAGTTCGGCATAGCTGCGCGTCCCCAGCGGTCCGGTCAGCGCCAGCCGGTCGCCGCGGCCTTTTGCAAGATTGTCGAACAGGATGCGGCTGGCGTTGTAGGCTTGCGGAATCGCAAAGCCGATCTCCTGCGCGCCGGGGCTGTCCGGCGGCACCGCGTCGGCGATCTCAAGCGTTCGATCCGGCCTCGGCGACGTCATGCCTTGCTCCCGCTTGCCGAAAGCCGCCGCGAGGCCTCGTAGCGCGCCATGAAGGCCGGCGACATCGCGCGCAGCCGCGAATCGTCGATCCGCCCGGAGCGGGTGATGTAGCTATAGGCGAAATCCATCAGGCCAAGCTTCATGTGTTCGGGGAATTTTTCGTACCAGTCGGCGCTGGTGCGCGCCGCCGTCACCAGCTTTTTCACGATCGGCTTGCGTTCGCTCTGGTAACGATGGAGGGCCGCGGAAATGTCGCGCTCCGCCTCCAGCGCCTTGGTCAGCGCGATCGCGTCCTCGATCGCGAGCCGCGTCCCCGATCCGATCGAGAAATGCGCCGAATGCAGGGCGTCGCCGATCAGCACCATGTTCCTGAACGACCAGCGCTCGTTCCAGATCCACGGGAAATTGCGCCACACCGATTTGTTCGAGATCAGCGGATGCCCGTCGAGCGTGGATGCAAACACCTGCTCGCAGATGGTCTTGCGATTGGTCGATCGTCTTGTCGGCAAAGCCGTAACGCTGCCAGGTCGCCGGGTCGCATTCGACCAGGAACGTGCTCATGCCGGGCGAATATCGATAGTGGTGCGCGTTGAAGGCGCCGAGTTCGGTTTTCACAAAAGTCTGCGACAGCGTCTCGAACCGTTTTGTCGTGCCGTACCAGGCGAATTTGTTGGCGGAGTAGGACAGCGACGTGCCGAAATCGCCCTCGAAACTGCGGCGCACCAGCGAGTTCAGGCCGTCGGCCGCGACGATCAGGTCGTAGCCGGTCAACTGGTCCACGGAGGAGATCAGCGTGTCGTATCGCGGCGTGACGCCGACGGAGGATACGCGTTGCTGCAGGATTTTCAGCAGCTCGAGCCGGCCGATCGAGGAAAATCCGACGCCGTCGATCTCGACGCTTTCGCCGCGCAGGTTGAGCGTGATGTTCTTCCAGCTCTCCATTCTCGGCGCGATGGCGTCGACCGTGTCGGGGTCGTCGGCGCGCAGGAATTCAAGCGCCTGCTCGGAGAACACCACGCCAAAGCCCCAGGTGGCGCCGGCGGGATTCTGTTCGAACAGATCGATCCGGGCGTCCGGGTGACGCTTCTTCCAGAGATAGGCGAAATAGAGACCGCCGGGGCCTCCGCCGATCACGGCGATGCGCACGATTTTCCTCCCTGACGCGTATTCCGCAAAAGCGGGAACCGGTTTTGCGAATAGAATACGCGCAACTCAATGGCCGCGCACACGCGGAAACTTGATAGTGTGGCGCGTAATTTATCGCGCGGCGAATTGGGCCAGAACATCCTTGCACGCGGGCGAAAGCGAAGCTGCCCGCGCCGACAGACATTGCATGATCCGGCCACCGCCGGGCGCAACGCCCCCGCACAGCGCGCCGACGTCTCCACTGCAGGCTGACCGAAGGACGAACAGCTCCTCACGCGGCAGCATCGGCCGGAGCACCAGCGCGGGGGCCGGCGCCGCGGCCGGGGCTGCTGCGGGACTGGCGGTTGCAGCAGTTGCCGGAGCGCTGGGCTTTTGCGTATCGCTCGGCTTTTTGGCCGGTGTGCTTGCGGCTGCCTTGGGGGGCACTGGCGGAGCCGCGGTCGCGGCGGCCGGCTTGGCCGGTGCGGCGGCCGGGGCCAACTCTGCCTTGGAAGGCGCCGCGGCCGGAGCGGCTTCGGCCTTGGGCGCTGCAGCTGGCGCGGCTTCGGCTTTGGGCGCGGCCGGCGGTTCTACCGCGCGCACCGCGGTCTGGCAGGCTGACGAAAGGCTCGACATGTTTTTCTGCAAACATTGCAATGCTTCCGCGCCACCCGGCGTGACGCTGGCGCAATGGGCCTGATAGTCGGAGCGGCATGCGGAGCGGATGGCGTTGCGCTGTGCATCGGTTGGCGCCTGCGAAAATGCCGGCGTCGCCAAAGCGACCACGATGGCCGCCATCGGCGCCGAAAGTCCCGCTGCACATTTCAACGTGTGGATCATTTGCATAACTCCTTCCTCTTGATGCCTGAGCCGCCGCTTCAACCGAACTGAAACTCTGGAGAGGTTGCCTGAAAAATTTTCGCAGGCGGGATCATTTTCATTTTCGAGTTCCGCCGCAAGCGGATTGTCGCTGCTCGCACAGGCAGGACCCTGAGCGGCTCCACGCTCCAGCCCCCGGCAGTTACACCCTGATCATCCGCTTGCCGCGGTTCTCGCCGGCCAATAGTCCGATCAGCGCCTTCGGCGTGTTCTCCAGGCCGTTGATGACGTCTTCCTGTACTTTCAATTTGCCGGAGGCGACCCACGACTGCAGGTCCTTCAAGGCCGCGTCGCGCCGGTCCATGAAGTCCATCACGATAAAACCCTGCATGATCAGCCGTTTCACCACGATCAGGCCGGGCACGCCGCGTGGGCCATGCGCCGACGGCACGCCGTCATATTGCGAGATCGCGCCGCAGCAGGCGATGCGGCCGCGATTGTTCATCTGCGCAAGGCAGGCTTCGAGAATGTCGCCGCCGACATTGTCGAAATAAACGTCGATGCCCTTGGGCGCGGCGGCGCGAAGCGCCTTGAACACCGCGCCGTCCTTGTAGTCGACCGCGGCGTCGAAACCGAGTTCGGATGTCAGCCAGTTGCACTTGTCCTTGCCGCCGGCGATGCCGACGACGCGGCAGCCCTTTATCTTCGCGATCTGGCCGACGATCGACCCGACCGAGCCGGCCGCGGCCGAGACCACCACGGTCTCGCCGGCTTTCGGCTTGCCGATTTCGAGCAGCCCGAAATAGGCGGTGAGCCCGGCGACGCCGTAGACGCTGAGCAGATGCGTCATCGGCTCGACCTTCGGCAGTTTGGTCAGGTGTTTTGCCGGGACAGCAGCATAATCCTGCCAGCCGGTGTCGCCGAACACGATGTCGCCAGGTGCAAGTCCCGGCGCCCTCGACGACACCACTTCGGCGATGCCGCCGCCGGCCATCACCGTGTTGGCCTCGACCGCCGCGCGATAGGTAGCGCCGTGCATCCATGCGCGGTTGGCGGCATCGAGCGAAATGTAGCGTACCCGCAGCAACGCCTCGCCGTCCTTCGGCTCGGGAATGGGCGCCTTCGACATCCTGAAATGTTCCGGACCGAGCTTTCCGGCCGGCTTCTCCACCAGCAGGACCTGACGATTGACGGTGTCGCTCATGGCATTCTCTCCCCAGCATGGCCGTTCTTGACGCGGCGGCCGCGCACGCTCGACTACGATGGTGTGCTATCCACGACGCTAGTCGGCGCGCGTTCATTCCACAACGGGAACATTGTGGCAAACGAGAATCGGTTCCGCGAAATCCTAGACCTGTGCGTCGCCTTGCTGGAAAACCTTGTCCAGGGCGGCGCTGTAGGCGGCGTAAACCAGATCGGGATGCAGTCTGCCGAGGGCTTCCATCATCACCCCCGAATTTATTTCGAGGATCTTTAAGGCGCCGTTGACCCGAACCACGTCAATCGACCCGAAGCGTATCCCGATCGCCTTCGCCGCTTGCACGGCAATCTCGATGCAGGCTTCCCTGACTTCGCCTTGCTCCAGAACAATGGGCTGCGCGCCCGAATCGAGGTTATGGCGCCAGTTCAGGACGCGTCGCTGGCCCTTGGGCGGAACCGCGTCGAGCGCGGCCCGGTCGAGGTCGCCGACGATCGACGGCAACACCGTCGATCGCAGTTCAGCCGGCGTGGCGGCGAGCGCGAGCTCCAGCAGCGAATGCTGGCCGTCGCCGGTGATCGCCGGGCGGTTCTTGCTGTAAACGACCACCGGATGATGATCGATGAGGACCACGCGGACCTCGTCTTCGATATCCAGCCAAGGCGAAATCGCCAGACCGAGGCTTGAAGAAAAAATCCTGTGCACGGCAAGTTCAAGGTCGGGCTCGGTCAGCACCTTGAAAACGGATTCGCCGCTTGTCCCCTCGTTGGGCTTGACGACGATGCCGTCAGGATTTTCCCGCAGCAGCGCCATCATCGCTTCCCATGACCGCTGGGGAGGAATGTACTCGTTCATTTCCGGACTCAAAAACAGCGTGTGAGGGACGCAAGGAACGCCGCAGATCTGCAGGATTTCCGCGGTCGCGGCCTTGTCGTTGGCGATCCGGTGCGCGACCGCGCTGTTCAGTCCAACATCGTATCCGAATGCGTAATGCCGCTTCGACCCGCGCTGCATGACAATGAGCCAGCCCTGGGATCTGATTTTGATCCCGATCCCGTGAGTGGCGCAGTATTTCTTTACGGCGTCCACGAATGTTCGTTGGCTGTTAAGCATTTTTAACCCGTTGAGTTGCCGCAAAGGGAGATGTCACTGTTGCGCCGAAGTCCTGTCCCAGCAACTTATTGCCTGCGAGACGCCGGTTTCGGCAAGTTAATTGCGCGTATGAGCGGCGCACGATCAAGATGTTTCGCATCCCTTTCGCGAAATAATCCGATGCCGTTCCGGGTCCTCAATTGCGCGTCAACGCCGGTTGACTATCCCTGATATCGGCGTAGGTGAAACGCCGAATCCTCAATCGCTGCAGGGGTTTTTCGCCTCTATACTAGTTTCTCTCGGGGCCAAACAACTCGTTCGTTCTACGCCAAGCCAATCGGAAAAACCAAAACACATGAGCGCATTCCATAGAGAGAAAGTTCTTGCTGTCCGGCACTGGACCGACACGCTTTTCAGCTTCCGCGCCACCCGCAATTCCGGCTTCCGGTTCCTCAACGGGCAGTTCGCCATGATCGGGCTCGAGGTCGACGGCCGCCCGCTGATGCGCGCCTACTCCATGGCAAGCGCCAATCATGAGGACGAGCTGGAATTCTTCTCGATCAAGGTCGCCGACGGGCCGCTGACCTCGCGGCTGCAAAGGATCAAGGAGGGCGACACCATCCTGGTCGGCCGCAAGGCGACCGGCACGCTGATTGCCGACAACCTGATTCCCGGCCAGCGCTTGTTGCTGTTGTCGACCGGCACGGGTCTGGCGCCGTTCGCCAGCCTGATCAAGGACCCGGAAGTGTACGAGAAGTTCGAAAGCATCGTGCTCGTGCACGGCTGCCGGCAGGTGTCTGAGCTCGCCTATGGCGAAGAGCTGGTGGCAAAACTGCGGAACGACGAATTGTTCGGACCGCTTTTGACCGAGAAGCTGGTGTATTACCCGACCGTTACCCGCGAGCCGTTCCGCAACCGCGGTCGCATCACCGATCTCATCACCTCCGAACAGCTGTTCAACGATATCGGCCAGTCGCCGCTGGATATCGACAGCGACCGCATCATGATGTGCGGCAGCCCGGCCATGCTGGAAGAACTGCGCCAGATGTTCGAAGCGCGCGGTTTTGCCGAGGGCAGCAACAGCGAGCCCGGTCATTTTGTCATCGAGAAGGCGTTCGTCGAGCGGTGACCTTCTCGCGGTCATTCCGGGGCGCGCGTTAGCGCGAACCCGGAATCTCGAGATTCCGGGTTCATCGCTGCGCGATGCCCCGGAATGACGGTTTTCACCCACAACCAATGTTGATGGCGCGGCGCGGTCACCGGCTGCTATAAACGCCCCCTGATATTGCGGCGGTGGGATCGCCTTACGATTTCTCGCGAACATCTGATCATATCGAGCGCGCCATCCGCTCCACCGATGCGTGGCTGGCGCAGAACGGCCTGGAGCAAAGCGGGATTCCCGACGCGATGCGGCCGCACAGCCATTGAGTTATGCCGGGGCTTTCGCCGCGTCTCGAGGGATGAGGCCTCATGGTTCGAGACGGCGCAAAAGCGCCTCCCCGCCATGAGGGTCTGTCAATGCGAGGCCATCCGCAGCTACATTGCACTGCAATAAGACCGCGGCCGGCGACCGCGGTACGGATTGCTTAGCGGCCCGCGGACTCGGTAGCCTTGCTGCGTAACGCTGTCAGATGTCCGACCTGCGGGCGAGATATCGTGTACAGCATTGTTCCGATAACTGGATTAGGCTGCGGCCGAAAAGAACAATACGGCAGAATCTGCCCGAGGGGTGCCATGGAAACGCTGCTGCTTCCGTTCTCGCCACGCTACATCGTCCTCACGATCTGCGCCGTGGTCACGGCGCTGCTGCTGGGCCTCGGCCTCGCGGATCGCAAGGTTTTCGATCTGGTCCTGATCCCGATGCTGATCTTCGGGGGCCTGACGGCGCTCGGCATCCGCGACCTGCTGCAGCAAAATCACGCGATCCTGCGCAACTATCCGATCGCCGCGCATCTGCGCTTCCTGCTCGAAGAGATCAGGCCGGAGATGCGGCAGTATTTCTTCGAGAGCGAGAAGGACGGCATGCCGTTTTCCCGCGACACCCGCGCGGTGATCTATCAGCGCGCCAAGATGGTGCTCGACAAGCGGCCGTTCGGCACCCAGGAGGACGTCTATCGCGAGGGCTATGAATGGATCCACCATTCGGTGGCGCCGAAGGCCAAGGTCGACGACAAGTTTCGCGTCACGATCGGCGGCCCGGATTGCACGAAGCCGTATTCGGCGTCGGTGTTCAACATCTCGGCGATGAGCTTTGGCGCGCTCAGTCCCAACGCGGTGCGCGCGCTGAATGCGGGCGCCAAAAAGGGCGACTTCGCGCATGACACCGGCGAGGGCGGCTTCAGTCCCTATCATCGCGAGAACGGCGGCGACATTATCTGGGAGATCGGGTCCGGATATTTCGGCTGCCGCAACCGCGACGGCTCGTTCAATCCGCAGGAATTCGCCCGCGTCGCCGCCGCCGACCAGATCAAGATGGTCGAACTCAAGATCAGCCAGGGCGCCAAGCCCGGCCATGGCGGCGTGCTCCCCGCCGCGAAGGTCTCCGAGGAGATATCGAGGATCAGGGGCGTCAGCATGGGCGAGGACTGCATCTCGCCGGCGTCCCACCGGGCGTTTTCGACGCCGCTGGAGATGATGGCCTTCATCGCCGAGATGCGGCGGCTGTCCGGCGGCAAGCCGGCCGGCTTCAAGCTGTGCATCGGCCATCCCTGGGAATTCCTGGCGATCTGCAAGGCGATGCTCGAGAGCGGGATCTATCCGGATTTCATCGTGGTCGACGGCAATGAAGGCGGCACCGGCGCGGCGCCGCTCGAATTCATGGACCATGTGGGCATGCCGATGCGCGAGGGCGTCAATTTCGTCCACAACGCGCTGATCGGCATCAATGCGCGCGACCGCATCCGCATCGGCGCCTCCGGCAAGATCGCGACCGCCTTCGACATGGCGCGCGCCATGGCGCTCGGCGCCGACTGGTGCAATTCGGCGCGCGGCTTCATGTTCGCGCTGGGCTGCATCCAGTCGCTGTCCTGCCATACCGACCGCTGTCCGACCGGCGTGACCACGCAGGATCCGACCCGCGCCCGCGCGCTGGTGGTGCCGCACAAGATCGAGCGGGTTTACAACTATCATCACGCCACCCTGCACGCGCTGTCGGAACTGCTCGCCGCCGCGGGGCTCGAACATCCGCAAGCATTGCGGCCGATCCATTTCTCGAAGCGGACGTCGGCGACCGAGGTGCATTCATTTGCAAAACTCTATCCGTCGCTGCGTCCCGGCGAGCTGATCGACGGCACCAGCGATCCGCGCTATCAGCGAAGCCTGGGCCATGGCGCGCGCGGACTCGTTTTCGGCGGCGGGGTGAGGCGAGGCTCAACCGCCGTCCTTCAGAGATTGATGCCGAATTTGGTGAGGGCCCAAGCCGTGACCAGGTAGAGCGCCATCGTCAGTGCGCAGCTTGCCGCCATGCTCGGCCAGAAGCCGACGCCGGCCCGGAGCATGGCGGGCAGCACGAGAAACATCGGCAGCGTCGGCAGAATGTACCAGAACGTGGATTCCGCGAGACTGGCGATCCGCTCGGTGTCTCCGGTGTCACGCCAGAGCCATAGCATTCCGAGCAGAGACACCAAAGGCAACGAGACGATCAGCGCCCCGAACGCCGGACTGCGCTTTGCGATTTCTGACGCCGCCGCGATGATGATGCCTGACAAAATGCACTTGATCACGAAATACAGCATTCTACCTCCTCGAGCGGATGTAGTTGCAAGAGCTCAAAACTCGCCGTGCAGGCGGCCCGCGAAGATGTGGATCGGCCCGCGGTCGGCGTTGTAGGCGGGGTTGGTGACGAATTGATAATCGGCGGTCAGCGTGAGCGCCTTGCCGAGCGCGTAGGCATAGTAAGTTTCGAGGATTCGTTCCCGCCGATAGTTGAGCTGGCCGTCGCCGATCAGGGGCCCGAGACCGCCCGCCGCGATGAAGTCGCGATGATCCCGGGACAGCGCGTTGATCGCGCCGCCGATCCCGATCACGTCGTCGGGCCTGCCCCATCGGGCGCCCTTGATCGAGGCGCCGAGCGAGAGTGAGGCATCGATATCGGTGAACGCCATGATCTCGGTCTTGCCGTCGTTCCAGCTCCAGCGGCCGAACAACCCGACTTCGTCGCTCACCGCCTGTTCGAGGCTGACGACATAGCCATATTTGATACGGCCCATGCGGGTTTGCGCGATATCGAGATCGAGCGCCGGATCGTTCAGCGTTTCGCGGTAGCTGCCGGAATAGGCGCTGTTGAGCCAGGCGATGGTGCGCAGTTTTCCCGGCTGCGAGAACAGCGAATAGCGGGTTTCCAGTTCGAGCACGTAGCTGCCGCGCTGGAACACGTTGGGATCGAAGCTGTTCGACGTTGGAGACCGACTGCATCAGGAAATAGCCGGCGCGCAGCGCCCATTGCTTCTGATTGAGCTCCGCGGTGGCGCCGTAGGTCAGGCCGACCTTGTCGGCGGAATAATCGAACGCGCCGGGCGCCCACATCGACCAGTTCATGAAGTCCTTGCGGGTATCCTTGGCGTAGGAATTCCCGTCGAACACATCCATGACCGCGAACTTGCCGGCCTGCAGCGTGAGACGGGAAACATCCACCTTGCCGGCGAGCTGCATTGGTCCGCTGGCCAGTTCTTCCTGCTCGCCGCCGAAGCCGAAGGTCTGGCGCAGGAACAGCCGCGAGGTGTTGTAGTGCGGGTAGGGGAAGTTCGATTTTTGCGCTTCGCCGCTTGGGAAATCCGGCGGCGCCGACCGTGTCGTTCAATCCAAATCCCTGCAGCAGTTCCGGATTGTAGTAGACCTCGCCGCCCTGCCAAAGCCGGGCGTTCAGGTACAGGCTGTTGCTCCAGGTCTCCTGCGTTTGCGGCGCCGGCGTCAGGCTGTTCGGGCCGCGTATAGGGCGCGCGGAATGCCGGATAGCCCTGCGGCAGGAACGTCGTCTGACCATGGATTTCCCAGCGATCGGATTCGGGATCGGTCAGCGAGGTCTTCGGGGTGAAATTGCCCGATCCCGGCCAGTCGATCTTGCGGTTGAGGCCGACGCGGAGCGACTGGAAATCCAGCGTCGATGCGTAGTGCGTGCCCGATGGAAAGCCGATGTCGGCTTTTCCGAACTGGCTGTAGAGATACTCCAGCCGCGCGCTCCAGTGTGGGGCGAAGGCATACTCGACGCCGGCCCCGGCGGCCCAGCCGAGCCGGGTGTTCAGTATCTTTTCGTCGTTACCGGTGGCGGGCGAGTTGAGGAAGCGCTCGCCGGCCCATGCAAGGCCGCCGGTGGCGTAGGCCAGCCATGGCCCAGCGGCGTAACCGACGCGGCCGCGCGCGGTTGCTACATAGTCCCACTGCTCCGCGACACCTGACCGCATCGTCGCCAGCGAGGAGACCACCGAATTCGAGGTGAGATAATTCGGGAAAGTGAAATCGGCCTCGACGCCGAGCAGCAGCCCGGAGGGCAGCCGATGATTGTAGCCGGCCTGCACCCCGCCGATCATGCCGTCGAAGACGTTGTCGGTTGCGGTGGCGGCGGGGTCCGACAGCACGGCGCTCGAGGAGCCGCGGCTGAAGCCGGCATGCGCGCCGATGTAGAGCCCGGTCCAGTCGTAGACCGTCTGAAGATGCGGCGCCTTGAGCGGCATGTCCGCCGCGCACGCAGGGCCGTCGAAGGCGAGCAGGCTCAGGCCCACGCCCGCGAATATGCGCTCCCAGGATCGGCTGCTGCGGTTCATGGTGTGGGCGTTTCCAGCGCAAACATTCCGGCGGTCTCTCTTGTCATCCCCGCAACCATGCCGTCGCGCGGCCATCGAACACATCAGGCGATCGATCCCGCCGGTTCGGATTTGCCGAGCCCTCCGGTGGAAAGCCAGATCCGACGGAAGCGGAATCCATTCCCCAGCCTTATTGCAGGCCGTTCGCGATGGGAAGAAGAAGCCGGCAGATGCGGCTTAATGACATCGCACGGTGACGCGCGCGCAACATAATGAAAACGTTCCAGATTCAAGAAATTCCAATCTGGAAAATCTGACCTGCTGGGGGGACGAGCCGCCCCGCCCCGGGTTACCCTTGCGCCGAATGAGGATGCTGGACCTCCACGGTGACGTGCGACAGGTCGGCGAATTTGGCCAATCGCTGCCGGTAATGCGCCGCCTCGCGCCTGCCCGTGGTGGCGACCGAGACGATGGCGCCGAGATGTCCGGGCCCAAGCCGCCAGAGATGCAGGTCGGTGACTTGATCGCCCTCGGCCTCGATGATCCTGCGAACCTTCTCGGCCATGCGCGGGTCCGGCGTGCGATCGAGCAGGATGCCGCCGGTGTCGCGCAATAGCCCGACCGACCAGTTGGCAATCACCAGCGCGCCGATCAAGCCGGCCAGCGGGTCCATCCAGAGCCAGCCGAACGCGCGCGCCAGCAATAGCCCGACAATCACCAACACCGATACCGCGGCGTCGGCCAGGACGTGAACGACGGCGGCCCGCATGTTGTTGTCGCGGTGATGCGCGGCATCGCCGTGTCCATGGCCATGCGCGTGGCCGAGGTGATGTTCCTCGAACTCCATCTCGTGCTCATGCGCGTGGTCCGTCTCGTCCGCATGCTCATGATCGTGACCATGCGCGTGATCGTGGCTGTGGCCGTGATGATGGCCGCCGGACAACAGCCAGGCGCTGGCGACGTTGACCACGAGGCCCAGCACGGCAATCGGGATCGCCTCGTTGAAGCTGATCGGCACCGGCTCGATCAGGCGCGACACCGCCTCATAGGCGATCAACAGCGCAATCATCGCCAGCACGATGGCGCTGGAATATCCCGCGAGATCGCCGAATTTTCCCGTGCCGAAGGTGAAACTGCGGTCGTTGGCAGTATTTGCGGGCATAGGTATAAGCCAGCGCGGCCAACAGCAGCGCGCCGGCATGGGTCGACATGTGCAAGCCGTCGGCGATCAGCGCCAGCGAGCCGAACAGCGCGCCGCCGACGATCTCGGCGATCATCATGATGGTGCAAAGCACGATCACCGCCCAGGTCCGGCGCTCCGCTCTGTCGTGATCCTTGCCCAGAAACACGTGGTCGTGCGGCGGAAACTGAAACAGCTGCTCGGCGTCGGACATGGCGTCCTCACTTCAGATAGGTGTGGACCACTTCGATGAGCTGATCGGCCGCCTCGGCGTTGAGCGCGCCCGGGTTTTTCTGGGGATCGACCAGGTGGGTGCGGATATGGTCTTCGACCACTTCGGCCATCAGGCCGGCGACGCCGCCGCGAATGCCGGCGATCATGTGCATGATGCGCTCGCATTCGGCTTCTTCGGTCAGCGCCCGCTCGATCGCTTCGATCTGGCCGCGAATGCGGCCGACGCGGGCGAGCAGTTTTTTCTTTTCCCGGATCGTGTGTGTCATGACGGCCTAATAGGGTACCCCCCTATGCTATGTCAACCGCCGGGGGCCGTCACTGTTGCCTGTTCGGCAAAAAGGTTGACCCGCCCGGGGGGACGACCGGGCGGGTCGGGTGCGACACGGGGTGGATGAGGCGCCCGTGCCGGACGCAGGATCCACGATCAGAGCGTCTTCGGGCGAAAACGCATCAAGCAGAAATCCGTTCAGTCGATCAGTAGCAGGTGCGGACGCGGCCGATGAAGTTGCCATAGGCGTCGTACTGGCGAACCCAGTCGCAGCGGCGATAGCCGCCGTCATAGTAGTAACCGTCGTTGCTGGCGGCGATCGCGCTGCCGACAATCGCGGCGCCGACGAGACCGGCTCCAACGCCCCAGCCCCAGCCAAGGCCATGGGCTTCTGCCTTTGTGGTGGTGGAAGCGATGCTGCCGGTAACGGCAAGGGCGGCAAGCGCAAGCGCGGCAATCCTGGTCTTGATCGACATGAGAAACTCCATCCGGTTGAGGGCGGCACCGTTGTGGTCCGCATGCCCATTGGACGGAGGCTCTTGGGATCCGGTTCGATTTCCGCGCTGCAAGCCCGGGCGGACTAATATTTCGTAGATAAAACAGTCATTTAGGCGGACTATCCGGGCCGGCCAGGAGCCTCTTCACGTCGAAGTTATCGACCTCGGCGAGCAGTTCGCAGAACGCGCGCGCGCCATGATCGAGCAGGCGTTCGCCTTTCTCCGCGGAGGCGCTCGTCGCATCGCCGACGGCGCCGCTTGAGTGAAGATCCTGGGTCTGCCACGCGAACGGCGCCGGCCGTTGCGTCGAAAGCCAGCGATACTCTTTTTCCATCGCGACGCTGCTGGGACGAAAATCGGCGATCTTGTTCGTGCGCACGGCTTCCGGATATCGCGCCAGCATGATCGAGGTCTCGACCGCGCCGCCATGGATGCCGTGACGCAGTTCTTCCGCCGAAAACAATCCCTCCGGCGCGCCGAAGCGCAACCATCCGGTGGTGACGACGAGAAGCCCGCAGTTGCGCGCGCAGATCCTGCGCGACCAGGGTCATGGCCGCGCTGTTGCCGCCGTGGCTCGTGACCATCACCAGCTTCCTGACGCCTGCGCGCGCGACGCTCTCGCCGAGCGCCATCCAGCTCTTCAGCGCCACCTCCGTCGGCAGCGTCAGCGTGCCCGGGATAGTCGATGTGTTCGGTGGAAATCCCGACCGGCTGCAGCGGGAAGGAAGGTCGCGGGGATTGTCTCGGGCAACAGCTCGCGCACCCGCGCCAGATAGGCCTGCTGCAATCATGACGTCGGTGCCGACCGGCAGATGCGGGCCGTGCTGTTCGGTGGCCGCCAGCGGCAACACCGCGATCCAGCGCGTCGGGCCCGGCCGCGGCAATGTCGGGCCAGTGGATGTCGGTCCAGTCGCGGGGCGGAGACAAGGAAGTCATCGAGCGAAATGTTTCTTTAGGCGGATTTGCAAGGTAGTTTGTATTGGTTACGAGGACGCATCCTGTGTCCTATCGCTTCCTATCATGGGCCAGAACGATCGACGGAGTCCAATCATGAACCCGGCTCTTTTGCCGCGAGCGTTAACCTTAGGCCTCATGGCCCTCGTCATGGCCATCCTGCCCGCGGCCGCCCAAACCACGCTGGACAAGGTCTCGTTCGGAACCAACTGGGTCCCCGAGGCCGAGCATGGCGGATTTTTCCAGGCGCTGGCCGACGGCACCTACAAGAAATACGGGCTCGACGTCACCATCGTGCCGGGCGGCCCGAACGACAACAATCGCATGCTGCTGATCGCCGGCAAGATCGACTTCTTCATGGCCGCCAACACCCTGATGTCGTTCGATGCGGTCGCCAACAACGTGCCGGTGGTGACGGTCGCCGCCATCTTCCAGAAGGATCCGCAGGTTTTCCTGACCCATCCGGAATCGAAAATCACAAAACTCGAAGAGCTCAAGCCGCTGACGCTGTTCGTGTCCAAGGAAGGCATCTCCAGCTATTTCCAGTGGCTGAAGTCCGAATACGGCTTCAGCGAGGAGAAGGTCAGGCCCTACACCTTCAACCCGCAGCCGTTCATCGCCAACAAGCAAAGCGCGATGCAGGGCTATGTCACCTCGGAGCCGTTCGCGATCGAGAAAGCGGCCAAATTCAAGCCGGGGATCATCCTGCTGGCGGATTATGGTTTCAACACCTACTCGACCCTGATCGAAACGCGCCGCGATCTGATCGACAAGAAGCCGGACCTGGTCCAGCGTTTCGTCGACGCCTCCATCATCGGCTGGTACAATTATCTCTACGGCGACAACGCGCCCGGCAACGCGATGATCAAGAAGCTCAATCCGGAAATGACCGACGAGCTGCTGGCCTATTCCGTCGACAAGATGAAGGAATATGGCATTGTCGATTCCGGCGACACCTTGCGCGACGGCATCGGCGCCATGAGCGACGCGCGGGCGGCAAGCTTCTTCGACAAGATGGTGCGGGCCGGCGTGGTGCGCCGCGACATCGATTTCCGCAAGGCGTACACGCTTCGCTTCGTCAACAAGGGCGTCGGCCTCGATCTGCGGCCAAAGAAGTAGAGGCGCGATGGCCGAGCCCGCAGCCTTGTCCGAAACGGACTCCGGCGCGGCCGGCCTCGCGGTCAGCCTGCGCGGGGTCACCAAGGTCTATGACAGCGGCGTCGTGGCGCTGGGGCCGCTGGATCTCGACGTGGGCAAGGGCGAGTTCGTGTCCCTGCTCGGGCCGTCGGGTTGCGGAAAATCGACGGCGCTGCGCCTGATCGCGGGGCTCAGCGCGCCGACATCCGGCAGCGTCGGCGTCTCTCGCCGCAGCGCTGAGGCGCGCGCGGGCCATTCCATCGGCTTCGTGTTTCAGGAACCGACCTGATGCCGTGGACCAGCGTGCGGGAAAATGTGCGGTTGCCGCTGAAACTGGCGCATGCGCCGACCGGCCGAGGCGAACGCGCGCGTCGCGCGAGGCGTTGGCGCAGGTCGGGCTTTCCGAATTCGCCGACGCCTTCCCGCGCGAATTGTCCGGCGGCATGAAGATGCGGGTCTCGCTGGCGCGCGCGTTGGTCACCGATCCGGATATCCTGTTGATGGACGAACCGTTCGCCGCGCTCGACGAGATCACCCGTTTCCGGCTCAACAACGATCTGCTGTCGCTGTGGCGCAATTTGCGCAAGACCGTCATCTTCGTCACCCATTCGGTGTTCGAGTCGGTGTATCTGTCGCAGCGGGTGATCGTGATGACATCGCGGCCCGGACGCCTCAGCGCCGAATTTCGCATCGACGCCGCCGAGCCGCGCGGAGAGGAATTTCGAACCTCCGCCGATTATGCCGGCTATTGCCGCATGGTCTCGAACGCGCTGGCGCCGTCCTATTCCGGGCAGCCCGGTTCATGAGCTCCTTGCAGACACCGCCGTATCCGCCGAGCAGGCAACGCCCGAGAGCCGGCAGCTTGCGCCTTGTCCGCATTCTGCTTCCGATCGTCGTGCTCGCGGCCGGCGTCGCGGTGTGGGAACTCGTGGTGCGCCTCAACAACATTCCGCCCTATGTGCTGCCGGGGCCCGTCAGCGGTTTTCCGAACGCTGGTCGGGGATTGGCCGGTGCTGTCGCAATCGCTGCTGACGACGCTTGTGACCACGCTGGAAGGCTTCGTTGCCGCGGCGATCGGCGGCATTGCGCTCGCGCTGTTGTTCAATCAATCGAAATGGCTGGAATATTCGCTGTTTCCCTATGCGGTGATCCTGCAGGTCACGCCGGTGATCGCGATCGCGCCGTTGCTGTTGATTTATCTGCCGCAGCAGACCGCCGTCGATCGTCTGCGCCTGGATCGTCGCCTTCTTTCCGGTGCTGTCCAACACCACGCTCGGACTGAATTCGGTGGATCGCAATCTGGCCGGCCTGTTCCAGCTTTACGGCGCGTCGCGGATGCAGACGCTGCGCTATCTCAAATTGCCTTCCGCGCTGCCCTTCATCCTCGGCGGATTGCGGATTGCGGGCGGCCTGTCGCTGATCGGCGCGGTGGTCGCCGAGATCGCGGCGGGCTCCGCCGGCGCGGGTTCGGGTCTGGCCTATCGAATCGCGGAATCCGGCTACCGTCTCAACATTCCCCGAATGTTCGCGGCCTTGCTGTTGCTCTCCGCCGCCGGAATTGTCATTTATGGGCTGCTGGCGCTAACCTCGCATCTGGTGTTGCGGCGCTGGCATGAGAGTGCGCTTGGAAAGGAAAACTGATGGCTGGCGGGAATATTTCTTCCGAGAAGATCGATTTGCTGATCTATGGGCCGAGCAAGCCGATCGTCGACAACGGCTTTTCCGACCAGTTCGTGCTGCATTCCTTCGAGACCACCGCCGACCTCGAGCGATTGACGCCGGCGGTCGCGGAGAAAATCCGCGGCGCCGCGGTCACCTACAATTCGGTGCGGGGCGACAGCAAGACGCTGGCGCGTTTTCCGAAGCTCGAGATCGTCTCCGCGTTCGGCGTCGGCTACGACCACGTCGATGCCAATTACGCGCGCGAGCACAATATCGTCGTCACCAACACGCCCGACGTCCTGACCGAAGAGGTCGCCGATGTCGCCATGGGGCTTTTGATCGCGACCTTGCGCGAGTTCGTCAAGGCCGACCGCTATCTGCGTTCCGGCCTCTGGCTGACGCAGAATTATCCCGTTGAGCGTCGGCTCGCTGCGGGATCGCAAGGTCGGGATGGTCGGCATGGGCCGGATCGGCCAGGCGATCGCGCGCCGGCTCGAGGCCTCCCGCGTTCCCGTGGTCTATCATTCGCGCAAGCCGGCCGAGGGCGTGTCGTACAAGCATTATCCCGACCTGATCGAGATGGCGAAGGCGGTCGATACGCTGGTGATCATCATCCCCGGCGGCGCGGCGAACCGCGAAAATGATCAACGCCGACGTCATGAAGGCGCTCGGGCCGCGCGGCGTGATCATCAATGTGGCGCGCGGCACGGTGGTCGACGAGCCGGCCCTGATCGCGGCGCTGAAGTCGGGGACCATTCTCGCCGCGGGTCTCGATGTGTACGCCAAAGAACCGAACGTGCCGGACGAGTTGCGCGCCATGCAGAATGTCGTGCTGCTGCCACACATTGGCTCAGCTTCGGTGGTAACGCGCAATGCCATGGATCAGCTGGTGGTCGACAATCTGAAGGCCTGGTTCGCCGGCAAGCCGCCGTTGACGCCGGTCGCCGAAACCCCGGTGAAGAGCCGCTGATGGCGGGCCGCCTCGGGCATCGCGCTTGCATCGCGCTGTCGGCGCTGGTCGCCGGCGCATCGCCGGTTCGCGCGCAGGATGCCTCGACCTTGAAAAAGGACATGGTCGGCCAGTGGGAGCTCTCGACCACCGAGCGCAGCAAGACCTGCGTGGTCACGCTGAAGAGCGATGCGACGCCGCAGGGCCTGAAGCTTGAACTCGAGCCCGGCTGCGCCGCGGCGCTGCCCTTCACCAAGGACATCACCGCCTGGAACATCAAGGGACTGGACATCGTGCGGCTGCAGGACGCCGCCGGGCAGCCGGTGATCGACTTTACCGAAGTCGAGAGCGGGATTTTCGAAGGCCTGAGACAGGGCGAGGGCATCTACATCCTGCAGAATCTCGCCGCGGCGCGCTCGCTGGCAAAGTCGATGGACCAGATGATCGGCGACTGGGCGATGGTTCGCGGCAACGGCCAGGCGATCTGCGGCCTGACGCTCACCAACAACGAGGCAGGCCAGGACAATTTCCAGGTGTTTCTCAAGCCGAAATGCGATCCGGCGATCGCGGCCTTCGCGCCGACGCAATGGCGGCTCGATCGTGGCCAGATGCTGCTGATGTCGCAAAGCGGCGAGACCTGGCAGTTCGAGGCCGACGACAACGCGCAGTGGCGGCGGGTGCCCGACAGCGCCGATCCGTTGATCATGCTGCGGCAGTAAGGGCGGCGACCGTGTAGCGCGGACCATTCGGACTTCGCCCGAAAACACTTCAAATGAGCCGCAGCCCCTTCAAGCTCGCATGCCCGTTCTTGCCGACGATGATGTGGTCGTGCACGGCGATGCCGAGCGGGGTGGCGATGTCGACGATCGCCTTGGTCATCTGGATATCGGCCTGCGACGGCGTCGGGTCGCCGGAGGGGTGATTGTGCACCAGGATGATGGCGGTGGCGGACAGTTCCAGCGCGCGCTTGATCACCTCGCGCGGATAGACCGGGGTGTGGTCGACGGTGCCGGTCTGCTGCACCTCGTCCGCGATCAATTGGTTGCGCTTGTCGAGAAACAGGATGCGGAACTGCTCCTTGTCGGCGAACGCCATCGCTGGTGCGGCAATAGTCGATCACGTCGTTCCATGACGACAGCAGGGTGCGCGCTGTCAGCTCGCCTTTGGCGATGCGGCTCGCGGCCGCGGCGATCAGCTTGAGCTGATGGATGGAGGCCTCGCCAATCCCCTCGACTTCCCGCAGCCGCGTCTCCGGCGCATGAATCACCTCGGCGAACGAGCCGAATTTCTTCAGCAGGGATTTGGCCAGCGGCTTGATGTCGCGCCGGGGCAAGGCGGGAAACAGCACCATCTCCAGCAGTTCATAATCGCTCAGCGCATCCGGCCCGGCGGAATGAAAGCGCTCGCGCAGCCGCTCGCGATGGCCGTGATAATGCGGCGCTTCGGCAGGCTGGTCCTGGGGATCGCTGGTTTTCGCGGCCATCGGCGCCAACCATGCCGCGCCGGCCAGCTTTTGCAACCGCGAATTGTCGGATGACGGGGCCGGCCCCGGCGGAAAATTACGCCGCGACCGGCGGCTTCTCGCCGTGGCGCTGCGACAGCGTGAAGATTTCGACGCCGGTCGCGGTCACGCCGACCGAATGCTCGAACTGCGCCGACAGCGAGCGGTCGCGCGTCACCGCGGTCCAGCCGTCGGACAGGATCTTCACATGCGGCTTGCCGAGATTGATCATCGGCTCGATGGTGAAGAACATGCCGGGCTTCAGCACCACGCCTTCGCCGGGCCGGCCGACATGAATGATGTTGGGCTCGTCGTGGAACATGCGGCCCAGGCCGTGGCCGCAGAAATCGCGCACCACGCTCATGCCCTGCGGCTCGACAAAACTCTGGATGGCGTGGCCGATGTCGCCGGTGGTGGCGCCGGGCTTCACCGCGGCGATGCCGCGCATCATCGCCTCATAGGTCACCTCGATCAGCCGCTCGGCCTTGCGGGCGATCGGGCCGACCGCATACATCCGGCTGGAATCGCCGTACCAGCCGTCGACGATGAAGGTGACGTCGATATTGACGATGTCGCCTTCCTTCAGCACCCGGTCGCCGGGCATGCCGTGGCAGACCACGTGGTTGATCGAGGTGCAGGTCGAATAGCGATAGCCGCGATACATCAGCGTCGCCGGATAGGCGCCGTGGCTGAAGGCGAAGTCGCGGACGAATTCGTCGATCCGCGAGGTCGGCAGGCCCGGCTTGACGATATCGGTCAGCTCATCGAGGCATTTGGCCACCAGCGCGCCGGCCTTGCGCATGCCGGCGAAGCCGCTCGGCCCATGCAGCTTGATCTGCCCGGTTTTGCGCAGGGAGGTATCGGAGGCTTCGATGTAGCTCATGGGCTGATCGTATCTTCGGGGGCAAGGGGTGATTTGCAGCCTCAATTTAGTGATCGGGGCCGTGAGTAGCAAGCCAAGGCTGGGTCGCTACATGCCATGGTTCGGCCGGAATCGGCGGCACATCCCTGGATTGAATTCGGCCGGAAGGCGCCTCGGCGTCAGCTCGAAACCTCGACCGTGGTCTCGACCGGCAGCGCGCCGCCGCGGACGCGGATTTCGCGCACCGGATAGGGCACCCGGATGCCCTCGCGCTTGAACGCGTCCCACAGCGCCAGCATCACCTCGCTCTTCACATTGTCCATGCCGTCGGGATCGGCGATCCAGAAGGTCAGGGAAAACTTCATCCCGGCCTCGGCGAATTCGGTCAGGATGCAGTTCGGCGGCTTGCCCTTGATGGCGCGTTTTGCCGCCGCCGCGACGTCGATGGCGAGCTTGCAGACCAGCCGCGGATCGGCGTCGTAATTGGTGCCGAAATTGACCTTCACCAGCGTATTCTTGTCGGTGTAGGTCCAGTTGACGACCTTCTGCGTGACCAGATCCTCGTTCGGGATCAGGAATTCGCGGCCGTCGCCGGCGGCGACCGAGATATAGCGCGTCTTCATCGCGCTGATGCGTCCCGTACTGTCGCCGATGGTGACGAGATCGCCCGGCTTCACCGATTTGTCCGCCAGCAGGATGATGCCGCTGATGAAATTGGCGACGATCTTCTGCAGGCCGAAGCCGATGCCGACGCCGGCGGCGCCGGAGAAGATCGCCAGCGCCGAGAGGTTGATGCCGACCGCGCTCATCGACGACCGCGACCGCAAAGATCATCAGCGCCAGCCGGATCATCTTGACCAGCAGCACCTGGATCGACGGCGTCAGATCGGTGGAGCGGGTGATCCGGCTTTCGACGAAGTTGCTGGCGATGTTGGTCAGCCACAGCGCCACGATCAGGAGCACGCCGAGCTTGATCAGGAGCAGCGGCGTCAGCCGCAGGCCGCCGAGCACGATCGAGACCGAGTCGAGCGCCTCGATGGTCGGCTCGAGCTGTCCGAGAATGCTCAGGGCCGCCACCAGCCATGCCGACAGCGACACCAGACGGACGATGAAGGTATTGCGGATCACCGAGGTGATGAGGCGGATGATCAGCCAGGCGAAGGCGAGATTGGCGGCGACGGCGAGCAGATAGCTGCGGCTGGGCCAGGTCGAGGTCAGCATGATGACGCGCGCCAGCACCATCAGCACCGCGAACACCGCGGTCGGCGCGCTGCCGACCAGCACGCGCATGAACAGCCGAAGCGGCGTCGGCCAGCCCATCGCCAGCGAGGTCATGTCGATCCGCGAGCGGATCGCAGCGCCCATGGCGAAGGCGATGCCGGCGCCGGCCAGGATCAGCCCGAGCTGCAGATAGAACCAGGGCGAGGTGACCTCCGCGCCGACCGACCGCGCGGCGGCGTGCAGGAATTCGATGATGTCGTTCAGCTCCATCGGCAAGATCTCGTCGCAAGGCAGGTTATCGAATGACTTGATTCGAATATCGGGCAGATTTCCATAACCGCGGTTCCGGCGCCATCGCTACGACACGCTGGTGCGGCAAGAAAGGCCGAAAAATCGGGCACATTGTCGCTGGCGTCCGAAAATGGGTTGGCGTCGAAGTGTGGCGACGATAAGGATGCAATTGCAAGTATTTGCCTCTGGTTTGCGAAGGCCCATGGCGTCTCTCGACTCGGTCAGCATAGCCATTCTTCTCGGCGCCGTGCTGGTGATGGCGGGCATCCTGTCGAGCCTGCTGGCGCTGCGCTTCGGCGCGCCGCTGCTGCTGGTGTTTCTGGTGATCGGCATGCTGGCCGGCGATTCCGGCCCCGGCCAGATGCGCTTCGACGACGTGCGCACCACCTATCTGGTGGGCTCGGTGGCGCTGGCGCTGATCCTGTTCGACGGCGGCTTGCGAACGCGGTTTCAGAGCATCCGCGCGGTGCTGGCGCCGTCGATGGCGCTGGCGACCATCGGCGTGCTGCTGACCGCGCTGATCACCGCGCCGGTCGCCAAATATGTGCTCGATCTGAACTGGACCGAGGCGCTGCTGGTGGGCGCGGTGGTGGCGTCGACCGACGCGGCGGCGGTGTTTCTCCTGGTGCACACGCAGGGCTTGCGGCTGCGTCCCCGCGTCGGCGCGACGCTGGAGGCCGAATCCGGCACCAACGATCCGTTCGCGGTGTTTCTCACGCTGATGCTGGTCGAGCTGATTTCGGTCGGCGAAAGCTCGGCCTGGCATGTCGCGCTGGAATTCGGCCGCGAGGCCGTGCTCGGCGCCATCGTCGGCGTCATCGGCGGCCGTCTGGTGGTGCTGGCGCTCAATCGCGTGGCGCTGCCGCAGGGCCTGCACGCGCCGTTTGTCGCCACCGCCGCGCTGGTGATTTTCGGCGCGGCGCAGATCGCGCACGCCTCGGGATTTCTCGCCGTCTATCTCGCCGGCATCATCATCGGCAACCGGCCGACCCGGGCGCATAATTCGGTGGTGACGTTTCTCGACGCCGCGACCTGGCTGGCGCAGATCGTGATGTTCGTGCTGCTCGGCCTTCTGGTCTCGCCGCAGCGGCTGGGGGTCAGCGTGATCCCGGCCGTGATCGTGGCGCTGGCGCTGATGCTGGTGGCGCGGCCGCTCGCGGTGTTTCTGTGTCTGGCGCCGTTTCGCTTCAACTGGCGGGAGAAGATCTTCATCGCCTGGACCGGCCTGCGCGGCGCGGTCGCGATCTTCCTGGCGTCGATCCCGATGCTGGTCGGGCTGTCGAAAGCCTATCTCTATTTCGACGTCGCCTTTGTCGTCGTCATCATCTCGCTGTTGCTGCAGGGCTGGACGCTGGCGGCGGCCGCGCGGCGGCTGCATGTGGCGCTGCCGCGCGCGCGATCGCGGGCCGCGGCGCGTCGAGCTCGATCTGCCCGGCCAGCTCGAGCAGCAGCTGGTCGGCTATCCGGTGCGCCCGAAAAGCCTGTATTTCCGGCGCGGCCTCATTCCCTCCTGGTCGAAGCCGACGCTGGTGATCCGCGACCAGCGGATTCTCTCGCCCGCCGAGGCCGATCCGATTCTCCCCGGCGACTACATCTATCTGCTGGCGCCGCCGGAAAAGGCCGAAGCGCTCGACCGCTTCTTTGTCGACATGCAGCCGAGCACGGCGCCCGACCCGCATCTGCTCGGGGATTTCGTCGTCTCCGGCGAGCATCACGCTCGGCGAACTTGCCGAGATCTACGGCGTCGCGGTGGGTGAAGAGCAGGCGAAGCTGACGCTGGCCGATTATTTCGACGTTCATCTCGATCACGCGCCGAAGGAAGGCGCGACGCTTGAGCTCGATTCCATCGTTCTGGTGGCGCGCAGCATCTCGGCGGCGGCCGGGTCAACGTCGTCGGCCTGCGCCTGCCCGAAGAGGAGGAAGCGGCCGCGCCGTTGACGCGGCTGGCGTCGTTCAAGCGCAAGCTGTCGGAGATGTGGTCGCAGGTCGCGGGGGTTTAGGGCGCTATGTCCGCTGTTGAGGAACGAGCGGACTATCTCTAGTCTGACCGGAAACGCAGGAGAGACACAACCATGCCCGGCTCGCTCGATGACCAACTCGGCTTTGCGCCCGACTACGATTCCCCGATCCCCTATATGCAGCGGACCCGCGACTACTACGCCGCGATCGGCTACACGACGCCCTATCGCTGGGCGCATTATGTCGATGCGCCGTTCCAGCCGCTGAAGAAGCCGCTGGCGCAATCGCGCGTGACGATCGTCACCACCGCCGCGCCTTATGATCCGGCGAAGGGCGATCAGGGCCCCGGCGCGGCGTATAACGGCGGCGCCAAGTTCTACAAGGTCTATGACGGCGACACCTCGAAGCAGCACGATTTGCGCATCTCGCATATCGGCTACGACCGCAAGCACACGTCAGCGACCGACAGCGGCACCTGGTTTCCGCTGCCGCAGCTATTGAAGGCCGCGGCCTCGGGGAGGATCGGCGAGGTCGCGCCGCGCTTCTTCGGCGCGCCGACCAATCGCAGCCACCGGGTCACCATCGACGTCGATGCCCCGGAAATCCTTGCCCGCTGCCTCGCCGACAAGGTCGACGCCGCCGTGCTGGTGCCGAACTGCCCGGTTTGCCACCAGACTTCCGCCCTGGTCGCCCGCCACCTCGAGGCCAACGGCATTTCGACCGTGGTGATGGGTTGCGCCAAGGACATCGTCGAGCACGCGGCCGTGCCGCGCTTCCTGTTCTCCGACTTCCCGTTGGGCAATTCCGCCGGCAAGCCGCATGATATCGGGTCGCAGGCAGAGACGCTCGAACTGGCGCTTGGCCTGCTGGAACACGCCTCCGGCGCGCGCACCACCATGCAGTCGCCGCTGCGCTGGAGCGAGGATGCCTCCTGGAAGCTCGACTACAACAACATCTCCCAGATGAGCCCGGAAGAACTGGCGCGGCGCAGAGCCGAATTCGACAAGCAAAAAGAGATCGCGCGCGGCAACCGGGCCGCCTGACGCCGACCGCGCCGTCAAGAAGAAGCAAGAAAAGAAGAATGTCCATCAGGAGGACGTCTGCGTGACCCGACCGTTCGAAGGCGTGAAGATTCTCTGACTTCACGCAGGTGCTGGCTGGCCCCTATGCGAGCTACCAGCTCGCGCTGCTCGGCGCCGACGTCATCAAGGTGGAGCGGCGCGAAGGCGAGGACATGCGCCGCACTCCCCTGAGCCGCGAATGGGCCGATCGCGGCCTCGCGCCGGGCTGGCAGGCGATCAACGGCAACAAACGCAGCCTGACGCTCGACCTGCAGAAGCAAGAGGCGATCGCCATCGTCAGGCAGCTCGCCGCCGAGGTGGACGTGGTGATGGAAAATTTTCGTCCCGGCGTGATGGACAAGCTCGGCATCGGCTACGCCGCGCTCTCTGCGGTCAACCCGAGGCTGATCTATTGCGCGATCTCGGGCTTCGGCCAGACCGGCCCGGAACGATCAGGCGCCGGCTACGACGGCAAGATCCAGGCGATGTCGGGCATCATGGCGATCACGGGTCACGCGGAGACCGGGCCGACGCGCGCGGGCTTTGCGGTCTGCGACGTGCTGTCCGGCGCCACCGCCGCGTTCGGCGTATCGAGTGCGCTGTTCCAGCGCACCCACACCGGCAAGGGGCAGATGGTCGACGTCTCCATGCTCGAGGCGACGCTGGCGTTTCTGTCGGGACAGGTGGCGGATTACACCGTCGCCGGCCATCGTCAGCAACTGTCCGGCAATCAGGCCGTCAGCCGCAGGCCGACCGCCAATCTGTTCAAGGCGGGCGAAGGCTATTTGCTGCTCGCCGTGAACAGCGAGAAGCAATACCGGTCGCTGATGACCGCACATCGGCCGCGCCGACGCGCTGGAAGACCCGCGCTTCGCCGACTGGTTCGCGCGGCAGGAAAACGAGCCGGCGCTGCGGGCCATCATCGAGGAGGCGCTTGCCAGGAAGGACCCGCGCGAGTGGGAGAAGATCCTCGAGGCGGCAGGCGCGCCCTGCGCCAGCATCTGGAAGATCGAGGAGGTGATCGATCACCCGCAGATATCGGCGCGCGGCGCCATTCAGGAGATCGACACGGCTTACGGCCGCCTGCGCTTCGCCGGCAGCGGCTTCCAGCTCGCCCATGGCGGCGGCCGGCTCGATTCCATGGCGCCCGAACTCGGCGCCCACACCGATGAGGTGCTGAACGCGCTCGGCTATGGCGCCGACGCGATCGCGGACCTGCGCGCGCGTGGCGTCGTCTGAGCGGCGGCGTCGCGCTCGGAGATGATGACGCGCTCTACCTGATCAACCCCGCCAGCCTCGGCAGCGTCAGGCTGATCTCCGGGATGCAGATGATGAGCAGCAGCCCGGCGAACAGCGCCAGCATGTACGGCACATAGGTGCGGAAGTGCTGGCCGACGCTCAAGTTGGCGAAGCGCAGCGCCATCAACAGCCCGACCCCCATCGGCGGCAGGAACAGGCCGATGCCGACGGCCGCGGTCTGCACGATGTTGAAGTGGATCGGATCGATGCCCATCGCCTCGGAGATCGGAAACACCACGGGGATCAGCACGACCGCGGCGGGCAGGCCCTCCAGCACCATGCCGAACAGGCAAGTCATCGCCGCGGTCCCGATCAGGAACAGCCACGGGTGCGCTTTCAGCGGCCCGAGCACTTGGCCGAGCAGTTGCGGCACCCCGCTCACGCCCATCAGATATTGATAGACCGAGGCGACCGCGAGCAGGAACACCACCGCCGCGGTGAGGATCGCGCTGTCGTAGGCGATCTTGCCCATCTCGCGCCACGAGACGTTGCGGTAATAGAGCTTGGCGGCGAGGAAGGCGTAGCCCGCGACCACGGCGCCGGCCTCGGTCGCGGTGATGATGCCGAGGATGAAGCCGGCGAGGATCACGAACGGCACCACCATCGGCACGGCGGCGTGCAGCGCGGCGTGGCCGAGGCGCGTCAAGGCTCGGCCTGGAATCGACCGGCCAGTCGTTCTGGCGGGCGCGGATATAGACCACCGCCATCAGGCACAGCATGATGACCATGGCCGGAACGAAGCCGGCGACGAACAGCGCCACCGCCGAGGTGTTGGTGACCTGCGCGATCACGATCATGAAGATCGCCGGCGGCACCAGCATGCCCATCGCGGTGCCGGCCGCGATCAGCGAGGCCGAATCGCGGCGGTCGTAGCCGGCCTTGGTCAACGGCGGCATCAGCGCGGAGCCGAGCGCGGAGACCTCGGCCATTTTCGATCCGCAGATGTCGGAGAAGAAATACGCCACCACGATCACCGACATGCCGAGCCCGCCCTTGACCCAGCCGATCAGCGCGCGCGCCAGTTCCACCAGCGCGTGGCTCATGCCGCAGCGCTCCATCAGATTGCCGGCGAACACGAAGGCGGGGATCGCCAGCAGCACCCAGCTCTGCGAGCCCGACACCAGCGCCGAGGAAAGCTGCTGCATCGGGTAGCCGCCGATCCACAGTCCCGCGATGCCGGCGACGCCGAGCGCGAACACGATCGGCATCGACAGCAGCGACCAGCACGACGAAGATGATGGCGACAGTCGGCAAGCAGCATGAATGGTCCGCCTCAGTGCTGGGGCTCGCCTTGCGGCAGCGGGGAAATCATGACAGCCAGCGCCATAGACGGCGATCAGGATGCCGCCGACCACGGCGGAGGCGTAGAGCCAGGCGAGATTGATCTGCAGGCCGGGCGTCGTCAGCGTGCGGTTGAGCAGGCAGAGCTTGAAGCCGTACCACGCCACCAGCAGACCGACGCCCGCGATCAGCGCGTGATTGAAGCGGTGGATCCAGAGCTGCGCGCGCTCGGGCAGGCGATGCACGAACACGGCGAGCGTGAAATGCGAGCGCGACCGGATGCCGATCGCGGCGCCGATCAGGGTCAGCCACGCCAGCGACAGCTCGCCCACTTCCTCGACCCAGGTGAACGGCACCGGGTCGACGTCGAGCCAGTCGGTGATGGCGCCGACGAAATAGCGCAGGATCACGCCGACCAGCAGGTTGACGATGGCAAGGATGATCAGGGCCGTGACCGTGATTTTCGGGACGGCAGAAAGAGAATACGCAGCATGCGCGATGGAATTCCGGCGAGTGACGGGGCGGGCGAGGGGCCGGAGACGCGTCGCTCGAGACGCGCTCCGGCCCCGTTGCTGACTTCAGGCCTTGAAGCCTTCGATCTCGTCCCACAGGGCGCCGTACTGGCTCTTGTAGGCCGGCCAAATCTTGGCTTGCGCGACTTTGCGGAACTCGTCGACCTTGGCTTCCACCACGGTCATGCCCAGTGGCTCCAGCTCCGCCTTGGCCTCGGCGAAATTGTCGACCGACTCGGTCGCCTGCGCGGATCTTCTCCTGGGCCGCGCGCGACAGATCCATGATCAGCTTCTTGTGCTCGGGCGACAGCCCGTTCCAGATTTCGAGGTTCATCACCGCGTTGGTCGGGCCGTAATTGTGATAGGTCAGCGAGGCATATTTCGACACCTCGTAGATCTTCAGCGCCTTCATGTTGACGATCGGCAGGTCGCCGCCGTCGATCACGCCCTGCTTGGCGGCGGTGATGACCTCGCCCCACGCCATCGGCACCGCGTTGCCGCCGAGCCCGTTGATGGTGTCGCCGAACACCTTGGCCTGCTGCACGCGGATCTTCATGCCGCGCAGGTCTTTCGGCTCGACGATCGGCTTCTTGCCGGTCCAGAAATGACGGAAGCCGTAGTCGTAGTAGCAGAGCACCTTGAGCTTGTAGTTGTCCTCGATCTGCTTGTTGAGCTTGTCGCCGATCCGCCCGTTGAGCATGGCGTAGGCGGAGGCATAATCCTTCACCAGATAGGGCACGAGCAGCGCGCCCATTTCCGGAAACACGGTCGCGGCGGCGCCCGCCGGGCTGCCCATCGCGATGCTGCCGGACTTGACCGCGTTCATGATCTCCAGCTCCTGCGGGATCAGGGTCTTGCCGAAGAACTGCATGTCGAGCGCGCCCTTCGACTGCGCGGTGACTTCCTTCGCCATCCAGTCGAACGCGACCGCGGCCAATTCCGGGACCGCGTTGATATGCGCGAAGACGAGTTTCTTCGGCGGGCTCTGCGCGAATACCGGGGCGCGGCCGGTGGCGAGAATGCCGGCCATGCCGGCGCCCGCACGCAGCAGCGTGCGGCGACTGAGCGGGACACGGCTCGTGGGAGCTGACATGGGATTCCTCCGAGCTTTGCTTTTTTTGTTGCGGTACGGCGACCGGGCAGGAAGACCGCCCGTCCGGAGGCAAGCTTACAGCATAGCGGGCGCGCTGCCAGCGGGAGTTTCAGGCCCTGCTGCATATCAGGCCGGCGGCAGCGCCCCCGGCAGCACCTCAACGCCGCCGAGGGCAGTCGCCCGCCCACGCCTGAGCAGGCCTTCACCTGGAAACGGACCAGGCTGGCTTATTGCGGCAACAGGGATGGTGCCGATCGGTTCATATCGATATCCTGCACCTTAATCGCCGCGGCCTGCCCTGAGCAGGACCGCACCGCCTACCGGCCGCAATGGTCGCGGGCATGTCGTCATCCGGGCAGGGCACCGATCTCTTATGCTGATGGGCGATCAACATGTGCGCAGGGCATGCCGCATTGCTGATGAAGCCGCTGGGCTGGCGGGCGCTGCCGGCGGCGGTCGTTCATGAAGGACGCCGGTGCGGGTTATTCCGGAACATCCGGTTCGCTGCCCGTCATCCTCGCACTGGGCACGACGCAAACGATCGCGTGGGCGTCGAGCTATTATCTTCCCGCGATTCTCGGCCGCGCCGATCGCGCGCGACCTTGGCCTGAGCCCGACATTTGTGTTTGGCGCGTTGTCCGGCGCGCTGGTTATCGCGGGTCTGCTGGGGCCACGTATCGGCCACGCCATCGACAGCTTTGGCGGGCGGGGCTTGCTGGCCATCTCGAACGGCGTTTTCGCGGCCGGGCTGTTGCTGCTGTCCCTTGCGAATGGTGCGATCGGCCTGAGCGCCGCCTGGATCGTCCTTGGCGTCGGCATGGGCTTGGGGCTTTATGAACCGGCTTTTGCAACCCTGACACGGATCTACGGAAGCGCCGCGCGCAAGCCGATCACGGGCATCACGCTGATCGCGGGCTTTGCAAGCACGGTCGGCTGGCCGCTTACCGCATGGCTCGACGTGGAGTTCGGCTGGCGGTCCGCCTGTCAGGCGTGGGCGCTCATTCATCTCATCCTTGCGCTGCCGCTCAATCTTGTTCTGCCGCGCGCTCGTCCCTTGCAGCAGGTTGAAGCCAGGGCGGAAAGTTCTCCAGCCGCGAAGCGAAGCGAGACGTTCACGATGACCGCTTTGGCTTACGTGTTCGCGGCGACCGGCTTTGTCAGCGCGGGCCTCTCGGCGATCTTTCCGTCGATGCTCGTGCAGTTCGGCGCGACGCCGGCGGCGGCATTGTTCGCAGGCACGCTGGTGGGGCCTTCACAGGTCGCGGCGCGCCTCGTTGAGGCAGGCTGGCTCGGGCGCTACCACCCGCTCATCTCGGCGAGGCTTGCCACGTTGATGACCCCGCTTGGCGTCATCACGCTTGTGCTCGGCGGGCCGCTGCTGGCGCCGGCCTTTGCGGCGTTCTACGGCGCGGGCAACGGCATCCTCACGATCGCGCGCGGCACCCTCCCGCTTGCGCTGTTCGGGCCGCACGGCTTCGGCCGCCGGGTCGGTCTGCTTTCGCTTCCGTCACGCGCGACGGGCGCGCTTGCACCGCTCGCGGTGGGCCTGATGGTGGAGCATACCGGCACCGGCGCGCTCTGGATCAGCGCGCTTGCCTCGGTTTCGGCATTTGTCGTGCTGCTTCTGTTGCGATCGGAATAACGAGCCGCCGCACGGTTCTCGCGGGAGCGCGACGCTCCGGCGCGCCGGCGCGCCTATCGGCTCATCAGGGCGTCGGGTGCGATCAAAGATCCGCTCAATTCACGGATTTCGAGCGCAAGCGCAATTCCCTGACCGCCGCCGATGCAGAGTGTGACGATGCCCTTTTTAAGGCCATCGCGTTGCATCGAATGCAACAGACGGGTCGTCAGCACCGCGCCGGACGCGCCGATCGGGTGACCGTGCGCGATCGCGCCGCCTTCGACGTTGACGATGTCCGGGTTCAGACCGAGGTCCTTCGCGACTGCGATTGCGATCGCCGCGAAGGCCTCGTTGATCTCGATGCGCTGGATGTCCGCGATTTTCCAGCCGGCACGATCGAGCGCCTGCTTCACCGCCGGCACCGGACCCAATCCGAACATGCCCGGCTCGACGGCGCCGATACCGTAGGCGACGAGGCGCGCCATTGGTTTCGAGGCCCTTCTTGTCGGCCCAGGCGCGATCGGCCACGACCATCGCTGACGCAGCGGTATTGAGCCCGGGCGCGTTGCCGGCGGTAATGGTGCCGTCCTTGCGGAACGCGGGCTTCAGCTTCGCGAGGGTCTCCAGCGTCGTCTCCGGCCGATTGTGCTCGTCCTTGTCGAATTTTGTCGGACCCTTGCGCGAGGCAATTTCGACGGCGGTGATTTCCGAGGCGAACTTGCCGCCGGCTTGAGCCGCGGAAAAGCGCTTCTGCGAGCGTTCGGCCCAACGGTCTTGCTGTTCGCGGGTGATCTGGTGCGAGGCCGCGAGATCTTCGGTGTGCCATCCGGAATGCTTGCCGGAGAAGGCGTCGTTGAGGCCGTCCATCAGCATCGCATCGAAGATCTGGGCGTCGCCCATGCGGTATCCCCAGCGCCCGGAGCCCATGAGATACGGGGCACGGTCCATGTTCTCCATGCCGCCGGCGACCGCGCTATCGATCAAGCCGAGCATGACCTCCTGGGCCGCGCTCGCAATCGCTTGCGCACCCGACCCGCAGACGCGGTTGACCGTCAGCGCCGGAACATCGACCGGAACGCCGCCATGGATGGCCGCCTGTCGGGCCGGGTTCATCTTGTTGCCAGCCTGGATCACGTTGCCCATGACGACCGTGTCGACATCACCGGGCGACGAGCTTCGCGCGCGCAAGCGTGGCGCGGACCGCCACGGCGCCAAGATCGACCGCCGTCGTATCCTTCAACGTGCCGCCGTATGTGCCGATGGCGGTGCGCACGGGCGAACAGATTACGACTTCTCTATTGGCCATGGTCATCTCCTGATTTCCGGCATGCGGATTGCACGATCTGCATCTAACCGATCCCGGCTCGAACGATCTTCCCCTCAACTTTCGTTCCTGCCGCCACGGTGCTGGAGATCGTTCCGTATCTCCGGACGTTAGACGCAGCAAATCCGGCTTCGGCCGATCGCTCTGCACCTTGAGACGGACTGTCCAGCTGAATTCAATAGCAACGCCGATCGGGTGCTTTGTTGCGATGGATCAATAAATCGGAAATGACGGATGATCGGGCGCGGTCGTGCGAGCAATGGGGTGTCTGCCAAGATTAATAGCCTCGCGGATCAGTGGACCAACTGTGGCAAGCGTCTGTTCATGGCACAAAGTTGGCGCGCCGTTCCCTCGCGATGACGAAAGCGTTCTATGAGACAATACCTCGGTGGGGTGTTGGCGGAATCAGGCCGCGGTCTAAGCCCGCCGGCAGCACTTCAACACCGCCGAAGGCGGTCACCCGCCCGCGCCTGAGCATCACGATTTGCGTCGCCAGCTGCCGCATTTCGCCGGCGTCGTGGCTGACATAGACCATCGGCACGCCGGCCTCGTCGCGCAGCCGCACCAGATAGGGCAGGATTTCGACCTTGCGCTCCTCGTCCAGCGAACCCAGCGGCTCATCCAGCAGCAGGAGCCTTGGCTGCGCCAGCAGCGCGCGGCCCAGAGCCACGCGCTGGCGCTCGCCGCCGGAGAGTTTTCCGGGACGGCGATCCAGGAGGCCGCCGATATCCAGGAGGTCGGTCACGCGCGCGCGCGCCGCGGCATCGTCGGCAAGGTGGTTCATCCGCCGCCCATAGTCGAGGTTTTGCCGCACATCGAGATGCGGAAACAGCCGGGCGTCCTGGAACACGTAACCGATGCGGCGGCGATGCGCCGGGACGTGGAGGCGGGCCGCGGTGTCGTCGAGCACCTCGCCGTCGACGACGATGGTGCCGCGATCGGGCCGCAGCAGGCCGGCGATCATGTTGATCAGCGAGGTCTTGCCGGCGCCGGAGGCGCCGAACAGGCCGGTCACGCGCCCCTCGCTGGCGAAAGAGGCTTCGATCGAGAATTCGCCGAGTTGTTTTGAGACGTCGACGCGCAGCATGGTCAGTTCCCGTGCAGGCGTCTTGTCGCGCGCCGCGCGAACCATTCGGAAGCGACCAGCGCGGCCAGCGCGATGACCATGGAAACCACCACCAGCCGCAGCGCCGCGCTATCGCCATCCGGCGTCTGGATCAGCGAATAGATCGCCGACGAAATGGTCTGGGTCTCGCCGGGAATGTTCGACACGAAGGTGATGGTCGCGCCGAATTCGCCGATCGCTTTCGCGAAGCCGAGCACCATGCCGGCCAGCACCCCCGGCAGCGCCAGCGGCAAAGTGACGGTCAAAAACACCCGGAACGGCGCAGCTCCCAAAGTGCTCGCGGCCTGCTCCAGCCTTCGGTCCACCGCTTCGATCGACAGCCGGATCGGCCGCACCAGCAGCGGAAACGCCATGATGCCGCAGGCCAGCGCCGCGCCGGTCCAGCGAAATGCGAACACGATGCCGAGATGGTCGGCGAGCCACGCGCCGACCAGACCGCGCCTGCCGAAGGTGAGCAGCAGGAGATAGCCGGTGACGACCGGCGGCAGCACCAGCGGCAGGTGGATCAGCGCATCCAGCGCCGACTTGCCCCAGAAATCGCGCCGCGCCAATAGCCACGCCACGGCGATCCCGAGCGGCGTCGCCACCAGCGTCGCAACCGCGGCGACCCGCAGCGAAAGCTGGATCGCCGTCCATTCCGTGGGTGAGAGTTCGAGCACGCTGATGTCAGGAGGTCGGGCGGATCAGGAAGGTGAAGCCGTATTTTTCGAAGGTGGCTTTGGCCAGCGGCGAGCGCAGGAAGGCGAGATAGGCGGCGGCTTCCGGTTTTGCCGTCTTCGTCGCCGCCACCGGATAGATGATGGCGGGATGCGAATCGGCCGGGAAGCTGCCGACGATCCTGACGCCGGGCTCGACCCTGGCGTCGGTCGCATAGACGATACCGAGGACGGCTTCACCGCGCGCCACCAGCGTCAGCGCGGCGCGCACGTTCTCGGCCATCGCGAATTTCGGCTCGGCCGCCTGCCATGCGCCGAGTTTTTCCAGCGCCGCCCTGGCATATTTGCCGACTGGAACCGCCTTCACGTCGCCGGTGGCGATCTTGCCGTCGCCGGCAAGTTTGGCGAGATCAAAACCCTGTCCGATCGTCACATTGTCGATTTTGGAATCCTTCGGGGCGATCAGCACGATGCTGTTGCCGATCAGATTGACCCGCGTCGGCTCGTTGATGCTCTTCCTGGCGATCGCGTAGTCCATCCAGTCGGTGTCGGCGGACAGGAAAATATCCGCCGGCGCGCCCTGTTCGATCTGCTTGGCAAGCGTCGAGCTTGCGGCATAGCTGGCGACGATCCTGACGCCGGTCTTCGCGGTGAAGGCGGTGTCGACCTCGTCGAGCGCGTTCTTCATCGAAGCCGCGGCAAACACAATGAGGCTCTTGTCCTGCGCCAGCGCAGGCGACAGGGCCGATCCGCTCGCGATGACAAAAGCGGCGAAAAGTCCGGCAAGACGATGCATCGTGGCGCTCCATGCGTGCTCGCGGGCGTCAGCCGCGCGCAACTCAGGCGTTGGTTGTGGTGAATGCGACAGGCGGAAGCGCCGTTCCGTTGATCCGGAGGACTTACGATCCGTCCGGACATCGCGCCGGCGAGCTTACAGCATTGTCGGGGCGGCGCAAAGGCTCCGCGCCATTCGCAGTCATTGCTTCGCGTCCGGCGCGTTCAACACCTGGCGGCAGGCGGCCGGCAATTGCGCCATGGTCATCGGCGGTCTCGGCTTCGGCGGCTCTTTCGGCGGTTTGGGATGGATAATCGCATCCTTGAACCAGAAGGCCAGATCGCCGGCGCTGCAGCCTTCGCTTGCGGCGGGCGCCGGCTGGCTCTCGCATTCGCCGCTGCCGGGGGGACATTTGATGCGGATGTGGAAGTGATAGTCGTGGCCGTACATCGGCCGGATCTTGGAGAGCCAGCTGCGGTCGCCCTTGGCTTCGCGGCACAGCGCCTTCTTGATCGCGGCGTTGACGAAGATGCGCTGCACGCTCGGCTCCTGCGCGGCGTCGCGGATCACCGCGAGATGGCCCGGCGTGAAGACATGCGGATCGATGTCGAGCCGGTCGGGCCGCACCATCATGACCGCGGACATTTCCTCACGCTCTTCGCGCGACAACAGATGGTCCGGCATCGGCGTCAGCCAGATGTCGGCGTCCAGCCCGACCTGATGGCTGGCGTGCCCGGTGAACATCGGGCCGCCGCGCGGCTGCGACATGTCGCCGACCAGAATTCCCGGCCAGCCCGCGTCCTTGTGCGCTTTCGCCGCCAGCCGCTCCACGAGCCTGACCATGTCGGGATGCGCCCAGTTGCGGTTGCGCGACAACCGCATCACCTGCCAGGTGTCGCCGTTGATCGGCAGCGCTTCCGCGCCCGCGATGCAGCCCTTGGCGTAGAAGCCGACCACCCGCGTCGGCATCGCCGCCGGCAGCAGCTTGCGGCCGAACAATTCCTTGGCGCCGAGTTTGGGATCGTTGGGATTGGCCAGCGGCGGCAGCGGCTTCGGATTGACGCTGCCCTTGTCCTGCGCCAGCGCGGCGGTGGCGCTGACGAGCACGGCGGACATCAGGAGGGAGATGAGAATCGCGCGGGGGTTCATGGCTCACTCTACGACGCAAGCCTAGCATGGATTCCGTCATCGGGAATAAGGCGCGCCAATCGCAATTGCTTGATTTCCCGAACCGGCCCTCGCGCGAAGCGCCGGCCGGCGGCGGATCAAGATTAATCCGCGACGGCACGCGCCTGCACCTTGCCCCGCTCTTTACAACGCGCATCCCAAACCGACATCATACCGGCAACAAAACGGGCGGCGGGGCGCGATGACAAGACGGCTGTCGGACGGACGGCTCGCAAGACTGGCGTTTGCGGCAGCGATCTTCCTGCCCGGATTGGCGGTGATGCCGGCGCGCGCCGATGTCGTGGTCCAGATCGACAAGTCGTCGCAGCGTATGGCGGTCAGCGTCGAGGGAATGACGCGCTACAACTGGCCGGTCTCGACCGGGCGCAGCGGCTACGGCACGCCGAGCGGTGTGTTCCACCCGCATTTGATGGCGCGGCGCTGGTTCTCGCGGAAGTATTATAATTCGCCGATGCCGCACGCGATCTTCTTTTACGGCGGCTTCGCCATTCACGGCACCTATGAGCTGTCGCGGCTCGGCGGGCCGGCGTCGCATGGCTGCGTCAGGCTGCACCCGTCGCATGCCGCGGTGCTGTTCTCCCTGGTCGAGCGCAACGGGCCACGCCATACGCGGATCGAAATCTCGAACTAGGCCGACGCGACCGGCCGCCGTCTTAACCATTCGGTAACCCTGCCGATCGTTGGCAAATTTTCGTGCGCAGGTCGCGGACGCCAGCGCATTCATTGTGCAATCTCCGCGCGAACTCGGAATTCTTTCATAAAGACGGCGGGTTTTGCGCCACCTGTCGCGCGCGGCGCCGTTCTGCGGGGTGCAATGCCGTAGTTCCACGGCCCATCGCCGCTGCGAACGCCTCCCAAGAAGGCAGGCGGAACGCGAAACAGCCGCGGCGGAATGCATCGCGCCGCCGGCAAGGGATACCCTTTTTTCAGACACTTGTCGGAGAACAGGGGCACGCAGAATGCGAGTAGGGCGTGGTAATGCCGAAAGTCCGGCCGAGAACGGCCAAGAAACCAAAGCGTGCGCCGCTTGCCCGCCTTCCCGGCCGGCCGGCAAAACCCAGTCCGAAACTGTCAAGCCGCAACCTTCGCGTGTCGGCTGAGACCGGCGACGTCGCGCGTATGCGCGCGGAAGCGGAAGCCGCGATTGCGGAAGCGCGGAAATCCCACGAGCGGCTGCGCGAGGCGATCGACATCCTGCCGCAAGGCATCGTGTTCCTCGACGCCGAGGGACGCTACATTCTCTGGAACAAGAAATACGCCGAGATCTACAGCCGCAGCTCCGACCTGTTCAAGCCGGGCGCGCGGCTGGAGGATACCATCCGCATCGGCGTCGAGCGCGGCGATTATCCCGAAGCGATCGGCCGCGAGGAAGAGTGGATCGCGGAGCGGCTCAAAAGGCTTTATCAGCCCGGCGAGCGCCACGAGCAGACCCTGAGCGACGGCCGCTGCATCCTGATCGAGGAGCGGTTGACCGAGGACGGCGGCATCATCGGCCTGCGCATCGACATCACCGAGCTGAAGCAACGCGAGGCCTCGTTCCGGCTGTTGTTCGACAGCAATCCCGTGCCCATGATCGTCTGCGCGCTGGACGACGAGCGCATCCTTGGCGTCAACGATGCCGCGGTCGAGCATTACGGCTATAGCCGCGCCGAATTCGAGAAGCTGACCATCCGCAGCGTCCAGGCCTTCGAAACCGAGCTGCCCTGGGCCGGCGACCGCAGCAGCGACGAACTGACGGCGCGCACCTGGAAGCATGTGCGCGCCGACGGCACGCTGATTGATCTGGCGATCTATTCGCGCCAACTGGTCTATAACGACCAGCCCGCAGTGCTGCTGGCGCTGATGGACATCACCGAGCGCAAGCGCGCCGAGGCCCGGCTCGCCTTCATGGCCCAGCACGACGGTTTGACCGGGCTGCCGAACCGCAATCTCTTGCGCCAGCACATGGACGAGATCCTGCTGCACACCAGGCGCAGCGCGGAAAAGGTCGCGGTGCTGGTGCTCGGCCTCGACAACTTCAAGGCGGTCAACGATACGCTCGGCCACGGCATCGGCGACCAGCTGCTGCGCGGTGTCGCCAAGCGGCTGCGCTCGGCGCTGCGCGAGGAAGATATCGTGGCCCGTCTCAACTCCGACGAATTCGCGATCGTCCAGAGCGAGCTGACACGCCCCGAGGATGCCGTGCTCCTCGCCAAGCGGCTATTGGCGGCGATCGGCGATCCCTATCTGCTGGACGGCCATTCCGTCGTCATCGGCGCCAGCATCGGGATTGCGATGGCACCCGGCGACGGCGACGAATCCGAGAAGCTTCTGAAGAGCGCCGACATGGCGCTGTCGCGCGCCAAGAACGAGCAGCGCGGCACGTTCAGCTTTTTCGAAGCCGAAATGGACGCCCGCGCCCAGAGCCGGCGCAAGATCGAGATCGACCTGCGCGATGCGATCCAGAACGACGTGCTGCGCCCGCTATTATCAGCCGCTGATCGATCTTTCGAGCGGGCGCATCACCGGCTTCGAGGCGCTGGTGCGCTGGCCGCATCCCGAGCGCGGCATGATCTCGCCGGCCGAATTCATTCCGGTGGCGGAGGAAACCGGCCTGATCAACGCCCTCGGCGGGTTGATGCTGCGCCGCGCCTGCATGGACGCGGCGCTGTGGCCCGACGACGTCTGCGTCGCGGTCAACCTGTCGCCGGCGCAGTTTCGGGTCGGCAATCTGTTGTCGATGGTGATGGATGTGCTGAAGCAGTCCGGCCTGCCGGCCCGGCGGCTCGAGCTGGAAATCACCGAGACCCTGCTGCTGGAAAAAAGCAGCCAGGTGCTGGCCACGTTGCACGCGCTCCGCGCGCTCGGCGTGCGCATTTCGATGGACGATTTCGGCACCGGCTATTCCAGCCTGAGCTATCTCCGGAGCTTTCCGTTCGACAAGATCAAGATCGACCAATCGTTCGTGCGCGACCTCGCCTCCAACCGCGACGCGCAGGCGATCGTGCGTTCGATCGTCAGCCTCGGCAAGGGCCTCGGCGTCACCATCACCGCCGAGGGCGTCGAAACCGAAGCCGAGCTGAGCTGCCTGCGCGCGGAGGGCTGTCACGAGGGCCAGGGTTTTCTGTTCAGCCGGGCGCGGCCCAACGTCGAAATCGTCGGATTATTGCAGGCGCAGTGCGGCGCGGATGGCAACGCGCCAGCGGATGCCGGCGGGAACGCCACGCTGGTCGCGTGAGAGTCCGACCGGGATCTCCACTTTCGTCATTGCGAGCGAAGCGAAGCAATCCAGATTGGCAATGAAGCTGGATTGCTTCGTCGCCTTGCTCCTCGCATGCGATCTCAGGCTCGTGCTCCGGCGATCGGCTTCTATTTCGCCCGTGCGGCCTTGCGTCTGTTCAGATGGTAGGTCAGCGCCAGCGCCATGCAATGGCGCAGCGCGGCTTGCGGAAGCGCGTCCTTTGCGTTCAGAAGGATGCTTCGGTTGCCGCCGAAGCTCAACTGCGTCGGGTACAGCTCGCGGAAGGTCTCGACCAGATCGGTCTGGCAGTGGAAATAGACCGCGTATTGGTTGGCGGTCGATTTCACCTGGTCGATCCGGATCGTGCTGCCGCTTTTCGTCTCCGGCGTGAGATAGCTCGGCTGTCCCCATTTCAGGGTTTCCTGCAGCGCGCCGACGCCTTTTGTAGCCTTTGCGGTCTTGAAGATCAGCCGCCGCAGCGCCAGCAATTTTGCCTGCAGCGGCTTTGGATAGGCGTTGAAAACCGCAGCAACCGCAGGGTCTGAAAAATCCGTGCGCGGCTTCCCTGCGCCCTTTGCAGCGGTTTTCTTCGGCTTGCTCCTCATCGCCCTTCCGCACCTTCGTCAGCCTGTCGTGCTGACAGCCTAGAGCACGGGTCGTGCCGGCGGAAGCGGATTTCCGGAAGGGCTATTTCTTCCGCGCGGTTTTGCGCGCTGCTCATCGCTTTGTCGCATGTCGCTTGCGGGTTGCCGCCGCCTTTTTCGCGAGCGCGAGCGCGCCGCGACCGGCCGGCTGGCGGATGCCTTGCCGCCGCGCGGTCCGCCGATCCTGCCGCCGCGCTTCGAGGACACATTGGTATCGGGAACGCCGCGGCCGGAACCGCTTTTGTTGCCGCCGCCGGTTTCCTTGTTGACGGTTGCCCAGGCGCGCCGCTCGGCTTCTTTCTTGCCGACGCCGCGGCTTTCGTAGCCCTCCTCGATATGTTCGGCCTGGCGCTTCTGTTTGTCGGTATAGCTGGATTTGCCGCCGCGCGGCATGATCGTCTCCCTAAACGTTGCGGGTGTCATCGCAACGCGCACCGGCGCGCCCGGGTTCCGCGAACCGAGCGGCAAGGAGATGCGAACAGCGCCGACGATTATGCGGCGTTGCGCAGGCCGGCCAGGAAGCTGTCGACGCTCTTGAACAGTGCATCGGCGTGCTGGCTGAGCTGGCCGGACGCGGTGAGGACGTTGTCGGCCAGCGCGCGCGACTGGTCGGCGGCCTGGCTTGCCCCGGCCACGTTGTTTGAAACCTCGCTGGTGCCGGCGGCGGCCTTTTGCACACTGCGCGCAATCTCGCGGGTCGCCGAATCCTGCTCCTCGACGGCAGCCGCAATGGTGGTGGCGATGCCGCTGATCTCGCGGATGGTGTCGCTGATGCTGCCGATCGCGATGACGCAATCGCTGGTGGCGGACTGGATCGCGGTGACCTGCCCGGCGATCTCCTCGGTCGCCTTCGCGGTCTGACTGGCGAGTTCCTTGACTTCGGCGGCGACCACCGCAAAGCCCCTGCCGGCCTCGCCGGCGCGCGCCGCCTCGATCGTCGCATTGAGCGCCAGGAGATTGGTCTGGCTGGCGATGGCGTCGATCAGGCGCAGCACATCGCCGATCTTCTCGCCGGCGGCGGTGAGGCCCGCGACCATCTCGGTGGTTTGTCCGGCCTTGGCCACGGCTTCATCGGCAACACCGCTGGAATGGGTGACCTGACGGCCGATCTCGGCGACGGAAGAGGCAAGCTCCTCGGTGGCGGCGGCGACAGTTGAGACGCTGGCCGAGGCTTCGTCGGAAGCGGCGGCCGCAGCCGTGGCCCGCTCCGAGGTGCCGTTGACGCTCGACGTGATCTCGTTGGCCACGCGCTGCATGTCCTGCGTCGCCTTCGCGACGGCGCTGACCACGCTCTTGACGTCGGCTTCGAAACGGTCGGCCATCTGGCGTTGCAGCGCTTTCTTCTCGATCTCGGCCTGCTGTTTGGCGGCTTCCTGCGCCTCGCGCAGCGAGCCGGCCTCGAGCATGTTGCGGCGGAACACGTCGACCGCGACCGCCATGGTGCCGAGTTCGTCCTTCCGGTCGCCGCCGGGGATGGTCACATCGGTATCGCCGCTGGAGAGCCGGTTCATCACCGCGGTGATCGCCGTCAGCGGACGCGACATGCCGCGGCCGAGCAGGAACGCCAGCAGCGCGGCGCCGGCCAGAATGGCGAGGGTGCCGAGAATCAGCGTGCGCTGCGAACTCGCCGCCGCCGCCTCGTATTCGGTGGTATCCTTGATGACTTCAAGTACCGCGACCGGCTGGCCGGCGTAGTTCTTGATCTGGCCGACATAGAGCGCGGCGGGATGGCCGCCAATGGTGGCGTCGCGATGCAGCGCCGCGCCGTTGAACACGCTCTTCAACTCGTCGGGCGTGGCGACCACGGTATCGCCGAAGGTCGAGGACAGTTTCTTGAATTCCTTGCCGTCGAACGAATGCACGGCAAGGTCGATGCCGAAGCGCTTTTTGGCGCGATCGACGAATTCCTTGCCGAAGGCGGCGCCGATGTCGACATTGGCGAGGGTCTTGCCGTCACGCATGATCGGCGTCATGCCGAAAATGCTGAGCGCCTCCCGCCCCGGTTCGACGCCGACAATCGGTTTGCCGGTCTTGATCGCCTCCACCACGGTGTTGCGGCGCGACGAGATGTCGTCGCCGAACACCTTCGGCGCGTGGACGCGGTAGAACACCAGCGCCGGCGGCGTCTGGAACGTGATCAGCGGGATGCCCTGCGCCGTCAACTCCTTCATGGCGCCGCCGAGCAGCGCCGCCAGCCCGTCGCGGTCGCCCTTGGCGATGGCGTCGGCGACCGGCGGCAGCGCGGCGATCACGGCGCTGACCGCGAGCGTGGCGCGTCCCTCGTAGTCGATCGCGGCGATGACGCTGTCATATTGCAGCTTCAGCTGCTGGTCGAGCGCGAGCCGCATCAGCGAACGCTGCTGCAGAATCGAAAAGGTGCCGAGGATTCCGCAGGCCACCGCGACAGTCAGCGAAATGGCCAGAATCAGGCGGGCCGAGATCGATCGAAGCTTGAACATGGGGATACCGAAACTCCGCGAGAGGAAGATTCGGGAAAGTCCCAGAAACTGTTTAAGACGAGATTATGCTTGCCCGTAATACTACTGAATCAGAGGTCTTCAGGCCTTCTTCTCCGGCGTGCCGGCATTGCCGCCCAGGATCGCCTTGCCGACATCCTCGTAATGGGTGTCGCGGGCCTGGATCTGCTGGGCGATGGCGTGCATGTCGCGGAAGCGGCGTTCGAACCTGTTGGCGCTGAACACGGCGGTGGCGCCGGCCATGTGATAGGCGGCATCGACCACCGCGGCGGCCTGATGGATGGTCCAGGTCGAGGCCAGGCGAAGCGCGATGCGGTGGTCGTCGGTGAGATTCCCGGTGCGGGTCAGGTCGCGCCATACCTCGGCGGCCGTCGCATAGAGATAGGCGCGCGCCGCGCGCAAATTGCCTTCGGTGCGGCCGATCTGGCCCTGAACGGCGTTGTTCTCGCGCATCGCCTTGAGGCCGGCCGGGGTCTTGCCGCGCGCCAGATCGATCGCCGCGTCCAGCGTGGCGCGCGCGACGCCGATCGAGACCGCGGCGAAGCCGAGGCCGAACACCATGTTGGTGGTGAGCTTGTAGAGCGGGCCCTGTTCGCGCAGCGCCGCGGGATCGTCGCGCAGCGCTGCGAATTTCTCCGGGATGAACAGGTTGTCGACCGAGTAGGAGTTGGTGCCGGTGCCGTTGAGCCCGATCACGTCCCAGACGTCGTACATGGTGGCGCTCGCCACCGGGAACAGGATGGTGCGCACTTCCGGCGAACCGTCGCGCTTGCGCCGCGGCGTGCCGTCGGCCTCGACGATCCGGACATGGGCGCCGAGCCAGCTTGCCTGGCGGGAGCCGCTGGCGAAATCCCAGCGCGCATTGGCGCGATAGCCGCCGGGGACCGCCTGCACCTCGTGGGCGATCGCGCCCCAGGCGAGGATGCCGGGCGGCGTATTGAAAATCTCGCGCGCCGCGTCCGGATCGAGATAGGCCGCCGTCATGGCGCAGACCGAGCACTGGCCGAGGCACCACGCGGTGGAGGCGTCGGCCTTCGCCACCTCCTCCAGCATCTGCATGAAGACTTCCGGCGGCGCCTCGGCGCCGCCAAGACTTTGCGGCAACAGCACCCGGTAAAGCCCGTTCTCGACCAGGGCGGAAACCACGGGCTCGGTGAGGCGGCGGGTGCGTTCGATCTCGTCGGCTTCGACGCGCGATCAGCGGCGCCAGCGCCCGGGCGCGCTCGATCAGTCCGAAACCGGGAAGCTTGTTCATGCGTTTCCTCGCCCTTTTTGGGGTTCTTGGTTGGCGAAGCCGCAATGGTGGTCCATCCGCCGCGGCGGATCAAGATGGGGGAGGGTGAAGAAGCGCCGAGTGGCCGCATCTTTGTCACCGCGCCAGCCCGAGCACCACGAGCAGCGCGCGATCGAGCTGTTCGGATGTTTCCGCATCAATGCCGATGCGCGCCGAATCCGGTCACGGCGGAGGGCGATCATCTTGTCCGTCATGATCTGCGAGCGAAAGCGAAGGCCGTTTGACGATTTGGCCTCGATAATCGGTCTGAGCGGCAACTTTTCCTGAAGGTCCGACGAGATCGGACAGATGAAGACCGTCGATAGCTCTTCGTTGAAGTCGTCAGCCTGTACGACCACCCCGGGTCTCGGTCGTCCTAGCTCGCTTGGAACCACCACCAGCACGACATCGCCGCGCTTCACTTCCAGGCGCTCCAGTCATAAGCCGCCTCATTCCACGCATCGACGGCATCGTTTTCCGGATGTCGCGCCATCAATTTTGCCTGTCGGCGCAGGTCGGCCCGGACCTTGGGATCGCGCAAATCCGGCACCCAATGCTGCACCGGCCGCAGCCCCTGCGCGCGCAGCCGCTCGCGGCGCGAAGCCATGCGCTGCTGCGGCGTTTGCGGTTTTGTCTTTTTCGGGGTCGTGGCCATGGTTGAAAACGTAACATGTTACGGACGGAAATTCAATGGAGCTCAGCTATCCACCTTCAGCGCGGCAATAAACGCCTCCTGCGGGATGTCGACCTTGCCGAACTGCCGCATCTTCTTCTTGCCTTCCTTCTGCTTCTCCAGAAGTTTGCGCTTGCGCGTGATGTCGCCGCCGTAGCATTTTGCGGTGACGTCCTTGCGCAGCGCGCGCACGGTTTCCCGCGCGATCACCTTGCCGCCGATCGCGGCCTGGATCGGGATCTGGAACATGTGCGGCGGGATCAGTTCCTTCATCTTCTCGACCATGGCGCGGCCGCGGCCCTTCCGCGCGCTGGCGGTGCACCAGCATCGACAGCGCGTCCACCGGCTCGTTGTTGACCAGGATCTGCATCTTGACGAGATCGGCCGGCTTGTAGTCGGTCAGGTGATAGTCGAACGAGGCATAGCCCTTCGAGACCGACTTCAGGCGGTCGTAGAAATCGAACACCACCTCGTTGAGCGGCAGTTCGTATTTCACCATGGCGCGGTTGCCGACATAGGTGAGCTCCTTCTGCGCGCCGCGGCGGTCCTGGCACAGCTTCAGGACGCTGCCGAGATATTCGTCCGGTGTCAGGATCGTCGCCTCGATCCAGGGCTCCTCGATCTCGGCGATCTTCACCACGTCGGGCATGTCGATCGGATTGTGGATCTCGATCACCTGGCCGTCGGTCAGGTGCATCTTGTAGATCACGCTCGGCGCGGTCGCGATCAGGTTGAGATCGAATTCGCGCGACAACCGCTCCTGGATGATTTCCAGATGCAGCAGGCCGAGGAAGCCGCAGCGGAAACCGAAGCCGAGCGCGGCCGAGGTTTCCATCTCGAACGAGAAGCTGGCGTCGTTCAGCCGCAGCTTGCCCATCGCCGCGCGCAAGGTTTCAAAATCGTCGGCGTCGACCGGGAACAGGCCGCAGAACACCACGGGGATCGCCGGCTTGAAGCCGGGCAGCATGTCGGTCACCGGCTTCCTGTCGTCGGTGATGGTGTCGCCCACGCGGGTGTCCGCGACCTCCTTGATGGCGGCCGTGATAAAACCGATCTCGCCGGGGCCGAGCTCGTCGATCTGCTGCATCTTCGGGGTGAAGAAGCCGACGCGCTCGACGTCGTAGGCCGCATTGGTGCCCATCATCCGGATGCGCTGGCCCTTTTTCAGCACGCCGTCGACGATGCGCACCAGCACCACGACGCCGAGATAGACGTCGTACCAGCTGTCGACCAAGAGCGCCTTCAGCGAGGCGTCGCGGTCGCCTTTCGGCGGCGGCAGCCGGTGCACGATGGCTTCCAGCACGTCGTCGATGCCGAGGCCGGTTTTGGCCGAGATCATCAGCGCATCCGACGCGTCGATGCCGATCACGTCCTCGATCTGCTGCTTGACCTGGTCCGGTTCCGCCGCCGGCAGGTCGATCTTGTTCAGCACCGGGACGATCTCGTGGCCGGCATCGAGCGCATGGTAGACGTTGGCGAGCGTCTGCGCCTCGACGCCCTGGCTGGCGTCGACCACCAGCAGCGAGCCCTCGCAGGCCGCCAGCGAGCGGGAAACCTCGTAGGCGAAGTCGACATGGCCGGGCGTGTCGATCAGGTTGAGAATGTAGGTCTGGCCGTCCTTGGCCTTATAGGTCAGGCGTACCGTCTGCGCCTTGATGGTGATGCCGCGCTCGCGCTCGATATCCATGGAATCGAGCACCTGTTCCTTCATCTCGCGCTCCTGCAGACCCCCGGTTTTCTGGATCAGCCGGTCGGCGAGCGTCGATTTGCCATGGTCGATATGCGCAACAATGGCGAAGTTGCGGACGTTGGAAATAGGGATGGATGTCATGGGCGCGGGATAGCATCCGCGCCCCCGGGCGGCAACCATAATGCGCTGTTTTTGCGGCACATCTTCACGCCAAGCTGATTCCATCCCGGGCGAAAACGCGCTACGCACGAACCATGACAAGTACCTCATTTTTGCCCGCTGCTTCGCGCGCGCGTCAAAGGCTGTCCGTCCGGCGGCTGGCGGCGTGGCTGGCGGCGCGCGCCAGCGATCCGAAAGCCGGATTATGGCTGGTGATCGGCTTTGCCACTGCCCATGCCGTGCTCTGGACCTTCATCCTGGTCAACCTCAAGGCGGCGCAGGACGTCCATATGGACGTCGCGGAAGGTTTTGCCTGGGGCCAGAAATTCCAGCTCGGCTATGGCAAGCATCCGCCGCTGTCGGGCTGGATCGCCGGCCTCTGGTTCAAGGTCTTCCCGGTCGCCGACTGGGCGACCTACGCGCTGGCGATGGCGACGCTCGGCTGTGGCCTCGTGATCTGCTGGCTGATCGCGCTTCGTGTGGTCGATCGCCGCCGCGCCTTCTTCGTCGTGGTGATGCTCGCGCTCTACCCGATCTTCAATTTCAAGGGCTTTAAATACAATCCCGATCTGCTGCAGCTCGTGACCCTGCCGCTTCTGGTGCTGGCCTATCTGAACGCGTTCGAAAAACGCAGCGTGAGATCGGGCATCTGGCTCGGCCTCGCCGGTGCGCTGGCCTTGATGACAAAATACTGGGTGCTGACCATGATCGGCGCCATCGGGCTCGCCGCGCTGATCCATCCCGACCGGCTGAAATTCCTGCGCTCGCCGGCGCCGTGGGTCGCGATCGCCTCGCTCGTCGTCGCCATGATTCCGCATCTGGTGTGGCTGAAGGAAGCCGACTTCATGCCGCTGGTTTTCGTCAGCAGCATCTATAGCCTGTCGAGCCGCGCCGAAAGCGCGCAACTCGCGCTCGGCTATGTCGGCCACAATCTGGCGCTGCTCGCAGCACCCGTGGCGCTGGCCGCGCTGGCGCTGGGATGGGTTCCGCCGTGGTGGACGACGTTGACGCGGCGACCGCTGGCGCTGGTCACGCGCGCATGGTCGCGCGGCGCCAATCCGGGCGTGAACGTGTCGCAGGCGCTCAATGTCTGGATCATCCAGCTCGTGGTCGCGGTCGGGCCGCCGCTCGGCGGCCTGATCTTCACGGTCTACATGAAGACCGATTGGGGAATCCCGCTGTTCTTCCTGACGCCGCTGGCGCTGGTCGCGATTCCCTCGTTCCGCCTGCAACGGATGGCGCTGTTCAACATCGCCGCGATCTGGCTCGTCATCACGCTTGCGGCGCTTGCTCTATCGCCTGCCATCGCCGAGCGCGAGATGGCGGCAGAATCCCAATGGCGCCTCGAGCTATGGCGCGCGCTCCCAACTTGCCCGCGAGTTGACGGAAGCCTGGCACACGCGTTTCCACACGCGATGGGCTGTCGTCGCCGGCACCACCGAGGTCGGCGAGCCCATGACGTTCTACAGTCCCGATCATCCGGCGCCGTTCACGCCGGGCGAGCTCTGGTCGTCGGGCTTGACGTCGCTGGAGGAGGCGAAACGTCTCGGCTTCATCGGCGTCTGCGATACCACGGACGGGCGGCTGCCGGTCTGCGACGCCTGGATGGCGGCGAACGCCGCCAACGCCGAGCGTCTGACCATCACCACGCAGCGCTTCTTCCACGGGCGTCCCGGTCCTGCGATCGGCTGGCATGTCTATATCGCGCCGCCCGCGAAATAGGATTCAACCGGATCGCCGAACGTCAATTTCAAGGGATCAACGCATGAATCTCGATCTGACTGGAAAGATTGCGCTCGTCACCGGCTCGACCCGCGGCATCGGGCTCGCCTCTGCCGTCGGGCTCGCGCAAATGGGCGCCGAAGTCATCGTCAACGGGCGGGAAGCGACCGCGGTTACCGAGGCGATCGCAAGGATCAGGCAGGCGGCGCCGGCCGCCAAGGCGCATGCGGCCGTGTTCGATCTCGGCGGCGCCAAGGGCTGTGCCGGGCTGATCGGGCAATTTCCCGAGGTCGATATCCTCGTCAACAATCTCGGAATCTACGAGCCGAAGACGTTCTTCGAGATCGAGGACGCCGACTGGACGAAGATGTTCGAGGTCAACGTCATGAGCGGGGTGCGCCTCACGCGGCATTACCTGAAGCGGATGCTGGACAACAAGGATTGGGGCCGCGTCGTGTTCGTCTCCAGCGAGTCCGCGATCTTTGTGCCGAAAGAAATGGTCCATTACGGCTTCTCGAAAGCCGCGCAGCTCTATATTGCGCGCGGCGCAGCCGAACAAACCAGGGCAACCAATATTACCGTGAATTCGGTTTTGCCCGGCCCGACCTGGGTCGAGATGGCGCCGGTCCGTCTTGCGGCTCGCGCCAAGGGGCTGGGCACGACGGTTGATGAGCTTAAGACGCGGATGTTCACCGAGCGCCGGCCGGCGTCGCTGCTGCAGCGCTACGCGACACCGGAAGAAGTGGCAAATCTGATCTGCTACGTCTGCTCGAAGGCGGCGAGCGCGACCAACGGCGCGGCCCTGCGCGTCGACGGCGGCATCGTCACCAATCCGTTCTGACAGAGGGTTGCAGCGCCGGCCTTGAGCCGGTCACGTGCCTTCTTCGTTGAACTTGCTGGCGACCAGTTCGGTGATGGCGTCGATGGCGGCCTCGGCCTCGGGTCCGATGGCGGAGACCACGATCGATGTTCCCGGCCCCGCGGACAGCATCATCAGCCCCATGATCGAGGTGCCGCCGACGGTCTCGCCGCCCTTCGTCACCCACACTTCGGCGTCGAAGCGCTCGACCATCTGGACGAATTTCGCGGACGCGCGCGCGTGCAGGCCGCGCTTGTTGATGATGGGAAGTTCGCGGGACACCGCGCCCGCGGGAACACTCGGCCCGGCCTCGTTTTCAGGCGACAGGGCGTCGTCTTCGCTCATTTGCCGGCGAGAACCCGGCTGGCGATGGTGACGTATTTGCGGCCGGCTTCCTGGGCCATGGCGATGGCGTCGGGAAGCGAGCGCTCTTCGCGAACCTTGGCAAGCTTGACCAGCATCGGGAGATTGATTCCGGCGAGCACTTCCACCTTCGGGCGGCTCATGCAGGAGATCGCGAGATTGGAAGGCGTGCCGCCGAACATGTCGGTGAGGATGGCCACGCCATCGCCGGAGTCGACGCGATTGACCGCTTCGATGATGTCGCTTCGACACAGATCGGAGTCGTCCTCGGCGCCGATCGTGACCGCTTCGATTTGCTTTTGCGGACCCATGACATGTTCGAGCGCCGCCTTGAACTCGTCGGCAAGGCGCCCATGGGTCACAAGTACTAGACCAATCATCGGAAACTCCTCGCGGGTGCTTTTTGGTGCACCGCACGAACGCGCCACTTTGACCATCCAGAGCCCCCGCGCAAGAGGGGATCTTCGCGATTCTCCCGGAAATTAGCGGTAGAAGGGGAGCCTGCGCCGGTCTATTCGGTGGCGATAGTGGGGGTTATATGGTTACCAAATCCCTTCGAGCAATCGGCCGAAGGTTGTGAGGAAGATGAACTTGCGGTCATGGTCAGGGCGGCGACAACCATCGGAAACGCTGCGAAGCCTGATCCTACGGGAATTCGGGGTAATTTAATACCGGATATTTTGGTCTGCAGCGCCTCCGGCGGCGGCAGGCGCGCGGCGTCCGCAGCCGACAAGTCGACGACGAGGCCCACGATCGCCTCCTCCGCAAAGTCGCAGCGGCGAATACCGAGCCCGCGAATTTCGATCAGGCCGGCCAGTTGGCGCGCCGGCCGGACCAGGAGCTGCCCCTGGGCTCGCCTGGAGATGGACGCGGTCGTCGCCGATCAGCATGGTCGGGGGAATTTGTCCGGCGCGCCCGGCCAGGATGAGATCGAAGGCGAGATGCGATTTGCCGGCCCCCGACGGCCCGCGGATCAGCACCGCGCGATTTCCCACCTTTACCGCGGAAGCATGCACGCTCGCGCTCGCCGCGTCGGTCATGGCGCCGGCAGCCTGACCACAAAGCGGGCGCCCGCCACCGTCGGCTCGCCATCCGCATTGACCGGGCCGGGGCGGTTTTCCGCCCAGATGCGGCCGCCATGCGCCTCGATGATCTGTTTGGAGATCGACAGCCCCAGTCCGGAATTCTGTCCAAAACCCTGATGCGGCCGGTCGGTGTAGAAGCGCTCGAAAATCCGCTCCAGCGCATCCTCGCGAATCCCCGGTCCGTCGTCATCGACCACGATCTCGATTTCCGATCGCACGCGGCGGCAGACGATGCGCACCTTGCCGCCAGGTTCGGAAAACGACTGGGCGTTGGTGAGCAGGTTGGAGATCACCTGTCCGAGCCGCGAATCGTGACCCGGCACCGAGAAGGTGTCGGTGGGGCCGCGGCCTTCGAAGCGCACTTCGACGGCGATGTTGTTGCCGCGCCGGGTTTCGTTGGCGACCGTCGTCAGCGCGGTAAGCAGGCGGCGAAGATCGACCGGCGTCATATCCTGCCGCTGCAGTTCGGCATCGAGCCGGCTGGCATCGGAAATGTCCGAGATCAGCCGGTCGAGCCGTTTGACGTCGTGCTCGATCACCGCGAGCAGCCGCGCGCGGCTGTTCTCGTTGCGCGCCAGGGGCAGCGTTTCGACCGCCGAGCGCAGCGACGTCAGCGGGTTCTTCAGTTCATGGGCGACGTCGGCGGCGAACATCTCGATCGCCTCGATGCGGTTATAGAGCGCTTCCGTCATGTCGCGCAGCGCGCCGGAAAGATGTCCGATCTCGTCGCGGCGGCGGGTGAAATCGGGAATTTCGACGCGGGTGCGGATGCGGCGGCGGACGCGCTCGGCGCTGTCGGCGAGCCGGCGCACGGGACCTGCGATGGTGCTCGCCAGCAACAGCGACAGCATCATCATCACGGCGGCGGCGACGCCGCCGACCTTCAGGATCGCAAGCCGCTCGGCGGTCACCATCTGGTCGATGTCGTCGCCCTGGGTCGAGAGCATCAGGGCGCCGTGGATCGCGCGGAAGCGCTGCACCGGCACCGCGACCGAGACGATCACCTCGCCGCGGTCGTTGACGCGCACCATGCTGCTTTTCTGCCCCTTCAGCGCGTCCGCGACTTCCTGATAACCGTTGCCGTTCTCCGGTCCGAGTTCGCGATAGAGCGGAAGGTCGCCGCGGTTGAGCCAGGTCCGGATCGCGATCATCGTTCGCTCGAGCGATGCCCGGCTTTTCCACCGACGGCGGCGGCAGTTCGAAGCGCAGCACGTCGCCGCGGCCGTAGAGACTGCGGCTGTCGAGAATGAGGCCGCCGTCGCGGTCGTAGATGCGCGCCCGGGTCTTGGTCGGCGAAATCAGCCGCCGCAACACCGGCGCGACGCGTTCCGGATTGATCGGAAAATCCAGCCCGGAAGATTCGTCCGGCGCGCCGAAGGTTTCGCCGGGCTTCAGGTCCTGCAGCCGGTCGGGATCGATGGTGATGGTGTTGGTCTCCACCGTCGCCGACGCCGCGATCGCGCCGCGCGATGATCTCGGCCTGTACCAGAAGGCTTTGCGCCCGCGCGTCGATCAGGCCGGCGCGGAATTGCGAGAGATAGAGGATGCTCGCCACCAGCGCGACCAGGCCGGCCAGATTGAGCGAAACGATGCGGCGGGTGAGGCTGGAGAAACTGAGCGCGAAGAAGAACTGACCGGCGCGGTGCAGCCAGCCGAGCGGCCGCTGCCAGCCCCGCACGGGCGGGTTTTCGACATCAGCGGTGTCGAGCGCGAGCGACGACGAGACGTCCTCGGCATTCAGGCTTGGATCAGGCTGCGTTCGATCAAGCAATGGCCAAAACTGCCGGTTGTTTTCGATTGCGCCTCCAGGAGGCGCGTCGTCTTCGCATCCTACCCGAGATAAGCGGCGGCGTCAGTTAACAAACCGCCGCCAAATGCCCTTGAATCAGGTTTCCTTGAAGCGGTAGCCGACGCCGTACAGGGTCTCGATCATCTCGAAATCGTCGTCCACCACCTTGAACTTCTTGCGCAGCCGCTTGATGTGGCTGTCGATGGTGCGATCGTCGACATAGACCTGGTCGTCATAGGCCGCGTCCATCAGGGCGTTGCGGCTCTTCACCACGCCGGGGCGCGTCGCCAGCGCCTGCAGGATCAGGAATTCCGTCACCGTCAACGTCACCGGCTCGTTCTTCCAGGTGCAGGTGTGACGCTCGGGATCCATGCGCAGCAAGCCGCGGTCCAGCGCCTTGGCGTCGGTTTCCTTCGGCGCGGCGGTGGGATCCTTCGGCGCCGAGCGGCGCAGCACGGCCTTCACGCGCTCGACCAGCAGGCGCTGCGAGAACGGCTTGCGGATGAAATCGTCGGCGCCCATTTTGAGGCCGAACAATTCGTCGATCTCCTCGTCCTTGGAGGTGAGGAAGATCACCGGCAGATCGGACTTCTGCCGCAGCCGCCGCAGCGTCTCCATGCCGTCCATGCGCGGCATCTTGATGTCGAGGATCGCAAGATCCGGCGGTGAGTGCGGAAGCCGTCCAGCGCGGAAGCGCCATCGGTATAGGTCATGATGCGATAGCCTTCGGCTTCGAGCGCGATCGAGACGGATGTGAGAATGTTGCGGTCGTCATCGACCAAGGCGATTGTGGGCATGAGCCTGCTTTCGGTACTGGTACTAGGTTGCTGAAACGGCGAGCAATCCTGTGATGCGCCGTATAAGTGGGCTTCGAACCTGGTCAACGAGCAATGCAAGCTGGGCTGAAGTGTGACCGAGTTCCGCAAAACGCCCGGGCTGAACCCTGGGCTTGAGCCTATATAGACACCGGATTTGCCCAGAAAAGGCCTTGATTGCAACAAGATGCGGATATGACCGATGCAGCCTACCCCTGATTTCGACCCTTCGCGGCTGGCCCGCTCGCTGCTGCGCCGCAGCCGGCAGGGCGCCATGGCGACCCTGATGGCCGGCAGCGGCGATCCCTATTGCTCGCTGGTCAATGTCGCGAGCCTTCCCGATGGCTCGCCGATCCTGTTGATTTCGCGGCTCGCCGTGCACACCAGAAACATCCTCGGCGACCCCAGGGTATCGCTGATGCTGGACGAGCGGGCCGAGGGCGACCCGCTGGAGGGCGCGCGAATCATGCTGTCGGGCCGGGCCGAGGAGGCCAAAGGCCCCGATCGGGAGCTAGCGCGCCGGCGCTACCTCAACGCCCATCCGTCCGCGGAAGCCTTTGTCGATTTTAAGGATTTTTCCTTCTTCCGGATCCGCCCCTCGGGAACCCATCTGGTGGCCGGTTTCGGGCGGATCGTCGATCTGAAGCCCGAATCCGTTCCTGACCGATATTTCCGACGCCGGCGCGCTGCTGGAGGCCGAGCAGGGCGCCATCGACCACATGAACGCCGATCATCGCGACGCGACTAACCTCTATGCGACCAGGCTGCTCGGCGCAGAACCGGCGGACTGGCGCTGCACCGGCTGCGATCCCGACGGGATCGACCTGCAGGCCGGCGCCAAAACGCTTGCGGCTGGATTTCCCGGAACGGGTGACCGGCCCGGGAGAACTGCGCAAGATGCTGGTCAGGCTGGCGGACGAGGCGCGGGCGAAGGGATAGCCGGAACTCGCCCGCACGCCAAGGAAATGCGAGGCGAGTGCAACATGAAATCCGGCAATCGATTGGCTCTGATGGCGGGGTTGGCGCTCGTCGCGAGCGCTTGCTTCATGGCGCCGTCGTCGGCGCAGAAGAATGACGTGACCGCGGTCAGCGCCAAAATCGCGGAGCTCAGCCGGGCCGGCAAATATTCCGAAGCGGTGCCGCTGGCGCAGGGCCAGCTGGAAAGCCTGGAGAAGAAATACGGTCCGGTTCACCGCGATGTCGCGGCGGCGCTGAACAATCTGGCGCTGCTCTATGGCGACCAGGGGCGCGACACCGAGGCCGAGCCGCTGTTCAAGCGATCGCTGGCGATCTTCGAGAAGGTGAGCGGCCTCGACTCTCCCGAAATCGCGTCCGACCTGAACAATCTGGCCGCCCTCTACCAGCGGCAGGAGCGCTATGCCGACGCCGAGCCGTTGTTCAAGCGGGCGCTGGCGATCCGCGAGAAGTCGCTTCCATCGCGGTCATCCCGACGTCGCACAGTCCCTGAACAATCTGGCGACGCTTTACGAGAAGCAGGACCGCCATGCCGATTCCGAACCGCTGTTCAAGCGGGCGCTTGTCATCTACGAGAAGGCGGCCGGTCCGGAGCATCCCGCGGTCGCGACGCTGTTGAACAATCTCGGCCAGGTCGACAAGGTGCAGGGCCGCTATGCCGAGGCCGAGCCGGAGATCAAGCGGTCGCTTTCGATCCGCGAAAAAGTGCTCGGGCGCGATCATCCCGACGTGGCGCGATCGCTGAACAATCTGGCGGACCTCTATGAACGGCAGGGCCGTTACGCCGACGCCGAACCGCTCTATCAGCGCGCGGCCGCGATCCGCGAAGCGCGCACTCGGGCCCGATCATCCCGACCTCGCGATATCGCTGAACAATCTTGCCGCGCTCTATCAGGCGGAGGGACGCACCGCCGATGCCTTGCCGATCGTGGAACGGATGATCGGAAGTGGACGCGCGCAGCTGCGGGTTGCGCTTCCGGTGCTGTTGTCGGCGCAGCGGCAGCAATTGATGCCGGCCGAGAAGGCACTGGACGATGCGCTCAACGCGGTTCAGCGCGGCGCCCAGTCGTCGGCCGCGTCCGCGGTGAACAAGCTCGCGGTTCGGCTGGCCGCCGGAAACGATCGGCTGGCGCGAGCTGGTGCGCAGGGATCAGGACCTCGCCGCCGAGGCGGAGGCGCTGGACAAGTCCGATCATTGCCGCCGTCTCGAAAGCGAAGTCGAAGCGCGATCCGGCGGCCGAGCAGCGAGCCAGGGCCCGGCTTGCGCGCCATTTCCGCCGAGCGCGCGACGTTGCAGAAAACCCTTGCGGCCGAATTCCCGGATTACGCCGCGTTGTCGAACCCGCTGCCGATGACGGCCAGGGAGATTCAGGCGCTGTTGTCCGCCGACGAGGCGATGGTGCTGTTCGCGGTGGCCGACAAAGCGAGCTACGTCTTCGCGCTGACGCGCGACAGCTTCGACTGGAAGCCGCTGCCATCGGGCGCGGAAGCGTTGTCGCAAAAGGTTGCCGCGTTCCGCCGCGGTCTCGATGTCGGCAAGGCGAGCGATGCATCCGGCCAAGTCCGGGCTGTTCGATCTTGCGCGGGCCTAGGAGCTCTATGCGACGTTGCTGGGGCCGGTCGAGACGCTTGTGAAGGACAAGCGCAGTCTCCTGGTCGCGCCGTCGGGCGCGCTGACGGCGCTGCCGTTCCATCTGCTGGTGACCGAGAAGCCGCCCGCCGCGATCCCGGAAACATTCGCGGGCTATCGCGATGCCGCCTGGCTGCTCAAGCGTCAGGCGGTGTCGGTGTTGCCGTCGGTGGCGAGCCTGAAAGCGCTGCGGGTGTTTGCGCGCAACGACCAGGGAATAAAACCGATGACCGGCTTCGGCGATCCCCTGTTCAACCCGATGCAGGATGCGGACAAACGCGCCGCTGGCACGACCAAATCGGCGTCGCGTGCCCTGGTGACATCGGCCTATACCGATTTCTGGCAGGGCGTCGGGGTCGATCGCGCGAGACTTGCGCAGGCGTTGCCGCAACTGCCGGATACGGCCGACGAACTGATCGGGGTGGCGAGCGACCTCGGTGTTGCCGCTTCCGACATTCATCTCGGCAGCGACGCCAGCGAGACGACGGTGAAGCGCGCGAGGCTTTCCGATTACGGCATCGTCTATTTCGCCACCCATGGCCTGGTCGCCGGCGACGTCAAGGGCCTCGCCGAACCGTCGCTGGCGCTGAGCATTCCCAAACAGCCGTCCGATCTCGACGACGGCCTGCTCACCGCAAGCGAAGTCGCGCAGCTGAAACTCAATGCCGACTGGGTGGTGCTGTCCGCCTGCAATACGATTGCCGGCGACAAGCCCGGCGCGGAGGCGCTGTCGGGCCTGGCGCGCTCGTTCTTCTACGCCGGCGCCCGCGCGCTGCTGGTCTCGCACTGGGCGGTGGATTCGGAGGCCGCGACGCGGCTCACCATTGCGACCTTCGATCGTCTCAAATCCGATCCCAAAATCGGCCGCGCCGAGGCGCTGCGGCAGGCGATGCTCGGCTATCTCAACGACGCCTCGTCGCCGCAGAAACGCCTATCCGGCGTTCTGGGGTCCGTTTGCCTTGATCGGCGAGGGGGCCGCCCGCTAGGCCAGCCGATTGTGCGTCGCAATAGGACTCGGGCGCCGTTTCGGCCGAGATCGCGGCCGATTGTCGCGTCAGAATGCCCGGCGACGATTTGAAGCCTCACAAGCGGGCCCTGCGCTGCAGCATCAATGCAACCGCATCAATGATCGCGCCATCGAATAAACCAAATATCACGGGATCAGCTTGGCAAGCCCGGCGTTCCTCAGTATTAGGTCGCCGGACCGTGGCCGGAAGGCTATATTAGAAGGTCACCGCGACAGAGGCGCGTGTAGCGGCATTCGCGCCGGAGATACGCGGGTTCGAGGAGGATTTCTTCGTGCAAGAGACGGGTATACGCAACGGTGCCTTCGGCGCCGACAAATTCGGCTTAAAAAATCTCAAGCAGGTGCACTGGAATCTCGGAGCGCCGCAGCTCTACCAGTACTCGCTCTCGGCGGGCGAGGCGGTGCTGTCCGCCGACGGCGCCTTGTGCGCCGATACCGGCGACTTCACCGGCCGCAGCCCGAAGGACAAGTTCACGGTTCGCGACGCCACCACCGACAAGAACATGTGGTGGGCCGGCAACCAGTCGATCACCTCGGAACAGTTCGAAGCGCTGTATCAGGACTTCCTCAAGCACGCCGAAGGCAAGACGCTGTTCGCGCAGGACCTCTATGGCGGCGCCGATCCCAACTTCCAGATCAAGACCCGGGTCTTCACCGAGCTCGCCTGGCACTCGCTGTTCATCCGCACGCTGCTGATCCGGCCCGAGGCCCCGGTGCTCAGGCATTTCGTGCCCGAGCTCACCATCATCGACATGCCGAGCTTCCGCGCCGATCCCAAACGCCACGGCGTGCGCTCGGAGAACGTGGTCGCGATCGATTTCGCCCGCAAGATCGTCCTGATCGGCGGGTCTTATTATGCCGGCGAGATGAAGAAGAGCGTGTTCACCACGCTGAACTATTATCTGCCCGCAAGGGGCGTGATGCCGATGCACTGCTCGGCCAATGTCGGACCCAAGGGCGACAGCGCGATCTTCTTCGGCCTGTCCGGCACCGGCAAGACCACGCTGTCGGCCGATCCCGAAGCGCACGCTGATCGGCGACGACGAGCACGGCTGGGGTACGGACGGCGTCTTCAATTTCGAGGGCGGCTGCTACGCCAAATGCATCAAGCTCTCGAAAGAGGCCGAGCCCGAGATCTACGCCGCCAGCAAGCGCTTCGGCGCGGTGCTGGAGAACGTGGTGCTCGACGAGGACACGCGGGTGCCGGATTTCGACGACGGCTCGAAAACCGAGAACACCCGCTCGGCCTATCCGCTCGATTTCATCCCCAACGCCTCGCGCACCGGCCGCGCCGGCCACCCGAAGAACGTGGTGATGCTGGCGGCCGATGCGTTCGGCGTGCTGCCGCCGATCGCGAAACTGTCGCCGGCGCAGGCGATGTATCACTTCCTGTCCGGCTACACCGCCAAGGTCGCGGGCACCGAGCGCGGCCTCGGCACCGAGCCGCAGCCGGAATTCTCCACCTGCTTCGGCTCGCCGTTCCTGCCGCTCGATCCCTCGGTCTACGGCAACATGCTGCGCGAGCTGATCGCCAAGCACAATGTCGATTGCTGGCTGGTCAACACCGGCTGGACCGGCGGCAAGTTCGGCACCGGCTCCAGGATGCCGATCAAGGTGACCCGCGCGCTGCTGACGGCGGCGCTCGACGGCTCGCTGCGCAATGTCGAATTCCGCACCGACAAGTATTTCGGTTTCGCGGTGCCGACCGCGCTGCCCGGCGTGCCCAGCGAGATCCTCGATCCCGTCAACACCTGGAAGGACAAGGCCGAGTTCGACAAGACCGCGCGCGCGCTGGTCGGCATGTTCCAGAAGAACTTTGCCAAGTTCGAAGCCCAGGTCGACGCCGAAGTCCGCGCCGCCGCGCCTGACCTCAAGCTCGCGGCGGAGTGACCCGCAGCGTCATTCCGGGGCGCGTTGAAAACGCGAACCCGGAATCTCGATGTAATAACTTCTGGATTCCGGGCCTGCGCCATCCAAGTCGGCTGCTGCCGACTTGGACAAATGAAATTGCCTAACTCGGGTAAACCCGAGTTAGGTTGGCGCATCCCGGAATGACGGAAGGCTCGGTATCCAGAAGGGCGGCCGCAAGGCTGCCCTTTTTCACGCCTTGAAATAGGCGATCTGCGTCGTGGTCGCGAGCAGCCGTCCGTTCGGCGACCACAATTCGCCGTTCTGGTCGCCGTAGCTCTTGTGAAAGATCTTGGCGTCGGCGACCGCGAGCACGCGGGTGATATCCTCGGCCGCGAGATCGTCCGCGTCGACATGGAAATAGGTCGTCAGCGACACCGTGCCGAACGGCACCAGTTCGCGCCGCGCATGAAAGACCCGGCCGAAGAACGCGTCCGACATCGACATCAGCGACAGCATGTCGATCTTGCGGGGCACGCGGTCGCCGATCCATAGTTTGGAGAAGGCGCTCGCCGGCGCATCCTTTTTCGCGCCGCTGAAATCGGCATAGCCCTCGACGAAGCGAAAATCATACTGATTGGCCCAGGGGGCCGCGATCTTGGGATAGGGCCGGATCTGCTCGAACGGCTTTGCCGGCGGAAATTGCGCCGGCTGGTGCGACCAGGACGGACGGCGCTCGGCGAACACGGCGGTCGCCAGCGTCGCCACCTCGCCGCCGCCTTGCGAAAGCTCGACACACCAGTGCTGCGACGACCGGTTGGCCTTGACCAGGCGGACGTCGAGATCGAACGCGCCTTGCGCGATCGGCGCGCAATAGTTGACGGTCAGCGCCAGCGGATCGCCGGACCGTTCCGGATGATCGATCAGCGCCCGCAGGATGGTGGCGGCGGTGGCGCCGCCGAACGGGCCGACGAACGCCCAGTAATCGTCGCTGGTCTGCCCCTGCCAGCGGCTGTCGCCGGCGGTCACCCGCGTGGCCTCGTCGAAAAGATGGGGGGACTTTGTCAGCATCTGGGTCCTCGGAGCGCTTTAATGCATCGCCCGTCATTGCGAGGAGCGCAAGCGACGAAGCAATCTAGCCTGTGGAGCCGTTTCTGGATTGCTTCGCTTCGCTCGCAATGACGTGCTTGCGTTTCCCGCGCAGTATCATGGCTGCGCGGGCGAATTCAATGACGCGGGAGGTAAATGGTTCTTCGGCTTTAGCGGGTCGCCCCGCGCTGCGCGCCCGGCTCCTGCAGGGTTCGCGGCAGGGTGCCGCGCACCGGCACGTTCCAGATATCCTCGGCATATTCGCGGATGGTGCGGTCGGAGGAGAACCACGGCATCCGTGCGACGTTGAGGATGGAGGCCCGCGTCCACGCCGGGACCACCTGCCAGCGTGCGTCGATGCCGCGCTGGCACTCGTAATAGGAATCGAAATCCGCGCTCACCATGTAATGGTCGAGATGGCGCAGCGCGTGCGCGACCGATTCGAACCGGCTGGCGTCGCCGGGCGAGAATTCGCCGCCGCCGATCGCGTTGATGGCGCGCGACAGCCGCGGCGACTTCCGGATCACGTCGGTCGCATCCAGCCCCTGCTTGCGCCGCACCACCACGTCCAGCGCCTCCATGCCGAAGATCGCGATGTTTTCCGCCCCGACGTGGTCGCGGATTTCGATATTGGCGCCGTCGAGCGTGCCGATCGTCAGCGCGCCGTTCAGCGCGAGCTTCATGTTGCCGGTGCCGGAGGCCTCCATGCCCGCGGTCGAAATCTGCTCGGACAGGTCGGCGGCGGGAATGATGACTTCCGCGAGGCTGACATTGTAGTCCGGCAGGAACGCGACCTTGAGACGACCGGCGATCGCGGGATCGTTGTTGACGATGTCGGCGACGTCGTTGATCAGCTTGATGATCAGCTTGGCGTAGCGGTAGCTCGCCGCCGCCTTGCCGGCGAAGATCTTTACGCGCGGCACCCAGTCGCGCTGCGGCTCGTCCCTGATCGCGTGGTACAGCGCCACGGTTTCCAGGATGTTGAGCAACTGCCGCTTGTATTCGTGGATGCGCTTGATCTGGACGTCGAACAGCGCATTGGGATCGACCTTGACGTTGAGGCGTTCGCCGATCAGCCGCGCCAGCGCCAGCTTGTTGTGGTGCTTGACGGCGCGGAACTGCTGCTGGAAGGCGTTGTCGCTGGCGCGGGCTTCGAGATGTTCAAGCAGCGTGGGATCGTCGAGCACGGCTTCGCCGCAGGCCTCGCGCAACAGCTCGGTCAGCTTCGGGTTGGCCAGCATCAGCCAGCGGCGGAAGGTGATGCCGTTGGTCTTGTTGGTGATGCGGCCGGGATAGAGATGATTGAGATCGTGGAACACGGTCTCCTTCATCAGGTCGGAATGCATCGCCGAGACGCCGTTGATGCGGTGGGAGCCGACGAACGCCAATTGCCCCATCCGCACCCGGCGGCCGGCCTTCTCGTCGATCAGGGACACCGAGGCGCGGAAGTCGACGTCGCCGGGACAGCGCGCGTCCGCCAGCGCCAGATGTGTGACATTGATGCGGTAGATGATCTCCAGGTGGCGCGGCAACAGCCGTTCGAACAGTTCGACCGGCCAGGTCTCGAGCGCCTCCGGCAGCAGCGTGTGGTTGGTGTAGGACAAGGTCGCCACCGTGATCTGCCACGCCTCGTCCCAGCGGAAATTGTGCAGGTCGACCAGAATGCGCATCAGCTCGGTGACGGCGAGGCTGGGATGGGTGTCGTTGAGCTGCACCGCGGCCTTTTGCGCGAGGCCGCGCAGCTGGCCGTCGGAGGCGAGGTGGCGCCTGACCAGATCCTGCAGCGAGGCCGAGACGAAGAAATATTCCTGGCGCAGCCGCAGCTCGCGGCCTGCCGGGCTCTCGTCGTTCGGATAGAGGAACTTGCAGATCGATTCCGCGCGCGCCTCCTCGGCGCTGGCGCCGAGATAGTCGCCGGTGTTGAAGACGTCGAGTTTTAGCGGATCGGGCGAGCGCGCCGACCACAGCCGCAGCGCGTTGACGTGCTGGCCGCGCCAGCCGACGATCGGGGTGTCGTAGGCGACCGCCTGCACGGTTTCGGCGGGATGCCAGATCGCGCGGTCGCGCCCCTTCTCCTCGCGGTGTTCGACGCCGCCGCCGAAATGCACGTGATAGACCACTTCCGGCCGCTGGAATTCCCAGGGATTGCCGAAGCTCAGCCATTCGTCGGGATATTCCTGCTGCCAGCCCTGCGCGATGATCTGGCGGAACAGGCCGAAATCGTAGCGGATGCCATAGCCGATGGCGGGAATGGCCAGCGTCGCCATGCTCTCCATGAAACACGCCGCCAGCCGCCCGAGGCCGCCATTGCCGAGCGCGGCATCGGGCTCGCATTTGCGCAAATCCGACAGACTGACACCGAGATCGCCGAGCGCGGTTTCGAACACCGCCAGCAGCCCCATATTGTTCAGGGCGTCGGTGAACAGCCGGCCGATCAGAAATTCCAGGCTGAGGTAATAGACCCGCTTGGCGCCGGCGTCGTAGCTCTGCTTTTCGGCCGTCAGCCAGCGGTGCACGATGCGGTCGCGCAGCGCCAGCGCCGCCGCCTTGTACCAGTCGTGCCGGGTGGCCATGCCGGCGTCCTTGCCGATCGCCAGCCGCAGCTTGGTGAGGATCGCGCTCTTGATCTCGGCCAGCGCCAGCTCGTCGATGGGCTGGCCTGGCGCCGGAAAATTCGTTGGGAAGGACGGATCGGACAATTTGGGCATCCTCGACTGACCCCATGGAAATGATACGCGCCTGTGCCGGGATCGAAACCCGCCGAGCGGGTCTCGATTGTGCAACGCCTGCATGGTTTTTATGCAAGGACCGGGCCGATTTTGCCGCTCTCCGCGCGCGCCCGCTTTGGTGATATCGTGCGATCCGGGAAATCCGATTGCCGCGATAAAAGGGAGGACCGGGCCATGAGACTGATCATCGAGATCGCCGCCGCCGCCTTACTGGTGTTCTGCATCTCCGCGTCAAGCGCGGCCTTCGCCGCCGGCAAGACCGGCAAGAGCGCCGACGGCCTCACCTGTTCGTTCAGCGTTCCGGCCAACGCCTCGCCCAAGGCGCGCTGCGCCGCGATCAAGCGGCAATGCGGCGGAAAATTCTTTGCCAATTATTGCGGCGACAAGCTGCTGTCGGCGATGTGAGCGTCGAAACGAGGCGGCCGCCAACATAGGCGGCCTTGGCTCCAATGATACGTAGTCTTCTAGGCACCTGCACAATTGTCGCCTTCATCGCGACGTTCATTTCTTTGATTGTTGGAAGCTATTTCGGGTGGCGAGCCATATTCAACCCTGCGTCAGAGGGGCCCGGCGGACGATAGATTCGGCTTAATCGGTTAAACGCGCTCCTATTTGCCGACGAGCTGTCTGCGATCGCGCCAGGTTTATCGGGCCCAGATATTTAAAGACGCTGACCATCGCCTTGTCATTTGGCACGGGGATAGGTTGCAGCTGGCCATACTCACTTGCGCATTATCAGCCCCAAGTAGAGCGCGCCGGGAGCGGTCAGAACAAATTAAGAACACTTTAGCAAGTCTTTGATATATCATAGTGATTCGGCGCATCGCCGACACAACATCTATGGTCTATCGAGCCTTCCGAGGACTACATGTCCACCATCGCCTTCGATCAATTCGCGCTCACCCGCATCGCCGATTTTGCCAGGTCGCTGTCGCGGCTGCATCAGGCCTCCCGCCGCCAGCTCGTGGATGACGACGCGATCGACCGCGAGTTCAACGCCGTCTGCATGTCGGTGTGGGGCTACACCACCGACGATTTCAGCGACGAGCTGTTTTCCGACGCCGACCACGCCTTTCTCGATTCGCTCGACGAGGCGCATGCGCGCATCTTCGCAGCCCAAGCGGGCTACGACCTCGTCGATGATCAGGGCATGCTGACGGACTGGTGGGGCTATTGCTGGATGATATTGGCCGAAAAGCGCGGCCTGTTGACGCCGGAAAACCGCGCCGCGGCGCGCGCGCAAATCGAGGAAAAATACCTGTCGGTGCCGAACGTGATCGGCGTCATCGTCGGGCGGTGATTTTCCCAGCCCTCATCCTGAGGAGCCGTGCATCTCCGCGGCGTCTCGAAGGATGGCCAGGGCTCCGCCGGTGGCCTCATGGTTCGAGACGCGCGAAGCCGCGCTCCTCACCATGAGCGTCCCGGATTTTCGTTTAATCCGCTTCCGCCCGCTTCGCTCTCGTCGAGGCGCTCTTCGGCACTGAAGTCACGGGCAGCGCGACGTCGCGGCTCGCTTCCGGCAAGGGCGCATCATTGGCGAGCATTTCGGCCGCTGCCGGCGCCACCTTCATCTCGCTGAGCCGGGCGCGCACCTCGGCGGTGAGACCGGGATAGGACGCCACCGGGGTGAATTCCGCGGTCTGGCCGGCGCCCACCTTGACGCCGGAATAGGCCACCAGCCCGTTGGTGGTGGCGATCACGTCGCCGGGACGCAGCGAGGTGTCGAGCGTGAGGTCGACCGGCGCCAGCCCCGCGGGGTCGCGGCCGTTGCAGGTGCAGTCGGCGCGCATCGCCTTGCGGAAGGCGTAGGCGTTTTCGCTGTCGGCATAGCGCTCGCCATTCGCCGACGACGCGCCGTCGATGGTGCTGCCGAAGAACACTTTGGTCGGGCTCGCCGGACAAAACGCCTGGCAGAGCTGCACCGGGGACGCACCGCCTCGTGCGGTCAGCGGGAAATAGCGGCCGTCGCAGCTGCGCACGCAAAAGGCGGGTCCATAGCCGGACGCCACGGCGCGCGGCGGGGCGCGGGCTGCTGGTTGACGCCGAAGGGATCGGCGAAGAAGTTCGCTTGCGGGGCCTGTCGCTGCTGCTGTTTCTGGAAGCCGCCGAAGAACAGGTCGAACAGACCTTCGGCCGAAGCCGCGCAAGGGGTTAGCGCAACGGAGCCGGCGAGTGCCGCGGCGGCAACAAGCATCATGCGGCGCCGCATGCGCTGATAAGGCAACTCTGTACGCAACGCTTACTCCACCCCACGCAACAAAACCGCTTAAGGCAAGCCTCGCCCCCGCCGTGATTCACCTTAGTGCGGGATGGTAAACGAGCGGTGACCGCGGAGGACGGAGGGGTGAAAAGAAATGCGGATCAGGACGCCATTAAACGTTTGTTTTCGTCATGGCCGGGCATAGCCGTCCGAAGGACGGCATCGCTTCCGCTCGCCCATGCCCGGCCATCCACGCCCTGTTTGCGCCGGCTCGCCAAGAAGCTTGCCAGGAAAGACGTGGATGCCCGTGACGAGCACGGGCATGACGGAGGGGTGGACTACTTCGCGCGGACTCTCGTCGCGCTCACCCCTTCAAGAACTCGCCGGCCTTGTAGAGCGAGCGGAAGGGAATGCCGGCTTCCGCAAAAGCTTCGGTCGCGCCTTCCTCGCGGTCGACCATGGTGAACACCAGCGCGATCTCGCCGCCGGCGTCGCGCACCGCTTCGACCGCCTTCAGCGCCGAGCCGCCGGTCGTGGTGACGTCCTCGACGATGACGATGCGCTTACCCTGCAGGCTCTCGCCCTTGGCCAGTCCTTCCACCGCGAGGCGGGCGCCATGCTCCTTCGGCTTCTTGCGCACGAAGAACGCCGCGATCGGATGGCCCTTGATCCAGGACAGCTGCGCGATCGCGCCCGCCAGCGGCACCGCGCCCATCTCCAGCCCGCCGACATAATCGAGGTTATCGTCCTTCAGCGCCTCATAGGTCAGCTCCGCCAATAGCGCGGCGCCCTCGGGATCGAGCATGGTCGGCTTGAGATTGAAATAGAAGTCGCTCTTGCGGCCCGAGGCCAGGGTGATTTCGCCGCGGCCGAACGAGCGCTTGCGGATGATTTCGGCGAGGCGGGCGCGGGAGGCTGATTTGGACAAGGCGGTTTTCTCTTTTTCAGGGCGGGCGCAATCTATCGGGGGATGGGCGCACATTCCAGAGCGGAACTGGCGCCGTCAACAGCGTGCGCAGGGAGGACCCGTGCAAACGGCGGTTGTAAGCCTCCGCGCTTCCGGGATACTGAACATCAAAGCTTTTCGCGGGGGGATGACCAAAAAATGACCATCGAATTCTACACCTGGAACACGCCGAACGGCCGCAAGATCAGCGTCGCGCTGGAGGAGATGGGGCTGCCTTACAAGGTGTTCCCCGTCAACATCAGCAAGGGCGAGCAGATGGCGCCCTCGTTCCTCGCGATCAGCCCCAACAACAAGATCCCCGCGATCGTCGATCCCGACGGGCCGGACGGAAAACGCGTCAGCGTGTTCGAGTCCGGCGCGATCCTGCTCTATCTCGGCGAGAAGACCGGAAAATTCCTGCCCAAGCCGCTGATCGAGCGCATCCCGGTCTATGAATGGCTGATGTGGCAGATGGGCGGCTTCGGGCCGATGCCGGGACAGGTGCATCACTTCATCGCGCTGGAAAACGAGCAGGACCGCGCCTACGGGTTGAAGCGCTTCATGGCGGAGACGCGCCGGCTCTATGGCGTGCTGGATCGCCGGCTCGCGAACCACGAATTCGTCGCCGGCCCCCTGTCGGTCGCCGACTTCGCGATCCTCGGCTGGGCGTGGCGGCACCCGCGCCACAAGGTCGAGTTAAAGGATTTCCCCCATGTCGAGCGCTGGTACGACGCGCTGATGGCGCGGCCCGGCCGTCAAGCGCGGCATGGAAGCCAAGCTGGATTGAGATTCCTCTCCCTCTCCCGCTTGCGGGGGAGGGTTGGGGTGGGGGTGCCCGACGAGAATGCCGATGTAAGCGGTTTTATCCCCCACCCGCCGCGCTCTGCGAGCGCCATAGCCGAAGCTCAGCTTCGGCGTTCTCATCTAAGGACGGCCGCCGGTGGCGGCCTATGCTCCCCCGCAAGCGGGAGAGGTAAGAAGAACTAATGCGCCTCGTCCCAATTGTCCGCCGCCCGCGCGTCGACATGCAGCGGCACCGACAGCAGCACCGCCGGGAACGGCGCGTCCTGCATGACGTGCTGCACCACCGGCAAGGTCGCGGCCACCTCGTCGTCGGGCACCTCGAAGATCAGTTCGTCGTGCACCTGCAGCAGCATCTGCGCCGAGAGTTTTTTCTCGGCCAGCGCATCCTCCATCCGGATCATGGCGCGGCGGATGATGTCGGCGGCGGTGCCCTGCAGGCGCGCGTTGATCGCGGCGCGCTCGTTGAAGGAACGGACCGAGGCGTTGGAGGCCTTGATGTCGGGGTAATGGCACTTCCGGCCGAACAGCGTCTCGACATAGCCATGCGCGCGGCAGAAATCGCGCGTCGCGTCCATGTAGGCGCGGATGCCCGGAAAACGCTCGAAATATTTCTTGATGTAGGCGGAGGCTTCCTCGCGGGCGATGCCGAGCTGGTTGGCGAGCCCGAACGCCGAGATGCCGTAGATGATGCCGAAATTGATCGCTTTCGCCCGGCGGCGTACCTCGCCCGGCATGTCCTTGATCGGCACGCCGAACATTTCCGACGCCGTCATGGCGTGAATGTCGAGCCCGTCGCGGAACGCCTGCTTCAGCACGGGAATGTCGGCGATCTCGGCCAGCAGCCGCAGCTCGATCTGCGAATAATCCGCCGACACCAGTCTGTGGCCCGGCGAGGCAATAAAGGCGCGGCGGATTTTTCTGCCGTCCTCGGTGCGCACCGGAATGTTCTGCAGGTTCGGCTCGTTCGACGACAGCCGCCCGGTGGTGGTCGCGGCCAGCGCGTAAGTGGTGTGGACGCGATGGGTGTCGGGGTGCACATAGGTCGGCAGCGCGTCGGTATAGGTCGATTTCAGTTTTGAAACTTGCCGCCATTCCAGGATCTTCTTCGCGAACTCATGGCCCTGCTCGGCGAGATCGTCGAGGATCTGCGCCGAGGTCGACCACGCGCCGGTCTTGGTCTTGGTGCCGCCGGGAATGCCCATCTTGCCGAACAGGATGTCGCCGATCTGCTTGGGGCTGCCGACATTGATCGGCTCGCCGGCAAGTTCCTGAAGCTCGGCCTCGACCCGCGCGGCGGTCTGGGCGAATTCGCCCGACAGCCGCGACAGCACCTGACGGTCGATCGAGATGCCGCGCCGTTCCATCCGCGCCAGCACGGAGATCAGCGGCCGCTCCAGCGTCTCGTAGACGGATGTCATGCGCTCGGCGACCAGGCGCGGCTTCAGCACGCGCCACAGCCGCAGGATCACATCGGCGTCCTCGGCCGAATATTCCGTCGCCTTGTCGATCGCGACCTGATCGAAGGTCAGCTTGCCCTTGCCGCTGCCGGTCAGCTCGCCGTGGCTGATGACGGCGTGGCCGAGCCAGCGCTCGGCCAGCGCATCGAGCCCGTGCGCGTTGCGGCCGGCGTCGAGCGCGTAACTCATCAGCTGCGCGTCGTCGTGGTTGCGCAAGGTGACGCCGTGCTGCGCCAGCATCACGGCGTTGAACTTGATGTTGAAGCCGATCTTGAGGATGCCCTCCGATTCCAGCAGCGGCCGCAGCGCTTCCAGCGCGTCGGCCGTCCTGATCTGGTCCGGCGCAAGGCCGGCGGCGAACAGGCCTGAGCCATCGCCGGACTGCTTGTGGGCGAGCGGAATGTAGCAGGCGTCGTTGGGCGCAAGCGCCAGCGCAATGCCGCGAGATCTCCGCCTGCATCGGATCGATCGAATTGGCCTTGGCCTCGATCGCAAAATGGCCGACATCGTGCACCCGCGCGATCCAGGCCTTGAGCTCTTCGAGGCTGCGGATGGTCTGGTATTGGCTGCGATCGATCCTGGTCTTGCGCGCCTCCTCCGCGCGCGCGGCGGCGAGCGCGTGGGGGGTGAGGACGACGTTGGATTTTTCCGGCTTGCCCTGGGCTCTCGCGACGGCAGGTGCGCTCCCTTTGCCGCTTGCGGCGGCGGGCGGGGCAGGGGTGTCCTGATCCCCGAAAAGGTCGCCTTCCGCCGCGCGCGGCGGCGGCGGCGGCGGAGAACCGGCCGAGCGGCCGGTCGCCCCGCTCTTGTTGTTCGCATCCGGCTCGATATCCGACGGATCGATCTGGGAATAGTCGGCGACGCGGCGGGTCAGGGTGGAAAATTCCATCGCCTTCAGGAACGCGATCAGCTTGCGCGCGTCGGGCTCGTGCACCGCGAGTTCGGCGAGCGGCACGTCGAGCTTGACCTTGTCGTCGAGCAGCACCAGCTTTCGCGAGATCCGCGCCTTCTCGGCGTTCTCGATCAGCGCCTCGCGCCGCTTCGGCTGCTTGATCTCGCCGGCGTGCTTGAGCAGCGTTTCCAGATCGCCGTATTCGGCGATCAGTTGCGCCGCGGTCTTGACGCCGATCCCGGGCACGCCCGGCACGTTGTCGGTGGAATCGCCGGCCAGCGCCTGCACCTCGACCACCTTCTCCGGCGGCACGCCGAATTTCTCGATCACCTCGGGGACGCCGATGCGGCGGTCCTTCATGGTGTCGTACATGGTCACCTTGTCGGTGACGAGCTGCATCAGGTCCTTGTCGGAGGAAACGATGGTCGTGGTCGCGCCATGTTCGCTGGCCTCGCGGGCGTAGGTGGCGATCAGGTCGTCGGCCTCGAAGCCGCCCTGCTCCAGGCAGGGCAGGTCGAAGGCGCGCACCGCCTCGCGGATCAGCGCGAATTGCGGGATCAGGTCGTCCGGCGCCGGCGGCCGGTGCGCCTTGTAGTCGGGGTAAAGCTTGTTGCGGAAGGTGACTTCCGACTTGTCGAACACGATGGCCAGATGCGTCGGCCGGTTGTCCGGCGGCATGTCGCGCAACAGCTTCCACAGCATGTTGCAGAAGCCGAGCACGGCGTTGACCTGCAGGCCGTCGGATTTGCGGTTCAGCGGCGGCAGCGCGTGGTAGGCGCGGAAAATATAGGAGGAACCGTCGACCAGAAAGACGTGGTCGCCTTTGGCGGGGGCTTTGACGGCAACGGTTTGGTGGGAGGCTTTTGGGGATGTTTTCGGCATGGCCGAAATTTAGGGATTTTTGCGGCGATTGACAGCCTTCGGGACCGGTTGTGCCGTGATTTTTGGCCGCTGCCGGAATGGGTTGCATCGGCGGCCGTTCCGTGACCCCCTGCGGGTATCGGGCGGACCCGAAAGGACAGGACATGACCGCGCAACTCGACGAGTTGATGGAGAAGTTGCGATCGGTCGAGGCCGAGATCGAGACCGAACTGGCAAAACGGCGGGAGGAGCTGCGCTTCCACCTCGAAAACCGCCGGATCGTGTTCGAGCAGGAGGTGCTGCGGATCCACCGGGAGCTCAAGACGCGGGCGTCGCGCTATCTGATCGATGCCAATCCGTTGATCATGCTTAGTGCGCCCGTGATCTATTCGCTGATCGTCCCGATCGCGCTGCTCGATCTCTGGGTCATGGCGTATCAGGCGATCTGCTTTCCGGTCTACAAAATTCCAAAGGTGCGCCGGCGCGACTATCTGGTGTTCGACCGCCACCATCTCGCCTATCTCAACATCATCGAGAAGATCAATTGCGCCTATTGCTCCTACGCCAACGGCGCGGTCGCCTTCATGCGCGAGGTGGCGTCGCGCACCGAGGTCTACTGGTGCCCGATCAAGCACGCCCGCCGGGTGCTCGGTCCGCACCCGTACTACCAGGGTTTTGCGGATTTCGGCGACGCCGAGGGGTTTCGCGAGAAGCTCAAGGCAGATGAAGGATGGCGTGAAGATCGAGGAGGCGTAAGCCGAACCTCGTCGTCCCGGCCAAGTGAGCGAAGCGAACGCGAGCCGGGACCCATAACCACAGGCGGATCGGGTTCAGGCAGGCTGGAGCGACGTCCGAAAAACCAATCTGCAGCGGGAATACTGGGTCGCCCGCGTTCAAGCCGGGCGACGACGATTGTAGCGAAACCTACTCCGCCGCCTGCAAGACGCGGCTTGGCCTTCTTCGGCGCGATCCAGAACGCTGCGGGGCGCTCGAACAGGAAATTGGCGCCGACCGCCAGAGCGACCCGCCAGATCGCCAGCGCGCCGAACACGCCGACGATGGTGACGATCAGCGAGATCGTCCCGATGTCGTGGATCAATCCTGCCCGCAGCAGCAGCGTCCGCGTCGCCGCCATCGGCAGGAAGAACGCCAGATAGATGACGATGGAATGCTCGCCGCAGAAGCGCAGGAAATCGAGCCAATGCGCCCGCGCCAGCAGCGTGCCGATGGTGACGATGGCGCAGGCGCCCGACAGCCCGAGCAGCAGCGAGACCAGCGGCCATTCGCTGAAACCCGATGCCACCAGGCTGCCGTTGACGAGCGCCCACGCCGCCAGTCCCGCGAGCGCCAGCGCCGGACGCGCCCGCGCGCGGTCGGACAGCGCGAACACGTAATCGGCGAACAGGTAGCCGGAATAGAAATAGACGAAGCGCGCGCAGAACTCGTCGATCACGGTCCAGCCGGTGGCGACATGCGCGGTCTCCAGCAGCGCCAGAACGCCCCAGATCAGGAGCGGCGGCATGTTGCGCGTCGCCTTGGTGACCACGAAGAACACCGGCAGCAGATAGATGAACCACAGCGTGCCGAACGGCTCGATGAAGGATTCAAGATACAGCAAGCCGACATGGGCCCAGCCGGTCTCGGCGGCGAAGGACGGCGCCTTGAAGCCGAACTGGATCGTCACCCACAGCACGTAGAAATAGGCGAAGTGCACCACCTTGCGGTCGAGATAGGTGCGCCAGTCGCGGTCGATCACGACCGACAGGAACAGGCCCGAGATCAGGAAGAAATCCGGCATCCGGAACGGCTTTGGCGAAGGCGACCAGAAGGTGCATGAAGCCGGTCTGGCCGGCGGCCGCCTCGACGCCCAGCACCGAATGCATCATCACCACCATGACGATGCAGATGCCCTTGGCGTAGTCCACCCAGTCGACGCGTCCCGCCGCTGACGAACGCGCGGAACGCTCGGCGACGGCGGATGTGCCGTTTGTGGTCATCGGTGTCCCTTTTCGGCGCGGCGGGCCGGCATCATCGGCCCGATCGGTTTCTTTCTCCTTTATTCATACAAATGACATGCCGATTTCCCGCGCTTTCGGGTTTCCCCTCTGGCGCGAAAATGCTTTAAGACCGCGCCAAAATCGGGCTGGACGTTAACCATTATCGACGGGTTGTTGAGATGCGCATCGCCATGATCGGCACGGGCTATGTGGGGCTGGTTTCCGGCGCCTGCTTCGCGGATTTCGGCCACCAGGTCACCTGCGTGGACAAGGACGCCGACAAGATCGCGGCCTGCGCCGCGGCGAAATCCCGATTTTCGAGCCCGGCCTCGATGCGCTGGTGGCTTCCAATGTCAAGGCCGGGCGGCTCGATTTTACCACCGATCTCGCCGCGCCGGTCGCCGAGGCCGATGCGGTCTTCATCGCGGTCGGCACGCCGTCGCGGCGCGGCGACGGCCATGCCGACCTGAGCTATGTGCATGCCGCCGCGCGCGAGATCGCGGCGGCGCTGGCCGGCTTCACCGTGGTCGTCACCAAATCGACCGTGCCGGTCGGCACCGGCGACGAAGTCGAGCGCCTGATTCGCGAGGCCAATCCTTCGGCCGACGTGGTGGTCGCGTCCAATCCGGAGTTCCTGCGCGAGGGCGCCGCGATCCGCGACTTCAAATTTCCCGACCGCATCGTGATCGGCACCTCGGACGAGCGTGCCCGCAAGGTGCTCGGCGATGTCTATCGCCCGCTGTCGCTCAACCAGGCGCCGCTGATGTTCACGGCGCGGCGCACCGCGGAGCTGATCAAATACGCCGCCAATGCGTTCCTCGCCACCAAGATCACCTTCATCAACGAGATCGCCGATCTCGCCGAAAAGGTCGGCGCCGACGTGCAGGAAGTCGCGCGCGGCATCGGGCTCGACAATCGCATCGGCTCGAAATTCCTGCATGCCGGTCCCGGCTTCGGCGGCTCGTGCTTTCCGAAGGACACCCGCGCGCTGGTGAAGATCGCGCTCGATCACGACGTGCAGCTGCGGATCGTCGAGGCGGTGCTGGCGGTCAACGACAACCGCAAGCGCGCGATGGCGCGCAAGGTCGCCAACGCCGCCGGCGGCAGCCTGCGCGGCAAGACGGTCGCCGTGCTCGGCCTCACCTTCAAGCCCGACACCGACGACATGCGCGAGGCGCCGTCGATCCCGCTGGTGACCGGGCCTGCTCGACATGGGCGCCAGGGTGCGCGCGCACGATCCGGTCGGCATGGAGCAGGCGCGCCGCGAATTGCCCGATATCGAATATTGCGACGATCCCTACGCCTGCGTGCGCGGCGCCGACGCGATGGTGGTGGTGACCGAATGGGTGCAGTACCGCACGCTCGATCTGGAACGCCTGAAAAGCGAAATGGCGCAGCCCGTGGTGGTCGACCTGCGCAACATCTATCGCCCCGAGGACATGGCGGCGCTCGGCTTTATCTACGAAAGCGTCGGGCGGCGCGTCCGAACCGCGGAAGTGATGCGCTTCTTCTCGTCTCCGCCTTGTGGGAGCGGTGGCACGGCCAGTCCGTGCCGGATGAGGGCTCTGCATCCCGGGAAAGACCATCGCACGTCTCGACTTCTGCTACGCTCAAGTCGACGCCGGCCTTCCGACACGGGGCGCGGGCATGACGAAGTGGTGAGACCTTGCCCCGCACCTTCGACACGCCTCTTCCGATCGACGCGGTGCTCGACGAACTGGCGCGCACGCTCGCGGGCCACAACGCCGCGGTGCTGGTGGCGCCGCCCGGCGCCGGCAAGACCACGCGGGTGCCGCTGGCGCTGCTGGATGAGCCGTGGGTGAAAAACAAGAAGATCATCGTGCTGGAGCCGCGGCGGATCGCGGCCCGCGCCAGCGCCGAGCGCATGGCGAAGACCTTGGGCGAACGCGTCGGCGAGACCGTCGGCTACCGCGTCCGCTTCGGCTCCAAGGTGTCGCGCGCGACGCGGATCGAGGTCGTCACCGAAGGCATCTTCTCGCGGCAGATCCTCGACGATCCGGAACTGTCCGGCGTCGCCGCCGTGCTGTTCGACGAGTTTCACGAACGTTCGCTCGATGCCGATCTCGGGCTGGCGCTGGCGCGCGACGCGCAAACGGGCTTGCGCGAGGATCTGCGCATCCTCGTGATGTCGGCGACGCTCGACGGCGCGCGGGTCGCAAGACTGCTCGGCGACGCGCCGGTGATCTCCAGCGAAGGCCGCGCCTTTCCGGTCGAGACCCGCTATCTCGGCCGCAAGGCGGATGCGCCGCTGGAGCGGCAGATGGCGGACGCGATCGCGATGGCGCTGCGCGCCGATCCCGGCTCGGTGCTGGCGTTTCTGCCGGGTGCTGCGGAAATCCGCCGCACCCAGAATTTTCTCGCCGAGCGCATCCACGACGCCAGCATCGAAATCGTGCCGCTGTTCGGCGCGCTCGAGGCCGCCGTGCAGGACCGCGCCATTGCGCCGGCGCCGAAGGGCCACCGCAAGGTGGTGCTGGCGACGTCGATCGCGGAGACCTCGCTGACCATCGAAGGCGTGCGCATCGTGGTCGATTCCGGCGTGGCGCGGGTGCCGCGCTACGAGCCCGACATCGCGCCTGACGCGGCTGGAAACCGTGCGCGCCTCGCGCGCCGCGGTCGATCAGCGCCGCGGCCGCGCCGGCCGCACCGAGCCCGGCGTGTGCTACCGGCTGTGGGACGAGCCGCAGACCGCGTCGCTTGCGGCCTATACCCAGCCCGAAATCCTCAGCGCCGATCTGTCCTCGCTGGTGCTCGACCTCGCGCAATGGGGCGTCAGCGATCCCGCCACGCTGGCGTTTCTCGATCCGCCGCCCGCGCCCGCGCTGAAGGAGGCGCGAGAGCCTGCTGCGCGAACTCGGCGCGCTCGATGCCGACGGCCGGATCACGGCGGAAGGCAAGAGCCTGCGCGCGCTGGCGCTGCCGCCGCGGCTGGCGCGGATGATCGTGGATTCGCATCGCTGGGCGCGGGCGAGGAGGCGGCCGAAATCGCCGCCGTGCTCACCGAGCGCGGGCTCGGCGGCGACAGCGTCGATCTCGACGCCAGGCTCGACCAGTTCCGCCGCGACCGCTCGCAACGCGCCTCCAGCGCGCGCAGCTCTGGCGCAGCGCTGGGCCGTCGCAGGTGGCGGCTGCGACGCGAGGTGCTTCGCTCGCCTGCGAAGTGGAGGGCACACTTCGCCCTCCGCACCGGGCGTCATGCTCGCCTTCGCCTTTCCCGACCGCGTCGCGCGCAACCGCGGCAATGGCAGTTTTGTGCTTGCCAACGGCCGCGGCGCCGCGGTCGAGCAGACTTCCGCGCTGGCGCGCGCGCCCTATATCGCGGTCGCCGAATTGACGGGCACCGCGGCGCAGGGGCGCATCCTGCTGGCGGCGCCGATCACGCAGGCCGAGATCGAGCAGCGCTTCGCCGATCAGATCGAGACCGCGGACGAAATTACGTTCGATCGCGGCGCGATGGCGCTGCGGGCGCGGCGCAGGAAAACATTGCACGCGATCACGCTGTCGGAAGCGCCATTGGCGCTGTCAGCCCTCGGCGGAGACCGCGCGGGTGCTGGCCGATGGGCTGATCGCTGCCGGCCTCGACAAATTGCCATGGTCGAAACCTGCAAAGCAGTGGCGCGACCGCGTGATGTTCCTGCGCAAGGCCGAGGGCGAACCCTGGCCGGATTTGTCCGACGACGCGCTCGCCGCGCAGCGCGAGGCATGGCTGGTGCCCGCGCTCTACGACAAGACCTCGCTGAAGGAGCTTTCGGCGGGCGATCTGTCGGAGGCGCTGATGACGCTGTTGCCCTGGGAATTGCGCGCGCGGCTGGAGCGCGAGGCGCCGACGCATTTCGAGGCGCCGACCGGCACCCAGCTCGCGATCGACTACGAGGCCGAGCAGGGGCCGACCATCGCGGTCCGCTTGCAGGAATTGTTCGGGCTCAACACCCATCCGTCGATCGCGAAGGGCGCGGTGCCGCTGGTGCTGGAGCTGTTGTCGCCGGCGCACCGGCCGGTGCAGGTGACGCGCGACCTGCCGGGTTTCTGGCGCGGCAGCTATGCGGCGGTGCGGTCCGATCTGCGCGGGCGCTATCCCCGGCATCCCTGGCCGGAGGATCCGGCGAGCGCGATGCCGACCCGGCGGGTCAAGCCGCGGGGGACGTGAGTGCCACAACTCGTCATTGCCGGGAAAAAGCGCGGAGCGCGTCTTCGCGCTAGATGACCCGGCAATCCATCGGACAAGACGGCTCTTTTTCGAAGATTGATGGATACGCGGGTCAAGCCCGCGTATGACGAGTTAGCTCGTTAACGCTTCGCTCATCCTTTTCGTCAAAATGGCAGCCTTCGCGGCCCGGTTTCCGTCGCGGTTTGGCGGCCGGCGTGGTGAAATCCTGGGTCTCATCGAGTGTGGCGTGATGCGTAATCTGATGATTTTTGCTGCATTGATGGTCGTCCTCGGCACCGTCATGGCGCAGATGGCGGACAGGATGACGCCGGCCAAGCCGGCGCTCGCCAGCGCCGCCGTGCAAAAAGCCGCCTCCGTCGAGACCGTCGGCCAGGCGGGATCCCGCAGCCTCAGCATCCCCCGCGACTCCCGCGGCCATTTCCTCACCGAGGGCCGGATCGACGGCCAGCGCATCGGCTTCATGGTCGATACCGGCGCTTCCGTCGTGGCCCTGAACGAAACCTCGGCGGCGCGGTTCGGGCTGCGTCCCTCGCGCGGCGACTACAACGCCACGGTTACCACCGCCAACGGCACCATCAAGGCGGCACGCACGCGCATTGCCATGGTCGATGTCGGCGGACTGGTGGTGCGCGACGTCGAGGCCATGGTGCTGCCGGACGAAGCCTTGTCGGAAAACCTGCTCGGCCTGTCGTTTTTGTCGAAGCTGAAGCGTTTCGAATACGCCAACGGCCAGATGGTGCTGGTGCAGTAAGGCTCCTCCGCTGCCAATCCGCCGCAATTAACCTCCAGAAAGCGGCTGTCCCGCCTTCCGCTCCGCCCGCGCATTCGCTATGGCATGCGCTGCATTCCCGTTCATTTCACGACAAGGCCATTGAATGTTTCCGAAGCCGAAATCCGTGCTGGTTCCGAATACCTATGCCTATGAATCCGAGCCGATGGTGAAGGCGACCGGGTTTCGCGAATACGACGCGCGCTGGCTGTTCGGCAAGGAAATCAACCTGATGGGGGTTCAGGCGCTGGGCATGGGGCTGGGCGCGCTGATATCAGAACTCGGCGTCAAACAGGAGATCGTTACCGGGCATGATTTCCGGAGCTATTCGGCCTCGATCAAATACGCGCTGATCTCGGGGCTACTGGCCTCAGGCTGCAAGGTCCACGACATCGGCCTGTGCATGACGCCGATGGCCTATTTCGCGCAATTCGAGCTCGACGTGCCCTGCGTCGCGATGGTGACGGCGTCGCATAACGACAATGGCTGGACCGGCGTCAAGATGGGCGCCAACCGGCCGCTCACCTTCGGCCCCGACGAGATGACCCGGCTGAAGGAGATCGTGCTCAACGCCGACTTCAAAAACAAGACCGGCGGCTCGTACCAGTTTCACGAGAATTTCCCGGCGCGCTACATCGCGGATCTCACAAAACATCCGAAGCTGAAGCGCAAGCTGAAAGTCGTGGTCGCCTGCGGCAACGGCACCGCGGGCGCGTTCGCGCCGCAGGTGATGGAGGCGATCGGCTGCGAGGTGGTGCCGCTCGACACCGAGCTCGACTACACCTTCCCGAAATACAATCCCAATCCCGAAGACATGGAAATGCTGCACGCCATCCGCGACGCGGTGCTGCAGCACAAGGCCGATGTCGGCCTGGGCTTCGACGGCGACGGCGACCGCTGCGGCGTGGTCGACAATACCGGCGAAGAGATCTTTGCCGACAAGGTCGGCGTGATGCTGGCGCGGGACATGTCGGCGATCCACAAGAACGCGCAGTTCGTGGTCGACGTCAAATCGACCGGGCTGTTTGTGACGGACCCGGTGCTGCAAAAGCAGGGCGCCAAAACCGTCTACTGGAAGACCGGCCATTCCTACATGAAGCGCCGCACCCACGAACTCGGCGCGCTGGCGGGGTTCGAGAAATCCGGCCACTTCTTCTTCAACGCGCCGCTCGGCCGCGGCTATGACGACGGCCTGGTCTCGGCGATCGCGATCTGCGAGATGCTGGATCGCGCGCCCGGCAAGTCGATGGCGGACCTGAAAGACGCGCTGCCGAAGACCTGGTCGTCGCCGACCATGTCGCCGCATTGCGCCGATGAAACCAAATACGGCGTGGTCGATGCCGTGGTGAAGCATTTCGAGGCGATGCAGAACAAAGGCGAGAAGGTCGCCGGACAAAAGATCCGCGATCTCGTCACCGTCAATGGCGTGCGCGTCACGGTCGAGGATGGCAGCTGGGGCCTGGTGCGCGCCTCTTCCAACAAGCCGGAACTGGTGGTGGTGGTCGAAAGCCCGGTCTCGGAGCAGCGGATGCGCGACCTGTTCGAGGCGATGGATTCCGTGCTGCGCACCCATCCCGAAGTCGGCGAATATAATCAGAAGATTTGAGGGGTGAGCGCGGCGCGCGGCATCAACCGCCGTGATATCCCGCCATCGGGTCTCGCCTTCGGCGAGCCCGATGACAGGCTCCAGCCGGGTATCCAGTACGCCGCGGCCTCTCGATTTGATCGCAACGTCTCTGGAATACTGGATCGCCCGCTTTCGCGGGCGATGACGACAGAATGGTGTTCGTGGATCTGCGGACCTAAGCCGCCGCCGGGATCGGCAACGCGGTGACCGACTTGATCTTCTCCATCGCGAAACGCGAGGTGACGTTCTTCAGCGGCACCGCGCCGATCAGCTTCTTGTAGAACACGTCGTAGCTCTGCATGTCCGCGACCACGACGCGCAGCATGTAGTCGACGTCGCCGGCCATCCGGTAGAATTCCATCACCTCCGGCATCGCGCTGACGGCGTCGGCGAATTTGCGCAGCCAGGCCTCGGAATGATCGGCGCTCTCGACCGAGACGAAGACCGTGATGCCGAGCCCGATCTTGTTCTGGTCGACCAGCGCCACCCGGCGCAGGATCACGCCATCGGCCTCCAGCCGCTGGATGCGCTTCCAGCACGGCGTCGACGACAGCCCCACCCGGTCGCCGATCTCGGCGACGGACAGCGAGGCGTCCTCCTGCAGCACCGTCAGGATCTTGCGGTCGATGGCGTCGAGGCGGCGGTTGGGCTCGTGGAGCTGAACGGCGAGATCGGTCATGAGAAGAACTTTGTTCCATTTATGGGGTTGATTACCCTCATATATAGAAAATTCTTCTAAGACAAGCCCCTATTGGTCGGTTCCGAGCCGCGCTCGGCGGCGTGGCCATGGCTCAAAAGCGCTGAGACTTCAGCACGTTGCGGGGCAGCGAAAGCGCCACCGAAGCGGGTGCATTTCAGCGCCGCCGCGGCGGAGGCGAATCGCAGCGCGCTCGGAATGTCCTGGTTTTCGGTGATGGCGAGCGCGAAGGCGCCGTGGAACACGTCGCCGGCGCCCAGGGTATCGACGGTATGGACCGGGAAGGCCGGGGTCTGCTGCAGATGGCCTTTCTCGTCGAGCCAGATGGTGCCCTGTGCGCCCCGCGTGCCCGCCAGGAACGACGACGTCAGCCTGGAAATCTTCTTCAGCGCCTCGCCGTCGTCGGCGACGTCGGCGGTCTCCTGCAAGGGTTCGCTCGAGAACACCAGATGCGACGAGGCGGTGAGCAGGCCTTCGCGCAGCGACATCGCGCGGTCGGCATCCACGATCACCGGAATGCCGCGCCGGCGCGCTTCGGCGCAGAGGTCGGTGCAGAATTCCGCGCAGCGGCTCTCGGTCAGGATGGCCTGACAATCCTCCAGCAATTCGTCGGCGTCGGGCAGGCGGACTTTCCACAGTTCCGGATCGCGGAACGTCACGATGGTGCGCTCGCCGCTCGGATCGACCATGACGGCCGAGATCGGCGTCACCAGTCCCGGCATGTGCACGATGTGTCTGGTCTCGATACCTTCATGGGCGAGTTTGTCGAAGATATAGCGGCTCGAGGTTTCGCGGGCATCGCCCATCGGGCCGCAGATCGAGGCGCGGCCGCCGAGGCGCACGATGCCGATCGCCGCGTTGAGCGCGTTGCCGCCGCAGATTTCGTCGAAATGGCTGGCGTTCTCCTTGGAGCCGCGCGCGGGAACGCCGCCGACGCGGAACGTCAGGTCGCGCACCGGCATGCCGATGCAGAGAATGCGCGGCGGGATCTTCGGCGCAGCAGCGTGGAAGTTCATATCGGAGTCCGTCATGCCGGTTCCGCCTTACGCCGGAACCAGGGTCTCGGGACTAATCGACTGAGCCATGAGCCGGTTCCCCGCTATGCGCGCACCTGCTCTCCGCCATGCACCCAGCGCCCGAGCAGGTGATGCGCGATGGCAAACGGATGCGGTCCCGCCAGACCGTCGGGATGCTGCCGCTTGATCATCAGGGTCGCTTCAGCGCGGTCGAACCAGCGCGCGTCTTCCAGTTCCGCGCGGTCGACCACGATATCCTCGTTGGTGGCGCGCGCGGTGCATCCGATCATCAGGGATGACGGATAGGGCCAGGGCTGCGTCATGTAATAATTGACGTCGGTGCAGCGAATTCCGGATTCCTCGAAAATCTCGCGCCGCACCGCGTCCTCGATGGTTTCGGCGGCTTCGACGAATCCGGCAAGGCAGGAATACATCCCGGGCAGGAATTGCTTCTGCCGGCCCAGCAGCACCTTGTCGCCCGAGGTCACCAGCATGATCACGACGGGGTCGGTGCGCGGAAAATGCTCGGCCTTGCAGTTCGGGCAGTCGCGCTTCCAGCCGCCTTCCTTCATCGCGGTGCGGGTTCCGCAATTGGCGCAATAGCCGTGGCGCTGGTGCCAGTTCACCAGCGATTTCGCCATCGCGATCGCCGAGAGCTGGTCGGGCGGCACCACGCCCTGCATCGCCATGCCGCGCAGTTCGCTGACCTTGACGTCGCTGCGCGGCAGCAGGTTTTCCACCGCCGCGGCCGAGATGCCCATGCCGAACACCGGCGCGCCGTCGCGCAACCCCAGGAAGATCGTGCCGGGATTGGCGCCGAATTTCAGCGCCTCGTCGATGCCGAGCAGCGCGCGCGGACCGTCCGCGTCCTGCTTCACCACCAGCGAGTCGCGATGCACCACATAGGCGCGGGCATCGCGGCGCTCTTCCAGCGCCATCAGTTTGGCGTCGTCGCCGCGCAGATGCGCGGCGCGATCGAGAATATGGGTGACGAAGGCCGGCTGCCCCAGGGGAAACGAATCGAGATGCTGTCATGTCCTAACCAAGCCAAATCTTGCGGCGAAGCGCGCTGATGAAATTCTGGACTTCCTCGGCGTCATGCGCCAGCGGCGGCATCACCCCCCAGACCGGGCGCGGCCAGGCGGCGTCGCTGGAGCGGCGCGCGATGACGTGTACGTGCAGTTGCGGCACCAGATTGCCGAGCGCTGCGATATTCAGCTTGTCGCATTTGGTGATTTCTTTCAGGGCGCGGGCGACGCGGCTGATTTCCGTCATCAATTGCGCCTGCTCGACCTCGTCGAGGTCGATGATTTCCACGGCGTCGGGCCGGCGCGGCACCAGCAACAGCCAGGGATAATGCGCATCCTTGATGACAAGCACGCGGCACAGCGGCAGGTCGCCGATGTCGATGGTGTCTTTCTTGAGCTGTGAATGCAGCGACCAGGCGGGAGCGTCAGAAGGCATGCATATTCCCTCGTCATGGCCGGGCATAGTAGTCTGCCTTGTGCAGACTACGTAGACTTGTCTGCACCCGGCCATCCACGTCCTGCCTTGTTGCGGCACTAAGGAAGACGTGGATGCCCGGCACAAGGCCGGGCATGACGGCAACTAAAGCCTTTCCGCGTTTCTGCACAAGTCCCGCAAACCCCGCCCCGTCGCGCTTGCTTTCCGCCCCTTTTGGCCCCAAATAAGGACCGGGAGATTGGCGGTGGACGAGCCACTCGCCAACCGGGTCAGGTCCGGAAGGAAGCAGCCCTAACGAGGTCCGGATCGGGTCGCTCGTCAGTCTCCCACCTGTTTTTTCGAGCGAATCGCGCAAGATACGGTAATCCGTCCCTGCGCTTGATTTGAGCTCAAACTGTTCCGCAAGCCGGCTTCGAGAGACAATCAGAGTTGCGGATCGATCGATGACCGACGCTGGCGCTCCCTTAATGCCTCCCAACGATCCCCAAGGCGTCCCTCAAGGCGGCTTCGACCTCGGCGGCCCGCCGCAGCCCGGCAGCCATTATCGCGTGCTGGCGCGCAAATACCGCCCCTCCAGTTTCGAGGACCTGATCGGCCAGGACGCCGTGGTCCGGACCGTTTCGAACGCGTTCGAGACCGGGCGGATCCCGCAGGCCTGGATCCTGACCGGCGTGCGCGGGGTCGGCAAAACCACCACGGCGCGGATTCTCGCCCGCGCCCTGAACTACGAACTGCCGGACGGATCGGTGAAGGGCCCGACCATCCACATGCCGGTGCTGGGCGTGCATTGCCAGGCGATCATGGAAAGCCGGCACATGGACGTCCTGGAAATGGACGCCGCCTCCCATACCGGCGTCGACGACGTGCGCCAGATCAACGACAGCGTGCGCTATGCGCCGGCCAGCGCCCGCTACAAGGTCTACATCATCGACGAAGTGCACATGCTCTCGACGGCGGCGTTCAACGCCTTCCTGAAGACGCTGGAGGAGCCGCCGGAGCACGCCAAATTCGTGTTCGCCACCACCGAAATCCGCAAAGTGCCGGTCACGGTGCTGTCGCGCTGCCAGCGCTTCGACCTGCGCCGGGTCGAGGCCGACGTGCTGATGACGCATCTGGCCAATATCGCCAAAAAGGAAGGCGTCGAGGTCGAGCCGGAGGCGCTCGGCATCATCGCGCGCGCGGCGGAAGGCTCGGTGCGCGATTCGCTGTCGCTGTTCGATCAGGCGATCGCGCATGCGGCAGGCCCGGTGCGCGCCGATGCGGTACGGCAGATGCTCGGCCTCGCCGACCGCACCCGCGTGATCGATCTGTTTGACTCGCTGGCGCGCGGCGATATCGCGAGCGCGTTTAAGGAATTCCGCGACCAGTACGACACCGGCGCCGATCCGATCGTGGTGCTGTCCGATCTCGCCGAATTCGTCAATTTCGTCACCCGCGTGAAGATCGTGCCGGCGACTGCGGACAATGTCGCATTCGGCGAAACCGAACGTCTGCGCGCCCGCGACTTCGCATCAAAACTCTCGATGCGGGTGCTGTCACGGATGTGGCAGATGCTGCTCAAGGGCATCACCGAGGTGCAGGCCGCCACGCGGCCCGGCGGCGGCGGCGGAAATGGTGCTGGTGCGGATCGCCTATGTCGCTGATATGCCGACGCCGGATGAAGCGATCCGGATGCTCGAGCAGAGCGGCGGGTCATCGCCGGTGATCGCGGCTGGCTCAGCGCCGCGCAGTGCGCCGGCTTCGCCGGTTTCGTCGGCGCAACCGTCGCCCGCGCGTGCGGCCGCCGCGCCGCGCGCCAATGCCGAGCCATCGGCGCGCCCGCAGATGGCCGCGCCGTCGCCCGACGCACAGTCCGCGCCGGCGGCGCGCCGGATTGCAAGTTTTCCGGAACTGGTGGCGCTCGCCGGCGAGAAGCGCGACCTGCTGACCAAGGCCGCGCTGGAAGCCGATGTCCGCCTGGTCCGCATCGAGGACGGCCGGCTCGAGGTGGCGCTGGAGCGCAGCGCGGCGCGGACCCTGATCAACGATCTCTCGCGCAAGCTGGAGCAATGGACCGGACGGCGCTGGACCGTGATCGTGTCCAACGAGGCCGGGCAGCCGACGCTGCGGTCGCTGAACGAAGTCGCGAAAAATCAGCGCGAGCGCGCCGCCGAGGCCGATCCGCGGGTGCAGGAAGTACTGGCGCGGTTTCCCGGCGCCAAGGTGGTCGAGGTGCGCAAGCTTGCCCCGGAGACGCCGGAATCCGATGCTAGCGGTGAAGACCCCGGCGAGAGTCCCGACAGCGACGATCTATAGCGATACAGAGGTAAGCATTCATGGCTGATTTTCTCGGCATGATGAAGCAGGCGGCGCAGCTGCAATCGAAGATGCAGGCGATGCAGGAAGAGCTCGGCAATGTCGAGGTCGAGGGCATTTCGGGCGGCGGCCTGGTCAGCGTGCGCATGACCGCGAAGATGGAAGTGAAGGCGGTGAAGATCGATCCCGGCCTGATGAAGGCGGACGAGCGCGAAATCCTCGAAGACCTCTTGGTGACCGCGCATAACGACGCGCGGCGCAAGGCGGAAGCCGCGATGGCCGAGAAGATGCAGGCGCTGACCGGCGGGCTGGGCCTGCCGCCGGGACTGGGCCTCACCTGATATGGCCGCTGCGGTTGCCGGTCCCGAAATCGAACGCCTGATCCAGCTCCTGGCGCGGCTGCCGGGGCTCGGTCCGCGTTCGGCGCGGCGCGCGGCGCTGCATCTGATCAAGAAGCGCGAGGCGCTGATGACGCCGCTGGCGGCAGCCCTGCAGGTGGCGATCGACAAGATCCAGGTCTGCAAGACCTGCGGCAATATCGACACCCAGAATCCCTGCACGGTGTGCACCGATCCCAGGCGCGATCCCTCGATCATCGTCGTGGTCGCCGACGTCGCCGATCTCTGGGCGCTGGAGCGCGCGCATGCGACCAACGGGCTCTATCACGTGCTGGGCGCGACGCTGTCGCCGCTCGACGGCGTCGGCCCGCAGGACCTGACCATCGACGCGCTGGTCAAGCGCGCGCACGACAAGCGGGTGACGGAAATCATCCTCGCCTTGAATGCCACCGTCGACGGCCAGACCACCGCGCATTACATCACCGACCTCCTGCAGGAGGCCGGCGTCAAGGTGACGCGGCTCGCCCACGGCGTGCCGGTCGGCGGCGAACTCGACTATCTCGATGAAGGCACGCTGTCGGCTGCGATGCGGCAGCGGACCCTGTTCTAGCAACCAGACACGGAAATCACCGACATGACGAAACGACGATTCGCCATACGGCTGGCCTTGGGCGCGATGATCGCGGCGACATCGGCCGCGCCTGCCGTGCTGGCGCAGCAGGCCGAGCCCGCGCCGAAGCCGGGCAAGCCGATCACTGCCGGCGACGTGCTGTCGGGAGAGCTCAATGCCATGCGCGTCCGCGGCGCCAGGAAGGGCAAGCGCGTCGCCACCTATCAGCTCACCAGCGAGCCGCGCCGGCTGCCGCCGCCGAACGGACTTTGCGGGCTGGAAACCGGGCCGGAGACGTTTCAGATCGTCACCAGCAACGACGCGCAGGCGGCGCAGTTGAAAGGCTTTATCGGCAAGCAAGTCTCGCTCAAGGTCGACGAGGTCGCCTGTGCGCAGGACGCCGGCCAGATGAGCGAGGCGATCGTCACCAAATGGAGCGTGGTGACGAAGCATTGAGAAAGTCATTGCGTCGTCCCTGCGAAAGCAGGGACCCATAGCCACAGGGCTTCGTTGTCGCGCCTGGATGGGGCCGCAGCCTGCTCAACACGATCCATCGGTGGTTATGGGTCCCGGCTCGCGCTCGCTTCGCTCGCTTGGCCGGGACGACGGAGAGACTAAACCTTCGCCTCCTCCAGCGCCGCAAAATGCCGGCGCCGCTGCAGCCATGCCAGCAGGATCAGGCTCGGCACCGCGACCACGACGCAGATCGCGAAGAACAGCGGCCATCCGGTCGCCTTCGCCACATAGCCCGCGCCCGACGACAGATAGGTGCGCCCGACCGCGGCGAGCGCGGTGAGCAGCGCGTATTGGGTCGCGGTGTGCAGCGGATTCTGGCACAGCGCCGACAGATAGGCGACGAAGATCACGGTGCCGATGGCGCTGGTGAAATTCTCCGCCGTGATCGCGAACGCCAGCGCCCATTGATTGACGCCGACCAGCGCCAGCCAGGAGAACGACAGGTTGGCGATCGCCTGCAGCACGCCGCCGATCCACAGGCTTGCGGCAAGCGAATAGCGCCGCGCGACAAAACCGCCGGCAAAACCGCCGATCAGGGTCGCGGCGAGGCCAACGCCCTTGACGATGGCGGCGTAGTCGTTGCGGGAGAAACCGAGATCGATCACGAACGGCGCGGTCATGGTGCCGGAAAACGCGTCGGTGAATTTGAACAGCACCACGAAGGCGAGCGCGGCGAGCGCGTCCTTGCGGACGAGGAATTCCGAGAACGCGCCGACCGCGGCATGGATCACGCGCGCAAACGCGGTCTCGGTGCTGGTCGCGGCCTCCGCGCGCGCCGATTGCTCCGGTTCGGTGGCGGCGAGTGCCGTGAGGGTGCCGATCAGCACCAATGCTGCCATCGTCACATAGCCCCACATCCATGCCGAGGAGCGCGCGATGCCGGTCGATTCGTACGCGCTGACCAGGAACAGCGCGCCGGCGGTGGAGACCAGCATGCCGATGCGGTAGGCCGCGACGTAAGCTGCCATGCCGGCGGCCTGCTCGCTCTCCGGCAGGCTCTCGACGCGGAACGCGTCGACCACGATGTCCTGGGTCGACGACATGGCGGCGACCAGCAGCGCGCCGAGCGCCACGAACAGCGGCGAACGCGCGGGGTCGGTGAGCGCCAGCAGCAGGATCGAAACGATCAGCGCCAGTTGCGAGCACACCAGCCAGCCGCGCCGGCGGCCAAAGGCGCGGGTGAACAACGGCACATGCAGCGCATCGGTGAGCGGCGCCCACAGAAATTTCAGCGTGTAGGGCGTGCCGACCAGCGCGAACAGCCCGATGGTGCCGAGATCGACCCCGGATTCGCGCATCCATACCAGCAGCGTCGATCCCGACAGCGCCAGCGGCAGGCCGGAGGAAAAGCCGAGCAGCATCACGATCAGCACCCGCCGCTGCAGATACACCGCGAGGCTGTCGCGCCAGGAGGCGCGGGGCGCGGCGGGGTTTTCGGACGAGGTGGACGCGGCTTCCGGTGCGGTCATGGAGGGGTGTTAGCAGATTCGGATGGCCCCATAAAAAACCTCATCGCCCGGCCTGACCGGGAGACCAGGACGGACCATGTGCGCAGCCAGCGCCGCCTGGACGTCAGCCAGGCATCAATCGGTCACCTTGTGGGCGAGATCCGGCGTTAACATTGGCGGCGGTAAAAGAGCCATATCTGACGGCGTGCGCGATATGGCTTCTGCACGATGCACATGCCGTGCAACCAATCGAGCCACCTCTTCGACGTGGGTTGCGATCATGAAATGCGCGGCCCCTTCGATGGTAGCGAGAGTCGCTTCGCTTATGCGCTCGCTGACGAGCCCGTTGGCGCGCTGCACTGCCGGGTGACTTGCCCCGCCCCGAATGACAAGCGTTGGGACCCTGACTCGGGCAAGCGCTTCCGCCGACAGCGGAAAACCAAACGCGCTTGCCCAATCGAGGATGTTAACCGGGGTCGTCTCCATGGCGTAGGCACGAAGCCGCGGCGGCCATGAGGCAAAGCTGCCGGCGCCACCGTAAAAATCGATCATTGCCGCGATCGCTTCCCCGTTTCCGCCCTCAAAGGCGGCGAAATATGACTCGGTCATTTGGCGGAATGCGCGGTAGTGCCGATCGTCTCTATCCTCTCGTAACGCCTCCACCGCCGGTGCTTCCAGGATCGTCAGACTTGCAAGTGGTGCCCGGTCGCGGAGAGCCACGGCGAGCGCTACGAGGCCGCCAAAGGAGTGGCCGACCAGATGGACCGGGCCTCCGGCCCTCCGAATCACCGACTCCAGCGCATCGGCTTCGTGAGAAATGGAAGGATCGCCGGCTGTCCGGCGTTCGGCAGTTTTGCCATAGCCGAGCAGGCTGGTGGTGACGCAGCGAAACCGGTTATCCCACGCGGCGATGACAGGTCGCCACGCCGCTCCGGTGCTGCATGATCCGGGCACCAGCACGATCGTCGGTCCGGCACCGGACTCGTCGTAGTCAACGCGGCCGGGGGCTTCTTCTATCATGGCGCAATCCCTTCAATGCGGCGGCCGTCGCGGGGCGACACCGGTCAGGATCCGGTGCCGCCGTGCAGTTCGGCTCGACTTCATCGATCAACTTGATTTGCGCCAGGGTACCAGCATCGACACGCGCTCCTTGTAGCGGCGGTAGTCGTCGCCGAAGAGATCGACCAGATCGCGTTCTTCCAGCAGGGTGCCCACGACGATGTAAGCCGTGGTCACCGCTGCGAACAGCAGGTGTCCGACCGTCATCGCCGGTGCTGCCCAGAACGCGATGATGAAGCCGAGATAGATCGGGTGCCGCACGAACTTGTAGTAAAGCGGAGTGCGGAAACGCGGCGTTGGCATCGGGCGGCCAGCGAGATTATTGGCGGTCTGATGCAATCCGAACAGCTCGAAATGGTTGATCAGGAACGTGCTGGTGAGCACGATCAGCCAGCCAAACAGCGAAACGCCTGTTACCGCCACGGCAATTTGCGGATTGTCGATTTGCCACACCACGGTCGGCATCGGGCGCCATTGCCAGACCAGCAGAATGAGCGCGAGGCTGGCGAACAGCACATAGGTGCTGCGCTCAACCGATTTTGGCACAAATTGTGTCCACCATTCCTTGAATTGCCGGCGTGCCATGACGCTGTGTTGCACTGCGAACAGCGACATCAGGAGGATGTTGACGATGAGCCCTTCCATCGCCGGAACGACCGCGCCGCTGTCGATGGTCTTTGGCACCACCAGGCCGGATACGAAGCCGACGGCGTAGAGAAACGTAGCGAAAAACACGAGATAGGCGAAGAGTCCGTAAAGAAACGCAACGACTCTGCCTATTGGACTACTTCGGGTGTGCGGGTTGAATACCTGGGTCTGGGTCATGGGTTCCTCCGGTCGGGCGCGATCAGGAAGATCGCCTTTCAGACGGGCGGAGGATGGGGGAAGCGCGACCGGAAGACTTTGCTTGGCGCTTGATTTGTCCTTGAGGTGGGCTTGATTATTCCTTGAGAGCGGCGTCGTAGTCTGGATTTGAGGGTGCCGTGCAGTTTCTCTTTGATGATCATACGCTTGATACCGACCGCCGCGAGCTTCGCCGCGGTTCCGAGGCGATAGCCGTCGAGCCCCAGGTATTCGATCTGCTGGTATATCTGGTGCAGAACCGCGACCGGGTCGTCAGCAAGGACGACCTCATCGCCTCGATCTGGGGCGGTCGGATCGTGTCGGAATCGACGCTGACCAGCCGTATCAACGCCGCGCGCAAGGCGGTCGGCGACAGCGGCGAAGACCAGAAGCTGATCCGCACCATCCCGCGCAAGGGCCTCCGCTTCGTCGGCGATGTGCGAACGCAACCTCACGGCCACGAACAGGCTCATACCATCGATCCGCCGCTGCATGAAATCCACGAGCCGTCGCGGCCGGCGTTGCCGCTGCCCGACCGGCCCGCCATCGCCGTGCTTCCCTTCACCAACATGAGCGGCGATCCGGAACAGGAGTATTTTTCCGATGGCATCAGCGAGGACATCATCACCGCGCTCTCCAAGCTGCGCTGGTTCTTCGTGATCGCGCGGAACTCTTCATTCATCTACAAGGGCAAGGCCGTCCATATGAAGCAGGTCGCCGAGGAGTTGGGCGTCGGCTATGTGGTCGAAGGCAGCGTGCGCAAGGCCGGCGACCGCGTACGCATTACAGCGCAGCTCAACGACGCCGCCACCGGCAGCCATATCTGGGCGGAACGCTACGATCGCGGCTTGGCCGATCTGTTCGCAGTCCAGGACGAAATCACCGAAGCCATCGTCGCCGCAATCGAACCACAGCTCTACGCGGCCGAGAACTTCCATGCCCAACGCAAACCGCCCGATAGTCTGGACGCCTGGGATTTGGTGATGCGGGCGCTGTCGCACTACTGGCGTGTGACGAGGCGGGACAATCTGGTCGCGCAAGCCTTGCTCGAAAAGGCGACGACGATCGACCCAGGCTACGGACAGGCGCTCGGCGTACTCGCCACCAGCCATACGTTCAGCGCCCACATGGGTTGGGCGGATATGGCCATATCTGCGCCGATCGCCGAGCGCTCGGCGCTTGCTGCGATCCTGGTCGACAGCGAGGACCCCTGGGCGCACCATGCGTTGGGCTGCGCCTACCTATTTACCCGGCGTTTCGACGACTTGCTGGCCGAGTTCGAATTGGCGCTGCGGCTCAATCCAAACTTCTCGATGGCACAGGGTTATTACGGCTTGGCACTTTCCTATTCGGGGCGCTGGCAAGAGGCGATCGCGGCCGCACGCCGCGCACTGCGGCTGAGTCCGCGCGATCCGTTCTCGGCGGTTTATTGCGGGATTGCTGCTTACGCCCATTTTATCGGGCGCGACTACGACGAGGCGTTTCGGCTTGCGCGCGAAGGCATCCGACAGCGCAGCGATTTCGTCGGTGCACACCGGGTGCTGACGGCCGCCGCCGGCATGGCCGGACAGGACGATGTCGCCGGCGTTGCTCTACAGGAGCTTCGCCGCGTTCAACCCAATATCTCGCTCGCCTGGATCGCGAACCAAATGCCCATCAGACATGAGGCCGATCGGGAGCACTATTTGAAGGGTTTCCGCCGCGCGGGCCTGGACTAGTCCCGGCATCGGGCGGTTGCGGGGGCGCCGGCTGGCTCCTGCAAGCTCACTCCCCTGCCTGCAGCTTGCGCGGCAGCGGGAACAATTCGGGCGCGCCCGGCTTGACGAGGCGCGGGGGCTCGGCCGGGGCTTCCTTGCTGAAATCCAGCTCCTCGATCCTTCCTGCCCGCTTTTCGATCTTGTCGGCGGAGATCAGGATCTGCCGGACGTCCTCATTGACGTCGCCAAAATGCTTTTGCAGCTTCAGGACGCGGTCGCGCAGGCGTCCGAGATCGTCGCCGAGGTTGAGCACCTCGGTGCGGATCTGGTCGGCGGCGTCGCGCATCCGCGCGTCCTTGAGGATCTGCTGCATCACCTGGATCGCCAGCATCAGCAGCGACGGCGATACCAGCACCACGCGGGCGCGATAGGCCTTCTGGATCACGTCGTCAAAACCGTCGTGGATTTCGGCGTAGACCGATTCCGACGGCACGAACATCAGCGCGGTATCCTGGGTCTCGCCGGCGATCAGGTATTTTTCGGCGATATCGCTGACGTGTTTCATCACGTCGGCGCGCAGCCGCTGCGTGGCGATTTTCTTTTCCTCCTCCGTGCGGGCGTCGTGCAGCGCGGTCATCGCCTCCAGCGGAAATTTCGCGTCGATGCAGAGCGGCCGCGCATCGGGCAGGAACACCACGCAGTCCGGCCTTTTGCCGGTCGAGAGCGTGAACTGGAATTCGTAGGAACCCTTCGGCATGCCGTCCTGGACGATCGCCTCCATCCGCGCCTGGCCGAACGCGCCGCGCGACTGCTTGTTGGCGAGCACGTCGCGCAAGGTGGTGACCTGCGAGGTCAGGTCGGTGAGGTTTTTGTGGGCGTTGTCGATGATGCCGAGCCGCTCGTGCAGCACGCGCAAACTGTCCATGGTGTTGCGCGTGGTCTGCTCCATCGACTGGCCGACGCGATGGGTCACCGAATCCAGCCGCTCGCTGACGGCCCGCGCCATTTCGGCCTGGCGGCCGGCCAGCGCCTGCCCCATCGCATCGACGCGGCCGGTGGCCTCGCTCTGGGCGCGCAGCATTTCGGAGAGGCGCTCTTCCAGTTCGTCGGCGCGAATCGCCTGCGCCATCGCCAGTTCGGCGCCGCGCCGGCCGGAGCGGGCGATCACGATGGCGATGATCAGGAGCAGCGTGAGCGCCAGCGCGCCAAAGCCGATCAGCGCGGTGCCGGTGCGGACCGGCAGGTCGCCGATCTGGAAAAGAATCTCGTTCATGACGCCCTTGTAGCCGATTTCGGCCTTGAATACGAACGAAGAGGGAACATTTATGGTGAATGCCGGGTTAATTTTTATGGTTAACGCCGCCTTAAGATTCGTGGTTAAGCACAGGTAAACAGGCCCCGCCCGCCGCATTGACCCCGGCAAATCAGCAGCTTAAATCGCCCGCCATGGCATCAGAGAAATCATCATCCTGCCGGACAAGCAGTTGCGGCTGGTCTCCAGGCCCGTCGAAAAAGTCACGGCGGAGATCCGCAGGCTCGCCGACGACATGTTCGAGACCATGTACGACGCGCCCGGGATCGGGCTCGCCGCGATCCAGGTCGCCCAGCCGCTGCGGCTGATCACGATGGACCTCGCCAAGAAAAACGAGGAAGGCGAGACCAAGCCTTTGCCGCGGGTGTTCATCAATCCGGAGATCCTGTCGTCGTCGGAAGAGACGTCGGTCTACGAGGAAGGCTGCCTGTCGATCCCGGAATATTACGAGGAGGTGGAGCGGCCGGCGAAGGTGCGGGTGCGCTTCACCGATCTCGACGGCAAGGTGCACGAGGAAGACGCCGAGGGCCTGTTCGCCACCTGCATCCAGCACGAGATCGATCATCTCAACGGCGTGCTGTTCGTGGACTATCTGTCGAAGCTGAAGCGCGACCGCGTGCTGAAGAAATTTGCCAAAGCCGCCAAGAGGGCAGCGGAGTCAAGCCCGACGCTTCGAATCGCCTCTCGTGCGTCGAAGGCGTGGATGCCCGCGACAAGCGCGGGCATGACGGCTAAAAATCAACGTCCTCTCGTAAAGGCGCAAATTCTTATATGCCTCTTCGCTTGATCTTCATGGGCACGCCGGAATTCGCGGTGCCGACGCTGCTGGAGCTCGTGGCCCACGGCCATGAGATCGCGGCGGTCTACACCCGCGCGGCAAAGCCCGCCGGGCGCGGCATGAAGCTGCAGCCTACCCCGGTCGAGCAGGAGGCGCGGCGGCTCGGCATTCCCGTGTCGACGCCGACGACGCTGAAGACGCCGGAAGCATCAGATGAATTTCGCGCCCACAACGCCGATGCCGCCGTGGTCGTCGCCTATGGCATGATCCTGCCGCAGGCCATTCTCGATACCCCGACGCTCGGCTGCTTCAACCTGCACGCCTCGCTGTTGCCGCGCTGGCGCGGCGCCGCGCCGATCAACCGCGCCATCATGGCCGGCGACGCCGAGACCGGCGTGATGGTGATGAAGATGGACGCAGGCCTCGATACCGGCGACGTGGCCATGGCCGAACGCATGGCGATAACAGATGCGATGACTGCAAGCGATCTGCACGACGCGCTGGCGCGGCTCGGGGCTGATCTGATGGTGCGCGCGATCGGCGCGCTGGAGCGCGGCATGCTGCAACTGACAAAACAAAGCGAGCATGGCGTCACCTACGCCGCCAAGATCGAAAAGGCCGAGGCGCGGATCGACTGGAACAGACCGGCGCGCGCGGTGCTGCGCCATATTCACGGGCTGTCGCCGTTTCCCGGCGCGTGGTGCGAAATGCCGATCGAAGGCGAGCCGGTGCGCGTCAAGATCCTGCGCTGCGCGATGGCCGATGGCACGGGCGCAGCGGGCGACTTGCTTGACGATCGCCTCACGGTTGCCTGCGGCGAAGGCGCATCGCGAATTCTCGAACTGCAGCGCGCCGGCAAGGCGCCGATGAAGGCGGAGGAATTTTTGCGCGGCACGCCGCTGAAGCCGCCGATGCGGTTATCCTGATGCCCCGCTACAAACTCACCATCGAATATGACGGCAGCCCGTTCTGCGGCTGGCAGATCCAGGAGAACGGGCCGTCCGTGCAGGGCGCGCTGGAAGACGCGGTCAAGGCGATCTGCGGCGAGCAGGTCCGCGTTCACGGCGCGGGCCGCACCGATGCCGGCGTGCATGCGCTCGGGCAGGTCGCGCATTGCGATATTGCAAAACATTTCGTGCCGGGCCGCTTTCGCGACGGCCTGAACGCGCATTTGCGGCCGCATCCGATCGGCGTGCTCGTCGCGGACATCGTGCCGGATACTTCGAGGCGCGGTTCTCCGCGAAGAAGCGGCATTATCTCTATCGCATCTCCAATCGCCGCGCCAATCTGGCGCTCGACATCGGCCGCGCCTGGCGGCTGCCGCGGCCGCTCGATACCGACGCCATGCACGCTGCCGCGCAAAAACTTGGTCGGCAAGCACGACTTCACCACGTTTCGCGACACCGAATGCCAGGCGAAATCGCCGGAGAAGACCCTCGACCAGCTCGACGTCGTCAGGGAAGGCGACGCCGTCCACATCGTGACCTCGGCGCGCTCGTTCCTGCACAGCCAGGTGCGCTCGATGGTCGGCTCGCTGGTCTGGGTCGGCGAGGGCCGCTGGAGCGCCGACGATCTTGCCGCGGCGCTGGCCGCCCGCAACCGCGCCGCCTGCGGCCCGGTCGCCCCGCCGGACGGGCTCTATCTGGTGCGGGTGGATTATTGAGCCTCGATATTCAGTGTCCCCGTTCAATTGCCGTCAGGGCGCGCGCAAGCGCGAACCCGGAATCGCGTTCCGATAACTTCGAGATTCCGGGTCCACCCGAAGACGCGCGTCCCGGAATGACCGTTGCGCAGCTCACCCGAAATACCGATCCAGCACGCCGCGATAGATCTTCGTCAGCTTCTCCAGATCGGAGACCGGCGTGCGCTCGTCGATCTGGTGCATGGTCTGGCCGACCAGGCCGAACTCGATGACCGGACAATAGCTCGCGATAAAGCGCGCATCCGAGGTGCCGCCGGAGGTGGTCAGTTCCGGCCGGCGGCCGGTGACCTCCTCGATCGCTGCGACCGCGAGATCGGTGAAGGCGCCGGGTTTGGTCACGAACACGTTGGAGTTGGACGGCTCCCACACGATGCGGGCGCGGATCCGGTTGCCCGCCGCCTTTACCAGGCGCTGCTTCGACCAGCGTCCGCAGCGCTCTCCTGGGTGTGGTGATCGTTGAAGCGGATGTTGAATTTCGCGCGCGCCTGGCCGGGGATCACGTTGCTGGCGGTGTTGCCGACATCGACGGAGGTGAATTCGAGGTTCGAGGCCTGGAATTGCGCGCTGCCGTGATCGAGCGGCTCGTCGCTGAGCGCCACGATCAATCGCGATATATCCGGCACCGGGTTCGCGGCGCGATGCGGATAGGCGACATGGCCCTGGACGCCGTCGACGTAAAGCGTGCCCGACTGCGAGCCGCGGCGGCCGACCTTGATGCAATCGCCGAGCTCCTCGACATTGGAGGGCTCGCCGAGCACGCAGTGGTCGAATTTCTCGCCGCGCGCCGCCGCCCATTGCAATAGCTTGATGGTGCCGTTGACGGAGATGTCCTCCTCGTCGCCGGTGATCAGGAACGAGATCGAGCCTTTTGCCTTGCCGCCATGATCGGCGAGATAATCGAGCACCGCCGCGACGCTGCAGGCGATGCCGCCCTTCATGTCGACGGCGCCGCGCCCGTACAGAAAACCGTCCTTGACGTCGCCCGAGAACGCGCCATGGGTCCATGCGCTCTCGTCGCCGGGCGGCACCACGTCGGTATGTCCGGCGAAGGTGATGTGCGGAGCGCTGTTGCCGATGCGGGCATAGAGGTTGTCGATGTCGGCGGTGCCGGGTTCGCCGAAGGTGACGCGATGCACCTCGAAGCCGGCTGCTTTCAGGATATTTTCGAGAACGCCGAGCGCGCCGGCGTCCGCCGGGGTTACCGAGGGGCAGCGGACGAGATCGCGGGCGATGGAGAGAGCGGAGGGGCATCAGTCATGCCCCTCGCTTAACATGCGGTCCGGGCGATGGGCCAGCACTGTGCGGCACAAATTCCAGCTCGCTCTGCTGGTCCCAGCGCGATGTCGTATCGACGGCTCGTGCGAGCGGGTCGCGCGGCGACGGCAGCGCGTTGCTGCGAACCGGATGGGCCAATGGGCTTCCCGAGGCAGTACATTTCGACCAAGCCCAGCTGAAGGCAATGAACACGGCAAGCCCGATGAAAGCCGCTGTCCAGGAATTGCCCAGCCAATCCCCGAATTGACCGTAGAGGCCGGTCGCAGCGACGAAGGGGATCATCCACCAGCCGCTCTTGTCGCGGTCGTGAAGCCGCTTGATCGAGGCGGCCGCATAGGACCACGCGAAGACGACCGTCATCGGAATCGTGACGAGCTGGGGAAACAGCGAAGCCTTGGATGCAGGGTCGTCGTCGCCGAGCTGGATTGATGCGGAAATGCCGACGATGTCGATGACAAAGGGGCCAGTGGCAATGCCGAAGATGCTGCTGATCGCGGCCAGCAACAGCAGCGCAAGGATCATCGAGCACAGGATGATCAGTGTCGCGAGCCAGTATCTGGCGCGGCCGATGCGGCCCTCAAAGCGGAACAGGAGCCATTTATAGTCCATTGCCAACCTCCGGACGGCCGGGAACGGCCCGCGGTCCGGTGATTGGTCGCCTTTGCCGGCCTTACGGTTCGATCAATCCCGCAACAGCTCGTTGATGCTGGTCTTGGCGCGGGTGCGCTCGTCGACGCGCTTGACGATGACGGCGCAGGCGGTGGAGGGGCCGGGCTGGCCGTTCTTCAGCGGCCGGGCCGGCAGGGTGCCCGGCACCACCACGGCATATTCCGGCACTTCGCCGATAAAGGTCTCGCCGGTGTCGCGGTCGACGATCTTGGTCGAGGCGCCGAGGAACACGCCCATCGCCAGCACCGCGCCCTTGCGCACGATCACGCCTTCGGCGACTTCGCGAGCGCGCGCCGATGAAGCAATCGTCCTCGACGATCACGGGTTCGGCCTGCAGCGGCTCCAGCACGCCGCCGATGCCGACGCCGCCGGAAATGTGCACGCGCTTGCCGATCTGGGCGCAGGAGCCGACCGTGGACCAGGTGTCGATCATGGTGCTCTCATCGACATAGGCGCCGAGATTGACGAAGGACGGCATCAGCACGACGTTTCTGGCGATGAAGGCGGAGCGGCGGACGATGGCGCCCGGCACCGCGCGAAAGCCGGCGTCGCGAAAGCGGTTCTCGCCCCAGCCGTCGAATTTCGAGGGCACCTTGTCCCACCACGATGCCTTGCCGGGGCCGCCGGAAATCGCGCTCATGTCGTTGAGGCGAAACGACAGCAGCACCGCCTTCTTCAGCCACTGATTGACTTTCCACTTGCCTGGTCTCGCGCTCGGCAACGCGCGCCTCGCCCTTGTCGAGCAGTTCGAGCGCGTGATCCACGGCGTCGCGGACTTCACCCTTGGTCGCGGTCGAGATGCCGTCGCGGGCATCGAACGCGGCGTTGATGGTGGATTCGAGGGCGGACAGAGACATCGGATTTCCTTGGGGCGAGCGGGATAGCGGGCGGCGATTGGGAGGGCTTTTGTCGGGATTTGGGGAGGGAGAGTCAAGAACTCGCGCGTCGTCCCGGCGAACGGCCGGGACCCGATCAACCACAGGCAGCGGTTGTTACTAACGGTCTCGGATATAGGGGCACATGATCAGGACTCGGAATATGGGTCCCGGCGTTCGCCGGGACGACAACTCACGCCTTCGCGCTCAGCCTCTCCAAAAACCCGGTCAGATCGTCGGTGACATGATCGACATGGGCGGCATCGCGGCCTTCGAGCTCCCAGTCCTCGCGCACGACTTCCTCGGAGCCGTCGGGCACCACCAGCACCGTGGTCATGCCGAGCTGGTGCGGCACCACGAGGTTGCGCGCCAGATCCTCGAACATCGCCGAGGTCTGCGGATTGACCCCATGATCCCTGAGGAATTTCCGATAGGTCTGCGGCGCCGGCTTCGGCTCCAGTTCGGCGGCGATGATGTCGAACACCGCCTCGAAATGGTCGCCGATGCCGAGCCGCTCCAGCACCTTGTCGGCATGGTCGGTCGAGCCGTTGGTCAGGATCAGCTTGCGTCCGGGAAGTCTGGCGATCGCCGCGCCCATCGCGGGGTTAGGCTGCAGCGGCGAATGGTCGATCTGGTGCACATAGGCGAGATAGTCGTCGGCGTGCACGCCATGCTCGGTCATCATGCCGCGCATGGTGGTGCCGTAGCGGCGGTAATAATCCTTCTGGATCAGGCGCGCTTCGTCGGCGGATACCTCGAGACAGGCGCTGACGAATTCGCCGATCCGGGCATCGACCTGCTGCCACAGATTGACGTGATGCGGATACAGCGTGTTGTCGAGATCGAACACCCAGGTGTCGATGTCGGTGAAGGGGCGAGCTGTCATCGGTCTCTCAACTTCGTCGTCCCCGCGACGCGGGACCCATACGCCGCGGCGGTTGTGAGCGAGGCGGTATTCGTTGGCTTCGTCTATGCGTCGCAACAACGAACCATTCTGGGGTTATGGGTCCCCGCGTTCGCGGGGACGACGAGAGAGTGTGCTGGACAATTCATCACGGCATCGCAAAGCGCAGCGTCTTGCCGCCGCTCGACATGTCGACGGCGGCAAAGCCGGTGACGGCGAGGCCGCGGGTGCCGCAGTCGCCCTGCTCGTTGATCTCGAACTTGCTCTCGCGGGTGCAGAGCTGGGTGGTGCCGCCCCAGTTCAGCGGCTTGTCCTTGATCTTGAGGGTGCGGTTTTCGGCATCGACGGCTTCGGCGAAACTGAAAATCTGCTTCGGCTGGCCGGTGACGTCGGGATGCAGGCATTTGCCGGGATCGATGCGGTACCAGCCGCGGCTGATCACGGTCTTGCCGTCGTCGGTCGCCGACCGCGGCCATGATCTTGTGCGGCGTGTCGTTGCACCAGGTCAGCCCGGTGGAGGACGGCGATTGCACCGCGTCGATCATCATGGTGAAGAAATTCGGCGCCTGCACGATATCGGCCGACAGTCCGCGGCTTTTCAGGAACGCCGCCAGCGCGCCTTGCGTCTTCGGGCCGTCGACGCCGTCGATCGGCGCGGCGTCATAGCCCGCGATCACCAGTAGCCGCTGAATGCCGGCGAGCCTTGCCTGCTCGTCGTCATACTCGCTGTCCTCGGCGAGATAGGCCACCAGATTGCCGTCGTCGGTCTGGGTCGGGTTGATCTGGGTAAACGGCGCCGGCGTCTGTCCGGCGCGGCACTGCCGGGCGGCGGCGATGACGAAATTGTCGGGCGCGATGCACAGCGTGTCGCCGCCGTTCTGCGGGATCGGCGAGGAGCCGTAGACGCCGAGCGCGCGCGCGTTCAGGAGGATGCGGTCGGCGGTCAGCGTGCCCTGCACGACGACGCGGCAGGCCGCGGGATCGATGCGGAACCAGCCGCGCGTCGCGGTGGCGGCCTTGTCGTCGATGCCGATCGCGACCTCGACCACATAGCTCATGCGGTTGCAGAGTTTCAGGTCGGCGTAGGCCGGTTGGGCCGAGGCGAGAAAGGAGACGATCGCGGCAGGCAGCGCGACAACAAGCGACATCAAAGCTGATGAAAAAGATCGCGTCATTCTAGATCGTCATGCCCGGGCTTGTGCCGGGCATCCACGTCTTTCTTACAAGCTCGTCGCGAGTAAGACGTGGATGGCCGGAGCCCGGGCATCCACGGCTTCCTTGCGGCTAGAAAGCAGAACGTGGATGGCCGGAATAAATCCGGCCATGACGGTTCCCATCTGCGTGGCCGCTCTGCTCATCACTTGTGGATCAGCGTGCCGGTGCCCTGGTTGGTGAACAGTTCGAGCAGCACCGCGTGCTGCATCTTGCCGTCGATGATGACCACGCCCTGGACGCCCTGCTCGAGCGCGTAGATGCAGGTCTCGACCTTCGGGATCATGCCGCCGGAAATGGTGCCGTCGGCGATCAGCTTGCGCGCGTCCTTGACCGACAGTTCGGGAATGAGCTTCTTCGACTTGTCGAGCACGCCGGGAACGTCGGTCAACAGCAGCAGCCGCTTGGCCTTCAGCGCGCCCGCGACCGCGCCGGCAAAGGTGTCGGCGTTGACGTTGAAGGTCTGCCCGGTTCGCGAGGTCGCCAGCGGCGCCAGCACCGGGATCAGCTCGTGGCCGATCAGCTGGTTCAACAGCGTCAGATCGACCTTTTCGGGCTCGCCGACGAAGCCGAGATCGATCACCTTTTCGATGTTCGAATCCGGATCGACCATGGAGCGCGTCGCCTTCGACGCCGTCACCATGTTGCCGTCCTTGCCGCACAGGCCGACCGCCTTGCCGCCGGCCTCGTTGATGTAGCCGACCAGCTGCTTGTTGATCGAACCCGCCAGCACCATTTCGACGATCTCGATGGTCGCGGCGTCGGTGATGCGCAGGCCGGCGGCGAATTCCGACTGAATGCCGAGCCGCTTCAGCATGGTCGCGATCTGCGGCCCGCCGCCATGCACCACCACCGGATTGATGGCGGTCTGTTCCAGCAGAACGATGTCGCGGGCGAAGGCCTTGGCGGTTTCCTCCGCGCCCATGGCATGGCCGCCATATTTGATGACGATGGTTTCCTCGTCATACTGCTGCATGTGCGGCAGCGCCTCGGACAGGATGCGGGCCTGATCGAGCGGACTGATATGTGGCGCGTCGGTCATGAAGCGGGTCTCACGGTCGGCAGGGTCGGGCGGTTTCTATCTGATTGGCGGGCACGGCGCAAAGTGCTGCTTTTCCCTTCTCCCGCAAGGGGGAGAAGGAAGAAAAAACCGCCTCAGCCCCGCCGCGGCCATGCTGCCGCCACCGCGAGCAAGAGCCAGCTCAGGATCAGAAGCGTGCCGCCGGTCGGCGCGGCAAAGGGGAACAGGCTGTGGCCGGCATATTGCCGCAAGCTCAGGTCGGTGGCGAACAGCGCGGCGGCAACGACAAAGCCCCATGCGGCCGCGATCCCGATCCGGGCATGGATGACGCCGCGCTCGGCCAGCGCCACGGTCCCGAGCACGGCGGATGCGTGAAACAGCAGCATCGATGAGGCCGACGCCAGCCGCGCCGCATCCGCCTGATGCGCGGAAGCCGCCGCCAGGATGACGCCGTCGGCGCCCATGATGCCGGCCAGGATGATCAGAATGCGCATACCGCGAGACCCCGTCATCGACCGCGCTCCCGGAGCAGGCGCACCATCGCGGCGCGCAATTCCGCCATCCCGGCGCCGGTGCGCGAGGACGTCACCAGCACTTCCGGAAAGGCCGCGGGATGCTTTGCAAGCGCGGCCTTGACGTCGGCGATGCGCTGCTCCAGCTCGCCTGACTTCACCTGATCGGCCTTGGTGAGCACGACCTGATAGCTCACGGCCGATTTGTCGAGCGTCTTGAGCACGTCGAGATCGACCTCCTTGAGGCCGTGCCGGGCGTCGATCAGCACATAGACCCGCGCCAGACTGCTGCGGCCCTGCAGGAATTTGTGGATCAGCGCGGTCCATGACGCGACCTTGGCCTTCGGCGCGGAGGCGTAGCCGTAGCCGGGCATGTCGACCAGCCGGAAGCCGGCATCGGCGGGGCCTTCGAAGAAGATCAGCTCCTGGGTGCGGCCCGGCGTATGCGAGGTCCGCGCCAGCGCGTTGCGGCCGGTCAGCGCGTTGATCAGGCTGGATTTGCCGACATTGGAGCGGCCGGCAAAGGCGACCTCGATGCCCGCCATCGGCGGCAGCGTTTCGATCGAGGGCGAGGCCCAGAAGAACTGCCAGTCGCCCGCGAACAGTTTTCGTCCCTGTTCGATCAGCTCCGCATCGGTTTCGGCGGTCATGCGAAGGCTTTCATTCGAGGCGCAAACGCGGCCCAACCGTCATTGCGAGCGAAGCGAAGCAATCCATCAGACAACCTCAGTAGGTCTGGATTGCTTCGTCGCTTCGCTCCTCGCAATGACGAGGAGCAAGTCTGAAGCGTCCTGCCCCGAGCTTCGGCAGTTCGTCAGGTCTTCGATTCGGCCTTCTTCGAGGCGAACGTCGCCTTGAGATTGTCGAACAATTCAACCTTCACGCCGTTGCGGCGCATGATGAAGCTCTGCTGCAGCACCGACAGCGTGTTGTTCCACGCCCAGTAGATCACCAGACCCGCCGGGAAGCCCGCCAGCATGAAGGTGAAGATCAGCGGCATCCAGTCGAAGATCATCTTCTGGGTCGGATCCGGCGGCGTCGGATTGAGCTTCATCTGGAACCACATCGTGATGCCCATGATGATCGGCCAGACGCCGAGCGCGAGGTAGTGTCCGAACAGCGGCAGCTGCGTCGGATCGAAATGCAGCAGCCCGAACAGGTTGAACAGATTGGTCGGATCGGGCGCCGACAGGTCCTTGATCCAGCCGTAGAACGGCGCGTGCCGCATTTCGATGGTGACGAACAGCACCTTGTAGAGCGAGAAGAACACCGGAATCTGCAAGGCGACGGGAAGACAACCGGCGATCGGGTTGATCTTCTCCTTCTTGTAGATTTCCATCATCTCCTGCTGCTGCTTCACCTTGTCGTCGGGATAGCGTTCCTTCAGCGCGGCCAGTTGCGGCTGCACCGATTTCATCTTCGCCATCGACGCGTAGGACTTGTTGGCGAGCGGGAAGAACAGCAGCTTCACGATCACCGTCACCAGCAGGATGGCGATGCCGAAATTGCCGACCAGGCGATAGAAGAAGTCCAGCGCCAGGAACATCGGCTTGGTGATGAAATAGAACCAGCCCCAGTCGATCAGGAGATCGAAGTGATTGAGCGCGAGCTGCTTGTTGTAGCCGCCGAGACCGGCGAGCGGAAAATTGATGCCGACGACGCTGGCTTCCTTGGCGCCGGCGAACAGCCGCGCATTGGCGCTGCCGGTGCCGCCGATCGCGATGGTCTGCGGATCCTGCAGGTAATCGGTCTGATAGGTCCGCATCGCGCCGACGAGATTGGACGAGAACCGCGCCTGCAGCTGCGCTTGCGTGTCGGGCAACAGCGCCGAGGCCCAGTATTTGTCGGTGATGCCGAGCCAGCCGTTGGTGACCTTGAAGCTGACCGTCTTGGCGTCGTCGATTTTCTTGTAGCCGTATTCCTGCAGGCCCTGGTCGCCGAGATAGCCGATCAGGCCTTCGTGCAGGATGTAGTAGCCCGCGACCTGCGGGGTGCCGTGCCGCGAGATCAGCGCGAACGGATAGAGCGTGACCGGCGCATTGCCGACATTGGTGACGTCATCCTTGACGGTGAAGAGGTAGCGGTCGTCGATCGAAATGGTGCGGCGGAAGGTGAGACCTTCGCCATTGTCGTATTTCAGCGTCACCGGGGTGACGGCGACAGGCTGTCGGAGCCTTCCTGCTGCCACACCGTGTTCTGGTCGGGAATTCTCACGGTCGAGCCCGCTGGCGGCGACCCAGCCGAATTCCGCATAATAGGGCTCGGCGGTGCCCGAGGGCGAGTACAGCACGATCGCGGGCGAGGCGGGATCGACGGTCTCGCGGAACTGCACCAGCGACAGATCGTCGATGCGCGCGCCCTTCAGCGAAATGCTGCCCGAAAGCCGCGGGGTGTCGATCTTGACGCGCGGCGTCGCGGCGATCGCGACGTCGCGGCTGACGACGGCCGCGGCGGCGGCCGGCTGCGCCGGCGCATTGGCCGCCGGCGCGGGCGCAGCGCCGGTCTGCGGCGCGGCCGACGGCGTCGTCGGGCTTGCCGCCTGCGGCGCGGGTTTTGCCATCTCGCTCTGGGCCTGCTGCGCGGCGCGCTGCTTCTCCATCTGCGGCATGTTGTAGAAATATTGCCAGCCGATCAGCACGAGGCCGGACAGAATGACGGCGAGGATGGTGTTGCGATTATCGGTCATCGTTCAAGGTCTCGTCATTCAATTCGGTTTGCGGCTCGCGTCATGCGGTCTTCGCCGGCTGCCGGTCGAGGCGATGCAGCGCCGAGCGGAGATCGTCGAGCATGGTCGCGAAGTCGCGGGTCAAGGGCGGCCCGACGGCCGACTAGCACATAATCACTGTGCGGTCGCATTGTTATGACGTCCAGCCGCTTCACCAGTTCGCGAAGCCTGCGCCGGATGCGGTTGCGCTCGGTGGCGGTGCCGTTCTTCTTGGTAACGGTGAAGCCGACCCGGATCGGGCCGTCATCGTCGCGGCGGCGGCTCTGCAGCACGAAGGCAGCGCTGTTGGCCCGCGCGCCATTGGCAACGGCGAGGAAGTCCGCCCGCTGCCTTAACCGATCCATGATGAAATCTCCGGGAAGCCCGGCTCAGGCGCTCAGACGCTTGCGGCCCCGGGCGCGGCGCGCGGCGAGAACCTTGCGGCCGCCGGTCGTCGCAAGGCGGGCACGGAAGCCGTGACGGCGCTTGCGCACCAGTTTGCTGGGTTGATAAGTCCGCTTCACGGGTCGTTCTCCGCTGACCGGGCAATGATTGCCTGATAATGAGGTAAGTCCGGTGATGCTGGCCGGCCCAAAGCGGGCCGTTTCCGGCCCAAAAAGAGCCGCCCCGGTCGGACCGGGTCATCGCGGACAATTGGCGCGGCTTATACGGGAGCGACCCGTTTTCGTCAATGCTGGCCGCTCGCGCTGTCCGCGGTCCTTCCCGGGTCCTTCGAAACGGCGCAATTTCGCGCGAATATAATCGGATTTTGCGGTGTTTTTCAGGGTGCGAGGATGGCGGCCGGCGCATGACCACGCATTAGATGACGGAACCGGCAGACATTAGCGATCCGTAATTTGACCGGTTCCGGGTGCAGATCGCATCCTCGAAAACGAGGCGTCGAAGGCGGATATCGTGTCAGTGACCGAAGAACAGCCGCCAACCGGAACGCCGCGGCCGCAGCCGCCGCGCCGGCTCGGCCTGTCCGGCAAGCTGCTGCTGCTCACCATTCCGCTGGTCATGATCGCGGAAATGCTGATCTACGTGCCCGCGATCGCCAATTTCCGGATGAACCGGCTGAACGACCGGCTGGCGGCGGCGAACACCGCGGCGCTGGTGCTCGATGCCGCCCCTTCGGGCATGGTTCCGGATTCGCTGGCGCGGCAGATTCTGAACAGCATCGGCGCGCGCGCGGTCGCCATCAAGATGGGGCAGCAGCGCCGGCTGCTGGCCAGCGCCGATCTGCCGCCGGCGATCGATCACGATGTCGACATGCGCACGATGACGGTGTGGTCGGCGATCGTCGATTCCTTCGAGATCATGCTGGAGACCGGCAACCAGGCGATCCGCGTGATCGGGCCGGCGCCCGGCGGCGCGCAGTTCATCGAGGTGGTGATCGACGAGGCGCCGTTGCGCCAGGCGATGTACCGGTTTTCCCGCAACCTGCTGCTGGTCTCGCTGGTGATCGCGGTGCTCACCGCGGCGCTGGTCTATCTGGCGCTGCATTATCTGTTCGTGCGGCCGATGCGGCGGCTGACCGCGAGCCTGGTCGGCTTCCACGAAAATCCCGAGAGCTCGGCGCGGATCATCGTGCCCAGCCAGCGCGGCGACGAGATCGGCGTCGCCGAGCGCGAATTGTCCGACATGCAGCGCGACCTGGTGTCGATGCTGCATCAGAAGAGCCGGCTCGCCGCGCTCGGCCTTGCGGTCTCGAAGATCAACCACGATCTGCGCAACCTGCTGGCGTCCTCGCAGCTGCTGTCGGACCAGCTCGCCAGCGTGCCCGATCCGCGGGTGCAGCGCTTTGCGCCGAAGCTGATGCGCTCGCTGGAGCGCGCCATCGCGTTCTGCCAGTCGACGCTGTCCTATGGCCGCGCGCAGGAGGCCGCGCCCGACCGCCGCATGATCCTGATCGAGCCGGTGGTCGCCGAGGTGCGCGAATCCGCCGGGCCTTGCCTCGGATGCCTCGATCGCCTGGATCGGCGCGATCGAGCGCGGGCTCACCATCGACGCCGATCCCGATCAGCTGTTTCGCGTGCTGCTCAACCTCGTGCGCAACGCGGCGCAGGCGCTCGAAAGCCGCCCCGCGAGCGACGCCGCGATCCAGCAGATCCGCATCACCGGCCGCCGCGAGGGCTCGGTCGCCATATTGGAGGTTTCCGACACCGGCCCCGGCGTGCCGCAACGGCCCGCGATCATCTGTTCGAGGCGTTCCAGACCTCCGGGCGGCCCGGCGGCAGCGGGCTGGGGCTGGCGATCGCCGCCGAACTGGTCCGCGCCCATGGCGGCGATATCCATCTGGTGGAAGGCACCATCGGCGCGACCTTCCGGATCGCGATCCCGGACCGCCCGGTGGAACTGCTCAGCGTGCGCAACGAGCGGGCCGGGCGTAAAGTCCGTTCCCTCCTTCGTCATTCCGGGGCGCGCGCAAGGCGAGCGAACCCGGAATCCCGTAATTGCAGGAGATTCCGGGTTCGCCGGCCAAGCGGGCACTGGGTCATCGGCCGGCAGTTCGCGCGCGCCCCGGAATGACGGCGATAGGCAATTGCCATGCGTATTTCGGCCGATTTAGACAGGCAAGATGCCGCGTTCCGGACCTTGCCAATCCCGGCCGGAGCGGGTAGCTAAAGCGCTCTTTCGCGACGTTTCCGGACACATTTCGGAATGCATGCGGGCCCTAAGCCCACGACGCCTAGCGAAAAACGCGCCCGTAGCTCAGCTGGATAGAGCACTAGACTACGAATTTAGGGGTCAGGAGTTCGAATCTCTTCGGGCGCGCCATTAACGATGGATGATTTCCATCCGTCGTGAGCGAGGAGGAATTTCCGCTCAATTTCTTGCGCGATAGTTCAATTATGCTCTTTTTAGGAACGACCGAAACGTCTTGTTCGTTAAAACTAGACGCGAACGCTTTCGCTTCTCAAAAGCAAAACTAAGTCCCGTCAAGACTTCGTTATGTTGCACGAATATGACTGAAACAGACATCAAGGATGCCACCGCATTGATCCAAAACAATTCGCGCGGCTAGACGACGCACATAGACTATTCTTCATGAAAATATCAGACTTTACCTGCCCAACCTGCGAATCGGTTTATGAAGTTGCCGAATCAATGTCGGCGCAAGGAAGCCCAGGTCGGGCCGAATGCACCGTCTGCGGCAAGCTTTTAGAATCTTGGCAGGCCCCTAAGCTGAGAGCCTATCGGTTGGTTTTGTCGCCGGAACACAAATATCGGCGTATTCTTGCACCGCCGTCTCCGACCCCATTAATCGTCGCCTGATTCAAAGCCTGCCGTCTGCACTTTTCAAGGCAAAGCCATAAGCGCCTTATGGGCTCCCGCGAAGCGGGCAAAATGATCTAACTTGGCGGGGGTGTGACATCACATCCATTGTTCGGGAAGAGGATCGGCCCACATGGGTGAGTTGAAGACCACAGAAACGGCGGTAACCGAATTCGAGGAAAAGCTTCGCAAACTTATCAAGCGAGCCAAAAAACAGCGCGGGATGCTCTGGCCTTCGGTCGTTTCCAAACTCGAACTCGCGCGCGCCGATGTCCGCTCGATGATCAAGGTTTATGAATCGGGACCGAAATAGCATCACATCCCATGTTTGGCGCCGACGATGGGTGTGGAAGCACGAGAGAAAAACTGCGCGTGCGATCCTGTTGCACCCATCGCGGCACTTCGCATTTGTGCCATAACCAGACTCATGCACCACAGCAAACGAATTTGCTATTCGATTAACCCGGCGGCGGTGGCGAGCTGACGAAGTGAAATTGCCTCAGCATTTTCGAGCGATCACTCGTCGGCCGGGGGCAACAGGCTGAGTCACACCGGCAACAGAGAAAAGGTCATCCAGAGCGCGACTGCGCCCGCAACGAAGCATCCAAGCGCCATCAGTAAAATCTCCGCAGCAAAGCGGCCGCCGGCGATGAAAGCGCCGACCGCGATCTTGCCAGTCGTGTTAGCGGCGACGGCTGCAAGAGTGGCACAGGCAGCGCTTCGGGGGCTCAGCGTTTGCGGCACAAGCCGAACCATGGCAACGGTTACCGCGTCGACGTCGGCAACGCCGGCCACCGTTGCCCCCAGGAGCGCTCCTGTCGCGCCGAAAGTTTCGCTAACCGCACGGCCGATCAAGATGACAGCGCCAAGAAATAATGCAAACCCAAGAACGAACCAGATGTCGAACGGGTTCCGGAATTTCACTCTTTTGCTTTTGTCAGCGCCAACTCCATGCCTATGGACAGCGAACGCGGCAATTGCCACGGCCGTAACCGTAGCGGCCGCGAGGGTCGGAACGATCAGCGAGAGCAGAGTGGCATTTAGCACTGCAACGATGATGCCGACTCGGACGAACATCATGGCGCTGGCGAGCGCGACACCGGAGGCAAGCAGATGGGGCGAGCCTTCGCCAGCGGCCGCGCGACGAGCATTGGCTACAGTCACGGCTGTCGATAGACGCAATCCCGCCGGCGACGCCCGCCAATAAGAGACCGCGACCCGAGCCAAAAGCCTTCACCGCGGCATAACCGAGGAACGAAATTCCCGCGAGCATGATCGCGATGAGCCAGATCTCACGCGGATTGACACCGCCGAACGGTCCAATGGGATCATCAGGAATAGCCGGCAGCACGACGAATGTCATTGCGAGTAGCACCAAAGCGGAACGCAGTTCCGGCCAGGTGATGTTCTCCACCCAGCCATGCAGAGGTTCGCGCAGGGCAAGGATCGCCACAGTAACTACCGCAAGAGCTGCCGCGACACGCATGTCCCCAATGACAGCGTAGGCCCCTAGCGCAAACGTCAGCATCGCTGCGACAGCCGTTGTTGCAGAGATGCGTTGGTTGGCTCGATTTTCCTCCAGGCAGAAAACGAGCATTACGACTGAATAGGCTGCAAAGCTCGCTCCAATGATAATTCCGTCGCCAATGGTAATGGCGCCGCCGATCGAATGACCGAGACTTGCGGCCACGCCGCCGAGCAAACCGGAGATGGCGAAAGTGCGGATGCCGGCCGCGCGGCTTCCGGGTGCCTCTTCTCGCATCCGCCAGCCTCTTTCAAGTCCGATCAGGAGCCCGATACCGAGCGCCAGCGCGAACCGAGTCATCAGTTGGAAATCCAAGGCGGCCTCCACGCAACCCTCATGCTAGTGACCATCCGGTCCGGATAAAAGGCCGGATACGAAGGTGGGTATATTCCATATGTGCGCACCCGCGCCGGTCAGCATGTAACATGCATCAGCGCGATCTTGCGCTTCGCCGATCGGTTGAACGACCGGATCGCTTTCTGCGTCGGCTGCAGCAGCACTTCGCATCCCTTCTTCGCGAAATATTCCTCAGCCTCCGGGGACAGGCGGACGTTGCCTTCCTGGCCGGTGCCGATGATGATCACATCGCATCCCTTTTCGAAGACGGCTTTCGCTTCTGCCTTCGAGACGACGTGCGATGTTCCATACTGCTGCTTCGACAGCTTCTTCTTTCGCTTGCTCACCCTACCGGACAATCCGATCATCACGTCATGATCGTAGGTCTTCCCGTCGACTGTAATGCTGCCGAACTCACTTCGATCGATGCGCATGGCTGCTTTCCTTCCGGCCGAAGGCGATCTTCCGTGCTTTGCAAATCCGTACGGGCAGTACTAACGCCCAAATCTCATCGCACGAACGACCGAAGCCCCTTCTATTGCCTAGCGGGCGGCTGTTCATTGATCTAGGTCAGTTCCCCAAGGACAGCCGAGCGGCGGTGACTACAGTCCGCCGCGTGTCGTTGGCTCCGAGCGTGTTGTGATCGCGGGCAACCCCGATCAAGACCAAATTTCGATGCGCCGGTTCACCCGCCTGACTAACGCGTTCAGCAAGAAGGTGAGGACGGAAGAGCTCAAGCGTGATCGTTCCGCCAATACCTGTACGGGTGTGCAGCAAGGTTGTTGTTGAAGTAGCGTGGGTCATTCGAAACCTCAGCTCCTGCCCAACGCGGCAGCTCGACTTTATCCTCGGGACTCCCAATTTCGACTTCGGCGACGACCAACCCGTCGTTATCCCCGTGAAAAACATCGATCTCCCAGGTGCAGCCGGCAAAAACCTCGCGATGCCGCGTCTTCTCGATCAGCGGTCGTTCGCAAAGCTGATCCAGCATCACCGTCGCGTCGGGAAGCGGAATCGGGTACTCGAACTCAAGCCGGCTCACCCCGGTCGTGAGCCCCTTGATAGTGAGAAAGCCACGGTCCCCGGCAATGCGCACGCGCACGACGCGCTCCTTGACCGACGACAGATAACCCTGCCGATAGCGCGTTCCAGCGGCCATGGCTCGCCATAGCGCCGTATTGACGAGGAATTTGCGCTCGATCTCCTTAGCCATGACGCTATCCTTTCTGCTGCCCAGTTGTCGCGCGCGTGAGACCGAGCGCGCGCCTGAGACCGAGCGAATAGTTGGTATTGGCGTGACCATCGAGCCCAAGCGTGAGCAACGCCGCGAGGATCCGCTTTGGATCTTCGTGCTCGAGCGAGAAGCTCTCCAGCGTTCGAGATTCGACGGTGAGGCGCACCAGTTCGGCGATACAGCCGGCAAACGTGAAAACGCGCCGCGACTTGTGAACCCGCACGACGTGAAGGTCCGCCCGCAGCGAAATCACCTCTTCGATGAATTGCTCGATCGTGTAGGTTTCGCGAGCCAGAGATTCGAGCGGCAGCGGCCAGACTGCAGAGGCAGCGGCAAGATCGCTCCGGCCCAACGGGAAATGTGCCTTGAACAGCGGCTCCCATAATTCGAGGCCGTCGGCATCGATTTGGCGAAGCCTCTTGATGTCGAGGACTCCATCGCGGATCTTGGCGTTCTCTGTCCTACTCGGATCGAGCACATAGATCTCGTCGCTCTCCCGCGATGCCGCGTCACTCGGGATCGCCACGGCCTGCGCGATTGTCGCGAGGGAAGGGGCAAAGCAGCGCCATTCCCACCGCAGTACGATTTTGTTTGCGCTCATTTTATATGACATGCCCGGATGACCGGGGATTTGCTGGAGTGACGCTACTGACCCAAGACGGGCTTTATTGATTGGTCTGCGCCTCATTTCGCTTAGTCCGTAGTCGGACCGGCTGACTATGGGTCGATTTCGACTTCTGATGGCGGTCGGCATGGGCCTGAGATCGCCAGGCCGCTATTTCAGCAAGCTCGGCCTCGGGCCGGTTCACCACCGTTTCGCGCCGCCCCGGATAGATGTTGCCGCTGTCGCCATCGATGGTGATCCAATCGCTTCCCGAGATCGTTGTACCTGCAAGCTCCGCCCGGTCGGCTGCGACGTCGATCGTCATGCTGCTGCATCCGACGATGCAGGGCTTCCCCATCTGGCGCGCGACCAGTGCGGCATGGGCGGTGCGGGCGCCAACGGCCGTCACGATGCCCGCCGCGAGGGAAAAGCCCGCGATATCGGCCGTGCTGGTATCGGGACGCATCAGGATTATAGGGTCGCCCGCGGCCGAAAGCCGCTCGGCGCTTTCGGAAGAAAACGCCGCGCGTCCCACCGCGACGCCGCCTGACGCGCCGATGCCGGTGATGACCGGTTTGTCGGCCGAGACCAGGGAAATCTGGACAAGGGCGGCAAGATCGATGCCGGCGAGTCGCTGTAGCGCTTCTTGCTTTGTGATCAGTTCTTCGTGCACGAGGTCGATGGCGATCCGTAGCGCGGCGCGAGGCGTCCGTTTCGCGGAGCGCGTCTGCAGAACCCACAATTTGCCGTCCTCGATGGTGAACTCGACATCCTGGACGTCGCCGAATTCCTTTTCGAGCCGCCTCAGGATATCGCCGAGTTCGGCCGCCATCGTCGGCAGCGAGCGGGCGATCGTCCCTTCCGTATCAGGCGTTCGGCGGCCCGAGACGACATCTTCGCCCTGGGCGTCAAGCACAAGGTCGATCATCGGCCGTGCCCGCCCGGTTGAAGGATCCCGCGAAAACGCCACGCCGGATCCGGATGAAAGCCCGCCATTGCCGAACACCATGGCTTGAACCGTGACCGCGGTGCCCTGGAGGTGATCGAGGTTTTGGAGGCGGCGGTAGGCCTGCGCCCGCTCGCTCATCCATGAACGATAGACGGCCCTTGCAGCGCTATCGAGCTGTGCCGCCGCATCCTCGAGCCAGCCGTCATGATTGCGATCTTCGATTAACGCCTGTTCGTCTGCGGCGAGACGTTCGAGCGCCTCGCTGTCCAGCTCGCGGTCGCTGGCGACACCTTCGCTGGCGATCAACTCGGCAAGCCGCGCTGCAAACGGTGCGGGGTCGAGGCCCAGCACCGTCTCAGCGTAGCTCTCGAGAAAGCGTCGCCGGCAATCCCACGCCAGCCGCGGCCGGCCGCTGCTGCGGATCAGACCTTGCACGGCGGTCGATGTGCAGCCGACGTTGAGCACCGTGTCCAGCATGCCCGGCATCGACCGCGCCGCTCCCGAGCGTACCGAAACCAAGAGCGGCTGTCGGCCATCGCCGAAGCGCTTTCCGGTGGTGCTCTGCAGGAATTCGATGCCTTGCTTCAGTCCGTCGCGCAGGTCGCTTTCGGCGTGCGCATCCTTGCCGATGATCGCGGCGCAAAGCTTGACCGGGAGCACGAAGGCCGGCGGCACCGGCAAACCGAGCGCCGCCATCCGCGCCAGGTTCGCGGCTTTGGCACCAATTTCGTCGGCGGAACGCGGCTCGGTCGATATGCCGCCGATACACACGATATCCATGGGCTGAAATCCTTCCCTCAAGCCGACAGATCGCTCATGATGTGCCGCCGCAGCAGATGTCCGAATCCAGCCAACCGGTCGGTCGCGCGCTCGATGGCGCGGGCAAGCTCGAGGACGGAGAGCGACGTCGCCACGTCGAAGCCGCCGGCAAACACCCGCGCGGTGACATCGCGTTCCCGCGCATCCGCGGCGTGCTCGGCATCGATCAGACGGACGACGGCGTTCAGCGCGTCTTCGGAGTCGGCGCGGCGCCCCTCCGGGACTTCGATCGCCGCGGCGAGCCCCGAGGCGGCGGCTTCGGTGGCGGTCGCGGCGACCGCGCACAATTCGGCAAGTGCCGACAGCAGCGCGGAATCGATCCCGGCCGGCGCCAGCGAGGCGATAAAAGCGGCCTGTTCCAGTTCGTCGACGGATTCCTCGACGCGTTCCACCATCTGTTCAATGATCGGGCCGGCGTTGAGGCGGATCGCTTCCTTGCGGGCTTCGATGGCAATGCGATCGGCCTTGCTGTTCGATCTGGCCGGCACGGGCCGCGAGCAGCTTGCTGTCGATCGGGCGGCCTGCCTGCAGCGCGGCAATATGGTGGGCGATCGCAGCGGTTATGTCGTGCGCCAATCCGACCTGGCGCAGCACGATCGCGAGCAGCGCGCTGTCGACGCGTTCCAGCCGCCTGACCAGGTCGGCTTCGATCTGGTCGCGCACCAGCCTGACCGATCGGCCCGCACTCAGCGCCTCGGTCGAAGCGCGCATCGCGGTTTTGAGGAAGTCGATCGCGGCGTAGCGCCCGAGCGCCTGATCCAGCCGTTCGCCGAAACCGATCCGTGTCGGCGCCGCGTTGCGCACCGCGGCGCCGATCAATTCATTGCCGCCAAGCTCCAGGAAGGCGCGGTGGCCGACCCGCTGCCGGGCGGCCCATTCGAGGATGCGCACCGCATCGTCTTTTGCGACCCAGGTGCGCAAAAACTTGCGCGCCCTGTTCCAGTCGATCAGAAATACCAGCGACGCGCCAAGCGCGGCCAGGAAGGCGTTGCGATCAGCGGCGCTGTCGGCCTGATACTGGCCGGTGACGAGAAAGAAGGCGTTGTCCTCGCCGAGACCCGCCGCGACATGGCGATCGAGTCCACTCCATTTCACCTGAAATTTCTCAAGCAAGGAAATGAAGAATTTCGCGCGCGCCTGATGCACGTCCGTATGGGTCACCGTCACGGAATTGTTTTTGACCGCAATGACCACGACGTGGGCGTCGGTGGTCCCGATATCGTTCTGAATCAGCAGCCGGCCGCCCGACCGGGTCGCCGTGGTCTCGAGGCCGGGATGGTTGAACTTCAGGGCGCGGGTCTCGTTCAGTCCCCGCATGAAACTTTCCACCGGCTCACGGTCTTCGGGGCGCAAACCGAAGACATGGGCGCCCGCCAGGATCTCCTCGGAGCAGCCTGCGGCCAGCTTGTTGAGCGTCTTGTGCAGGTCCATCACCAGACGATGCAGGCTGTCGTCGCCGTTCTGCGCCACCCCGGTTAACTTCGCGACACGCGCGATCTCGATTTCATTCGAGGCCTCAAGCGAACCGGCAGCGCGGATCGCCGCAAGCCGCGCAGTCATGGTTTCGCTTTCAGACGGTTTGCCGGCGCTCACCGCGCGGAGCATCGTCGTCGCGTCGTCGTGGATTTCCTTCATTAGTCTGGCGAGATTCGGCGCGGCTATTCGACCGTCGCCGGCAAGATGGGCCCCGCCGACCAGCGTCGCGAGTGCGGCAGGCGCAATTCCGGCGGCGCGACATTCGACGTTCAAGTCGGTAGCGGGGTGATCCGGCTGCTCGCGCATGCTGTGCGGCGGCCTGCAGCGCGCTCATGCGAACCTTGATCCGGTCGTTCGCGGCCAACCCTTCCGCAACGAGCGACGGCAACAGAATGTCGGCTTGTCCGAGCTGCTCGATAATTTGAGATTTCATGGGCCTGCCAACCGAAGGGGTGGCACATATATGCGCCGCATTGGCGACAGTTTCATTGAGCTAGATCATTCACGAAAACGTCATATTCGACTAAGCGAGCTTTGCACCAGCCCTTTGCCGAAGGCGTCACACGCCTGAAATATCCTTGGCCGAACGTCGGGAATTGAGAATCACTAAGCTCTTGGGTTCCCGTTCATGCGGATATTGATTGCGACCGACGCTTGGCATCCGCAGGTGAACGGCGTGGTTCGCACGTTGACCTCATTGGCCCGCAGCGCATCGGCGCTCGGCGCCGAGATCGAGTTTCTGACCCCGGACGGGTTTCCGTCGCTGGCGGTGCCGACCTATCCCGGGCTTGCGAATGGCCTGGCCGAACCGGCGCGAGATCGCCCGCCGGATCGAGGCGGCATCGCCGGACGCCATCCATATCGCGACCGAGGGGCCGATCGGATGGGCGGTGCGGGCCTATTGCCGCCGCCGCAAGCTCGCCTTCACCACGTCCTATACGACGCGCTTCCCGGAATATATCGCGGTGCGCTCGATCATTCCGGCCGCGCTGAGCTATGCGGTGCTGCGGCACTTTCATTCGGCCGCCGCCATGACCATGGTCGCGACCGCTTCGCTCAGGCAGGAACTCGGCGCGCGAGGGTTTCGGGAAGCTCGGCACCTGGACGCGCGGGGTCGACACCGAGCTGTTCAGGCCCGACGATCCGGCCGAGCTCGATTTGCCGAGACCGATTTTCATGACCGTCGGCCGCGTCGCGGTCGAAAAGAACCTCGAGGCGTTTCTCGCGCTGAACCTGCCGGGATCCAAGGTGGTGATCGGGGACGGACCGCAGCGGGCGGTTCTGGAGCGCCGCTATCCGAAGGCCAGGTTTCTGGGCGAAAAGACCGGCAGGGACTTGAGCGCGCATTTTGCGGCGGCGGACGTCTTTGTTTTCCCGAGCCTCACCGACACCTTCGGCGTCGTGCAACTGGAAGCGCTGGCCTGCGGCACGCCGGTCGCCGCCTTTCCGGTGACGGGCCCGCTGGACGTGATCGCGGATCACCCGGTCGGCGCTCTGGACAAGGACCTGCGAGCCGCCTGCATCCGCGCGCTCGGGATGTCCCGCGAGGCCTGCCGGAGTTTTGCGCTGGAGCGGTCCTGGGAAAACAGCGCGCGGCAGTTCATCGGCAATCTGAGCGCGTTGCAGCCGAGCCGTTCGCCGCGACCTGCCCGTGCACGGCGGCGGGCAGACGCGGTGCGCAAGCTAATCGGACCCTCACGAACAGCGAGTAAAAGTCGATCATGGCGGAAATTCAAACTGCGGCACAACTGGACTTCGACCGCGCGATGGTCGAACAGGCCTACGACCGCTGGGCGCCGGTTTACGACCTAGTGTTTGGCGGGGTGTTCAGCAAAGGCCGCAAGGCCGCCATCCAGGCCACCAACAGGATTGGCGGCCGCGTGCTCGAGGTTGGCGTCGGCACAGGAATTTCGTTGCCGCAATACGCTCCGCATCTTCGCATCTTCGGCACCGATATCTCGGAAGCGATGCTGCGCAAGGCGAAGCGACGGGTTGCCGATCTCCGTCTGAAGAATGTCGAGGGTCTCGCGGTCATGGACGCGGAGAAACTCGAATTTCCCGACAATTCGTTCGACGTGGTGATGGCGCAATATGTCGTGACCGCGGTGCCGAATCCGGAAGCCGCGCTGGACGAGTTCGCCCGCGTGCTGCGGCCCGGCGGTGAATTGATCATCCTGACCCGGGTCAGCGCGGATGCCGGGATGCGCCGCTTCATCGAGCAGCGGTTGCAGCCGGTGGTGCGTCCGCTCGGTTTCCGGACGGCCGAATTCGCCTGGTCGCGCTATGCGCAATGGCTGGCCGGCGCGCATGGAATGGAATTGGTTGAGCGCCGTCTGGTGCCGCCGCTCGGCCACTTCTCGCTGATCCGTTTCCGCAAGATCGAGTCGGCCGCCGCTGCTGCCGCTTAGGATCCGGTTAACGCGACATGTCATTATGATGTCGTCACATCACCTTACATCGAATCCCTGTAGGCAGATGCTGCCAGACGATACAGGGGAAAACGATGAAGCGATTTATGACGGCCTTGCGAACGCAACGATGGGACGATCATCGCTACTACCATCACAGCCGCATCAACCAGAGTCTGCACTTCGTCAGCGCCGCCAGTTTTCTGATCGGCTACGCGCTGTTGTTCGTCGATCCGGTGGCGGCCGCCCTGGTCGGCTGGCTGGTCTCGATGACCACCCGGCAGGCCGGTCATTTCTTCTTCGAGCCGAAGGGCTACGACCACATCAATCAGGCGACCCACGAGTACAAGGAGGAAATCAAGGTCGGCTACAATCTGAGCCGAAAGATCGTGCTGATGACGATCTGGGCGCTGTCGCCGCTGGTGCTGTATCTCGATCCGACCCTGTTCGGCATGTTTGTCCCCTGGACCTCGCCGGCGGATTTCATGCGTCAGGTCGCCAAGGTCTGGCTGGCGGTCGGAATCGGCGGCCTGTTGTTCCGCACCGTGCACCTGTTCTTCATCCGCGACGTCGAGACCGGCCTGGTCTGGATGACCAAGATCCTGACCGATCCGTTCAGCGATCTCCGGCTCTACTACAAGGCCCCGCTGTATCTGCTGCACGGCGAGTTGATCGATCCCGGTCTCGATCTGATCGAGCAGGACTCGAGGAGAAGCACGCCTGAGCGCCGGCTCGAAATGCGGCGTAGGATGACGCTAGCTATCGAAGCTCGTCATGCCCGGCCTTGTGCCGGGCATCCACGTCTTACGGCTCGACAGAGGAAAGACGTGGATGGCCGGGATAGGCGCGGCGAGTGTCCGGACAGCTCGCGGCCGCATCATTAGCGGGATCTTCGCGTGATCATCTCTTTCAGGATCTGCCGGCGGATTTTCTTGTTGGTGAGGGAAGCGTCGCGCCACCACCAGCCGTCCTGCTTCATTTTCTCCGCCGCGGCCACGAAGCGCTTCGTCACTTCGGCAAAATCCGCCTCCGTGTAGTTCAGGCTGAAAATCAGTCGGCCGGTTCCGACCCAGCTCAGCGCGAGTTGCTCTCGGCCCGCAGATAGTACTGAAACATCCAATTGTAGCGGGACGGCTCGGTGTAATGGACCATCCAGATCGAAGAGAGATTGCAGACCCGGACCGGCAGATCGCGTTCGGCCAGCGTTGCGTTCAGTTGCCGCGCCCGCTCGTTCCAGCGTTCATCGAGTCCGTCGTAGACCGCAGCGAAAGAGCCGGATCGCCGAGCCGGGTCAGGAATTCGTCCATCGCCGTCATCACGTAAGGGTGCGAATTGAAGGTGCCGCGCGCGAAGCAGACGTCGACCGGGCGATCGTCACGGAAGCGGCGCATCAGCTCCTTGCGCCCGCAGACCACGCCGACGGGCAGCCCGCCCGCGAGGCTCTTGCCGTAGGTCACCATGTCGGCGCGCACGCCGAAATATTCCTGCGCGCCGCCGGCGGCGAGGCGGAAGCCGACGAACACCTCGTCGAAGATCAGCACGATGTTGCGCATCGTGCAGACCTGCCGCAGCGCGTTGAGCCACTCGCTGTAGGCGGCGCGATCGAAATGACCGGTTCGCGAGCTGTCGGCCAGCGCGGAATTCGGCCGGCGCGTTGGCGTTGGGGTGAAGCGCCTGCAGCGGATTGACCAGCACGCAGGCGATGTCGCGCCGCGTCTTCAGGACGCGCAGCGTCCGCTCCGACATGTCGGCCAGCGTATAGGTTTCGTGCGGCGAAATCGGGTTGCCGACGCCGGGCTGCACGTCGCCCCACCAGCCGTGATAGGCGCCGGCAAAGCGAACCAGATGCGAGCGGCCGGTGTGATAGCGGGCGAGCCGCACCGCCTGCATGACCGCTTCGGTGCCGGACATGTGGAACGAAACCTCGTCGAGCCCCGAAATCGCGCACAGCCGGGTGACGTTGTCGACAATGACGGGATGGTAGGGTCCGAGCACCGGGCCGAGCGCGTGCGCGCGCGCCTCGGCGCTGGCGATGCATTCCTTGTAGAAGTCGTTGCCGAAAATGTTGACGCCGTACGAGCCGGTCAGGTCGTAGAAAACATTGCCGTCGAGATCGGTGACGGTGACCCCGGCCGACGACTGCACGAAGGCGCTGGTCGCCGAGATGCTCCCGCACCAGCCGGCTGTACTGGAACGGCACCCGGTAGCTTTCGGTGAATTGCAGGTCGGAGATTCTTTCCGAGGCCTGCAAGCGTCATCGCCCGGCCTTTGGCGAACCGCTCCGGTAGAGGTGCGCGAGCCGGAAGAAGCCGTCCTGACGCTGCGTGGCCAACGTGAGCCGGCGCGCCGTCGGAGCGGAAGAAATCGTTGATGTCGAATTCGTAGAACGGGATCAGCCGCGCCACCAGGCGCGACATCTTGGCGTGTCCGGTCAGCGAGCGGTGTTTGGCCCGCGACAGCGCCAGCCGCGCCCGCAATTTGGGAACGGCGGCGGCGGTGCCGGCGATCGCGGCGCCGGCGAGGGACAGAATCGGAAGCGGCGAATCCATGTCGCCAAGCGCTACCCAGTCCCGCTGACAGATTCATGACAATCCGAGGCCTCATCTCCGTCCTGTCGCAACAGGAGGACCTTAACTTCCTCTTGACCAACCGCGTCCCGCGGGCGGCGCTGACGCGGTTCATGGGCTGGTTCAGCAAGATCGAGCAGCCCCTGATCCGCGACCTCTCGATCGCCTGCTGGCGGCTGTTTTCCGATCTCGATCTTTCCGAGGCCCGCAAGACCAGTTTCAAGAGCCTGCACGATTGCTTTACGCGCGAGCTCAAGCCCGGGCTACGTCCGCCCGACCCCGACCCGTCGATCGTGGTCAGCCCGTGCGACGCCATCATCGGCGCGTTCGGCGCGATCGCCGACACCGAACTGTTTCAGGTCAAGGGCGCCCCGTACTCGCTTGCTCGACCTGCTCGGCGATCCCGCTCTGGTGGAGGCGCACCGCAACGGCCGCTTCATCACGTTGCGGCTGACCTCGAGCATGTATCACCGCTTCCACGCCCCCTGTGACGGCCGGATCGAGCAGGTCAATTTCATCAGCGGCGATACCTGGAACGTCAATCCGATCGCCTTGAAGCGGATTGAAAAGCTGTTTTGCAAGAACGAGCGCGCGGTGATCAGGACCCGCCTGCCGACCGGCGAGGCGCTGACGCTGGTGCCGGTCGCAGCCATTCTGGTCGCCAGCATTCGGCTGCATTTTCTCGATCTCCTGCTCAATGCGGACACGCCGGGGCCGGCCGTCTTCCCCTGCGACGTCAGCGTCCGCAAGGGCGAGGAGCTCGGCTGGTTCGAGCACGGATCGACGATTATTGTGCTTGCACCTGATCATTTCGAATTTTGCGACAACGTATTGGAGTCTGCACGGATTAGTGTCGGTCAACGCCTGATGCGAAATCCGTTTGCGCGGTCAGTTTAGCTACCTGGGCAAGCGGGGAGGGTGCCAAGCATGACCAAGGAAAATAACGAATCTGTGGGCGCGCCTCTATAAAACGCGGGATATGGCCGTTCACTTAGCGTATGAAAAATAGCGACGACAAGTCTTGAAGCACTTCTGGCGCGAGTCATCCGCCTGTCGCAAAACCTTCGGCGCAGAGTCAAGTTGAGCGGGCAACCTCCGTCGTGATTCGACGAGGATGCCGGGAATGCCGATTGCGATACGCGCGAAGCAGGATCTGACCAGACGTCAACTACTGGTCCGGTCAGCATCCACCGTCGCTTTGGCAGGACTTGGGGGGCTGGCGAAACCGTATCTGAGCCGCGCCGCGGATCGTCCACGGATCGCGAGCGGGATTGCGTCAGGCGATGTCTCCGCCGATTCCGTGGTCATATGGGCAAGAGCCGATCGGCCCGCGCGCATGCAGGTCGAATGCTCGACTGTCGAAAGCTTCAAGACAATCATTCGCATCGCATCATCGGAAGCCTTGCCGGACGGTGACTTTACTTCGAAGCTGCTGCTTGAAGGTCTTCCGCCCGGGCAGGATATTTTCTACCGGGTGCGGTTTGAGGACATCGCCGAGGCCGGGATATCGGGAGAGGCGCAGGTCGGGCATTTCCGCACCGCGCCCGTGGAGCAAAGCTCGATATCGTTTGTCTGGTCGGGCGATACCGCCGGCCAGGGCTGGGGCATCGATCCCGCTCGCGGCGGCATGCGCACCTACAGCACCATGCTCGAAAACCGTCCGGATTTCTTCATTCATTCCGGCGATCACATTTACGCCGATTGCCCCGTGCCTTCCGAGTTGAAACTGCCGAACGGAGAAATCTGGCGGAACATCGTCACGGAGGAGAAATCCGTCGTTGCGCACAGCCTCGCGCAGTTTCGCGGCAACTACAAATACAACCTGCTCGACGACAATCTGCGCGCCTTCAACGCGCAGGTGCCGATGCTGGCGCAGTGGGACGACCATGAAGTGACCAATGACTGGTCGCCGATCGGCACCGCCGACGAGACGGGTTACACCCAGGACGGCAAATCGCGGCTGGTTGCGCGTGCCCGCCGGGCGTTTCACGAATTCATGCCGATCCGCGCGATCCCCCAGGAGGCCGGCCGGGTCTATCGCAAGATCGAATACGGGCCATTGCTCGATGTTTTTCTGATCGACATGCGCAGCTACCGCGATTCGACCTGGAACAAGCGCGACGATGCGAGCGACACCTTTATCCTTGGACCGGTCCAGCTGGCCTGGCTGAAACGGGAACTCGCGGCTTCTGACGCGACCTGGAAGGTGATTGCCGCGGACCTGCCGATCGGACTGATCAGCGAAGACGCGATTGCGCTTGGCGACGGGCCGCCGGAGCGGCGCGAGCACGAGATTGCCGATCTGTTGTCGTTCATGAAACGCGCCGGCATTGGGAATACCGTGTGGCTGACGGCCGACATGCACTATACGGCCGCGCATTATTACGATCCGAACCGGGCGGTATTCGAGGATTTCGAGCCGTTCTGGGAATTCGTCTCAGGTCCGCTGCATGCGGGGACATGGGCTCCCGGCGAACTGGACAATACGTTCGGCCCGACGGCGATGTTTCAAAAGGGCTGCAGCGCGGAGCAAGGCGAAAATCTCGCACCATGTTTTGGACTGCAATTCTTCGGCCGCGTCGATATCGACGGGCGGTCGGGGGTCATGACGGTGACCTTGAAGGATGTCGACAATCGAGATCTATGGTCGGTCGATATCGAGCCGCGGCCGGACGCGCGGCCGGCAAGAATCCTGGCTCAGCATTTTTGAGCCATTTTGACGCAATCTCGAGAGAGGTCTGCTAATCTTTGAGAACGTAGTGTGTTACGACGCGGAAGCGCGAATCAGCATTGTCTTGGCGGAACAAGGCTATTCTATCGATCGCGAGCGTTTTGAGGCCGATTGCGGAAAAGCGATTCCGAAGCATCGCCAGGATCGGCTCTCGCCGCTCGGCCTCAAGCCGACCCGTCAGCGTCATGTGAAAGCGGAAGTCTTCCATGACATAGGGATATCCCCAGCGATCGAGATGTTCGCGCTGCCTCGGCGTCAAGGCGGGAGGGATTTCGCCGTGCGCGATCGTCCGGCGTGAGCGGCGCGCGGAATGAATCGAATTCGCTGACGCAATCGGCGGCAAGCCGCTCAAGCTCGGCCGACGGTTCCGCCGGGCACCACCGCGATAAAGCCGTCGATCGAATCGACGATAGGCACGATCACCGGAATCGGCCGAGATGCGGCGGCGAATGACTCGCAGGCGGCAAGAAGCTCGAGCCTCGGTCTTGCCGTGCGCCAGCGACAGCGGCGCCTTCAGCGTGGCATGAAAGCCGTATTTTCGCGGATCCCGCGTCAGATCGTGCCAATCCGGCACCGATCTGCATCATGCCGTCGGGAAAGGGCAGGTCCTTGCCGCTAAAGGCGTCATAGCCGAGCAATTGCGCGCCGAAGCGATCGAGATCGCTGCCGGGGGCGGCGACATAATAGATCGCATAACGCGGAAAATTTGCCATATGGCGGCAGAATAGAGCCGCCTCACGCGGCTGCAACCGCCTTGCGTCGGGCGATCGATGAATGAATCAGGCGGGTGGCGTCGGTCAGATGAACCAGACGCCCGCGCGGCGATGACGGCGACAATGCGCGGCCGCAGCGGCAATTCGTCGTCGACCAGGATGATATCGGCGCGACTATCCCTCCGCGAGAATTCCGCGATCCGCAAGGCCCGCAGCGCCGGGCCGGCGCCGCCGAAATCAAGTCCCATGCGTCGGGAAGCGGCAGTACGCCGTCGGCGGCAAGGCGAAACGCGGCCAGTAGCTGCGCTGGATAGTAATAGTCGGACGCGAGGATTGAGCATAAGCCCTTGGCGATCATGTCGGACGCCCTGGTCCATCCGGTATGGCTGCCGCCGCGCACGACATTGGGCGCGCCGAACACGATGGCATCGCCGGCCTCGGCGGCTGCCCGTGCGGTTTCCTCGTTGACCGGAAATTCGGCGATATCCACGCCATGCGCGCGAAATGCCTCTCGCATCGCCGGGCTTTCGTCGTCATGCGAAAGCATCCGAACTTTGGCGCTTGCGCGCAGCTTCTGCCAGCCGCGTGATCGACGCAGGGACATCGTGGGCGCGAGAGACGACGCGCTCCACCAGATCATCGAATGCCTCGTTCGAAAGACCGGTTCGTTCGACCATGCGGCTGCGCTTGTGCGGCTTGGCAAGATTGGAAACCGTGGAATCCATATGGTCATTGAACGCGAACAGGTCGATGCGCCCGTCGGACAACCATTGGCCGATTTCGGCTTCGGCATCGAGATTGTAGGTCTCATGGCGCAGGTGAAAGCGGGTGTCCGCCGCAAGCTGCGGCCTCAACGGCCTCGATCGCCTCGAGTAACTGCCTCGCATTATCGCCGCTGCGAAGGCCAGGTTCCCACGACCAGGTCGTGGCGTGAAAAACGGTCGTGATGCCGTTGCCGATCGCCTGCCGGTCGCTGTCGGCAAGCGCCACGTCGACGGGAAAATCGACGCCGGCGCGGGGCATCATCTGCCGCTCGAAGGCATCGCCATGCAGATCGACGATGCCCGGCAGCACCTTTAGCCCGCGCGCATCGAGGCCCAATGAACCGCGTCCATGGTCGCGAGCTTACCGCGCTGATTTCGCCGTCCGCGATCTGCAGCGAGGTTTCGACGAATTTCGTCGCCGAGAAGCGCCCGGCCGCCGTCAATGAAAAAGTCCGTCACGACACTGCACTTCGCTTCGGGATGGGTGAGCGGCTGGAGATGCTCGCAGCCTCGTATTTTGCAAGGAAATCCTCGACCGCCAGTTTCCGGAAATCGGGCAGGGCCCGGCGCAGGGCTTCATGGTCCCAGTCCCACCACGCCAGCTCTGCCAGCCGGCTGGCCACGTCTTCCGGAAACCGCCGTTTGATCGTCCGCGCCGGATTTCCCGCGACAATGGTGTAGGCCGGGACGTCCTTGGTCACGATGGCGCCCGCCGCGACCACGGCGCCGGTGCCGACGCTGCGGCCCGGCAGCACGACGGCGCCGTGGCCGATCCAGACGTCGTGACCGATGTTGACGCGATGCCCGCGCCGCCATTCGAAGAACTCGGCCTCGTCGCTCTCTTCCGGAAAATAGGCGCTGGCGCGATAGGTGAAGTGCGCCTGCGTTGCCCGGTGCATGGGGTGATTGCCCGGGTTGATCCGTGTCATCGCCGCGATCGAACAGAACTTTCCGATCGTCGTATAGGTGATCTGCGCGTCGTTCACGACGTAGGAATAGTCGTCCATCGTCACTTCCTGCAGAATCGTTCGCGCGCCGACTTCGCAATAGGCGCCAAGCCTGACGTCGTGCAATTTCGCTGATGGATCGACCGTCGGATCAACCGAAAGCATCTTGCCGGCCATGCGGGCTTCCCATGAGAAATGGACATTAAGGCTGCACGTCATCGATGGGCTTGATGACGGCGTCATGACGAATGAATGACAGTGACACGCAGGTGTGGACGGTGGCCGCACCGCCGCGCGACTGTCACACAACTGTTGAATCCAGACGTTAGCGATGACGCCAGCTTGGCGTTCTGGAGCATTGCATGCTGGTAGTGGAAGGTTTGACGTGCCGTTTCGGCACAAAGACCGCGGTCGACAAAGCCTCATTCTCGGTTACGCCCGGCGGTTTTGTCGGTGTGATCGGCCGCTCCGGCGCCGGCAAGTCGACATTGCTGCGGATGATCAATCGCCTCGCGGAGCCGAGTGAGGGGCGGATTCTCTATAAGGGCGTCGATGTCACGGCTCTGCGCGGCAGGGAGCTGCGGCAGTGGCGGGCGCGTTCGGCCATGATCTTCCAGCAGTTCAACCTGGTTGGCCGCCTCGACGTCCTGACCAACGTGCTGATGGGGCGTTCTGGCGACCGTGTCGCCGGCGCGGGCGCTCGTTGACAACTATGGCCGGATGCGGACAACGCGATCGCCATGTCTGCCCTGGAACAGTTCGATATCGCGTCGCTCGCGGTGCAGCGGGCGGACCAGCTATCCGGCGGTCAGCAGCAGCGCGTCGCGATCGCCCGCGCGTTGGTGCAGGAGCCGGAAATCATTCTGGCGGACGAGCCGATCGCCTCGCTCGATCCGCACAACACCAGGGTGGTAATGGACGCCCTGCAGCGCATCAACCGTGATTTCGGAATCACCGTGATCTGCAACCTTCACTCGCTCGAACTGGCGCGCGGCTATTGCGGCCGGCTGATTGGCATGGCCGCTGGCCGGGTGGTGTTCGACGGAACGCCGCAACAACTGACGGAATCGGAAGCGAAGCGTCTCTACGGCCTCGAATCCGACGCAAGAACCGGCGTGTCGGCAAAAACGACCGGCCTTCCCGTCGACGATGCCATTCTGGGCGTAGCCGCCGTCGCGTAGCCGTTGCCTTTTTCCACGATCAAGCTCGGGCGTTCGCCCGACAAGAAACTGCCTCACCCACCCAACAGGAGAAGACATATGCTGAATCGCCGCAATTTTTTGTCCGCTAGCGCAATCGCGCTGGCCTTTACCGCGAGCGCGGCCCACGCCGATGATTGGAAAGCGAAATACAAGGAGCTGACCATGGCGATCGTACCGGCCGAAAACGCGTCGGGAGTCAACGACCGCTACGCGCCCTTTGTCGAGTATCTTTCCAAGGAACTCGGTGTTCCCGTCAAGCTGCGTATTGCCAACGACTACGCGGCTGTGATCGAGGGCCAGCGCGCCGGCAATATTCAGATCGCCTTTTACGGTCCGGCCTCCTATTCGACGGCCTATATGACGGGCGTCAAGACCGAGCCCTTCGTCACCACCCGGAACAATGACGGCAGCATCGGCTACTATTCGGTGATCTACGTCAAGGCCGACAGCCCCTACAAGGACATCAAGGATCTGAAGGGCAAGACCATCGGTTATGTCGATCCGAATTCCACCTCAGGCTACAACGCGCCGCGCTTCTTCCTGCACAAGGCCCGCATCGATGCGGATGCCTTCTTCGGCAAATCGATCGTCACCGGCAGTCACGAGAACGCGGTGATTGCGCTCGACAAGGGCACCGTCGATTGCTCCGCCAACTGGTGGAATTCCGATACCGAACTCCAACCTCACGCGCATGGTCGCGAAGGGGATGGTGAAGAACGAGGATTTTAGGGTCATCTTCAAATCCGACCTGCTTCCCGGCTCGCCCTATGCGTACCTCTCCGATCTTCCGAGCGACTTGAAGGCGAGCATCGCCAAGGCCTTCGCGGACGCTCCCACCAAGGACAAGGCACGCCTTCGACCGCTTGTCCGACGGTAAGGACAAGGAGTTCGTCGCGGTGACGCACAAGGACTACGAAAGCACCGTTGAGATGATTCAATACGTCAACGACATGCGCAAGAAGCGCTCCTGAAGCAGGCCGGGAGCGGCGCGCTTTTCGCCGCTCCCATCCCTCTGATTGGTACAGGACGTCATGACCTCCAGCATCCTGAGCGTAGCGCCGGCGCGCCTTGAGGCTCTGCTCGCCGGTTACCAGCGCGAAGTCGGCCGCCGCCGCCGGCAGTCGCTGCTGGTGCTGGCGATCCTTGCGATCCTGATGGCGATTGCCGGGCGTTTCGGCGAAGTCGACCTCGACAATCTTGCCCGGAACATATCGAACTTCACCAGCTATTTCGGCCGGATCATGCCGAAGCTTACATTTGCGCATTTCGGCGCCGATGTCGCGGACTGGTACTGGAATGTAACGGGCTGGCTGAAACTGCTGTTCGATACCGTCCTGATCGCCTATCTCGGCACCTTGATCGGCGCCGGCGGCGCGTTCATGACCGCCTTCTTCGCCGCGGCAAACCTTGCGCCAAACAATGCGTTGCGATGGAGCATCAAGCGCATCTTCGAATTCTGCCGCACCGTTCCCGACCTGGTATTCGCGCTGATGTTCGTCAGCGCCTTCGGCCTCGGGGCACTGCCGGGGATTCTCGCGATCGCCATTCACACCTTCGGAGCGCTCGGCAAGCTGTTCTCCGAGGTCATCGAAAACATCGACATGAAGCCGGTCGAAGGCGTACGCTCGACCGGCAGCCGGTTCATCGAAATGGTGCGGTTCGGCGCGCTGCCGCAGGTGATGTCGGTTTTCGCGAGCTACACGCTGCTGCGCTTCGAGATCAATGTGAGGTCGGGTTCGGTGATCGGCATGGTGGGGGCGGGCGGGATCGGTGGAGGACCTCTTCGTGGCGATCCGGAAGTTCTACTACACCGACGTCAGCGCCATCCTGCTGATGATCATCGTCTCGGTTGCGGTCATCGATCTCGTCACCGAGCGGATCAGGCATCGGGTGTCCGGTCAGGATGAACCGCGATGAGCGCCCGCCGCGCGATGCTCGTGGACGATACCGACGCAGTACTCGAGCGGCACCGCGACCTTTTCGACGATTCCGCGCTCGGGCGTGCGTCCGCGCTGGCCGCGCCGATGGGCGTAGCCGGCCTGGCGGTTTTCGCGGTGTGGTGGCTTGAAATTTCGTTCAGCCAGATCGGGCCGGGGCTGGCGTCGCTGGCAAAATTCGTCGCGCTGATGTTTCCGCCGTCGACCGGCGGGCACCTCAACCTCCTGCTCAAGGCGATGGGCGAGACGCTGTGCGATCGCGCTTCCTGGGAACGCTGGTCGCGACCGTCGTTCGCGTTCCCGGTCAGCTTTCTCGCCGCCAAGCAACACCACGCCCTCATGCGCATCATTCCGCTTCGCGATCCGCCGCTTGCCTCGATACGATCCGCGGCGTCGATACGCTGATCTGGGCGCTGGTCTTCGTCGACGTCGTCGGTCTCGGTCCGTTCGCCGGCATTCTCGCGATTGCGGTCTCGGATATCGGCGCGTTCGGCAAGCTGTTCTCGGAGGCGATCGAATCCGACCGAGGAGCGTGCGCGGGAATCGGTGCTGGCGAGCGGCGGGACGCGGCCTGCTGGCCGTGCGTTTCGGCCTGATGCCGCAGGTGCTGCCGGTGATCGCCGGACAGGTGCTCTACTTCTTCGAGTCCAACACCCGCTCGGCGACGATCATCGGCATCGTCGGCGCCGGCGGCATCGGCCTGCAGCTCTCCGAGCAGATCCGGGTGCTGGAATGTCGACAGGTCTCGTTCCTGATCCTCATGATCCTGGTGACGGTCGCGTCGATCGACTGGATCTCCGGCAAGCTCCGTTTCGCGATCATCGGGCGGCGCGCGGTCGTATAGAGCGCGCTCAGCCGTTCTCGACGACGAATTCGACGCGCTCGGCGGCAAAGCGCGCGCGCGTGGTCAGGAGCGGCTTGCCGCCGGCATCGACGTCGGTGCTGTCGACCACGAGAACCGGGCGTCCCAGCGCAAGGTCGAGCCGCGCGGCGTCGGTGGCGTCGACGATGGCCGCGGTGACGCGGGTCGAAGCCCGGCGATAGTCGCGAACGCCGTAATGCGCCAGCAGTTTCGTCATCGAGCGCACGCGCTCGTAGATCCGCCCCGCTTCGGGAAAGCGCTCCGCCGAGAGCCAGGTGGTGCCGACGCAGATCGGCGTGCGGTCGGCCAGTCGCAGCGCCTCGATCCGGATCAGCGGCGCGCCGGTCTTCAGGCCAAGCTGCCGCGCCAATTCGCGCGTCGCGGGCTCGTCGGAAGCGCCGATCAGCTGGCCGCGCGGCTCGCGGCCGCCGGCGCCGACGATTTCGGAAAATCGCGTGCGCGAGCGCAGGGGATAGGCGAGCCGTGGCGCCTCGACATAGGTGCCGCTGCCGCGCTCGGCGCGCACCAGGCCGCGCTCGGCCAGCGTCGCCAGCGCCCGGCGCACGGTGTGGCGGTTGACGCGATAGGTCTCGGCGATTTCCATTTCGCCCGGCAGCCGTTCGCCGGCGGCAAACGCTGCCGTCGGCGATGCCGCGCTCGATGCCGTCGGCGACCTGCCGCCACAGCGCCACGCCGGAGGCGCGTCCTGCATGCTCATGGCGTGGAAAGGCCGGGGAGGGGCATCGGAAAAATCATCCCGTTGTCACGAAACAGTCATGGCGCGTCGCTATCAAGTTGTCTAGTATCATAGACAACTTGATTCCGGCAAGGCTCGAATATGACCAGGCGACATGACCGCAGGGCGAAAACGGCAAGCAGGCGCAGCGCAAGGCGGCGATGGCGGTGCTGGCGCATTCCGATGCCGCCGACATTGCCGGTTATCTCGACGCCGATCGCGGTGCCGGCTTACGAAGATCTGCGCGAGCCGGAGAACGGCCTGGTGATGGTGCGCGGCCGCATCGGCGGCGACGGCGCGCCGTTCAATCTCGGCGAGGCCACGGTCACGCGCGCGGCGGTGCGGCTTGCGACCGGCGAAATGGGCTTCGGCTATGTGCTCGGCCGCGACAGGCAGAAGGCGCGGCTGGTCGCGCTGTGCGACGCGCTGTGGCAGTCGAATGAATTTGCGGACGCGGTGGAAGCAAAGGTGCTGGCGCCGCTGCGCGCGGCCAGGATCGCCGAGCGAAACCGGAAGGCGCAGGAGACCGCGGCGACGCGGGTCGATTTCTTCACGCTGGTGCGCGGGGAGGACTGAGCGATGACGACGGTTGCCGAACTGCCCGCAGGCTTCGCCGACAAGGTGCTGTCGGCGCAGATCGACCTTCCGCTCGGTGATGGATGCGATGGCGCGGCCCGGCAGCGTTCAGCGCATCGCGGCGATGACCGGCGCACCCGCCGCGTGATGCGCGGCACCGCCGCGATCGCGCTGACGCTGTTCGATTACGACACGCCGGTCTGGCTCGATCCGCCGATGTCCGAGACGCCGGACGTCGCCGAATGGCTCCACTTCCACACCGGCGCGCCGGTGATCGCGGATCCCTCGATCTGCAGCTTTGCGCTGATCGGCGATGCCGCAGGCGCTGCCGGCGCTCGATCGCTTCGCATTCGGCAGCAACGAGTATCCCGATCGCTCGACCACGCTGATCCTGCAGGTCGAAAGCCTGACGCAAGGTCAACCCTTCGAATTGCGCGGCCCCGGCATCGAGGGCACCGCCATGCTGCGGGCCTCGATCCAGCCGGCCGATCTGTTCGAACGGCTTGCCATCAACGCCGCGCTGTTTCCGCGCGGCATCGATCTCGTGCTGGTCGCCGACGACGCCATTGTGGCGCTGCCGCGCACCACGCGGCTTGCCGCGAAGGGAGACTGACGCATGTATGTCGCGGTCAAGGGCGGCGAACGCGCCATCGAGAACGCCCATCGCGCTGCTGGCGCATGAGCGCCGCGGCGACCGCGACGTTGCCCGAACTGTCGCTCGCCCAGATCTCCGAGCAGCTAGCCTCGGCGTCGACCGGGTGATGTGCGAGGGCTCGCTCTACGACCGCGAGCTGGCGGCGCTCGCCATCAAGCAGGCGCGCGGCGACATGATCGAGGCGATCTTCCTGGTGCGCGCCTTTCGCACCACGCTGCCGCGCTTCGGCGCGACCGAGCCGGTCGATACCGGCGAGATGCAGATGCGCCGGCGCATTTCGGCGACCTTCAAGGACCTGCCGGGCGGCCAGATGCTCGGCCCGACCTTCGACTACACCCATCGCCTGCTCGATCCGCAACTGGCCGAAGGCGTTCGATGCCCGAGCCGCCCGCGACGTCGGATGCTCGCCCGCGACGATGCCGCGCGTCACCGACATTCTCGGCCGCGACGGCCTGATCGAGCCGTCGCCGCGAAGCGGAAGCCGATGCGCCGGTCGGCGATCTCACGCGCGAGCCGCTCAGCTTTCCCGCCGACCGCGACCTGCGGCTGCAGAACCTGGCGCGCGGCGACGAAGGCTTTCTGCTGGCGCTCGGCTATTCGACGCAGCGCGGCTACGGCCGCAACCATCCCTTCGCCGGCGAAATCCGCTTCGGCGAGGTCGAGGTCGAATTCTTCGCCGAGGATGTCGGCTTCGCCGTGCCGCTCGGCCCGATCGCGCTGACCGAATGCCAGATGGTCAACCAGTTCAACGGCTCGGCCACCGAGGCGCCGCGCTTCACGCGCGGCTACGGCCTCGCGTTCGGCCAGAGCGAGCGCAAGACCATGTCGATGGCGCTGGTCGACCGCGCGCTTGCGCGCCCGCGAACTCGGCGAGGAAGTCGGCTGCGCCGGCGCAGGACGAGGAGTTCGTGATGTCGCATTCCGACAATGTGCAGGCGACCGGCTTCGTCGAGCATCTGAAGCTGCCGCATTATGTCGACTTCCAGTCCGAACTCGGCCTGCTGCGCAAACTGCGCCAGGAATTCGCCGAGGCGGACGCGCAGCCGGCCGATGCAGGAGGCCGCCGAATGAACGCGCCGGTCTACAACTTCGCCTATCTCGACGAGCAGACCAAGCGGATGATCCGCCGCGCCATCCTCAAGGCGATCGCGATCCCCGGCTATCAGGTGCCGTTCGCCAGCCGCGAAATGCCGATGCCCTATGGCTGGGGCACCGGCGGCGTGCAGGTGACCGCGTCGATCCTCGGGCCCGACGACGTGCTGAAGGTGATCGACCAGGGCTCCGACGACACCACCAACGCGGTGTCGATCCGCAAGTTTTTCGCCAAGACCGCGGGCGTCGCAACGACGACCTCGACCGCGGAGGCGACCGTGATCCAGACCCGGCACCGCATTCCCGAAGCGCCGCTGCACGATGGCCAGGTGCTGGTCTATCAGGTGCCGATCCCCGAGCCGCTGCGCTTCCTCGAGCCGCGCGAGACCGAGACGCGCCGCATGCATGCGCTCGCCGAATACGGGCTGATGCATGTCAAGCTCTACGAGGACATCGCGCGCTTCGGCCATATCGCCACCTCCTATGCCTATCCGGTGAAGGTGAACGCCCGCTACGTGATGGACCCGTCGCCGACGCCGAAATTCGACAATCCGAAGATGGACGATTGTCCGGCGCTGCAACTGTTCGGCGCCGGCCGCGAGAAGCGCATCTATGCGATTCCGCCGTATACGTCGGTGGTGTCGCTCGACTTCGAGGATCATCCGTTCGCGCGCTACCGGTTCGACGCGCCCTGCGCGCTGTGCGGGGCGGAAGATTCCTATCTCGACGAAATCGTCACCGACGACAGGGGCGGCCGGATGTTCGTCTGCTCCGACACCGATTACTGCGAGACCCGCCAAAGCCAGGGTCATCGCGGCACCGAAAACGCGGCTCCGCACAGGGAGAGCGCGCATGGCTGAACGTGAAACGCGCCGGGGATCACGATCAGCCGCTGCTGGTCGCCGACAGGCTGAGCAAATCCTATGGCCGGCTGACCGCCTGCCGCGACGTGTCCTTTGCGCTCTATCCCGGCGAGGTGCTGGCGATCGTCGGCGAATCCGGATCGGGCAAGACCACGCTGCTGCAACTGCTGTCGGCGCAGCTCGCGCCGAGCGCCGGGCGGGTGTCGTACCGGATGCGCGACGGGGTGCTGCGCGATCTCGCGGCGCTGGGCGAAGCCGAGCGGCGGTTTCTGTTTCGCACCGACTGGGGCTATGTGCACCAGGATCCCGCGCTGGGACTGCGGATGGCGGTGTCGGCCGGCGCCAATGTCGGCGAGCGGCTGATGGCGGTCGGCTGGAATCACTATGGCCGTATCCGTGATACCGCATCATCCTGGCTGGAGCGTGTCGAGATCGACATCGGGCGCATCGACGATGCGCCGCGCACTTATTCCGGCGGCATGCGGCAGCGGCTGCAGATCGCGCGCAATCTGGTCACCGAACCGCGCCTCGTCTTCATGGACGAGCCGACCGGCGGGCTCGACGTCTCGGTGCAGGCGCGCCTGCTCGATCTGATGCGCAACCTGGTCAGCGAGCTGGGGCTGGCGGCGATCGTCGTCACGCACGACCTCGCGGTGGCGCGGCTGTTGTCGCATCGGGTCATGGTGATGAAGGGCGGCCGCGTCATCGAGACCGGGCTGACCGATCAGGTGCTGGACGACCCGCGCGAGCCCTATACCCAGTTGCTCGTCTCTTCGATTTTGCCGGCATGAGTGCGCCAATGACTGCGATGATCGACATCAGCAACGCAGAAAAGACCTTCACCATGCATTTGCAGGGTGGGGTGCAATTGCCCGTGGTGCGTGGCGTCTCCTTTCAGGTCGAACGCCGGCGAGTGCGTGGTGCTGTCCGGTCCCTCGGGCGCCGGCAAATCCTCGATCCTGAAAATGATCTTCGGCAATTACCGCTGCGATGGCGGCCGCATCGGTATCCGTCATGAGGGCGTGCAGATCGATCTCGCCAACGCCGAACCGCGGCAGATCCTCAGTGTCCGCCGCGCCACGATCGGCTATGTCAGCCAGTTCCTGCGCGCGGTGCCGCGGGTTGCGACGATCGACGTGGTGGCCGAGCCCCTGATCATCAACGGGGTGGCGCGTGCCGAGGCGCGCGAACAAGCCAGCGCTTTGTTGCGCGTCCTCAACATTCCGGAACGCCTGTGGGCACTGCCGCCATCGACTTTCTCCGGCGGCGAGCAGCAGCGCGTCAACATCGCGCGCGGCTTTATCTCCGATCTGCCGATCCTGCTCTTGGACGAGCCGACCGCTTCGCTCGACGCCGTCAATCGCACCGTGGTGGTCGATCTGATCGACCGAAAAGAAGCGCGCGGGCGTTGCCATGGTCGCCATCGTCCACGACGATGAGATACGCCGTCTGATCGCCGACCGGGTCGTCGACGTGACGTCGTTTGCCGCTGCGGCATAAAGGAAGACTTGAGATGACTTCGACAGAGAACCGAGACCGTGCTTGGCAACGCCAGGATCGTTCTGGCGGATCGCGTGATCGAGCGCGGCTGGATCGCTTTTGCAGATGGCCGTATCGCCGAAGTTGGCGAGGGCAATGCACCCGCGGGCAGCGAGGACGCGGGCGGCGACCTGATCATGCCCGGCCTGATCGAGCTGCACACCGATCATCTCGAAGCGCATTACGTGCCGCGCCCAAAGGTGTTCTGGGACCCGATCGCCGCCGTCGTCTCCTATGACGGACAATTGGCGACCTCGGGCATCACCACGGTGCTGGATTCGCTGCGGGTCTGGCGTGAGGACGGCGCCGAGGAGGTCGACGGCAGGGCGGGCGTGCTGGCCGCGGCGATCGCATCGGCGCGCGATGCCGAACCTGCTGCGATGCCGATCACTTCCTGCATCTGCGCTGCGAAATCCCGATGCCGAGCGTGGTCGAGGAGGCCAAGGAGCTGATCGGGCGGCCCGATGTGCGGCTGATGTCGCTGATGGACCACACGCCGGGACAGCGCCAGTTTCGCGACGAAGGCAAGCTGCGCGACTATTACCGCGGCAAGGGCGCCGGCATGACCGACGCCGAACTCGACACCCTGTTCGAAAGGCGCTTTGCCTATCAGAAGGCCCATGCGGCGACCAACATGCGCGAGATCGTGGCGCTGGCGCATCAGTACGAGATCCCGCTCGCCAGTCACGACGACACCACCGACGAGAACGTCACCGACGCCATCCGTGACCGGGTTTCGGTGGCGGAATTTCCGACCACGATCGAGGCCGCGCGCGGATTGCACCAGGCCGGCATCGGCATCCTGATGGGTGCGCCGAATGTGGTGCGCGGCGGTTCGCATTCCGGCAACATCGCCGCGGTCGATCTCGCCCGCGAGGGGCTGTTGGATATCCTGTCGTCCGACTACATTCCCTCGAGCCTGCTGATGGCGGCGCTGCAATTGCCGCAGCGCGTGCCGACAATCGATCTCGCGTCCGCCGTCCGCACCGTCACCAAGACGCCCGCCGAAGCGGTCGGCCTCGCCGACCGGGGCGAGATCGCGGCCGGCAAGCGCGCCGACCTGATTCGCGTGCATGTCGCCCGCGACATTCCGGTGGTGCGCAGCGTCTGGCGTGAAGGACATCGCGTGGCGTGACGGAAACGCCGACCATATCCGGTGATCGGACCGGCCGCGATCGGCCCGGGCCGGCTCGTTCTGGTGGTCGGTCCGAGCGGCGCCGGCAAGGATACGCTGATCGGCCTGGCCCGGGCCGCCTGCGCCGATGACGGCAATATCGTTTTTCCGCGCCGCGTGGTGACGCGGGAAGCCTCGACGTCCGAAGATAATGAGCAGGTGAGCCTCGAGGCCTTCCGGCAGGCGCGCAGCGCAGGGCGAATTCGCCGTGCATTGGGAAGCGCATGGCCATTGCTACGCCTTGCCGCGTGCGATCGACGACGATATCCGCGCCGGCCGCACGGTGGTCGCCAACGTTTCGCGCACGGTGATCGAGCGCGATGCGCCGCGCCTATGCCGATGTCACGGTGGTCTCGATCACGGCGCCGCCTGAAATTCTCGCCGAACGCCTTGCGGCGCGGGCGCGCGGCAGCGACGGAGAGATCGAGCACCGGCTGCGGCCGCGCCGTGGACGATGCCGCCGCCATGCCTGACGTCACCATCGTCAATGTCGGCAGTGCCGAACACCATGCGCGCGAGCTGCTGCGGATCATCAGTGGCGGTTGATGCGCCGGTGGGGCAGCTATCAGGAGAGCGGCAATGTCGGTCATCGCGACGGTCGAGCAGCTTGAAGCGATCTACGGCCAGCCGAACGAGGGTTCCACCGTCAAGGTCGCCGACCGCATCACGCCGCAATACCGCGTCCTGATCGACAGGTCGCCATTCGCGGCGCTGGCGACCTGCGGGCCGGAGGGGCTGGATTGCTCGCCGCGCGGCGATCTGCCCGGCTTTGTCCGAATTCACGATGACAAGACATTGATGATGCCGGATCGCCGCGGCAACAACCGCGTCGATTCGCTGCGCAACATCGTGCGCGACCCCCGGGTGGCGCTGTTGTTTCTGATCCCGGGCTCCGGCAGCACGCTGCGCGTCAACGGCCGCGCGCAGCTGTCCGACGATGCGGACCTGCTTGCGTCCTTCAAGATGGATGGCAAGGCGCCGCGCACGGTCATCGTCATGACCGTGAATGAGACCTATTTCCAGTGCGCCCGCGCCATCGTGCGGTCGGACCTGTGGAATCCCGACAAGCGGGTCGACCCCAGGAGTTTGCCGACGCCGGGTCAGATCCTCGCCGAGATGAGCGAAAACCGCGTCGGCGGCGCGGATTACGACAAGATCTGGCCGGAACGGGCGCGGCAGTCGCTGTGGTAGGTGGCGCGTCACGTCGATCGACAGCGGTGACGTCGATATAGCAGCGGATGATTGAGCCGCGCTGTTCCAAAATGGGGTAACGCGGCTGTCACATCAACGTGGCAAAGGATGGTATCGACCGCCCCGAATCAGGCGGCAGGACCTTCGATGTCGCTGCCGGAACGGATGCACGCCCTGGAAATCAATGTGCTGCTCAACACGTCCGGCAGCCGCGCCCGACTGAAGGGCCTGGGTGTCGTCGTCAGCGTTGCCATCGCTGTGGTAGCCGTGTTCGTGCTGACGCATGCACTGAAGAACGTCGACTACGACGAAGTATTTGCAATCGTCGGGCGCACGGACGTCGGGCTAATCGCGCTGGCTCTGATGCTGGTGGCGTTTTCATACGGCAGTTTGACCCTTTACGATCTGCTGGCGCTTCGCACCATCGGGCGCCCCGACGTTCCCTATCGGATCGCAGCTCTTGCGAGCTTCACCAGCTATCCGATTGCACATGGGGTGGGCGCGGTGGCGCTGATCTCGCCGGTCATCCGCTATCGAATCTATTCATGCAACGGACTCGGCGCGATCGACGTGGCGAATATCTGCTTTTTGACGGGGCTTACATTCTGGCTGGGCAACCTGACGGCGCTCGGACTCAGCCTGTTTTACGAGCCTGGCGCCATCAGCCTGATGGACTATCTGCCGCTGCAGCTCAATCGGTGGCTGGCGGTGGCGGTGCTTCTCGGGGTCGCCGTCTTTCTGGTCTGGAGTTGGCTTTCACCGAGACGCTTGGGGACCCGGCGGTGGCCGGTCCGGCTGCCGTCCGGGCCCATGGTGTTGCTGCTGATCGCGATCGGGATCTTCGATCTCGGCGCCGCGGCGCTTGCGATGTACGTGCTGATCCCGGCCGGGATGCATATCGGAATCTTGCGCCTGACCGCCGTCTTCATTGCCGCGACGCTGCTGGGTTTCGCGAGCCATACGCCGGCGGGATTGGGCGTATTCGACGCAGCGATATTGCTTGGACTTGGCGGCGAAGACAGGGAGCCGCTGATCGCGGCGCTCCTGATGTTCCGCTTCCTGTATCACTTCCTTCCTTTTGTGATGGCGCTTGGCCTGTTCGGCGGCGTCGAAGCGTGGCGGGGTTTGCGCGTGAAACGCTAGAGCGGGATGACTTTTGATCGGCATATCGGACATCTAGCGGCAGACGAGCGGAATGGGCAAGGGACGAGCTGTCGCAATTGTACTCGATGATGTGGAGAAGCGCGAACTGACGCTCTGACGCGCAAGCACGGCGCGCCGCAGGCTCTGGCGGAGCGAGCGCGCATTGTGCTGGCGGCAGCTGGCGGGTCGAAGAACAAGGCGATCGCGTCGAAGCTTGGGGTCTGCACGCACACGGTCGGTACCTGGCGCAATCGCTTTGCCGAGCGAGGAATGGACGGTCTCTACGACGAGCCGCGTCCCGGCGCACCGCGCGAGATAGGTGACGACGAAATCGCGAGCACGATCCGCAAGACGCTGGAGACGCGGCCAAAGGGTGGCACCCACTGGAGCCTCAGGAGCATGGCCAAAGAGATCGATCATGCGCCTTCGACGGTGCATCGCATCTGGCGCGCCTTTGGTCTGCAACCGCATCGCGTCGAAACTTTCAAGCTCTCCACCGATCCGCTGTTTGTGGAGAAGGTACGCGATATCGTCGGGCTCTATTTGTCGCCGCCAGAACGCGCTATCGTGTTGTGTGTCGATGAGAAAAGCCAGGTGCAGGCGCTCGACCGCACAACCGCTGTTGCCGATGCGGCCTGGACAGGTCGAGCGGAGAACCCACGATTACAAGCGGCACGGGACGACATCGTTGTTCGCGGCGCTCGATGTGAAAGCCGGCACCATCGTCGGCAAGTGCATGGCCCGCCACCGCGCGAGCGAGTTCCGCAAATTCCTGGACGAGATCGAGCGCAATGTGCCGGCCAACCTTGACGTTCATATCATCATGGACAATTACGCAACCCACAAAACCAAACCGATCCGCGACTGGTTCGCCAAGCGCCGCGCTGGCACGTGCACTTCACGCCAACCTCAGCGTCATGGATCAACCAGGTCGAGCGCTTCTTCGCACTGTTGACCGAGCGAGCCCTGAAACGAGGCGTGTTCCGCTCCGTCGCCGAACTCGAAATTGCGATCAAGGCTTACATCGAGGCTACCAATGCCAACCCCAAACCGTTCCGCTGGACCAAGGCCGCCGACGACATCTTGGCCAGCATCCACCGCTTCTGCCTTCGCACACTCGCCGCAAACGCCTAGAATGAAGCTGACTTCAAAATCAGGACACTAGAGCGGGATGACTTTTCTTCGAATTGTCATCCCGCTCTATCTTTTTGTTTGAGTATGATCCCTTTTCGGAAAACCGGTGTCCACTTTTCCGGATCATGCTCTAGCCGTAAATCGTTCCGGCGCTTCACACCGGCGAATTGAGCTTGAGCCCGACCATCCCTGCCACGATCAGCGTAAGGCACAGTAGTCGAACCGGGTCAGCCGGCTCGCTGTAGACAAGCATTCCGACGACGATGCTGCCGACGGCGCCGATCCCGGTCCACACGACATAGGCCGTGCCGAACGGCAGCGATTTGAGTGCGACGGCCATCAATCCGAAGCTGAGCGCGATCGCTAGTCCGGTCGCAGCGGTCGGCCAGAATCGGGTGAGCCCGTCGGAATATTTCAGGCCGAAGGCCCAGGCGATCTCAAGCAATCCCGCCGCCAGAAGTGCCAGCCATGCGCTCACGGCGTCTTGGAGCCTCGGTTCTGTTGAATCAGAACCGAGGCTCCATATCCCTTCTTTGACGCGTTTTCTTCACGCGAACCGGTCTCCACTTCGCTCGAAAACGCTATCGGCTGCTGTGGGAGCGTCAGCACGGCGTATTGGGCATAACCGCGGAACGGGCGTTCGAACCTCAGATCGGCGCTCCGGCTTTCGGCCATCGCCGACAGCACGCGCTCGAGATCGTCGCGCGGCGTGACGTCGAACAGCGCAAGCCAGCGCTTGAGCAGCGCGCGGGCAATATCGGGCAATCGCTCCTGATTGCCGAAATCGACGACGTGCAAACGGCCGCCGGGCGTGAGGCGGCTTGCGGCCGCCATGAGAACACGACGCCAGTCCGGGATCATCGAGAGGCTATAGGAAATCATCACGTGATCGAAGGACGGGAGGCCGAATATGAACTGCGGGTCGAACGCAGTTCCGTCGCCGTGCGCGACGCGAACTCGTTTCGTCAGGCCGCGCCGCGAAATGGCAGAAATTGCAGACGTCAGCATTTCCGTGGAAACATCGATGCCGAAAAATCGCGCGTCGGGGTAAAGCCCGGCCGCCAAAACGAGATTTCTTCCGGTTCCGCAGCCGATTTCCAGGGCGCTTGCGCCGGGAGCGGGCTGCAGACCGGCGATCAGCCGGTCTCTGCCGAGCAGATAATATCGCCTTGTGCCGTCGTAGATGTGGCGCTGCCGGCGGTACATCCGGTTCATGCGGCGGGTAGCTTCGGCCGGCCACGAGGTATCTGCGCCGATCTCGGGGGAATATGCGGACATTCGTGCACCTCTTGATCGCGTGTGTCGCCACTCCCTTCTGATGTTCGCGCGACAGGGGTGTGACGGGCGGGCGATGCACCGCGAACGATCGGGAAATATCGACTGACGACGACATGCCTCGCGCCGTCTTGGCCATCGTTGACTGTCGCAAAACTGCAGTGAGCCCGCGATACCCTCGTCAAATTGTTGATTCGGGGGATGGATGAATACGCAGCTTATCGCGAACGCGGTCCGCAACAGCAGGGACGAGGCCGAAGCGACTTTTTGGGACAGGCTTTTCGCGTTCTGGTTTCGCCGCCTGGTCTATACCCAGATCTGGGAGGATCCGGAAGCCGATCTCGCCGCGCTTCGTTTGCCGGTCGGGTCGACCATCGTCACCATTTCATCTGGCGGATGCAACGCGCTGTCATATCTGACCGCACAACCGGCCCAGGTCTACGCGGTCGATCTCAACGAGGCCCACCTTTCGCTGCTCAAGCTCAAGCTTGCCGGGCTTCGTGCCTTCTCCAATTACGCCGAATTCTGGCAGTTCTTCGGCGAGGCCGCCTCGCGCGCCAACTCCGAGCTCTATCGCGAACGGCTGCGGCCGGCGCTCGATGCCGATGCGCGCGCTTACTGGGACAAGCGCAACATCATCGGCCGTCCGCGGCATGCCTATTTCACCGACGGGTTTTACCGCCACGGCATGCTCGGCCGCTTCATCGGCCTGGCGCACCTGTTGGCGAAATTTGCCCGGATCGATCTCGCGGCATTGCTGAACGGCAAACCGGACGCTCCCGAACGGCTTCAGGCACTGGATCGTCTGGACAGGCTGTTTCATTCGCCGTTGGCGCGACTGATCACCGCAACTCCCGCCCTGCTGTTCAGCCTGGGCATTCCGCCCCAGCAGCGCGCCCTGCTGGGGGCGGGCGCGCCGCTCAACGAAGTGCTTCATGAGCGGTTGTTGCGCCTGATCAATGGACACCCGAACGAGACCAACTATTTTGCATGGCAGGCGCTGCATCGCAGTTACCCCGGTCCCGGCGATCGCTGTCTGCCGCCCTATCTGCAGCGCAGCCAGTTTGAACGCATGCGCGATGGCGCCGGATTGATCATTCCGGTCCACGCCAATCTTCGGCAGTTTCTGGAAAGCCTTCCGGCGCGCGAGGTCGATGCCGTGGTTCTCCTGGACTTCGCAGGACTGGATGGCGCCCGAGGAGATCGGCGCGCTCTGGAATGCCATCGATCGCACCGGCAGCGACGACGTTCGCGTGATTTTTCGCACCGCCGGCACGGAGTCTCCAATGGAGAGTGCGGAGCTTGCGCCGCTGCGGCAGATCTGGCGTCGCGACGAGGAACGAAGCGCCGTTGGTTTCGAGCAGGACCGATCGGGAATTTACGGTGGGTTCCATTGCTACGTACGGCGCTGATTGTGCCGTCACGGGAATCGGTCAGCTACTCGCGCATGAAAATTACGCTATGAGCGAAGAGTGTCCGGAACGGCGCTTTCGCACTTCGTTCATCTCCGATGTCCACCTCGGGGCCCGCGGTTCGCAAGCCGGACGATTGCTCGACTTTCTCCGCGGTCATGATGCCGACACCATCTATCTGGTCGGCGATATCGTCGACGGCTGGGCGCTGCAATCCAGCTGGTACTGGCCGCAATCGCACAACGAGCCGCGGCTATCACGGCGCCGACGGCGTGATCTGCGGCCACATCCATCACGCCACCATCCGCGACGAGCATGGCGTTCGTTATATGAACTGCGGCTATTCTGGTCGCAAGCATTCACATCGCAACCGAAGGGCCGATCGGACACTTCGCAAAAGTGCCAACAGCGGTCACTCGGGGTATCGCCTGCTGATAGAGTTCTTGTAATTGAAACGTCACACAATCTTCCTAGGTCTGTCAGAGGGATTGCGCATCCTGCTGCCCGATCAAGGAGGCTCGCATGACGATCAAGATTTCTCGCGACATTGCCCGCGGACTTTCGCGCCGGCGTTTTCTTTCCACCGCGGCAGCGACCGGCGCCGGCGCGCTCGGCGCCATCGCGATGCCGTATCTCAGCCGCGCCGCGGACCGGCCGCAAATCACCCATGGCGTGCAATCCGGCGACGTCGGCGCCGAAGGCGGCGTGGTGTGGGCGCGCGCCGACCGGCCGTCGCAAATGATGGTCGAGGTCGCCACGTCAAAGTCCTTCAACAATGCGCGGGTGTTGCCGCCAATCGCAGCGCTGCCCGAGAGCGACTTCACCGCGAAAATGCTGCTGGAAAATCTGCCGGCCGGGCAGGACATTTTTTATCGGGTCCGGTTCCGCGACCTCGCGCATACCGGCGTCTCGAGCGAGCCGGTGGTCGGCCGCTTCCGCACTGCGCCCGGCGACCGGCGCGATGTCAGCTTCGTCTGGGGCGGCGATGTCGCGGGCCAGGGCTGGGGCATCAATCCCGACGATGGCGGCATGGTCACCTTCGCCACCATGGCCAAGCACCGGCCGGATTTCCTGCTGCATTCCGGCGACAGCATCTATGCCGACGGCGTCATTCCATCAGAGGTGAAATTGCCTGACGGAAAGATCTGGAAGAACGTCACGATTCCCGAGAAGGCAAAGGTCGCCAAGACGCTCGACGAATTCCGCGCGGCCCACAAATACAATTTCCTCGACGAGAATGTGCGCGCCTTCAACGCCGAGGTGCCGATCTTCGTGCAGTGGGACGACCACGAAGTCATGAACAACTGGTCGGCGTCGAAAGAGATTCCCGCCGCCTACAAGGTACGCGACGTCAATTTGCTCGCCGCGCGCTCGGCCCGCGCGTTCCACGAGATGTGTCCGATGCGCGAGAGCATCGACGAGCCGGGCCGGATCTATCGCACCCTCAGCTACGGCCGCATCTCGACGTCTTCATGCTGGACGAGCGCAGCTACCGCGGCCCCAACGGCCCGAACCTGCAAACGACTTACGGTCCGGACAGCTACTTCCTCGGCTCCGATCAGCTCGCATGGCTGAAGCGGGGACTGTTGAACTCGCGCGCCACCTGGAAGGTGATCGCCTCCGACATGCCGCTCAGCATCATCGTCTATGACGACGCTGCCAACAAAAAGGGCTCGGAAGCCTTTGCGCAAGGCGACGGCGCCCCGCGCGGCCGCGAACTCGAAATCGCCGACCTCTTGCGCTTCATCAAGACCTCGGGCGTCACCAATACGGTGTGGCTGACGGCGGACGTGCATTACGCCGCCGCGCACTACTACAACCCCGACAAGGCGCAGTTCCAGGATTTCGAGCCGTTCTGGGAATTCGTCTCAGGGCCGTTGCATGCCGGAACGTTTGGACCGAACGAACTCGACAACACCTTTGGACCCGAAGTGAGGTTCATCAAGGCGCCGGGTCTGGACAAGCAGAACCTGCCTCCTTCCGCCGGCATGCAGTTCTTCGGTCACGTCAAGATCGACGGCGCCACCGGACAGATGACCGTAACCCTGCGCGATCGCGCCGACGTAGCGCTGTGGTCGACGACGCTCGATCCGAAGCTCGGATAATATGCATGGACCAGCGAACACCAAGCAATCTCGGCCATCGGGTACTATCCGGATATCGCGAAAATCACAAAGTGAATTACAATCGGCGCGAATAGGACGAAAGCTGAGGCGCTGGCCCGAACGTTCGGGTTGGGGTCATTCGTGTCACTTTGGCGATGTGCGGATTATGTTCGGTTCAGGTAGCTTCGGAAATGCCGGTAAGGCCTTTTAGCGAGGATTGGCGTGACTTGAACGCCCAAACTGGAAGCCTCAAACGATACGGCAATCCCGTCGAATATCACTAGGACCACGAGCCGTTAGCTCGAGCAAGCTAAGTGACGCGCCGCGTGCGAACGACAAGCGAGACCCCAACGGCATCTCCTGAGATTTGCGAGTAAATTCGGCGATTTCAAATCTGTTGCGTTAGAGCATG
>CAWGSB010000033.1:0-232643 GCA_963825105.1 uncultured Alphaproteobacteria bacterium
GGCATCTCGAGCAATCCGCGCTGGCGCGGCTGACGCCGTTCGCCGTGCCCGAGGGCACCGTCCATGTGGTCGACGCCGGCGCGCGGGCGGGGCGCAATTTTGCGCCGGAGCGCACCGACGGTTCCGTCAACGTATTCGAAGCCGTGGTTGCGCATGTGCAGGCCTTGCAGGCCAGCCGCAAGAAAGTGGTGATCGCGCTGTGGAGCGAAGGCTCGCGCGACCGCATGGGCAGCATGCTGCGCGACCACAAGCTCGAGCATCTCGCCAGCGTCAACACCTGGCGCACGGTGCAGGCGACGCCGCGCAACGAGACCATGCTGGCGGTGCTCGGCATGGAATCCGGTTTCGAGACCGACCATGTCGCCGTCATCAGCGAGCAGGATATTTTGGGCGACCGCCTGGTGCGGCCGCGCAAGGCCAGCCGCAAGCTCGACAATTTCATTTCCGAAGTCACCAGCCTCGCAAGCGGCGATCTCGTGGTTCATGTCGAGCACGGCATCGGCCGCTTCGTCGGCTTGCAGACGCTGGAGGTGGCCGGCGCGCCGCATGACTGTCTGGAGCTGCACTACGCCGCCGACACCAAATTGTTTCTGCCGGTCGAAAACATCGAACTGCTGTCGCGCTACGGCTCCGACAGCGCCAATGTGGAACTGGACCGGCTGGGCGGCACCGGCTGGCAGGCGCGCAAGGCCAAGCTGAAAAATCGTATCCGCGAAATCGCCGGCGAATTGATAAAAATCGCCGCCGAACGGCATCTGCATGAAGCGCCGAAACTGCCGGTGCAGGCCGGTATCTATGACGAGTTCTGCGCGCGCTTCCCCTATGAGGAAACCGAAGATCAGCTCAATTCGATCAATGCGACGCTGAAGGACCTGGAAAGCGGCCGGCCGATGGACCGGCTGATCTGCGGCGACGTCGGCTTCGGCAAGACCGAGGTGGCGTTGCGCGCGGCCTTTGCGGTGGCGCTCGACGGCAAACAGGTCGCCGTCGTGGTGCCGACCACGCTACTCGCGCGCCAGCACACCCAGACATTTACCGACCGGTTCCGCGGTTTCCCGGTCAAGATCGCGCAGGCTTCGCGCCTGATTCCGGCGAAGGAACTGGCGCAGGTCAAGAAAGGCCTTGCCGACGGGTCCGTCGATATCGTGGTCGGCACCCATGCGCTGCTCGGAAAATCGATCAAATTCAGGGACCTTGGCCTGTTGATCGTCGACGAGGAGCAGCATTTCGGCGTCAGCCACAAGGAGCGGCTGAAGCAGTTGCGCGCCGAGGTGCACGTGCTGACGCTGTCGGCAACCCCGATCCCGCGTACGCTGCAACTGGCGCTGACCGGCGTGCGCGAACTCTCGATCATCGCCTCGCCGCCGGTCGACCGGCTGGCGGTCCGCACCTTCGTGGCGCCGCACGATCCCCTGATGATCCGCGAGGCGCTGTTGCGCGAACGCTATCGCGGCGGACAGGCCTTTTATGTGGTGCCGCGGATCGAAGATCTCGCGGGGGTCAAGGACTTTCTCGACAAGAACGTGCCGGAGATGAAGGTCGCGGTCGCCCATGGCCAGATGCCGCCGACCGTGATCGAGGACATCATGTCGGCGTTCTATGACGGCAAATACGACATCCTGCTGTCGACCACGATCATCGAGTTCGGCCTCGATATCCCCAATGCCAATACGCTGATCGTGCACCGCGCCGACATGTTCGGGCTGGCGCAGCTCTATCAGTTGCGCGGCCGGGTCGGGCGCTCGAAACTGCGGGCGTACGCGCTGTTCACGCTGCCGGCGCAGCAGAAGATCACCGCGCAGGCCGAGCGGCGGCTGAAGGTGCTGCAATCGCTGGAAACGTTAGGGGCCGGATTCCAGCTCGCCTCGCACGATCTCGATATCCGCGGCGCCGGCAATCTGCTCGGCGAGGAACAGTCCGGCCATATCAAGGAAGTCGGCTTCGAGCTTTACCAGTCGATGCTGGAGGAGGCGATCCTCAACCTCAAGGCCGGCGTGGTAGAGCCGGCCGCCGACCGCTGGTCGCCGCAGATCACCGTCGGCATGCCCGTATTGATTCCGGAAGATTACGTCGCCGACCTGTCGGTGCGGCTGTCGCTGTACCGGCGGCTGGCCAATCTCGAAACCGACGACGAGATCGACAATTTCGCCGCCGAACTGCGCGACCGCTTCGGCGTGATGCCGGACGAGGTGCGCTATCTCTTCAAGATCGCCGCGATCAAGAATTATTGCCGCCGCGCCAATGTCGAGAAGGTCGATGCCGGGCCGAAGGGGGCGGTCATCACCTTCCGCGACAACAAGTTCGCGCAGCCGGATCGGCTGGTCTATTTCATCAGGCAGCACGGCCAGGCGGCGCGGGTGCGGCCGGACATGAAGGTGGTGTTCTTCCAGGAATGGGAGACGCCGGAACTACGTCTGGCCGGCACCACCGAAATCATGCGCCAGCTCGCCAACCTCGCCGAGGACCGCAAGGCGGCGTGAGAATTTCACGACGCGGCGCGGCGGGCTTCCTCGGAAAGCCGCGCCAGCAGCGATTTGGCCGTGTCCGACGGCAGCAGCGTCGCCAGCGTCACGACCGGCTCCGACCGCGTGTCGCGTTTGCCGTGGCTGGTATGGCGCATCACGCTGGACAGCCGCCGCGCGATCATATGGGCGGTGCGCAGATCGGTCTCGGCGAACACCACGATGACGGATCCGTCTTCCTGCGCCGCGCCAAAATCCATCTGCCGCATCAGGCGGCTGAGAATCCGTGCGCCGTCGAGCTGCGCGCGGGGATGGCTTGCGTCGAAGGCAAAGCGCGCGACCGACAATCCACCGCCATGCGACAGCGTGTGAAAAACGGCGGTGGCGAAATCGCGATCGAAGGCGGCCGGCGTAAGCAGGCCGGTCCTGGGATCGAGCAGGCCACGGGCGTCGATCGATCGCAGCGTGCGGCCCAAATGAGTCTCGAAGGCGTGCTGGCGGATCAACGGAAGAGCGTTGGCGGCAACGCGCGCGGGCTCGCCCGGGATGATCTCGAGATTTGGCAGATTGTAGGCCGGCGCCAGCGCATCCGACGTCAACACGACGGGCAAATTGCGGAAGCGCGCATCTTCGGCCAGCACGGTGAGAAAGGCGTCTTCCACGCGCGGGGAAAAACCTTCGCCGAGCACGATGCCGTCGATGTCGCGCGTATTGAGATGTTTCGCCGCGGCTTCGATCGAGAGCGCGCCGACCACGCCCATGCGTTCGCCGAGCGACACCGAGAGCGAAGGGTAGGTCGCGCCGCGGCCGATCAGGAGCACGGTGGCGTCACGGGCGGGATCGGCATCATCAAGCCTAGCGCGCGCCGCCGGGTCGTCGTCGAGCCGGCGCAGCACCGTTGAATGCAGCGTTCTGACCCGCAGCGCCGCGCGCAGCCGCGCTATCAGACGATCGGCATTGCCGCCGCCTTGCGCGAAGGGAATGGCGTTGTCGGGCAGCGACGGGCCGGGATCGACGGCGATCAGCGGAAGATAGGGTTTTGCCGCGGCGATCTGTTTCGCGAGCGTCTTGAGGCCGGGTTCAACGGCTTCCGACGACGCGACCAGAACCGCGGCGGGCGCCAGTTGCGCGACGGCACGCGACGCGTCGGCCCAGCTCGCGTCGATGATCGGAAACAGTCTTCGCATCGTCAAGCGCACCGGCGAACGCGGGCCGCTGCGCGGTCGACACGATGATGATCGGGCCTTGCTGGGACATCTTGAAAAAACTCGGATCGACGCGATCGATGGAGCGCGCGATCCTAGTTTGGCGGCCTTAATGGCGCGTCAACGCCGGCCTTCGACTTGAAACTAGGCCTGACTTGCCCGATCGCGAAACGCCTCCACCATCAGCGGGTTAAGCCCGAGTGCGCCGAGCGCCTCGCGGGCGCGGGCATTGTCCTGCGCGCGTCCGGCCAGGCGGTGGCCGCTGAGCCGGTCGGGCAACGCCGTCAACAGTGCCCCCTGTCCGAGCCTTCGCGCCCATTCCAGCAGGTCCTGCGACAGGAACCGGTAGCCGCCGACCGCCATGATGCCCGACGGCGGCGAGGTGATGCAGATCGCGCCGGTCGAACGGTCGCGCCGCGCTGCATAACCGGTGTCGACGAAATCGCACGGTGGCTGCGCCACCAGCGAGTCGCTCGGGGGCGGAGGAGGGGCGTAGGCCGCGGGCGTCACCATCGGCCCCCGCAGTGCCAACGTTCCTTTCGGCGTCAGGAAGATTTCGCCCGCGATCGAGGAGCCCGGGACCCCGCGGGGCGCGCCCTGCGGTCCCAGCAAGACAGGCGCGGGCGCGCCATCCGCGGTGCGGCGGGCGGCGAACAGGCCGGCTTCGCCGAACAGATAGATGTCGGTCAGGGTCGCCTGTTCCGCGGTCCAGACCGGGCTGGAGGCAACCTGTTCCGGCGCGCGCCAGAGGCCGATCACATTGCGCAAACCCGGCAGCCGCGACGGCATGTCGATTTCGCCCAGCCACAGCGCCAGTTGCGCCGGTGCGATCAGCGCATCGCAGGACTGCTCGTTGACCTGCTGCTCCAGCACCTCGCTGTCGAACGGATGATGCAGCGCCAGCGTCCCGCCCGTCAGCAGCCAGAGCGCCAGCGATGAGGCGAGGCCCGCAAACGTCATGGCCGTGAATGCCGACATCACAGTCGAGCCTTGCGGCAGCTCGCTTGCAAGCGACAATGCGAGGCCGCCGGCGATCAGATGCAGATGGGTCCGCGGCACCGGGCGAAAACCCTCAACCGTTACGTCGAACGAGATGATCGCCGCCTTGCGGCCGTCCTCGACGACGGCGCGGGTGGTGGACGATTGAATTTCGAGGGCGAGGTCGAGCGAGGCCATGCCTTCCGGCAGGTCGTCGCCGAAGCCGCAGACATGGCGGATCGAAAAGGCTTCGGCGGCGGCGTTCATCGCGAGGTCGGCATGGCTGACGCCGTCGATCCTGGCCGTGGTCACGATCGCGCGGGCGCCGGTGCGATTGAGCGCGACCGTCAATTCCGCCTGCCGCCACAAGAGCGGAAGCAGCGCGACAACCAGGCCGGCGCGGTGCGCGGCAAGCACCGTCAGCATGAGTTCGACGGTATTGGGCAGTTGAACCGCGATAACGGAATTGTTCGGCAGGCCCGCTTCGATGAAATGCGCCGACAGCGCCGAGATCGCGCGATCGGCCTCAGCGAAGGTCAGGCGCTTTGGCGGCTGGCCCGTGACGCGCGCTTTGTTGAGGGGATCAAGCAGCGCCAGCGCGTCCGGCTTTCGCGCCAGGATCCGCTTGAACAATACGTCGAGGGTCGGCGATGCGCTGGTCTGGATCACGGGATCACTTCGGTTGTTGCTGCGGCCTTTGCCACCAGGTTTCCGGGAGGTACCCCGTCAACGCGGTGGCCTCCGGCCGTTCTATCCGATTCCACCGCGCGATCCATTGCTGCTGGATGCTAAACAAGGGGATAGCGTAGAAGCCCGACATCAGGATCCGGTCCAGCGCCCGCACCGCCGACACGAAAGCCGGACGCTCGCGCGCCTCCAGAATGGCCGCGATCAGGGCGTCGATGGCGGGGTCCCGGGCGCCCATGTAGTTTCGGGTGCCCTGGATGTCCGCGGCCTCGCTGCCCCAATAGAACGACTGCTCGTTGCCCGGCGACAGCGACTGGTCCCAGCGGTTCTGGATCATGTCGAAATCGAAGCCGAGCCGGCGCTGGTCGAATTGAACCGCGTCGACCGCGCGCACCGAGGCCTCGATGCCGGCGCGCTTGAGATCGCGCATATAGGCCAGCGCAATCCGCTCCTGGTCGCGCGTCGTCACCAGGATTTCAAAGGTCAGCGGCGCTTTGGTCGAACGCTGCCGCAGCCTTGTGCCGTCGAGATCGTAGCCGGCCTGCGACAGCAGCGTCAGCGCGCGGCGAAGCGTGGCGCGATCGCGCCCCGAGCCGTCGCTGACGGGGAGGCGGTAGCCGCCATCGAGAATATCGGAGGGAATATGCGAGGCGAAGGGTTTTAGAAGCTCGCGCTCGCGATCGTCGGCGCTCCGGCCATAGGCCGATAGTTCGGAACCGGCGAAGTAACTTGCCGAGCGTCCATAGAGACCGAAGAAGTAATTGTGGTTGATCCATTCGAAATCGAACAGCAGCGTCAGCGCCTGACGCACGCGGATATCGGAAAACACCGGCCGGCGGGTGTTGAACACCAGGAATTCCGACGGCTGCGGCAGCCCGGTCTTGATGGTGTCGCGGATCACTTCACCGCTGCGGGCCGCCGGAAAATCGTACCCGTCATGCCAGCGCAGCGGCTCGGTTTCGACGCGAAAATCATAGAGGCCGCGTTTGAACGCTTCGAAGTAGCCGTTGGACTCGCGATAGAAGTCGAACCGGATCTCGTCGAAATTCCACAGGCCGCGATTGACCGGCAGGTCGCGGCCCCAATAATCGGGATTGCGTGTCAGCGTCACGCTCGCGCCGGGCTTCACCGCGCTGACTCGGTAGGGACCGGAACCGACCGGCGCCGTCATCGACGTTTCCTCGAAGGTCGCGACATCGATGGCATGCTTGGGCAGTACCGGCATCAGGCCGAGGATCAGCGGAAGTTCGCGGTCGTTGGCGCCGCTGAGGTCGAACCGTACCGTCAGCGGGCCGAGCGCTTCGGCCTTTACGACTTTGGAATAATACTGCCGATGGTTGGGACGCCCCTTGTCGCGCAGCAAGGCCCACGAGAACAGCACGTCCTCGGCAGTGACCGGCTGCCCGTCGGAGAAACGCGCTTTGGGATCGAGATGGAAGGTGACGTAGCTCCTGGAATCATCGGTCTCCACGCTCTTCGCCAACAGGCCATACAGCGTGAAAGCCTCGTCATTGCCCCGGGCCATCAGGCTCTCGACCACAAAGCCCCTGATTTGCTGGAGGGCGAGGCCTTTGACGATGAGCGGGTTGAGGCTGTCGAAGGTGCCGAGAATGCCCTGCACCAGCCGGCCGCCTTTCGGCGCATCCGACTTGGCGTAGGGCATGTGGCTGAAATCGGCAGGCAAGGCGGGCGCGCCGTGCATGGCGATGGCGTAACTCTCCTTCGCCGCCGCCTTGCCGGCGTCCAACGCCGGCGAGAGGCCGAAAGCGATGACGCCGCCAACAAGAACTCGAACGCAGCTGCGCATGGAAACCCGCGGCACAGCACGCTGATTTGATTCGGTATTGCTCACCGGCGAGTTTTACCATAGCCGCCGGCATCCGGCCGCGGCATGCGCCAAACAGGCTTGTCGCCATTGATCTTTTCGCCCGCCGCTGTATGAAGACGTGCAATTGACCATGACCACTGGGCCTGTCACGTATCCGCCTCATTTGGCACGGAGACAGCCGCCCGGCCGGCTAAGCTGTCGGTGCCTGCAGCGGTTTCGGGCGCTCCCGTTCAGAAAGGGTTTTCCGCAATGAATTTCCGTATCTTGGCCGCGTCGCCGTGGCCGCGTGGGCGGGTTTTCGCCATGTTGGCGGCAATGGCATTGACCGCCACGTTGCTGACTCCCGACGTCCACGCCCAGCAGCCCGCTCCGGCGCCCGGCGCCCCGAAAGCCAAGGCCGCCCCGAAGGCTGCCCCGAAAGCCGCCCCGGCAGCGCCCGCGCCGGCCGCTCAGCAGGCCGCGCCGCCGGCTGGAGCTCCTGCCGCGGCTGCCCAGCCCCAGGACCAGCAGGTTCAGCTGATCTATGCGCCCTGGACCAAATTCTGCCTGAAGGGCCAGGACGCCAACGCCAAGCAGGTCTGCTTCACCGGCAAGGATGGCCGCATCGAGTTCGGCCAGCCGGTCATCGCCGCCGTGATCATCGAACCCGAAGGCGAGCCGAAAAAGATCCTGCGCGTCACGCTGCCGCTCGGCATGCAGCTGGTGCACGGCACCCGCGTGATCGTCGACAACAACCCGCCGATGCAGAGCCCCTATGTGATCTGCTTCGCCAACGGCTGCATGTCGGACTACGAAGCGACCCCGGAACTGCTCGCCAACATGAAGAAGGGGCAGAGCCTGGTGGTGCAGGCCATCAACTCCAACGGCGCGCCGCTCACGCTGCCGCTGCCGCTGGCCGAATTCGCCAAGGCCTATGACGGTCCGCCGACCGATCCGAAGGTGTTCGAGGAAACCCAGAAGAAGCTGCAGGAAGAGTTGCAGAAACGCGCCGAGGAAGCGCGCAAGAAGCTCGAGGCCACCCAGCCCGCCGCCGGCGCGGCTGCGGCCAATCCGGCTGCGAAGCAATAAGCACAACCATTCTATCGACAGACAAAAGGCGCCCGGATCGGGCGCCTTTTTTGCTGGGTGAAAGAATGCGCTTGTGCGCGCTCGAGCGAGGCGCAATGCGGGGAGGGCGCTACGCCCAGTGTGAGGCGCTCAATTCAGCGATGGATTGCGTGGGCGATAGCCGCCCGATTTATCCTTCACGAAGATCTCGGCGACTTGCGAATGCCGGATCGGCTCGCCGGAATCGTCAGGCAGCAGGTTCTGCTCGGAGACGTAGGCGACATATTCCGATTCCGAATTTTCGGCGAGCAGATGATAGAACGGCTGATCCTTGTGCGGCCGGACATCCTCGGGAATCGAGAGCCACCATTCCTCGGTATTGTTGAATTCCGGATCGATATCGAAGATCACGCCCCGGAACGAAAAGATCCGGTGCCGGACGATCTGTCCAATCTGGAATTTGGCGGTCCGCGTTTTTATCATATCTCGTCGAATAGACCATGATTGTGGCCGATGCTAGAGGCAAAGGAGCGATTTAACCTTTGCTGTGGCAGGTCCGCCAGGTGCCGGTCGGGGCCAATAACGATGAAAAAGACACCTCACCCATGGTCGACATTCTCAATCTCGCTCTCCCGTATTTCGGCCTGATCTTCATCGGCTTCGCCTGCGGCAAGGCGAAGGGCCTGCCGGAGCAGGGTCTGGCGTGGATGAATTTCTTCCTGCTCTATGTTTCGCTGCCGGCCTTGCTGTTCGGCATCATGTCAAAGACGCCGTTCGAGGAACTCAACAACCCGCCGTTCCTGATTGCGACCACGCTCGGTACCAGCAGCGCCTTCGTCCTTGCATTGTTTGCGGGCCGCTTGATCGGCCGCCTGCCATTGCGCGAGGCGACCCTGGCGGGCCTTTCGGGGGCCTACGGCAATATCGGCTATATGGGCCCCGGGCTGGCGCTGGCCGTGCTCGGCGCCAAGGCCGCCGCACCCACCGCGCTGATCTTTTGCTGCGACAGCATCTTCCTGTTCACGATCGTGCCGCTGCTGATCGCGCTCACCGACAGCAAACACCCGTCCCTGTTGCACACGCTCGGGGGCGTGGCGCGGCAGATCGTTCTCAATCCGCTGATCATGTCGGCTTGCATCGGAGCGCTCGCGGCGGCGCTCCATCTTCATCTGCCGGTCGCGATCGACAGAACGGTGTTGTTTCTGCAAAACGCCGCGGCGCCGACGGCGCTGTTCGTGCTCGGCGTGACGGTCGCGCTGCGTCCGTTCGGCCGCGTGCCCTGGGAGGTGCCCGGCGTGATCGCGATAAAACTGCTGATCCATCCGCTCCTGGTCTTCGGGTTGATGCTGCTGCTGGGCCCATTCGCGCAGCCCTGGGCGGCCACCGCGGTGCTGATGGCGTCGCTGCCGCCGGCATTGAACGTGTTCGTGATCGCCCGGCAAAACGACAGCTGGATTGAGCCGGCATCCGTCGCGGTGCTGATCGGAACCTTTGCCTCCGTCGTCACGCTCACCAGCGTGATGTGGTTGCTGCAGACCGGCCGGCTGGCATTCCCGTAAAACCTAGCCGGCGCGCCGCGTCGGCCGCCACGAGGGCGCCAGCCCTTCGCGCATGGCGAGGCGTCGAAGCGGCCCGAACGCGCCGATCAGATGCAGACCGGCTGCGCGCAAGCTTTGCATGGGGAGAAAATCGCTGAGCAGGGAACGGTTGGCGACATCGATGGCGAAGGTGCGGCTCAGGATATCGGCGCGCCGCGCCGAATCGTAACGCTTCGTGACCTGCGGCGAGCCGGGGTCCTCGCCCGATACAAGCGCCTCGCGCACGATATCGGCGAGATCGGCGGCGTCGCGCAGCCCCATGTTGAGGCCCTGCGCGCCGATCGGCGGGATCACATGCGCGGCCTCGCCGACCAGCGCGACGCGGGCTTTCGCGAATTGCCGGGGCTGCTCGATCGCCAGCGGAAACAGATGGCGTCCCGGCTCGACACGGAGCCGGCCGAGAATGGAGTGCGATTGGGTTTCCGCAGCCTCCGACAATTCGTCATCGGAAAGCCCGAGCAGCCGCCCGGCTTCCTTCGGCGCAGACACCCACACCACGCTGGAGCGGTCGCCGGGCAGCGGCACGAACACGCACGGCCCCTGCGCGGTGTGAAATTCCGTCGAGATATTCCGGTGCGGCCGCGAATGGCCGACGTTGAAGGTCAGCGCCGCCTGATTGAGTTCGCGGCGCTTGACACTGATGCCGGCGGCCTCGCGGCACAGCGATTGCCGTCCGTCGGCGCCGGCCACCAGCCGCGCGCAAAGTAATTTTCCGCCGGCCGTGCGAATGGCGACATCGGCGTCGCCGGGGCCGACCGTGTCAGCCTCATCATCGAGCCGCGTCAGACCGGAAAGCTCGGCCGCGCGTTCTTCCAGCGCCTCCATCAGCAGGCGGTTTTCGATGTTGTAGCCGAACTGGTCGAGGCCGATTTCACCAGCCGAAAACCGCACCTCCGGCGCCCGGATCAGGCGGCCGGTATCGTCGACCAGACGTATCGCCTGCAGCGCCGCCGCCTTGTCCTGGCAGCGCGGCCAGACATCGAGCGCCTGCAGGAAATCGACGGAGCCGCCCAGCAGCGCCGTGGTGCGATTGTCGGCAATAGGGCGCGCGGCGCGCGATCAGGGCGGTATTCGCGCCGCTCTGCGCCAATGCGATCGCCGCGCTAAGTCCGGCAGGGCCGCCGCCGACCACGGCGACGTCATAGGGTGCTGATACCTCGTTCATACCGGGACAATTGACGTTCCCGGCGGCATTTTCAAGCCCGCTTCCGTGCCGCATGGTTCCGTCTGATTACGCGGCCGAACGCCGCAACCGCTGATGTGCAAATCGGGACGATTCCTGATAGTTCTGGCAGTGCCCCGTTTCCGAAGCTCGCAAACCATCGCAGCGTCCCCCGACACGAACTTCGGAAACAAGGGGCACTGGCAAATATACGATTCTAGTGCCGCTTTTCGATTTGAAATTCCTGATCGAATTCGCAGCACCCGGTGCAGGAATTTCAAATCGGCGGCACTAGTCGAATGGACCAGACAAACCAGCAGAACTCCTCTTCGGCATCGCCGGGAACGCGGGCCGCCGCGTTTTCCGTGCATATCTTCACGGCGCTCGGGGCGGGCATCGCCTTGATCGCGCTGCTCGAGGCCGTGCGCGAGCACTGGGCCGCGATGTTCGGCTGGCTCGGGGCCGCGCTGATCATCGACGCGGCCGATGGTCCGATCGCACGGCGGCTGGATGTCGTGCGCGTGCTGCCGAACTGGTCGGGCGACGTGCTCGACCTCGTGGTCGATTTCGTCACTTACGTCTTTGTGCCGGCCTATGCCATCACGGCAAGCGGCCTGCTGCTGCCGCTGGCGGCGCCGGTCCTGGGCGTTGGGGTTGTCGTGTCAGGCGCGCTCTATTTTGCAGATCGCCGCATGAAGGCCGCCGACAATCATTTTCGCGGATTTCCGGGACTGTGGAACGTCGCAGCGTTCTACCTGTTCCTGCTGCATTGGCCGCCGGCGCTTTCGAGCCTCGGGATCGCCGTTCTGATCGTGCTGACGTTTGTTCCGTTCCACGTGCTTCATCCGCTGCGCGTGGTGCGTCTGCGCACCGTCACGCTCTCCTTGCTCGCCGCCTGGGCGGTGCTTGCGATCGTCACGCTGGCAAGCGATTTCAATGTGGCTGCGCCGGTAACCGTCGGATTGTGCGCCATCGCCGCCTGGGTCGTGGGAAGCGACGCGGTGATCCGGCTGGCGAGATCGTTCATCCGATGATCGAACTCTTGACCAGCCCGGAAGCCTGGGCAGCACTGCTGACCCTGACGGCGCTCGAAATCGTTCTCGGCATCGACAACGTCATCTTCCTGTCGGTCATCGTCTCACGCATTCCGCCAAAGCAGGCTATTCGCGCGCGGCAAATCGGTCTGGCGCTGGCGCTGGTGTTCCGCATTATCCTGCTCAGCCTTCTGGTGTGGCTGATCGGGCTGACGCAGGACGTCGTCACCGTGAAGGACATCGGCTTTTCCTGGCGCGACATCATCCTGATCGCAGGCGGGCTGTTTCTGATCGCGAAGGCGACCCACGAAATCCATGCCGAGGTGGAAGCGCAGGACGGCGAGGGCGATCAAGCGCCGGGGGGCGGTGCGTTTTTGCTGGTGATCATCCAGATCGTCATCATCGACATCGTGTTCTCGCTGGATTCCATTATCACCGCGATCGGCATGGCTCAGGATCTCGAGATCATGATCGCGGCGGTCATCATCGCCATTATCATCATGTATGTATCGGCCAACCCGGTCACGCAATTCGTGGCGGATCATCCGACCACCAAAATGCTGGCGCTGGCGTTTCTGGTGCTGATCGGCGTTGCGCTGGTCGCCGACGGATTCAAATTCCACATCCCGCGCGGCTACATCTACTTCGCCATCACGTTTTCGGCGGCGGTCGAGTTCTTCAATGTGCTAGCGAAACGCAAAAAGGCCGTTAACCAGCCGGCCGGACGTTCGCGCGGCCATTGAGTTGACAACGCAGCCTCGATGGCTTTCGTTGATTTCCAAGGATATGCCGAGGAGAACCTGATATGACCAAGGCCGTGCGGGTGCACAAGGTAGGGGGGCCCGAAGCCCTGGTGTACGAAGCCGTGGACGTGCCCGCGCCGGGAGCCGGCGAGGTGCGCATCCGCCAGCATGCCGTCGGCCTGAACTTCATCGACGTGTATTTCCGCACCGGACTCTACAAGGCGCCGGGATTGCCATTCATCGTCGGCAATGAAGCGGCGGGCGAGGTGCTGTCGGTCGGGTCAGGCGTGACCAATTTTCATCCCGGCGACCGCGTCGCCTATTATTTCAATCTCGGCGGCTACGCCAGCGAACGGAACATCCCGGCGGACAAGCTTGTAAAACTGCCCGACCACATCACCTACGAGCAGGGCGCGGTCCTGATGCTGAAGGGGCTGACGGTCTGGTATCTCCTGCACAAGACCTTCAAGGTCGAGCCGCACCACCGGGTGCTGATCCATGCCGCCGCCGGCGGCATCGGGCTCTTGGCCTGCCAATGGGCGAGGGCGCTCGGCGCGCACGTCATCGGCACCGTCGGCTCCAAGGCGAAGGCCGATCTCGCGCTCGCCAATGGCTGCGATCACGTCATCCTCTACAACGACGAGGATTTCGTGGCGCGCGTCAAGCAGATCAGCCGCAACGAGCTTTGCGACGTGGTCTACGATGGCGTCGGCAAGACCACGTTTCCGGGCTCGCTGGCCTGCATCAAGCCGCGCGGGCTGTTCGTGAGTTTCGGCAACGCCTCGGGTCCGGTGCCGCCCTTCTCGATCGCCGAACTCAACAACCACGGCTCGCTGTTCGCGACCCGGCCGAAGCTCAACGACTACATCGGCAAGCGCTCGGAACTGCTGGAGGGCGCCGACACCCTGTTTGCCGCCGTCATCAACGGCAAGCTGCACGTGCCGATCAACCACGCCTATGCGCTGAAGGATGCGGCCAAGGCCCATGCCGATCTGGAGGGCCGGGTCACGACAGGCGCCTCGATCCTGAAGCCGTAGTTCCAAATCGTCATTCCGGGGCGATGCGAAGCATCGAACCCGGAATCTCTGAGATTCCCCGATGCGCAATTGCGCATCTGAGGTCTGGTGCTGTCGCACCATCCCGGAATGACTAAGACTTCCAATTCACGCGACGCGCCTCGCCGCGCCCATCCTGGTCAGGATCGCATCCAGGCAATCGATCATGGAAGCGATTTCCTCGCGGCTGACGTTGAGCGCCGGCATGAAGCGCAGCGCATCCGGCCGCGGCGCGTTGAGCAGCACGCCGTCCTCAAAGGCCTGCGCGACGATCGAAGAGGCGATCGGAATTTTCAGATCGAGCGCGAGCAGCAGGCCCCGGCCGCGAACCTCGCCAAGACCGTGGCGTGCGGAGATCCGCTGCAACTCGCTTTCCAGAAAAAGGCCGCTATCGGCGACCGATTTCAGGAAGCCGGGCTCGGCGACGTGCTGCAGCACGGCGAGCCCGGCTGCGCACATCAGCGGGTTGCCGTTGAACGTTCCGCCCTGGTCGCCATGCTCGAAGCAGGAAGCAGCCTGCGTGGCCAGCAAGGCGGCGAGCGGAACGCCGCCGCCGATGCCTTTCCCGAGCGTCATGATGTCGGGCTCGATGTCAGCATGTTCGTAATGGAAAAGTTTTCCGGTGCGGCCCATGCCGGTCTGGATCTCGTCCACGATCAGCAACAGGCCGTTCGCCCTGGTCAGCTCGCGCAGATCGCGCAGGAACCGATCCGTCGCCGGCCAGACGCCGGCTTCGCCCTGGATCGGCTCCAGCATCACGGCGACGGTCTTGTCAGTGATCAGCCGTTGCACGGAGGCGAGATCGTTGAGCTGCGCCTTCGGGAAGCCGGATACCTTGGGCTCGAACAGCGGTTCAAACGCCTTCTTGCCGGAGGCCGACATGGTCGCCAGCGTCCGGCCGTGAAAGCCGCCTTCGAAGGTGACGATCTCGTAAGCGCCGCCCCGGTGCAGCGCCCCGTATTTGCGCGCGAGCTTGATCGCGCCCTCATTGGCTTCCGCGCCCGAATTGGCGAAGAACACCTGGTCGAAGCAGCTGCGATCGGTCAGCGCCTTCGCCAGCTTGAGGCTGGGCGCGTTGTAAAAGGCCGGGCTCGGCGTCAGCAGCAATTTTGCCTGCTCGGCCAGCGCTTCGGCGACATCGGCGGCGAGTGGCCGAGACAATTGACCGCCCATCCCTGCATGAAATCGAGATAGCGCTTGCCGTGGTCATCCCACAGGAACGCGCCTTCGCCGCGGACGAAGACGACCGGCGGGCGGGCGGTAATTTCATCAGTGCGTCAAACGGATGGGTGGCGATGTTCATGTCGAAACTCCTGCGGTTGAATGAAAAAGGTGACAAAACGCGAGAAGGCCGCACTTTCTCGGGTGCGGCCTTCTCGAAAACGTTGCTGATCTAGTTGTTCAGCGTTGTCGTCGGACACGGCGCGACCCATCATCGTCGAACGAGCGACGACGGAAAGTGGCGCGGAGTTGGGTCCGGTTGAGTTTCATGACGCCGCCATACAGCCGAAGGGTGCGCGGTGTCAAGCCAGCTTAGCGTTTTCGAGCGAAGTGGATACCGGTTCGCGTAATGAAAGCGCGTCAAACCTGGCAGCTCAGAACCCGGCGACGCTGCCGTGCAGATCGTATTGGTCCGAGCGTTCGATCTTCGCGGTGACGATCTCGCCGACGCGCAGCGGGCGACGGCTCGAGACATAGACCGCGCCGTCGATGTCAGGCGCGTCGGCCTTGGAGCGGCCTTTTGCAACGGTCGGGCCGACTTCGTCGATGATGACCTGCTGCCGTGTGCCGACCTTGCGCTTCAGCCGGCGGGCGGAAATCTTCTGCTGCCGCGCCATCAGCGCGTTCCAGCGCTCTTGCTTGATCTCGTCGGGCACGGCATGGCCGAGCGCGTTCGACGCGGCGCCGGCAACCGGCTCGTATTTGAAGCAGCCGACGCGGTCGATCTCGGCTTCATCGAGCCAGTCGAGCAAATACGCAAAATCGGAATTGGTCTCGCCGGGAAAGCCGACGATGAAGGTGGAGCGCAGGGTCAGCTCGGGACATTGCTCGCGCCACTGCTTGATCCGCCCGAGCGTCTTGTCCTGCGCCGCCGGGCGCTTCATCGCTTTGAGGATTTCCGGGCTCGCGTGCTGGAAGGGAATATCGAGGTAGGGCAGGATCTTGCCTTCCGTCATCAGGCCGATGACCTCGTCGACATGCGGGTAGGGGTAGACATATTGCAGCCGCACCCAGGCGCCGAGTTCGCCGAGCTCTTTTGTCAGATCGAAAAACTTCGCGCGGACCTCGCGGTCCTTCCACGGGCTCGCGGCATATTTCAGATCAACGCCATAGGCCGACGTGTCCTGCGAAATGACCAGCAATTCCTTCACCCCGGCGCTCACCAGCCTTTCGGCCTCGCGCAGCACATCGTTGGCGGGCCGCGACACCAGGTCGCCGCGCAGTTTTGGGATGATGCAGAAACTGCAGCGGTTGTTGCAGCCCTCTGAAATCTTCAAATAGGCGTAGTGCCGCGGCGTCAGCTTGATGCCCTGCGGCGGCACCAGGTCGAGATGCGGATTGTGCACCGGCGGCAGCGCCCGATGCACGGCATCGAGCACGCTTTCATATTGCTGCGGGCCCGTGATCGACAGCACGCCGGGATAGACCGCCTCGATCTGTTCGGGTTCCGCGCCCATACAGCCGGTGACGATGACCTTGCCGTTCTCGGCCATCGCCTCGCCGATGGCGGAAAGCGATTCCTGCTTGGCGCTGTCGAGAAAGCCGCAGGTGTTGACGATGACGAGGTCGGCGCCGTCATGCTTGCGCGCCAGTTCATAGCCCTCCGCGCGCAACCGCGTGATAATGCGCTCGGAATCCACCAATGCCTTGGGGCATCCCAGCGAGACAAAGCTGACTTTGGGCGCAGCGGCCTGTTGCATGTTTGACGTGTCTCGTGTCCCGGCTCTTACATTCGCATCCCGTTGCGGCAGCCTCTTTGCGAATGTTAGAGCCGAGGGGACACGAGCAAAATAGTTCTAGTGCGGCCCTGGATTTGACATTCGCCATGAGAACTCGCGGAGCCCGGGGGCGAATGTCAAATCCACCGCACTAGTTGATGGGCAGGAGCTAGTCCCAATTGCTCACAATTACAAGGCTTTGAGCCGGCTTATGACGTGGTATGGATATTGGCCGGAATGCGAGTGATCGATGGGCGCCGAGTCGTCTCCTAAAATCGTCATTGTCGACGAAAGCCCGATCCGCGCAGCGATCCTCGAGGAGGGGCTGCGGGAAGCAGGTTTTACCGGCGTCGTGCATATCAGCGAAATGCAGAGCCTGCTGTCCCGCATCTATGCGCTCGATCCCGACGTCATCCTGATCGATCTGGAGAACCCCAGCCGCGACGTCCTCGAACAGATGTTCCAGGTCAGCCGCGCGGTGCGCCGGCCGATCGCGATGTTCGTCGATCAGAGCGACGCGGCCTCGATCCAGGCCTCCGTCGATGCCGGCGTCTCCGCCTACATCGTCGACGGACTGAAGAAGGAGCGCATCAAGCCGATTCTCGATCTCTGCATCTCGCGCTTCAACGCATTTGCCAGGCTGCAGGATGAACTGGAGCGCACCAAGTCCGCGCTGGAGGACCGCAAGGTGATCGATCGCGCCAAGGGAATCCTGATGAAGCTGAAAGGCCTGACCGAAGACGAGGCCTATGTGCTGCTGCGCTCGACGGCGATGCGCGAGAAGAAGAAGATCGGCGAGATCGCCCAGTCGATCCTGACCGCGTCGGAGTTGCTGAAATGACCGGACCGCTTCGCATAGGCTTCATTCCGCTGGTCGACGCCGCGGCGCTGATCGTCGCCGTCGACAAGGGATTTGCCGCGGCGGAGGGGCTCGACGTCACGCTGGTGCGGGAAGTGTCGTGGTCGAACGTCCGCGACAAGCTCAATATCGGCCTGTTCGACGCCGCGCATCTCCTGGCGCCGGTCGCGATCGCTTCCAGCCTCGGGCTCGGACACGTGAAAGTGCCGATCGCAGCGCCTTTCAATCTCGGCCTCAACGGCAACGCGATCACGGTGTCGCCGGCGCTGCACGCGGCGATTATGGGCGAGCTCGACGGCGACCGTTTCGATCCGATGGCCACGGCGCTGGCGTTATCCCGGGTGGTTGCCGCCCGGCGCAAGAGCGGGGCGGAACCCCTTACCTTCGGCATGACCTTTCCGTTCTCGACCCATAATTACCAGCTGCGGTTCTGGATGGCGGCCGGCGGCGTCGACCCCGACGAGGACGTTCGCCTCGTGGTGCTGCCGCCGCCCTACATGGTGGACAGCCTCGCCAGCGGTCACGTCGATGCATTCTGCGTCGGCGCGCCCTGGAATTCGATCGCTGTCGATCTCGGCGTCGGCCACATCCTGCATTTCGTCTCGGACATTCTGGTGCGCGCCGCGGAAAAGGTGCTCGCGGTCAGGCAGAACTGGTCGGAGAAGAATCCGGAAGTTGTCGCGGCCCTGATCCGGGCCGCATTTCGCGCCGCCGAATTCATCGAGCAGCCGCAAAATCGCGCCGAGGCGGCGCGCATCCTCAGCGCACCGGAGCGGGTCGGCGTCGACGCCGACGTCATCCAGCGGACGCTCGACGGCCGCCTCAAGATCTCGCCTGATGGAACCATGCGCGAAAGCGGCCGCTATCTGCTGGTGGGGCGGGACGGCGCGTCGCGGCCGGACCCCGTGCAGGCCGCCTGGCTTTACGCGCAGATGGTGCGCTGGGGGCAGACCTCCTTCAGCGCGGAGGCGCTCCAGACCGCCAAGGGCGTGTTCAGGCCGGACCTCTACGACGCAGCGCTGGGACGCCAAGGGAAGGGCGCTGATGCGCCCGACATGATCGGCGCATTCGCCGGTCCCGCGTTCGATGCCAACGATATTGGCGGCCATCTGGCGGCGTTCGCGATCGGACGCCGGAAATCCTGACCCGGAACCTGTTGAAGCAATGTTGGGCAGACGCCCCAGCTGGCTAGTTTTTAGGCTGTCTGCCCGAAATTAGCGGCAGCGATCGCCAAAGGATTCCAGGCGATCCACGCAAATTACTGAATTTACTGAATATTTCATCGAGTCCCGCATGGCACGCAACTTGAATGTTGCAGTGCAGCCAGCCGTCGCAGATGCCCGCTGGCTTACGTCCAAGATGGATTTCCGCAGCAACGAGGCTGGTCGGACCGCTTCCTTGGGAATTGAACCGGCGCTTCCCAAGCCGGGCCGATTTCCGCGCGGTCGCATTCCCTATCCCGTTGAAGCCACCGATCGTGGCCGCAGGAGCTTCGTCGCACACCATGAAAATCGAAACTCTCTCTGTCGACTTTACCGACGAGCAGAAGCGCTACCTCGAAGGATTTGCCACCGGCCTGCAGATCAGCAAGGTCGGGCGCGGCTTCGCTGGAACTGCTGCGGGCAAGACCAGCGCGGAGCCGACCGGACCCGATGCGGCGCATATCAAGGCGCAGGACAAGGTCGTCGCGTCAGGCAAGAAACTCGCCGACCAGGAAAAATTCAAGCGCGAAGGGCATCCGTTCGATGCCTATGAGCGGCTGAAGGAGCAGGCGCGCAACAACGCGCCGCCGTCGCCGGCCGACAATTTCCGCTGGCGCTATTACGGCCTGTTTTATGTCGCACCGGCGCAGGATTCCTACATGTGCCGGCTTCGAATCCCGAACGGCATCCTCAAGCACTGGCAGCTGTCAGGCATGGCCGATCTTGCCGAGCGCCTGTGCGGGCCATATGCCCATGTCACCACCCGCGCCAATCTGCAGGTCCGCGAAGTTCCGCCGAAGCACGCGGTGGCCTTGATCGAGGGCATTCAGGACCTCGGCCTGTGCTCGCGTGGCTCCGGCGCCGACAACATCCGCAACGTCACGGGCACGCCGAGCGCCGGCATCGATCCGCAGGAACTCATCGACACCCGCGAATACGCCCGCGAATGGCACTACCACATCCTCAACGACCGCTCGCTGACGGGCCTGCCGCGCAAGTTCAACGTCGCCTTCGACGGCGCAGGCAAAATCGCCGTTCTCGAAGATACCAACGACATCGCCTTCGCGGCGGTCGAGGTGAAGGACGGTTTTGGCGTGGAGCCCGGCGTCTGGTTTCGCTTAGGCGTCGGCGGCATTACCGGCCACAAGGATTTTGCCAAAGCGACCGGCATCATCGTCAGGCCTGCGGACGCGACCAAGGTCGCCGACGCCATCGTGCGGGCCTTCATCGAAACCGGCGACCGCACCAACCGGCTTAAAGCCCGGCTGAAATATGTCATCGACGGCATGGGCATGGAAAAGTTCCTCGTCCTGGTCGAGGAAAAACTCGGCCACGCCTTGACCCGCGTGCCGCCGGAAGCGCTTGCGCCGCGCCCGGCCTTCGACCGCATGGCGCATATCGGCGTGCACCGGCAGAAGCAGGAAGGCTTGAACTGGATCGGCGTCGCGCTGCCGCTCGGCAAGGTGACTTCCGAGCAGATGCGCGGGCTTGCAAAGATCGCATGCGATCTCGGCGATGGCGATATCCGGCTGACGGTCTGGCAGAACCTTTTGCTATCCGGCGTGCGCGACGAGAATGTGGGACTGGCTGTTGCGGCCATCGAAGCGATCGGCCTTTCCGTCAAGGCGTCGCAAATCCGCGCCGGACTGATCGCCTGCACCGGCAACGCCGGCTGCAAGTTCGCGGCCTCCGACACCAAGCGCCACGCCGCCGAGATCGGCGACTGGTGCGAGCCGCGGGTTGAGATCGACACCCCGCTCAACATCCACTTCACCGGCTGCCACCATTCCTGCGCGCAGCACTACATCAGCGATATCGGGCTGATCGCCGCGAAAGTGCCGGTCGGCGAGGGGGACGACACCGTCGAGGGCTATCATTTGTTCGCCGGCGGCGGGTTCGGTCCCGATGCCGATATCGGGCAGGAGGTCTATCACGACCTCAAGGCCGAGGACGCACCGAGGACGGTGGAGAGGCTGTTGAAGGCCTATCTGGCGCATCGCGCCTCGTGCGACGAAACCTTTCTCACATTCGCGCGCCGCCACGACGGCGAGACGCTGCGCAAGCTGGCCGACGCGGAGGCTTCCACATGAACCAGATGACGCCTCCGCCCAAAATCGAAATCATTCCTTCGAGCGCGCCGTTTTCCGAGGCGCAGCGCTCCTGGCTGAACGGCTTCCTGGCCGGGCTGCTGACGACCGACGGTGCCGATCCGTTGTCGGCGGAGCAGGGCGCCGCCGCCCTGCAAGCTCCCGCCGGCGATGGCGACGACGGCGAGGCGCCCTGGCACGACCAGACCATGCCGATTGCCGACCGCATGAAGCTCGCGGAAGGCCGGCCGCTGCGCAGACGGATGATGGCGGCGATGGCGCAGCAGGATTGCGGCCAGTGCGGCTATAACTGCCACGACTATTCGGAAGCCATCGCCGGCAAGGCGGAGGCGCGTCTCAATCTCTGCGTCCCCGGCGGCAAGGAAACCGCGCGGATGCTGAAGACGCTGCATGAGGAGCTGGAGAAGGCGCCGGCCGCCTCGCCTGGCCCTGCGCCCGAGCCCGCCGCAGCGCCTGCTGTCACGTCGGAGCCGGGACGTTCGCGGGACAATCCGGTGGCGGCGATATTCCTGTCGCGCCGCCTGCTCAACAAGCCGGGATCGGAAAAGGAAACCTGGCACATCGAGTTCGATCTAAGCGGTTGCGGCCTCGACTATGTCGTCGGCAATTCCTTCGGCATTTTCGCCCGCAACGATCTCGGCCTCGTCGACCAGATCATTGCCCTGCTCGGCGCCTCGCACACCACCAAAGTGCAAGGCAAGACGCTGCGCGAGGTATTGACCACAGATGTGTCGCTGGCGCCCGCGCCGGATTCAGCTGTTCGAACTGCTTTCCTTCATCACCGGCGGCGCGCAGCGCGAGAAGGCGCGCGCGCTGGCGCAAGGCGAAGATCCCGACGGCGACGCCGCGACGCTCGACGTGATGGCGGCGCTGCAGAAATTCTCCGGCGTCCGTCCGCATCCCGAAGCCTTCGTCGAGGCGCTGGAGCCGCTGCAACCGCGGCTCTACTCGATTTCGTCCTCGCACAACGCCACGCCCGGCAAGCTGTCGCTGACGGTCGACTGCGTGCGCTACGTGGTGGGAAAGCGCAAGCGCCTGGGGCTCGCCTCGACCTTCCTCGCCGAGCGCATCAATCCCGGCGATGAGGTCAGGGTCTATGTGCAGAAGGCGCACGGCTTCGCGCTGCCGCAGGATCCGAAGATACCGATCATCATGATCGGGCCCGGCACGGGCGTTGCCCCGTTCCGCGCGTTCCTGCTCGACCGCAAGGCGACCGGCGCGCAGGGGAGGAACTGGCTGTTCTTCGGTCATCAGCGCAGCGACTGCGATTTCTTCTATTCCGACGAGTTGAACGCGATGAAAACCTCGGGGCTCCTGACGCGGTTGTCGCTGGCGTGGTCGCGCGACGGGGAGAAGAAATTCTACGTCCAGGACCGCATGCGCGAGGTCGGCCGCGAATTGTGGAACTGGCTCGCCGAAGGCGCAAACGTCTATGTCTGCGGCGACGCCAAGCGCATGGCCAAGGATGTCGAACGCGCGCTGGTCGATATCGTCGCGCAGTTCGGCGCACGCACCACCGACGAGGCGGTGCTGTTTGTCGGGGAACTCAAGAAGAAGGGCCGGTTCCAGCAGGACGTCTATTGAAAAAGTTCCAATCAGCCTCAAATCCGAACGAATAAAATTCTCGCGCGAATCCGCGATGGAGAATTTTCGACTGCGATCGGACTCTCACGAAGCTTTCATATCGCTATTTTGCCGGATCATCTTGCATCCGGTGGCGAACAGTATTCCATTATCGCCGATGCTGCGTTGGAGATCGACCATGCGCGAACTATCGGCGGAAGCCCGCCTGCATCTCTATGCGCGTTCCCTGTCCCGGCGAACCGGAACCGGGTTCCATGCGGCTGCGCTGTACGGCGCCTTCGCGGTCATCGCGGCCGTCCTGTTCGGCACGCTGTCGGTTCACCCGTTCTGAGGTCGCAGGGTAGGCTACGCGAAAGCCGGCCGATCGTAGCGCGGAATGCCGAGCTGGCCGGCACGGCACAAGCGCAGCCTTGCTATCGGAGCGACTTTGACACCTAGCTTCGGCTGTCACTGAGCCGTGGTACTGTAGCGATTGGGGAAGTGGTGGACAACAGCGCTGAGCCGACGCGTCTGACCCATCGCTGACATGCTTGGACCAGAATTCTCATTTTGGGGTCTGTTTTCCATCGGTTCCGATGCCCTGTCCGTGTTTGACCCGAGCTGTTCTCAGTTGAACTACGTACTGCGCGTTTAGCCCTTGGTTACGAGTTTCGCCTACGATGGTCAGTCTTTGAGATTGCGGCATACGTTTTTGATCGCCGGGCTTTTGAAATGCTTGTTCATTTTTTCACCGATGAACCTGCGAAGATACGACCATCCGCGCTTTGCTGGAGCCGCAGTATCACGTTATTCCCCAGTTGCTGGGAGGTGGTGGCGCGCAAACCAGCTCAAACGGCGTGCTAATGGTCGACGCCGACCTGCGTAAGGCGGTTCGTGTCGAACAGATCAAGCTTGTTTTGCGGAACCTGAGTTGCATTCCTGAAAAGCTGTTTGTCGTCCAGAAGCACCTTCACCACATGGTTGCGCAGGCGTTTGCGCTTGGAGCGACCGCCGTGGTTTCCCGTCCGAGAGAAATCATAGCCAAACTGGCGCAAATCGAAGTCGCCGAGAAGGCAGCACAAACCGGCGGCGCCGTTACCTCGCCCGAAATCACCGACAGCGCGGCGGCCTTCGCGTCCATGTTCTCGGCGATACGGGACGGCAAACCGATAAACCTTTCAGATGCCGAGAACGCCACATCGCAAATCATCAACAGCATCGCGCAAAACGGGCTTGGCGCGTGGCTTGACGACGTACGCCGCTATCATGAAGGAACGTTCCAGCATTGCCTGCTGGTAACAGGGGTCGCGGTCGGCTTCGCTTTGGAACTCGGGTTCGCCGATCTGGATGCAAAGCGACTCGGAATGGCAGCAACCCTCCATGACATCGGGAAAGCTCGTATTCCCTTATCGATCCTCGACAAGCCCGGACGCCTTGACCCGGGTGAAGAGGAGATCATGAGACGCCATCCGGTCATCGGATATGAGTTGTTGAAGGATTTTTCAGACATCAGCCCGGAGATTCTGGACGGAGTGAGGCACCACCACGAATATCTGGACGGTTCTGGTTATCCCGACGCGCTGATGGCGCCGGAGATTTCCGATCTGGTAAGATTGCTGACAATCTCCGACATCTTCGCCGCTCTTATTGAGTCGAGGTCGTACCGACCGGCAATGCCACGGCGAAAACGCCTACAAGATCCTGTGCGGCATGGACGGGAAGCTGGAACAATCGCTTGTAAAGGCGTTCCGGAAGGTAGCGCTTGTTGCGTGAAGCAGGGCTCCGGAAGTGAGACAAATGCCGCGTGCGCGTTCACGTCTGATCCAATTCGCGCGTTGGAGTGAACTTCTAGCGTCAGATTTCCACCACTAGTTCACCTTGAACGGCGCCACATCGATGCCGGCGTCTTTCAATGCCTGCCGGACGCCGCGGGCGATCTCGACCGCGCCGGGCGTGTCGCCGTGAATGCATACGGTGTCGGTACGCATCTTTATCACCTTGCCGGTGACCGAGACCACCGCGCTATCCTGCACCATGCGCACCACGCGCTGCGCGATCTGTTTGGCATCGTGCAGCACCGCGCCGGGCTTGCGGCGCGATACCAGCGAACCGTCGTCCTCATAGGCGCGGTCGGCGAACACTTCATGCACCATCGGCAGATTGGCGGCTTCGCCCGCCTGCACCAGGCGCGAATTGGCGAGCACCACGAAAACCAGATTGGGGTCGACCGCCTTGATGGCCGACGCGATAGCCTTCGCGGTCATGTCGTCCTCGCAGGCGACGTTCGACAACGCGCCATGCGCCTTGACGTGGGTGACCCTGTGGCCGGCCGCGGCCGCGATCGCCTGCAGCGCGCCGATCTGGTAGGCGACGAGGTTCTCGATCTCCGACGCCTTCAGGCCGGGCATCGGCCGGCGGCCGAAACCGTGCAGATCGCGGTAGCCCGGGTGGGCGCCGATGCTGACGCCGCGCGCTTTGGCCAGCTCGACGGTCTTGCGCATGATGTCGGCATCGCCGGCATGGAAGCCGCAGGCGATGTTGACGGAGGTGGCGAGCTCGATCATGGCGGCGTCATTGCCCATTTCCCACGCGCCGTGTCCTTCGCCGAGATCGCAATTGAGATCGATGGTCGTCATATGTGTTCCCTTGCGCGAGTGTTAGTCCTGCGCCAACGCGTCCGCAGATGGCGTTTGCCAGGTTCTGGCGTCGACGGCGCTGACGGCGCTACCCGCGACGTTAGCATCCCTCAGCGCCTCGATGTTGAGATCGAAATTTTCGATCGGACGGAGCCGGTCGGGCAGGGAGCGCAGCAGGCCCGCGAATTTCCGCGCTTCGGCTTGCGCCTCCGCCATGCCGACGGCCTTGAACCGAAAACCCTTTCCCGCCGGTATTTGCGCAAACCGCCCTTGATCGGCCGAGATCACGGTCGCGATCTTGGGATAACCGCCGCTGGTGCCGCGGTCGGGCATCAGCACGATCGGCGCGCCGTTGCCGGGCACCTGGATGCTGCCGTTCACGGTGCCGTCGGAAACGATGTTGTGCCCGTGCAGATGCTTGATCACGGGGCCTTCGAGCCGGTAGCCCATGCGATCGCTGGTCGCCGAAATCTTCCACTCGCTGTCCAGAAACAATTTTACCGCGTCCCCGAATTCGTCGTCCTGGGGACCCAGCACCACGCGGATCGGCTCCTCCACCGGGGGAGGAAGCTCGATCCGGCACTCGGCCGCGCCGCTTGCCGCTGCCGTCTGCAATTCGTCGCCCGCCTGCAGCGGACGCGGATAGGGGCTGCCGAGGCCGGCGCGGGCATTCACCGCGAGGCTGCCGAAGACAGGCTCGCCCGCAATGCCGCCCTCGATCGCGAGGTAGCTGAACGAGCCGCCGCGGGCAAAACCCAGCGTCAGGGTCTCGCCGTCCGCCAGCGTCATCGAGGTGTCGAACGCCACCGCGCGCCCGGCGATGTCGGCGTTGCGCGGCGCTCCCGCCAGCCCGACGCGGACCGCGCCATCGCGGGCCGTGAAGGCCGCGCCGAACGGGCCGATTTCGATGGCAGCAGTGAAGGCTGCGTTGCCGACCAGGGTGTTCGCCGCCGCCAGCGCAAGCCGGTCCATCGCGCCGCTCGGCGTCAGGCCGTAGCGCTGGGCGCCGTGGCGGCCGCCGTCCTGCACCGAACTCGCCGGCCCGATGCTTGAAATAACGAGCTTGCTCATGAGGCGATCAGCTCGGCGACGATCTCGCCGGCTTCCGCGGCGCGGTCCTGCTCGGCAAAAGTCCTGGCGTCGACCGGGGAAAACGTCACGCGGTCGCCGGGTTCCAGCAGGAAGGTCGGGTCGCGGTGCAGCTGGTAGGTTCTGACCGCGGTCCGTCCCAACAGATGCCAGCCGCTCGGCCCGGCCAGGCACTGCACGCCGGTCTGCACGCCGCCGATCGAGACCGTGCCGGCCGGCGTCAACAGCCGCGGATTTTGCCGCCGCGGCATGTGCAGGGAATCCTCGAGCCCGCTGAGATAGGACCAGCCCGGCGTAAAACCGATCATGGCGACCCGGTAGTCGCCGGCCGTATGCCGCGCCACGATATCGTCGGGGGTGGTTTGGAGGGTTTTGGCGACATCCTCGAGATCGATGCCGTGCTCGCCGCCATAGACCACGGGAATGCGCCAGCGCCGCGTTTTTGACACCGGCGGAACCGGCAATTGCGCGAGCGCGGCCAGCTTTTCGCCGAGCGTCTCGAAATCGATCTGCGCGGGGTCGTAGTGCACCAGCAGCGACCGATAGGTCGGCACGGTCTCGGTCACGCCGGAAACCGGCTCCTTCGCCAGCGCGCGATCGAGCGCCAGCACCCGCTGGTTCGCCGCGTCATCGATATGGCGGCTGAATTCGACCGTGATGGCGCTGTCGCCACTGGGCAGAATACGGGGCGGGGAGAGCGTTGCGGCCATAGCCTCACTAACTCGTCGGATCATCTCGTTTTTCGCTCAATAAGTCGTACTTGTCACGCGGTCATCGGCGTCCCGCCCTTGACGCGATGCCCGCGCCCCGCAAGATGCGCCCGCCCGATCAATCTCCACCGGAGTCCTGTTTTCGATGTCCCTGACCCCCGAAGCGATCAAGACGCTTTCCCACGTGACCACCGCCACCATCACCACGGTTCTCCTCAAAAAGGGCCTGCGAAACGTCTGGCTGCGGGGCGCCCGTCCGCTCCGGCCGGGGCAGAAGCGGCTGGTCGGGCCGGCCTTCACGCTGCGCTTCGTGCCGGCGCGGGAGGATCTGGCCACCCCGGAATCCTGGTCCTCGCCGATTTCAACCCGGACCGCGATCGAGGCCATGCCGGAAGGCTGCATCGCCGTGGTCGACGCCATGGGCGTCACCGACGCCGGCATCTTCGGAGATATTCTCTGCGCGCGCATGGTCAAGCGCGGGGTGGCTGCATTGGTCACCGACGGCGTCGTGCGCGACCTCGAAGGCGTGCTCGGCACCGGCCTGCCGGTGTGGTGCGACGGCTATGCGGCGCCGCCCTCGGTCGCCGGGCTGACCTTCGTCGGCTGGGGCGAGCCGATCGGCTGCGGCGGGGTCGCGATCTTCCCGAACGACATCATCGTCGCCGACCAGGACGGCGCCGTGGTGATCCCGCAGGCGTTTCTCGATCTCGTTCTGGCCGAAGGCGCCGAACAGGAGCGCATGGAAGCCTGGATCGTCGACCAGGTGAACGCCGGCGCGGTGCTGCCCGGTCTCTATCCCATGAATGCCGAGACCAAGGCGCGCTACGCGGCGTCGAAGCAATAACCAGGACGCTCCAAAACAGCATCCGTCATAACAGGAGAAACGCCATGGATATCCATCTCGCCGGCTCGCGGCCGACCCGCCGCGCGCCAAAAGAGAGTTTTACGGGCACGGTGTTGCAGGACCCGATCATCACGCCGCAGGCGCCATCGCGCCTTGTCGCGAACCGGGTGGCCTTCGAGCCGGGCGCGCGGACCGCGTGGCATACCCATCCGCTGGGCCAGACGCTCTACGTCATCTCCGGCGTCGGCCGGGTCCAGACCAAGGGCCAGCCGGTGCGCGAGATCCGGCCCGGCGACGTCGTCTGGATTCCGCCGGGGGAAAAGCACTGGCATGGCGGCGCGCCGACCACCGGCATGGTTCACATCGCGATGCAGGAAGCGCTGGATGGAAACCACGTGACCTGGATGGAGTACGTGACCGACGCCGAATATTCCGCAACGGTCGGATAGCGCCGCTTGCGTGGGCTAGATGCACTGCGCTTCGCCGGAGAATGGCAAACACTCCGGCGTTGCGCGCGCTATTGCCGGCGTGAACCCTATGTTCCGCCGCGGCTCGACGCGATGCCCGCCGGTTACCAAGAAAATTAACTTCGAAATCGATGGCACGGTCCTCGCAAACCTGTCCTCCCGGGGAACGCGTTGTTTCGGGATGAAGCAACCCTTGCCCAAAAAGGATACGACCGATGCTCAGATCATTAGCCGCACGCAATCTGTCGGCGCGCCAGAAGTCGAATATTCGCAATATCGCCTACCGGCTGGGCGGCTATATCAGGCGGCCCGTGGAGGTGCTGGTGGAAGACGTCGTGCTCCAGGACGGGGCGCGGACCTTCCTGCAAATCGGCGCAAATGACGGTTATCTGTCCGATCCGCTCAACCTCGCCATCTTCCGTCACAAATTGACGGGCACGTTCGTCGAGCCGCAGGCCAATTATTACCGCGAACTGCAAAGAACCTACCGCGACTTCCCCGGCATGCTCTTCCTGCAATACGCCATCGCCGAGAAGCGGGGCGCCATGACCATGTACACGCTCGACTGCAGCAGCGGCCGGCTGCCCGGCTGGGCCCAGGGCGTCGGCACGCTTTCACGCGACCAAATCCGCAAATTCGGCGACCAGATCGACGACATCGAATCCTATATCCGCGCCGATGAAGTTCAATGCATCACGGTTGCCGATCTGCTCGATCGCGCCGCGCATCGCGACCCCGACATCATCGTGGTCGATGCGGAGGGATTCGACCATGCCATCCTTTCGCAATTCGACTTTGCCGGGCGTTCGACGAAGCTCGTCATCTACGAGACGGAAAGCATGACCAAAGCGGATGCCGCCGATCTTGCGCGGAGACTGGAAGAGGGCGGCTTTGCGATCTTCGAAGCCGATCAGGACACGATCGCGCTGCGGCGGGATACCGAAACCTTTCGCAGGAAGAGCGCGGCGGACAGCCAGGCCGCATAGCGGCTATTTGCTCGGTGGCTTGTCGGCAGGCGGCGGTTTGCGGCCGTCGCCAGCATGCCCGCAGCTTCCGGCTTGAAGCCGCTCGGAAATACCGTGCGATCGTTATAGATGGCGCCGCGCAAGCTGCCGCGCTTGATGATCTCGTCGAGGCGAGAGGCCTGCTGGGCATGCGCCGGGGCCGCCACCAGGAAGAAGGCCGCGGCGAGACAGGTGAGGGTTCGAATCATCGGGATTTCTCTTGCGCACGACATCGGCGATCGCCGCGCATATGGAACGGCGAACGGCTTCAGCGAAAGAGATAGTTGGGACCGTCGGGTCAACCGAAACGGCTAGAGCTCGCCGCCGTCCTTGCGGACCAAATTCGCGGCCGCGCCGCGTCCGGTCATTTCGCTTCGGAGCGCTTCAAATCGCTGCCGCGCTTCGCTCTCGCGATCGTCGACGAACTTGACGGCGGCGTCCCCCGACATCGGCCCGGTGACCATCGGCGCGGAATTTTCGCCGATCGTCTCATCGACGTAATATTCGCCGCTGTCGGCGCGGCGGACCGTCCATTTGAAGCGGATGGCCGCCATCGGGCCGGGACCGACCCTGGAATAGCCGTCCGCCGCGCTCCGCTCGGGAGCGGTCGGCGTGTCCTCAACCGTCGATTTTTCCGGCCCGCGAAGGGCTTCCGGATGATCGAGGATGCTGGCGATGGCGGCCAGCGCGTTGTCGGTCGGATCGCTTTGACTCAAGCCTCTGGCCTCCGGATAGGACGCAAACGGCCGAACGGGAACTCCGCTGCCGGCGCCGGGTTCCATCCCTCGCTCTCGAATAAGGCTGAGTTTTGTCCGATTACGCGCAAACGGGCGGTAATTTGCCTCGCCAGGGGCGCTCCTGTTCGAGTTGGGCCGCCAGACGGAATAACGTCGCCTCATCGCCGAAGCGCGCCGAGAACATCATGCCGAGCGGCAATCCGGCGGCGTTCCATGCCAGCGGCATCGACATCGCGGGCTGGCCGGACATGTTGAACATGGAGGTTGCCGGCATATAGCGCCGCAGGGTCGGCGCGATATGCGACAGATCCTGCGCCATCGTGTTGAGCTCGCCGATCCGCAAGGGTGGCGAGCAAAGCGTCGGGCACAGGAACACGTCGCAGGTTTCGAAGAAGGTCGCGAGCGCCCGCGATATCTGGAAGGCGCTGAGTTGCGCGGCCACATAGTCGGTCGCGGTCGCCTTTTGCGCGTTGTGGGCGCTTGCCAGCGTCAGGATTTCGAAATCGTCGTCCGTCATGGCGCGGCCAAAGCGCTGCTCGGCAAGCCGCACGCTCAGCGCGGTGTTGGCCGCCACGATGGTCGCCATCACCACGGCCGGATCGGCGGCCAGCCGAGGCGCGCGCTCCTCGACATGATGGCCAAGCCCGGAAAGCAGGGCCGCGATCTCCCGCGTCGCTGCCGCAATTTCGGGATCGATGGCGTCGCCATAAGGCGACTTGTCGGTAAAGGCGATGCGCAACCGGCCGGGATCGCGGCCGACTTCCTGCAGGAAGGGCCGCTCCGGCGGCGGCGCGACATAGGGGCTCGACGGCTCGGGGCCGTGGACGGCGTCCAGCATCGCCGCACTGTCGCGCACGCTGATGCTCACGACATGGCCGCAGGAAAATCCGCCCCAGCCTTCGCCGCGATCCGGACCGAGCGGATTGCGCGCGCGGGTCGGTTTCAATCCGAACACGCCGGATGCGGACGCCGGAATCCGTATCGAACCGCCGCCATCGCTGGCATGCGCGACGGGAAGAATGCGCGCGGCGACGGCCGCAGCCGCGCCGCCGGACGAACCACCGGAGGAGTGCGCGAGATTCCAGGGATTGCGGGTCGGACCGAACAGGCGCGGACTCGGTGGTCGGCATCAATCCGAATTCCGGACTGGCGCTTTTGCCGAAGATCGTGACGCCGGCCTTGAGGAAGCGCCGGGCGAGGGTGCCGGTATGGTCGGCGACATCGTCCTTGTAGATGCTCGCGCCGAAGGTCGTCCGCGTGCCCTCGAGGATATCGAGATCCTTCAGCAGAAACGGCACGCCGGTGAAGGGACCATCCGGAAGTCCCCTGATCGATTTGCCGCTCCGCATAGTCGTAGTGCTTCACCACCACCGCGTTGATCTGCGGATCGACCTTGGCGGTGCGGGCAATCGCCTCGTCCAGCAATTCCCTAGGCGTGACCTGCTTCTTGCGGACGAGCTCGGCAAGGCCCATCCCGTCATAGCTGCCGTATTCCCTGAAGGCCATATTGATACCTGCTGACATGAAGCCACAAAGCCGGCGAAGTCAGCCGGCGAAGCCGAAGCAATCAGCCGAGCACGTCCTGATTGATGACGTTCTGGCGGATCGGTTCGCCGTCGAGCGCGCTCAGGATGTTGCGCGCGGTCTGCACGCTCATGCGGTCGACCGCCTCCCGCGTGACGCCGGCGACGTGCGGGGCCATGATGACATTGGGAAGCGCGAACAGCGAATGGCCTGATGGCGGCGGCTCCTGCTCGAAGACGTCGAGGCCGGCGCCTGCGAGCTTGCCCGACACCAGCGCGTCATGCAGCGCCGGCTCGTCGACGATCCCGCCGCGCGCGGTGTTGATCAGATAGGCCGTCGGTTTCATGCGCTTCAACCGCGCCGCGTTGAACATCCCGACCGTCTCCGGCGTCTTCGGGCAGTGGATGCTGACGAAATCGGCGCGCGGCAGCGCCGCGTCGAGATCGCCGACCGGCTCGCAGCCCGCCGCCTTGATCTCGGCGGCAGGCTTGTAGGGATCGTAGATCAGAACGTTCATTTCCATGGCAAGGCAACGCTTGGCGGTGCGCGTGCCGATGCGGCCGAAGCCGATGATCAGGACGGTCTTGCCGAACAGATCGTAGGGCAGCATGCCCAGGCGGTGGCCCCATTTGCCGTCCTTGACGATGGAATGCATTTCCTGCGGCGCGCTTGGCCAAGCGTCAGCATCATGAACAGCGCCTGCTCCGCGACCGACGGCGAATTGGCGGTGCCCGCCACCATCAGCGGGATCTTGCGGCGGCTGAGCGCCGGGACGTCGACGGCGTCGTAACCGACGCCGATCCGGGTCACCACCTTCATGTCCTTGGAAGCCTCAAGCTCAGGCTCGCCGAAGCGGGTGGCGCCGAGCGCCACGCCGTGAACCGGCGCCTGCTCCTTCAGCATGGCTTCGAAATCCCTGGCGGAAATCATATTGGGGAATTCGACGAGCTCGATGTCGTCCCGCTCCCTCAACAGAGCCCGTCCTTGCTGCGACATCGATTCAGTGACGAAAATTTTCTTCTTGTTGGTCGCCATTCCCTTATCCTGCCCAGCCCCTGGCTTTTTCTTCTTGTGCGGCCGTCAAAGGACGACGCCGGTGCCCTCGTTTAGCAGGTGCATATTGTTGAGGTCTACTGCCAATCGAAGCGGCCCGCCGTCGCGTGCGCCGGCATTGGGATTGACCCGCCCGCAGACTTCCACGTCGTCGAGCATGAAATAGATCAGCGTCTCCATCCCCATCGGTTCGGTCACGTCCAGTACCGTGTCGAAGGTTTCGACGCCCGGCTCGGCATGCGGTTTGGCTTCGGTGATGTGCTCCGGCCGCAGGCCCAGCAGCAATTTCTCGTTTCGCGCGACGTTCTGATATCGCGCCGCGCGAGCCGGCGGCAGCGGGAAGGCGATACGGTCGGTCAGCCGGATGTGCAGCCTGCCGCCGACATCCTCGAGCCGGCAGGGCACGAAATTCATCGCCGGCGAGCCGATGAAGCCGGCGACAAAGCGCGTCGCCGGCTTGTGATAGAGTTCGTTCGGCGTGCCGATCTGCTCGATGCGGCCGTGGTTCATCACCACGACCCTGTCGGCCAGCGTCATCGCCTCGACCTGGTCGTGGGTGACGTAGACGGTCGTGGTGCGGACCTTCTGGTGCACCTTCTTGATCTCGATCCGCATCTGCACCCGAAGCTTGGCGTCGAGGTTGGACAGCGGCTCGTCGAACAGAAAGACCTTGGGGTTGCGGACGATGGCGCGGCCCATCGCGACGCGCTGGCGCTGGCCGCCGGACAAGCTGCTTCGGCTTGCGGTCGATCAGTTCGGCGATGTCGAGCATGCGCGCGGCCTCGTCGACCCGGCGTCTTGATCTCGGCCTTCGGGTAGCGCTTCAGCCGCAGTCCGAACGACATGTTCTCCGCGACCGTCATATGCGGATAGAGCGCGTAGTTCTGGAACACCATCGCGATGTCGCGGTCCTTCGGCGGCACGTCGTTGACGACGTCGCCGCCGATCATGATGTCGCCGTCGGTGATGTCCTCGAGCCCCGCGATCATCCGCAGCGTGGTCGATTTTCCGCAGCCCGACGGTCCCACCAGCACGACAAACTCATGGTCGGCGATGTCGAGATCGATGCCGCGCACCGCCTCGACGTCGTCATAACGCTTGATAACCTTACGCAACGTCACGTCAGCCATGAGATTCAACCCTTTGTCGCGCCGGCGGTCAGGCCGGCGATGTAGTAGTCCATCAGGAAGGCGTAGATGATGAGCGGCGGCGCGGCGCCGAGCAGGGCGCCGGTCATGATCTGTCCCCAGTTGAAGACGTCGCCCTTGATCAGGGTGGTGATGATGCCGACCGGCAGCACCAGCTGATCGGTCGAGGTCGTGAACACCAGCGGATAGAGGAATTGCGCCCATGACACCGTGAAGGCGAAGATGGTCGCGGCGATCAGGCCGGGCAGCGCCACCGGAATGAAGATGCGCGTCAGCGTCTGGAACCAGGACGCGCCGTCGATGATGGCGGCCTCGTCGAGTTCCTTCGGGATCGACGCGAAGTAGCCGATCATGATCCAGGTGCAGAACGGCACGGTCAGCGTCGGATAGACGATCAGCAGCACGTACCAGCGGTTGATCAGCTGGATGCCGGTCCAGTCGCCGAACACCGCGAACATCTTGAACAGCGGAATGAACAGCAGGGTGTCGGGAATGAGGTAGGTCAGGAACACTCCGGTCGCGAGCGTCGCCGAGCCCCAGAACCTCATCCGCGCCAGCGCGAACGCCGCAGGCACGCTGATCAGCATGGTGATGGTTACCACGAAGATCGAGACCAACGCGGAGTTCCGGAAGAACGTCAGGAACTGGTTCGATGTCAGCAGTTCGACGTAGTTCGACAGCGTCGGATGAAACACCCACCACGGATTGGTCGCCGCCGAAATCTCGGCGCTGCTCTTGAGCGAGGTGATCAGCATGTAGAGCGGCGGCACCAGCGAGAAGATCGCGAACAGCGTCGAGGAAGAAGTACGACCATCGCAGCGCCCAGGTGCGGTCGCGGCTCATGCTGCCATATTTGACGTTGCGGGTCGGCGCGGCCTTGTCGATCACCACGGTGCTGGTCATCAGGCTTCATTCCCGCGTTTGTTGACATCGCGCAGGATGAAGATCGCCGCGATGGCGAGGATCGGCACCATGAACAGCGAGACGCTGGCGCCGAGCGGAATATCGCTGCCCTCGATGCCGACCCGGAACGCCCAGGTCGCGAAGATATGGGTGTGGTCGAGCGGACCGCCGGCGGTCAGGATGCGCACGATATCGAAATTCGCGAAGGTGACGATCAGCGAGAACAGCGTGGTGATCGCGATGATGTTGCGCATCATCGGCAGCGTCACGTACCAGATGCGCTGCCACCAGTTGGCGCCGTCGATGGCGGCGGCCTCATAGAGCTGATCGGGCACCGATTTCAGCGACGCCAGATACATGATCATGAAGAACGGCGCGCCGTACCAGATATTGACCAGGATGACCGAGAACCGGGCCCAGTCGGCGTCGCCGGTCCAGGGGATCGGTCCGATGCCGAAAAACGACAGCGTGTAGTTGAAGGCGCTGTAGGACGGATCGAACAGCCACAGCCACGCCAGCGTGCTCATCGCCGGCGGAATGACCCACGGCACCAGCAGCATGCCGCGCCACTTGCGCTGGCCCTTGGCCGGAATGTTGTGAACGAAATGCGCGACGATGAAGCCGATCAGCGCCTTGAAGATCACGGCCGTGATCGCGAAAATGCAGGACTGCTTCACCACCAGCCAGAACGTTTCGCGCTTGAACAGGAACTCGAAATTGCCGAGGCCGACGAAGCGCTGCATCGACTTGTTCAGCGTCGCCAGATGCAGCGAGTAGAACGCCGGATAGAGCACCAGAATCGCGATCAGCAGGATCAGCGGCAGCGTCATCAGAAAGGCCGCGGTCGATTTCCGCTTCAGCGCGGTTCGCAAACTGGAGCGCTTGCGCGCGCCTCGCGCACCGGCAACGCTGTTCGGCTGAAATGCGACATCAACCATGATGCATCTTCCTCGCGAGTTTCATCACTGGCCGGGAAGCCGGCGTCGCGCCGGCTCCCGATGATGTGGAATCAACCAGTGGATGCGCACCGCAGCGGCCGCGATCGACGCGGCCGCTGCGGCGAAATCCTCAAGGCCTCAGCTCCGCATGAAGCCTTCGCACTCGCCTTCCGCCCAGGCCAGCGTCTTCTCCATCGCTTCGCCCTGATAGTAGCGCACGCACATCTTGGTCAGGGTGGCCTGCGCGTAGATCTGCTGGGCGATCTTCGGCGGCGCCGGCGACGCGGCGATCGACAGGGTCTGATGCTTGTAGGGATTCGGATAGTGGAAGAGCGTCCCCTTCGGCGGCCCTTCCTCGGCCCAGGTCTTCAGCGTCGTCAGCTTCTCGAACGCCGGCAGATCGTAGCCGCCGCTCGCTGCCACCATCTTCTCGACCGAAGCCGGTTGCGACAGATGCACCAGCAGGCTCTTCGCGGCTTCCTTGTTCTTGGAGAAATTCCAGATGCTCCAGAAGTACGGAAGGAACGGCGCAAACCGTCCCTTCGGTCCGGCCGGGAAGCCGTGGGTCCAGCATTGCTCGGCAACCTGCGGCGCATCGCGCTTGGCAACCGCCCAGGCGCTCGGCGGATTCATGATCAGCGCGCCCTTGCCGGAGACCAGCCACTTGTTGTTGGAGGCGTCGTCCCAGGCCGGCACGTCCGGCGGCAGGAACGCGATCAGCTTCTTGTAGAATTCGAGCGCCTGCCGCACCTCGTCGGTCTTGACGGTGACGTTGCCCTTGGCATCGACGAGCTGCGCGCCGAACGACTAGGAAGAACGCGCCGACGGTATCGACGGAGTCGCTGGTCTCGCCGAGACCGATGCCGAAGGGGAAGCCGCCCTTGTGGCAGGCCTCGGCCGCCTTCAGGAAGGTATCCAGTGGTCCAGTTCGTCGGCCTTGGGCGGGCTGCCTGCCGGATACATCTCCTGGACGTCGATGTCGGCGAACTTCTTCATCAGGTCGATGCGCGAGCAGGGCCCCTTGATCTGGCTGCCGACACAGGCGGGAACGCCGAGCCACTTGCCGTCCGGCCTGGCCGAGATACTGCGACCGTGCCGTTGACCGCGCCGTTCTGCTTGATCAGCGGCTCCATGATGTCGTTGACGGGCTCGAGCAGTTCGGAATTGCGCGTGAGGCCACCAGGTCGGCATCGCCAGAATGTCGTGGCCGGACTTCGCCTGAGCTTCGGCGGCGATGGTCAAGAGGTTCTTGTTGCCCTGGCTCGGGATGTAGTCGATCGTAACCTCGACCTTCTCCTTGGCGGCCCACTCATTGACCAGATCGGTGGAGGCCTTGTTGGCGCCGGGCACCCAGTGGTCCCAGAAGCCGATCGCTGAGCTTGCCGGCCGCATAGGCGCCTCGAACATAGGGCGCGGTGATCAGCGCCGCGGATGACAGTGCAGTAGCAGCTACGAATTGTCGTCGAGAAAGCTTCTTCCGTGACATGGCGTTCTCTCCCTGGTGAGCCAATCGTTATGCGGCGGAAGTCCCGTTCTTGTTTTTTTCATTCGCCGCCGGGCAGGCCGAGTTGGCATTGCAAGGCGTCGCAGAGACTTCGTTATTGACGATCAGAGCAGAATTGCCGGCGTCTGTCGAGAAATCAGGTGCGTCCAGCCCATAGAACTAACGTTGTGGTCAAATCGGCGGCAGAAGATTGTCTATGATCCGCCCACGATCGCGGAACCCGCGGCGCACGGCCGCTCTGGACGGAGCGGTGAAACATATTGCGCCGCACACATAGCACGGTCGTTGCGGTCTTGCCTGCGCGATAGCGCCGCAGGCTCCATCGCGGCCAAGTTAACTCGCTCTCGCGTCGAATATTTCCTCATCCCGACGGTCGCTTGGCGGCGGTAGACTTGCTTGATGCGAAAACGATAATGTCCCGACACGGCCGGATGCGTGCCGCCCTCCAAAACTCTCAGCCAGCGGATTCGTGATCGACCATGGAGACTAAATAATGATCAGCCCGACACCGACGGCGCGCGCGCCATTGCGACTGCGCTTCGCGCTTGGGACGATTGTCGTCATGCTTCTCGGCGCGCCCCCGGCGGTAGATGCGCCAGGTGGTTCAAGGCGTTCAGCAGGGAGCGCAGGCCGGCAACAAGGCGGCGGGACCGGTGGGCGGCGTGCTGGGCGGCGCGATCGGCGGCGTGGTCGGCGTCTTCACCGGCGTGCTTGGCGTCGGGAAAAGCGGGCAAGCCGCACCCGCGGCGAATACGGCGAGCGAGCCGAAACAGTCCGGCTCTGCAAAGTCGGCCAAAGCAGGCAAGGCCGCGAAGGGAACCAAGCAGGCGGCGGTGCTGACCCAGGAGGGCGAGCCGCAACTGACCGCCGAACAGATCGTCGCCAACAGCGATGCGAATATCGACCGGATCAAGGCCGAGCTAAATCTGACGCCGGAGCAGGAGAAGAACTGGACCGGCTTCAGTAGTGCGATGCATTATCTCGGCCACAACGGCGCCGACCGGCTCAACCTGCGGATGGCGCGCGCCAAGCGCGACCCGCCTGACGACATTATCGAGCAGATGCGCAACGAAGCGCAGTTTCTCAACGACCGCGCGGTGGACCAGCGCAACGTCGCCGATGCGGCCGAGCCGTTATTCGCAAGCCTCAACGACAAGCAAAAAGCGATCTTCATCGAGGAAATGGTCCGCCTGAGCCATGAGCGGGGGCTGGACTAGCGCGTTTTCGAGCGAAGGCCTGCCCCGCACTTCGATAGCGGGGTGGACCGCGTTCGCATCGAAAGAAAAGTGACATGGCGCGGTTCTGGTTCACACCGGACCGAGCAGGTTTGGGACGCGCAAATTCGCTCCGCGACCACCGAGCAGTGGTGCTGATCGATCCCTGCGGCAGCGAATAGCCGGGCACGCGTGCCCTGGGGTAGGTGGAAGGCCCGGCACCCGGCTATCCTGCCGCAGCGGCGCGGCCCCCTCTATTCCTCACTCAAAATTGAAGAAACGCTGGCCGCTTCGTGCCCGAGAGATGGCGGGCTGATGACCTCTTCAGGAATTGGCGCGGGTTTCGGTTTTGCCGGCTAGCCAGCGGCTTGCTGCGGAAAATTCCCGCATTTTGGGAACTCGCCGAAATAAGATCGGCCCGGCCAGCGGTTCGCCGGCCGAGCCGCCGCGCGACGATGGGGACGACGGAGATTTACGCCTTGGGGAAGTTCAGCTCCACGCCGACGCCATCGGGATCGTAGAGGAAAAATTGCGTATCGCCGGTGCGCGGCACGATGCTCTCTCGGAATTTCACGTTCTTCGATTGCAGGCGCTTGCGCATGCCTTCGACGTCGGTCGCGGCGAAGGCGATATGATCGAGGCGGCCGGTATCCTCATATTTTTTTGCGGTGCCGCGCACCACGATGCCTTCGCGCGGCTTGCGGGTGCCCATCAGATGCACGGTGGCGGTGCCGCCCGAATAAAGCCAGTAGCCCGGAAAATCGAGCGGCGGCCGTTCGCCATTCTCCAGTCCCAGCACGTCGCAATAGAAATCCTTGGTGCGTTCCAGATCGGAGGGCTCGATGGTGTAATGTTGTAGTGTGCCCAATGGCATGGCAGGTTCTCCTCAGACGAAGGTAAGGTCGGCTTCGGCGCCCATCATCCAGGCGCCGACGGTTTCAAAATGGCTGAGCCGGCCCTGCAGCTGCTGGGTCACGGTGTGGATGTCGCGGAAGCGGCGCTCCAGCGGATGGTTCTCGAAGATCGCCGTGGCGCCGGCGGCATTGTAGGCGAAGTCGACCGCCTCGCGCGCTTTGTGGATGGCGTGGGTCGCAGCCATGCGGACGGTGATGCGCTGCTCGACGGTGATGGTGGCGCCGGCGCAGAGCTCCTTCCAGATCTCGGCCATCGACTGCAGCACGAAGCCGCGCGCGGCGCGGAGATTGACTTCGGCCTGCGCCAGGTTGGACTGCACCACCGCGTTGTCGCGCAGCGGGCTCTTCATGCCGCGCGGCACCTTGTTGCGCGCCAGGTCGAGAAAACTGTCGAGCGCGCCGCGGGCAATGCCGCAGGCCACGCCGGCAAAACCCACCTGGTAGCAGGTGCCGTTGCCCATGCGGTAGAGCGGACCGCTCTCGCGGCACTCCTGGTCGAATTCGCGGGTGATCGAATGGTCCGACCGAACGAAAAAGTCGTCGAGCGCGAACTGGTCGCTGGCGGTGCCGCGCAGGCCCACCGTGTTCCAGATGTCGGTCCACGCAACGTCCTCGCTGCGCACCAGCATGGTGCGCTCCTGCTGGACGCCGTTGTCGTCAAGCCGGGGCGAGCCGTCCGCCTTGAAGATCGGGCAATGGGCGCCAAGCCAGGTCGCATGGCGGCCGCCCGAGGCGAAAGCCCACACGCCCGTGACCCTGTAGCCGCCCTCGCACTCGATCGCCTTGACCTTGGGCCCGGGGCCCCAGGCCAGCACCGCGCGCGGGTCGTCGCCGAAGATCGCACGCGCCACCGGCAGGTCGAGATAGGCCGCCGACATCGCGCAACCGCCGGCCTGGCTCAGACACCAGGCGGTGGAGGCGTCGGCGCGCGCGATGGTCTCGATGACGTGGAAGAAGGTGAGGGGATCGGTCTCGATCCCGTTCGACGAGCGCGGCAGCAGGAGCCGGAACAGGCCCGCCTCATGCAGTCTGTCGAGCAGCGCCGGCGGCAGCCGGCGCGTGCTCTCGATCTCGTTTGAAGCGGCCGCGACCACGGGGCGCACTGCCTCGGCACGCGAGATCACGGCCCGGTCGCCCGCTAGCTCGGCGGAAGTCGCAATCAGCGTGTCCAAGGCAATCCTCGTTGAAGGCGCATCATCGAAAGATCAGGCGGTGACGGCCAATTCCCGGTCGATCTGCTCGATCGACTTGCCCCTGGTCTCCAGTCCGAGGAAATAATATACCGCCCCGGCCATCAGAAACCAGCAGCCCAGATAAACAAAGGCTGTAGGAATCTGCGGCAACGGCACGTCGGGCTTGAGATAATTGCCCGAGCCCACGATCAGGGCGAGGCCCACCGGCCCGATGATCTTGCCGATGCCGCCGAAGCCGTAGGCCGAGCCCATGCCCGAGGTGCGCAAATGCGAGGGCCAGACTTCCGCCGCATAGGGTCCGACGATGGCAAAGCCGCCATCGGCGAAGAAGAAGGTCACCGCCAACAGCAGCCAGAACGCCGACACACCCATGATCATCGCGTCGTAATTGTAGCCGGCCACGATGGTCATGATCCCCGCGCCGAAGCCAAGCAGGCCGCCGGCGTTTCGCCGCCCCATCATTTCCGAGAAGAACGAGAACGACAGCCGTCCGATAAAGCCGAACACGGAGAGCAGGATCATCATCTTGGCGGCTTCCTGCGGCGTCACCTTCAACAGCAGCACGAACAGCGACGGCGCCCACAGCGTGAGGCCGTAGACGCCGGTCTGTGCGCCGGCATTGCCGAGCCAGGAGACGATCAGGCTGCGCGGATATTTGAAGAGGTCGAGCCAGTTCGAGACGAGAACCGGTCCAGCGTCGGCGGCCGTCGGCAACGGCAGCGCGGTCGGCTCCATCTGCAGCGCCCAGGCGAGCGATTTGCGCGCCTCCTCGTAACGCCCCTGGCGGCACAGCCAGCGCGGCGACTCCGGCACCCAGAGGCGGACCAGCAGCACCAGCAGCGCGGGCAACACGCCGATCGCGAACAACAGCCGCCAATCGCCGCTGCCCACCAGCGCGCCCATCACCGCGCCGAGGCCAACGCCCAGCGGGATGACGCAGGTCACGATACCGCCGACCCAGCCGCGCTTGGAGGAGGGCATGAATTCCTGCACCAGCGGCAGGTCCACGCAATAAAGCCCGCCGACGCCGAGGCCGACGAAGAAGCGCATCACGGAAAGATAGACCCAGCCATTGTCCGGCGTGAAATACAAAAGGCCGGTGGCGATGGAGAAGTTCAGCACGGTGCCGATGAAGACCTTGCGGCGGCCGATGCGGTCGGCGAGCCAGCCCCAGGCATAGGCGCCCAGGATGGCGCCGATGCCGGAGCTCATCAGCACGGTGGCCGACTGGCCGAAGGTCAGCTTCCACGGCCCGATCAGGAAGGCGAGCACGAAGCCGATCAGGAAGTAATCGAAGAATTCCAGCGCGTCGCCGATGATGGCTGCGGTGAGGATTTTGATCTGGTTGCCGGTCAGACTCGTGCGTCGATCGAGTATCTCGAACATGGCGTTTTCCCCTTGGCGCATGTTCGTTCTTTTGAGCGGGCGTCGCGCCTGCACCCGCCGCGGGCGGAATGCTACGCTGCCGGCGCGCCGAACGGAAGCGTGGGAAATCCTCTTGCCAATTCACTTGGGAATGGGACCACTGCAGATTGCAGATATTGACAGTCTCTTGTGCGACTGCCCGCACCGGCCCTCGCTACGGCCGAGTTGATCCGGAGGGGACGCGCCAACGTCAAATTCTTGTCTGGGATTTTCGCAACGCAACGGGGCCGGCCGAACCAAATCGCGCCGGCGGTCAAGAGCAGCACGTCGACGCCCAACGTCCCGGCGCGGCTTAGCCGGTCGAATCCGTCTGCCGCACGGCCGCTTGTGCGGGAGCGGCGGGGTCACCATGAGCGCCCATCCGCTTTGGCCGGCAGTGCCAGGCCCATGCGGTTGCGATGATTGTATCGAGGTTCGAGTGCGACAGCGTGCAACCCAGCCGCGTTTGCGCCCGTCCGGGCGCCGCCCAGAGCGCGGCCGGATCGCCGGGACGTCTGGGGCTCATCCGGACCGGCACGGTCTTGCCGGTGATGCGCTCGACCGCCGCGACGATGGCCCGCACGGAATAGCCGAGACCGGTGCCGAGGTTGAGCGTGTCCGAGGCGCCGCCGGCCAGCAATTCACGCAAGGCCCGGACATGGGCGTCGGCAAGGTCGGTGACATGAATGTAGTCCCGGACGGCCGTGCCGTCGGGGGTCGGATAGTCGGTGCCCAAAATATCGAGATGCGGCAACTCGCCGGCCGCCGCCATCAGGGCGCGCGGAATGAGGTGCGGTTCCGGATCGTGGTCCTCGCCGGTTTCGCCTGATGGGTCGGCGCCCGAGGCGTTGAAATAGCGCAGCACGATCGAACGCATGCCGTAGGCCGCTTCATAATCCCGAAGCATGCCTTCAACGATCATCTTGGTGCGGCCGTAGGGGCTGATCGGCGCATACGGCATGTCTTCCGACACCGGCATCGCGGGCGGCACGCCCGTAGACCGTGCAGCTGCTCGAAAATACCACGCAACGGATTCCCGCCGCGCGCGCGGCCTCAAACAGCACCAGCGATCCCGTGACGTTGTTGTCGTAGTAGCTTGCAGGGTCTGCCACCGAACTCGCCAACATAGGCGATGGCCGCGCAATGCAGGATCGCGGCCGGACGGTGCCGGCGCAGCACCGCGTCAAGCCGCGCGCGGTCCCGGATGTCTCCCAGCTCGAAGCGGGCCCCATTTGACGGCTTCACGGTGACCGCGGCTGAGGTTGTCATAGGTGACGGGAACGAGGTCCGCGGCTGCGAGCGCCTTGCAACTGTGGCTGCCCACATAGCCGGCGCCGCCGGTAACAAGCACGCTCGTCATGCGCCAACTCCTCGACCGATCGGCATCGCGTCCGCGTCCATCAGGCGGAAGCCCGAAGAACCTGATCGAAATATGCGATGCACCGCTGCAATCCCTGCTCGAGCGTGACCGTCGGCTTCCAATCGAGCAGCCGCCTGGCCAGCGAAATATCGGGGCAGCGCTGCAGGGGATCGTCCTCCGGCAGGGGCTTGGTCAGGAGGCGAGAGCGCGATCCCGTCAGTTCGATGATTTTGGTGGCGAGTTCGCGAATGGAAATTTCCACCGGGTTCCCGAGATTGACGGGGCCGGTGACGTCGTCTGACGTTTTCATCAATCGAACGAATTCCGTCGATCAGATCGTCGACGTAGCAGAACGCGCGGGTCTGGCTGCCGTCGCCGTAGATCGTGATCGGTTCGCCCCGAAGCGCCTGAACGATGAAATTGGAGACGACGCGGCCGTCGTCGATGTGCATGCGCGGACCGTAGGTATTGAAGATGCGGGCAACGCGAATGCGCAGATTGTGCTGCCGGCGATAATCGAAGAACAGGGTTTCGGCGCAGCGCTTGCCCTCATCATAGCATGCGCGCGGACCGATCGGATTGACGTGGCCGCGATAGTCTTCCGTCTGGGGATGAACCGTCGGGTCGCCGTAGACCTCGCTGGTCGAGGCCTGAAAGATCCGCGCGCCAAGGCGCTTGGCGAGCCCGAGCATATTGATGGCCCCGTGCACGCTGGTCTTGGTGGTCTGCACCGGATCGTGCTGATAGTGGTTCGGGGAGGCGGGGCAGGCGAGATTGTAGATTTCGTCGACTTCGACATAGAGCGGGAACGTCACGTCGTGACGCAGGAATTCGAACCGCTTGTTGTCGAGAAGCGACAGGATATTGTCGCGCGTGCCCGTGAAGAAATTGTCGACGCATAACACGTCGTGGCCGTCGGCCAGCAGGCGTTCGCACAGATGAGAGCCAAGGAAGCCGGCCCCGCCAGTGACAAGTATTCGCTTTCTGTTGACCAAAGCCAGTCCCTCAATCGTCTTTCCGTTGCAATCCCGGGCGCGCCAAGCGGGGCACGCCGCCTTCCCGTCACGCCTCGTTGCGAAATTCCGTCACGCCGGCCCCATCGGATCCGTCTTTCCAAAATAGAGGCGGCTTTCCTTCAGAGCAAAAACGCGGCGCGCCCGCAAGATCAGCGCGGCGCCCGAACGGCCCGCCGGCGTGATAACGAAGCGGCCCTCCCGAAACTCGGCCCGGCCGCCCTCAACCAGCGCGTCGATCCGATCCTGCATAAATCCCCTGAAATGCACGTCGTAGAGCGACTCGACCTCTATTGCGCGTGACGCTGTTCTCGAGACCGCCAGAAGCATCAGCACGGAAAGCGACCGGTAGCAGGTGCCGTACGCGTAGATCAATATGACCGTGGCGAACCAGTACAACGACGCGCTTTGCCAATAATCCAGCTCGGCAAGCAAAGAAGCCCCCGCGATCGTGCCGCCGACATGAATGGCCAGCGCAACCGCGACGATGATCCCGATGGCATTCCGTCGTTGGCTGACGCGGACCACAACCGGAACGACGACGGCCAAAACGACAAAGCTGATCAGGCCAACCAAAAGCGACATCAGCGGCCAGCCGGCTTCGAAAAATTGAAATAGAGCATTGCGGCCTCGAGCAGCGCCACGGGCAGGCGCGCCTTCGGCACAAGCACGAGCGTGGACTGGCGGAGCACGGCGGCGCGGGTGCCGAGCAGCAGGTTCAGCCGGTCTCTAAACAGATCCCGTACGCCGAAGCCATGCCCGTAGTCGGCAAGCCAGGGCTCCACTTCGACCGGTCCCGGGTTCGCCGACAGGCTGACGAGCAGGGTGGTGGAGACGCCCGCCGCCACCAGCAGCCAGACGATCAGCGTGGTGAGGATGGCGGACAAGATGATCAAGCCGCCCGCCAGCACATCACCCATCGCTTTCGCATCAAAACGCCAGAGCTCATCACCTGACAGAACCATGCCGGTCCACAAAATGATCGCCAGCACGCTGCTGAGGCGAAATCGCTTCCGGAGATCGCGGACCACAAATGGCCCCCGCGAAAGTGCGAAGAGAAACAGAGGGACCGAGGCGCTCGCGGCGAAGCTGGCTGTAACGATCTGGGATGGAGCGATCACTAACGCCAATATTGTTCTCCCGGTTCCCGCACGGTGACGCCCTTGCTGATCCTATTCTGCTGCAGCGCCGTTGCCAATGACGCGTCGCTATCCTAGCGTCGCGGCCGAATTTAACCGAGCGTGGCGGGTCATGAAAAGCGAGACATTAGCAAATGCGGGGAAATCGGAGGAGAGAACTCTTCCAGCCCTCCCACCGCATGTCGAGATCCTTTCGCCGGCCGAAGCGATCGACTTTCCAGGTCAATGGTACGACATTATGGATGAAGACCATTTCTGGATGATCTGGCGGACTCGCGCCTTCCTGCAGCAGTGTCGGGCGCTGTCGATTTCGACGGAAACGCCGCTCACGGTTCTCGAGATCGGCTGCGGCTACGGCATTTTGCGGAAGATGCTGGAGGCTGCAACGCGCTGGACGATCGACGCTGTGGATCTGAATGCGGCTGCGCTGGCTCACAGCGCGCCGGGTCGAGGCCGCACCGCGCTGTATAACATTCACGATCGCGCCCCGAATCTTGCTGCCCGTTACGATGCCCTTATCCTGTTCGACGTGATCGAACACATCGAGAGCCCGACGGAATTTCTCTCCTCCGCGCTGTATCACCTCAAGCCGGGCGGTTACGTGTTCATCAACGTGCCCGCCCTGCAAAGTCTCTACAGCAAATTCGATGTCGCGGTCGGGCACTGCCGGCGGTACTCGAAGGCGACGCTGGAGGCGGAATTGGCCAAGGCCGGCATTCGCAAGATCGACGATCGCTATTGGGGTCTGACGATGTTGCCCGTGCTCGCGCTGCGAAAGCTGTTGATGTCTTTGGCGGCGAAAACGCCGGCAAGACCACGACCGTGGTTCAGCGCGGGGTCCAGCCGCCAAACCGACTGGCCGACGCCGTTCTGACCGGCGCGATGCAGTTCGAAACGCACCTGATCCCAAACGCACCGATCGGAACGTCCCTGCTGTATGTCGGTCAGGCCGGATAAGCCTGGCAAAATCGAGACCCGCGAACTACGGGACCGGCGGATCGACGCTAAGCGGTCCCAACCGCTTCACCAGAGCCGGCTGTGTTCCCTTCGAAGTGACGTTGGGAGCGAAGCAGGAGCGGGGCCGCAAACCCCGCGATCGACCCCAATAGACCGATCGCTCCCGGCATCCACTCGCCGTGCCAGACCAACCCGGCGCAGACCAGCGGAAACACCAGCGGGTACAGGCGGAAGTGCGAGCCGTTGAGCCATCGGAAATAGACGATTGCGACCGCCGCCACGACGGCGGCCGCCACGAATACGACCGCGACCATCGGCGCCGGTTGACGCAGGAAGGCCGCGACCGACCAGGCGGCGGCTGCCAGATGGGCGGCGATCCGGTAGGCCCGCCATTTGCGGTCGGGGTCGGCAAAGTTCAGCGCCGCGAGACCGGTATTCGCGATCAAGGACGCTGCGGGCGTTCCGACCGCCGCCAGCGCCAGACCGAGAACCGCGTTGACCGTCTTTCCCTTGCGAAACCAGAACTCCGTGAGCGACATGGCGGCCGCGAGCGTCACCGCCGGAAGTGCCGGCAATGACGCCGTCGCCATCATCGCCGCCATCATGACGGCGCAACCGAAAATCTGAAATCCGAGCCGCTCGAAACGGCCGACCTTGGCCTGACGGCCGAGGCTGTCAGCTATCCCCAGGGCTTGCCGCGCGAAGCGCTCGCCCAGCACTTCGTTCCTTGCGTCGCTTCCGCCGGGAACCTTGCTGCCAAGATCGCCCCGGACATAGAGAGCCACGTCATCGAGCGGAAATTCGAAGGTCTTCCGTTCGTCACCATCGAGCCAGGACACCACCCAGCTATTGGCGTCTTTTTCCACCTTGAGGCTTTGAGCAATGCGGCGGTGGCGCTCCGCCGGCACATGGGCGCGCAGCATCCAGAGATGTTTCAGCAGCAGAAACCGGAGTGCGTGATGCCTGTTCATCTCATTACGGCCGCTTACGAGGCTCGCCTTGCCAGCTTCTCCGGGAGCACGGCCGGATCCAGATGTTCGCCGGTACGCTCCCAAAGAATCTGGGCGGCGATCTCGCGCAATTCCTGGGCGCTGAACTTTCTTCAAGACCGGGGGGCGGACGTTGAAATAGTGGAAACGCTCGATCATCGCCTTGATGTAACGCGCGGAGATCGTGATCTCCGGATAACTGCCATACATGCAGCCGCTGCACGATCGCGTGAACGAGTAGGCGTCTTCGTGAATGCGGCCGTCGCGATACCAGTTCGGAAATTGCGGATCGTAGATCGGGTACTTTCCGTTGGTCTCGTAGTCACAGCAGACCTTGAGATTGCCGTTGGGCGCGATGGCGAAATACAGGTTCGGCGAATCGCAGACATTGTTGTTGCGCCTGCGCCACTGCAACGGCTCCTTCGCGACAAAGCGATAGACGTCGTCGAGATATTCGTCGGAATCATACAAATTTAGGCCGGCGCGCCGCAGCGACTTCAAGTGCTCGGTCGCCTTCTTCACCTCGGCGTAGCGTTCCTTCGGGAAGGTCACGACCGACTTGTCGTCGAAGGTCTGGAACCCGCGCGGCTTGTCGGCGGTCGATACGTGGACCGGCACCACCGAAACCCCCCAGCCGATCGCAGTGGCAAAACGGATCACATCCTGGATGTCGTGGAGATTTCGCGGCATCAGCACGTTGTTGAAGAATGCCGTGCCATTCTCCGGGAAGATCTCGTTGATGATGGAGACGGAGTTGATGGCGCGTTCCCAGCTCTTGCGGAAGCCGCCGTTGATCGTGTCCTGCAGCTCCGGCCGCAGGCTGTCCAGGGATATGCTGATATCGTGCGCGCCGTTGCGCACGCATTGTTCGAGCGCGTCGCGGGTGGCCAATCCGTTCGTCTGCATCCGCACATGGATGCCGCGCTCGGTGAAGGCCTTCACGATTTCCGGAAGGTCCTTGCGGACAAAAGGCTCGCCGCCGATCAAGAGGATCACGCACACGCCGATCGCCGCCAGATTGTCCGCCATCAGGCGAATCTGGTCGATCGTCATTTCCTGCGCGTTGGCGTCCGCGTAGATGATATTGCACTGCTCGCAGGCAAGGTTGCATCGCGCCGTGATATAGAACTGCACATAGGCCGGACTGGTCTTGGTCACCAGGCTCCGCGCCAATGCTATTTTTTGCTCGAGGCTAAAATAATCCATGCCTGCTTTCCTTCCGGACGTCGGCTATCCGGAACGGGACTGACGTGTCCGCGCCGCGGATCACGCTTTGGCGCAGCTTTAGCAGCCCCCCGGTGTTTTGAAAGCGCAGCAGCGTCAATCCGCCGCTTCGTATGAGTTGGTCGGGCGTTCGACCGTCGAAGGTCTCGTCTCCGTCGGGGCGCTTGCGCACAACGACTACGTTGAACGGTACACAGATGTGATCGACCTTGCGGTCGATGTCAGAAAAGGAACCGGCTCGGTAGACAAGCTTTCCGGCAACCGCGGCTTCGATCCCGAACGGAACCGTCTCGAAGTCCGGCGAGAATACCACATCGTAGTAGTTGGTTCTCTCGTGGATCGTCAGCCACGGAACGGGGGCGTGCGGGATTTATCCGGCCCAGAAAGTAGGGTGCCTGATTCGGCCACGCCTCGGCGCCGATCCAGCACGCAAACGCCAGAACGGCAAGGCTGGTGGCGATACGCGAAACTCTTCTCCATCGGAGCTCTAACTGCGTTTCCCGCCACCGCGCCAGGACGGCCACGGTCAGGAGCGGCAGGAACGCACCTGGGACCATCGCCAACGGGACCACCACTTTGGCGATCGACCAGGGGTGGATGAAGGTGTGCTGCTTGAAGACGATCAACTGCACGTAGGCAGGAACGATCGACAGCAGGAAAATCGAAAAAAGACCGAAATAGGTCTTTCGCTCGCTCGAACCGGCCCGTGACATCCGAAACAGAGCCGCGAATAGCGCCATGCAGAGAATAAATCCGGCGCCGATCAAAATCGGCGCGGTGTCCCAGTAGAAGTAACGATGCGCTTCATAGAACGGCCGGAAAAAATCAGCCGCCGATACCGGGTGGTCGGAGGTATCGCCGATCCGGTAAATGAATTTCCACAGCAGTTCCTGGATCGATGCGATCACGCCGTCTTTTGCTGCGATCGAACCCGGCGTCAGAAAACGCCAAGCCAGAAACGTCGAAAAGGTCACGAGCGGCAATATCGTCAGCCCGAAAGCTTCGTTCCGACGCAGCGGGCGGCCATATCCCGTCCGCGTACCGAGGAGCCGGAGAGCCAACCAGACCGCGAACACGAAGTAGAACAGCCAGTCGACGAACAGGCCGCAGATCGAAAATCGCGATCTGAAGGCAGTAGTACCAGCTCTGCGGAAGACCGGCCGGACGCGCCAAGCTCAAGCGTCGCGGCAAAAATGACAAAGGCGTAAAAGACGACGATGTGCGTATCGAACGCATAGACCTGGGAAAAGAAAAAAACCGGACCGCGCGGAAGCAGGACCAGGCATCCGGCCAGGATCGCAAGCGCTACGGCCTCGATCTTCGGCCGGCGCAGGATGTTCGCGGCGAGATAGGCCGATAACGCCAGGAACAGTGCGATCAATCCGTGGCCGGCGGTGTTCAGCCAGTTCACCATCGTGATGTTGGGTTCGGTGCCCGTCAGCTTGGCGACCAGATAGAGAGAGAGGACCGCGCCCGGCGGCCAGGACTGGTACATGCCGTAGCGAAGATCGGGCGTTGCCGTTTCCACCGACCACGGGGCATAGGGCATCGAGAACAGCATCTTCCACGGTCCCTCGATCCACCAATTGCGCGCGAACATCACCACGATCGTGGTGATGTAATCGAGATCGAAAACCGGGAGCTGGTGGATGTAGGGAAAACGCCAGTCTAAAACCAAGACAGTAGACGGCACACACGCCGAGCACCGCGCACGCCAGCGACGCGGCGGTGCTTTCCGAGCCTTTCGTCGTATTAGGGATCATTGCGAGGTTTCCTTCATCGGGAGATGAAGGACCTTGTTGGAAAGACATCATTCGAGCGGCCCGGGCCTCTCAGTTCGAAGCCATCCGAGGCCGTTCCGGAAGGGCCGGCGCCCGGTCAGACTCTCCGGTCCAGACTTGCTGCTGGACCGGCGAAACTCCGAGCCGCTCGGCCACGACATAGACCGGACGCCGTTTGATCTCGCCATACATGCGCGCCACATATTCCCCGATGATGCCGAGTGAAAGCAGCTGGATTCCGCTGAAGAACTGCAAGGCCAGGAACAGCGAGGTATAGCCGGGCATGTCTTGCGGGGCATAGCCGAATATGTGGATCTCGAACAGGCGCTGAAACAGCAGCAAGATCGCGCCCAATATCGCGCCGGCTGACGTCAGCAGGCCGGCGAGCGAAATGAATCGCAGCGGCACGTCGGAAAAATTGAAGATGCCGCTGGCGGCCAGACGGACAAGGCGGACGAAGGAATATTTGGGCTCGCCCGCAAGCCGCGCGTCTCGCTCATAGGGGTGGCCGTATTGACGGAATCCGGCCCAGGCCCGCAGCCCGCGCAGAAAGCGCCCATTTTCCGGGAGGCTGCGGAGGACCTCGGCGACCTGCCGGTCCATGACGCAGAAATCGCCGCTATCGAGCGGCACATCGATGTCGGCCATCTTCTGCCAGATGAGATAGAAGGCCCGATAGCAAAAGCGTTTGAAAAGGCCCTCCTTGCGCTTGCGGCGCACGCCGTAGACCACCTCGAACCCCTCGCGCCACTTTTCCAGCATCGCGAGCAGAACTTCCGGCGGGTCCTGGAGATCGGCATCCATGATCGCCACCGCGTCGCCGAACGCATGGTCGATGCCTGCCGATACCGCCGCCTGGTGGCCGAAGTTTCTCGAAAAACGGATGAGCTTGACCCTGGGGTCGCGCTTGCGGATGTCGCGAAGGATGGAGGCTGTGCCGTCGCGGCTGCCATCGTCGACATAGATGAATTCAAAATTGAAATTCGGTGACGCACCCAGATACCGGTCCAACGCGGCGTGCGTTGAAGCGATCACCTCGCTCTCATTAAAGCAGGGGACGACTACCGATACCGTCTTGTTCAAATCATACCCTCCGACGCGCGGTCGCTGGATCGCCCGGCTGTGCCTGGTTCGATCTTTAGCAGCGTTGGAAAAATGCTCAAAAACAACTCCGCTCGCGCAGTCGAGGATCGACCTATAACAGGCCTCAAAAGTTCCCGCTATAGTGGTACCCGAAGGGATCTGCCTTCAAAAAGCTGCGCTCGTGCGTGCCATTGGCGAGTGAGCGGGAAGGCGGGACTGGCAAAGGCTGTCTGCAGGCCCGTCGGCTTGATCCGGAGGCAAAGGGCAGGGTCGAATTTATTTAAGGTTTTGCGTTAGCCTCGGCCGGGGTCATCGAGGCGGAAGCCGATGGAAGAACGACGGAAGCACCCGCGGACCGAAATCGACGAGCCCGCCTATGTGTCGTGGGGCGGCTCCGTCATGAGCTGCAAGGTCCGCAATATCTCGGTCGAAGGCGCTGCCATCGACGTCGAAAATCCGGCCTTCATACCCCCGCACTTTCGCCTGGTGATGGCGAATGATTCCTCGGTCTATGACTGCAGAATTGCCTGGATCCAGCGCAACCGGATCGGGGTTACTTTCGCTGCAATCCCGCAAGGGCAAGCTCCCCACGGCGCGCGCTGAGGGCTAGCGCTTCAACAGCGATCTGATCTTCTGGTCGATCTCCTCGAACGACATCGCGCCTTTGAGCCTTTCGCCATTGACGAAGAAGGTCGGCGTCGCATCGACCTTCAGTGTCTCGAAGGCAAAATTCTGATCGGCCTTGAGCTTGTCGAGCAGGGCCTGGTCCTTCTCGCAGGTCTCGACATCCTGCTCGCTCATACCGGCCTGCTTGCCGACCAGCTTCAGGGTATCCGTGGTGTGCGCCATCAGCGCATCCTGCTGTTTGAACAGGAGCTCGACGGTCCCGAAATATTTCCCGGCGTCGCCGCCGGCGATGCAGCGCGCCAGCATGGAGGCGGCGGCGGCCTTGATGTCGAGCGGGAATTCCCGGAACACGAAACGCACCTTGCCGGTGTCGATGTATTTCGATCTCAGCATCGGAAAAACGTTTTGCTCGAATGCCGCGCAATGCGGGCAGCTCATCGACGCGTATTCGATGATGGTCACCGGAGCTCTTGCCGGACCCGAGCGCCATGTCGGGCAGCGACACCGGCCTTGCCACGGACGCCGCAACGGCGCTTTGCGCCATGGCGTCGTCGATCGGATGCAGATGCGCGAGGCCGGCAAGCCCGGCCAGCGAAAGGACAATTGCGAAGGCGCGACGGGTAGCGATCAAACGGGCGGCTCCGAAGGCGGCGTCATCCGCGCATAAAATAGCAGCCGTTCGCTAACTTGAAATGACCCTCAAAGCAATGGCGGGCCACAAGAGCCCGCCACGCAAAACGGTTGTCACCAAAGACGTGCCGGCGCTCTTGAGCATCCGGCCCGCTCGACGACGAGAAGTGAGACAGCGCGAGCCGGTTAAACCCAGCCGGCGCCGAGGTCCACGCCGAACACCATCAGGCAGAACGACGCAAGCAAGCCGACGCAGCAAAACAACGCGATCGTCTTGGGCGTGTCGGCTCGCACCGCCGGAACTGAATGCATCGAAACGGCAGAAATCATGGTCATAGGAAGCCCCCCTTTGTTGGCCCTGAAATGCTTCGGGCCGGGAGGTTCTAGGCTCAAAATGTTTATGGCCGATTGAGACGCATCGTTAATCGAATCGCAATATTGCGCGCGACCAGCCCTCCCGGAGGGCCGGATCCGCCGGTCGCGGCGTCAGGCCCTGGATGTGCCCAGCACCGTGGCGATGGTCGCCGCCGTCATCGCGGCCCGATCGGAGGCGCGCTGGGCTTCCAGCCGTTCCTTGGCGCGCTCTTCGATCAACAGATCGATCAATGCCCTACGCTTGTTCTCGTCGACCGCTTCCGCCAGCAATTTTCGATAGCGGTGGTAGTCGAATCCCGCATCCTGCTTACGCATCTCACGCCCCCGCGCGCACCGCCACGGGGCGAAGTGTTTCTCAACCTGCGGACGAGTGCAATAGACTTGCGCGAAGTCTGCACAGGCGAGGCGTCTGGTCATCGCCGCCGCTGGCGGTCGGCGCGATCAGCGGCGAGGCGACTATTTGGGCTGATCGGTCTTGGTTTGATCGGTCTTGGGCCGCGCCGCTTCCCTGGCGCGCGCGGCCATCCAGGCATCATATTCCGGCGTGCCGGGTCGCGGCGGCACGCCTTCGGGCTCGCCCCCCATCCAGTGCGGCATGTCGGCGAGGTGCTCGCCCGGGGTTTTGCCGGCGCACGACGTCAGCAGCATGCAGGCTAAGCACAGCAGAGACCTGTTTGAGTTTTGGGGAGGCGCGATGCATCGCGGCGTGATGGCACCGCAATGCGGCAATCACGGTGCGCAATCATGGCGGGGATGGGGTGAGGACGCCAAATAAGATTCTGTTACCCCTGCGCATGGCCTGGCGCGCAGGGCAAGACACTCGACGGCGCAACGATCGCCTGTGTCGATCGTCGGGCCGGGAAGCCGTTGAGGGAACCGCCCGGGAACTCATCAACGCAGGGGAACTGTTGGAAGGTCGCGGGGCCCATGAAGAGGATCTCATTGGTGAGGGTCGAGTAAAGAGTGGCATTCCCGAGAGCTTGGGCCGCGCCGCCGAAATTGTCCGTGATCACCGAGTTGCCGACCACTATTTCGGTTCTGCTGCCAGCTGTCGCCCCGTCCGCCAACATTCCGAACTGCGTGTTGCCGACGATGTTGTCACGGCTCAGGGTGACCAGCACATAACCGCTGCCGGCTCTGCCGATGACCCCGTGGGTTCCGAGGCGTTGTTGGGTGCAGACAACATCGGAAGCGAGTTTTGAAACGAAAGAGGCCGCCAACCGAGGCGGCCTATTCAGTGTCTATGTCCAGGCAGAAAATGCTGTTGGTGTGCCCGATCGGCCAATCTCTTAGATCAATGACGCGCGTAAAGCCTGCGCGCTCGTACAGAGCAGGCGCTTGAAAGTCATAGGTCGCCAACCAAATTCGGCGCGCGCCTCGCTTACGCGCCTCGCCAACGAACTTATCCAGCAACGCGCTGCCCAACCCACGCCTGCGGCTTGGTTCAGCGACCCACAGCTGTTTCAGCTCTGATATTCCGCCCCAGGAGTAGCCAAGTGCTGCCCCGATAATATTGTCATCCTCATCCCGGGCAACGAATCCCAAATCCTTACCATCACTCAAGCCGGTTGCCTGGCAGTTATGTTCATAGAGACGACGTTCGATGGCGGCGACTTCATCTGCGGAAGAATCGTGCTTCTCTTCTATATGCATCAAGCCGGTTCCCAAATTAGCTCACTACTAGATTTAACTTAGGACACCGGGGGCAATACCTAAAGAACCTTTTCCAAGGCGCCTTTTCCAAATAGGAACAGATCAGGCACCTTGAATCATTTCAGGAACGTGGCGCAATTGTTCCCGCACGTAACCGCCGCTGGCGCTGGCATTAAATCTCCTGCCGACATTGCCGGAAGCGCTCGAACATTTCGAACGCGCGATCAGGATCGACCCCAGCGATGCCAGCGCTCATGCGCAGATCGGCAATGCGTTGATCCGGACGGGACGGCCGGCCGAGGGTCTTGAGCACGTCCACTATGCCATGCGGCTCAGTCCGCGCGACCCTATCATGCCGGTCTGGCTTGAATTTGCCGGCAACGGTGAACTCGAATTGAACAATTATCCGGAGGCGATCGCGATGTTTCAGCGCTCGATCGCGCTCAATCCGGGCTATCCGCGAAGCTGGGCGGGTCTCGTCGCGGCATACGCGCTGGCCGGAAACCCCGAGGAAGCCCGTCGTTTCGCCGAAAAGCTCAAGACGTTTGCGCCGGATCTAACCAATGAAGCGCTGACCCGGCAATTCGGCCGCCACAACGGCTCAAGGCTTCACGAAGGATTGGTTCTCGCGTTCGCTTCTCCTCCCGAACGATAGCGACGAGAGACCGCTTCGACGGGCACGCGCAAGCCGGGACCGGCTTCCAGCAATTGGCGGAAGGGGTGGGATTCGAACCCACGGTACCCTTGCAGGCACGCCGGTTTTCAAGACCGGTGCCTTAAACCACTCGGCCACCCTTCCTCATGCGCCCGTCTTGAGGGAACGCCGCGCGGATTGCAAGGCAGCTTAGCGACCGTAATCCCCTAAATCGACGGGCCGCCGCTGCAACGATTGATTCACCACCCCGAGCCTCTCCCCATTTCCGCCGCCTTCGGGATGCGATATCGTCATAGCTTGATGCGGAGGTGGGCTGCATCGGGGCGTAGAACCGCCCGTTGCCTCGAAGTAGGCACGCGCGCGGTGGAATGGTAATTGGGGCAGATGGGGATTCGACGGCCAGATCAGATTATCCTGATGGCGCGAGGCGCCGCGGCCGTGGCGGCATGTCTCGTTCTCGCCAACTGCGCCTCATCGGGCAAGTTCGCCAGCCGGGTCGATCCCAAATACGGCGTTTCCTCAAGCCCCCGGGTGGTTGCGTTCGGGGAACCCGTGCCGAAGGGCGGCGGCACCTACCGCGTCGGCAAGCCCTATACCGTGGCAGGCCGGGTCTATGTGCCGGAGGAAGACGTCAATTATCGCGAGGAGGGGCTGGCCTCCTGGTATGGCGACGATTTCCACGGCCGGTTGACCGCCAATGGCGAGGTATTCGACATGGGGTCGCTGACCGCCGCCCATCCGACCCTGCCGATGCCGTGCTATGCGCGGGTGACCAATCTCTCCAACGGCAAATCGCTGATCGTCCGCGTCAATGACCGCGGACCCTACCATGGCAACCGGCTCATCGACGTCTCGAACAAAGCCGCCGAACTCCTTGAATTCAAAGGCAATGGCGTAGCACGGGTCCGGGTCGAATATGTCGGCCGGGCGCCGCTCGAAGGCTCCGACGACCGTCAGTTGATGGCCACCTTGCGCACCGGCGTGCCGGCGCCGTCGCCGTCCCTGGTACGGGTGGCGTCGGCCCGCTCCTTCGTCCCGGAAATCCCCTCGCACAGCCGTCCGATCCGCGGCGAGGTTCCGATGCCGGAGGAACGTCCCTATAGCCTCGGCAACACCTCGGCGGATCTCGCCTCGATCAACGCCACCTCGGAGATGTCCGCTTCCGCCCGCTCGCGCTCGGGCGGCCGTCTCCTCGAAAATCCGCGCGCCGTCAGTTACGAATATGACGACCGCTATGGCCCCCGCGTCAGTCCCGTCTCCGCCTATGCGCCGGTCGATCCGCGCGGTCCCAGCGAACTATTGGCCGGCCGCGGGCTCTACTGAGCGGCGGAGCCTGTCGGGCTCACGCGTTCCCGTTGAGAAAACCGATCAAGGCCGCGTTGACCTCCTGGGCGCGCTCCTGCTGAATCCAGTGGCCGGCGCCGTCGATGATCAGCTTTTGCTTCAGGTTCGGCAGAACCCGCTCCATGTCAGCGACGCGCTTGGCGCCGATCAGGCCGGTGATGACGGAATCCTTCGATCCCGCGATGAACAGGGAAGGCTGATGGATCTGCGCGCCCTGCCACGGCGCGGTCAGGTCCCAGTTGCGGTCGAGATTGCGGTACCAGTTCAGTCCGCCGCGGAAACCGGACTTTTTGTAGGCCTCGCTGAAATAAGCGAGGTCGGCCTCGTTGAGCCAATCCGGCAACGGCCGGTTGAGCCTTGCCTCGCCTAAAAATCCCTTGCCGTCTTCGACGAACAGCGAGGCGGCCGGGTCGGAAAATCCGCGCCCGAGCAAGGTCCGCATCGTCAATCCGATATCGCGCTCGAACTCGGCTTCGGCGATCCCGGGCGTCTGGAAATACTGCCAATAGAAGTTGGTGATCCCGCTCTCGCGCAAGGTGTCGAGCGGCCGGGCGCGCCCGCGGGACGGCGGGGGAACGCTCAAGCCCGCGACGGCGGTGAAAATGTCGGGCCTGAACAGCGCCGCGTGCCAGGCAACCGGCGCACCCCAGTCATGGCCGATGATGACCGCCTGTTTTTCGCCAAACGCGGCGACCAGCGCGACCATGTCACCGACATTGTCGAAGATGCTGTACGCATTGATATCGGCCGGCGCACTGGTTCGGCCGAACCCCCGCATGTCGGGGGCGACGACATGAAAACCGGCCGCAGCGATCGCCGGGATTTGATGCCGCCAGGAATAGGACAGTTCCGGCCAGCCGTGACAGAGCACCACTAGCGGACCCTCGCCCTGTTCGAGCAGAAAAATGTCGATCCCGTTGGCGGAGATGGTGCGGGAGGATGGCATCGCTTTTCCGCCTTGTTTGCGAGATTTTGTTGAAGGGATCGGCCAGGCGGCACGATAGGATCGTTTGCGAAGGGCCGCAATCGAATCGCCCCGCGACATCGGGCAAAACCCGTGTTGTTTGCGGTAATTCCAACTGTTAGAACGCCGGCCTCAAGGCATCGCCGATGGCACTCGAAAGATCGACTTCCCGCAAGTCCCAGCCCGCGCCCGGACGCATCTGGCGCAGCCTGCTTGCGGCCGTGGTCGCAGCAGTGGTCGGATGGGGCGGCATGGTCTATGCCGCCAACCAGAGCGTGCAGGGCGCCAAGAAGGTGGAGGAGGGCGGTTTCGACGGCGACGCGCCGACCGCGATCCTGATCGAGGCCTCGAGCGGCAGCGTATTGTTCGAGAAAAACGCCGACGAATTGCGCGCGCCGTCCAGCATGATGAAGCTGATGACCGCGGAGGTGGTCTTCAACGCCGTCAAGCAGGGCGACGTCAAACTGACCGACGAATATCATGTCAGCGAAAACGCCTGGCGCAAGGGCGGCGCGCCCTCGGGCACTTCGACCATGTTCGCGGCCATTCACAGCAAGATTTCCGTCGACGATCTCCTGCACGGCGCCATCATCCAGAGCGGCAACGATTCCTGCATGGTGCTGGCGGAAGGAATGGCCGGCAACGAGCGCGCCTTCGCCGAGATCATGACCAAGCGCGCGCGCGAACTCGGCATGACGCGATCGACCTTCGCCAATTCCAACGGGCTGCCCGACCCCGGCAACAAGATGACGGTGCGCGAACTCGCAATACTCGCGCGTCACATCATCCAGACCTATCCCGAGTTCTACAAACTGTTTGGCGAGAAGGAATTCACCTGGAACAAGATCCGGCAACAGAACCGCAATCCGCTGCTGAACTCGCTCGAAGGCGCCGACGGACTGAAGACCGGATATACCAAGGAGGGCGGCTACGGCATGGTCGGCTCCGCCGTGCAGAACGGCCTGCGGCTGATCGTCGTCGTCAACGGCCTCGAGGATCCCGAAGATCGCGCGTCCGAGGCCAAGAAAATGCTGGAATGGGGATTTCGCAATTTCGCGGCGCGGACGCTGTTCGCGGCGCAGCAGCCGGTCGGCTATGCCAAGGTGTTCGGCGGCGACAGCCGTTCGGTCAAGCTCGCCAGCCCCGAACCGATCAAGGTGATGGTCCAGAAGAACGGCAACGATAAACTGATCGCGCGCGTGGTTTATAGCGGGCCGGTGCGGGCGCCCATCCAGTCCGGACAACAGGTCGGCATCGTCAGGGTCTGGCGCGGCGCCAACATCGCCATGGAGGCGCCGGTCTATGCGGCGGAATCCGTCGGCGTGGGATCGACGATGCGGCGGGCGATCGATGGCGCGAGCGAGCTCGTCGTCGGCATGTTTCGCCTCGGCGTCGAGAAGCTCTGAGATGGCCGAGGCAGCGGTCAAAAGAGCTCCCGGGCGCGGACGATTCATCACCTTCGAGGGCGGCGAGGGATCCGGCAAATCCACGCAAATCAAGATGCTCGCGGAACGTCTGAACGCCGCCAAACTGCGCGCCATCGTCACCCGCGAACCCGGCGGGTCGCCGGGCGCCGAAATCATCCGGCATCTCGTGCTGTCCGGCATGGGCAAATTACTGGGCCCGGACGCGGAAACGCTGTTGTTTGCGGCCGCGCGCGACGACCACGTACGTACGGTGATCGAACCCGCTTTAAAGCAGGGAATATGGGTGCTGTGCGACCGGTTTTCGGATTCCACGCGCGCCTATCAGGGCAGCCTGGGCAAGGTCTCGCCATCGGTTCTCAACGCGATGGAGCGGGTCACCATCGGCGATCTCAAGCCCGATTTGACCATCATCCTCGATGTCCCCGTGGAAATCGGCATGAAGCGCGCGGCGGCCCGCCGCGGCACAAGCGCGCCCGACAGGTTCGAGTCGGAAGACGTCAGATTTCATCAGGAACTGCGCGACGCCTACCGGCAGATCGCAGCCAGCGAACCGCAGCGCTGCGTGTTGATCGACGCAAGCGCCGAGCCCAATATTGTCGCGGCGAACATATGGGCCGCCCTGCGCGACCGATTCTTCGCAACCAGCGCCGGCAGCGTGGCCACATCAGCATGAGCGCCCGCCAGGTAGAAACGCAAATATCAGCCGTTCATCCGCGCGAGACGACCGCGCTGTTCGGGCACCGCGACGCCGAACTGGCATTATTGAATGCCTATCGCAGCGGGCGTATTCCGCATGCCTGGCTGATCGGGGGTGCGGCAGGCATCGGCAAGGCGACGCTGGCCTACCGCATGGCGCGGTTCGTGCTCGCGCATCGCAACCCGCTTGGCCCGGACGTACAGCGCGCCGAGACGTTGTGGGTCGATCCGTCCGATCCGGTCGCGCGCCAGGTCGCGGCGGGCGCCCATGGCGGCCTCTTGACGCTGGAACGAACGCTCAACGACAAGGGCGTGATGCGGACCGTGATCACGGTGGACGAGACCCGCGAAACGATTTCGTTTTTCGGCTCGACCGCGGCGGTGGAGGGTTGGCGGATCTGCATCGTCGATACCGTCGACGAGCTCAATCCGAACGCGGCCAATGCGCTGCTCAAGGTTCTCGAAGAGCCGCCACAGCAATCGCTGTTTCTTCTGGTCAGCCACGCTCCCGCGCGGGTATTGCCGACGATCCTGTCGCGCTGCCGGAAACTGCCGTTGCGGCCGCTTGCGACCGGCGACGTCGTCCGCGCCGCGGCTGAAGCCGCTGGCATCGCGGCCGACGATCCCGCGCTCACCGAGGCCGCGGAAGCGGCGGAGGGCAGCGTCGCGCGCGCGCTGACATTGCTTGGCGGCGACGCCCTGAAACTGCAGCAGCGGACCGCGGCGCTGCTGGCGACCCTGCCGCGGGTCGATCCGCGCGAACTCCACGCGCTTGGCGACGCGCTCGGCGGCAGCGACCGGGTGGCGCTTGCGGCCTTCATCGACGGTGTCGATCGCTGGGTGAGCGAACGCCTGCATGCCGACGAGGCCAATGCCAACGCGAACCTTCCCCGCCTTGCACGGCTGGCGCAGGTGTGGGAAAAGATCAACCGCGCCGCGCGCGACACCGCAGAATACAATCTCGAGCGAAAACCGCTGGTTTTCTCGGTGTTCGGGCTGCTGGCGGAGGCGACGCGCTAGGCGCTCCGCTGGCGGTCATTCCCAACAATCTGGTTTGAGCAATAAAAGGAATTTGTGGTGGCCGCGCCCAGGAAAAAAACTGTCAAGAAGCGCAGTGCGAAGAAAGTTCGCAAACCGCGTCGCGCCGCCGTCGCCAAGGCTTCGGCGCTGAAAAAGCGCGCCAGGAAAACCAAGCGCGCGGCGAGGAAGGCCAAAAAGACAGCCAGGAAAGCGCCAAAGAAAACGGCGGCTGCGAAGAAGACTGCCAAAAAACCGTCGAAGAAATCCGCGAAGAAAGCAAAATCGACCAAGCGCGGCTCAACACCAAACAAGACGGGCGTTGCCGCAAAGACGCCGTCGGCTGGAAAAAGCAAGAGGGCTGCCACCAAGGGCAAAGCGGCTCCTGCAGCCGCAAAGCCATCGGCCCCAGCGGTCAGGAACTCCTTCTACATCACGACCGCGATCGCCTATCCGAACGGCGTGCCGCATATCGGCCATGCCTATGAGGCGATCGCGACCGATGCGCTGGCGCGCTTTCAAAGGCTCGACGGCAAGGATGTGTTTTTCCTGACCGGCACCGACGAGCACGGCCTGAAGATGGTTCAGACCGCGGAAGCCGAAAAGCTGCCGACCATGGAAGTCGCAACCCGCAACGCCCAGCGATTCCGGGATATGGATGAGCGCCTCAACGTCTCGTTCGACCGCTTCATCCGCACCACGGAGGAACAGCACCATCGCTCCAGCCAGGAGATCTGGAAGCGCATGGCCGCTAACGGCGACATCTATCTCGACAGCTATTCCGGCTGGTATTCGGTGCGCGACGAAGCCTATTACGCCGCGGACGAAACCGTGCTCGACGCGGACAATGTGCGCGTCGGGCCGCAGGGCACGCCGGTGGAATGGGTGGAGGAGGAGAGCTACTTCTTCAGGCTCTCGGCCTATCAGGACAGGCTGCTGGCGCTGTATGAATCGCAGCCGGATTTCATCGGTCCGGATTCGCGCAAGAACGAAGTCGTCAGCTTCGTCAAGAGCGGGCTGCGGGACCTGTCGGTTTCGCGCACCACCTTCGACTGGGGTGTCAGGGTCCCCGGCGCCCCCGAGCACGTGATGTATGTCTGGGTCGATGCGCTGACCAACTATATCACCGGCGTCGGCTTTCCCGACGAGAACGATCCGAACTGGCGCTACTGGCCGGCGGACGTGCACATCATCGGCAAGGACATCATCCGCTTTCACGCGGTGTACTGGCCGGCCTTCCTGATGTCGGCGGGCATTCCCGTGCAGAAGCGCGTCTATGCCCACGGCTTCCTGTTCAACAGGGGCGAGAAGATGTCGAAATCGGTCGGCAACGTCGTCGACCCCTTCAACCTCGCCGACCAGTACGGCGTCGACCAGATGCGCTACTTCTTCCTGCGCGAGGTGCCGTTCGGCCAGGACGGCAGCTATAATCACGAAGCCATTGTCGCGCGCATCAATGCCGATCTCGCCAACGATCTCGGCAACCTGGCGCAGCGCTCGCTGTCGATGATCGCCAAACAATATGCGGGTGTGCTGCCCGAGCCGGGCGATTTCAGCGACACCGACAGAGGCGATCCTGGCGCAGGCCGACGGCATGATTGCGCTGGCGCGCAGTGCAATGGCGACCCAGCAGATTCATCAGGCGCTGAACGCGGTCTGGGCCGTGGTGGCGGAAGCCAACCGCTATTTCGCGGGCGAAGCGCCGTGGGCGCTGGCGAAGACCGATCCGAAGCGCCAGGCCACGGTGCTGTACGTGACCGCCGAGGTGGTCAGGCAGATTGCCATTCTGGCGCAACCGGCGATGCCGGCGGCGTCTGCAAAGCTGCTCGACATCCTCGGCGTTCCCAACGAGATCGAGGCGCGCCATTTTGCGGCGCTTGGCACGCGGATCAAGCCAGGCACCGTGCTTCCCGCGCCGGCGCCGGTGTTTCCGCGTTACGTCGAACCGGCGGCTTGAACGGATCAAGCCGATGCTGGTCGACAGCCACTGCCATCTGGACTTTCCGGATTTCGCCGATGACCTCGACGGCATCGTGGCGCGGGCTGCGGCCGCGGGCATTGGGCGCATGGTCACCATCTCGACGCGGGTGCGGCGGCTTGGCGCGCTGCTCGAGATCGCCGGGCGGTTTCCCAACGTCTATTGCTCGGTCGGCACCCATCCGCATCACGCCGACGAGGAAGACGGCATCGCCGCCGATGAGCTGGTCGAGCTGACGCGGCATCCCAAGGTCGTGGCGCTGGGCGAGGCGGGGCTGGACTATTTCTACCAGCACGGCTCGCGGCAGGCGCAGGAGCGCGGCTTTCGCGCCCACATTGCGGCTGCCCGCGCGACCGGCCTGCCGCTGGTCATTCATACCCGCGAAGCCGATGACGATTGCGGCCGCATCCTCGAAGAGGAGATGGCAAGAGGACCGTTTCGCGCCGTGCTGCATTGCTACACCGGCGGGCGGGAGCTGGCGATGAAGGCGATTTCTCTCGGGCTGTCGATTTCCTTCACGGGGATTTTGACCTTCAAGAACTCGCAAAACTTGCGCGACCTGGCGGCCGAGCTTCCCGCCGATCGCATCATGGTGGAGACCGACGCGCCGTATCTGGCGCCCGGCAAATTTCGCGGCAAGCGCAACGAGCCGTCTTACGTCGTCGAAGTTGCAAAGGTGCTGGCGGAGACCCGCGGGGTTTCGCTGGAAGAGATTTCGCGACAGACCACGGAGAATTTCTTCCGCCTGTTCAGCAAAGTGCCATCGGCGGAAGCGGCGGCATGACGCTGACGCTGACGATTCTCGGCTGCGGATCTTCCGCCGGCGTTCCGCGCCCCGCGCTCGGCTGGGGCGCCTGCGATCCCAAAAATCCGAAAAACCGCCGCCGCCGCTGCTCGCTGCTCGCCGAGCGGACTTCCGATCGCGGCGTCACGCGGGTCCTGATCGACACCTCGCCCGATCTGCGCGAGCAGCTGATCGACGCGCATGTCGACCATCTCGACGCGGTGTTTCTCACCCATGAGCACGCCGACCAGACCCATGGCATGGACGACCTCCGCTCCGTCGTGATGCATATGCGCCGGCGCATTCCGGTCTATCTCAACAATTCGACCTCGCGCGATATCCTGACGCGGTTTTCCTATTGCTTCGTGTCGCCGCCCGGCAGCGATTATCCGCCGATCCTGGACCGTCACGCTATCGAGTCAGGCGAAAGCCGCAGCATCGAAGGGAAGGGCGGTTCGGTCTCGCTTTCGGCCTTCATCATGCAGCACGGCAATATTCCCGCGCTCGGTTACCGGATCGGCGATGCCGTCTACACCCCGGATGTCAACGACATCCCGCCCGAGAGTTGGCCTTTTCTGGAAAATCTCGATCTCTGGATCATCGACGGGCTGCGCTATGCGGCGCATCCCAGCCATTTCAGCGTCAACGACGCGCTGTCGTGGATCGACCGCTTCAAGCCGCGACGCGCTGTCATCACCAACATGCATTCCGACCTCGACTACGAGGTGCTGCGCCAGAGCCTGCCGCCGAATGTCGTCCCCGCGCATGACGGGATGCGGCTGACGGTGGCGGCTCCGGCGTCATTGTGATGAGCCAAGCGATGAGGCGATCCAGAGCTTCGAAAGAAGTCAGGAAAGAAGCCAGTCGCCGCGGGTATGCCTGTCGGTCGGGCCTAGCGCTCGTTCCGCATGTACGGGCTGCGTTCGGAGACCAATTTCAAGTTGGGATCGGCATAGAGCGGCGGCGATACCCTCATCTCGGATAGCCTCTCCACGCCTGCCTTGATCTGGTAATCCTCAATGAAGAGCACCAGGGTGGTGATAAAAAAACCGGCACAAGGGATTAGAAACGTCCACTTCATAGGACTTCTCCATTTATATTCTCCCTCGATGCATAAATTGGGCCAATGCTCCGGTATGCACGGTTAGCTATAGTTCGGCCCCGACATGGCGCTGCTCACCTAAGACATGCAATAGACCAAAGGCCCTTGCTCAGGCCGAAATCGCCTTCGCCGAATCCACCTGATTGCGCAGCATGAACTTTTGAATCTTGCCCGTAGAGGTTTTCGGAATCGGTCCGAACACCACGGCCTTGGGCGTCTTGAAGCCCGACATCTGGTTGCGGCAGAAGGCGATGATCTCGGCTTCGGTGGCGCGCGCGCCTTCCTTCAGTTCGATGAAGGCGCAGGGCACCTCGCCCCATTTGCCGTCGGGTTTTGCCACCACGGCCGCGAACAGCACCGCGGGATGCTTGTAGAGCACGTCCTCGACCTCGACGGACGAGATGTTTTCGCCGCCGGAAATGATGATGTCCTTGGAGCGGTCCTTGATGATGACATAGCCGTGCTCGTCGAGCACGCCGAGGTCGCCGGTGTGGAACCAGCCGCCGGCGAACGCCTCACTCGTGGCTTTCTCGTTCCTGAGGTAGCCCTTCATCACGATATTGCCGCGGAACATCACTTCGCCGATAGTCTCGCCGTCGCGCGGCACCTCGCGCATGGTCGCGGGATCGAGCACGGTGACGGCTTCCTGCAGCGGGTAGGGCACGCCCTGCCGGCGCTTCAGCCGCGCGCGCTGCTCGGCCGGCAGATCGTCCCAGCCGGGCTGCTCCGCGCAGACCGACGCCGGGCCGTAGACTTCGGTCAGGCCGTAGACATGCGTCAGCTTGATGCCGATGCTCTCGGCGCCTTCGAGCACGGCGACCGGCGGCGCGGCACCCGCGATCAATCCGACCACGCGCCTGGCGGCGGCGCCCTTCGGCGCGTCCGGCGCGTTGATCAGCGTGTTGTAGACGATCGGCGCGCCGCACATGTGGGTGACGCCGTGTTTCTTGATCAGCTCGAAGATCTTGGTGGGTTCGACCTTGCGCAGGCAGACGTTGATTCCCGCGGAAGCCGCGACGGTCCAGGGAAAGCACCAGCCGTTGCAATGAAACATCGGCAGGGTCCAGAGATAGACCGGATGCTGGCCGAGATTGCCGGCAAGGATATTGCTGACCGCGTTGAGGTAGGCGCCGCGGTGGTGGGTCACCACGCCCTTGGGATTGCCCGTGGTGCCCGAGGTGTAGCTGAGCGCGATGGCGTCCCATTCGTCCTGCGGCAGGCGTGCGACGAATCCGGGATCGCCTCGCGACAGCGCGTCCTCGTATTCGATCTCGCCGATCCGCTTTCCGCCGGGGAAAGACGCGTCATCGACGTCGATGACCAAGGGTTTTGGGCCTTTCATCAGGCTCAGCGCTTCCGTGATGACGCCGGTAAATTCCGGATCGACCAGGATGATTTTGGCGCCGCCGTGATCGAGCTGGAAGGCAATGGAGGGGGCATCGAGCCGGATGTTGAGCGCGTTGAGCACGGCGCCCGCCATCGGCACCGCAAAATGCACCTCGTTCATGGCAGGGATATTCGGCAGCATCGCCGCGACGGTGTCGCCGTCGCCGATGTTGCGGCTGGCAAGGTACGAGGCAAAGCGCCGGCAGCGCGCATAGGTCTGCGACCAGGTAAAGCTGCGGCCCTCGTGAGACGGTGCTGACGTGATCGGGATAGACGGCGGCGCTGCGCGCGAGAAAACTCAACGGCGTCAGCGGGACGTAGTTGGCGGGCGTCTTGTCCAATCCGATATTGTATTGGTTCTGTTTCCCACTCATCGACCACCTCCCATTGCGATCACCGTTACAGGAACCCGATCGATATCCACGGAAAGATCGCCACCACGATCAGGCCCACCAATAGCGCCAGCAGATAGCCCCAGATCGGCCTGATCCCCTCGGCGGGATCGACGCGCCCGATGGCGCAGGCGGCATAATAGCCTACTCCGAACGGCGGGGCGAACAGTCCAATGCCCATGGCGAGGATGATGACCATGGCATAATGGACCTCGTGCACGCCGACGGCGCGCGCGATCGGGAACAGCAGCGGGCCGAACAGCACGATCGCCGGAATGCCTTCGAGCACGCTGCCGAGCACCGTGAAGGCCACGATCGATACCGCGATGAAGGCCGCGGAGCCGCCGGGCAGGCCGGTCATCGCGGAGGCCAGGGCGCGCGAAAAGCCGGACTGGGTCAGTCCCCAGGCCATGCCGGTGGCGGTGCCGATGATCAGCAGGATCGCCCCGGACAGGGACGCCGTCTCCACCAGCATCGGCCCCAGCCGCCGCCAGTCGAATTGGCGATAGACCAGAAGACCGATCACCAGGCCGTAGACGATGCCGATGGTGGACACTTCGGTCGCGGTGGCGACGCCTTCGACCACCGCGGCGCGGATCACGAATGGCAGCGCCAGCGCGGGCAGGGCGACGACGAACGACCGGATGATCTCGCCGCTGCCGGCGCGCTTGACGTGGCCGAGGTCCTCGCCGCGGTAACGCCACCACACCAGCGCCGACAGCGTGATCGCCAGCACCACGCCCGGCAGCATGCCGCCGGTGAACAGCGCCGAAATCGAAACGCCGGTCACCGAGCCGATGGTGATCAGCACCAGGCTTGGCGGAATGGTTTCGGTCTGCGCGCCGGTGGCCGCAAGCAGCGCAACGAGATCGCCGGGCCGGGCGCCCCGCGCCTTCATTTCCGGAAACAGCACCGGCGCGACGGCAGCCATGTCGGCGGCCTTCGAGCCGGAGATGCCCGAGACCAGATACATCGCGCCGACCAGCACGTAATGCAGGCCGCCTCTGATATGGCCGAGCAGGCTGGCGAGAAACGCCACCATGGCCCGCGCCATGCCGGTCATCTCGATCAAAAGGCCGAGGAAAACGAACAGCGGCACCGACAACAGGATCAGGTGGCTCATGCCCTCGTCCATGCGGCCGACCAGCACCATCAGCGGCGTCCGCGTCGTCAGCGCGAGATAGCCGAAGATCGCAAGGCCAAAGCCGAAGGCGATGGGCACGCCTGAAAACACGCAGAAACCGGCCACGCCGACGAAGAAGATGATCAGGTTGAGATTGCCGAGCGGCCGCAGCCAGGGCTGCGCCAGCCAGAATATCCCGATCAGCAACGCGACCGACAGCACGGCGCTCAGCACGACCTTGAGATCGCCGGTCCGCGCCAGCCGCAACACAGCAAACAGCGCCATCAGGCCGGTGCCGACCGGCAGCGCCGCGGCGCGCCAGATATTTGCGATTTGCAGCGCCGGCGTGGTGATAAAACTCTCTTCGTAGGCGTATTCGTAGGACGGCCAGGCGATCAGCAGCAGAAAGGCCAGTGCGGCCGAGGTCGCGACCACGTCGAGCCAGGCCCGCATCGCGGGCCCGGCGCTGGCGACGACGGCGGTCATGCGCATGTGTTCGGAGCGGCGGAATGCGACCGCCGCGCCCAGCATGGCAAGCCACAGGAACAGGATCGAGGCCAGTTCGTCCGACCAGATCAGCGGACTGTGCAGGCCATAGCGCGCCACCACGCCCGCAAACAGGATGACGATCTCGGCGACGACCAGCAGCGCCGCCGGGATCTCGACCAGCATCGCAAGCAAAGCCTCCAGCGACGCCGCGCGCGAACGGCGGCGAGGGGACATCGCCTCGCCGGCCGCCGCTATTGAGCCTTCGGCGTGAGCCATGACGGTGTCCCTTGGCGGCGGGCGCTACGACAATTTGCCGACGGATTTCTCCAGCAACGCCCACGCCTCGTCGCCATATTTGCCCTTCCATTCGGCATAGAAGCCGGCCGAGCGCAGTTTCTCGCGGAATGGCGCGGGATTCGGCTGGTTGAACACGAGGCCTTTGCCCGCCAATTCCTGCTGCAGACCGGCATTGAGCTTGGCGACGTCCTCGCGCTCCTTGACCGCGGCCGCGTTGATGTTTTTCGCGACGATGGCGCGCACATCCTCGGGCAATTTCTCCCAGGCGCGGCGGTTGGCGAGGAACCAGAAGCCGTCCCACATGTGGTTGGTCAGCGAGCAGTATTTCTGCACTTCGTAGAGCTTTGCGGTGGAGATGATGGCCAGCGGATTTTCCTGACCCTCGACGATCTTGGTCTGCAGCGCGGAGTAGACTTCGCTGAAATTGATCGAGGCCGGCGCGGCATCGAAGGCCTTGAACATCGAGGTCCAGAGCGGCGAAACCGGCACGCGAATTTTAAAGCCCTTGAAATCGTCGGGACTATTGATCGGCTTGGTCGACGACGTCGTTTGCCGGAACCCGTTGTCCCAGATCTTGTCCATCACGACCAGATTGGCCTTGGTGATTTCGCCGCGGATATAGGCGCCGAGTTCGCCGTCCATCGCCTTCCAGACGGTGTCGTAATCCGGGAACGCAAAGCCGATGCCGTTGATCGAGGCGGCCGGAACCAGCGTGGCGAGGATCAGGCCCGACAGCGTGAAGAAATCGACGCCGCCGGAACGGATCTGGCTCAGCATATCCGTGTCGGAACCGAGCTGGTTGTTCGGGAAAATCTGCAGGTCGAACCGGCCATTGGTCTCGGTCTTGATCGCCGCCGCCATCTCCTTGGCGCGCACGTTCATGGGATGCGCGTCGGGAAGATTGTTGGCATATTTGTAGGTAAATTCGGCCGCTTGCGCGCGTGCGACCAGCGGTGCGCCGATGCCGCCCAGAACCGCCGAGGCAGCCGATGCTTTGAGTAGCGCGCGTCGTGAAAAGCTCATCTCATTCTCCCTGAGATTATTGTTCTTGTGGAGCTGACACCTTACGGACCTGATGCCGCCGGGTCATCTGCGATCTCGCGAGCGGGCTTATTGCAGCGTCCGGGCGCTGCGGCAATATCGAACGCCGCTGGGCCTGAGGTGCCCGATGCGCATCGCTGTTCTCACATGATTTCAAATCACATTTCGATAAGTCTTTGATTTAATTATAGATATAAATATTCCATAATATACCTTATGCGAATCTTCCTTTTGGGGACCATGTCGCTGCATAGGGATTTGACGGGTCCCGCTTCGGCGCAAGGCCAGATCGCATTCAGGAGTTCGGACGGAAGCCGGTTTTGTCCGCACCGCTGTCAGCGTCCCCGAAAGCGCGGCTTGCGCCGGGCCAGGAACGCCGCGACGCCCTCCTTGTGATCCTCGCTAAAACTCGCCAGCGCGAACTGGTCGATATCCATGTGGCTGGCGAGGTCGTCGAGCGCGTGCGCCAGCCGGTTGACGGTCAGTTTCGTCATGGCGACCGACAGCGGCGGCTGCGCGGCGACCTTTCCGGCCAGCACCATGGCGGCATCGAAGGCCCGGCCGGGATCGGCCACCTCCTCCACCAGGCCCCATTCGTAGGCCTCGTCGGCGCTGATGCGCTGGTCGGCCAGGATCACCGCCTGCTTGGTTCGCGCCGGTCCGATCAGATGCAGCATGCGCGGAATGCTCTGCCAGCTCATGTTCATGCCGAGCCCGATTTCGGGCACCCGCAAATGGGCGTCGCGGCCCATGATGCGAAAGTCCAGCGCCACCGCGAGCGCCACGCCGCCGCCGACACAAAAGCCTTCGATGGCGCCGATGGTGATCTGCTCCATCTCGTGCCAGGCCTGGGTCAGCCGCGGTCCGAGCTTGAGGTGCCGGCGCAACGCGCCGAGGTCCATGGCCCGGCGCGCGCGGCCTTCGGGGTCCTTGAGGTCGAAGCCGGCGCTGAACGCCTTGGCGCCGCCGGTGAGCACCACTACCGAGGTATCGCCATCGTCCTCGAAACTGCGCGCGGCATCGGTGAGCTGGCGCAGCGCTTCCGGCGACAGCGCGTTGATGCCGTCGCCGCGGTCGAAGCGCACCACGGCGATGCGCCCCTCGGGCCCGAGGCCTTTTTCGATCGTCACGAAGTCCGCCACGCCCACGCTCCCTGCCCGCTATTTTGTGCAACGATAGCTCATAAATGACCGGTGCGCTCCCGCGCCGGTTTGCCTTCCGGTACGGGAAAACGGATCGTGGTCCCGATCGTGATCCAGCTGGCGTTTTCGCCGGTGATGTTGTGGCCGTAGATGACATCGACCGAGAAAATCTCGTTGGGCCGGTAACGCACGCCGGTTTGAAACCGCGGCCGCACGACGCTTGGGGTATCGGACGCGCCGGCCTGACCGAACGCCTCGATCGTCCACTGCAAGACCTCGGTGAATTTCCAGTCGAAGCCGAGACCATAGGTCAGATAGTGCCGGTCGACCGTGCGGTCCCAGAGCCAGCCGCCGTTGATGTTGATCCGCATGGTTTCGGAGAGCCGGAAGGTCGCCGGCACCACCGCGAAAGCGGTGAGATTTTCGCCGGTCAGCGCGTCGAACGAGCCGCCCGCATAAAATGAAAAACCGAATTTTCCGATTCCCGTGGGGACGAGGTTGGTCTTGGCCTTGGGAGCGATGGTGGTGCTCCAGTCGCCGTCGCTGCGGGACCGGTTGGTCAGCAGGCTCAATTCCACCGGCCTGAAGATATCTACCACGCAGGATGGATTGGCCACGGCCGAAAAATCCGTGTTGCTCGCGGTCGAAATCCAGCTTTCGACCTTGCATGATCCGGCTTCGGAAATATCGGCGGCATCCACCGCATAGGCGCCATTGGCCGCCCGCGCTTCGCCCGGCGCGAGCAACGCCGAAATGGCCATTGTCGCCACAAATGCGGTGCGTATTGCCCCAAGCCCCATGCAGGAAGGCTAGCAGAGTTCGGCACCTCGACATCGACCGAATATTGCGTCTATGTTCGCCTCATGAGCCATGACCACCATCACCACGACCACGATCACGACCATTCGGAACTGTCCGAGACCGAATTGCGGGTGCGCGCGCTCGAAACCATCCTGACCGAAAAAGGCTATGTCGATCCGGCCGCGCTCGATCTGCTGATCCAAACCTACGAGACCAAGGTCGGCCCGCGCAACGGCGCGCGCGTGGTGGCCCGCGCCTGGACCGATCCCGCTTTTCGCGCCCGCCTGCTCAAGGACGCCACGCCGGCAATCGCCGAACTCGGCTATGCCGGACGTCAGGGCGAACACATCGTGGCGCTCGAAAACACCCCTCGCCTGCACAACATGGTCGTGTGCACGCTGTGCTCCTGCTATCCGTGGCCGGTGCTCGGGCTGCCGCCGGTCTGGTACAAGTCGGCGCCCTATCGTTCCAAGGCGGTGAAGGATCCGCGCGGCGTGCTGCGCGATTTCGGTTTTGAACTGCCCGACGGCACCGAGATTCGGGTCTGGGATTCGACCGCGGAAATCCGCTATCTGGTGCTGCCGATGCGCCCCGAAGGTACCGAGGGCTGGAGCGAGGAGCGTCTTGCCGACCTCGTCACCCGCGACAGCATGATCGGCACGGGATTGCCGAAACAACCGCACGAGGTCGCCTGATGGATGGCGCGCACGATATGGGCGGCGTGGCGTGGTCGGGTCCGGTCCGGCCGGAACCGAACGAGCCGGTGTTTCACGCCGAATGGGAGCGGCGGGCGTTCGCGATCACGCTGGCGATGGGAATGCCCGGCGGCTGGAACATCGACATGTCGCGCTTCGCGCGCGAGGACCGCCCGCCCGAGGATTATCTCTCCAAGAGCTACTACCAGATCTGGCTCGCGGGCCTCGAGCGGCTGATGCTGGAGCGCGGCCTGATCGCGTCCGACGAGATCGAAGCCGGCAAACCGCTGCATCCGGCCAAACCGGTGGCGAAGAAGCTGACGCCGGATGGCGTCGCGGCCATGCTGCATCGGGGCGGACCGACCGAGCGCGAGGCGACGCGCCCTGCTCTTTTCGCCGCCGGCGATCGCGTGCGCGCGAAAGTGATCCATCCGCGAACCCACACGCGGCTGCCGCGTTATGTGCGCGGCCATGTCGGCGTCGTCGAGCGCGTGCTCGGCTTTCATGTCTTTCCCGACAGCAACGCGTCAGGCGCCGGCGAGGATCCGCAATGGCTCTACACCGTGACATTTGCTGGCCGCGAGTTGTGGGGCGAGGCGTCCGATCCGAACCTGAAGGTCTCGGTCGACGCCTGGGAGCCCTATCTGGAGCGCATCTGATGGCGCTCGATCCGCAAGCCGCTGCTGAGGCAACCCGCGCCGTCCCGAGCATCCCGCGCGACGCCGACGGGCCGGTGTTTCGCGAACCCTGGGAAGCGCAGGCTTTTGCGATGGCGCTGGCGCTGCATGCGCGCGGGCTGTTCACCTGGAACGAATGGGCCGCAACGCTTGCCGAGGAAATCAAGCGCGCGCAGGCCGCGGGCGATCCCGACTGCGGCGAGACCTATTACCGGCATTGGCTGGCGACGCTGGAAAGGCTGATCGCGGCGAAAGGCGTGGCGATCGTCCGAAACCCTGCACCGCTATCGCGATGCCTGGGACCACGCCGCCGACCGCACCCCGCACGGTTCGCCGATCGTCTTGAAGCCGGAGGATTTCGCCGGCTAAAGCGTTTTCGAGCGAAGCGGATACCGGTTCGCGTGACCGCGCGCTAGGCCCTACCCGCCGCATATTCCCGCCAGCCCTTCGCGCGCAGCGCGCAGGCCGGGCATTCGCCGCAGCCATAACCCCAGTCGTGCCGCGCGCCGCGCTCGCCGAGATAGCAGGTGTGGGAGTGTTCGCGGATCAGGTCGACCAGCCCTGCCCCGCCAAGTTCGTGCGCGAGCCTCCACGTAGCGGCCTTGTCCAGCCACATCAGCGGCGTGTGCAGTTCGAACTGTTTTGCCATCCCGAGATTGAGCGCTTTCTGCAATGCCTTGATGGTCTCGTCGCGGCAATCCGGATAACCGGAATAATCGGTCTCGCACATCCCGCCGATGATGTGGCTGATGCCGCGCCGGTAGGCCAGCGCCGCGGCAAACGTCAGAAACACCAGATTGCGCCCGGGCACGAAGGTGTTGGGCAGGCCATCGGCTCCGATCGCGATCGCGACATCGCGCGTCAGCGCGGTGTCGGAGATCTCGGCCAGGGTCGGAATTTTCAGCGTGTGGCTCTCGCCGAGTTTTGCCGCCCAATCCGCGCGCAAGGATTTGATGCCTTCGAGCAGCCGCTCGCGGCATTCCAGCTCGATGGCGTGGCGCTGCCCATAGTCAAAGCCGAGCATTTCGACCCGCGCAAAGCGCTCCAGCGCCCATGCGAGACAGGTGGCGGAATCCTGTCCCCCGGAAAACAGCACCAGCGCGGTTTCGGATTGCACTCGATCGCTCATGACGTGCCCTTAGCACTCATCGATCTCCCGGCCAATCGGTGGAAAGTGCGGCTTCTTCGGCTCGTTTCGCTGGGATCGGCGCCCATCTTGCGGCATATAGGCCCGATCTCCTCAAGACTTCGGTGCGCCATGACCCCTTCCCGCGATATTTCACGCCTGCTCGAAATCATGGCGGCGCTGCGTACGCCCGGCACCGGCTGTCCGTGGGACCTCGAACAGGATTTCGCGAGCATTGCGCCCTACACCATCGAGGAAGCCTATGAGGTCGCCGACGCCATCGCGCGCGGCGATCTCGACGATCTCAGGGACGAGCTCGGCGATCTCCTGCTGCAGGTGGTGTTTCACGCCCGTATGGCCGAAGAGAAAAACGCATTCTCGTTCGGCGACGTGGTCGAGGCGATCACGCGCAAGATGATCCGAAGGCATCCGCATGTCTTCGCCGACGAGGACGGAAGATTGACGCCGTCGGACGTCAAGGGCGCGTGGGAGCGCATCAAGGCGGAGGAAAAAGCCGAACGCGCGGCGCGGCGTCCACCGGAAGAACCGCCGCACAAATCGCTGTTGTCGGGCGTCAAGGCCGGACAACCGGCGCTGACACGCGCCATGGAATTGCAGCGCAAGGCGTCCCAAGTCGGCTTCGACTGGAACGATCCGCGCGAGGTGCTGCGCAAAATTCGCGAGGAGGCCGACGAGATCGAGGTCGCGCTCGATCGCGGCGACGCCGACGAACTCGCGGAAGAAACCGGCGACCTGCTGTTCGCGCTGGTCAATCTGGCGCGCCATGTCGGCGCCGATCCGGAAGCCGCGCTGCGCGGCACCAACGCCAAATTCGAGCGCCGTTTTGGCTACATCGAGCGCACCCTGGAGTCGCAGGGACGTTCGCTCGGAGGGCGCGTCGCTCGCCGAGATGGACGCATTGTGGGACGAGGCGAAAACCAGGGAGTAATTCCCCGCGTGTGCGGCAACGATGGAAGACCTATGAAACCGCGTGCGGCACGGCATCGAAGCGGTTGACCACGATGTCGCGCTTGGTCTCGTCGACCCGCACCGTCATGTCGAACCGCCCGTCGTGAAGCTCCTTGTTGAGCACTTCCGCATTGCGATGCAGCCAACTGATGCCGGCGCCGTCGGAGGCGTCGATCGACAGATCCAGCGTCGCGCGCGTTGCCGCCAGCCGGTCCTCGATCGCGGCGAGCAGCGCCTCGACCCCCTCCCCGGTCTCGGCGGAGACCAGGAAACACGGGCGCTCCGGCGGACGGCGGGCGGCGATATTTCGCAGGTTCTCGCGCGCGTCAGAATCGAACCGGTCGATCTTGTTCCAGACCTCGAGAATGCGCTGCCCCGCATCGGGATCGATGCCGAGCTGGCGCAGCACGGTATCGACGTCGCGCTGCTGCGCATCGGTGTCTTCATGCGAGATGTCGCGGACGTGGAGAATGACATCGGCCTCCAGCACTTCCTCCAGCGTCGCGCGAAACGCCGCAACCAGCTGCGTCGGCAGATTGGAGATGAAGCCGACGGTGTCCGACAGCATCGCCTTGCCGCCATGCGGCAGCTTAAGCGCGCGCAAGGTCGGATCCAGCGTCGCGAACAGCATGTCGGCGGCCTGCACGTCGGCGCGGGTCAGGCGGTTGAACAGCGTCGATTTTCCGGCGTTGGTGTAGCCGACCAGCGCCACCACGCGATACGGCACCCGCTGGCGGCCGGCGCGATGCAGCCGCCGCGTCGCCTGCACCTTCCCGAGTTCGTTCTCAAGGCGCGTGATGCGCTCGCCGATCAGCCGGCGGTCGGCCTCGATCTGGGTTTCACCCGGACCGCCCATGAACCCAAAACCGCCGCGCTGGCGCTCCAGATGGGTCCATGACCGCACCAGGCGGCTGCGCTGATAATTCAGATGCGCGAGTTCGACCTGCAGCGCGCCTTCCCTGGTCTTGGCGCGGCGGCCGAAGATTTCGAGGATCAGCCCGGTGCGGTCGAGCACCTTGGTGTTCCAGGCCTTCTCCAGGTTGCGCTGCTGGATCGGCGACAGCGCGCAATCCATCACCACCAGTTCGATGTCATGGCCGGTGATGAGCCCGACGATCTCCTCGACCTTGCCCTTGCCGAGATAGGTCGCGGGCCTGATCTGGCTGACCGGCGCGATCAGCGCGTCCGCGATCGTCAGGTCGATGGCGCGCGCCAGGCCCACGGCTTCCTCAAGCCGCGCCTCGGTGTTGCGCAGGGCATGCTGATCCGTTTGCGCCTCGGCATCGCCGCGGCGCATCCGCAAATAAGGGCCGATGACAATCACCCGCCCGGTGGCTTTGTCCCCTGCCGACCGCGGACGGTCGGCGCCCCCTTCAGATATTTCGGGGTTCCAATCAGATCACTCTCAAGCCGGAGCATCCTCGCCGCCTTCGAACAACTGGATCGGAGCGCCGGGCATGATGGTCGAGATCGCATGCTTGTAGACAAGCTGCGAGTGACCGTCGCGCCGGAGCAGCAGGCAGAAATTGTCGAACCAGGTGACAATCCCCTGCAGCTTCACTCCATTGACCAGAAAGATCGTCAGTGGCGTTTTGGTTTTGCGAACGTGATTAAGGAAGGTGTCCTGTAGGTTTTGTGCGCGGTCTGCCGCCATTGTTTTTGTCCCGCAGTCTTGTTGGCTTCTTTTTGTTGAACCGGTCGCTGCTCTCTTCCGGAGCGTCTCCCGGTTGCCGGCTTTCCCCTGAGATCCCCCTCCGGGAGGCGCGGCGGCATGATTAGAAGGCAGGCGCGGTTTTTAGGCAAGCCGGTTCACGCCCAGCCACGCGGAGAAGCGGCGCAATTCTCCGAAAAAAGCCTGGAAAAGCAGCAAATATCTCAGGCAAATCCATGAATAAGCTGACGAGACCGGCTCAACCGACCCCGAGCGCCTTGAGCTTGCGATGCAGCGCCGAGCGCTCCATGCCGACGAATTCCGCCGTGCGAGAGATATTGCCCGAGAAGCGGCTGATCTGCGCGATCAGATAATCGCGCTCGAACACTTCCCGCGCCTCGCGCAGCGGCAAGCCCATGATATGTTCGCCATTGTTGCTGGTCGGCATCGCCGGCACCATCGAGCCCACGTCCTGCGGCAGCATATCGGCGGTGATGATCGACTTCCGGACCGCCGCCCGCCAGAATCATGACGCGCTCGACATTGTTGCGAAGCTGCCGGACGTTTCCGGGCCAGACGTGCGACTGCAATACCGCCATCGCATCCTGGCCGATCTGGCGTTTCGGCAGGCCGGTCGCGACCGAGATCTGGTCCATGAAATAGTCGATCAGTTCGGGAATGTCCTCGCGGCGCTCCGACAGCGGCGGCACCCGAATCGGCACCACCGACAGCCGGTGATAGAGATCCTCGCGGAACCGCCCTTCCGCGATCTCCTCCTCCAGGTTGCGCGCGGTCGAGGAGATGATGCGAACGTCGACATTGACCTTGGTGGTGCCGCCCGAGCGCTGGAACGTCTGGTCGACCAGCACCCGCAGGATCTTGTTCTGGGTTTCGCGCGGCATGTCGCCGATTTCATCGATGAACAGGGTGCCGCCATGGGCTTCTTCCAGCGCGCCGGCCTTGCGCTGCTGCTCGCCATTGGACTGTTCGATGCCGAACAGCTCGACTTCCATGCGCTCCGGCGTGATCGCCGCGGCGTTGATGACGACGAACGGGTCCTTCGGCGCGGCTCGACAGGTTATGCAGCGTGCGCGCCGCCAGTTCCTTGCCGGCGCCGGAGGGGCCGACGATCAGGATGCGGCTGTTGGCCTTGGCGGCCCGCTCGATGGTCTGGCGCAGCTGGTTCATGCAGGCGGAGCGTCCGGTCAGTACGCTCGCAGCCGGCGCCAGTTGCTTGAGTTCCTTCACTTCGCGCTTCAGCCGCGAGGTCTCCAGCGCCCGCGTCGCCACCAGGATCAGCCGGTCGGACTTGAACGGCTTCTCGATGAAGTCGTAGGCGCCGCGCTTGATCGCCGCGACCGCGGTTTCGATATTGCCGTGCCCGGAGATCATCACGACCGGCAGATCGGGATGGTCCTTCTTGATCTGCTCCAGCAATTGCAGGCCGTCGAGCTTGCTGCCCTGCAGCCAGATGTCGAGAAACACCAGATGCGGACGGCGATTGGCGATTTCCGCCAGCGCCGAATCGCTGTCGCGCGCGGTCCGGGTGGTGAAGCCCTCGTCGTCGAGAATGCCCGCAACCAGATCGCGAATATCTGCTTCGTCATCGACAATCAGAATGTCACTTGCCATGGGTCACGCCTGTCTTGTCAGTTGCCTGTTGCGGCTTCGATTTTTGTTTCATTGTTAGTCGCGTCAGCCGGCCCGCTGGTTTCGGATGCCGGCTGTTTTGTTTCGGGAGCAGCCTGCTCTTTCGCTTCGGCCTTCGGTGCATGGCCCGATATCGCAAAGCGCAACCGCATCCAGGCGCCGCGCTGGCCCGGCCGGATGTCCGCGGCATCGTGGAGTTCGATCCGGCCGCCGTGGTCTTCCAGAACGCGGCCGACGATCGCCAGGCCAAGGCCGGTGCCCTTTTCGCGCGTCGTCACATAGGGTTCGAGCAGCCGCGCCCGGCTCACCTTCGGCAGGCCGATCCCGTTGTCGATGACGTCGATCACGATGTCGTCGTTCTCGCGCGCGGCGATGACGTCGATACGCCCCTTGCCCAGTTCCTCCGGCGGGACGGCCTCGATGGCCTCCGTCGCGTTCTTGATGATGTTGGTCAGCGCCTGCGAAATCAGCCGGCGGTCGAACTGCGCCCGCATCGGGTCTTGCTTGATCTCGGCCTCGATATCGATGTCGGGATGCCCGACCCGCATCAGGAACACGGCCTGCCGCACGGTGTCGGCGACGTCCTCGCCTTCCATCACCGGCTTCGGCATCCGCGCAAAGCGCGAGAATTCATCGACCATCCGCCTGATATCGTCGACCTGCCGCACGATGGTGTCGGTGCATTGCTCGAAGATCGCCTTGTCTTCGGTGATGACCTTGCCGAATTTGCGGCGAATGCGTTCGGCCGAAAGCTGGATCGGCGTCAGCGGATTCTTGATTTCGTGCGCGATGCGGCGGGCGACGTCGCCCCAGGCCGAGGTGCGCTGCGCGGAAACCAGTTCGGTGATGTCGTCGAGCGTGATGATGTAGCTGTCGCGCGACTGGCTGGTCTGCTCGGCGCTGACGCGGACCGAAAGATTGCGCTCGTGGCCGTCGCGGCTGATCGTGATCTGGCCCTGCACCAGCCGCTGGGTGCCCTCGCGCGCGGTCTTCATCATGTCGTCGAGTTCGGGCAGCACGTCCGACAGCGGATGATCCAGCGTCTCCGATTCGGCGTGCCCGATCAGTTTTTCGGCGGAGCGATTGAGAATGCCGACGCTGCCGGAGGCATCGACGCCGATGATGCCGGCGCTTGCCGACGACAACACCGCCTCGATGAAGCGGCGGCGGCTGTCGATCAGGTCGCTGGCGCTGACCAGTTCGTCGCGCTGGGTGCGCAGTTCCTGCGTCATCTTGTTGAAGGTCTCGCCGAGCTGCGCGAGATCGCCTTCGGACTTGTGCACCGGCACCTGCACATGCAGATCGCCGGTCGAGACGATATTGGCGGCGCTCATCAGCCGCCGGATCGGCGCCACCAGCCAGTTGGCGAAATTCAGCCCGATCAGGACCGAAGCCATCAGGATGGTCAGCGCGATCACCGCGAACATCAGCGCGAACGCCACCTGAATGCCGAGCCGGCGCGATTCGATCTCGGCATATTCGGCGACACTGGCCTGGGTTTGCTTGAGTTGCGCGACCACGCGCGGATCGAGCAGACGGGCCACGTAGAGGAACGTGTCGTTGAAGGCGCGCAGCCGGATCACGGCCGCGACGTAGTTCTCTTCGGGGAATACCGCGATCTGCGGGCTCGTTTTCGTTGACATTGCTCAGGAATTCCGGCGGCGGCGTCGTGAAGGCCTGCTGAATGCCGGTTTGCGCCGTCTCCAGGATGTTGCGGTCCTTGTCGATCAGCATCGCGCCCGGCAGGTTGCGCGAGGCGGCGCTTGCGGTCAGAAGCTCGCGAAACGATTCGGCGATCCTGGTCGTACAAGCGGCCGGGCATGGGCGATATCGTTGGCCATCCCCAGAATGTCGCCGCGAATGAGCTGCGCGTGCTCGTGCATATAGGCGCTGCGCCACGATCAGCGAGTTCTGAATCACCTCGCGCGTCGGACCTGAAAACAGCCGGTCGAGGCCGCGATCGATGGTGACATTGGCGACGATCGCCACCAGCACCGCCGGCAACACCGCGATGACCGAAAACAGGCTGACGATCTGGACGTGCAGCCTCGCCGCCGCCCGGCCGCGGCGGCGGGCCTGCACCACCTGCCAGACCTCGCGGACGATGATGCCGACCAGCACCAGGATGGTCGCGCCATTGATCAGCATGAAGGAAACGACGACTTCGCGGGTCGGCTCGATCGGCGTCAGGCCCGTCAGCACCACGAAGGTGAGGAACGCCGACAACAGCGCCAGGCCGACCGCAAACGGCGCCAGCCACCTCCGCAGGGACCACCCCTTGGATTCGGCGAACGACGGATCGAACGATGCGGCCGAGGTGTCTGCGCTGGTCATTCCGGCAAGGGGTGAGCTGAAGGCCTTTCCGTCGCCGGATCAGCCGGCAGCGGACTGATGCATTCATATCACAATGTTGCCAAATTGCGACAATTCCGCGGCGCGCGCATGCCGCCGGAATGCGCTACCGCGGTCTGCGCCGCTTAATTGCCGCTGCGGTAGACCTGGATGTCGAGATCGCGGATCTTCTTCCGCAGCGTGTTGCGGTTGAGGCCGAGCAGGTCGGCGGCGCGGATTTGATTGCCCCTGGTCGCCGCCAGCGCCGCCGTGAGCAGCGGCACCTCGATTTCCTTGAGGATGCGGTGATAGAGGCCCGGCGGCGGCACGCCGTTGGGGAAGCCCGAGAAATGCGACGACAGATAGGCTTCGACCGCGCCGCCGAGATTGTCGACGCCGTGCTGAACGCTGCCGCCCGACGTCACCGCCGGCGGCGCCAGCTCGCCGTCGATGACCGAGCCGGTGATCACGTCCTGCGGATAGAGCGCCGCGAGCCGGCGCGCGAGGTTTTCGAGCTCGCGCACGTTGCCCGGCCAGCGATGCTGCTTCAGGCGCTCCAGCGCCAGCGCATCGAGCTTCTTCGGCGGCAGGCCGTCCTTCTCGGCCAGCGCGAAGAAATGCCGGATCAGATCGGGCAGATCCTCGATCCGCTCGCGCAACGGCGGCAGACGCAGCGGCACCACGTTGAGGCGGAAGAACAGATCCTCGCGGAACAGGCCCTGCTGAATCAGGATACGCAGATCCTTGTTGCTGGCCGCGACGATGCGCACGTCGGTCTTGATCGGCGTGCGGCCGCCGACGGTGGTGTATTCGCCCTGCTGCAGCACGCGCAGCAGGCGGGTCTGCGCCTCCATCGGCATGTCGCCGATTTCGTCGAGAAACAGCGTCCCGCCTTCGGCCTGCTCGAAGCGGCCGGAGGCGCGGGTGTTGGCGCCGGTGAAGGCGCCGCGTTCGTGGCCGAACAGTTCGGATTCGATCAGGTCGCGCGGGATCGCCGCCATGTTGACGGCGACGAACGGGCCGTTGCGCCGCTTGCCGTAGTCGTGCAACGCGCGCGCCACCAGCTCCTTGCCGGTGCCGGACTCGCCCGAAATCATCACGGTGAGGTCGGTCTGCATCAGCCGCGCCAGCACCCGGTAGATTTCCTGCATCGCCGGCGAGCGGCCGACCAGCGGTATCGAGTCGAACTCGGATTCGTCGACGTGGTTGGCCACCCGCTCCTTCGGCTCCGCCAGCGCGCGGCCGACGATGGCGATCAGCTCCTTGAGGTCGAACGGCTTCGGCAGATATTCATAGGCGCCGCGCTCGGACGCGCGGATCGCGGTCATGAAGGTGTTCTGCGCGCTCATCACGATGACGGGCAGGTTAGGCCGCATCTTCTTGATCCGCGGCAACAGGTCGAACGCGTTCTCGTCGGGCATCACCACGTCGGTGATGACGAGATCGCCCTCGCCCTGGCTGACCCAGCGCCACAGCGTCGCCGCGTTCCCCGTCAGCCGCACCTCATATCCGGCGCGCGACAGAGCCTGGTTCAGAACCGTGCGGATCGCCGTGTCATCGTCGGCGACAAGTATGCTACCTGCGGGCATTGTTGTTCCTCATCTTGCGTCCTGTGAGGCATGCGACGGCGTCCCCGAAACGTCGTCGCGGTTGCTTTGATCGAAGTGTTTGGCGGTGTTGAACATGGGCAGCAGCACGCGGAAGATGGTCTTCCGCGGCTGGGATTCGCATTCGATGATGCCGCCGTGATCGCCGACGATCTTGGCCACCAGCGCAAGACCGAGCCCGCTGCCGGTCGGCTTTGGTGGTGACGAACGGATCGAACAGGTTGGGCAGCAGGTCTTCCGGCACGCCGGGGCCGTTGTCCTTGACGCAGAATTCGAGCGGCAACGACACCCGCGATTTCTTGCCGGGCACCGAGAGGCGAACGCCGGGGCGGAACGCGGTGGTGAGCTGAATCTCCGCGTCGCTGCCGAGATCGACCACCGCCTCGGCGGCGTTCTTCACCAGATTCAGGAACACCTGAATCAACTGGTCCTGGTTGGCCAGCACCGGCGGCAGCGACGGATCGTAGTCCTCGACGAAGCGGATGTTGCGGGCAAAGCCCGATTGCGCCAGCCGCTTGACGTGATCGAGCACCGAATGAATGTTGACCGGACCGCGCGCCACCGGCCGGTCGTCGCCGAACACTTCCATGCGGTCGACCAGCGTGACGATGCGGTCGGCCTCGTCGCAGATCAGCCGCGTCAGCATGCGGTCTTCCGAGGAAGCGGCCTGCTCGAGCAGCTGCGCCGCGCCGCGGATGCCGGACAGCGGATTCTTGATTTCATGCGCCAGCATCGCGGCCAGCGCGATCACCGAACGCGCGGCGCTTCGATGCGTCAATTGCCGGTCCATCTTGTCGGCGATGGTGCGCTCCTGCAGCATCACGACGATATGGCCGGGCCGCTCGGTGAGCGGCGCGACGTGAAGATCGACCTGGCGGTCGCCGCCGATCCGCGGCGTGCCGAGATCGACCTTGTATTCGTTGACCGGCGAGCCGCTGGAGCGCACCTGATCGATCAGCGCCAGCAGCGGACTGCCGAACGGCACCAGTTCCTTCAGCGACTGGCGCTGCAGGAATTGCGTCGAAATCTCGAAAAACGATTCCGCGGCCATGTTGGCGTCGACGATCCTGCCGTCGGGCGCCACCAGCAGCACCGGATTGGGCAAGGCGTTGAGGATGGCCTCGCCATCGGACGGCATCGGCCTGCGATGTTCTGCGGCTGAAGTCATGCAGCAGCGCTCCATGCAAAGTCGTCAAACGCATCCTGAAGGGATCGATGCACGCCGGAGGGATCGTCCGACGTCAGAATCCTCGCGCGCCAGGTCTTGAGCGTCGGCGGCCGGCGCGCGGCCGCATCGGGCTGCGACCTCCAGCGCCCAGCCGAGATGTTTGCGCGCATGGCGCAGGCCGACGCGCAGTCCATAGATGGCTGCAAACCTCGTCATAGAGCGCGCGGATATGGGTGAGCTGCTCCGCGAGCGATGGCGGAGCTTCGGCGATGCCGGTTTCGAGGCGGCGTCCGATCTGGCCGGGCAGCCATGGCTGGCCCTGCGCGCCGCGGCCGATCATGACGGCGTCGGCGCCCGACTTTTCAAGCGCGGACACCGCGTTTTCGAACGAGGTGATATCGCCGTTGACGACGAGCGGAATGCGAATCGCATCCTTGACCGCGCGCACCGCGCTCCAATCGGCGACGCCCTTGTAGAACTGGCAGCGTGTCCGGCCGTGCACCGTAATCATCTGCACGCCGGCGGCTTCCGCGCGGCGCGCCAGTTCCGGCGCGTTGAGCGAGCGCTCGTCCCAGCCGAGCCGCATCTTCAAGCGTCACCGGCACTTTCACCGCCGATATCGTCGCCTCGATCAACCTCAGGGCGTGGTCGAGATCGCGCATCAGCGCCGAACCGGACTGGCCGCCGGTCACGTGCCGCGCCGGACAGCCCATGTTGATGTCGATGATGTCGGCGCCGGCGGCTTCCGCAATCCGCGCGCCTTCCGCCATCCAGCGGGTCTCGCAGCCCGCGAGCTGAACGACATGCGGACCTATTCCGGTCGCCTCGCATCGCAGCCGCGACATCGGGCGGCCATTGACGAGATCATCGCTGGCGGTCATTTCGGAGACGACGAGTCCGGCGCCAAGCGCAGCCGCCAGACGCCGAAAAGGCGCGTCGGTAACGCCGGACATCGGCGCGAGAAGGACCCGGTTGGCGACCTCAATATCGCCTATTTTCAATGGCTTAGGGCGTAATACATTCCGAGCCGGTCACGGGCTTCTCGTTTTTCTGACAGGCGCCTCATCGCGACTGCCGCGACGTATTTTGCGCACAAATCTTGTGCAGTCAAGCTTCATGCCTACACTTTAGACAGTTCTGGCAATCTTGCAAGTGCACTGCAGCAAAATATGCTTTTCCCACAGCTATCGGGAATCGCTCTGGTTTCGTGGCCTCGGCATGATAAGGGCAGTGCGCCAATCCAACCCATGCTCCCTCGTCAACCCCGCGTCGCTGATTGAGTGCAATGCCGAAATCTGAGCGGACTGCAGCCATCCTTGTCGCCGCCGGACGCGGCCTTCGCGCCGGCGCGGGCGGACCGAAACAGTATCGTTCGATCGGCGGGCAGACCGTGATTTTCCGGGCGATGGAACCGTTTTGCCGCCATCCCCAGATCTTTGCCGTGCAGCCGGTTTTGAATCCCGACGACACGGCCATGTTCAATGATGCCGTCAGCGCGTTGCGTCACGAGCCGCCGGCCAAGGGCGGGGCGACGCGGCAGGCCTCGGTGCACGCCGGACTCGAAGCGCTCGCCAGCCAGAAGCCCGACGTCGTGCTGATCCACGACGCGGCGCGGCCCTTCGTCTCGGCGGCGCTGATCTCGCGCGCGATCGATGCCGCCGGCCGCACCGGCGCGGCGATCCCCGCGATCCCCGTCGCCGACACCATCAAGCTGATCGACGGAGACCGGAAACGTCGAAGCCACGCCGGAACGCGCGCGGCTGCGCATCGCGCAAACGCCGCAGGCGTTCCGCTTCGATGTGATTCTCGACGCCCATCGCCGCGCGGCGCGCGAGGGCCGCAGCGATTTCACCGACGATGCGGCGCTTGCCGAATGGGCGGGATTGACGGTGGCGACCTTTGAAGGCGATCCTGCCAACATGAAACTGACGACACCGGAAGATTTCGTCCGCGAGGAAGCGCGCCTTGCCAGCCCAGCTCGGCGATGTCAGGACCGGGACCGGCTACGACGTGCACGCCTTCGGCGACGGCGATCATTTGATGATTTGCGGCGTCCGCGTGCCGCACACCAACGGCTTCCTCGCCCATTCCGACGGCGACGTCGGCCTTCACGCGCTGGTCGATGCCATCCTCGGCGCGCTGGCGGACGGCGATATCGGATCGCATTTTCCGCCGAGCGACCCGCAAGTGGAAGGGCGCGGCGTCCGACAAATTCCTGAAATACGCGGTCGATCGGGTCACCGCGCGCGGCGGCCGCATCGCCAATCTGGAAGTGACGCTGATCTGCGAGCGGCCGAAGATCGGACCGCTGCGCGACACCATGCGCGCACGTATCGCCGAGATCGCCGGGGTGAACATCTCGCGCGTCGCGGTAAAAGCGACCACCAGCGAGCGGCTCGGCTTCACCGGCCGCGAGGAAGGCATCGCCGCCACGGCGAGCGCCACCATTCGCCTCCCCTGGGACGACAAAGGTTGGAGCGACTGACATGAGCGGCAGCGACGCCCGCGCCCTCTCCCGCTCGCTGCTCGATCTTTGCCGGATGCGCAAGCTGACCATTGCGACCGCGGAATCCTGCACCGGCGGCCTGGTCGCCGGCGCGCTCACCGACATTCCCGGCTCCTCCGACGTCATCGACCGCGGCTTTGTCACTTATTCCAACGAGGCCAAGCGCGCGATGCTCGGCGTCAAGCCGACGACGCTTGCGACCTTCGGCGCGGTCAGCAAGGAGACCGCGACCGCGATGGCCATCGGCGCGCTGGAACGCGCCGGCGTCGATCTGGCCGTCTCCATCACCGGCATCGCCGGCCCGGGCGGCGCGACGCCGGGCAAGCCGGTGGGGCTGGTGCATTTCGCCGTCGCCGCCCGCGACGGCCGAATCCTGCACCGCGAATGCCGCTTCGGCGCGATCGGCCGCAGCGCGGTGCGCGCCGCGCTCGGTCGTCGAGGCGCTGCGCATGCTGATGGAGCTGGCGCGCGGACCGCAGGTCCCCGCAAAGCCGCGCCGCGAAGCCGCCAGCCGGTTGCGTCCGCGCGTGGCGCGCTCGCCGCGGCGCAGCGCCGTCAAGCGGCGGCGGCCGCCGCGGGCGTGATCGACACCAGGTCCGTTCAACTCCGGCTCGCGATCCCCGGCCTGCCGTAAATCATATCCGCGCGCTTTTCGAACGCCGCCGCGAAACGCTGGAACGCGGTGTCGAACATCGTTCCCATCAGCATCGCCAGCATCCGGCTCTTGAATTCGTAGGAAATGTAAAATCCGACATCGCAGGCATTGTCCGACTTCGGTTCGAACGTCCAGCGGTTTTCCAGATTGCTGAACGGCCCCTGCAGATATTCGACCAGGATCTTCAGATTGGGCTTATCCAGCGTCACCCTGGTGGTAAAAGTTTCCCGCACCAGCTTGAACGAGACCGTCATCTCGGAGATCACGATCTCGGTGCCGTCGGGTTTCGGCGTGCGCTGACGCACCTTCAGCGCGCTGCACAGCGGCACGAATTCCGGGTAGCGCTCCATATCGGCGACCAGATCGAACATCTGCGGCGCGCTGTGGTTGACCCGGCGCCTGCTGTTGAACTTTGGCATCGCGCTTCCGCTTCAGCGGGATTTTGCAGCGCGCGCCGCCTTGAGCCTGGCGAAATCATCGCCGGCATGATGCGACGAGCGCGTCAGCGGGCTCGCCGACACCATCAGGAAGCCCTTGGTATAGGCGACCTTCTCGTAGCCCGAGAATTCGTCCGGCGTCACATAGCGCATCACGGCGTGATGCTTGCGGGTCGGCTGCAGGTACTGGCCGATGGTGAGAAAATCGACATCCGCCGAACGCAGATCGTCCATCACCTGCAACACTTCGTGACGCTCCTCGCCGAGTCCGACCATGATGCCGGACTTGGTGAAGATCGCGGGATCGATCTCCTTGACCCGCTGCAGCAGCCGGATCGAATGGAAGTAGCGCGCGCCCGGACGCACGTTGAGATAACGCGACGGCACCGTTTCCAGATTGTGGTTGAACACGTCGGGCTTTGCGGCGACCACGACTTCGAGCGCGCCGTCCTTGCGCAGGAAATCCGGCGTCAGGACCTCGATTGACGTGGCCGGGCAGCGCGCGCGGATGGCGCGAATGGTTTGGGCAAAATGCTCGGCGCCGCCGTCGGCGAGATCGTCGCGGTCCACCGAGGTGACCACGACATGGGTGAGCCCGAGTTTCAGCGTGGCTTCCGCGACGTGCTCCGGCTCCTGCGCGTCGAGCGCGCCGGGCATGCCGGTCTTGACGTTGCAGAAGGCGCAGGCGCGGGTGCAGGTGTCGCCCATGATCATGAAGGTGGCGTGCTTCTTGTCCCAGCACTCGCCGATATTCGGGCAACCCGCCTCCTCGCACACGGTGACGAGGCCGTTCTCCCTGACGATCGCGCGGGTGTCGGCATAGCCGCGCGTGGTCGGCGCGCGGACGCGGATCCAGGCCGGCTTCGGCGGCGACAAGGCGTCCGGCCGGTTCACCTTTTCCGGGTGACGCGGGCGCAGCGGCGTGGCTGAGATTGTATCGACGACGACGACCATGGAATGTCCATATCCTGGAGAGGCTTAGCTAATCCGCTTGAAGGGGAATCGCAACCACCCGGCTTGTTAGCTGGTATGCTTTAGCATATTGCCATCCCCGACGCATTTTTCGCCCTCCCCAGTCCCGATTTGAATGGCTCAAAGCCGCGCTTCAACCCGGACCGCACCCGATTTGGGCAAACCGCTCAAGCGTGCGTTCTTTGCCCGCAGCGTGCACAAGGTCGCGCCCGATCTGATCGGCGCCACGCTGTTGGTGAACGGCGTCGGCGGCATCATTGTCGAGGTCGAGGCCTATCATCACACCGATCCGGCCGCGCATTCGTTCCGCGGGCCGACGCCGCGCAACCAGGTGATGTTCGGCCCGCCCGGTTTTGCCTATGTCTATCGCTCCTACGGCATCCACTGGTGCGTCAATTTCGTCTGCGAGAAAGCGGGTTCCGCGAGCGCCGTGCTGATCCGCGCCCTCGAGCCGACCCACGGCATTGCCGCGATGCGGCGCCGGCGCCACTTGCACGACGAGCGGTCGCTGTGCTCGGGCCCGGGCAAGCTGACCGAGGCGCTCGGCATCACGGATAAGCATAACGGCCTGCCGCTCGACGCCCCGCCGATCGCCCTGTCATGCGCGCACGAGCAGACCGGAGATCGTCGCCGGCGTGCGGATCGGCATCACAAAAGCGGTCGAGCTGCCGTGGCGATATGGACTGAAGGGGTCGAGCTTTCTGAGCAAGCCGTTTTGAGGAGATAGCCTGTCATTCCGGGGCGATGCGAAGCATCGAGCCCGGAATCCGAGATTCCCCGATGTGCAATTGGCATCTGAGGTCTGGTCCTTCGGACCATCCCGGAATGACGAAAGCTGGATTGCTTCGTCGCTTCGCTGCTCTCGCAATGGACGTTGCTCTGACGATCCAGATACGACTTCGCGATCCCGCGGCGTGATCCGCCCGGGTTTTGCAAGAACCTTCCGCCCGTCAGAGGGCGCAGGGAATGCCGGGCGCCCGATGCGCCCGATAGCCGCGTGTGCAATGATAGTGGTAGAACGCACACGCGTTAGTCAGGTCACACCGGAATCACCCGGCATTCCCCGCGCAATGGTTTTAACGGCTTCCTTCGAGCTCTCCCCGGCGACCGGGCTTTCTTGCCACCGTCGCCCCTGAGAAGCTTGCTTCTCAAGAACTTGACGCCAGCGTCGGGGCGTCAGGACCACACGACTTCTCCGTCCGCTTCAGGCGCTCTCGTCAGTAGCACCCTCCGCGTCCACCGCATCCCGTCCCAACGTTCGTGACGATGGCCAACGCCCCTCTTCGGGACGGGATGACGATGATATAGAGCTGATTTGGGTTTCGGAAAAACAGAAATATTTTTGCAGAGAGGGCTGGACAGCACGATTTGCGCGACAGCCCGTCGGGCCAATCAGTTTGCCTGTCGGGCGCAATGGCGACGTGACCCGTTTCCCGCTGAAGAGCGGAGGTGATTGTTTCCCGTCGGCTACCGCCGCCGCGCCCGCATCACATGCGCACCGGGTCCGATCACAGATGCCCTGCTTCAAGGCGCCGTAGAAGTCGGCCGGCGATTTCGGCCATGCCGAGATCCTCGATCGCAAAACCCTTGTTGCGCAGAATTCCCGACAGTTCGGCTGGATCGAACAGGCTGAGCCAGGGCTCGCCGCGCGCAGCCGTCCCAGCGGCAACCGCCATCACATGGGCGCGGCGTTCGGCCGGATAGTTTTCAAACGGTTCGGCGTAGTCGAACACGACCTCCGATTCCGGCACGCCGGCGATGAAGTCCAGCGTCGCCAAAATCGCCTCGCGGGTTAGATACGGCACCACGCCGAGCCACTGGAAGAACGCCGGGCGATCGGCGCGAAAGCCAGCGGCTGCAAGTCCATCGCCCAGGCTTTGCCGCTCGAAGTCGACGGGAGCGAAGGTCAGCGAGGCGGGTATGGCGAGACCCGCCTCGTTCAGACGCTCGCGCTTCCACTGCTGCGTGGCCGGATAATCGACCTCGAACACGCGGACGCCGAGGCCGGCATGCGGGTTGCGCAGCGAAAACGTGTCGAGGCCCGCTCCCAGCACCACGATCTGGCGCACGCCGCGCGCCACGCAGGCCGCCAGCGTATCCTCGGAAAACCGGCTGCGCGCGGCGATGAGCAAACGCATCGGCCGCAGCGATGGGTCGGCGGCGATTTCGTCAAGCCGGGCGCGGGTTTCGTCGTCGAGCATTCGTTCGGCGAACGGATCGCGGAAGATGGCCCCGCCTTCCAGCGTCTGGTGGATGGCGCGATAGGCGGCCGCGCCGCGCGCGGTTTGACTGGGCTCTCCCGCGCGCAATGGGCCCTCCTCACACCGGATGATGGCAGACGGCCTCGATCCGGTTGCCGTCGGGATCCCTGAGGAACGCCGCGTAATAGGAGGCGTGATAGTTGCGCAAACCCGGCGGACCGTCATCGCTGCCGCCGGCGGCGATCCCCGCATCCCAGAAGGCATCGACCTGGGTCCGCCATTTTGCCTTGAAACACCAGTGGCGTCCAAAAGCCTCTTCGGGCTTTGGCCCCTTGCGGATCGAGATGTAGACGCGATCGGGGTACGCCGGCCGCGCCCGCTCGCCATAGCCCAGCCAGTCCTCGCGGCGGCCGACCTTGACGACGCCGAGCACCTTCATGATCGCGTCGTAGAAGCGCTCGGCGGCGGCGATATCGGATACGGTGATGGAAACGTGGTCCAGCATCGGGATCCCACCCGGGCGCAATTCCGCCCGGCTCGCATGACGGCCGCGTATTCGGTGGCCTCATCCTTAGAGTATGACCAAAAAAGCCCTCCACGGTATAGGGCACGATCGGTAAATATCGTCATGCCCGGTGTGCCGAGCATCCACGTCTTCGCGGTATTGCAGCAAGAAAGACGTGGATGGTCGGCACAAGCCCGGCCATGACGAAGAAAAGGTACGCCGCGTTTTTCAGCCGCTCCATGCTTCGAGAATTTTCGCCTTGCGCGCCACGGCGGCCTCGCGCTTCTCTTTTTCCTCTTCGACAATTTCTTCCGGCGCGCGAGGGCGCAACTAATCATTCTCCCCGGCCTCCACATGAAAATGATGCAGCACACGATGAAAAATAGGAGCGAGCACAAACGACGTAGCGATCACGATAATCAGCCCGGAGAAGATTGCGTAAGAGCCGGCAAAGATTTTGCCGGCAGTCGTCTTGAGCTCGCCGAGTGGCCCCATGCCGGAGAGGATCATGGCCGCGTTCACATACGCGTCCGGAAGCGACATGCCCTCGAAGTAGCAATAGCCAGCCATGCCAATGAGGAGACCGCACAGCGCGAGCACACACCAAACTCCAATTGCCCGCATCATCCGGCGAAAAAACGCGCGCTGCGAAATCAGCTTCTCGCGGCGATGCTCGAGGTCGATAAGGCTAAATGGCAGCGGGATCTTTTGAGTTGCCATATTTACCAGCTCTTGGCTCGCATGTTATCCCGGCCAGTCGTTTTCAGAAAACACCGTAGCTGGACGTGCGGTGGTCACCCGTCGGTCTCATTGTAGTGCTTGCGCAACGCCTTCAATTCTTCTTCACACCAACGTAGTAGCTTCTTGATGCCCTTGGTGTGTCGGATGGCGACAGGCTTTTTGGACAAATCTTTCCAATCAAGACGAATTGAATCGAGCATTACACCAATGTCTCGAATCCCTTTTTGTTTGCTCGTCAGAGCGCTCGTCTTCTTGTTTGCTTTGGACATGCTTTGCCTTGCCACGGCACTCGTCTTATGAGTGGATGTTACTCAACAGCGCCGCCGCCCGGCGGATCAAAGCCGGCCCATAAGCAGCAATACGACGAGGATGATCAGGATGACGCCGATGATACCGACGCCACCGTGACCGAAACCGTAGCCGTAGCCGCCGAAGCGGCCACTGAAGCCACCAAGCAGGAAGATGACGAGGATAATGATGAGTATAAGTCCGAGCGACATGGTCTGACTCCTTTGGTGGAACCTGATGAATATTCGGTCTCCTGGTAGTCCGATTGTAAGGCCTTGATCTTCATGTTTCCGCTGACGGCTGTCGGCGGCGTCACCGGGAAAATGCCGCACTACTTCTTTTCGATTGAAATGCCACGCTCGCCGATGCTGATCTCGACGCCAGTGGTTTTCTGCCGCTCCTGGTAGAATTGATAGCCAATACCACAGCGACGACGGCGAGTGCGCCAATGACGAGGTAAAGAATGTTGCAATTCATTGTCCGGGATTCCTATTTGTATGCTTCGCCTTGATGCCGGGGTCCGGCGTCGTGAACAGCTCAATCATCGAACTCGATCAGCCGCCCCGAATTTTGAGCAATCAGGAAAACAGCGCGGTAAATCACGTGCTTTGGTTGTTATCGGCTTGATAAAACTTACGAGGCAGTTACTCAAAACATATTGATTCAAATCAACGGACCCAACAGAGACATTGGCCCTAGCCCGAGAGCAACCCGTCAAAGACCCATGGCCCGTGCAGAGGGGTCCGCGGGAAAAGTTCGTTGCCGCCGTGATGAGTTACCAGAGGCCGAAGATCCATTTCGCGCCGAGGACCGTCTCCCACACCGCCACCAACTCGACCGCCAGCACGATGACGCTGGCCAGCAGGGCTATCGAGAGCAGGACCCCGTCCTCCTCGAGATAGGCCAGCGAGATCAAGCGCGAGCACGAGGGCGGGGATGACGTTGCTCAGAGGGACCGGAGTGAAAGCAGGGTGATGCTCAGCAGCACGACGACGGCGCCGACCAGACGCTTGGTCGCATCGAGCGGAGTGGGCCAGCGCGGATGGATAGAATTTCTCGAGATACCTCAGCACCGGCACTGCTCGCTGCACCAGAGCAGCGAGGTGCCGCGTCGGCAATGGACGGTCGGCGATGCGGCGGGGGAAGACCGGAGCAGGCTGGCCCGCGATCATCTGGAACGCAGGAATTGCGAGCAACAGGCCGGCCACGATTGAGACACCCGGTGCGATCGCCACCAGCGAGAGCAGCAGCACGATGAGACCGAAGCCGCGCTTGTGCAAGTTGCGCATGACCCAGCCCAAGGTGAAATGATCTGTCGGCGCCTCGTCGTGCAGCCGTTGCAGCAAAACGGAGGTGGGGACAAACGCTTTCGCGTCGGCGGGTGGTGTCAGCTTCAGCGCGGCCTCCGGATCTCCCGGTCGAACGCCGACGTTTTGGAGAAGACCCGCGCGCCGGTTGGCAATGCCACCGGGAGGATGCTCTCTCTTGAGCTTCGCTTGATCAAAGTTTGCCAAGCAAGAGCAAAATCAACAGAATGACGACTACGAGACCAAGACCGCCACCGCCGTAGTAGCCAGTGCCGTAGAAAGGACCGCCGCCGATTCCGCTAAAGCCGCCCAGCAATGCGATCACCAGGATGATCAGAATGATGGTCCCAAGTGACATCGTCGTATCTCCCCTTCTGGTGTGACCGCGACGTTATTGTCTCAATCACGGTCCGGCCAGCGGCCCGATGCCGAACAAATCATCCACACCCGGGGCTTGCTTTGATTTAACTCAATCTTGGCGCGAATCCGGATACGAGCTTCGCGACGCCGGTGATCAGGGGCGTGAAGCTAGTGTGCTCGAAGGCGCATCGTTGATGCCTGTGCTCCAATCGGGGTCGTGCGTGAAACGCGAATCATGATCGGACGGACCGCAGCCAGTCCTCAAGCCGTTGCAGCCAGTGCCGCGGCGGATGTGGTGCGGGGGGCGGCTTGAGCTTGAGGCGGTCGCCGTCACGTCCATGAACAAGCTGAAGCGTTCGGGTGTGATAGGCGGCAAGATCCGGACGGTGACCAATGCTCAACACGGTCGTATTCTTCAGCTCACCGTCGAACAGGCTCATGACATGGCGCTGGCTGTTTTCGTCGAGCGCGGCCGTGGCTTCGTCGAGAAACACCCAGCCGGGTTTGTGCAGGATTAGCCGCGCGAAGGCGAGGCGCTCCTGCTCGCCGAGCGAAAGCTCATTGTCCCAGCGCTCTACCTTGTCGAGCCTGGTGATGAGATGGCCGAGATCGCACCGCTCGAGTGCTTGTCGCACATCCGCATCGGGGAAAGCGTCGGGCGGACTCGGATAGCTCAGGGCGTTGCGTAAGGTGCCCAGCGGCAGATAAGGACGCTGCGGCAGGAACGCCATCGCCCCGGGCGGAGGCGTGAGGATCGTCCCGGAACCCCACGGCCAAAGACCTGCCACGGCGCGGAACAGTGTCGATTTTCCTCGACCGGTTTCGCCGACGATCAGCACGCGCTCGCCTGGCGCGATGCTGACGGTCGCGTCCTCGATAATGATATGTCCATCCGGCAAGAGGATGCGCACGCCCTCGAAAGCGAGATGTCCGTCCGGGTGCAGCGCGCGTTTGATTTCCGCTGCGCCTTCCTCGACCGCCGGCAGGTTGTCGAGCGCTTCGCGGAAGCGCGCGACCCGGTGGACGGCCGCACGCCAGTCAGCGAGCCGCGAAAAGTTGTCGACGAACCATCGCATTGCCCACTGCACCTGGCTGAAGGCGCCAGACACCATGATCAGGCCGCCGAGGGTCAGGCTGCCGCCGAAATAGGCCGGCGCGGCCACAAGAATCGGAACGACCGTCGACAGCCAGCCAGTGCCCGATATGATCCAGGTGAGGTGAGCGAGGGAGGAAGAGATCCGCCGCATCGTATCCACGACGGCCGCGAGCGCGGCTTCGAGATGGCGGTGTTCGTCGTTCTCCCCGCCATGCAGCGCGATACTCTCGCCGGATTCGTCGACCCGAACGAGGGCGAAGCGGAATTCCGCCTCGCGCGCATATCGCTCGCCATTCAGGGCAATCAGCGGCCGCCCCACGAGCCAGGTCAGACCGGAGCCGATCAAGGCATAGGCCAGGGCACACCAGACCATGTAACCGGGAATGGCGATGTCGTAGCCCGCCACCTGGAATGTGACCTGCGCCGACAAGGCCCACAGCACCCCGACGAAAGCGACGATCTGAAGCAGAGAATAGACTATGCCGCAGCCGAGGTCGGCGGTGTAGTCGCCGAGCAGGCGCGTGTCCTCCTGGATGCGCTGGTCCGGGTTGTGACCATACTCTCCGGCAAAGCTCAGCTGATAGACACGCAATGGCTTGAGCCACTCGACCAGGAGGTGACGGGTAATCCATTCGCGCAGCCGAAACTTCAGGCGTTCCTGGAGAAAGGTTTGTGCGACCGTGAGCGCCAACAGAACGGCAATGATGGCAAGGAACGTCCAGAGGTCATGGACAAAGCCCGACAGGTCCTTGCGGCCCACGGCGTCGAAGAACTGGCCGTTCCACTCGTTAAGCCGCACCTGTCCGAACATGTTGGCAATGGTGACCGCGGTCGAGGCAACGAAGATCGCCACCACGCGCCGGCCGCCTTCGGCACGTACACGCGCAAACAGGGTCAGATCGCGGGCAAGATTGAAATCCTGCGTTGGCGCGGCTTTGACGAGAGCGTCCGCGAGAACGGGCCTCGCTACGACCGGAATTGTCGGAATTATCGGTAACACAGGCTGTGCGGCCTGCGGTATCCCCGGCGCTCCTTCCGCCGGAGGGTGTGCGGCCTGAGGAGTGAAGGTTGACCCAACTTCCGGCTTCATTCGTCTGCGTCCACCCCTGCTTCGGCCGTTCGATCATCGGATAAGCCAGCAGGTTCGGGTGATCTGAGTTTTGATTTACCGCAATGAATGGGCCGTCGCGGCATCGTAATTAATGCTACCATGGCCTTGATTCAGGAAGAAGTCCGCGCCACCGTCATCTCTAACATTATCCGCAAAGCAGAATGATCGACCCGTGGCATGTCGGAAATAACAAAAAAGTCGGACGAGCAGAAAGGCGCCGAAGCCGAAGTCGAGAGCTTTCGGAAGGACCTCGGTCCGTTTGTCGTTGCCGCGGAAACAACCCGAATGGCGATGTTGTTTACGGACGCGACGGAGCCCGACAACCCGATCATTTTTGCCAATGACAGCTTTCTCTCGTCTAACCGGGTACAACCGCGAAGAGGTGCTCGGCAAGAGCTTCAATTTTCTGATGGCACACGGTGCGGATGCCGAGGCGCTGACGCGGATTAAAGCCGAGTTCGAAGGCTCGTCCAGCGGCGGGACGGAAGTTCTCTACCGCCGCAAGGATGGCAGCGAGTTCTGGGCCGCGCTCTTCGTCAGCCCGGTTCGCGATGCGGGCGGCGACATCGTTCAGTATTTTGCATCGCTCGTCGATCTCACCAAACACAAGGAGGATGAAGTCCGGTCCAGGATGCTGATCGACGAGCTGAACCACCGCGTCAAGAATACCCTTTCAACGGTGCAATCGATCGTCTGGCAGACCTTGCGAACGACCACCGACCCAAAGGCGATCCGGCAATCCATCGAGTCCAGGCTGTTTGCGCTCTCCCGGTCGCACGACCTGTTGACCCGTGAAAAATGGGAAAGTGCCGGGCTGCGCGATATCGCTCACGATGCCCTGGAACCATTCGGGGTCTCGGGCGGTCGGGCGGATCGCATTGTGATCACGGGTGAGAACATCCGTTTCCCGCCAAAGGCAGCTCTGGCGCTCAGCATTGCGTTCAACGAGCTCGCAACGAATGCGGTGAAATACGGCGCATTGTCCAACGCGGTCGGATCGATCCTGATCGGGTGGACGATCGAGACGGCGCCGGCCGGAAAACGGCTGTTGCTGAGCTGGAAGGAGAAAGGCGGCCCCACGGTCACGCCGCCGGCACACAGGGGATTTGGATCGCGGGTGCTCGAGCGTGGCCTGGCCCATGAACTGGAGGGCACGGCGCATCTGGACTACCGGCTAGACGGACTTGTCTGCACGATGGACATTCCCTTACCAAGAGGCGCCGTGATGGATAAACTGCTTTCCGGTCGGCGGGTCCTCGTTGTCGAGGATGAAATGCTGGTCGTCATCATGATTGAAGTCTTGACTTGACGAGGAGCGAAAATCTATGCGCAAAGGATTGCTTTCTTCGGTTGGTCGCAGTGTCGCATTGGCGACGATTGCTGTGCTGGTTCTCACGATGAGTGAGCCGCCGCTGGCCCTCGCCGGTCCGGCGGTCCCGGCCTCGAAGGGTATCTCGGCCGCCACGGCGTCCAGCGATGCCACGGATTTCAGCGCGGTCCGCCGTCGCCGCTACTACCGCGGAGGCAGCGCTGCAGGAGCTGCTTTCTTCGGCATGGCGCTTGGAACGATTGGTGCTATTGCTGCCCAGCAATAACTATGGTTACGGCTACGGGCCGTACTATTATGGCGGTGGACCATACGATTACGGCGGCGGCCCGTATTATTACGGTGGCGGGCCGTATTATGGCCGCCGCTATTACTATGTGCCTTACTAGGGATCCGGGCCGCGCCTCCTGATCTCTCGAGCCGAGGTCTCGGAGCGATTGCTCGGTGCAGCGTCGAAGTCGCGGAGCCGCGCGAACAGCGCATCCGTCGCAACATTCATTTTTTCTTGATCGGTTGATCTTCCGGAATTGACATAATCTTGAGGCAAACCTTCGTCAAATCGTCGAAGCCGAGTTCGTGTGCGGCAACCTGCGATACATCGATTATTCTTCCACTGACGAAAGGGCCACGATCGGTGATCCGCACGATTGCCGACTGCCCATTCTCCCGATTGTCGACGTGGACCAGTGTCCCGAACGGGAGTGAGCGATGCGCAGCGGTCCGATCGTTTACGCTGGTGTCCTGTCCGCTTGCCGTCTCTTCGCTCTGGCTTGAATAGACCGATGCAAGACCGCACTCGTCCGGCTTTACATCGTCTGCGCGCGTCGATCCCGGCAAAACCAAGTGCAGCAACGCGGTCGCAATCACATATGGCTTTGCGACGGTTGCTCCCTTCTCGAAGGCGGGATCGCCTACAGCCACAACGAATCCCACGCCCCGCCCTAAGCTCGCGAATGGAACAAGTTCGCACCTCGCCTATTTTCCTTTGAGCGTGTCCTTGAGGCCGCCGACGGCGTTCTGAACCTGACCTTCAATTTTGTCAGCTTTGCCTTCCGCCTCCAGCTTGGCGTCGCCGACCGCCTTGCCGACCGCCTGCTTGACGGTGCCCTTGATTTGCTTCGCCGATCCGATGACCCGGTCCTTGTCCATAAGCTGTATCCTCCGATACTCAGTCCCTGAACGGGAAAAGTTAAGCTGCGGCGCGAACTGGCGGTCGTCGTTGATGTGGATCAACAATATTTCGCATAGAATGACAGCGACAATCCGTGAATTGCTTCGATCGCGTGGCGCGGGCGCCTTGCATGGTAGCCGGACATACTCGCAATTGCTCTTGCGACGAACTTGTCGACGCACGATACTTTGCTTTCCACTCCATGCGGAGGACCTGATCCATGCGCGCCACCGACCCGGTCGTGACGTTTCTTCTGGTTCTCGTAATCGGCATCGTCGCCGGCATTCTCTTCGACCGGCTGGCTGGGCCGTCCTGGCTCGCCCGCCAGTTCTCCGGATCGACCCGCGGCATCATCACGAGTGCACTCGTGGGTGTCGCTGGCGCGTTCGTCGGCTATCACATCGCGGGCTGCTTGCGCTCGGCGGCGGGCTGTTGACGTCGGTCATTGCGGCGGCGGTCGGCGCCGCTGTGGTGCTGTTCGGTTGGCGGATGGCTAAGTAACGGCCTAGGGCCTGTTGGGATTTAGGATTTTCCATCCGGGCTTGGTTGTGATTCAAGCTGTGGATGGACCAATTTGTTTCGACTGACGCCCAATGGGCGAAGATGGAGCCACTTTGTCTTGGCAAGCCGGGCGACCCCGGCCGCAGCGGCAAGGACAACCGACTTTTTGTTGAGGCCGTGCTGTGGATCGCCCGCACCGGTAGCCCCTGGCGGGATCTGCCGCCCTCGTTCGGCCACTGGAACAGCGTGTTCACGCGCTTCCGCGACTGGGTGAAGGCGGATATCTGGATGCGGCTGTTCGAAGCCGTCTCCAACGATCCCGACATGGAATACGCCATGGTCGACGCCACCATCGTCAAGGTCCACCGCCACGGACAGGGCGCAAAAGGGGGACGCAAAGCCAGGCGATCGGCCGCTCGAAAGGCGGCATGACCACCAAAATCCTGGCCCTGACCGACGCGCTCGGCAATCTCGTGCGCTTCGTGCTCCTGCCGGGACAGCGCTACGACACGGTGGGCGTACCGCCGCTTATCGAGGGATTGGCCTTCGACGCGCTGATCGCCGACAAGGCGTTCGACAGCAACGGCATTATCGCCGATCTCGACGCGCGCGGCGCCAAGGTCGTCATCTCCCAGCATCCGCGCCGAGCAAAGCCTCTCGCCATCGATGGGAGATGTACGAATGGCGGCATCTAATCGAGAACTTCTTCGGCAAACTGAAGGAATTCAAACGCATCGCAATGCGCGCCGACAAGACCGATCAGAGCTTCGCCTCCATGATCCATCTGGCCGCAGCCGTGATAAACTCACCCGAGTTGAATCCCAACAGACCCTAGGCCGCCTTCTGGCATTGGCGTCCAAAGAGCCTCTTCGGGCTTTGGCCCTTGCGGATCGAGATGTAGACGCGGTCGGGGTACGCCGGCCGCGCTCGCTCGCCATAGCCCAGCCAGTCGTCGCGGCGGCCGACCTTGACGACGCCGAGCACCTTCATGATCGCGTCGTAGAAGCGCTCGGCGGCGGCGATATCGGATACGGTGATGGAAACGTGGTCCAGCATCGATCACTCCCGCGCCGCGAATTCTGTGGCCTCGTGGTTCGAGACGCGCGGCGTTGCCGCGCTCCTCACCATGAGGGTCTTAGACCTCATCCTGAGGAGCGCGCACTTGCGCGCGTCTCGAAGGATGAAGCCACCGAACCCGACCCTACTCTACGCGGCGTTCTTCAGCCGCTCCAGCGCTTCGAGGATTTTCGCCTTGCGCGCCACGGCGGCCTCGCGCTTTTCTTTTTCCTCTTCGACGATTTCTTCCGGCGCGTTGGCGACGAATTTCTCGTTGGCGAGCTTGGCGTCGACGCGCTTGATGTCGGCCTCGGCCTTCGCCAGTTCCTTGTCGAGCCGCGCCTTCTCCGCCGAAAAATCGATCACGCCCTTGAGCGGCAAGGCCGCGACCTCGCCGCGCACCAGAAGCTGCACCGCGCCTTCCGGCGCGCGGTCGGCGAAGGAGATGTCGGCGAGCCGGGCCATGCGCTTGATCACGTCGCTCCAGCGCGGCGCGCGCTCCCTGGTCTCAGCGGACGCGCCGGCCAGCACCAGCGGCGTCAGCGTCGCCGGCGGAATGTTCATCTCGGCGCGCACCGAGCGGATCGCGGTGACGAGATCGACCACCCAGCCGATCTCGGCCTCGGCGGCGGTATCGGTAAATTCGGCGGCATCGAACGCCAGCAGCACCGGCGGGATCAAGGGATCGTTCGGGCTGGTGGTCGACATCAGCGCCAGTTGCTCCGGCGTCAGTTCGTCGGCCTTGCGCGACCATGGCGCCAGCGCCAGCAGGCCGTCGCGCCTGGCCGTCACCGCCCACAGCTCTTCGGTGATGAAGGGCATGAACGGGTGCAGCAGTTTGAGGATCTCGTCGCGCGCCCACGCCACCATGGCGCGGGTCTCGGCCTTGGCGGCGCCCGTCCTCGCCCATCAGCACGGGCTTTGCCAATTCGAGATACCAGTCGCAATAGACGTTCCAGACGAAACGATAGATCGCGCCGGCGGCGTCGTTGAAGCGGTAGGCTTCGATGGCTTCGGTCACCTCGCGCGTGGCGCGCGCGGTCTCGTGCGCGATCCAGCGGTTCAGCGTCTCCTTCGCCTGCGTCGGATCGAACCCGGCCGGCAGCACGCAGGCGTTCATCTCGGCGAAGCGGCAGGCGTTCCACAGCTTGGTCGCGAAATTGCGGTAGCCCTCGACGCGCTGCGGCGCGAGCTTGATGTCGCGGCCCTGCGCCGCCATCGCGGCCAGCGTGAAGCGCAGCGCGTCGGCGCCGTATTCGTCGATCAGGTGCAGGGGATCGATGACGTTGCCCTTCGACTTCGACATCTTGGCGCCCTTCTCGTCGCGGACGAGGGCGTGGATGTAGACGGTCGGGAACGGCACGTCCTTCATGAAGTGCAGGCCCATCATCATCATCCGGGCGACCCAGAAGAAGATGATGTCGAAGCCGGTGACGAGGACGTCGGTCGGATAATAGCGCTTCACGTCGGTGTCGTCGTCGGGCCAGCCCAGCGTCGAGAACGGCCACAGCGCCGAGGAGAACCAGGTGTCGAGCACGTCCTCGTCGCGGGTGATGAAGCCTGCGCGCTTGTTGCGGTCGAGCGCCATCTCGCGGCCCTGCTCCGGCGTGATGACTTCCTGCTCGACGTAATAGCCGAGCGCGTTGCCGATCGCCTCCTCCTCGGTTTCGGCGACGAACACCTTGCCGTCCGGCCCGTACCACGCCGGAATCTGGTGACCCCACCAGAGCTGGCGCGAGATGCACCAGGGCTGGATGTTCTCCATCCACTCGAAATAGGTCTTTTCCCAGTTCTTCGGCACGAACGTCGTCGCGCCCGTGCGCACCGCCGCGATCGCGGGCTGCGCCAGGGTCTTGGCGTCGACGTACCACTGGTCGGTCAGATAGGGCTCGATGACGACGCCGGAGCGATCGCCATGCGGCACCATGTGGGTGTTCGGCTCGATCCGCTCCAGGAAGCCGAAATCCTCCAGCCGCGCCAGGATCTGCTTGCGCGCGGCGAAACGGTCGAGCCCGTGCAACTCCTCCGCCAGCTGCGAAGCGCCTTCCGGCAATCCGCGCAAGTAATCCTCGTTGCCGACCAGCGCGAGACGGCCCTCCTGATCGAGCACGCTGATCTGCGGCAGATTGTGCCGGCGGCCGACCTCGAAGTCGTTGAAGTCATGCGCCGGCGTGACCTTCACCGCGCCCGAACCTTTTTCGGGATCGGAATATTCGTCGGCGACGATCGGAATCCTGCGTCCGACCAGCGGCAGGATCACGTGCTTGCCGACCAGATGCGTGTAGCGCTCGTCGTCCGGATGCACCGCGACCGCGCTGTCGCCGAGCATGGTCTCCGGCCGCGTGGTGGCGACGACGATGAAGCTCGCGGGATCGTCGGGATTGAAGGTCTTGCCCTCCAGCGGATAGCGCAGATACCACAGGCTGCCCTTGACCTCGACCTGCTGCACCTCGAGATCGGAAATCGCGGTCAGCAGCTTCGGATCCCAGTTCACCAGCCGCTTGTCCTTGTAGATCAGCCCCTCGCGGTGCAGCTCGACGAACACCTTCACCACCGCGCGCGACAGGCCCTCGTCCATGGTGAAGCGTTCGCGCGACCAGTCGCAGGAGGCGCCCAGCCGCTTCAGCTGGTTGACGATGACGCCGCCGCTCTCGGCCTTCCATTGCCAGACGCGTTCGAGGAATTTGTCGCGGCCCATGTCGCGCCGGCCCGGCTGCTGCCGCTCCATCAATTGCCGCTCGACCACCATCTGGGTCGCGATGCCGGCGTGATCGGTGCCCGGCTGCCACAGCACGTCGCGGCCGCGCATCCGCTCGAAGCGGCAGAGAATGTCCTGCAAGGTGTTGTTGAGCGCGTGCCCCATATGCAGCGAGCCCGTCACGTTCGGCGGCGGGATCACGATGGTGAACGGCCTGGCGTCGCGCCGTTCCGGGCGTCCGGCCGCAGAACGCGCGGCTGTCCTCCCAGATCAGGGACATGCGGCCTTCGATATCGGCGGGCTGGTAGTTTTTCTCGATCATGGCGGTGCAATCTAGGCTATGGAACGGCGTTCGCGTTTAGTTCGAGATAGTCAATCAAAGGCTTCGCCGAGGGAATTGAGTCTTGAAAAGGGGAGCGACGGTTGAGCATGGCCGGGAAGCAAGAGAACCGCACCAGATTTAGCGCATCGGTAGCGGAGATTATGGTAACGCTTGACTTGAGGTATTTATTTAAATAGATTTTATGACAAGCGAACTCATATCCGGATCATCGATACGCATCGAAAATGTTTGAAAACACGGTTTTCACAATACGAAGTAAAATGTGTTAGTGCCGACTAGAGCGCGATGACTTTCTTAAATCGTCATCCCGCTCTATCTTTTTGTTTGAGCACTGATCGCTTTGTCGGAAAACCGGTGTCCACTTTTCCGGATCACGCGCTAGAAAGCCGCCGCAGCGCGCCAAGTCAACACGGCAGGTCAGGCCGGAAGCGCAACAAAAGCCGGATGTAGTGGCTGAATCAGGGCCATACGGGCGGCCCACCCCTCACCGTCCGCGCGAAACCCGCTCGATTTCCGCCTTGACGATCCGCTCCACCAGCCCGGGCAGATTGTCGTCGAGCCAGGATTTCAGCATCGGCCGCAGCATTTCCTTGACCAGATCTTCCAGCGTCCGCGCGTTGTTGCTGAGCACGGTATGGGCAAGCGTGTTGAAGGCGGATTCGACGGCGGACACGGTCGAGTGCGACAATATCTGCGGCGGCGGAGAGCGCTTTCGAACGGCGGCGGCTCGAACGCGGGCTGGCCGATGCACCGCCCTGGCGGCGGCGGTCTCGGCAAATTCGAGATCGTCCTGCGGTTCGATCTTGTGGAACGAGGGCTGCGGCTCCGGGTCCGGCACCGCCATCTCGTCGGTGAGTTCGAACACCTCGCCGTCCGGCAAGGGCGGCCGGATCTCCTCCGCGGTGGTCGCTTCGTCGAGGCCGTTCAGCAGCGCGTCGATGTCGTCCTGGCTGTTGGACGCGGCGGCGCAGGCGGCGGCGCGGCTGGAGGTGGCGCGGGCTGGCGGCGCGGGCTTGGCGGCGGCGGCGCCTTTGCGGCGGCGGCTTGCGCGGCGGGAATCGCCGACGGAGGAATGTCATTCATCACGGGCGCCTTGGCTGCCGGCGCCGCGGCGGCCGGTTTCTCCGGCTTCGCCGGGGCGCCGCGGCCGGCGGGCTTTTCGGCAACCGGCGGCTTGGCTTCGTCGTCGGCGATGATGCGACGGATCGACGCCAAAATCTCCTCCATCGAGGGCTCTTGGACCTTTGCAGGCTGCGTCATCTCCAACTCCACATCATCAACGCCCTCGCATGCGTTTTACACCAAGCCAGACAGGATTTGCCGGTTCCGGATATGCAGGCCGGGATTTTCATCGCACAAGCCTGACTTGTCCCCAGATCAAGCGCCGCTCGAACGATCGCGCGGAGTCCCGCCCCTGCTCAGGGCACCGAAGCGTCGCGGCCAAAGGATGCCGGATGCGGCGCGAATCGCTCTGCTGCCTCCAGCAAAGGTATGTCACGGCAACAATTGATTGCAAGCAACGCGCCGGACGCGATTCGCCAAAGCACGGCCTCGGGCAGAACCGCCAGCGGGCCCGCGCGAAGTCGCGGCCCGATGACGGGCTCCTCGCGTCTTCGCGCTGAATGGTTCGAGGCGTCGGTGGTTCTACGGTGACGGGTTAAGGCGATCAGCGGCCGTCGGGCGTGCGAACACCGAACCAGCTGTCGCGCACCTGCTGATAATGCACGCTCGGGTCGTAGACGGTGGTGGCAGATTGAGCACCTGCGGCGACAGCCGTCCGACGGCGTTCAAGACGGCATAGGACGCGACCACGCGATCGTGCTGCGCGGTGACCAGCGCGACGCGGGCGTTGACCAGCGCCTGCTGGGCGTTCAGCACGTCGAGCGTGGTGCGCTGTCCGGCCTTGGCCTCTTCGCGCACGCCGTTGAGCGCGATCTCGGAAGCGGTCACCTGCGCCTGCGCGGATGCGACCTGCGCCTTGCCGGCCACCAGCTGCCCCCATGCCGTCACCGTGTTGGCGCGGGTCTGGTCGCGGATCTGTTCGAGATTGAGGCGCTGCTGCGCCAGGGTTTCCTTGGACTGGCGGATCAGCGAGTATTCGGCGCCGCCCTGATAGACCGGGACCGAAAGCTGCGCGACCGCCGAGGCGCCGAACGACCGGTAGATCGTCATGGTCTGTTCGTAGGATTGCTGCACCGAGGCCTGCAAACTGACCGTCGGCAACAGCGCGCCTTCGTTGACCTTGACCTGAAGATAGTTGACGTCGATGCCGAACATCGCGGCCGTCACGTTCGGATTTTCGATCAAGCTGAGTTCGACCGCGGCGGGCAGCGTTCCCGGCAGGAAGCGATCGACCGGAGAGCCCGGCGCGAGCGCTTCCGGTTCGTTGCCGATGATGCGGCGGAAATTCGCTCGCGTCGTCGTCAGCGTGGCTTCGGCGGCCAGCAGCTGCGTCTTGCCGGCGGCGAGTTGCGCTTCCGACTGCGCGACGTCGGTGCGCGTCACTTCGCCGACATTGAAGCGGTCGCGGGTCTGCTTCAGCGTCTGTTCGAGAACGCGGACGTTGCTGTTCTGAACCTCGACGATGGCGGAGTCGCGCAGGTAGTCCATGTAGATCGTGGCGGCCGACGAGCAGCACGGTCTGTTCGAGCACCCGCAGCGCTTCGCGCGCGCCCGAGACCTGGCTCTCCGCCGCGCGGGTCTTGTTGGCGGTCTGCTGGCCGTTGAAAAGCGTCTGCGTGACCGTCAGGCCGGCGCTGCGCGGCGGGTTGGCGCCGTGAATTTCGGTTCTGACGAGATTGGTCGGCGAGCCGCCCGCGGTGGTGAGCGTGTCGATGTACTGATAGCCGGCGCTGGCGGTGAGCGCGACTTTCGGACGATAGCCCGACAGCGCCTGCGGCACGTTTTCGTCGGTGGAGCGGACCTGGGCGCGCTGCGCGTTGAGCTGCGGATTGTTCTGATAGGCGCGCACCAGCGCAGCCTCAATGGTATCGGCCAGGGCAGGCGTCGGGCCCATATACGCCATCAGAAGGACCGCAGCCGCAGCTCCGGTAACCAACTTCACGCCACGCATCCCCTGTTATCCATTCATACGTTTCGCCGGTTCGAGCACGCTTGAACCGGCTACCGCTTCATGTCGAGTCGACATCCCTCCGTACCTTATTCCCCGCGCAAGCGGGACGGAACCCCGCCCCGGCCAAAGGCGGTGGAAACTCTTCACGTGCGGCATCCGGGCCACACTTCTGATTCAGAACGGGATTTTAGCGGCCGCGAAGGCTAGAAAACGAACGCCGGGAGCCGCTCCAGGCCTGGCAAGACCGGCACCGACGCGTCGAAAAGCGCCCGGTGCCCGAAATCGCCGTGGGAGTGTGTCACGATCATGGCCCGCGGCGGCTTGGTCATGGCGAAAACCCCGACCAGCCGGCCACCGTTCTTGAGCTGCCCGTAGAGCCGTTCCGGCGTGATTTCGGTCGCGCCATCGAGCACGATCACGTCATAGGGCGCGTTCGCCGGATCCCCGTCAGCCGGGTCGTTCGCCCGAAACGTCACATTGCCGAGCCCGAGCTGGGCGAGGACTTCCCCGCCTTCGCGACCAGCGCCGGGTCGCTTTCGGTCGCCGTCACCTGCCCCGCCAGCCTCGCCACCACGGCCGCCGCATATCCGGGCGCACTACCCGCCACCAAGACCTTGTCGGTGTCCTTGATCTCGGCGGCCTGCAGCATCTTCGCCAGGACCAGCGGCTTGATCAGAAAGCGCTTCGCGCGCGCCGCCTTCGCTGACATCGAGATCGCGGTCGAGATAGGCCAGCGCACGCTGGTTTTGCGGGACAAAGGCCTCGCGCGGCACCGCGAGCATGGCATCGAGTATTCGGATATCGGTGACGTCGTTGGGGCGCACCTGGCCATCGACCATTTTCTGGCGCGCGGTCGCAAAACCGGACATTGGCGGACCCTGAGATGTCGTGCGGGCGATGCCGCGGGAAAGGAGCTCTAAACCGCGTCATCTCTGGTACAAACTTCGCCAAAACGCAACGCCGATCGCGCAGGCAAGGCCTGCAATCCGCTATCTTCTGGAGATGCTTCCGGTTCGCAAATACGGCTCTATTCGATCGTCACCGCGAGCCGCGCGATCAGCCTCGCCACCTCGTCCAGGGCAGCGGAATCGTGCTCTTCGACGGCTTGCGCCAGCCGGAGCAGGCATTCGTCGTCGCTCATCGCGGGAATGTCGCTCGGGACGATCGAGGGCACCGGCTTCAACAGATCGGTCTGGATGTCTGGCATCGAATCACCTCCTGGCGAATCCGGCACGATCGAGGTCGTCAGCGAATAAGACTTTTTAGCGCCGGTTGGCGGCGCGGCGGGGCCGCTGGGGTGGCCGAGGGAGCTGTGGCAGCGCGATTCCAGCTCGGCCGAAACGGCAACAAATCCTTGCGGCACAGCCGGTTCCCCTGCCCGCTTGATGTCGGCGTGAGAGGTGGACATTTCGTCCTTTGCAAGCCTTGAGGGCTTTGTTATACGCTGCCGCGTGCGAACACGGTTTTCGCCCTATTCCTCGGTAGCTCAGCGGTAGAGCATTCGACTGTTAATCGAATGGTCGCTGGTTCGAATCCAGCCCGGGGAGCCAGACTCCTTAACATATGCTGCAAGATGCCTTTGCCTATTCGGGCAAGTTAGCGCACTCACTCCCTCGCAGTTTCTCTCGACCAGAAAATCCGCGCTGCCCGAACGCCGCTCTGCACGCGTCGCTGAGACACGCCTTCTGCCGCCGCCGGCAGGCGGCAATCGCCCGCACGTCCGGGCTTTCACCGGCGCGCGGCGCGCAATCGCCAAAACTCCGGGAGATCTTGCCTGAACGACGGCATCCCCTTGGGCTGCCGGCGGCGCCGTCGTCGTCCTGGCACGCGCCGAAAAGATTGTTGGCCAAATGTGAGTTTTCTCACAATTGGTCACGCGATGGCCGCTCTACATCTTCGCGCGGGATCAAGACATTAGTAACCAAGTCGGCCGCGATCGCTCGATCGATAAAATTTGAGCGATCCGTTCAATCTGGAAACAGAAGAGTTTTGAGACCTTGCGCTCTCGGAAAACCCGGAGAGCGCGATGAGCGAAGCTGAATTCGACCGATTGCTGGAGGCCGTAAAAATGGCGATCGAACCCGCGCCGCAGGAAGACGTCTTCGCCAATCTCGCTTTCTTCGACGAGCCGTCGCAAGCCGCCAACGACAACCGGCAGGCCTGGCCGCTCATTCCGTTTCCCGAGGGCTGGTACGCCGCCTGCTGAAGCGTGAGCGCCCAGCTTCTTCCGGTCTCGCAAATAATCTGCGCAAGGCTTTGATTGCACTGCGGATGGCGGTCCTTCAGCCTTGCCCGTCCCCAAGGCCGTACTCCTGATAGATGGCCTCGGGATCAAGGTCCGGAAACAATCTGCACTTTGCCTGGGCCAGATGCAGGTTGACGGTCTCGGGCGTTGAACCTGCGGCCAGCATCTTCCGGATATCCTCCATCAGCGTGCGCTGCTGGTGTTTCGGCGAAAGCTGCTCCAGCGCGACCAGCGCCGTCGCCAGCGCTTCGGTGACCACCCATCCGTCGTGGCCCGTGATTCCCTTCCTAGGCATTGGCCCTCCCCGTCTTGCCGAGGTCACCGTTCGCCATCGTACGATCGCCGGCGCGGCGATCCAAGGGTCCAATGAGTATGGTGATTTTCCAGCCACGCGACCATCGCGCGCCGTTCAGGACTGCCGGAGATCACGCGTCACGCCCCGGCGAGCCGCTCAACTCCGCGGCGACTCGCTTTGACGACACCGGCAGCAACAAAATCATTCTTTGCAAGATCAATGGGATGGATTTGGAGGCCACGACCAGAATTGAACTGGTGTACACGGTTTTGCAGACCGTTGCGTAACCACTCCGCCACGTGGCCCCTTAGGCGCGAACTCATATACGGCCTGTCCGGGATAGGCAACCAAGGCGGGATCAGGCCCGTTTGCGGCGGCGGTAATCCCGCTTCGGCCGCGGTTTTGGCGCGAGTTCGGGCAGCACGCTCTGGGCCTCGCGGTATTTCGCCAGCATCCGCTCGAAACTTGCGTGCAGCGTCTCGGCGATGTCCGGCCGCTTTTCGAGGCTGGACAGCAGCATCGCCGCCGCCTCGATGGTGGACAGGCCGTCGCGGCGCGGTTCGCGGCGCAGTTTGCCATAGCGCGACGGACGCTTCGGGCCGAGGATGACGCGCTGGCATTTCAGCATCCACGCATTGCGCCACCACAGCGCCTTGGCCTGGCTCCAGGTGCCGTCGAGCAGCACGATGCCTTCGATGTCCTTCAGGATGGCGCGCTGATTGTCCTCGATTTCGCCCTTGCGGTTGATGGCGACGATATCGCTATCGGTGTCGAGATCGGTGACTTTCGCGGAGCCGAGATAGAGCACCGCCCAGCGCGAGGGATCATGCACCGGCCGTCCCAGCGCCTTGGACAGGCTCGGCCACGACAGGCCGATCTTCAGCACCGCATTCTTGAAATGCAGCGCGGTCAGCCGCGCCGTGCCGAGCGCCCTGTCCTGCTCCTGCGGATGTTGCAGGATCAGAAGCGAAATGCTGGTTGTCGATCGGCGTGATGCTGTCGCAGATGCACAGCGGCAGGGGTTTGTGGCAGCGCGGACAGTCCGGTATCGCCTCCGCAAGGGCGGCGCCGGTATCAGGCTCGGATTGTCTTGACATGCGCCCGCTATACGCTGCGCGGCGCGCCTGCGGATCTCAAAGCTATTCCGCGGGCGCCGCGATCGCGCCCGTCTCGGATCGCCGCCGCAGCCGGTCGATCAGGAGATAGATCACCGGCGTCGTGTACAGCGTCAGGATCTGCGACACGAACAACCCGCCGATGATGGTGATGCCGAGCGGCCGGCGCAGCTCGGTGCCGGGACCGGTGGCGATCACCAGCGGAATGCCGGCGAACAGCGCCGCCATCGTCGTCATCAGGATCGGCCGGAACCGGACGCTGCAGGCCTCGAAGATCGCCTCCGCCGACGACAGTCCGCGGTGGCGCTCGGCGTCCAGCGCGAAATCGACGATCATGATGCCGTTCTTCTTGACGATGCCGATCAGCAGGATGATTCCGACGAAGGCGATGATGGTCAGCGGCGTATTGGTCACTTGCAGCGCCAATAGCGCCCCGAGCCCGGCCGAAGGCAAGGTCGAAATGATGGTCAGGGGATGGGCGAGGCTCTCGTAGAGCACGCCCAGCACGATATACATCGCCACCAGCGCGCCGAGGATCAAGAGCGGCATGTGCCCGCTGGTCTTGTTGAAATCGCCGGCGTTGCCGTCGAAACTGCCGCGAATGCCCACGGGCATATGCAATTCCTCCACCGCGCGCTGGATATTCGACGTGGCGACCTGCAGCGGCACGTCCGGCAGCAGGTTGAACGACACCGTGGTCGACGGAAACGACTGCGAGTGAAACACGGCGAGCGGCGACAGGCCGCGCTGGTAGCGGACAACGGTCGATAGCGGCACCTGCGCGCCACCGGCGCCGGCGACGAAGATATGTTCGAGGTTGGCGGGATCGCTCTGGAATTTCGGATCGATCTCCAGCACCACCATGTACTGGTTGCGCTGGGTGTAGACGATCGAGATCTGCCGCTGGGAGAACGCGTTGTTGAGCGCGTTGTCGATGTCCTGCACGCGAACGCCGAGCGTCGATGCCTGTTGCCGGTCGATCGACAGCGTCAGTTGCAGGCCCCCGGGATCGCGGTCGCTGGAGACGTCGGTGATGCCTTCGACCGTCTCCATCCGTTTTTGCACGATCGGCGCCCATTTCTGCAAGAGATCGAGATCGGTGCTCGACAGCGTGTATTGATAGTCGGAATTCGCTCTGCCGCCCGCCGGCGCGGACGTCCTGCGCGGCGAACATGAACAGGCGGATTCCCGCCACGCGATAGAGATTCTTGCGCAGGCGATCGATCACCAGCGCCGTGGTCAGTCCGCCGCGCTCGGCTGATGGTTTGAGGCTGATGAACATGATGCCGCGATTGGAGCCTCCGCCGAAGGGACCGCCGGCTCCGCTCAGGATCGACCCGACCCCCGCGACCGCCGGATCGGCCATCACGATGTCGGCGAGCTGCTGCTGAAGCCCGAGCATCGACTGGAACGAGATATCGGCGGATGCCCGCGTCGCGCCGATCACGAAGCCGCTATCGTCGACCGGGAAATATCCCTTCGGGGTCTTGATATAGAGCGTCACCGTCAACGCGATGGTCGCGAAAAACACCAGCAGCGTCAGAAGCGGGAAATCCAGCACGACGCGCAGGGTGCGCGCATAAAACGCCACCATGCGCGACAATGCGCCTTCGACTGTTCGGTCGAACCAGGTCGCGCTGTCGGAGGTCACCTCCTTGATGTAATGGGCGCAGATCATCGGCGTGATCGTGAGCGACACCACGGTGGAAACCACGATGGCAAAGGTCAGGGTCACGCGAAAATTCCCGCAACAACCGGCCGACGATGCCGTCCATGAAGATCAGCGGCGTGAAGGCGGCGATCAGCGACAGGCTGATCGACAGCACCGTGAAACCGATCTGCCTGGCGCCTTCCAGCGCCGCCTGATAGGGCCGCATGCCATGCTCGAGGTTGCGGTACATGTTCTCGATCATGACGATGGCGTCGTCGACCACGAAGCCGACCGAGATCGCCAGCGCCATCAGCGACAGATTGTCGATCGAGAAACCGGCGAGCCACATGCCGGCGCAGGTCCCGGCCAGCGCCAGCGGCACCGAGACGCCCGCGGCGATCGTCGGCGTGATCCGGCGCAGGAATACGAACACCACCCCCATGACCAGGAACACGGTCGCCAGCAGCGTCAGCTGCATGTCCTGGACGCTGGCGCGGATGGTGCCGGTGCGATCGACCAGGGTTGAAATCTCGACGCCGCCGGGGATCCATTGCTTCAGTTCGGGGAGCAGCGCGCGCACGCGGTCGACGGTATCGATGACGTTGGCGTCGCCCTGCTTGGTAATTTGAATCAGGACGGCCGGCTGCTTGTTGAACCAGGCGATCGACCGGCTGTTGCGGACGGAATCCTCGACCTCGGCGACATCCGACAGCCGGACGAAATTGCCGTTCGAACTCTTGATCATGATGTCGCGGAATTCGGCCGCGGTGCGCATCTGCCTGTTGGTCGAGAGCGTCTCGCTCTGGCGGCCGCCGTTGAAGATGCCGACCGGCCCCAGCGGATTGGCGTTGATGATCGCGAGCCTGACGTCGTCGGTCGCGATCCCGGCATTCGACAGCGCCACCGGATTGAGCGCGATGCGGACCGCGGGCTGGTCGGCGCCGCTGACGGTCACTTCGCCGACGCCCGGAACTTGCGAGATGCGCTGCGCAATCACGGTATCCGCGACGTCGTACATCGCGCTTGACGAGATCGTCTTCGACGTCAGCGCCAGCACGAATACCGGCGCCGCGGCGGTATTGGCTTTCTTGAAGCGCGGCAAACTCGGCAAGTCGCTCGGCAGATCGGCGAGCGAGGCGTTGATCGCCGCCTGCACGTCGCGCGCGGCGCGGTCGATGTCGCGGCCGATGGAAAATTGCAGCTGGATGTTGGTCGCGCCGAGCCAGCTCGTCGAGGTGATCTGGTCGATGCCGGCGATTTCGCCGAGCCGCCGTTCCAGCGGCGCGGCCACGGTCGCCGCCATCACGGACGGGTCGGCGCCCGGACGCGTCGCAAAAACCCTGATCGCGGGAAAATCGACATTGGGAACCGCGGCGACGGGCAAAAACGCGTAAGCCACCACGCCGACCAGAAACAGCCCGATCGCCAGGAGCGTGGTGCCCACCGGCCTGCGGATGAACGGCTCCGAGATCGATGCCATTACTGCATCCCTTCGGTGGCTCCCGCGACCGGCGGCGACGGCAATTCGGGTCCGACCGGCGGCACCGCCTTTTCGATGCGGCGGTTAATCCGGTCGAGCGCGAGGTAGATCACCGGCGTCGTGTAGAGCGTCAGCAACTGGCTCAGCAAAAGCCCGCCGATGATCGAAATGCCCAGCGGAAACCGCAACTCGGCGCCGGTGCCGCTCTCCACCGCCAGCGGCAGCGCGCCGAACAAGGCCGCCAGCGTCGTCATCATGATCGGGCGGAAACGCAGCAGACAGGCCTGCACGATCGCGTCCATCGCGGACATGCCCTGGTGCCGCTCCGCTTCCAGCGCGAAGTCGATCATCATGATGGCGTTCTTCTTGACGATGCCCATCAGCAGAATGATGCCGATCAGGCCGATCACGCTGAGGTCCTGCCCGAACAGCATCAGCGCCAGGATGGCGCCGACGCCCGCCGAGGGCAGCGTCGAGAGAATGGTGATGGGATGAATGTAGCTTTCATAGAGCACGCCAAGCACGATGTAGATGGTGACAAGCGCGGCCAGGATCAGCCACGGTTGCCCGGCCAGCGATTTCGAGAACTCCGCGGCATCGCCGGCGTAGATGCCGACAATGCTGCCGGGCATGCCGATGCGCGTTTCGATGGTCTTGACGGCCTCGACGGCGTCGCCAAGCGCGGCGCCGGGCGCGAGATTGAAGCTGAGCGAGACGGCCGGAAATTGCGCCTGATGCGATATCGCCAGCGGCGCGGTGGTGCGCGTCAACGTCGCGACCGCCGACAGCGGCACCTGCGCGCCGGCCGCGCCGGGCAGATAGAGTTTTGACAGGATCGACGGATCGCGCTGGTACATCGGCATGGCTTCCAGCACCACCCGGTACTGGTTGGCCTGCCCGTAAATGGTCGAAATCTGCCGCTGCGCGAAGGCGTCGTTCAGGGTGTCGTTGACGCCCTGGATGCTGACGCCGAGCTGGCCGGCGCGCTGCCGGTTGATGTCGAGCGCCGCGCGCAAGCCCGCGTCCTGGGCTTCCGAGGAAACGTCGCGGAACAGGGGATCGCGGCGCAATTCGGCGACCAGCCTGTTCGCCCACTCGCCAACCAGCGCGGAATCGGTGCCGGTCAGGGTGTACTGATATTGCGAGCGGCTGGACCGGGTCGAGATCTGCACGTCCTGCACCGGCTGAAAATAGATCGTCATGCCCGGGATCGATGCCGTCAGCGCCTTCAGGCGCGCCACCACCGCGGAAACGTCGTCGCGCCGTTCGCCGCGCGGTTTCAGCGTCATCACCAGGCGGCCGACATTGGTGGTCGGGTTGACCGAACCCGCGCCGATCACGGAGACGACGCCGGTTACGTCCGGATCGGCCTTGATCGCGTCCGCCGCCTTGGTCTGCCGGCTTTGCATTTCGGCGAAGGAAACGTCCGGACCGGCCTGGGTTACCGCGGTGATCGAAGCCGTGTCCTGCAACGGCAGAAAGCCCTTGGGCGCCACCACATACAGGATCAGGGTCGCGACCAGCGTGGCGAGGGTGACCAGCATGGTCGCGCGCTGGCGCTCCAGCACCCACAACAGCGTGCGATGATAGAAATCGACCATGCGGTCGATGGAACGGCTGACCGCGGCAAGGCCGGGAACCGCAATCTCCTCGCCGGCGTGCTTCAGCAGCCGCGAGCACATCATCGGCGTCAGCGTCAGCGACACGATCGCCGAGGTCACGACCGCGATCGTCAGCGTCAGCGCGAATTCGCGGAACATGCGCCCGACCAGTCCCGACATGAACAATAGCGGGATGAAGACGGCGATCAGCGACACCGTCAGCGAAATCACGGTGAAGCCGATTTCGCTGGCGCCCCGCAGCGAGGCGTCCATCGCGGATTCGCCGTTCTCCATGTGACGGACGATGTTCTCGATCATCACGATGGCGTCGTCGACCACGAAGCCGGTGCCGATCGTCAGCGCCATCAGCGACAGATTGTCGAGGCTGAAGCCCGAGAAATACATGATGCCGAAGGAGGTGATCAGCGACAGCGGCAGCGCCACGCCGGCGATCAGGGTCGCGCGCAGCGAGCGCAGGAACAACAGCACCACCAGGGTGACCAGCACCACGCTCAGCACCAGCGTGAACTGCACGTCATGGACGGAGGCGCGAATGGTCACGGTGCGGTCGCTGACCACGGTCAGGGTTACGCCGGCCGGAATCGCGCGCTGCAGTTTCGGGATTTCCGCGCGGATCTGGCGGACGACCTCGATGACGTTGGCGCCGGGCTGCCGCTGGATGTCGATGATGACGGCCGGCGTGCCCTGGTACCAGCCGCCGGTGCGATCGTTCTCCAGCCCGTCGACGATGATGGCGACGTCGCCGATGGTGACCGGCGCGCCGTTGCGGTAGGCGATGATGATGGGCTTGTAGGCCTCGGCCGCCGCGATCTGGTCGTTGGCGGCGATGGTGTAGGCCTGCTGCGCGCCGTCGAGCGATCCCTTCGGTCCGGAGACATTGGCGCCCGCGATCGCGTTGCGCAAATCCTCCATCGAGATGCCATAGGCGGCGAGCCGCGCCAGATCGGCCTGCACCCGCACCGCCGGCTTCAGCCCGCCCAGCACCGAAACGCGCCCGACCCCGGAAATCTGGCTGAGACGTTGCGCCAGAATGGTGTCGGCGAGATCGCTCATGGCGCGCAGCGAAATCGTCTCCGAGGTCAGCGCCAGCGTCAGGACCGGCGCGTCGGCCGGGTTCACCTTGGCGTAGGTCGGCGGATACGGCAGGTTTTTCGGCAACACGCCCGCGGCGGCGTTGATCGCGGCCTGCACATCCTGGGTGGCGCCGTCGATGTCGCGGTTGAGATCGAACTGCAGCGAAATCTGGCTGACGCCGAAGGAACTCGTCGACGTGATCGACGACAGCGACGGAATCTGCCCGAGTTGGCGTTCGCAGCGGCGCGGTGATCAGCGAGGCGATCACGTCGGGGCTGGCGCCCGGCAGTTGCGTCGTCACCTGCACCGTCGGGAAATCGACCTGCGGCAGCGCCGATACCGGCAGCGCCCAGTAGCCGAGCGCGCCGCCGATCAACAGCGCGATCCCCAACAGCGAGGTCGCGATCGGCCGGCGGATGAACGGTTCAGAGACGCTCATGATGCGCGCTCATGCTTGCGAAGTCAGACATTCAAACCGCGATCGTTTGGGTCATGGCTGCGACTTCGCTCCGCCGCCCGACTGTTCGCCTCCCTGCGCGGATCCGCCCTCGCCCTTCTTGCCGCGGCATTCGCCTTTTCCGTCCTTGCCCTGCCCGTCCTTGCCCTGCGGGCCCCGGCTGCCCTTCTTGCGCGGCGCAAGATCGGCCGTCGGCGTCTGCTCGTCCTTGCCGATGATGACCCTGGCGCCATCGGACAGATTGGCAAAGCCGGTCGTCACCACGCGATCGGAGGGCGCCAGTCCGCTGGCGATCACCGCGTCGGTTTCGTTCTGCTGCGTCACCACGACGGGTTTCGCCGTGACGATGTCGCCGTCGCCGATGACGTAGCTGAAGGTTCCGGCCGGACCGCGCTGCACGGCCGAGGTCGGCACCACCAGCGCCTGCATCAGGGTGTCGACCTTGAGCCGCACATTGACGAATTGCCCGGGCCATAGCTGGAAATTGGCATTGGGAAATTCGGCCTTGAGCTTCAGCGTGCCGGTGGTCGGATCGACCTGGTTGTCGATGCCCTTCAGCGTGCCGGTGTCGATCACCGTGGTGCCGTCATTGCCGAAGACGTCGACCGCCAGCGCGCCCTTGGCGGAGGCGGCATTGACCCGCACGATCTGCTGCTGCGGCAGGCTGAACTGCACCGCGATCGGCTGCAGCTGGGTGATGATGACGAGCCCGGTGACGTCGGCGGCGTGGATGATGTTGCCCTGATCGACCTGACGCAGGCCGGCGCGGCCCGACAATGGCGCGACGATCTTGGTGTAGCCCAGCATCGCCTGCGCGTTGTCGATCGGTGCCTGATCGGCATTCACCAGCGCCTCCTGCTGGGCGACGACGGCGCGTTGCGTGTCGGCTTGCTGCTTGGAGCCGGCGTTGGAGGCGGAAAGTTGCTGATAGCGTGCGAGGTCGAGGCGCTGATTGGCGAGCTGCGCTTCGTCCTGCGCCTTCTTGGCGACGGCCTGATCGTACTGCGCCTTGTAGATGACGGGATCGATCTCGCCGAGCACGTCGCCCTTCTTGACGTCCTGTCCTTCGACGAAATTGACCGCGATCAGTTTGCCGTCGACCTGGGAGCGCACGGTCACGGTGTTCAGCGCGCGCACGGCGCCGACGCCGTCGAGATAAACCGGCACGTCCTGGATGCGCGGCGTCGCCGCCAGCACCGGCACCGGCAGATCGGGGCGGCCCGCAGCCCCGCGATTGCCGGCCTGCTTCTGCTGAAACGCGTACCAGCCGATGTAGCCGAGGCCGCCGAGGATCACGAGGGTAATCGTCAGCGAGACAAGGCGCCTGAGCAGCGCGCGGCGCGAAGCTCGGCGCGCGCGCTCGGGCGCTTCCTTGCGTATCCTTCAATTCCGGCTTAAAGAGCATCGACCGGTCTCTCCATCCTCGGCTCCCAGCCGCCGCCCAGCGCCTGGTACAGGCTGACGATCGCCAGCAGTCGGGCAAGCTGGGCCTGCCACAGCACATCTTCCGCCTGAAATAGCGTCACTTGCGTATTTAGCACAGTTACGATGTCCGCGGTTCCGGCCCGAAGCTGCTGTTCGGACAATTGAAAGGCCCGCCGCGAGGCCGCCACCACCTCGCGCTGCAGCCTGAGCTTCGCGGTGGTCTCCTTGATCGAAACCAGCGCGTTGTCGACATCGGCAAATGCCGAGACCACCGTCTTGCGGTAGGTCTGCAGCAATTCTTCCTGCCTGGCCTGGGTCAATTCGAAATTGCCGAGAATTTTTCCGCCCTCGAAAATCGGCTGCGTCAGGCTGCCGACCACGCTGAAGAACGCCGCGTGGGGCTGGAACAGCGACACCAGCGCCGAACTTTGATAGCCGCCCTGCCCGGTCAGCTGGATGCTCGGGAAGAACTGCGCGCGGGCGTTGCCGACATTGGCGGTGGCGGAAGCGAGCTGCGCTTCCTGGCGCCTGATATCCGGCCGCTGCGTCAGCAGCTCCGACGGCAGGCCGGGCGTCACCCGCGGCGACGAAATCGCGTTGAGCGAGCCGCCGGTGATGCGCACGCTTTCCGGCGGCCGCGCCACCAGCGTCGCCAGCGCGTTGATGTTCTGCGCCAGCGTCTGCCGCAGCGGCGGCACGGCGGCGCTTCTGATTGCCGAGAACGGCTTCCTGCTGCGCGACGTCGAGGTCGGTCCCGGTGCCGGCTTTGAGCCGTTGCTTGATCGCCTCGAGAATGCGGGTCGCGCTGGCGATATTGCGCTCGGCGGTGCGAATCCGGTCCTGCGAGGCAAGCACCTGGAAATAGGCATTGGCGACGCTGGTCAGCGTCGTGAGCGCCACCACGTCGCGATCGAAACGGTTGGCGATCGCCGTTTCCTCCGCCGCCTGCGCGGCGTCGCGGTTCTTGCCCCAGAAATCGAGTTCATAGCTGGCGCTGAGCGAGGCCTGAGTAGTTGACCACCTCGCGCCCGCCATTGCTCAATCCGCTGGAGCTTGAGCCGGAGGTGCGGGAATAGGTCTGCGAGCCCGTGCCGCTGACGTTCGGCAGCAGCGCCGCGCCCGCCATGCGCGCCTGCGCGTCGGCCTGCTTGAAGCGCGCGACCGCCGCGGCGATGTCCAGATTGACCCTCTGGGCTTCCTCCATCAGATCGGTCAATTCCGGCGAGCGGAATCCGCGCCACCAATCCAGCGTTGGCGGCGCGTCCGCACTCGTCAATCGCGCGGCCCTGTATCCATCGGGAATGTCGAGGGCCGGATCGGGCACGTCCTGGGTCAGGATGCAGCCTGCAGAACTGGCGACCATGCAAAGCGCTGCGAGCCATCTCGCCACGCGATCCAGCCAAGGGACGCGCGGCAGGCAGGCGGTCAACGGCAACACCCGGAAATCGCTGCCTCACGTCAGCCCTCCGCCGGGCAAAATGCCCGGCATCCGGCGTCGCGAGAATCGCGGACCGATTCGCGGATGACGCTTGTGGGGACTGGCTGCCGTACCTTCACCGCCGTGATGCTTCCCTTGGGAACCTGCTGGCCATACTAGCCGGGCGACCACGGCGCGGACAGTCCTGTTCCGCCTCTGTCCCCCGCGGCGCCGTTGAATTGGGGCCGCCGCAGTGGCGGCAGGAACTTCAAAATTTTCCCTGTTCCATGCGGGCTTTTCGCAAGCTCGCGCGACCCGCGGCCGCCGCAAGCTTACCAACATTTCATGTGATTTTCGGTGATAGGACGGTTCGAGGTCGCCGCTTCAGCTCGCCGCAGCGCCCCTCCGCTGAAACTTCCATCGCAATGCACCGTATCTCGCCCAGCAACAGATGGGGGCTGGAATGCGGGTCGCGGTTATCGGAACGGGAATTGCCGGCAACGCCGCAGCCTGGACCTTGTCGAAGCGTTATCCGGTGACGGTCTACGATCGCGAACTCAGGCCCGGCGGACACAGCCATACCGTGACCATCGACTACGATGGCGCCTCACGGTCGATATCGGCTTCATCGTCTACAACGAGCTGAACTATCCCGACCTGACGGCGCTGTTCGGCCATCTCGGCGTCGAGACCGAGGAAAGCTGCATGAGCTTTGCGGTCACGGCGGATGCCGGACGGTTCGAGTGGAAAGGCGGCGGCGACAACTGGATCCAAACCGCGATCGGTCTATTTGCGCAGCCGAAGAACCTGCTGTCTCCATCCTATCTCTGGATGCTCCGCGATATCCTCACATTCAACCAGCAAAGCGTTGCCGATCATGCGGCGGGAAAACTGACCGGGCTGACGCTCGGCGAGTATTTTCGCCGCAATCATTTCGCGTCGACCTGACCGGCGGCCGCGTGTTGCTATTGTGCTACCCGCGCCTGCTGGGTTTCACCTTCAGTTGCGCGCGTTCTTCGCGCTGCCGCTGGTCACCCCGAAAATCGTCGCCGCGATCCATTGGGAAGCGTTGCGGCTGTGGCTCAAGGGAGGTCGGCTAGCGCCGCGCCCGAATGCCGCAGCTGCGAACACGGCGAATACCATCTTGGCGGGCGGCAAAGCCGGTGACTATACTGGTTCAGCATTGCCCGCGACGGCCGGGAGGAAGCCGGGTCCGCGGGAACGCGCTCTGGTCCAGTGAGGGGCGGACTGAGGCAAATCGGCCCACGCAAAGCTCGGATACAGAGCCGCATCATTTGATGGGTCTGCAAATGTCTGCGCTGATTTCTGTAACCCCCGACAATGTGGAGACGGTGCTTTCGGACCTCCCGCGCGCGGTCCGGCTGGCGCTTGGCTTCGGCTCCCGACTGCGGCGCGGCACGCTTGACGTGACGCTGCCCGACGGCCGCAGGATCAGGCTGGGCGGCATCGAGCCTGGCCCGTCGGCGGCCATGACACTTTACAATTACGGCTTCGCCTCGCGGCTGCTCAACGGCGGCGACATCGGAATAGCGGAAGCCTATCTGAACGGCGAATGGGACACGCCCGACCTGACGCAGTTCCTCTATCTGTTCTGCGTCAACCACGACCTGATCCAGGCGATGCTCGGCGACAAGCCGCTGATGCGCTTTGTTCAGATCGTCCGGCACTGGCTCAACCGCAATACCAAGCGGCAGGCGCGCCGCAATATCTACGCGCATTACGACATCGGCAACGCGTTCTACTCGGCATGGCTCGATCCGAGCATGACCTATTCCTCGGCCTTGTTCGAGGATCACACCCCCGATCTGGCGGCTGCGCAAAACAACAAATACCGCAGGCTGGCCGAAGCCATCGACCTGCAACCCGGCCAGAGATTGCTGGAGATCGGCTGCGGATGGGGCGGCTTTGCGGAATATGCCGCCAAGACCTTTGGCGCCAAGGTGGTCGGGCTCACCATCAGCAAGGAGCAGCGCGATTTCGCGCAGGCGCGCATCCAGAACGCCGGCCTTGGCGACAGGGTCGAGATCAGGCTGCAGGACTATCGCGACGAGCGCGACCGTTATGACCGGATCGCGTCGATCGAGATGATCGAGGCGGTCGGCGAGCAGTTCTGGCCGAAATATTTTTCGCAGTTGCGCGACCGGCTGCTGCCCGGCGGCCTCGCCGGCATTCAGGCCATCACCATTCAGGACAGCCTGTTCCAGACCTATCGCCGCGAAGTCGATTTCATCCAGCGTTACGTTTTTCCCGGCGGCATGCTGCCCTCGCCGCAGGTGCTGAAATCGCTGGGCGAGCGGTTCGGCGTTCCCGTTATCCGCGAACGCATTTTCGGGCAAGATTATGCCAAGACGCTCGCGACCTGGCGAAATAATTTCCGCGCGGCCTGGCCGAACCTGATGCCGCTCGGCTTCGACGACCGGTTCCGGCGGCTGTGGGAATACTACCTCGCCTATTGCGAGGCCGGATTCCTGTCGGGAAATATCGACGTGCGCCAGGTCGTGTTCGCGAAGTCGAAATAGCTGCACTGCGCAAATCGAACCCAAAACCAGCTTCCACTTTGGATGATCGCGCTCTAGGGTCGTTACCGGATTTGGCAACAGACTGGCTCTTTTCCTGACATGACAATCAACAACGACGTCGTCGAAGCGATCGGCAATACGCCGCTCATCAAGCTGACGCAGGCTTCCGAGGCGACCGGCTGCACCATTCTCGGCAAGGCCGAGTTCATGAATCCCGGCCAGTCGGTGAAGGACCGCGCCGGCAAATGGATGATCCTCGAAGCCGAGAAGCGCGGCGATCTCAAGCCCGGCGGCCTGGTGCTGGAAGGGACCGCCGGCAATACCGGTATCGGTCTTGCGGTCGTCGCCAGCGCGCGCGGCTACCGGACATTGATCGTCATTCCGGAAACCCAGAGCCAGGAAAAGAAGGACATGCTGCGGCTGTGCGGCGCCGAACTGGTCGAAGTGCCGGCGCTGCCCTACAGCCAATCCGAACAACTACCAGCATGTCGGCAAGACGGCTGGCCGATCAGCTTGCGCAAGACCGAGCCGAACGGCGTGCTGTTCGCCGATCAGTGGAACAATCTCGATAACGCCAAGGCGCACTACGATTCGACCGGTCCCGAAATCTGGCAGCAGACCGGCGGCAAGATCGACGGCTTCATCTGCTCGGTCGGCACCGGCGGCACGCTGGCCGGCATCAGCCGCTTTCTGAAGGAAAAGAACAAGGACATCGTGATCGCCTGCGCCGATCCGCGCGGGGCTGCGATGTACGAACTGTTCAAGCACGGCGAGGCCAAATCGACGCCGGGCGGATCGATCACCGAAGGCATCGGGCTCGGCCGCGTCACGCCCGTGATCGAAACACGCCAAGGTCGATGACGCCTTTCTCATTCCGGACGAGGAAGCCGTGCCGGTCATCTACGAACTGCTCGAGCACGAAGGGCCTTTGCCTCGGCGGCTCCACCGGCATCAATGTCGCCGGCGCGATCCGGCTCGCCAGGCAGCTCGGGCCAGGCAAGACCATCGTGACGATCCTCTGCGATTCCGGAAACCGCTATCAGTCGAAGCTGTTCAATCCGGATTTCATGCGCTCGAAGAACCTGCCGGTGCCGGAATGGCTGGAGAAGCACAGCAAGATCGACGTGCCGTTCGAGAAGGTGTGAGCGCGCACGCTCACCGCCCTCATCCTGAGGACCGGCCGTTCGAGGCCGCGTCTCGAAGGATGGGCCGCGACATCGGGGCCTCATGGTTCGAGATGCGCGCAAGACGCGCTCCTCACCATGAGGAAGACGATCACCGCAAAATCTGGCTCAGGAACAACTTGGTCCGCGCGTGCTGCGGGTTGGCGAAGAAGTTCGCCGGCGTGTTCGATTCGATGATCTGGCCTGCGTCCATGAACACGATGCGGTTGGCGACTTCGCGGGCAAATCCCATTTCGTGGGTGACGACCAGCATGGTCATGCCTTCCCTGGCGAGGTCGACCATGGTGTCGAGCACTTCCTTGACCATTTCGGGATCCAGCGCCGAGGTCGGCTCGTCGAACAGCATGACCTTCGGGTTCATGGTGAGCGCGCGCGCGATCGCGACGCGCTGCTGCTGGCCGCCGGACATCTGGCCCGGATATTTATTGGCCTGATGCGGGATTTTCACCCGCTCCAGATATTTCATCGCGGCCGCTTCCGCATCCTTCTTCGGGATATTGCGCACCCAGATCGGCGCCAGCGTGCAGTTCTCCAGCACGGTCAGGTGCGGAAACAGATTAAAACTCTGGAACACCATGCCGACTTCGCGCCGGACTTCGTCGACCCGCCGCAGATTCGGGCCCAGTTCGATGCCGTCGACGACGATCTCGCCTTCCTGAAATTCCTCCAGCGCGTTGATGCAGCGGATCAGCGTCGATTTGCCCGAGCCGGAGGGGCCGCAGATCACGATGCGCTCGCTCTTGGCGACATCGAGGTTGATGTCGCGCAGCACGTGAAAATCGCCGTACCATTTGTTGAGGCCGGAAATGTTGACAATCGAATTCGTCGGTCATGGTCATCATGCTCAATTACGCCGGTGCGCGTTCAGCCTGTTCTCGACGAACAGCGAATAGCGCGACATGCCAAAACAGAAGACGAAGTAGATCATCCCGGTGAAGGCAAAGCCGGTGAACAGCGTCGTCGGCGTCGACCAGACCGGATCGGAAAACGAGGCCCGCAAGCTGCCGAGCAGATCGAACAGCGCCACGATCGAGACCAGCGAGGTGTCCTTGAACAGCGCGATGAAGCTGTTGACGAGGCCGGGAATGACGTGGCGCAGCGCCTGCGGCATCACGATCAGCGCCGTGGTCTTCGCACCAGGACAGGCCGAGCGCGCTCGCCGCCTCGCCCTGCCCGCGCGGGATCGCCTGCAGGCCGCCCCTGATGACTTCGGCCTGATAGGCGCCGGCGAACAGCGCGATGCCGATCAGGGCCCGCACCAGTCCGTCGATGGTGAAGCCGGTCGGCACGAACAGCGGCAGCATATAGGTCGCGAAGAACAACACCGTGATCAGCGGCACCCCGCGCCAGAATTCGATGAAGGCAATCGAGAAGATCCGGATCAGCGGAATGGTCGAGCGCCGTCCGAGCGCCAGCGCGATGCCGACCGGCATCGAGGCGACGATACCCGTCACCGACACCACCAGCGTCACCAGCAGGCCGCCCCACAGCCGTGTATCGACCACCGGCAGCCCGCCACGGTCGAGCCCCATGACCGCGATCACGATGCCGATGCCGGCAAAGATCGCAAGGCTGGCGATCAGCGGACGCCAGCCGGCGCGCGTGCCGCCGTTCAGCAGGAACAGCAGGATCGAAACGATGCCGGCGGTGGCGGCGAAGTCGAGCCATACCGGCCGGTGGGAGGCCTGTATCTGATCGCGAAGCCAGGTCAGCGGCCAGATCAGATAGGAAACCGCCGAACCGAGCAGGACGACGAGCTTTCCCAACAAGACCAGCAGCGGTCCGACGATCGCGGTTGCCTCCCCCGCCTTTGCCAGTTGCCCGGCCCGCACCGACAATGCTGTCCGCCAGACCCGGACAAAAGCCCGGCGGTCCAGCTGACGCCGAAACCGTCCAGTCCGCCGCCATGCAGCAGGAAAAACGCGACGACGGGAAACGCCAGGAAGAACAGGCCGGCGTTGACGCCCTTGGCCGGCAGCCGCGGAATCAACAACGGCAACAGCAGGATCGCGGCGAGGACAAAGGTCAGGTTGACCCGCCAGCGCTCGGGCTCCGGATAGAATCCGTAGATGAACTGGCTGAACTTCGCCTGCACGAACGGCCAGCATGCGCCGACCGCGTGCCCGACATTCTCGGCAAGGCATGCGTTGCGATCCTTGCCGCTCCAGACCGCATCGACCAGCAGGAATTTCACCGCGGGAACGATGGTGAACCACAGCAGCAGGATGCTCACGATCGTGAGCAGGATGTTGGTCGGCGAATTGAACAGGCGCGTGCGCAGGAAGCCGACAAAGCCGGTGGTCTTGACCGGCGCGGGACGCTCGGGAACGAGTTCCTGGCGAACGAAAGCGGATGTCCGCGATGTCGCTCATCCGCCCATGCTCCGGCCGATCCGCCAACCGTAAAAACTCATGATCGCACTCGTCACCAGCGAGATCAGGAGATAGACGCCCATGGTGATGCCGATGATCTCGATCGCCTGCCCGGTCTGGCTCAGCGTGGTTCCCGCAAATACCGAGACCAGGTCGGGATAGCCGATCGCCACCGCCAGCGACGAGTTCTTGGTCAGGTTGAGATACTGATTGGTGAGCGGCGGCAGGATCACGCGCAGCGCCTGCGGTATCACGATCAGCCGCAGCATCGAACCCCGCTGCAGCCCGAGCGACGAACCGGCTTCCATCTGCCCCTTGTGGACCGACATGAATGCCGGCGCGCACGATCTCGGCGATGAAGGCCGCGGTATAGGTCGACAGCGCCAGCGTCAGCGCGACGAACTCGGGAATGACGCGGGAGCCGCCGGCAAAATTGAAGCCTCTGAGAACCGGCACTTCAAACGTCACCGGCGCGCCGAAGATCAGCGCGGAGACGAGCGGCAGGCCGATCAGGAGACCGAGCACGTAGGGCCAGACCCTGATCACCCTGCCGCTTTCGAACAACTGCCGGCGCGCATAGCGCCACAACACGATGGCGGCCACGATCGCGATCAGGACGGCAACCACGAAGGGCTCGAAGCCGGGATTGCCGATCGGCTTCGGAATCACCAGGCCGCGATTGTTGAGAAAGAAGCTGCCGAACAGCGAGACGCTCTGCCGCGGGTTCGGCAGCGCCGCCAGCACGGCGAGATACCAGAACAGGATCTGGAACAGGAGCGGCAGGTTGCGGACCAGCTCGACATAGCCGCCGGAGATACGCGACAAGCAGCCAGTTCGGCGACAGCCGGCCCAGCGCGACCATGAATCCGATCACGGTGGCAAAGAAAATGCCGATGATCGAGACCAGCAGCGTGTTGAGCAGACCGACGAGGAACACGCGGGTGTAGCTGTCGGATCCGGTATACGGAATCAGGTTCTGGCTGACGTCAAAACCCGCCGTATTCTTCAGAAACCCGAAACCGGAGGTGATCCGCTGCGCCTCCAGATTGGCGCGGGCATTGGCCACGATCTCGTAGCCGATCCAGACCAGCGCGGCGACGAACACGATCTGGAGCGCAAATCCGTTCCAGCCCGCACGGCCGCCGAGCGCGCGCCGCAGCCGGGCGGCGAACTGCGGCGGCGGTGGTCGGGGCTCGATGCTCATCGCCGCAGCCGTCTGGCCAGCGGTCAGCGGATCGGCGGCGCGTACTGAATTCCGCCCTTGTTCCAGAGCTGGTTGAGCCCGCGGGCGATCCCGAGCTTGGAGCCGGCGCCGACGTTACGATCGAAGGATTCGCCGTAATTGCCGACCGCCTTCACGATCCGCAACACCCAGTCCTTGGTGACGCCGAGCTATTCGCCGAGATTGCCGTCGGTGCCGAACACGCGCTTGAGCTCCGGCTTGTCCGATTTCGCCATTTCATCGACGTTCTTCTGGGTGATGCCGAGTTCTTCGGCGTCGACCATCGCAAACAGCGTCCACTTCACGAGATCGAACCATTGGTCGTCGCCATGGCGCACCATCGGGCCGAGCGGCTCCTTCGAGATCACTTCCGGAAGCACGACGTGATCGGCCGGATTGGCAAGCTTCAGGCGCTCGGCATAGAGCTGCGACACGTCGGAGGTGAAGACGTCGCAACGACCGGATTCATAGGCCTTGACGGTTTCGTCGGCGGTGCCGAAGGCGATCACCTCGTACTTCATGTTGTTGCTCTTGAAGTAGTCGGCGAGGTTCTGCTCGGTCGTGGTGCCGGTCTGCACGCAGACCGACGCGCTGTTAAGCTCGAGCGCGGAATTCACTTTCAGGGATTTCTTCACCAGGAAACCCTGGCCGTCGTAATAGGTCACCCCGGTAAAATTGGCACCGAGCGAGGTGTCGCGGGAGAGCGTCCAGGTCGTATTGCGCGAGAGCACGTCGATCTCGCCGGATTGCAGCGCCGTGAAGCGATCCTTGGCCGACAGCGGCACGAACTTGATCTTGGTCGGGTCGTTGAAGATGATGGCGGCGATCGCCCGACAGACGTCGACGTCGAGCCCGGTCCAGTTGCCCTTGTCGTCAGGCGACGAAAAACCCGGCAAGCCCTGGCTGACGCCGCAGGATAGCATGCCCCGGTCCTTGACCGTCTTGAGCGTTTGCGCGGATGCGGCCTGCGTCGAGAGAGCTGCGGCGAGAGCGAGGGTGAAAACCAGAGATACGCGTTTCATGGCAAAGCCTTTCAAGGGTCGTCCGGGAACGTTTGCCTACCATCGCATGCGCCGATGGGCCAACCCTGTGATCCACTGCAACAAATGCCAGTCCGACAGGCAATTTAAGCGTGCAGTCCGGTCAAACGATGGATCGAAGATCGCGGCAGGCCCCTCAACGTGCAGCGACTGAATAGCTCGGGTCGCATCACAGAACGACTGGCGATCCGGGTCAAGGGGTTGACGGCCGTCTTCTGTGTCCTGTTATTAGCAAACCCGCGCCCCCGGCGGGTGCACAGAGGGGCATCGCGGCTGCGGCGAAAGGTCTTTTTTAGGTGGCGGCGGACGCATGAATTCTTCAGGGGATGACGGAGTGTCAAAGCCGCGAAAGGCTGAAACCACGCTGGTGACGGCGGGACGCGACACCAAGGCGCAGAAAGGGTTCGTCAATCCGCCGGTCGTCCATGGCTCCACGGTGCTCTATCCGACCGCGGACGATCTGCACGCCCATCGCGGCGAGTTCCAGTACGGCCGCCGCGGAACCCCGACCACCAAGGCGCTGCAGCAGGCGCTGATGGCGCTCGAAGGCCCGCAATGCGCGGGCGTCGGTCTTGCGCCCTCGGGCCTGGCGGCGATCACCACGACGCTGCTCGCGGTGCTGAAAGCCGGCGATCATCTATTGGTCTGCGACAACGCCTACCGCCCGACGCGAAATTTCTGCAACGGACTGCTCGCCCGCTATGGCGTCGAGACCAGCTATTTCGATCCCCTGATCGGCGCCGGCATCGCCGGATTGTTCAAGCCGAACACCAAGGCGGTGCTGGTCGAGGCGCCGGGTTCGCAATCCTTCGAAATGCCCGACATTCCCGCGATCGCTGCCGCTGCGCATGCGCGCGGCGCGCTTGTGATCGACGACAACACCTGGGCGACCCCGCTGTATCACCGCTCGCTGGAGCAAGGCGTCGATATCAGCATGCAGGCCGCGACCAAATATATCGGCGGCCATTCCGACATCATGTTCGGCACGATTTCGGCCAACGCCAAGGCCTGGCCGCTGGTTGCCGAGGCGATCCAGCTGCTCGGAGTCTGCGCCGGACCGGATGACGTGTTCCTGGCGCTCCGCGGTCTGCGCACGCTCGCGGTGCGGCTGGCGCAGCATCATCGGTCCGGGCTCGAGATGGCGCGCTGGCTGACGGCGCGGCCCGAGGTCGTCAGGGTGTTGCACCCGGCGCTGGAAAGCGATCCGGGCCACGCGATCTGGAAACGGGATTTTACCGGCGCGTCCGGCCTGTTCAGCATCGTCCTGAAACCGGCGCCGCAAAAGGCCGTCGACGCCCTGCTCGACACCGTCGAGTTATTCGGCATGGGCTATTCGTGGGGCGGCTTCGAGAGCCTTGTCATTCCATTCGACTGCGCCAGCTATCGCACGGCCACCAAATGGGCGCCGGGCGGCCCGACCTTGCGGCTCCACATCGGACTGGAGAATGTCGAGGATCTCAAGGCCGATCTGGCGCGCGGGTTTGAAGCCTTCAACGCCGCCTAGAACCTGAATTCGTAAAACGCTCTCCGCTCTGCGTCCGCTGTTGCCCGGGAAGCGGACACTTTCGCGCGGAGGACCACTCCGCCTTGTGCCGAACCCGGAAGTCCCTCCCTTCGACCGCCTCGTCGACGCGGAAGCGGAGTTGCGATCTGGCCAGCGCTCCCTGATCCGCCTCACGCCCAAACGCTTGCCCGAACCAAACCATTGCCCGGCACGCGGGACGTTTTCCACCAGCCGACACGGGAGATTTACGGATTCGTTCTTCGAACGATAACGCTCCGTTCACCATGAGGACAAATCCCTGAATTCCTTCCTGCAAACTCCTTCGACCGCAAGTTCGCTTATACCTTTACTGCTTAGTCATCCTTGGAGGGGAAGCTGTCGCCAACCCAGAGTTCGAGTATCCCGGCGTAAGAGTAGATAGTAAGCGTATGAATATCGCCCGCATTGTCGTCCTGACCATCGCTCTCAGTGCCGGCGGCGTTGCGGCATATCTGGCGAGCGGGTCCGACAACAAGAAATCGCTCCCGGCCGAGCCAGTCTGCACAATTGCAGACGGTGGACGTTCTGGTCGCGAAGTCCGACATCGGCCTTGGCCAGTCGGTGACGCCTGAAGATCTGCAGTGGCAGACCTGGCCGGCCGCGACCGCGAGCAACAATTTTATCCGCCGCAACGAACGGCCGGACGCGACCACCCAGATCGCCGGCTCGATCGCACGCGCGCCCTTCATCGCGGGCGAGCCGATCCGGGAGCCGAAGCTGGTCAAGGCCAACGGCTCGGGCTTCATGGCGGCGATCCTGCCCACCGGCATGCGCGCCGTCTCGACCGAAATCTCGCCGGAGACCGGCGCCGGCGGCTTCATTCTGCCCAACGACCGGGTCGACGTCATTCTTTCGAAGCGCGAGAAGAATGCGAGCCGTCCGGGCGCGCCCGATGTCGTCAACTCCGAAATCATTCTGTCGAACGTTCGCGTTCTCGCGATCGATCAGGCGCCGAAGGAAAAAGACGGCCAGAACGCCGTGGTCGGCAAGACCGTGACGCTCGAGCTGAAACCCGAGCAGGCCGAGACGCTCGCCCGCGCGCGCCAGACCGGCACGCTGTCGCTGGCGCTGCGCAGCATCGCCGACGTCAACATGGTCGAGAACAAAACCGACGATCAGGCTCCGAAGCGGGGCGAAAGCGTCAACGTGGTTCGCTACGGCGTCCCAAGCTCGACGACGACACAGAAGTGACCGAAAGGACGTCCGATATGAAATGCAGGGGAAATCAGCTCGACGATGCGGACCTTTCTGGTCCGCGCCCTGTCGTTTTCGGCCGTCGCCGCGCTGACGCTCAATCCGGCGCTGACGCCCGTGGTGGCGGCCGACGATCCACGGCGACGCCGGTTGTCGCCGGCGGACAAGCGAAGATGCGCTTTCTTCTCGCTCGGCATCGGCAAATCCGTGGTCATCGATTTGCCGCGCGACGTCAAGGACGTGCTGGTCGCCGATCCCAAGATTGCAAACGCCGTCGTCCGCTCGCCGCAGCGCGCCTACATCATCGGCGCGGCGGTCGGTCAGACCAACGTCGTGTTCTTCGATGCCGAAGGCCAGCAGGTTGCGGCCTATGACATCGCGGTCAAGCGCGATCTCAACGGCGTGCGCGCCGCGTTGCAGCAAACCCTGCGCGGGAATCCAGATCGAAGGCGTCGGCGAAGGCGTCATGCTGACCGGCTCGGTATCGAGTCCGATCGAGGCGCAGCAGGCGGGCGATCTCGCGGCGCGGCTGGTGGGCGGCGCCGACAAGGTCGTCAACTCGATCGCGGTCCGCGGCCGCGATCAGGTGATGTTGAAGGTCAAGGTTTCGGAAGTGCGGCGGGACATCATCAAGCAGATGGGCGTCGATCTCAGCGCCAGCATGAATTACGGCACCGCGGTCGTGAACTTCAACAACAGCAATCCGTTCACCGCCTATGGCCGCCCGCTTGTCAGCGACAACGGCCTCAGCGCCTCGGCCATCACCAAGGGTCTGCCCACGGTAACCGCCACCATGCGCGCGATGGAAAGCGCGGGCGTGGTGCGGACGCTGGCTGAGCCCAATCTGACGGCCATTTCCGGCGAGTCCGCGACCTTCATCGCGGGCGGCGAATTTCCGATCCCCGCCGGTTATTCCTGCGACCCGGTCACGCATGTCTGCACGACCCAGATCAGCTACAAGAAATTCGGTATTTCGCTCAACTTCACGCCGGTCGTGCTGACCGAGGGGCGGATCAGCCTGCGCGTGATGACCGAAGTCTCCGAACTGTCGAACGAAAATGCCATTACGATCAACCAGGCCGGCAATTCGCTGACCATTCCCTCGATCAAGACCCGTCGCGCCGAAACCACGCTGGAAATTCCGTCGGGCGGCTCGATGGCGATGGCCGGCCTGATCGAGGAGCAGACCAAGCAGGCCGTCAACGGATTGCCCGGTCTGGACTCATTGCCCGTTCTTGGCGCGCTGTTCAGGAGCCAGGACTTCGTCAACAACCAGACCGAACTGATGGTCCTGGTGACGCCCTATGTCGTTCGGGCGGTTGCCCAGAAAGAGTTGTCGCGTCCCGATGACGGGTTTGCGCCGGCGTCGGATTCCCAATCGACGCTGTTGGCCCAGATCAACCGGATCTACGGCATTGCCGGCCGCGTCGAACCGGTCGGAGACTACCAGGCCAACTTTGGCTTCATCATTGACTGAGACGGAGCTGCCCGACCAATGCGGGACGAGGACAGAACGATGACAAACAGAACACCGGTCGATCGCCATCGAACCCTGCGCCTGCTCGGCGCGCTCGCTGGCCTTTCCGTCGCGCTGGGTGCGTGCACCTATACCGGCGGAGAAGTCGTGACGGCGAGCGTTCCCGACGATTACCGCCTGCGTCATCCGATCGCTGTTCAGGAAGCCAACCGTTCGATCGTCATTTTCGTCGGTCATGCACGCGGCGGCCTGTCCGCTCCGCAACGCGCCGACGTCATCGGACTGGCACAGACATGGGTTCGCGAAGGCACCGGTGCGATTGTGGCCGATGTGCCGGTCGACACGCCGAACGCACGGGCTGCGGCGAGTGCATTCCGGGAAATCCGGGCGCTGCTTGCGGCAGGCGGCGTGCCGCCGCGCGGCATTACGCTGCATCACTACCATCCGGACGACCCGCGAACGCTCGCGACGATCAGGCTGAGTTATCCGAGGATTGCGGCCGTGGCCGGACCCTGCGGCCTGTGGCCGGAGGATCTCGGACCCTCGCTCCTGAACAACGGCTATTCCGAAAACAAGCCGTACTACAATTTCGGTTGCGCCACCCAGCGCAACCTCGCTGCGATGATCGACAATCCGGCCGACCTTGAGCAGCCGCGGTCCGAAACGCCAGCCTATACGGCGCGGCGCACGGCTGCGTTCGAGAAGTATCGCAAGGGCGACCCGACCACGACCGTCTATCCCGAAGCCGACAAGGCCAAACTCAGCGATACAGGCAAATGATCAGCTACGCCCGTCAAAATTCCGAAGAGCTGCCGGACGTCCCGCCGCCGCCCGCGGACGATTACATCGCTCCGGCGCCGCGTGTGTCGGTGCAGGCCTTTTGCGAGACCGCGGAAACCGCAGCCGCCGTGCGATCGGCGGGCGAAGACCGCCGCCTCGGCAAGGCCCATCTCACGGTCAAGATGGGCGGCGTGGCAGCCGCCATCGAAGCCTATCAGCACGGTGCCTACGCCGAACGTGATCATCCTGGAGACCGAAGCCCAGCAGCGATATTCTTGCCGGCCTCGATGAACTCGCAACCGTGTGCGATCCCGGAACCCGCGTCGTCGTGATCGGCAGTGCCAACGATACCGCGCCCTATCGCGAACTGGTGCGTCGCGGCGTCAGCGACTACGTCATCGGGCCGGTCGGCGCGCTGGACGTGGTGCGCTCGATCTGCGGCCTGTTCTCGGCGTCGGAGGCCATAACCGTCGGCCGGGTCATCGCCATCGTCGGCGCCAAAGGCGGCGTCGGCGCATCCACCGTCGCGCACAATGTGGCCTGGGCGATCGCGCGCGATCTCGCGCTGGATTCCGTCGTCATCGATCTCGACCTCGCCTTCGGCACTGCCGGTCTCGACTACAATCAGGATCCGTTGCAGGGAATCGCCAATGCGGTGTTCTCGCCCGATCGGCCCGATACCGCCCTCATGGAACGCCTGCTGGCGAAATGCACCGACAACCTCAGCCTGCTGGCGGCGCCGGCGACGCTGGAGCGGGTCTACGACCTCGGCGAGCAGGCCTTCGATGCGATCTTCGACACGTTACGCATGACGACCCCCTGCATCGTGCTGGACGTTCCACACCAATGGTCGGGATGGACCAAGCGCGTTCTGGTCGGCGCGGACGATATTCTGATCGTTGCCGAGCCGGACCTCGCCAATCTGCGCAATACCAAGAACATGTTGAGCATGCTGAAGGCGTCGCGGCCCAACGACCGGCCGCCGCTGTATTGTCTCAATCAGGTCGGCATGCCGAAGCGCCCGGAAATCACGCGCGCGAATTCGCCAAGACCATCGAGAGCCCGCCGATCGCGGCCATTCCATTCGATTCGCGAATGTTCGGCACGGCGGCCAACAACGGCCAGATGATCGCGGAAATCTCCGCCAACCATCGCACCACCAAGATGTTTCTGCAGATCGCGCAACAGCTGACCGGCCGCGGCGAGGCCAAAAAGCCGCGGGGTTCGTTCCTGTCGCCGATCATCAGGAAGTTGCGGGCAAGGTAGTCTGGCGCGGAGAACCGCGGCGTTTCGTCAGGCCTACGGATCGCCGACGACGGAGCCCGATGCCGTTCGCCAGCTCAATCGTGGTGCCCGACGGCTGCCACCGGCGGGTGATCCGCCTCCGCACGCGCATTCTCTTTCCGGGACAACAATCGCTTCAGATAAGCGACATTCGCCGCCGCCTCCTCGGCCGGCCGATCGGCCTTCACAATGCTTTCAGCCTCGGCAAGCCGGCCCTGCAGGCCGACCACCAATGCCAAATTCAGCCGCACGCGCGGATCCGCATCGGCGCGGCCGTAGGCGCGGCGCAAGGTCTCCTCCGCTTTGGGCAGATCCTTTGAAAGGACGTAGGAAAGGCCGAGATTGGACAGCACCGAGGGGTCTTCGGGCGCGATTTTCAGCGCGCTCGCGTAGTACTGCCGTGCTTCCTCGTATCGGCCGAGCTGGTCGAGCACGGCTCCTTGAGCGGAGAGGATCCGCCAATCGGGATCGTCGGGGCTATGGGCGCGGCTGAGGACGTCGAACGCCTGCTGGAAATTGCCATTGTCGGCCAGCGCCCGCCCATAACCGGCAAGCAGCGCCTTGTTATCGGGGTGGGCGATCGTGGCCTGTTCGAGCACCGCGACCGCCTGGGACCGCTGCCCCGCGGCCCGGAGCGCCTTGCCGTATTCCAGCGCCGCGTCGGCGTCCTTGGGACTGGCGCGAAAGCGCTCGCGATAGAATTCCAGCTCGCGCCGGGGTTCGGCGGCGCGGCTTGCTTCGGTCTTCTCGCCCAGCGACCCCGTGATATCCGACGTGATATCCGAAGTGCCCGCGGTCTGGCAGCTGCAAAGCCCCAATACCAAAATCGCGGTCGCTGCTGCGGACGCAACAGGTCTCGCGAAACGATAGCGTTGAAGTAACGGCTGGAGCATGTAGCCTGGCCCATGGTCGGCGACTGGCCAAAATGCTCACAGGTTAACCCTAAATTCCCGTTAACCGGGCGGGTAGCCCCCGTTTGCTGTGACCGGACGACCTGAGCGAGTCCGTTGGCGTCGACGCCGCGCCAGCGAACCAAAAGCGCTGACCGGCCCGGTGTTTTGCAGGGACTTTTCGACCTAATCGATGAATTGAGCGCCGAGTTCGCAACCGATCCGCCATGCCAGCCGACATTGGCGTGGGCGGCCTTCCGACAAGATGATGGTGAACTCGGAGGGAATGTCGAGATATTCGGCGATCACCTTCACGCCGCCATCCGACATGTCCGTGATCGTGCAGTCCCGCGGCAACGAGCCGGTCCCGAATTGGATCTTCGCGACCCTTCTGCAGAGACGACGTTCGCTTTTTCGTCGATTTGCTAACATGTCGATCCTTCGCCTTGCTCGGTAGTGGTTCATCGGCATTGCAGCCGCCGTACTGCTGTACAGAAGAATCATTGGAATTTAGCTATCGGGACGTCTCGCAATGTATCGGTTCTTTTTGAATTCTTTTTACCGAGTTCGTCCGGGCCGTCCCGAACTGCCGCGGAAAGCCATCGATTACCGCGTAAACGTCGGACGATCGGGTTCGCGGCACTCCGCACGGTCACGACGCCGCGCGGATTGGTAACCTTGATGCCCGTCAATTTCCCACCGGGGTGGTAAGCATATTCGTTCCCGGAAAAAACCGGCCCCCGAGATCGCGCGTCTCCATCCGCGACCAGGGTTTAGAGTCGACTGAAAAACTTCAGCAGCATCGCCCGTCGAGCCAACTCGCGGGTAACGCAGGCGGCATGCATGGTGACCGACATCGATCCCTGGATCTTGTCGTCATAGAACCGGCAGGTCGTGTCGCGATATGCCGCCCACGCGCGCTGCATGGCGCGCGCCTTGGCGGTCTGGCCGTCATCGAGGGTCTCGAGCAGGCCCTTGTAGTTTTCGTTGAGCAATCCGTCCCAGATCGAATTTTCGATGAGGTAGCAGTCGACCACGACCGATTTGTCGGCTTCTCCCGGTGGCTTGCCGGTGCAGGGATCTGCGACGAGACTGAACAGGCACTTCCGCTCGCCCTCATCCAGATCGTCCGCGTTCCTGGTCGCGCAGTCGCGAATCGCGGCGATTTCCCTTGCCGTAGGTTTTCGCGATTGAGCCTGGCCCGGTTCGGCGGCAAAGCCGAGACCCGAGATGCAGATCAGGACAGCCATCAACGACGGGTTGAACGGAGACTTCATTTGTTATTCTTCCTCGGTGTGCGAGCGGGACGATCTGCTTTGCGCAGACAGCCAAGGCCCACGGACCAGTTGGTCGCCGATGCGTTTGCAGCGGTTCAATCGATCCGCCGCAAAGGCAGGCCACGACCGGCTATTGGTAAGCGGCCACGATGTCCGACACCGCCCGCTCGAGCTGCTTTGCCGTCGCGCACTGACGCACGACACTGCAGAATGCGGCATAGCGCGGCATTTCGGAATCGCCCCAGCCCCAGGCCATCCGCCCTTCGGGGTTGAGCCAGACCAGCCGCTTGGATCGCTCCGAAATGGTGCGCAGGATGTCGGCGCGCGGATCGAGGTTGTTGGTGCGGGCGTCGCCGAGCACGATCACCGTGGTCTTCGGCGTCACCGTCCGGATGAAATCCTTCTCGAAATCCACGAACGAACCGCCGTAGTCGGACGAGCCGAATCCGACCTTCGACATGATCTCGCTCATGGCCTCTTCGGGCGACTTGGTGTCGAGGATGTCGCTGACCTCGATCAGATGGCCGGAGAAGGCAAACGAGCGCACGTCGTCCACCACCTCGTGCAGGCTGTGGATCAACAGCAGGAAGAAGTCGGACACCTGCGCCACCGATCCCGAGACATCGCAGATCGCCACGATCTTCGGCCGGTCGCGGTGCCGGCGCTTCCAGGAGGTCAGGAACGGAACGCCGCCCCAGGCGGCGTTGCGCCGCAGCGTCCGCCTGAGGTCGAGATGGCCGCGCCGCTGGCGCTTGCGGGGCTTGCTGTAACGCTCGCGCAGCCGCCGCGCGATGGCGCGGATCAGGGCCTTCATCTGCTCGACCTGCCGGCGTTCGAGGCGGGCGAGCGGCGCGTTGCGCAGGATTTCGTTGCGCAGGTTTTCGGTTTCCTCGCGCCCGTACAGCAGCAGCGCCTGGTTGACGACCTCCCGCACGTTTTCGCGCAACGCCTCCAACGCCGCCGCGAGCCGTTCGGCTTCCGCAGGATTGGCGGCCGTCAGCGCGTCCAGATCGTCGCGCAGCCGTTCGATGCCGAGAGACTCGAGAATCCGCGTCGAGAAGATGCCACGCTGGGTAAAATACCGGATGTCGGAAAGCGAGGCGGCATTCGCCGCAGTTCGCCATCGCGGCCGCGATCGCGTTGCGGTCCCGCGACATCAGCATCTGCGCGAGATCGCCGAGCTCCGGCGACGGCGCGCCGGCGTCGTCGCCCGGCTCGGTCTCGCTTGGCCGGCGAATCCGCCGCTTCGCTTTCGGCCGCGTCCTCCGGCGCGGTCTCTTCCCTCACCTCCGGCTGGCTGAAGAACAGATCAAAACACTCGGCCGAGCGCCTGCTTTTCGTCCTCGCTTTTGGCGAGCGTCAGCAGCAGCGTGTCGCGCAGGATGCCCCGGTCGGCAAATCCGACATCGGCCACCGCCTTCATGGCATCGATGCTTTCCGCGGGCGATACCCGAACGCCGGCTCCGCGAGCCGCCCGGAAGAAACGATGCAGTTCTTCGCGCATCAGCCGAACACGCCTTGCCGGCCGGCCTTGGCGACGAAGGTCGTCACCTGCGGCATCGTGGTCTCGATGTCGGCCTCGTATTTCAGGAGCACATTGAGCGTGTCCTTGACGGTCTCATGATCGAGTTCCGACGATTGCAGAAGCACCAGCACGCGCGCCCAGTCGATCGTCTCGCTGACCGAGGGCAGCTTCTTCAGGTCGAGGGCGCGGACCTGATTGATGAAGCCGACGATCTGCTTGCGCAGGGAATGCGAGATTCCGGGGACGCGGCTTTCGACGATGCGTTCTTCGAGCTTCTGCTCGGGGAAGCCGATATGCAGATGCAGGCATCGGCGCTTGAGCGCGTCGGAGAGGTCGCGCTCGCCGTTGGAGGTCAATATCACCGTCGGCTTCACCAGCGCCGTGACGGTGCCGAGTTCGGGGATGCTGACCTGGTAGTCGGACAGGATTTCGAGCAGAAGGGATTCGAATTCGGCGTCCGACTTGTCGATTTCGTCGACCAGCAGCACGCACCCCCTGGTTTGCTCCAGCGCCTGCAGCAGCGGACGCGGCTCCACGAATTCCTTGGAAAAGAACACGTCGCCGAAATCGTGCAACCGGTCGAGCGCCGCGGCCAGCGTTTCGGCGCCGCCGAGCACTTCCCCGAGCTTGTCCTTCAGGATCTGGGTGTAGAGCAGCTGCTTGGCGTACTTCCATTCATACAGCGCCTTGGCTTCGTCGAGCCCTTCATAGCATTGCATGCGGATCATCTTGAGCCCGCGCCATGCCGCGAGCGCCTTGGCAAGCTCGGTCTTGCCGACGCCGGCCGGACCTTCCACCAGAATGGGTTTCTCGATACGCTCGGCGAGATAGACGGCGGTCGCGATCTGCTTGCTGGCGATATAGCCCGCCGACGCCAGTCCTGACGGTGACGGCCTCGATCGACTCCGCGGGGGAATTGTTGTTCATTATTGTTTCTCGCTCCATACCGAATTGCCAAGCCTGATCTGCCGCACCTTGCGCGGCTCGCGCGCGACCGAGGACAGGAGATCGAAGGCGGCAAGCGCCCGTCCGATCGCATCGCCAGCCGGCGGACCTTGCGCCAGCATCTCACGGATTTCGCCGACGATGTCGCGCGCCAAAAGCCGTATGCCGATTATTCGCGCCGGAACCTCCTGCCCGTCGCCGTCGAGCGCCGCCACCGCGAGCCGGCTCGCCGCCTGCACCAGCGATACCAGGCCGGCGATGCGCCCGAGCCGCAAGGCATTGTCTTCGGTGCGTTCGATGTGAGCGGCGGATCTTTCCAGCAGCCAGCTCAGCAGCCCCGAAACGTTGGCCGTGCCGACGGTGTCCTCGACATCGCGGAACGGCAAGGCCATGGCCGGATACGCATCGCTCATGTCTCCGACCCGCGCCGCCGCGGGGACCTGACATCCATCGAGTTCCAGCTCACAATGCGACGCCGGCGCCAGCGCGTCGAGCGCCGGCATCGGCTTTATCGAAAGGCCTTTTGTCTCCCTCGGGATCAGAAACAGCCCGTATCGCTTGCGTCCATCCTCGACCGCGACCACGGCCAGCACCAGAAACACATGCGCGACCGGGCCATTGGTGACCCAGGCCTTCTGACCGCGAACAACGAAGCCCTCTCCCTGCGGTTCGGCTGCCGTCTTCAGATGTTTCGGATGGGCTCCGGCGCCGGGCTCCGAGATCGCGATCGCCGCGCAGACCTCGCCGGCCGCGATGCGCGGAAGCCATGCGTCGCGCTGGGCCGCGTCTGCAAAACCGGCAATGAAGAACCGCGCCGTCATCTGCCGCGCGGCAAACGCGCTCGCCAGTCCCAACAGCCCGGTTTTCGCTGCGATCGCCTGCTCGGCGCTCGCTATCGCGCGATAGCTGTCGAGCGCCACTCCGGCGCCGGGAAGGCCGATCTGGAACAGGCCGGCTTTCGCCATCTGCCCGAACGGGTCGGCCAGGACGTTGCCCTTCGCGCTTTCCCACCAGTCGTCAATGCGTCCGGCGACTTCCAGGCTCGAATCGTGCGGCATTTTATCAGCGACCCGGATTCCGATGCGCGCCTCTCGCGACATCGGGACGCTTTTAGAGCACTCGGGTGCCGGTCGCGAGTTCAATTTTTCCGCTCGTTCCGGCGTCGGGTGCAACGCTCAATCTTCGGCCGGCACCTGCCGTCCGTTGACGATGATGAAATACAGATTGCGAATGTAGACCACGAGGCCGAGCGCCTGGCCCGCGATGAATACCGGATCCCGGCGATACAGCGCGTAGACCAGCAGCAATACGCCGCCGCCGATCGAGAAGAACCAGAACGCCACCGGGATCACGCTCCTGCGCGCGCGTTCGGAAGCGATCCATTGCACCACGAAACGCATGGTGAACAATCCCTGCGCCACGAACCCGAGAACGACCCAGCCATCGAACTTGATGACGAAGACATCGTGCAGGTAGCTGGCGAGGTTGTTGAACAGGTCAGTCATGACGTCACCTCGGTCGCAACGGGCGTCGGCTTCTTGCGGCGGATCAGCCACCATACGCCGGCGAGATCCATGATTCCGATCCATAGCCGATCGAAGAAACCGTAGTTCGACACGCCGGAATGGCGCGGCCGGTCGATCACGTCGACATAGGCGATCTCGTAGCCCTCGCGGCGCACCAGCGCCGGCAGAAAGCGATGCAGCCCGTCGAAATAGGGCATCATCAGGAACACCTCGCGGCGGAACGCTTTCAGGCCGCAGCCGGTGTCGCGGGTGCCGTCGCGCAGGATGGCGTTGCGCACGCCGTTGGCAATGCGCGACTGGATCTTCTTGAAGCCGGTGTCCTTGCGTCCGACCCGCTGGCCGGCGGCAAGACCGACGCGATCGCCGCCGTTTTCGATCGCCGCGATCAAATCCGGCAGGAATGCCGGATTGTTCTGCCCGTCGCCGTCGAGCGTCGCCACGATGGCGCCGCGCGCGGCGCGGACCCCGCTGCGCACCGCCGCCGACTGGCCTGCGGATGTTGCGTGACGGATCTGGCGCAGATTGCCGCGCTGCTTCATGATCAGCCGCGAGCCGCTCGGCGGTCGCGTCGGTCGAGCCGTCATTGACGTAGATGATTTCGTAGGCCCATCGGCCGTCGAGCGCGGCGGCGATTTCCGCGATCAGCGGGCTGACGTTCTCGGCCTCGTTGCGCACGGGGACGACGATGGAAACGGCCACCGCGGCTGTGTCAGAAGAAGGCAAATCAACGCTCATCGTTTGAGTTGGCCTGCCGCCGGTGACGCTTGCCGTCCGGCGGTTGCGGCGTCCGCTTCTTATGGGGCCGACGCCCCGCGGGCAACCCTTTTGAGACGCCCGAGCGAGGCTCCGGCAAGCGGCACAATTGCGCCATCGCGACGGATAGCGAACCCGAGGCGGCGCGCGGCGAACCAGTAGCGCACGGCCATCGCGCCGACCACGCCGATCAATGCGCCCGCAACCACGTCGCTGGGATGATGGGCCAGCAGCACCAGGCGGCTGGCGGCGATCAGGACGGCATACACGATCATCGCGACCCGCGCCCGCGGCCAGACCGCGGAAACCGCGAAAGCCAGCGCGAAGGCCGTGACGGCATGCCCCGACGGAAAGCTGGCATAGGCTTCGGTTCCGGCAAAGTGCGCGAAGTTGAAGGGGTTGGCTTCGCCTCCGACGAACGGCCGGCCGCGCCCGACGATCCATTTGATGACCTCGCCGGCGAGCACCGGCACCAGCACCGCGAGAAACAGAAACTGCAGGCGCGTGCCGAAACCAAGCAGCAGGGATCGCGAGGTTCCCCGCAATCGCGGCGGAAACAAGTGCGACGACGAACAACATCCCTGCCAGCGACCACAGCACATAGGCGTCCTTGCCGAAGTCGGTGAGGATGCGGACCGGCCAAAGGCTCGCGGTGCCGCGCGGCGGCATCAGGCCGATCTCTCGCGCATCGAGCCACGTACATCAGCGCGATGATCGCAGCGCCGACGATTGCCGTCAGCAGCAACGACATGGCGCGCCAATCTCCGCGCCGCCTCGGCGCGCCGCGAATGCGACGGCGGGCGCACGAGTTGCGCGAGCGACAGCCGCACCAGCGCGAAAAGCCTGCGAGAAATAATTCGAGGATTCGCCGATGCCGGCCGGAGCGGACATCTTACTCCGTGCCTTCGGAGCGGAAGATCGCGATCGAAATCGCCCGTCCTTGCGAAATGTTGTAGCCGTCGATGCGGGTGGCAACGTTGTAACGCAGTCCGATGGCTTCGGCGCGCGCGGCAAAGCCGCGTTCCGAGCGCTGCTTCCACCAGCGCGAAGCGGCAACTGCCCTGCCCCAGGAAATCCGCGGCGCCCGATCCGTCCGTCAGCACCGTCGAGGTGCCGGTCATGAAGACCAGACTTGGTTCGTGAAAGCCTGCCGCGGCGGCCTTCGGGCCGACGCAGACGACGTTGCGCAGCGCGCGCGCGATCTCGGCGCTCGGAAACAGCGGCGTCAGCGCCGGCACCACGACGCCGTAGATCGCCATGGCCAGAAACATCGCCGCGACCACGGCGTTCAGCAGCGAGCGTTCGGCGCGGTTGTCGTCGTAAAGCCACCACGCGAACAGTCCGAAGATCAGCGCCGCCGCCACGAACGGCCACGCCAGAAACACCGGCTGGCGCGTCAGCGTGATCGCGCCGACAACCGCAATCACCGAAGCCAGCGCGGGAATGACAAACCACCAGGCCGCGCCGCGCCTCAACCACGATCGCGACAGCACCCGGCGCTCCAGCGCGCCGACGGTCAGGATCGCGATCGCCGGATAGAGCGGCAGCACGTAATGCGGCAGTTTCGTCAGTACCAGTTCGAACACGATCCAGGACGGGATCAGCCACGCCAGCAGGATACTGCGCGCCGGGCTCCCGCCTCGCCCGCCAGACCGCCGGCGCCGCCATCCCGGCGAGCGCCGCTCCCGGCCAGAACGTCACCCAGAACAGCAGCAGATAAAATCCGGGCGGCGCGCCGTGGGATTCCTGCGCCGCCAGCTTGCTCAGCATGTCGCCGCCGATCGAATCGGTGAAAAACGCATCGCCGGCGCGCCAGAAGATCGCGACGAACCACGGCAGCACCAGAACCAGCATCCACATCAGGCCCCATACCGGACGCAGCCGCCAAAGCCACGCCGCCGACCGGTCGAGGATCGCCAGCGTGCCGATCGTCAGCACGACGAACATCAGGATCAGCGGCCCCTTGAGCAGGATGCCGCCGGCCAGCGCGGTCCAGAAGATCAGCAGGCCATGACCACGGCGGATGCACGGGATCCTCGCCGCGCTGCCAGGACAGATACACCCGCGCCAGCGCGCCCATCGCCGCGACGACGGTGAGCAGCAGCATGGCGTCGGTCTTGGCGAGCCGCGCTTCGGCGCCGAGCAGCACCGAACTGCCCAGGATGAGCCCGGCCAATATCGCGCCGCGCCGCGTCACGAACGCCAGCGCCGTCCAGTAGGTCAGCAGCACCGCGCCGATCGCGCCGATCAGCGAGGGAACGCGGTACAGCCAGATGCGAACCTGCGCCCGCGGCAGGCCCAGCGCCGAGGCGGTTTCGACCGCGGCTGCCTGCAGCCAGTAGACGCCGACCGGCTTCTTGTAGCGCACGTCGTCCTGGAAACGGATGTCGACGAAATCGCCGGTCTCGACCATTTGCTTGGTCGCCTGCGCGAACCGCGCCTCGTCGCGGTCGATCGGCGGGATGTTGAAAAATCCGGGCAGAAACAGCACGAGACCGCACAGAATGAGGAATGCGACCGCGCGGACATGGCTGCCCGTCACAAAATCGATCACGCCGACAAGCCTGCTGCCCGGATTCACCCGGTTCTTCGGCTCGCGCGGCTCTCCAAATCGGGGGCGGGCATAGGTCTCGACCATCGGTTCCGCATACGCCGAAACCGCTATCGCGACAACCGGTTAGCGAACCTCTATTGAATTCTGACGACAACTGTGTCCGCGGCGCCCGTGGCGTCGATCACGGTCAATCGGGCAAAGCCCGGACCGGGCGGATCGACCAGGCGCTGGCGCCGGCCGTCGATTTCGCCCACCGACACGCCGTTCACCAGCATGGTCATCGGGAGCACGCCGCCGGCGACCTTGACCGGCATCGCGGCAGAATTGCGCACCGCCGGAGCCGGCAACGTCGATCCGCGAGCCGTTCAGGGGAAACTGGATGTGCGGCGCCTGCTCGCCGCCGGTCCGGACCAGTTCCCCGACCGGGCGAAATCGCCGCAGCGGCAGCGGAAGCTTGGCATTGCTCGCCACCAGCGTACCCTTTGGCGGCTTCGGCAGCGGCGACCGGCAGTTTTCCGGTGCGGGCGAAGGCATCGAACAGGATCGGCGCCGCCGCGGTGCGGCCGACCAGGCCGGGCACCGGCGCGCCGTCGGGACGTCCGACCCAGACCCCGATGGTCATGCGGCCGTCGAAGCCGACCGACCAGGCATCGCGGTAGCCGTAGCTGGTGCCGGTCTTGAACGCGATCCGGTTGTGCGGGGCATTTTCCGGCGGCGGCGTACCGATCAGCACGTTGCCGACCTGCCAGGCCGCGACCTGATCCATCAGCCGCAGGGATTCGCGCGGCTGGTCGCTCGCGATCTCGCGCAGCGGCCGCGTGTTGCCGAGCCGCGCCAGCCCGGCATAGAGCTGCACCAGATCCTGCAGCGTGATGCCGACGCCGCCGAGACCCATCGCCAGTCCCGGCGCTTCGTCTTTCGGCAGCACCAGATTGGCCCCCGCCTGCTTCAGCCGCGACGACAGGCGGCTGGCGCCGACGCGGTCGAGCAGCGCGATCGCCGGCACGTTCAGGGACAGTTGCAGCGCCTTGCGCACCGGCACCGTTCCCTGAAAGGTCATGTCGAAATTTTCCGGCGCGTAGGAGCCGAACCGGATCGGCCGGTCGTCGATCAGGCTTTCCGGATGAACAAAACCGTCTTCGAAGGCGAGACCGTAGATGAACGGTTTCAGCGTCGATCCCGGCGAGCGCACGGCGCGGGTCATGTCGACCTGCCCTGCGCGCCGGTCGTCGAAATAATCGGGCGAACCGACCCGCGCCAGCACGTCGCCGCTCGCATTGTCGACCGCGAGGATGCCCACGGAAATATTCGGCCCCATGGCGACCGCGCGGTCGCGCGCCAGCGCTTCGAGGACCTTCTGCAGACTGGAATCCAGCGTCAGCCGGATCACAGGCGCATCTTTCACGGTCGCGATGCGCCTGATCGGCGGAATGCGGCGCCAGGATCGGCATCGGCTTGCGCAGCCGCGGCACCGGCGACGGCTTTGGCCTGAACCGCGTCTTCTTCCGGCACCCGGCCCTCTTCGACCATGCGATCGAGCACGCGGTCGCGCGCCGCGCGCGCGACATCGGGATAGCGATCGAGCCTTCGGGTTTCCGGCGATTGCGGCAACGCCACCAGCAGCGCCGATTCCGCCAGCGACAATCGCTTCGGCTCCTTGCCGAAATAGGCGATCGAGGCGGCGCGAATGCCCTCGAGATTGCCGCCATACGGCGCCAGCGCCAGATAGAGATCGAGAATCTGGTCCTTGTGTCAGTTGCCGCTCGATTTCGAGCGCGCGGACCATCTGGCGCAGTTTGGCGTAGACCGAGCGCTCGCGCCGCGGCTCCATCAAACGGGCCAGTTGCATCGTGATCGTGGAACCGCCGGACACGATGTGGCCGCTTGTGACGAGTTGAAGCGCGGCGCGGCCCAGGGCCAGCGGATCGACGCCGGAGTGGGAGCGGAAGCGCCGGTCTTCATAGGCCAGCAGCAGCTTGAGATAGCCGGGATCGACGCCGGTCCTGGCATCGACCGGCAACCGCCAGCGGCCGTCGGCCATGGCATAGGCGCGCAACAGCTTGCCGTTGCGGTCGACGATCGTGGTGGAGACCTGGCGCGCCTGCGCCAGCGGAAGCGGCCCCAGCGAGACGACCCACGCCGCGAAGGCAGCCGATCGAAGCGATCAAGCCGGCCAGCGGCCGACGCCGCCGCGCATGCCGAGCTTGATCCCGTCCGCCAGCGTCGCGCCGGACGTGCCCGGCGCTATGGCGACGATCGTGTGCGCTCATTTCGCCGGACGCACCTCGACCGATGCCGGTGCCGGTGCGGCCATAGCGCGAGGGGTTGTACATGTCCTCGACATAGGCCTGCGGCAGCACGTATTTGCCGGGCGACACCGCGCGCACCACATAGGCCACCGTGAACACCGCCTTGTCGTCGGCGGCGCGGTCGATGGCGGCGGTGAAGCGGTCGTCGCGGAATTCGGTGTTCTCCGGCTCCTCGCCATCCTCGATCCAGTCCAGCGTGCCGGTGTCGCCGGACGAGACCAGATGCGGATTGTCGATCTCGAGGCCGGCCGGCAGATAATCCGACACCATGATGTGACCGTATTCCGGCTTGGCCTCGGTGATCTTCAGCACGACCGCGAAGCGATCGTTCTGCTTGGCCTTCGACACGTCGGCCGGCTTGCCGTCGAGCGTGAAATAATTGCGCTCGATCTTGAAGCCGTTCGACGCCGCGGGCTCCGGCGTGATCGGCGCGCCGCTCACCGAGACCACCGCCTGCACCGGCGCATCGCCGGTGTTGGTGATCTTGATCGGCTTGCCCGCCATCTCGGCGGCCTTGTAGCTGCGATAGAGCGCGGTCTTGACCGCCGCGCCATCGAGATCGAGGCTCATGGTTTCCTTCGCCAGCGCCCGCGACGCCAGCACCAGCCAGGCATTTTCCTGGGTCGAGGTGTAGGGCGTCAGCCCGCGCGCCACTTCGACGCGGGCGACCGCCTGCGTCAGCGTCGCCTTCGGCGCATTGCCTTCGCTCGCCAGCGAAACCAGCGCCGCGGCATCGCGCAAGGCGAGCCGTAGTCGACCCGGCCGAACTCCAGCACCGGCTTTGGCGCGAGGCTTTCCAGGGCTGCGGCATAGACCCGCTCCGCCCTCGCCTTGTCGCCGACCAGCGCCAGCGCCGCCGCCAGTTGCGACTTTGCAATCGGCGTCGCCAGATTGTTCAGCTTGGTGTCGGCGAGATAGCGCAGATCGCCGATCGGCGCGGCGCCATTGCGGGCGAGCACGTAGAGCCCGTAAGCGAGATCGCGCCCGCCGTCCTTTTCAGGCTCGTTGGCGTTCACCACCGAGTTGCGGATGCGATCGAGCGCGCTCTTGAACAGCACGTCCGGCACCGCAAATCCCTTTTCGCGGGCGCGGGTCAGGAAGTCCGTCACGTAGGCATCGAGCCAGGCGTCGTCGCCGCCGGCCGACCACAGCCCGAACGAGCCGTTCGAGCCCTGCCGCGCCAGCAACCGGTCGATGGCGTCCTTGATGCGCTGATCGACCTCGGTGTCCATGGCGAGATGCGCGCCCGCCGCCAGATCGTTGACGTACAGCAGCGGCATGGCGCGGCTGGTGATCTGCTCCGAACAGCCATGCGGATAGCGGTCGAGCGCCTTCAGGATGGTCGCGGCATCGAGCGCCGTCGACATGCTGACGGACAGCGAGACGCCGCCGGTGCCCGACACCAGATCCGAGAACATGTCGGAGGTCAGGGTCAGGCTTTCGCCCTTCGCCAGCGTCCGGATCGAGCGGCGCGCGAGGATCTGCGTCGCCGGTTTGACGTCGAGCGCATAATGCCGCGCCAGCGTCAGCCCGTTCGGTCCCTTGATGTCGACATCGAGGTTCGCCGTTCCGGCGCCGCCGGCATCGAGCGCCAGCGACATCGAGCTGCGCTGCTTGGCGGCGAGTTTTACCGTCGTGGCGGGATTGCCGGTCACCTTCACCGGCCCCGATGTCTTGACGTTGATGGTGTAGTCGCCGGGCGCACCTTCGACGTTGTCCAGATCAAAACTCATGGTGCCGTGATCGCCGTTGAGCAGGAAGCGCGGCAGCGTCGCCGTCAGCACCACGGGATCGCGCACCGTGACATCGGTCGTGGCGCGGCCGAGTTTGGTGGCGGTCCAGGCCACCGCCATCACGCGCGCGGTGCCGGCGAACTCCGGAATGTCGAAACTGATTTCGGCCGTGCCGTCGGCGGCGACCGTGACGATCCCGGAATACAGCGCCAAGCGGCTTCTGCGTCGGCGGACTGCCCTGCAGCTCGGCGCCGCCGGCATCGCCGCCGGTCTTGAGCTGGCCGCGGGTGCCCTGCATGCCGTCGATCAACTGCCCATAGAGGTCGCGGATTTCCGACGTCATGCGGCGCTGGCCGAGATAATAGTCGTCCGGCGCCGGCGGCTTGTAATTGGTCAGATTGAGAATGCCGACATCGACGGCGGCAACGACGATCTTGGCGTCTTCGCCGGGATTTAGACCGCCCAGTTTAACCGGAAGCTTCAGCGTGGTGTTCGGACGCACCAAGGCCGGCGGCGACAGGCTGACCTGGAGCGTGCGGGTCTTCTTGTCGATGCCGAACCATTTCAGGCCGATGGCGCGGCCCGGCATCCGCAGCGCGGCGGCATCGAGCGGGCGGCGCAGCGTCGCCACCACATAGGCGCCGGTGCCCCAATCCTTGCCGACGGGAATCTTGACCTGCGCGGTGCCTTCCTTGACGTCGGTGGTCTGCGTGGTCAGCAGCCGGTCGCCCAGCACGTTGATGGTCAGCTTGCCGGCCGAGCGCGCATTGACCGACACCACCATGGTGTCGCCGGACTGATATTCCGGCTTGTCGATCGAGGTTTCCAGGAGATCGGGCGTATCGGCGCTGCCGTCGGAATACCAGCCGACATCGAACTGCACCGAGGTCAGCGGCCCGTCGGCCTCGGTCGATTTGACGTCGAGCCGATAGCGGCCGGGCTGCGGCGACAGCGTGATCCGCGACGGCTTGTCGGCGGCGATCGTCAGATCGCCATCGGCGACGCGGCTGGTCGATTTGACCGGCTCGTATTCCCAGGACGAATTCTGGCGATACCATTGATAGCGGGATTCGATCTTCAACAGCTCGTAGCGCAGGCCGTCGCGCGCCAGCGGCTTGCCGTCGGGCGACGACGAACACGACGTCGAAACCGGCCTTGTCGCCCTCCGCGACGCTCTTGTCGCCGAACAGCGGCTTGACGCCGATCATCGCCGCCGCCGGCGCGACCGGCAGCACCAGCTTGCGCTCGACCGCGCGGCCGCCGGCTTCCGCCATGCGGATGAAGATCTGGGCTTCCTGCGGACGCGTCGATGACGGCGGTTTTGCCAGGCTGACCGGGAAGGTCGCGACGCCGTTGGCGTCGGTCTCGGGCAGATTTTCGATCGGGGTGCGCTCGTTGCTGGTGGTCTCCTCGTCGGCGACGCCGAACTGGTAGCCGGCAAAACCCGGCCGTTCCGAAGCCGGCGCGACCAGCATGTCGCCCTCCAGCTGCAGGCCCGAGGCGGGCGCGCCATAGAGGAAATGGCCGTCGACCTTAAGTTCCACCGGAACATCAGCTTTGATCTGCTTGTCCTTGGCTGTTAGGTCGAATTCGATGCCGCTCGGGGATATAATCCTCGACCATGAAGGTGGTTTCGCCCGACCGCAATCGCCCTTGGGATCGGTGAATGCCCGCACCCGCCAGGTCCCGGTCGGAACGGCCGAATTGAGCGGCACCGCCATGCTGCGGCCGCCCGCGCCCTGGTCGGCCAGCACGGCGCGGCGGAATTCGACGCCGTCGGGGCGCTCGATCACCAGCGTCAGGGGGCCGCCGGTCACGGCATTGCCCTGGCCGTCGCGCAACAGCGCGGTGAGGTAGACCGTCTCGTTGGAGCGGTAGACGCCGCGTTCGGCATAGACGAAGGCATCGGCGCCAGCGGGCACTGCGCGGCCGGAAACGCCGCGATCGGACAGGTCGAACGCGTCGGTTTTCAGGCTGAGGAAGGCGTAGTCGGTCTTCTCGCCGCTCACCGTCAGCATCGCCGGCGACAGACCGCCCTCGCCGCGCGCCAGCCCCGCCTCGAACAGCACGTGACCGGAATCGTCGGTCTTGCGGGTGGCCAGAATCTCGTTGTTGCGCGCGACCAGCCGCACTTCCGCCTTGGCGACCGCATCGGTCGAGGCCAGCGAATTGACGAAGACGTGGATGCCGTCATTGCCGGAAAACGCCGCGACGCCGAGATCGGAAACGATGAACCATTGCGTCGCCAGCGAGCCATCGTCGTCGCTGCCCGGGCCCTTGGCCGCGGCCGTCATGACGTAGACGCCCGGCTGCAGATCGCCGAGCGCCTGATCGACCGGAAACGCCGTGGTGACGTCCTGGTTGAGCGTGGTCGCGGTGGCGAGTTCGCCCGACCAGACCTTGACGCCGCGCTCGTCGCCGAGGCTGGAAAGCTCATACCTGCTCAGGGCGCGCTGAAAATCGCTGTCGATCACGGTGTTGATCAGGTTGCGGTCGCCGATCCTGAACACGTCGACCTTCACCGCCGGCGTGTTGACGCTGACCAGCGGGGATGCCGCGCTGGCCGGTGCGCGGCAGCACATAGGCGCGCCCGGTAAAGCGCACGAACGGCTTGCGGTCGCGCACATAGATGTTGAATTCAGCCGATTTGGGCAGGGTTTCCTTGACGGTGGACGGCAGGCCGGCGCGCAGATTGATGTTGTAGCGCTCGCCGTGCTTCAGCCCGTCGACGCAAAGCTGCTTGCCTTCCGAGGTCAGCGCCGGCTTGTCGCTGCCGGCCAGCGCCAGGAACGGCGCAAAATCGGTGCGCTTGGCGAGCTCCTCGGAGAACTGGAAACAGGCGCGCGGCGAGGCCGAGTCGGAATCGACGGTGTAGTCCAGCAGCCGGAAGCCATGCTCGTCGCGCAGTTTTCTCGTATTGGCCGCGCACCTCGGCGACTTCGCGCAGATCGAGCGACAGCCGCAAGGCGTCCAGCGCCGGGCGCCACAGCTTGCGCTCGGACATCGCGCGGCCGAGCACGGCAAGCGCGTCCGCCTCTTCGCCGGCGTTGCCGGCGCGCTGATAGGCGATGTAGGCCGCGGTCGAGGCGCGCTCCAGCAGGAAGGTCTGCTCGCTGGAGTTCTTCGGCCAGATCTGGAAAATGACCCGCGCCAGCCGCAGCCAGTTGCCGCTGTCCTCCGGCGCGGTGGCGGCGATCTGCCCGAGGATCTGCAGGCCGGTGCGGAAATCGCTGCGCTTGAAGGCGGCGTCGGCGTCGGTTTTCAGGGTCGCGTTGGTCTTGGCGACCGGACCGGCCTCGCTCTTGATCTGGGCTTCCAGCTTGATCGCCGAATCGGCCAGATCGTCGCGTTTGAAGGCCTTATCCGCCGCCTGCGCCGTGACGAGGCCAAGCGCCAGCGTTGCGCAAAGTGTTGCGGCGCGAACCAAACCAATCATGATGGAGCTCCTTCCGCGGACAAACGCCGCGTGTCGAACAGAAGTGCGCTAAAAGGTGACGGACTCATGGCGGCGGAACAGGGTAGCGAAAAAGTCGCATGCAACATTTGTCGAAGCCAGCCCTTTGGCTGCGCCGGCAGCCGGCCGCGGCGCAGCATTGTGTTAAGGGCGGACCGAACGGTCCACCGCTCCAGCTTTGTCGCCGGCTCGGAAAAACGGTTCGGAACGGGCTTGGCCGGGAAGCGGATTTTTCATATTGGCAATGCTATAACGCCGCCAACGGTCCCATAGCTCAACTGGATAGAGTAACGGATTTCTACTCCGTGGGTTGCAGGTTCGAATCCTGCTGGGATCGCCAACGATTTCGTCTAGCGACGACGTATCGTGACCCGCGAGCGCGGAATACCGCGCGGCCGCCACAAGCCATTGAAGCGCGAACCGCGCGCTTCGGCCCCCAGAATGTTAGCCGGTCAGTAGCAGGCGCGCGGATCGGCCGGCACGTATTGCCCGGAGGGATAGCGGTAGTAGCAGTTACCCTGCGACCAATAATAACCCGGCCGTGAAGCCGCGGTCGCACCCGCGATGGCGCCCGTTGCGCCGCCCGCAATCGCGCCGACGGCTGCACCTTCGGCGCGGCCGGTCAAAAGCCCGCCCAGCAAACCTCCGACAATGGCGCCCCCGACGGCGCTTGCGCCGGGATCGGGCGGCGGTGGCGGCGGCGGTGCGTAAGCTCCGGGCGGTGGCGGCGGCGCATAAGCTCCGGCGACGGGCGGGCCGACATCATCGATATAGTCCTCCGAGACATAGGTCGGCGGACCCTCCATCGGCTGCGGGTAATAGTACCAGACGCCTCCGACATCCCACCACCAGCCCGGACGTCCGTTGTGCACTTCGTGGTGCCAGCGTCCGCCCTCCCAGGCGAGATGGCCGCGATAGGGTTGGCCGCCGAAATTGCGCGCTGGCAGAGAGCCGTGCGCAACGCGAGCCTCCGGTGGCCCTCGGTGCAGGTCCTGTGGCCCTCGGCCAACCACCGGCCCGGGAGGACGTCCGGGGGCCGGTTTGGCCGCCTGAACCGCCTTGGGCGCCTGAACGGCCTGGGGTGCCTGGGCCGCTGCCCTGCCCACAGGCTTCGGAGCGGGTTCTTCCGCGTGCGCCGAAAGCGCAAACACCGCCATGGCTGACACCAATGGAAGGACGATTCCAGATCGGCTGAACGCGCTCATTCTCGCATACCCCATCGTTAGCCGTGCCGTGGCACTCCAATGCACGGCACTTTGCGTTGATCGACGCCGTCGGCACTATTGCTGATCAGCCTCTACCAATTTGTCTCGTTACAAATCGGTAAGATCGGGACAATTTGTGTCACCCCTTGGGCAGCCCCGCCGATAGCGCAGGCGTCGTGTGACGATCCCGGGGGCCGATCACGGTCCGTTCCAACCGGCAAAAAAATGACGCGAAATACCGTGGCGCCGCGGCGCGTTGTCACCATTTATCTGCACCAAAAAATAACCGCGCGACCGCCCTGCCCGGCTATTTTGATGGCTTCCCGGCGCGCGCGGATGTACACCGCTCCCGGTCACGCAGGCACCGTTGTCCTGCGCCGGTGCGTCGGCGGCAGCCGATCACCCCACAACAAACAAGAAAGCGACAAGGCCCGTTCAATGAGTGGATTCAAGGAACCTAGCTTCGCGGACCGGCAGAAGGCGGCGCAACAGGCCAGGCAGAACATCCTGAACAAGTTTCGCAGCCAGCCGGGTCCCGACGATCCCGCGGTGAAGCAGCGGCAGGCCGAGCGCGAGGCGCTGGCCGCCGAGCGCGCCAAGGCGAAAGCTGGCGCGCGAGGCCGCCAAGGCCGAACAGAAGCGCCGCGAGGAAGCAGCCGCTGCCGAGGCCGCCGCCCAGCTCGCGCGCGAAAAGGAAGAGGCCGCGGCACGGGAAGCCGCGCTCGAGGCCGAACGCAAGGCCGCGCGCGACGCGCGCTATGCCGCGCGCAAGAAGAAGAAAAAATAGCCGGCAGTCCCTGACGGTTTCGCGCCAGAAAGCCGTCACAGGCCCGCCCCGACCGGAGGCGGGCCTGCGCAGGAACGAAGCGGAACGCCTAGTTCTTCTTCATTCCGTCGTCTTTCTTCATGCCGTCCTTCGCCATGCCGTCTTTCGACATGCTGTCCTTGGACATCGTGTCCTTCTTCATGCCAGTCCTTGGACATGGTGTCCTTCTTCATGCCGTCGTCCTTGCCCATCTTGTCCTGGGCGAAGGCGGCGGGCGCCAGCGCCAGGCTGAGCGACAGGACGGCGGCTGAAATTCCGAGCGCAATGCGGGTGCTGATGGTCATTGGTGGGTCATCCCTTTGAGAAGCGGTTTGAAAGCGACTGATGCCGCTATGTTCAGGACGGTCCCGCGACCTCGTTTGTTACGAGGCCTTCGAAAAAATTTCCGGCGCAGGGCTTTTGCGCGTGTTCCTGGATCAGGCCGATGAACGCCGGTCAAAAGACGCTATTCGGTCTTTTTTCCGTCGAATCTTTCGGCCAAGTGTGCGCCGCAACAAGGCTAACGCTTTCTTAGCCGGCTTCGAACTATCAGACGGGCGAATACCGGGCTATAAGCCTTGCGGGCCTCTCGAACCATTCCAATCAATAATCGCCCAGGGGAGATCTTCATGCTCACACGCCGCCACATCCTCGCATCCACGCTTGCCGCGCCCGCCATTCTGCGTTTCGGGACAGGAACGGCGCAGGCCGCCACCACGCTGAAAATCTCGCACCAGTTTCCCGGCGGCACCATCGACAAGGGCGATTTCCGCGACCGGATGTGCCGGATGTTCGCCGCTGAAGTGGCAAAGCGCAGCGGCGGCGAGATCGCGGCCGAGGTCTATCCGAACTCGTCGCTGATCAAGACCAACGCGCAATTCTCGGCGATGCGCAAAGGCGCGCTCGATATCAGCCTCTATCCGATGCCCTATGCCGGCGGCGAATTGCCGGAGACCAATATCGGCCTGATGCCCGGCCTGGTCTCGACCTACGATCAGGGCTTGCGCTGGAAGAGCCAGCCGGTCGGCAAGGCGCTGACGGACTTTTTGGCCGACAAGGGTATCATTCTGCTCACCTGGGTCTGGCAGGCCGGCGGCGTCGCCAGCCGCTCGAAGCCGATCGTCGCCCCGGAAGACGCCAAGGGCATGAAGGTCCGCGGCGGCTCGCGCGAGATGGATATGGTGCTGCAGGCCGCGGGCGCATCCGTGCTGTCGGTGCCGTCGAACGAAATCTATGCGGCGATGCAGACCGGCGCCTGCGACGCCGGCATCACCTCCTCCACCAGCCTGATTTCGTTCCGGCTCGAGGAAGTCTCGAAGGCCCTGACCTCGGGCGCCGCCGCGTCCTACTGGTTCATGCTGGAGCCGCTGATGATGTCGAAGTCGATCTTCGACGGCCTGCCGAAGAAGCATCAGGACATCATCCTCGCGGTCGGCACCGAACTGGAAGCGTTCGGCAAGAAGGGCGCGCAGGACGACGATATCGAGGTGGCCAAGGTCTACGAGAAGGCCGGCTGCAAGATCGCCGCGCTTGACGTCGCCACCGTCGGCAAATGGCGCGACATCGCGCGGGATACCGCGTGGAAGGACTACGGCGCGAAGACCGCGACCGCGGCCAGCCTGTTGAAGCTCGCGTCCGACGTCGCCGCATGATGCATGGTCCGCTTCCGGATCAAGCATGACCGTTCCGAACGCCGCCGCGGGCAATGCGCTCGTGGCGGCGGTCGAACGTTCGCTTGACGTCTGCAACATCGTCATCGTCGTCGTCGCTGTCGCTGGCGCTGATCGCGGCCTGCGCCATCCTCAGCTACAGCGTGCTGAGCCGCGCGCTGTTTCACAGCGCCAATTACTGGCAGGACGAGGCGGCCGTGTTTCTCCTGGTCGGCGCGACCTTCATGACGGCGGCCTATGTGCAGGGGCAGTCGCGGCCATATCGGCATCGAGGCGTTCGTCGGCCTGCTTGTCGCCCATGGCCAACCGCGATCAGGCTGTGGCTGGTCGATGTCGCAAGCTTCCTGTTCTGCGGGTTCTTCACCTGGAAATCCTGGACGCTCGCGCATGAAGCCTGGGCCGACGGCCAGGTTTCGAATTCGATGTGGTCGCCGCCGCTGGCGATCCCCTACGGCCTGATGGCGGCGGGCATGACGCTGTTGTGCGTGCAGATTCTGCTGCAGATCGTCATTCCGCTCACCGGTAGCGCACGCCGATGACGGTCGTTGGAATTGGCATCAGTTACGGGCTGGCCACCCTGTTTGCGATGTTCTCGGGCATGCCGATCGCGTTTGCGCTCGGCGCGGTCGCGGTGGTGTTCATGGGCATCTACATGCCCGCCGCCTCGCTCGATACCGTGACCCAGAACGTCTACGAGGAAATGGCCTCGATCACGCTGTTGTCGATCCCGCTCTTCATCCTGAAGGGCGCGGCGATCGGCAAATCGCGCGCCGGGCAGGATCTGTATTCGGCGCTGCACGCCTGGCTGCATCGCGTGCCCGGCGGGCTCGGCGTCGCCAACGTGTTTGCCTGCGCGCTGTTCGCAGCGATGGCGGGCTCCTCGCCCGCCACCTGCTCGGCGATCGGCTCCGCCGGCATCCCGGAAATGCGCAAGCGCGGTTATTCCGGCGGATTCGCCGCCGGCATCATCGCCGCCGGCGGCACGCTCGGCATCCTCTTGCCGCCCTCGATCACCATGATCCTGTTCGCGGTCGCCGCGGAAAAATCTCTGGGCCGGCTGTTCCTCGCCGGCATCGGACCGGGCCTGTTGCTGGTCACGTTGTTCGGCGTCTACGCGGTGCTGCGCTTCCGCAAGGAATACGCCGCGGCCAGCGCGCTTTACGCCCAAGACCGGCGCGGCTTCGGCCATCCTGCAGCGCGACGAGTTCACCATGGCGGAGCGCTTCAGCGTGCTGCCGCGGGTGCTGCCGTTCGTGCTGCTGCTGACCGGCGTGATGATCGCGCTCTACGGCGGCTTTGCGACGCCTTCGGAAACCGCAGGCCTCGGCGGGCTGCTGGCGCTGGCGCTGATCGCGCTGATCTACAGCGTGTGGCGGCCTTCCGATCTGGCGCCGATCCTGACCTCGACGATCCGGGAATCCACCATGCTGATGATGATCATCGGCATGTCGCTGCTCTATTCCTACGTCATGAGCTATCTGCACATCTCGCAATCGGTCGCCGAATCGATCGTCGCCATGCACCTGCCGCGCTGGGAATTGCTGGCGGCGATCCTGGTGATGGTCGTCGTGCTCGGCTTCTTCCTGCCGCCGGTCTCGATCATCCTGATGACCGCGCCGATCATCCTGCCGCCGCTGCGCGCGGCCAATTTCGACATCATCTGGTTCGGGGTCATCATGACCATCGTGATGGAGATGGGGCTGATCCATCCGCCGGTCGGCCTGAATATTTTCGTCATCCGCAATGTCGCGCCCGACATTCCCCTGAGCGAGGTGATCTGGGGCACATTGCCCTTCGTGCTGTTGATGATGCTGGCAGTGCTGGTGCTGTGCTTCCTGCCGGGGATTTCGACCTACCTGCCCGATCTTGTGATGGGGCCGGACGGGGGACGGTGAGAGCAGCCGTCACTCCGAGATAGCCAGTAGGCCGGGCAAAGCCAAGCATGCCCACAGATACGTCTTGTCATTAAGGCGTATTGTGCGCTCACCTACGCTATTCGCCCGCTTCGCATTGATCGCCGCCGCCACCCGGCTCACCGGCGCACGCCCGATCAGCCGGCTGATCGTATTGGTCGCCGCCACCAGTTTTGTCATGTCAACCCCGGTCGCAATGCCCATGCCCTCCAGCATGTAGACCACGTCCTCGGTCGCGACATTGCCGGTGGCGCCGGGCGCGTAGGGGCAGCCGCCGAGACCGCCGGCAGCGGAATCGATCACGCGCGCGCCCTCCTCCATCCCGGCATAGAGATTGGCCAGCGCCTGGCCGTAGGTGTCGTGAAAATGCATCGCGAGATGCGCCATCGGCACCGCGCCCGCCACCGCGCGCAACAAATGCCGCGCCTTCAGCGGCGTGCCGACGCCGATGGTGTCGCCGAGCGAGACCTCGTAGCAGCCGAGCTCCCACAACGTTTTCGCAACATCGACGACCGCCTGCGGCTTCACCTCGCCGTCAAAGGGGCAGCCGAGCACGCAGGAGATATAGCCGCGCACCTTGACGCCGTCGGCCCTGGCGCGCGCCACGACCGGCTTGAAGCGCTCGATGGATTCGGCGACCGAGCAATTGATATTGGCGCGCGAAAAACCTTCGGACGCCGAAGCAAACACCGCGATCACTTTTGCGCCGGCGGCGCGCGCGGCCTCATAGCCCTTTTCGTTCGGAACCAGCACGTGGAATTCGCTGCCGGGATGATGGTTGACGCCGCGCAGCACCTGGTCCGAATTCACCATCTGCGGGATCGCCTTCGGCGACACGAAGGCCCCGACCTCGACGGTGTGCAGCCCCGCGGCCGACCAGCGCCTCGATGAAGGCAATGCGGTCGGCGACGCTGACCGGCGTCTTTTCGTTCTGCAGGCCGTCGCGCGGGCCGACTTCGACGATGCGCACGGAATCGCTCATGCTGATCTCACTGGCCTGCCGGCTCGACCTCGGCGAGTTCGACGCCTTCGCCGACGATATCGCCGACCTTGCATTTGATCAGCTTTCAGCACGCCGGCGAACGGCGCGCGCAGGGTCTGCTCCATCTTCATCACTTCAAGCGTGAGGATCGGCGCGCCCTTCTCGAGGCTGGCGCCGACTTCAGCCAGCAGCGCCACCACGGTGCCCGGCAACGGCGCCACGATCTTGTCCTCGCCGACCTGCTCCTCGGTCGTCGCCGCCGAACGGATCGACCCAATGCAGGTCGAAGCGGCCGTTGCGGGTGCGCAGGTAGAGTTCATGGCCTTCGATCACGGCGACGACATGGGATTTGACGCCGTGGAGCGTGAGATCGAAGCCGTCCGCGACGCCGGGCGAAGATGTGAAGGCAAGTTCGCGTTCGCCGATCGACAGCGTCGCGGGACCGTTGCCGTAGTGCAGGGTTACCTCGTGTTCGGCCCCCTGCCCATGCCGGAACGTAAACACCCGCTGCCGCCGACCGACCGGCATCCAGCCCGCCGTTCGCCACGGCGAATGCGCTTCCGCGCCCGCGGCCTTCGCTTCCTCGCCGAGAATGGCCGCCACGGCCGCGCAGAGTTCGAGATCGTGCGGCGCCGGAGCTGACGGCGTCAGGTTCTTCAGTTCGCGTTCGATGAAGCCGGTGTCGATGGTATTGGCGCGCACCTCCGGATGCGTCACCAGCGCCGACAGGAACGGAATGTTGCTGACGATGCCGCGAACATCGGTCTCTTCGAGCCCGCGATTGAGCCGCTCGATCGCCTCGTCGCGGGTCGGCGCCCACGCGATCACCTTGGCCAGCATGGCGTCGTAATGCGGCGAGACCGCATCGCCCTCGCGATAGCCGGCGTCGATGCGCAGGCCGTTCGACTGCCTCCGGCATGCGCCAGGTCCTGATCCGGCCGACCGACGGCATGAAATTCTTGTGCGGATTTTCCGCATAGACCCGCGCCTCGATGGCGTGACCGTTCAGCTTGATCTGGTCCTGCGTCAGCGGCAGCTTTTCGCCGAACGCGACCCGCAACTGCCATTCCACGAGATCGATGCCGGTGATCAGCTCGGTCACGGGATGCTCGACCTGCAGGCGGGTGTTCATCTCGATGAAGAACACGTCCTTGCCGTCGGAGACGAACTCGATGGTGCCGGCGCCGACATAATCGACCGCGGCGGCCGCCTTGCGCGCGGCGGCGCAGACCGCCTCGCGCTGGACGGCGTCAAGCGTCGGCGACGGCGCTTCCTCGATCACCTTCTGATGCCGCCGCTGCAAGGTGCATTCGCGCTCGAACAGCGACAGCAGATTGCCGTGGCTGTCGCCGATGATCTGCACCTCGATGTGGCGCGGGTTTTCGACGAATTTCTCGATCAGCATGCGATCGTCGCCGAAGGCGGCCTTGGCCTCGCGCTTGGCGCTGACGATGGCGGCCGCAAGCTCGCCGGCCGAACGCACGATGCGCATGCCGCGCCCGCCGCCGCCGGCGGACGCCTTGACCAGAACCGGAAAGCCGATTTTGTCGGCGGCCTTCGCCAGCGTCGCCTCGTCCTGGGCTTCGCCGTGATAGCCCGGCACCAGCGGCACGCCGGCCTGCTCCATCAGCATTTTCGAGCCCGACTTCGAACCCATCACCCTGATCATGGCGGCGGTCGGGCCGACGAATACCAGTCCCGCATCGAGGCAGGCCTGCGCGAATTCGGCGCTCTCGGACAGAAAGCCGTAGCCGGGATGCACGGCCTCGGCGCCGCGTCTTGCGCGCCGCCTCGATCACGCGCTCGATGTTGAGATAGCTGTCGCGCGCCCGCGCCGGCCCGAGCAGCACGGCCTCATCGGCCATCGCGACATGCATGGCGTCGCGGTCGGCCTCGGAATAGACCGCGACCGTGCGCAGGCCCATCGCCTTCGCGGTGCGGATCACGCGGCAGGCGATCTCGCCGCGATTGGCGATCAGGAGGGTGTGAAATCGCCGGTACTGCTTGGGGCGATCCATCGTCACATCCTGAACAGGCCGAAACGCGTCGGCTCGATCGGCGCGTTGGCCGCGGCCGAAAGTCCAAGGCCGAGCACCAGCCGGGTATCGGCGGGATCGATCACGCCGTCGTCCCACAGCCGCGCGGTGGCGTAGTAGGGACTGCCCTGGCTTTCATATTGGGCGCGGATGGGGCTGCGAAACTTTTCCTCCTCCTCCGCCGACCATGTCTCGCCCTTGGCCTCGATGTTGTCGCGCCGGACCTGGCTCAGCACCATCGAGGCCTGTTCGCCGCCCATCACCGAGATCCGGGCGTTCGGCCACATCCAGAGGAAGCGCGGGCTGTAGGCGCGGCCGCACATGCCGTAATTGCCGGCGCCGTAGGAGCCGCCGATCACGACGGTGAATTTCGGCACGCCCGCGGTCGCCACCGCCGTCACCAGCTTGGCGCCATCGCGCGCGATGCCGCCGGCCTCGTATTTCTTGCCGACCATGAAGCCGGTGATGTTCTGCAGGAACACCAGCGGGATATTGCGCTGGCAGCACAGCTCGATGAAATGCGCGCCCTTCAGCGAGCTCTCGCTGAACAGGATGCCGTTGTTGGCGATGATGCCGACCGGATAGCCCCAGATATGGGCGAAGCCGCAGATCAGGGTCTGGCCGTACAGTTTCTTGAATTCGTCGAATTCCGAACCGTCGACCACGCGCGCGATGATGTCATGCACGTCGAACGGCTTGCGGCCGTCGGCGGGGACCACGCCGTAGATCTCCTCGGGCGCAAACAGCGGCTCGCGCGGCTCGCGCATGTTCAAGCGGCTGCGCGCGGGCTGCTTCAGCGTGGCGACGATGCGCCGCGCAATGCCGATCGCGTGGCTGTCGTTCTGCGCATAGTGATCGGTGACGCCGGATTGCCGCGAGTGCACGTCGGCGCCGCCCAGTTCTTCCGCGGTGACGACCTCGCCGGTGGCCGCCTTCACCAGCGGCGGTCCGCCGAGAAAGATCGTGCCCTGATTGCGCACGATGATGCTCTCGTCCGACATCGCCGGGACATAGGCGCCGCCGGCGGTGCAGGAGCCCATCACGATGGCGATCTGCGGAATGCCCGGCGCCGACATCTGCGCCTGATTGTAGAAGATGCGGCCGAAATGCCGCTCGTCCGGAAAAATCTCGTCCTGCAGCGGCAGGAACGCGCCGCCGGAATCGACCATGTAGACGCAGGGCAGATTGTTCTGCCGGGCGATATCCTGCGCGCGGAGATGCTTCTTCACCGTCATCGGATAATAGGTGCCGCCCTTGATGGTCGCATCGTTGGCGACGACACGCATTCGCGACCCGAGATCCGCCCCACCCCGGTGATGATGCTGGCGGAATGCACGTCGCCGCCATAGAGGCCGTAGGCCGCCAGCGGCGACAGTTCGAGAAACGCCGTGCCGGGATCGATCAGCAGATCGACGCGCTGACGCGCCAGCATCTTGCCGCGCGAGGTGTGCCGGGCACGCGATGCCTCGCCGCCGCCGCCGGCAACCTGCATCGAGCTTTTGCCGAAGCTCCGCGACCAGCGCGCGCATGGCCTCGGCGTTGCGGGCAAAATCGGACGAGGTGGGATCGATACTGGAATGAAGCGGCATGGCCTTCAGCAGTTTATTGTGCGCCGCAATTTGCGCATCGGGGCTGGCGTCATGGTGTCATTGCGCCGCCGCCTTAGGCAACCCCAGAACTTTCGGTCTTGAGGGGAATGCCGGGACATGCCCTCGGCGATGCGGCCCCTAATGGGTCCAGGGTTCGCCGCGCCGGAATGCGAAATTGTCGGCATAGGCGGCTTGCCGGCGCGCCGGCTCCTTCGGTTCGATCACCTGGTAGGGAATGCCCTTGCGCTCGCAATAGGCCACCGCCTCTTCCTTGGTGTCGAAGCGAATGGTCAGCTGCTGCTTCATGTCGCCGGAAGAGGTCCAGCCCATCAAGGGCTCGATCGCGCGCGGCTGCTCCGGCTCGTAGTCGAGCTGCCATTCCCTGGTCTTGGCGGTCCCCGATTGCATCGCGTTTTTGGCGGGCTTAAAGATGCGTGCGGTCATGGATGATCGGGCCCCGTGAGATATGCGGCATGGAAGCGCGTGGTGGAAACGGCCAGGATAGTATAGAGACACCTTTCAGGAATTTTGATCGGTGATTCCCAGCCCTGGATGTTACATTTTCCCGACCGGTATAGTCATTATGCTGCGCTGTGACAATCTTGGCCGCTTGCGCGGCTGACACCCCTGTCCCGCTGCTCGATTCCCCTGCGAACGCATCACTTCGAAACGGCACCCATGAAAATCAACGCAACCCTGCCCGAAAAAGGACGCGATCTCCGGCTCGACCTGTTTCGCGGGGTCGCGAACTGGGCGATCTTTCTGGACCACATTCCCGACAACGTCGTGAACTGGATCACCACGCGGAATTATGGCTTCAGCGACGCCGCCGACCTGTTCGTGTTCATTTCGGGCTATACCGCGTCCTTCGTCTACGCCCGGATGATGCTCGAACGCGGCTTCATCGTCGGCGCCACCCGCCTGACCAAGCGCGTCTGGCAGCTCTACGTCGCGCATATCATCCTGTTCGTCATCTACATTGCTTCGATCAGCTATCTCGCGCTGCGCTTCGGCGATTCCGAGATCATCAACGAATTCAACGTCGCGGGCCTGGTCGACAATGCGACCGAAACGCTGCGCCAGGGACTGCTGCTGAAATTCAAGCCGGTCAATCTCGACGTGCTTCCGCTCTACATCGTGCTGATGGGATTATTTCCGCCGGTGCTGTGGATCATGCTGCGCCAGCCCAACCTGACGATGCTGGCCTCGATCGCGCTGTGGCTCGCCGCCCGGCAGTTCGGCTGGAATTTGACGGCCTATCCCGCCGGCGACCTGGTACTTCAACCCGTTCTGCTGGCAGGTGCTGTTCGTGTTCGGCTCATGGTGCGCGCTCGGGCGGCGCCAGGAAGTCGATGTCGATTATCAATGCGCGCATCACCCTCTATTTTTGCATCGCCTATCTCATCCTCGGCGCTGGTGATGACCATGGCGGGCAGGTTTCCGGATTTCGGCGCGATGTTCCCGCACTGGCTCTATTCAACGTTCAACCCCAACGACAAGACCAATCTGGCGCCCTATCGCTTCCTGCATTTCGTGGTGATCGTGATCTTGGTCATCCGGTTCGTGCCCAAGGACTGGCCGGGCCTGGAATGGAAGGTGTTCGATCCCCTCATCGTCTGCGGTCAGCAGTCGCTCGCGGTGTTCTGCGTCGGCGTCTTCCTGTCCTTTGTCGGACATTTCGAACTGATGATGAGTTCGGGCTCGCTGTTCGCGCAGATTTTCGTCAGCGTGACCGGCATCGCGATCATGACCATCGTCGCCTACTACATCTCCTGGTCGAAAAGGCAGGACAAGCCGCTTCCCAAGCCAGCGGCGGCAACAGCCAAGCCAGCCTGATCAAGGCTGGCTGATCCCTGGTCTCCCGAATCCGAAGCTCGCCCCTAACCGCGGGGCTTGGTGACCAACCTGCCTTTCGATGAAAACCCGCCCCACTCGGTGGACCAGCCGACTTCCGAGGCAGGGGCTCGCCGATGCATCCTGGCTTCGCTTTCCCTGCAGCGCGAACGCGGCGCCCTGAGGGTCCCTGCATCGGACGATCCAGCTGCCGCCCGGCAATTCAAGTGGGCCCTCGAAGATCTGGCCGCCACCGGTCTTCACGCGCTCCGCGGCCGCGTCGATGTCGTCGATATCGAAATAATAAAGCCAGAACGGGAGCGGCTCCTCCGGCATTCTTGGTGAACATGCCGCCGATCGTCTGCCCGCCGGCGGAGAACAACTGATACGTGTCCGTCGGACCGATATCGGCGTCCTCTTTCTGCCAGCCGAAAAGCTCGCTGTAGAAAGCAAACGCCTTCTCCCAGTCGGCGGCGAGCAACTCATGCCAGCCCACGCGCCCCGGTTCGCCCAGTTCGGCAGGCTGCTGTTGGCCGGGTTTCAGCCCCTTCGACCAACCCAAGCGTTGCCGTTTGCGGGTCAGCGACGACCGAAATGCGGCCGATGTTGCTGTCGGTCGGCGGGACGTACACGGCTCCGCCGAGACGCTTGATGCGGTCGGCAGTAGCGTCCACGTCGTTGACGCCGACATACCCCATCCACCTCGGCGTCGCGCCCATTTTCCTCGCCGTCCTCCGGCAGGTCCATGAGTCCGCTTACCGAGGCCCCTCCAGCGGTAAACAAGGTGTAGGCCAGATCGGGCGTCGACGCGTCCTGCGCGCCCCAGCCCACGACGTTGGCGTAGAAGGCCTTGGCGGCCGCCATGTCCGTCGTTATCAGCTCGTACCAGACGAAACGTCCGGGATAATCGACCATGTCGGTTTCTCCGTTCGAGCCTGCAAACAGTCGCGCGCGCCGCATCGAGCCGACCAGGCTTCTTTTCCGGCGCATGATTGAGAGGCTAGGTGCTTTGGCCTGAATAACGGCGGGACGGAGCGAATGCAAGGATGGACACGGCGCCCTCTGCATTCCACCAAGAGTGCAGCGCAACGAAAGCGATACGCCTCGCGTCGCTGGCCCGGATCAACGGCCTGAGAATCAAAATTTCGATGCAATTTATGAATTATCTGACTTAGTTGAAATTGATTCCGATCAGCGGCGCCGAGGCCGTTCATGAACGATGAAATCTTCGGCGCATGCACGCATTGCGCAGTACCGGCCAGTCTTGCATGGCGCATTTGCAGAGCGTAGAATTATCGAGCGGGACTCTGAATCATCTTTTAGGTATGGAGGAATGCGACTATGGCACGGGTGAAGCAAGCTTCGAAGCGAAAGCGTGTGACGAAATCCGTACCGGTGTTAGGGGCCGCCGGGTTGACTTTTTCACTGGTGGGCGGTGCATCGGCAGCGGCCGTGCCGACGCAGGACGTGCCGCAGACACCGAACCTGGTGCCCAATCAGGCATTCACTCTCGGTGAAGAGGAAATCGCCGACGTCAGCCTGGCGACGTTCTATGTCTTCGACAAGGAGAACACACCAGCGGCTCGGGGCGTCGTCCAGGAAGCCCGCGGCTGCGGCTGCAGAGGCTGCAGAGGTTGCAGAGGCTGCAGAGGCTGCAGAGGCTGCGGAGGCTGCGGAGGTTGCGGGCTGCGGCGGAGCCTGCTGTCTGTCGTGGGGAGCTTGCCGCCTTTGCTAGCCCAGACCGCTTTCCGATTACGTTGACAAACGCAGGTCGTCATGGCCGGGTTCGACACAATCGACCCGGCCAATCCATGTGTTCTTTGCAGTGCTGCCCGCGTGCGTGGGCAGGCCTCGCGCATGACGGCCGGGTCGGTCTCCGACCTTATCGAGAAATGCCAGCGCGCGAGCTGGACGAGGGAATTCCAGTGGTCGAAGAATACGCCTTGCACCGGCGAACCGGAGTGGTGGGCAAGGTGCGCGTGCTGACGTCATGACAGGCAATCGCAGGACCAGCCTTGCGCGGCACGCCAGCAAAGACATTCCGCAGTTCGCGCCGAATTTCACCGTCTATGTGCTGCCGCCGGACGTCGTCTGCCTCTATTCCGAGGACCGGAAGTTCTTTCTTCACGGCGAGCTCTATTGCGCCCTCGCCTCCGCGATAGGAAAAGGCGGAAAGAGCCTTTCGGCAGCTCGTTCGCGAGCTGGAGCGGGATTTTCCGTCCGACAAGATCGAGGAAGCCCTCAAGCGGCTGATCGAGCGCCGCTATATCGTCCCGGCATCGCGCTCTTCCGCCGGCGCCGTGGCCGGCTATTGGGCGAGCCTCGGCCTGCCGCCTGGAATCGCAGAGCAAAATCTCGGGAATTGTCGTGTGCGCATTGAATCGATCGACGTGCAGGGTGCGGCCGAGCTCGGCGCCGCCCTGGGCGAGCTCGGCGTTCGCGTCGTCAAGCGTTCTCCCGACCTGACGGTCACGCTGGTGAACGACTATCTCGAACGACGGCTGGCCGAATTGAACCGGCAGCGGGTGTCGGACCGTACGCCCTGGCTGCTCGTGCAACCCTCCGGCGCCTTTCCGCTGGTGGGACCGGTGTTCAGCCCAGGCAACGAGCGCCTGCTGGACCTGCCTGTTCGATCGCATGATACGAAATCGGGAGGTCAAGGGGTTTCTCGACCGCGGACCGGCGCGCCCGGTCGCCGTTTCACCGCTCGCCCGCAACACGCTCGGACAAGGCGCAATCCAGTTTGCGGCCCTCGAGGTTGCCAAGGCGATCGCTACCGGCTTTCGCACCGAGTTGAACGATCACATCATCAGTCACGATTTGTTGGGCTCGACCATCGTGAAGCATTACGTGGCGGCCCGCCCGCAATGTCCGACCTGCGGCAGCAAGAAGCTGCGGGACCCGCGCCGGGCGCCGGCGCCGATCGAGCTTGGCCCCGGCGCCAAGCTGGTCATGACCAGCGGCGGATACCGGACCGTGTCGTCGCGGGCCACGGTGGCACGCTTCCGAAAGCATGTGAGCCCTCTCACCGGTGTGGTCACGCGGCTCGAGCGGATCGAAGCCGATTTGCCGATGAACACCAACTTTTATGCGGCGCACAATTTCTCGGCGCCGGCCCAGAACGTCAATCAGCTCAGGGCGGGACTGACCGGCGGCAGCTTCGGCAAGGGCTCTACCGCCGAGCAGGCTGAAGCCAGCGCGCTGATGGAGGCGATCGAGCGTTATTCGGGGATTTTTCAGGGCGACGAGATCAGGGTGACGCGGCGGTTCACGGATTTTGCGCCGGGCGATGCCATTCTTCCCAACGACGTCTTGCTGTTCAGCGACGCGCAATACCGGCCAGAGCGAGACGCCGACAGACGATTCGAGCGATCCCCAGATGGCCCCGGCTCCATTCGATCCATCGGCCAAGATCGAGTGGTCGCCGGTCTGGTCTCTGCGCGACCAACGCTTCAAATATCTTCCGACCAGCCTGTTGTATTTTTTCTACAGCGGCCCTGCCGCCTTCCATGCGGATTCCAACGGCTGCGCGGCCGGCAACACGCTCGAGGAAGCCATCGTCCAGGGATTCCTCGAACTGGTGGAGCGGGATGCCTACGCGATCTGGTGGTACAACCGATTGCAACGGGCGGAAGTGGACCTCGAGCCAGTTCAACGATTCCTACATTCGCGATCTGCAAACCCAGCTTGCCGAAGCCGGACGCAAGCTGTGGGTGCTCGACGTCACCAGCGATCTCGGCATTCCGACCTATGTGGCGATCTTGCACTGGATGCAGAACGGACAGGAAAATATCGAGTTCGGCTCCGGCGCGCACTTCGATCCCCGCATTGCCATGCTGCGTACGTTGACGGAGCTGAACCAGTTCCTGTCCATCGGTCTCATGGGAGGCGGAACCGGCGAGAAATCGAGCCTCGACGGCAACACTCCATTGCGCCTGCAGGACCATCCCTTCTTGACGCCAAGCGGCAATCCGACGGTCCAACCGGGCTCCGGCTCGAAGTTCGGCCCTCTCGACAACACGCGCGAGCAGGTCGACGCCTGCGTCGATATCGCCAGGCGCGCCGGCCTCGATTTCCTCGTCCTCAATCAGACGCGGCCCGACGTCGAGGTCCCGGTCGTCCGGGTGATCGTTCCGGGACTGCGGCATTTCTATCGCCGCTTCGGACCGGGCCGGCTTTACGATGTTCCGGTAAAACTCGGATTGCTGGATCGGCCGCTGCCGGAAAGCGAACTTACGCCGTTCCTTCCGCACACCTGAGGGGCATGCCGGCTTGCGCGCTCCCGGAAAAAAGACAGGGCGGCGGATCGCGCCGCCAACCATTTCCGCCCGACTGAGCGCCCACATCACGCTCGAAGCGCACGCGGACGGGAGTATCGCCGCCTGCTTCGATGGTCATGCGGTCGGCCTGGGAAAGTTCAGCGCCGGCGCGGCGAAGCGTGCGCAGGAACTGCGCACAGGTCTGCCGCTCGGCTCGTTTGCGTCCGACGGCAGCGCGGTCGACAAGGAAGTCGATCTGTTGGTCCGGCGATTGGCCCGGCGCGGTCTTCTGGAGTACCGCCTCGGGCAGCTCGCGCGACGATAAGGACCAGGTCGTCATCGAGCCGCAGATTGCCCGATTATTGGCCGCAAACGCCAAAGCTCGGCAATGCCGACATCATCGTGCTGTCGCGGTTCGCGTATTTGCGACGGCGCGGCAATGAGATGGTCCTGGAATCGCCCCGCGCCGGCGCGTTGTTCAGAATTTGCGATCCGAAGATTGCGGCCGCCCTCGCCCTGTTGTCGACACCGCAAAAAATCAGCCGGTTCCGGCGGCAGGACGGCTTTCCGGGGATCGAGCTTCTCGCCTTGCTGGTGGATTGCCAGATCCTTTTCAAGCTCGACGCTGCCGGCGGCGATGGCCTCCGGCCGGCCGAGGGCGACGACAACCTCGTGCTCTGGGACTTTCACGATCTGCTGTTCCACACCCGCAGCACGGAAGGCCGGCAGGCCAACCCGCTGGGCGGGCTTTATCCCTATGCGGGCGTCATATCTCCGCTTCCGGCGGTGCGGCCGCCGCTGGCCCGGGAAGAAAATCGATCTGCGCGAGTTTTCTGCCGCGCCTTCGCAGACCAATTCGCCGGTCGCAACGCTGCTGCGTGAACGTCATTCGACGCGCGACTTCGACGACCAGCAGCCGATCACGCTCGCCGAGCTTTCACGGTTTCTCGACAGCACCGCGCGCATCCAGTCGAAATGGAAAAGCGGGCCCGATTTGGCGACGGCGGTCCTGAGATCGAGTACGCCGCAAGGCCGTATCCGTCGGGAGGCGGCGCTTACGAGCTCGAGCTCTATCTGACCGTCGCCAACTGCGAAGGGCTTGCCACGCGGATTCTATCATTACGACGCCGACCGGCACGCGCTGGTGCCGATCGGCGTGCGCGCGCAGGAACTCGAAGCGCTGTTGACGGCAGCCGAATTTGCGATGGGCGCGCCTGCCGCGCCCCAGATCCTGATCACGATCGCCGCGCGCTTTGGCCGGGTTTCATGGAAGTACAGCTCCGTCGCCTATTCGCTGATCTTGAAGGATGTCGGCGTATTGCTCCAGACGCTCTACATGATGGCGACCGATATGGGGCTGGGTGGATGCGCGATCGGGACCAACAATATCGATCTGTTCGCGAAGATGACCGGGATCGAATTCCACGTCGAGGGCTCGGTCGGTCAATTTGCGCTCGGTCGCGGCGCGAAACGGGGGGATTCCGACTGAAAATCCAACGGCGACGGCGTGCCTCCGGGCAACAGGCACGCAAGAACCGACCACGTCTGCTTCTCACAATATGCTCGAGGGCCGGTCAGCTTATCTCTGCCAAGGGGCACCGGCGTCAGAGCCGCGCTTGCTGTTTTCGATCGCATTCCGCAATTCGGCGAGGGTCTCCGCGGAGCCGACGAAGAGATCAGGAGGAATCCGCCGCGCCTTCATCAGCCCCAGATGTATCTGTTCCTGTGCGTCCACATTGAGACCCATTCCGGCCAGGTATTGCAGGCGCAGGTTGTGATCCGTGTTGATCGCGGCGCCCTTCAGCCACGCCGAAAGATCGGGACCGCGGCCGGCATAACTCGACAGCAAATCGATCGCCGATACGAAACCGATATCGCGCAGGGATTGGGCGGCGCGCGCGTTGTCGACGCGATCGAATCGTTGCACTGCCTCATCGACATTGATCGGCGCGGGATCGACCTGGCCGAACATCACCACGTCGCCGCCGTTGTCCCGGTCGTTGATCCAAACGGTTGCATTTGGAAAGACGGCGAAGAATGTTGCCATCTCGCTCTTCACCGCCTCAATCGTGGTCTCGTCGAGCGGAACCCAGTGCGTGACCACTCCGCCCGGCTTGAGATGCCGCTTCACATGTTCGAAATACTCCCGCGTATAGAGTGCGGCCGAGCCCTTGACCCACGGGTGAATCGGGTCACTGGTGATGATGTCGAACTTCTCCTTGGAGGTAAGGATGAAGCCGCGAGCGTCGTCGTAAACGATCTCGACCCGCGGGTCCTTCACCACGTTGAAGTTCTCCTCGCTGAAAAAGCCCGAGACCATCCGCGGGATAAGCGGCTCGATTTCACAGATCACGATGCGCTCGATCTCGGGGTAGGCGACGAAGCTGCCGGCCGTGACCCCGGCGCCGAAGCCGACGACGAGCACGGATCGCGGTTTTGGTCCCATTAGCATCGGCAGGTTGCCGAGCATGCGCTGCAGGCGCATGTCGATCGGATGGGTCCCTGCTTCGGTTTTGCCGCTGACATGGAAATAGCGGGTCTTCTCCTCGTCCTCCGACACCGCCACCGACGCATTCATTCCCTCGCCGACGTAAAGCATCTTCGGCACGTAAAACGCGGTTCATGATCGTGCGGCCGAAGGCGTATAGCTCACCAGGTACGGGCGGCACGCCGTAGGCGAGCACCGCGGCTGCGATCGGGACCGCAACGATGGCGCCCAGGACCGCAGTGACGGGCACGCGCCGGCCGGCGGCGGGGACGCCCGCGCGCAGCCCCGCCAGCAGGACCAGCATGGCGGCGACCGCTGCGGCGGCCATCAGAATCCGCTGCGACCATAGCGTGCCGACCGCCGGGATGAGGATCAGGCTGAAGCCGACCGCGCCGACGATCGCGCCGACCGTATTCGCCGCATACACGGCCCCGACCATCCGTCCCGAATCCTCATGCTGGGGAGCCGCAGCCGCGAGTGCAAGCGGAAAGCTCGCCCCCCACAGGCAGGCCGCCGGAAGCACGGCCCATAGGCAGCGCGCCAGGTCGAGCTGGAACGTCAGCCACGGATTGATGCTGAGCCGTGGATCGACCGGCCAGTAAGGCAGCCAGGCGTCGATGCTGAATGCAGCCCAGGCGATGGCGGCGACCAGCAAAAACTGGCACCAGCCGAGCATGACCAGCGAGTTTCTTGCGCTACGCACAAGCAGCGATCCGGCACTGCTCCCGAGTCCGAGCCCGAGCAGAAACACCGCCAGAATGATCGAGAACGTATAGACCGACGGGCCGAGGAGCAGCGACAACAGCCGCGTCCAGACAATTTGGGCCCCGAGCGCGGTCAATCCCGAGATCGCTATTGTGAGGTAAGCGGCCATGGATTCCAATCGCAGCGGTGCACGATCGGCGGCAGCGGTTGCGGGGGGCGCGCGATGCGGAGCAAAAGCCGCGAGCAGAAACGCGAGCGCGGCGCAGAGCGCGTTGATGGCAGCGGCGACGAAGGTTGCCGTCGCCATGTCATATAGCCGCAGCAGGTAGAACCCGGCCAGCAGGCAGCCGAAGACGGCGCCGGCAAGATTGCCGGTATAGAGAATCCCCAGCCAGGACACGCCTCGGGGCGTGCTCTCGACCCAACGCGCCGCGCACGGCAAGGTTGCCCCCATCAGCACCGTCGGCGCCAGCAGGAATGCCGCGCACAGCAGCGCGCGGAAGGAGATGCCGGTGAAGCCTTGACTGGCGATGCTGGCGTAAAGGTCGGCTGCCGGAGGAAGAAAATACAAGACCAGAATGGCGATCAGGCCGATGCCGAGCTCCATGGCCGCATAGACCCTGAGCGGATGGAAAGAGGCCGGAATGATGCGAGCGAAGGCGAGGCTGCCGAGGCACATCCCGCCCATGAAAGTCCCCAATAGCACCGCCAGGGAGGTGGCAGTCGAGCCAATGATGAATTCGAGGAGCTGGAACCAGACGATCTCGTAGATCAGTGCGGCCAGGCCACTGCCGACAAAAAAACAGAGCACGAGCGGGTAGAATTTGCCCGGTGCTGCAGAGTGCGGCGCTTGCTCGATGTCGATCATCAATCCTCCTGAAGCTCGATGCGAAGGCAGGACATGGCGGACCATGCCCGACCTGCATCGTCGGGTCCAGCGCTGAACGCCTCGACCTGAAGGATGTCGGCGTGTTGATTCAAAGGCTCTACATGATGGCGACCGTCAGGGTCGCGCAGACCTGGGGAACGGGCTTGATCAGGCATGGGGCTGCGCTACTTCTCGCGCCGATACCGGCGGCCACGCGCATCGAGCACGTCGGCCGCCGCGAAGTCGTCGGTCAGCACCTCGCCCTTGAGCGCCTTCGGAACCGGAATGCGCCTTTCGCTGACGAGCTTCGACACATCGAAACGGAACTTGTAGCGCTCCTGCGCGGCCACGGCTCTTTGCACCGTCTCGGCTTCGGATAATGGTTCAGTGCGCCCGAGGACGATCACATTCGACATGTAAAGGTCCCGGTCGCCCGAATTGAAGAAATCGAGGTTGTCGAAGGCGAGCCTCACCGTGCGAACATTGCTGTCGAAAAGATCAACGGTGGGAATAAAATTGAACGCCGCCACACCGTGTGGCGCGAGGCGGTTACGCACCAGTTGGTAAAACTCCTTCGTCATGAGATGAAAAGGAATGTAGCTGCCGGTAAAGGCATCGACGAAGATGAGGTCGTATGGTTCAGTATGCCGGTTCAGGAACACGCGGCCGTCACCCTCGATGAAATGGCAATTTTTCGCCTCGCGAAGCCCGAAATATTTCTTGGCGACGTCGATCACGCCGGGATCGAGCTCGACGGTGTCGATCGTCGCGTCCGGGAGAAAGCGGTGCAGATAAACCGGAATGGAACCGGCGCCGAGGCCGATAACCAGCACGCGCTTGATGTCCTGCGGAAAGATTGCGGCAATGCTCATCGCGCGCGTGTACAGCATTGGCAAGTCGTCGGGGTCCGCAAGATTCACTTCCGACTGGTTGAAGTGCCAGCCCTTCCATTGGAAGCTTATTTTGAGCAGGCTTGCGTCCTTGGTGACGAAGATGTCGTTGTAGACGGTCTCGACGTGCGCAATCCGGCCGTTCTTCCGTGCCAGCATGCCGGCGCGGATTTGCGGATCGAACAACTCTTCGGCGCGGACCGGCGGGAGCATCGCCGCCTGCGCCGCAAGCAACGCCGCGAGAACGCCAAGCCGGGCGGGCCGCCGCCACCGCGACGAAGCAGTGGCGAACAGCAGCGCACCGCCGAACAGTCCCAGGATACCAAGCATAAGGGTGATCGCGCGTGTTCCGATCAGCGGGATCAGAAAAAACGTGGTCGCGAGCGTGCCGAGGATGCTGCCGGCCGTGGAGATGCCGTAAACCATTCCCGAAACCGCCCCGGCGTTCTGCTTCGAGCGCATCAAAAGGCGAATTGCGAAGGGTGAGTACATCCCGAGAAATGTAACCGGGAACAGCATAATTGCCATCGCCGCGGCGAGGCTACCCCACTTGATGTCGTCGATTTGCCAAGCGAAAAATTGCAGGACCTGCTCGGAAAACGTGGGCAACACCAGCAAATAGACCGAGCCAACGGCCACCGTCGCCCCGAGCACTGTCGGGGACGGATAGCGGTCGGCGACGTACCCGCCGAGAAAATAGCCGGCACACAGCGCCGCCAGCACCGTCGAGATCAACGAAGCCCAGGTATAGATGCCGGCTCCGAACGCAGGGGCGAGATAGCGCGATCCGAGCATTTCGAAACTCATCACGATCGCACCGGTCACGAAGGCAACGAGATAGAGGCAGATGGCAAACCCAACCCCACGCGGCTCTTCATGCGGCGCCGCGGTATTCATTCGCCGTCTCCTTACGTTGGCCAAAACTGAACGGGTTCATCGGCTTGGCGGGATGCGGAAGATCGGATCGTTCTCGACGATCTGGCCGGCCCTGGGTGGACCGGGATAGATGCTAGTTCATGATTGGTCGTGGCGCTACCGTCGGCGTGGCCGGCGAAGCTCGGCCGGGTTGCGAAGCCGGGCATGGCGCTAACTTTGGAGCCGGCGGCCTGTAACCGAGCGATGAGTACGGGTGCACCGTGTCGTAATGATGCCGGCAGCCCTCGATGACGATCTTGGCTTCCTCCAGATTTCGCCATTGAGCAGCTCATCGCGAGCAACAGCGGGATCGTGGCCTATGCCGGGTGGCATTTTGAGGCTGGACCCGGCGGTTTGCGGCGGCAGGTCTGGACGGCGGCGGATAGCTGAGACGCCGCCGGCGGCGTCGCCCTGGTGGTTGATCCAGCGCAAAGACGCCGGTCCGGAATTTGGCTTTTGTCGCCAATGCGGATGTTCCCTTCCCCGGATTCACCCGCTTTAACCTTCGGATGCTCTTGGGTTTGCCCGGGAGCATCCGTTTTTTCATCCGGGTTTTTCTGGTCGGGGAGCTCGATTCGAACCAACGACCTGCAGTACCCAAAGCCGATTTTCAACAATTCCTGGCGTGTCCGGACGTCGCCTCACGACGAAAATGCGTTTTATTTATCGGCACTTATCGTTCCCCCTGTTTCCTGAGATGGGCTAGCGCTTCCGCTCATCGTGGCGACTTTGGGGATGGACGGACATGAAGAAGGCGAGCCTTGGGCGCCCTTCCTGCCGTCACTCGTCCAACGGTCTTCTATGACACCGAGCTGACGGGATTTGGACTGAGAGCGTCTCCCACTGGAGCCCTCTCACATATCGTTGAGTATTTCCTGGGAAGCCGCGTGGGTGCCGAAGCCCGCGGCCGATGTTGCCGACTGGACCCAGGGCGTTCTGATCGATACCGCGGCATTTGGACACGCGTTGCACGCGGCGATACGGCCGGCGGCGCTGCTGCCGCTCGAGGCGGCGGCGCAAGACCCGTTCGTGGTTGCGCTGCGAAGGATCGAGTTCGAGAGCGGCCGCCTGATGCAGGCCCAGATATTGTTCCTCAAGAGCCCCCGGTTGCTGCCAGTCCGCGACGCCGTCAACGCCGCCGTCGAACGCCGTCACGCACAGGTGCGCGAACTATGGACCGCCATGCTCGAAGGCATCGGCGTGCGCCGCGACCAGCCGGATGCGTGACAGGCATAGCCGCTTTCAAGGCGCGATCGCTCCGGCAATGCCGACCTGCCATTCATCGCGCTTGATGCAAATCAACGTACTGCTTGCCCGCTGGTGTTCGATGTCTTCCGGTTTCCAGTCCAACGGAGTTCCGGATCATGAAGGTCGTTTCCGTAGAAGAAGCAGTCGCCAAAATCCCCGACGGCGCGAGCGTCATGGTCGGTGGATTCATGTGCGTCGGAACGCCCGAGCGTTTGGTGGACGAACTGGTGCGACAGCGCAAGTCCAACCTTTTCGTCATCGCCAATGACGCAGGCGTGCCGGCAAAAGGCATCGGGAAGCTGGTCGACGCCGGGCTGGTGACCCGCATGATCGCGAGCCATATCGGTCTCAATCCCAAGGCGCAGCAGCAGATGATGGCGCAGAAGATGGCGATCGACCTGGTGCCGCAGGGAACGCTGGTCGAGCGGATCCGCGCAGGCGGCTGCGGCTTGGGCGGCGTTCTGACGCCGACCGGCGTCGGCACGTCAGTCGAACAGGGCAAGCAGAAGATCGAAGTGGCCGGAAAGACCTACCTGCTGGAGACGGCGCTGCACGCCGACTTCGCACTGGTTCATGCATTCCTGGCCGACTATCAGGGCAATCTTCAATACGCGCTGACCGCCCGCAACTTCAATCCTGTCATGGCGATGGCGGCGGACACGGTTATCGTCACCGCTGAGAACATCGTGCCGGTCGGCGTCGTCGCGCCGGATCATGTCGTGACCCCGGGGCCGCTCGTCGATTACCTCATTGCGAACGGGTGAAACCATGGACGCACAAACCATCATCGCCCGCCGTGTCGCGCTCGAGCTGCGCCCGGGAATGCTCGTCAATCTCGGCATCGGCATTCCGACGCTGGTTGCGAACTACGTTCCGGCCGATCTCAAGGTTTTCTTCCAGTCCGAGAACGGATTGATCGGCTCGGGGCCGATCCCGGAACAAGGCCTGGAGCATCCGCTGCTGACCGACGCCGGCGGTCGCCCGATCAGCGCGCTTCCCGGCGCATGCTGTTTCGACAGCGCGATGTCGTTCGGCCTGATCCGGGGCGGCCATGTCGACATGACGGTGCTGGGCGGACTTCAGGTCGACGGCCAAGGACATCTCGCCAACTGGACGATCCCGGGCAAGATGGTCCCGGGCATGGGCGGGGCGATGGATCTGGTGACCGGCGCCAAGCGGGTCGTCGTCGCCATGCAGCACGCCGCCAAGGGAAAGTCGAAGATCGTCAAGAAGTGCAACCTGCCGCTGACATCGGCGCAGGGTCGTCGACCTCGTCGTGACCGATATGGCGGTGATCGGATTCCCCGGTGGCCGCGCCACCCTGATGGAGACCGCGCCCGGCGTCAGCGTCGCCGACGTGATCGCCAATACCGAGGCCGAGCTCGTCGTTCCTGCCAAGGTGCCGGAGATGGCGAAAACAGAGCCTTCGTGAGCCACCCTTATGCTCGAAGATAGGTCACAGCCGGATTTTGGAGAGTTCTCGCTCGTCTTGGGCGGACCACTCTTCCAGCTTCTGCGTCGGGCTCACCTATCCGACGATGCGCTGATGCTGGTCCGCCAAAGGATCATCGTCATCTCATTGCTTTCCTGGCTGCCGCTCTTGGTGCTCTCGGCCCTGGCGGGCAACATGCTGGGCGGAAAAATAGCCGTCCCCTTCCTGGTGGATTTTGAAGTTCACGTCCGCTTCCTGGTGGCAATGCCTCTCTTGCTTGTCGCCGAGCTTGTGGTGCACCAGCGCATGCGTTTCCTGGTAACGCAATTTCTGGAACGCAATTTGATTCCCGAAAGCGCTATGACGCAATTCAAAGCCGCGATTACATCGGCATTTCGGCTGCGCAACTCCGTGCTCGCCGAGGTGCTGCTTATCGCCTTCGTGTATATCGGCGGGGTCCTGATCATTTGGCGCCACTACATAACGCTCGATGCTGCTACATGGTATGCGACACCCTCCGCCGATGGCTCAAAGCTCTCGCTCGCTGGGATGTGGTATGGCTACGTGAGCTTGCCGCTCTTTCAGTTCTTGCTATGCCGCTGGTATTTTCGAATTTTTATCTGGACGCGCTTTCTCTGGCAGGTGTCCCGCATCGATCTGAGATTGGTGCCTACCCATCCGGATCGTGTCGGCGGCATAGGGTTTCTTTCGAATACAATTGATGCCTACGTCCCGCTGCTGGTTGCGCATGGCGCGCTGCTGGCCGCCCTAATAGGCAATCGTATTTACCACCTCGGAGCGAAACTGACTGAGTTTAAACTCGAGATCGTCGTTCTTGTCACCTTTCTCATCTTCGTAGTGCTCGGTCCGCTTTTGTTTTTCGCGCCTCAGCTTGCGAGGCCAAACGTAAGGGAAATCGCGAGTATGGAGGCCTCGCCGAACGTTACGTGCGCGAGTTCGATGCCAAGTGGTTGCGTGACGGTGCCGATGCCGATGAGCAGCTTGTGGGCAGCGCAGACATCCAGTCCCTCGCCGACATGTGCAACAGTTTCGAAGTCGTGCGGACTATGCACTTCGCGCCTTTTACCAAGCAATCAATTCTCCTGCTCGCGGGCGCGACCGTCGCGCCGGTGGTCCCCCTGGTACTCACCTTGATGCCGCTCGAAGAATTACTGAAAAAGCTGTTCGGCATATTGATTTAGGGATTTCTTCAATAGAGAATCCCCCTCGGAGGGTCAGGCCCGGTGAGAACAGCGGTCGCATTGGTTTGGATCAGCGCGCTTCTGCTGCGGGCTGTGCGAGCGTAGGTCCGAATACCGTAGTGCGAGACCGGTTCGACTACGTGGGCGCCCTTTCGGATTCCTCGAAGCAGCAGATGCTGCTCAACTTGATGAAGGTCCGTTATGGCGAGGCGCCGGTGTTCATGGACGTCGCGTCGATGATCGGCTCGTACTCGTTAGAAGGCAGTCTAAGTGGGATCGGTTCTTACGCTTTTCCGAGCGGCGGCTACAGAAGCGGCGACCAGATAGCGAGCGTGCAAGCCACAGGTACCTATCGGATAAACCGACTATTACCTACCAACCACTCTCCGGAGAGAAATTCGCCAAAGGCCTGATGGCCCCGATCCCGCTCTCGGGAATCCTGCTCCTCATGCAGAGCGGTTACCCGGCCGACCTTGTGCTGCGGATTTGCGTGAACACGATCAACGGCTTGGAGAACGCCTATGGCGGCAGCGGTAATACGCGCGCTGGCAGTCCGAAATTTTATGAACTCATGGTCGCCATGCGGCAGGCCCAGGCCCTGCAAGCCGCGGGATTCCGGATCAGGAAAATAAAGGGCACGGACGAAGTCATGCTGTTCGTCCGTCCATCGATGCCTAAAACGGCCGTGTTCACAAGCAAAATTCGCCAGTTGCTCGGTCTCAATCCCACGAAACGTGAGTTTAGGGTCGTCCCCGGAGCCTACGCCGACAACGATTCAGAGATCGCCATCCAGGCGCGCTCGATGTTGCAGGTCATTGTTGATTTTGCCTCCAATGTCGATGTGCCGGAGAGTGATATCGCCGAAGGGCGGGTCTACAGCCCACCAAGCGATGCCGAACATGAGCGGATGTTTCCCCGACTAATCACGGTCCGCCAGGCCTCCTCACGGCCCGACGACGCCTTTGTGGCCGTTCAATACCGCAACCAGTGGTTCTGGATCGATGACCGCGACGCGCGGTCAAAACAAATTTTTTCTTTCCTGATCTTAATGTTCTCGCTCACAGAAACTCCGCAAGCACAGGCCGCACCAGTGGTGACAATACCAGCCAGGTGACATGGACGCGTGCAAATCGGCGGCAGATGCTGGCCCCACCACAGGACGGCCACACCAATCATGGATAACCATCGAATCGTCTACTGCAAGGATGCCGACGTACCGCCTGACGCGCTGCGCGTGACGTACACAGTCGCCATCGAGATCGAGGGGGCAAGCGTCCTGCCTGTGTCGCGGAGGTGATCGGGCAGCACTATCGCTGAGTTACCTGTGTCGAACGCCCAGGCTGCCTTAACCGCCGCCGGACTTCTGATTCAACACTCAAAGGAGAGGCCGTCACAGGGGAGTGGCGGCCTCTAACTTTGGTGCTCTATGGGGGTCTCAAGCACAAATACACCAGCTTGGGGGAGAGCTTGATCATTAAAACGTATGACGCGATCGGTCGACCACATTGATCTAAATTAATCCGCTGCCACGTCGTGCAATAAAAATTGCAGCGGGGCCAGCTAGATCAGCCGAAGCGTGACGTGCAGGCTCCCCGCATCGCGTCTGGTGCTGACCGGCAGGCCGCTCTTCTGGAAGACGTTCAACATCTGCCTGTTGTCGGGCAGTACATCTGCAATCAATTCCCTCAGCCCTGCCCTGCGCGCGATCGCAACGAGATGGCGCATCAGCGTCGTGCCGATACCTTGTCCCTGATACTCGTCGACTACAGCGAACGCGACCTCGGCCTGTCCCGGGCTGACAACGATAAAACGCCCACCGCCAGCGATCGTCGGTTTGCCGTCTTCCTCCACCACCGCGATCAGGGCGACGTGATTGACAAAATCCACGTTGACGAAAAAGGAAGTTTCCTTCTCGCTAAATTCACGTTTGACTGCGAAGAAACGCCGGTAGAGAGAATCCGTGCCGATACGGCGGACCGCCGCGATGAGATCGTCCCGGTCTTCCGGCCGAAGGGCGCGGATTTCGACCCGGCGCCCGTCTCGCAAGGCCTCAACTTCTGAATATTGGGCAAATTCCGCCATGGCGGCCACCCTCTTCAGCGCCCGCTCACTACCGATCAGCGCTAAAGCGCGCACCTTGTGTATTTGAGCGTCATTCCCGGGATATCCGGGAACAGCCGGGAAAGGTTGTTGTCGTCGATGACTTTCAGGCTGAAACCGACGTTCTGGTTCATGATGCTGGTCGCGCAGGACGCGCCCAGTTCCAGATTGTCGCCGTCCTGCTTTCTCGATGTGATCGTGCATCGAGCGGCTTTTCCCCTGATCCGGTTTCCCTCGATGATGAAGCCTGAACCGTAGAGATCCGACAGCTCGGCGAACACGACCCCGTTGCCCTTCTTGGTGAACACCAGCTTGCACAGGTCGGCCTGCGGTTGCCCAGGCTCCCGTCAGTTCGATCGCATGAGCCTGGACCGGCAGCAGGATGCCCAAACCAAACAGCATGGCGGCTATCGCCAGCAATCGGCGTGCGTTAAACATTCTCATTTCTCCTGAAATTGAAAACTGAAACCGGGACACACGAGGAGAGGTGCCGCCTTCCGTGGTCAGTGGCCTCCGCCTCCGTGACCTCCAAATACCAGCACCTTCAGCGGCAGAACGATCGCCTGCAGGCGAATGATCAACGCATGCACGAGGGCCACCGTATCGACGATATGCAGATAGATCTTCTCCAGCGAGCCGATATCCTTCGATGCAAGCAGTTCATGGTTGTTGCGTATAGACATTCGCGATACAGCTGCTGCCCGGCGGGACGTCATCCAGTCACGCCCTCGTAGAGAGGCTCGAGGAAGGCCAGCACGGTGCCGGGCGGGCCGATCTTTTGCAGCTCGGTCAGCTGGTTGGTTTGCAGGATCTGGCCGGCGGCGATGACATCCTGCACCCTTGTGACCACAAGGGGAATAATGGTCATCGGCTTGCTGACGCAGGTGGCCTCGGCGGCCATGCCGACCTTGAGCACCTGCGCCTCGATCTGGTTAAATCCTGCAACGAGCCGGTTCTCGCCCGCGCCCTCCGGAATCAGGATGCCCGCGGCCCTGGTAACCGGCGCCGGCTGCACGAGGTCACCGACCCGCAAGACGAACTGGTCGACCCGCCCGTCGACACCCGCATAGGTGATCATCTTGTCCAGCTCGACCTGAGCCGCGGCAAGGTCCGCCTCCGCGCTGGCCTTCTGCGCCGGCAAAACCGACAAAAGACGCGTTTCGGCCGACTGCTTGGCTGCCGCCGCGGAATCAACGGCTCCCTGTCGCGTCGCCACCAGCGTCTGAAGCTTCTCGATCTCACGCGCGGCAACGATGTCGGGGTTGCGCTGCTGCAATTGCGTCTTGGTCCGCAGTTCGTCGGCCGCCTGTTCGTAGGCCCCCTTTGCCTCCTGAAGCTTGCCCTCGCTGGTCAGGATGTCGGCCTTGGCCGTCACCATCGCAGCCTCTACTTCGGCGATGCGGGCGCGAGCGGTCTGGAGCGCGGCTTCCTGTCTCGTGCTGTCCATCTTGAACAGACGGTCGCCCTTTTTCACCTTGTCGATTATAGCCGACGTAAACCTCCGATACCCGACCGCCGATCTCGGGAAATATCGAAATGGTCCGGAACAGGGAGGTGACGTTGGTTGACGCCGGATGGTTGTACAGCACCACCGTGATGAGGAGCACGGTCAGTATCAGACAAAGCGTGATGCCCCAGCGAAGCTCGTACCAGACCGAGAACAGCGTGATTTCATGGCCAAAGCGTTTGCCCTGCACATAGCGCCGGAACAGATAGTCCGGAAGCAAGGGTCAGCATGGAACACAGCATGAGCTCAAGCATGGGCGGCCCCCTTCTGAATCTGACGGGGCTGATCCGCGATCACGGGCTTCGGCGGCGGAGTGTCGGAATGATCAATGGGCTCGCTCGGCGGCTTCCTGCCCGGCGATCGTTTCCACTGCGTCGCTATGCGCCTGAACGGCGTCAAGAAGTCGGGAATGTCGATGAAGGCGAGCAGCAGAGCCGCGATCCAGAAGACATGCTCGTGCGTCAAGAGACCGAGCAGGCCGAGCACGGCGACAATGTCGAGCTGAATTTTCTTCGACTTGTGCGCCATTCTTTCCGGCAGCGAATGGATCGTCAGGAAGACGATGCCGGTAAACACGATGCTTGCAATGACAAACACCACCGTGATGTTGAAGAGCACGTCGGTGTCGCCCGGCGCCGTGATGAAAAACGGCAGGTGCTCTGTCGCTACTGGATTGGGTGAGGCTGTCATAGGCGTCCTCTCGGATTCCCTTCGCAAGATTCCGCTCGACGCGAGAGCAGAGAATGCACGGCTCTCGGTCGCCTTGTTGATTAAAATCAACAGCGAGCGGAAGCGAGGGAGCGGCCAAGGAGATGTCGCTGTCTGGCCGGATCGACGCATCGCGGGTTCCGCTGGCTGAACCGCGCCGCGCAGCGAAGCCCTCCGGCTCGTTCAATCGATGATGTGATAGCCGCCGTCGATGTAGATCGTGTCGCCGGTCATCAGCTTCGCGCCGTCGAGCGCGAGGAACGCGACCGCCTTGCCGACGTCGTCGATGCTGACGAGGCTGCGCGTCGGCGCCTTGCGCCTGCGCCTTTGCCAGCAGTTCGTCGAATTCGGGAATGCCGGAGGCCGCGCGCGTCGCCAGCGGGCCGGGCGAAATGGCGTGAACCCGAATGCCCTTCGGCCCGACCTCGGCAGCGATGTAGCGCACCGCGCATTCCAGCGCCGCCTTGGCGACGCCCATGATGTTGTAGTTCTCCACCACCATCTGGCTGCCGTAATAGGTCATCGTGAACAGCGTGCCGCCCTTCTTCATCAGCGGCTCGGCCAGATGCGCCATGCGGATGAACGACCAGCACGAGACGTCCATGGTCGCCAGGAAGCCGTCGCGCTTCACGTCGATCACCCGTCCGTGCAGCGCCTCCTTGGGCGAGAACGCGATCGAGTGGACGAGAAAGTCGAGCTGTCCCCATTCCTTGTCAATTCGCTCGAACACCGCCTCCGTCTGTCCGGCAATGCCGACGTCGAGCGGCATGAAGATCGGCGCCTCGAGTCTCGCGCGCGAGCGGCTCGACAAATTTCTTCGACTTGTCGTTCAGATAGGTGACGGCCAGATCGGCGCCGAGGGCGCGGAACGCCTTGGCGCAGCCCCAGGCGATCGACTGATCGTTGGCGATGCCGACGATCAGTCCCTTGCGGCCTTTGAGCGCCACCTTGGTTTCGGGATAAACGGGTATGGCTATTGTCATGACACCCTCGCGTATTTCGGAGAACTCTTCGGCTGCTGCGACAGCAGCGACCAGCGTGTGCCGGGCGATCATCAGCTCTTCGTCGGTCGGCAGCACGTAGACCGCGACACGGCTTTCGGGCCGCGAGATCAGCGCGTCGCATGCTTGGCATTGGCGTCCGGATCGAGTCGAGACCCCGAGCCAGGCGAGCTTCTCGGCGATCGCGCTGCGAACGCTCGCGGAATTCTCGCCGATGCCGGCCGTGAATACCAAGGCATCCACGCCCTGCAGGGCGGCCGCCAGCATTCCCGCAAACAGGCTGGCGCGGTAGACGAAATAGTCGATCGCAAAGGCGGCGCGCGGATCGTCGCTCGCCTCAAGCTCGCCGCATGTCGTTGCTGATGCCCGACAGGCCCTTGAGGCCGCACTCCTGGTAGAGGAAGTTCTGGACGTCGGCCGGCGCCATGCCCTTTTCGGAGATCAGGTAGAGCACGACGCCCGGATCGATCTGGCCGCGGCCGCGTGCCCATCGGCAAGTCCGTCGAGCGCGGTGAAGCCCATGCTGCTTTCGACGCTGCGGCCGCCGCTGAGGGCGCACATCGAGGCGCCGCTGCCGAGATGGGCGACGATCACCCGCTTGCTCGCAACCTCCGGCGCGACTTCGCGGCAGGACGCTGGCGATATATTCGTAGGAGAGACCGTGGAAGCCATAGCGCCGGACGCCTTCGGCATGCAGCGCTCGCGGGATCGCGTAGTGATCGGCGAGCGCGCCGTGGCCGCGATGAAACGCCGTGTCGAAGCAGGCGACCTGCGGCAGATCCGGGAAGCGCGCCAGGATCGACCGGATCGGCGCAAGATTGTAGGGCTGATGAAGCGGCGCCAGCGAAACGTAGCGCTCCAGTCGCGCCAGCACGTCTTGATCGACCCGGACCGGCCTGTCGTAGTCCGGGCCGCCATGCACGACGCGATGCCCGATCGCAATCGGATCGATCTTCAGCTCGTCGCGCAACCATGCGCCGGCCGTCGCGAGCGCCGCCGCCACATCCGGGACGGCTTCGCTCTCGATAGGTCCGGTCGACCAGCACCGCGCCATCGGCCGCGGCGACGCGCAGCCGCGGGCGGCTGCCGACGCCGTCCATCTGGCCCTTGATCTGGCGCTTCAGACTGCCGTCCGCCTCGATTCCGAAGATCTGGAACTTGACGCTCGACGAGCCGGCATTGACGACGAGGATCGGTATCCATGACGTTCACGCAGCCGCAACGGTTGAAGCGCGCCGGCGGGCATCGGCATAGAGCACCGCGATCGCGCACGAGGCCATGCGGCCCCGCAGCAAATCGGCGCGCGAGGTCAGAATGATCGGGAACGCGCGCACCGAGCACGATGCCGGCCGAGTCGGCCTTCGCCATGAAGGTGAGATTCTTCGCCAGCATGTTGCCGGCCTCGAGATCCGGCACCACCAGGATCTGCGCCTGGCCGGCGACCGGCGATTTGATGCCCTTGATTCTGGCGGCTTCCGGATCGACGGCGTTGTCGAACGCCAGCGGCCCGTCGAGCAAGGCGCCGGTGATCTGGCCGCGATCCGCCATCTTGCACAGCGCGGCGGCTTCGATGGTCGAGGGAATCTTGGAGGTTACCGTCTCGACCGCGGACAGGATCGCGACCCTCGGCACGCCGAGGCCGATCCCCGCATAGAGATCGATCGCGTTTTGCACGATGTCGCGCTTGCAATCGAGGTCCGGGAAAATATTGATCGCCGCATCCGTGATGAACAAGGTCTGGGCGTAACCGGGCACATCGATCGCGAAGACGTGGCTGATCCGCCGGTCGGTGCGCAGGCCTGTCGCTTTCGCGGTGACGCTGCGCATCAGCTCGTCGGTGTGAAGGCTGCCCTTCATCAACAGCTCGCCCTTGGCCTCGTGAATCAGCTCGAACGGCCTTTGCGGCTGCCGCCTCGCTGTGCTCGGCGTCGACGATCTCGAAGCGCGAGATATCGAAATTGTGCTGCGCCGCGACCGCCTTGATCTTGGCCGCCGGGCCTACCAGGACCGGCTTGATGATGCCGGCGGCGGCGGCTTCGCAGACGCCGCGCAACGAGGCCTCGTCGCAGGGATGCACCACGATGGTCACGGCTGACGGCACCTGCTTGGCCGCCGCGATCAGGCGTTCATACTTCGCATGGCGGCCGTCGCCGCGTCGATCGGAACTACGCTCATGGTTCTACTCCCAATTGTTTCGGCGGCGTTACGATGCCTTGGCCCTGTCTGGGCTCGGAACGAAAGGGACCTTCTCGGCGCAGTTCCCGAAGGCTCGGCCTCATTGACCTCGAACAGCGCCGTGACCTTTTTCAGCCGTTCCGCGGCCTCGCCGGAGATTTCGCCGGCGGCGCTCAGCACGTTGCGAATGGCGGCAAGGCCCTTCCGGCGTTCGGCAACGTCTGCCGGCAGCAGTTTCGGAATCGCCGCAAGCGTGGCTTCCGGCTCCAGCAGCAGGAGGAAGAACTGCTCGCGCGCCATCGCCTTGAACTGCGCGAGCGTCAGTCGCGATCCTTCTTCGGTCAGGCGAATTCGACGCAACGCCGCGACGCCGCGCTCGTCGACGAACCCTCGCGCCATGCCGACATAGACCAGGCCGCGAATGGTGCATTCCTGCAGACCGCCCTTGGTGATCTGCGATTTCAGTTCCGCAATACGCTTCTCCACGGAGTTCCCGATGCAGCAGGGATTTTCCCGGCCTTCGCGGCCGGGCGGCCTCCGGGATTGACGCCGACGGCAGCCTGAAGCACCGGCGATCCGTAGATCGCGAGGAACATCTGCTCGGAGAGTTTCTCCTGGCGTCTCCCGCCAGGCATCGAGCGCCTTGACGATCTGCTCGGAAACCTTTTCCTGCGCGGCGAGGAACGGATTGTCTGCGGCCACGGGCTTGCGATTCTCGCGGACCTGCTCGGCGGCGTTCGCCAGCGCGGGCATCAACGGATTGGCGTCGGTGAACGCCTCGTACGACATCCGGACCGGATGCCAACGCTTCAGCCATCTCCGCCACCTGCGGCGTGACGATGGCCTTGACCATCGGCTGCATGAAGCGCGCGGTAGAGCGACAGATTGATTTCCGAGACGCGCGCGGCGGTCGCAAAACGGCGCTCGTCCTCCGGCGAATTGCCGCCCATGGCGCGGATATCATCCAGCGTCCGCTGCTCGCAGCGCATGACCCATTCTCCCGACGACGAGATCGGGGTTGGTGGTGTCGCCGGTTTTGCGCTCGAACGTTGCCTCGTAGAGACCGGGAGGCAGCATATCGATCAGATCGATGTTGCTGGAGAATTCATTGTGCTCCTTCTTGGCCACTCCGCCGGAGACGAAGATACCGAGATGACCGACCGTCTCGTGCACGGTGTAGACGATGGTCTGGCCGAACGACCTGATCTCGTCGACATCGTCATAGAGATCGAGGATCCAGTCGAGCGCCTGCTGCGGCGGCGTGATGTTGTCGCCCTTGCGAGCAGAACACCACGATCGGCGAGCGAATATTGCGAAGGTCGACGGCGGTGCCGTCCGACGTCTCGATGCGCCCAGCCGCCAGATTATTGCCGACGAACAGCTCGTCGACGATGAACTGGATTTCCTCGGCATTGAGGTTGACGTGGCCGCCCCACCAGCGCTCGAATTCGAGGTAACGCGTGGCTTCGGTGTCGACCTTGGAGTAGACGTTGTACTGCTTGGTCCACAGCGTGTTGGCCGGATTCTGGTTCTCGAAATTCTGCACCAGCCATGCCGCCGTCGAACTTGCCGCCGCCCATGTCGCTGGTGAGCGCCGTCAGCCAGCTGCCGCCGAGCAGACCGCCGGAATAGCGCATCGGATTTTGTCCGCGAACACCCGCCCAATAGGACAGCGGCGCGCCGGCAACGATGATCGGGCCGAACAGCTCCGGCCTGATCGCAGCCAGAATCATCACGGCCCAGCCGGCCTGGCAATTGCCGATGACGCACGGCTTTCCGTCGGCCTCGGGATGAAGCGAAATGACCTTTTCCAGGAACACCGCTTCGGCGCGGGCGATATCCTCGATGGTCTGACCCGGCATCGGGTCGGGCATGAAGCCGATGAAGTAGCAGGGATGCCCCGCCTTCATGGCAACGCCGATTTCGCTGTCGGCCTTGAAGCCGCCGATGCCCGGGCCGTGGCCGGCGCGAGGATCGACCACCACGAAGGGCCGGCGCGTGCGGATCGATCTCGACGCCCGCCGGCGGAACGATGCGCACCAGCAGGTAATTCACCGGCCGCTTCAGCGTCCGGCCATCCATCACCAGCTCGGCCTTGTAGTCGAGGACGTGTGGCACCGTTTCGGCGAGATGTTCGCGATACTGGTTGCCGCGCTGGCGCATCACGTCGAGGAACAGCACGCTGCGCTGGGCCGCATCCGTCATGTATTCAAGGGCGGGCCCGAAAAGACCGAGGGGCGTGCTGCCTGATTACCTGCTGATTGTCGCTCGACATTTTTCGGCTCCATCTTTTCGCGGTTCGTCTGGCTCCCCTCTACCTAACCGGTGCGGCGCAACATTTCGTTGATCTACCTCAAGAGATCCTTCCAGCGATCGAGTTATTTTTAAAACAAGAAAGTCTCGGTATTCCGATACGTCAAGTACCGACGCAGACGCAGACAGTAGGAGATTCAGCCATGTTGAACATCGACGAAATGCTGCCATCGGCAAAAGATATCCGCAAACAATCCGCGCTCAAGGAAGCCGAAAAAGCCGAAGAGCATATGCGCCTCTTGGCCGCGGCCGAAGCCGAAAAGCAGGCGCTGATCGAGGAACTCAGCAAGCCTTCCGGCTTGTCGGAGGAAGAAAAGGTCAAGCGCGCTTCCACAATCATCCAGCGCGCGGTGCGAAATGGTCTGCATGAGGTTCAGGTCTATCGGTTCCCGAACATTCTCTGTACGGACCGCGGCCGGGCGATCAACCAGATGGAAGCAGGCTGGGAAAACACGCTGACCGGAATCCCCAAGGAGATCTATCACCTCTGGAAGGACTACCTGCAACCGCGCGGTTACAAGATCTCCTATCAGATCATCGATTTCCCCGGCGGGGTGCCCGGAGACGTCGGCATCACGCTGAGCTGGTGATGAAGGTTATTGGCCCAGTCTCAATTGCACAATCGAACATCATGACTGCTCTTCGATCACGGATAAGATCTGACGAGGCAATTGGTGATGGCAAGACGACCCCGTCGGGGTGTCCATGGATCAGGCGCACCAACCGCTCATGCAGCACTTCGTTGAGCGGGACGCCCACTCCCGGCAGGGCGGCCCTGCTGGGGCGGAAATGCCCGGCCGAACAGCAAGGCGGGAGTTGCGGTGATCAGTGGCGGTAAATCCGTCGGTGAAATAGGTATACGAGAAAACATCTGTTTTGACAGCGCGTCGCGGTCGTCGATCCAGGACCATTGGTTGCAGCGTTGAACGGCCGCCAAGGCATAGTCGGGCCGCAGAGAAGCCCTCAGGGTGCCACACCCCGCCGTCAATGCCGCGACTGACGCTGTCCTGCCTTCCTCAGTAGTGACTGGGGATTGGCTGGCCCGCGCCGAGACCCTCGGTGGCGCCCTTGGGCCGCGGCTGCGCCTTGGGGATCTTCGGCAGGTCTATCTTGACCTTCTTGTAGGGAATGCTGTCGAGCAGATGCCGGATCAGGTTCAGCCGGGCGCGGCGCTTGTCGTCGGCCGGGACGATGTGCCAAGGCGCCTCCGGCGTGTGGGTGGCCGCGATCATGCGCTGGTAGGCCGCCGTGTAGTCCCACCAGCGCCGCACCGATTCAGTATCCATCGGGCTCAGCTTCCAGTGCTTGACCGGGTCGGTGATCCTGGCCTCGAACCGGCGCCGCTGCTCGTCCTGGCTGACATCGAGAAAGTACTTGCGCAGGATGATGCCGTTGCTGACGACCATCTCCCGTTCGACCATGGGGACCATCGTCAGGAACCGCTCGTACTGCTCGTCGGTGCAGAAGCCCATCACCCGCTCGACCCCGGCCCGGTTGTACCACGAGCGGTCGAAGAGGATGATCTCGCCCGCCGCCGGGAACTGCGCGATGTAGCGCTGGATGTAGACTTGGGTCTTCTCGCGGTCGGAGGGTGCGGGCAATGCCACGTGCCGGTAGACGCGCGGGCTCGTGCGTGCGGTGATCCGGCTGATCACGCCGCCCTTGCCCGCCGTGTCTCGGCCTTCGAAGACCACGATGACGCGTGCCCCTTTGTCTTTGACCCAGGTCTGCAGGCGGACAAGCTCGACCTGGAGCTTCGCGAGCTCCTTCTCGAATTCCTTGCGGCTCATCTTGCCGGACGCGGTCGCCTCGAGCTCGTCTTCTTGCTTGTCTTTTGCCAATTGGATCGCTCCCTAGCCACTACCCGGACACAAGTTGGTCTGATTGCCAGATCGACACGTTGATGCAGATCAAAGCAGCGAGCCGCTAAGATTCCTATTGAGGAAACGATTGATGGTTGGGGCTTGTTTGTGTCTCTGTTGATGTTCGTAGATTGAAGCGTATCCGAGAACGCGACATGAGTGAACCACAATTGCAAATTCCAGCCGAATTGCGAAACATGGCGAAAAAAACGATTGAGCAAGCGGAAACGGCTTTTGATAAATTTTTTTGGCGCCAACAAATCGATAACGTCAATCCCGTCGCTTACAGTTGAAATATCAAAGAAGGCTCTTTGGTTAGCCGAACAGAATATGAAGGCGGGATGACAACCCTGAGTTGCAGGATGGACCGCAGGCTTTCAACGAAGCGGCTTGGATAAACAATTCGGGAATGAGCAAGCTTCAGACTTTGCAGGTAGCACCCTCACTCCGCCAGGCCGCGGATGAAATTCTAGCCAAGGCCGGGGTAGCGCGTGAGGGATTGAATGCCGAGAAGCCGAGCGACGCCGTTCATGATTTTCGTGTCGCGCTCAAACGCTGGCGTGCTTTGTTACGGCTATTGCACGGCCAGATCGGTGACGAGGTCGTCGCTCTGCGGCAAGAAGCGAGGCTGCTCAGCCGGACATTTGACCGCAGCCGTGACGCTCAGGCTGCTCTCGACGCGCTGACCGACATTGCCGGCTCGAAGGAAATTACTTCGCCTTCGATATCAGAACGAACTCGGGCAACCATCTCCGATCGGCTGGAAGGGATTCGGAAAACGTCGGAAATTATCGCGCTCGATGCAGAGGCGCTGCAGCGGATGCACGTCAGCCTTGCGCGGGCTTCGGCCTGCGCATCAGCCTGGCCGCTTGAACGCTTGACCTTTAAGGACATCGCAATATCCCTCGCACAGTCCTATCGCCGCGCACGTCGTCGCTTTTCACACAGTTGGGAGACGATGAGTGCAGAAGACGTCCATGAGTTTCGAAAAGCAGTCGTGACATTTCGCTACCAGATCGAGCTCATCGAACCACTTTGGCCGAAAATGTGGCAAACCTTTACGGGCGAGGTGCAAAAGTTGCGCGTGCAACTCGGCAAAAGTAACGATCTCGTCGTTCTGGGTAGATTGACACAACCGAAACAGCCTTTAGCGCACTGGCGTTCACGACTGACGCGGCCGATCGAAAAACAGCGGCAATTTCATCTAAACCGGGCCAGCATGTTAGCCCGCCGGGTGTTTGCAGAGTCGCCGCGATCGTTCCAAAAGCGGATAGAAGCCATGTGGAAGGCGGCTGCCGCTGCCAACTCCAAGTAGACGCCCGCCTTGGCAAAACCAATAACGGCCTTCAGGCCGACGAGCCTGGTCCGACGCCTGTCCGGCTCGAGATTAGCTCAGCGCAGACGCGATTATTTCTCGCTTCTCGGATAACCGCGTGGCGCCCAAAAACGAACCGGCTAGTTGAATGCGAACCAGGCCTTGGCAACGAACGTCGCGCCGCACCAATTCGAGACCAAGCCACCCGGGTTGGTGACGGGATCAACGCGCCCACCCGGGCGCGCGTTTGGATCTCCGGTAAAGACGAAGCAGTTCTCTTTTGACAGATTTGTGCCGTAATAGCGCAGATCGAGATTGAAGAACTTGCGCGTGAAGGTCACGCCGGCCTGCCAATTGAGGTAGGCAGGTAACGAGAAGCCGCCGAGATTAGGAGACTGATTGCCGAACCAGGCATAGCCGGCGGCGGTCGTGAACGATACGCCGATATCCTGCGGGAGCAGACGAACTCGGCACGTCGAAGGCCGCCCCCGCGGCTGCGTATTGGCTCCAGGCACCCGTGTTCGAGACATTCGGAGAATAGGCGTATCCGCTGGCGATGCGGAACGACTCGCCGATCCTTCTATCGCCGCGGATGGCCGCCTCCCAATAATCGATGCCGTTGGTCACGCCGGGAAGCCTTTCGGCGGGATAGCTGAAGCGGGTCAGGCCAAGGTCGAAATCGATATTTGCGAGCTTCGGGCGGATACCCGCTGCCATCGTAAGCTCGGCGGCTGGCTGGGTCGGCAGCCTGACGCTGGCCACCGTGGCACCGGCATATAGCTGGCCAAATCTTGCTTCGACGGCAGCCCCGGCTGCCGGCCCGTGATCGGACAGGGTCACCCCGCGATAAATGTAATCGGATGCAAACCCCGCCCGGGCGCTGAATTCGAGCTGCTCCGGTACGCCCTCCTTCGGCGGCGTCGCGCCGGTCGTTTCGGCAGCGGACCAGCCGTGGCCGCCAAGGCCAATTGCACCGACCGGGCCACCCTCAGGCGTTTCGGCGAAACCGCCGGCCATCGGCGCAAGCCACAGGCCGGCGACCGCGGCGATTGAAACCACACTTGCGCGCAAAATCCTTGCCAGGGCATCTGATCGCAAGTCCCACCCTCCTTCTGACAGGAGACGCGCCTTGTCCGTGCTGCCGACCATAGCAGCCTCAGGCAATCTGACGAGTGGTAAAGTTTCTGATCTCGCGCGCCGATTGGACCCGCATCCGCTGCGGATCAATTTCGGCGGCCTGACGATGTCGATGTTTCTTCGGCTGTCGCGGCGGCCGCGGCAAGTCGGACGTTCCTCGTCCAGGGTGCGACCGCCAAACAGACATCGGTCTGCTGACCTTAACCGCCCCGCGCCGCCGCAATTGTCTCTATCCTGCAATAGCTATTGCCACGCCGACAAGCGCGCTACCGAAGGCCACCATCGAAAGGCCCGCCGCCCAGGGCCGAAGCCCGCTGCGATATCCAAAGGCATAGCCACAGAAGAACAGCATCACGATGGCGACGGTGTTGGAGACGCGCAGCGCCATTTTGGCGTCGCTCATGAAAATGAACGGGATGACAATCGGAAACGTCGAAAGAAAACACAGCAGACAAATCCCCAGCGCTCCGATCCAGTCACGCCTCGTCAACCCTGGACGCCCGGGGCTCGGGCAACTCATGCAATTTTCGTCGTATCAATTCCAGCTGCTCAGCGCGAAAGACCGATGCCACCAGCGGCGATAGTTCTTCGGCGATAATGCTTTGCGCAGCTTCAATGTCCGGCGCCTGCCGTATTGCCCGCAGTGTCGAAATCCTGCGTCCCCGATCGTTGATGCGAGCCAATAGATAAATGCCTGCGTCAACTATCCCCCAAGCCAGATTGCAGCCGAGCGCGCCGATCAGCATCGTATGAACCTTGATGTTGTCAGCCGTTGCGACGCCGAGGGTGCAGGTGAAGGTGAGCGCCATGATCAGGCCGAACAAAAGCTCCGAGATCCGCTCCATCGGATCCAGCACCCGTTCGAAGGATATACCTGAAACCTCTGAATTCTCTGACATCGAATCAAGCGTCCACTCGCTGAGCTTTCGTTGGCTGCATTTGGCAGTCAATTCATCGGAGAGCAATCTCTCCTAAACAACATTGGCGCGTAGCACAGTCTCAAGTGTCGCAGTACGGTCGAGCCCTCCGACTTTGTCTTCGACGCCATCGGCTCGCAACAAATCTCGCGCCGACTCCATGGGCGCCGACGATGCGCAGGGCAATGCCGCGGCTGGCAAGTTCGGCATGCAGCTCGTGCAGCATGCGCGAGCCTGCGAGGTCGAGATACGGCGCGGCGGAAAGATCGCAGACGACCAGGCGGATGGCGGAGGGAGTCGGCTTCGCGAAGGCGATTCAGGACCGATTCCAGGACAGCGTCGGCATTGACGTAAATCAGCGATGCCTCGGGACGAAAGACGATCACGCCAGGCAGCGGCTCGTTCTCGGGATGGCGGTCCAGGTCGGAATAGCTGTTGGTGCCGGGAATGCGACCAAGAAACGCAACATGTGGGCGCGACACCCGGGCGAGCAGCAGCAATATGGAGGCCAGTGCGGCAAGCAGGATGCCCTGAAGTATTCCAAGAAGCAGCACGGCCACGAGAGCGATCGCCGCGGCCAGGAAATCCAGCCGGCTCACTCGCCACATGCGGAGCAGCGCCGGAAAATCCAGCAACCCGTACACCGCGGTCAGCACGACGGCGGCCAGCACCGCCTTCGGAAGGTTTTCCAGCAGGCCGGTCAGAAACAGCAGGCAAAGCGCAAGCGTGATCGAGGCAAAGACAAGCGCCAGCGACGTGCGCGCGCCAGCCTTGTCGTTCACCGCCGATTGCGACAGCCCGCCGGCGACGGGATAGCCGTGTCCCATCGCCGCCGCGAGATTGGCCGCACCGATGCCGAGAAGCTCTTGCCGGGGATCGAGCGCGTATCCGTGCTTGGCAGCGAAGGTGCGGGCGGCGGATACGCCCTCGATATAGGCCAGCAGCAGGCAGCCGGCGGCCAACGGAACGATTCCCTCGACATCGCGCAACCTGAGGGCCGGGCCTGCCAGGGTGGGCAAGCCCGCCGGAATTTCTCCCGTGATCGGCACCCCAAGCGCCGGAAGCCCCAGCAGCGGTGGCGGCAATGATCGCCAGCGCGACAACCCCAAGCGCGACCGGTTTTCCGGGCAGCAGGCGTTCGCCGAATACGATGCAGCACGATCGCGATGACGCCGACGACGAGAACGAGGTACTGCATCTGACCGAGCTGCCCGGCCAGCAGAAAGGCCCGTTCGAAAAAGTTGTGGCCCCCGCCCTTCACGCCAAAAAGGCTTGGCAACTGGGTCATGGCAATCGTCAGGCCGGCGCCGGCCTTGAAGCCCACGAGAATACTGTCGCTGATCAGCTTTACCAGCACGCTCAGCCGCAACAGCCAGGCGAACAGGCAGAGCGCCGCCACCGTGAAGGCGGCGAGGCTGGCGATCTGCGCGTAACGTTGCACGTCTCCCTCAGCCATGGCCCCCACCGTTCCGGCAATCATGAGCGAGATGGCGGAAGTGGGCCCGATGGCGAGCTGACGCGAGGATCCGAGCAGGGCATAGCCGAGACCGCCCAGCAGGTAGCCGTAGATGCCAACCTGCGGAGGCAAGCCTGCAAGGCCGGCATAGGCAAGGGAAACCGGGATCGCGTAGGCCGCCAAGGTTATCCCGGCGACGATATCGCCGAGCAGCCAGGCAGCGCGGTATTCAGCCAACCAACGGGCTGGCGGAAACCACCAAAGCCAGATCTGTCTCTTTCTGGTGTTTCGTCGAATCCGCCATGCGTGCCCAAGCCATCACCTACCTTGATATTGAATATCGGCTCCGCCAGCGGAGTTCGCTTGATTCATATCAACGCATGCGGGCTTTTTGATCCGAAGATAAACACGTTGCGGAGCGCCTCAACCGAGACGGCATCGCGCTTGAAATATTGCAGCCCCTGGATATGAAAGATGAGCACCGATATCGAGCGCCTGCCCGCCTTCGAAGCCACCGCAAGCAGCTGGATTCATCTCGTTGGCGTCTGCATCGAAATTTTCGGGGTTTTCATCATTGTCGCTGGCATCGTCTGGTCGACTTATCTCTGCGTACATTGGCGCACCGAAACGCAGCACTATGATCAATACAAGATCCGGATCGGCCGTTCCTTGCTGCTCGGCCTCGAAGTCCTGGTCGCCGCCGATATCGTAAAGACGATCGCTATCGAACTGACGTTTACCAGTTTGGGTCTGCTGGCCGGGCTGGTTCTTGTCCGCACCTTTCTGAGCTGGACGCTGGTACTCGAAATTGAAGGTCGATGGCCGTGGGGGCGGGAGCTCCTGCCGGCAGGCGCAGCGCGCCAGACGGACAATGCGGCGCCATAAGCGGGCTCCAGAAGAGAGAAGCCAATGAACTGGAATCGATTATACGGCCTCAGGAGCTACCTCAAATCGTCACTTTGGATCGTTCCCTTCATCGCCATCCCCCTTGCATTGATAGCCACACGAACAATGCATCGGCTTGACGCCTGGCTCGGATGGAGCCTTCTCGGCTTCACCGCGGACGGTGCGCAAGTACTGCTCGAAGCCTTCGTCACGGCAACGCTTTCATTCGTGGTCTTCACATTCGGTTCGCTGCTGGTGGCGATCCAGGTTGCCAGCGCGCAAATGACCCCCCGGATCATTGCAACGACGTTGTTGCGGAACGATGTCGTCAAATACACCGTCGGCCTCCTGATATTCACATTGATGTTCGCGCTGAGTGCGCAGAACAGGATGGAGAAGGAGGTCCACCAGCTGGTCATGCTGGTGGCTACCCTGCTTGGCATCCTTTCCTTCGCGGGGTTCTTCTATCTCATTGACTACGCATCGCGGCTGCTGCGCCCCATCAGTATTCTGGCGCAGGTCGGCAGCGTCGGACTTGCGGTCATCGAAAGCGTATATCCCGACCCAGCTCCCGGCCCCGACGTCCGAAGAAGCGAAAGCAACCTCGGCGCTCCGGATGCGGTCATTCAGCATCAGGGAACGTCGGCCATCGTTCTCGCGGCCAATCTCGGATTGCTGATGGCGGAGGCCGAAAGATCTGACGGCATGATCGAATTCGTCCCCCAGGTGGGGGATTTCGTTGCGATCGACGAACCCCTGTTCAACCTGTATGGCGGCGCAAAATCCATCGATGAGGACACGTTGCGTGGGTCGGTCGCGTTCGGATCGGAACGCACCATGGATCAGGACCCCACCTTCGCGTTCCGTATCGTCGTCGACATCGCGCTCAAGGCACTGTCGCCGGCGATCAACGACCCGACGACGGGCGTCCTCGCGATCGACCAGCTCCATCGCATGCTGCGCATGGTCGGCCGGCGCAATCTGCGCACTGACGAAATCCGCAATGTATCCGGGGAGCTCCGCCTGATTTTTCGAACGCCCAACTGGGAAGACTTCGTGCACCTTGCTTTCAGCGAGATACGCGCGTGCGGTTCGAATAATCTGCAGATTGTCAGGCGCTTGCGGGCGATGATCGAAAACCTGATCCAGACGCTGCCGGCGCAACGTCACGCAGCGCTGCTTCAGGAGCAAGGCTTGCTCGACCGCGAAATCGAGAGAAATTTTGCCTATCCGGAAGATCTGGCGCTCGCGCGCGTCGCGGATGCCCAGGGTCTGGGCGGACACTCGGGGAAGATAACGCACTGAGGGCATCTGCTCTCAGCTCGTCACGACGGGTGAGCGCCGGAAGAGGGAACCACATGGCGGACCTGCTCGAAAAGCTGCTTGGCATTACCATCGCGATCTTCATGGCCGGCAGCCTGCTGGAAATGGGCCTCAAGCTCGATCTGAAACAGGCCGGCCATGCGCTCCGCGATGTCCGCTTCATGGTGACGGCCCTGTTGTGGAGCTTCGCTATCGGCCCCGCGCTGGCGATATTGCTGGCGAGAAGCCTGCCTCTGGCGGAGCCCTATGCGCTCGGCCTCATCCTTCTCGGCCTGGCGCCGTGTGCGCCATTCGTGCCGCTGCTCGTCGGAGAAAGCCGGAGCGGATTTGAACTACGTTGCCGCCTATCTGCTGCTGGCGTCCCTCGGCACCATGATCATCCTGCCGGTCGCGATCCCCATTGTGGCGACGGAGCTGACCGCCGATACATGGATGATTGCCCGGCCGCTTTTGTTGTTCATCGCGCTGCCCCTGGCGATCGGCGTCTGCGTCCGGCTTGCCGCCAGTGCGCTTGCCGACAAATTGCACCCGATCGTGAAAAAAATCACAAGTCTGGACATCATCTTGATGCTCGCAATCGTCCTCCTGCTGTACTGGCGCGATTTCCTGAGTGCCGTCGGAAGCTACGCGATCGGTGCGCAGATCCTGTACTATTGCCTGCTCGCCGCCGCCGCCTATGGCCTTGGTTTCGGTCTCCCGCACGAGAAAAAGAGCGCGCTGGTGCTGGGGCTCTGCACCCGCAACGTCGGCGCCGCCGTCGCGCCGCTGATGTCGGTTTCCAGCTCCGACCCGCGTGCGACGGTGATGTGCGTCTTGGCCGTTTTTATCACCCTCATCGTCGGATCCGGAGCGGCGAAGCTGCTCGGACGGTTGAATCCGGCCGGCAGGCCCGCTCACGGTGGCGGGTAGCGACCCAATTGGCTCATCAATCTGCACAGGCGGCAGGAGGAGATGAAAAAGCGCTTCTCAGGAGCCAGATGGCCGGAGTTGCGATGTGCCTACTCGGTGTCGATTTCGGGGAACAGTGAAAGATCTACGGAATAGATTACGTAGTAACCACTTGAATTGCTGAGACTTTCTGGTCGGGGCAGCTGGATTCGAACCAACGACCTGCAGTACCCAAAACTGCCGCGCTACCAGGCTGCGCTATACCCCGATTGTCCAAGGAAACGACGTCGATACACGCTTAAAGGGCTGCCAGCAAGGCGGCCGGCGGCCGGTTCAGCGGCCGTTGAAGAGCGGATGCCCGACCTGGTCTCCCGGCTCGATGCCGTATTTTTTCGCGGTCCCCGCGACCACCTCCAGCACCCCCTTCGCCAGCCCCTGCGACGAGATGATCCGGGTCGACAGCGGTTCGGTATTTTCGGCGATGCGCAGGATCCGGCCGTCGGCCCGGATGAAGATCATGTCGAGCGAGACGTAGGTGTTCTTCATCCACATCGACACTTCCTGGGGCGGCGAGAAATCGAACAGCATCCCTTTGCCGTCAGGCAATTCCTTGCGGTACATCAGGCCGGTAGTCTTCTCCTCCTCGGTGGTCGCCATTTCGACCGAGAACACCTGCACGCCGTTCTTGGTGACGATCTCGAGCGGCTGGAAGGTCGCCGCCCGCGCCCCTGGACCCGGGAAGCCGCAAAGCACGACGATCGCAGCAAGCACTAGCGGCCAGCGCCACCCGCCCGGGGGAAGGGCCTCAACACCTCGATGGAATTTCATGACCAACGCTTACCCCAGCCGTGAGGGATTTTTGCCTGGGGAACCCTAGCCCGAGGATGATGGCAAATACCAGACCGTGGCCACGGGCTGCGGCGCCCGTTCCGGCGCCGGGCTGACCGTTTTTCATGCGGTGATGCGGGCAGCGCGCGCGATCAGTGCGACGACAATCCGGGCGAGCCGTTTTCCGGCTGGATTTCGGCGGCCATCATGCCCTTGGAACCGGGCCCGAACCGCACCAGCACGTACTGGCCGGGGCGCAGCTCGGTCATCCCAAAACGGCGCAGGGTTTCCATGTGCACGAAAATGTCGGGCGTCCCCTCACCGCAGGTCAGGAAACCGAAGCCGCGCAGCCGGTTGAACCATTTGACCTGCGCCCGCTCCAGCCCGCTGGTCGGGGTGACGCTGACATGGGTCCGCGGCGGCAGCATCTGCGCCGGATGGATCGCGGTGGAATCGTCCATCGACACGATCCGGAACGCCTGGTAGCCCTTGGCGCGCTGCACGCATTCGACCACCACCCGCGCGCCTTCATAGGCGGTCTGATAGCCGTCGCGCCTGAGCACGGTAACGTGCAGAAGCACATCCGGCCAGCCATTGTCGGGGACGATGAAGCCGTAGCCCTTTGATGCGTCGAACCATTTGATGACGCCGGAGATTTCGACGAGGTTGGCGGCGGCATCGCCGAGGCCGGACAGCGCATCCATCGCCGGATCGCGCTCGGCGCTGCCTGGAAATTCACCCGGCCCAAGCCTGTTCGGTCCCGTCCCGCCTGACGGGCCCCCGAGCTTCTTGGACTCAAATCCGTCCGACCCCATGACCCCGGACCCCACACATCATCTGCGGCCCGTCATCTGAAGCGACGGCGCCGGTAACACGCGCCCATCCCATGATAATTCATGACGACGCCACGCGAATCTCTCGAATCAAAAGATAACACTCCCGCTTGCGGCGCATAGCTAAAAAACAAATTTGCCGGGAACTATGAACAGGCTTGCACAGGCGCGAATCAATTCCGCGTCAATTGCCCACGAACGGCCCGAGCGTCTCCCCGATATCGTGGCGGATCACGAGATCCGCAATATCGTCCTGGTCGGTGGGCTCGTTGTTGATGATCACGAGCTTTGCCCCGCAGTTCTTCGCCATCAGCGGAAAGCCGGCGGCCGGCCAGACCACCAGCGACGATCCGATCGCAAGGAACAGGTCGCAATGCTGGGCCAGTTCCGTGGCGCGGCGCATCGCGTCCTCCGGCATCGCCTGTCCGAACGAGATGGTGGCCGTCTTGACCGGCTCGTCGCAGACCGTGCAGTCGGGCGCGCCGCCGATTGTCTCAAAACTCTGCTTCACCCAGGCGAGGTCGTATTCTCTGCCGCAGCCGATGCAGCGGGCGTAAGTGGTATTGCCGTGCAGCTCGACGACGTGTTCGGCGGAAAACCCGGAAATTTGATGCAGGTTATCGATGTTCTGGGTGACGACCGCCGGAATCTTGCCCGCCCGGTAGAGGGAAGCGAGCGCGCGGTGGCCGCGGCCCGGCTTTGCCGCGGCAAAGGTCGGCTCCATCGCAAAGCGCCGCCGCCAGGCTTCCGCCCGCGCCTCGGGGCTGGCGACGAATTCCTCGAACGGGATCGGGCGGTTGCGGGTCCACAATCCGCCGGGCGAGCGGAAGTCGGGAATGCCGCATTCGGTCGAGATGCCGGCGCCGGTAAAGGGCAGAATGGTGGAGGCCGCGGCGATCATGTCGCCGAGCTGTTCCACGCCGCTGCGAAGATCTGGTGCGATCATTTAAGGACGATCCGAAGGGTTGGCCGCGCGAAATATAGCACGGCCGTCCGGATTGCGACCTTGATCTGCGTCAGGATTATCGGCTGACGCCGTCAGGCGATTTCTTCAGGCCGCCTTGTCAGGCCGCTTTGGCGACCGGCTCCCTGGCCTCGTCGCTCTTCTTGTCGTCGCTCTTTTTGGCCTTCGCCACCGGCGCCGGCTGGGATTTCTTCGCCAGCCGGTCGTACTGCGACAGTTTTTCCAGCTCCGCCTCGAGTTCGGCGCGCCGCGCGGCGACCTTCTCCAGCAATTTGTCGGTCGCGCTCTCGCGCAGGGCTGCGAGTTCTTCGATGCTCAGTGAATCCAGATCGCTTCTTGCCATGGCGGCCTCCCGTTTTCCTTTGGCTACCGGGAAGGTCCGCAGGCCACAAGCTGGGCTGCGCGCTTATCCACTGCCTACGTCGAGCGCTCGCAAAAATTTCGAGGGCATACACGGCCATCACAATCCTGCAACGCCGCTTCCCAATTCGCGCCCCAATCGCGGACGCCAATAGAGGCGGGACTGGAATCAAAAGGGATGGGCATGACCGAGCAGCAAGACAGCGCCGCTTCGATGCGCGAAGAAATCGCCGCGCGCATCGCGAGCTTCAAGGCGACGCAGGAAAAATTCGCGCGCGAGCGCGAGGAATATTTTTTTACGACGCTGGAAAATGCCCGCCACCCGGAAACCCGTCCCGCGTTCGCACGTCCGTCGTTCTGGTCGTAGTGCGTCATTGTGCGGCACAGAAGTGCCTTTGCCCTGCGATCGCAACTGCTGCGCAAAGGCTCCAGCGAGTATCCAGTACGCTGCGCCCCTCTTCCTCCCTCCCCCTTGTGGGGAGGGTGGCTGGCCGAAGGCCAGTCGGGTGGGGGTAGCGCACGGAGTGCGCGAATATATCGCTTGCGGAAGCAGCCCCCCACCCGTCACATCGTTCGCTCCGCTCACGATGTGCCACCCTCCCCACAAGGGGGAGGGATGAAGACGCGCGATGGCGGCTTGCGAGTGTGGCGCGTTCGCACTCAGTGAGTCACTACAGATTCAATTGTCAAACAGCCGCCGTTGCTCGCAGCCACGGCCTCGCGATCTCGCCGCATGTCTTGCGCGAGTTTTGCCATCAACGTCCCGCCCTCTCCGATCAGAGGGCGCAGGGAATGCCGGGCGCCCGATGCGCCCGATAGCCGCGTGTGCAATGGTAGTGGTAGAACGCACACGCGTTAGTCAGGTCACACCGGAATCACCCGGCATTCCCCGCGCAATGGTTTTAACGGCTTCCTTCGAGCTCTCCCCGGTGACCGGGCTTTCTTGCCACCGTCGCCCCTGAGAAGCTTGCTTCTCAAGAACTTGACGCCAGCGTCGGGGCGTCAGGACCACACGACTTCTCCGTCCACTTCACGCGCCGCCGTCTACGGCGCGATCCGCGTCCACCGCATCCCGCCCCGCGTCCGTGACGTTGCGCAACGCCCCTCCTGAGGGACGGGACGGCGAGGGATATAGAGCTGATTTGGGTTTCTGAAAAACAGAAATATTTTTGCTGGGAGGACTGGACACGCCACAATCACAAGGCGACCTGATTTGCCCGTCGGGCAGACCAGCCGACCTGTCCACCGTCATTGCGAGGAGCCAACGGGTCGCGCGAATGCGCGCCCGATGACAGGCTCCGCGACGAAGCGATCCATTTCTTTCTCCGTGCTGCATGGATTGCTTCGCTTCGCTCGCAATGACGGAAAGTGCGCATCTCTACCTTCGTCATTCCGGGGCGATGCCAACGGGTCCGCGCGGAGCGCGGCCCGATGACAAGCTCCGCATCGAACCCGGAATCCAAGGAATCCCTGATGCGCAATTGCGCACCTGAGGTCTGGTCCTTCGGACCATCCCGGAATGACGGAGTGTCATCGCAGCCCGCTTTCCGCACCCAACAGAAAAAGCCCGGAGGAGCAGTCCGGGCTTTTCCTTTGTGGCTTACCAGTGATGGCGCCAATGGCGGTGACGATAGTAGTACGGCCCGCCGTAATAGGCGTAAGGCCGGTAATAGACCGGCGCGGAATAGTAGCGGGGGGCGTAATAGCCATAGGCCGGATAGCCATAGCCCGGGCCGTAGTAATAAGGCCCGTAGGCGCTGGCGGCGGCGGCGCCCGCGAAGAGCGCGCCGGCGGCGAGGCCGAACGCGAGGCCAGGACCGACGCCGAAACGGTGTGCTTCAGCCGGCGCGGGCGCGGCTACGGTGGCTGCCGCAAGCGCGCCGACCGTTGTCAAAACAGCTAGAGTTTTCCTCATGCGCATCTCCTCCATCGAGTACCCATGCGATAACGCGGAGGGCTTTTGTTGGTTGCGGCGGAACCCGGCTTCCTCCGCGGCGTCAGCGTTTTGACCGTGATGGAAGATGTGAGGCCTTAAAGCCCGAAATCTCGGAACCGGCGCGCATGGAAAAAGAGCGGCTCATGCGAGCCGCTCTGTCTCTCTCTTTTCTCTTTTGGCCTTACGGACAGGTTTGGCCTTACGGACAGGGATGCCGCAGACCATCATAGCCGAGATAGGTCCCGGACGCCGGGTCCCAGGACCGGTAGCGCTGCGCGCAATACGCCGGATCCGCTCCGGCCGACACCACGTAGCCGGCGGGATAATCTTCATCATAGGCGTAGTCGTCGTAGTAGTAGGGATCGTAGGTGCTGTAACCCAAGGCGCTACCCGCCGCTAACCCGGCGGCGAAGCCGATGCCCGGGCCGAAGCCGTGACGATGCCGGAACCCATGACCGCGGAAGCCGCCCTGCCATCCACCTTGCGCGAACTGCCCGCCGCCGCGTGCAACGAAATTGCCGCCGCTCACCCGGGCCGCAGGGCCGGCGCCGATGCTCGCCTGGGCGCCGCGGAACCCGCTGCTGCCGCCGCCGACCATGCCGCCTCCGCCGCCGACAGGCATCCCGCCGCCCATGCCTCCTCCGCCGCTGACATGCATGCCAGCTGCGCCGCCGCCGCCAGCGCTGCGACCCACCTGGGCCAGGGCCGGGGTTGCAACCGCTAGCGTAAGGGACAGGGCTGTCGCGCCCAAAATACCGAGTTTCGACATTGCACTTCTCCAAAAATGATATGGAGCAGAACATCGGCGCCGATCGATCGTTCCGGTTTTTCGCGGGTTATTTCAGACTTGTGATGGCGCGCTGCCGCCAGCTCCGATGCGCACGTTCCGCCGCGGGAACACGCGGAAATCATTCGCGCGAATTTTGCAAAAAAATCCGCCGGCGCCGGAACGAAAACCCCGCGCTGGACTTGTCGGCGTGAAGTCAGCAGCCTCTTGGAAGTGCAGCAACCTCGAAAGGGGTGAGAGCATGAAAGACCCCGCCAGTGTCTTCGGATGCTGGCGGGGTTTTCAGTTTGTGAGGTGGCGTCGGAGTGCGGCAGCGCGGCATAGCCCATCATTCCTTCCCACGCGTCAGCCGACCGATCTCGCGATCGAGCTGCCAGACTTCCACGTCGCAGCCATTGACGAACTCGCGCGCGGCCTGCAAGGCCTCCGCGTCGCTGTCCGCATCGATCGGCCGGTACGAGACGACGCAATTGTCGGCGTTGATCAAGTAAGCCCGATAGGTCGGCATGGTTTCTTCCCTCCGCGGAAACAACGCGCGGGGAAGCGAAACTGGAAGCAGGCCGCCATGCGGGAACCGAATGGAACCAAATTTCCGGCTCAAGAACCGGACGGAAACATTTGAGACATAACGGGATTATCGAATCTGGAATACGCACGCCCTGCCGGTACAGCGATGGATTTAGCCACCTTGAAGGAACAGGCAGCACGCTGCCGCCGTCTCGCCGAACACGCCGATCCCCTCACCCAGAAGAGGCTTGAGGATCTCGCGGCCGAATACGATGCGAGGATCGCGAAGCTGGAACCGCAGCCTTCGGCAGCGACCACGAGTTTGCGGCGGGACGAGACATGAGCCGGCCGCAAGTGAACGCTTGCTGTTACCTGTGCAGCGAGAAGGCCAGCACGATCTTGTCCGGCGTCTGCTTGAAATCTTTGGCGACCACCTCCCGCACCGTGCCGGCCAGTTCGTCGAGCGGCTTGCCGGTATAGAGGCGCGGAAACGTCACCGTCACCGACTGAAGATAGTAATTGCGCCAGTTGAAGCCGACCTCCGGCCTCATGCCCGTGGCGTGCTCCAGGTCGGTTTCGACCGCCTTCGAATACGCCAGACCGTTCGAAATCACGTCCGCCACGCCGCAGCCGGCGAGGCTGCTGGCGAGAATGAGGATGGCGATGGTTTTGCGAATATTCATGCGGCACCGAAATAGACCAGCTTCCGGATATGTTTGTCGGTCTTGGCTTGGTTCTCGTTCATGCGGCTTGGCCCCTGCCCCCACCCGCCTTTTGCTGCTATTAAACCTTCCCGAAACCAGAACCAATCTCTTCAATGCCCCAAGGGAGCCAGGAAACATGCGTTATCTCCACACCATGCTGCGCGTGCGCAATCTCGATGCCGCGCTGAAATTCTATCGGGACGCTTTGGGATTGAAGGAAGTCCGCCGGGTCGACAACGACAAGGGCAGGTTCACGCTGGTGTTTCTGTGCGCGCCCGAGGACGAGGGCCTGTTCAAGGCGGCGCCGAAGAACCGCGGCGCGCCGCTGGTCGAGCTCACCTATAACTGGGACGAGGAGAAATACGGCGAGGACCGCTATTTCGGCCACCTCGCCTACGAGGTCGACGACATCTACGCCACCTGCGCGAAGCTGATGAAGATGGGCGTCACCATCAACCGCCCGCCGCGCGACGGCAACATGGCGTTCGTCCGCTCGCCCGATCTGCATTCGATCGAGCTGTTGCAGAAGGGCGATCCGAAGCCGCCGGCGGAGCCGTGGGCTTCGATGCCGAACACCGGCCACTGGTAAGGCGGGCGTCGTTCTTCCAGGCGGCGCGGAGCCTCGCTTTTCGTCATGGCCGGGCCCGTCCCGGCCATCCACGTCTTTCTTGCGTAAGTGCAGCTAAGACGTGGATGCCCGGCATCGCAGACAAGTTTACGCAGTCTGCGCAAGGCAGACCGCTATGGCCGGGCATGACGAACTTCGCCGGTAGGCCCGTTCCATTGACTGTTGAGGGCTTTGCAGTTCCCTCCAAAAATCTCGTTCACGTTCGATGAACCTTTTGCCCTCAGAATCTACGAAGATTCGAGGGTGCCCCATGAGCCAAGCCCAGCACTATCAATTCCAGGCCGAGCAGGCCAAGCGTCTGGCCCGCCAGGTCACGGATGAAGCGGTGCGCGAGAGGCTGCTGGAGATGGCCGGGGAATACACCCGCTACGCCGAGCTCATGGCGGCCCGCGAAAAGCCACGCGAACAGGAGCTCGCCGTTTCCGTGGCCTGATCTTCGAACGCCGACGGCCGACACGGCGTTTTTCCGCATCCCTTGGCGGAACATCAACCTCCCTGCCGCGTTCTTGAATCCATCTGAGGAATTCATGGAGGCGAGAACATGGGACGCGGACTTCTGCTCTGGCTCCTGGGCGTGCCGATACCTGTCATCATCCTGTTGTGGCTGTTCTTCGGTCACTGACGTCGGGCGAACGGCACGTTCACGCGAAATCAGGCTCCGCCGCAGGCGGGGCCTTTTTTGCGCAGCGTCATCGCCAGAAATCCACAGGCGGCACGCGCTTTTTCGCTCATTTTCCGATATGACCCGCTGAGACGCGGATCAAAGGGAGCGAAACGACGTGGCGGACAGCAATCCGGGACAATTGACGGTTTGGGGCCGGGCCAATTCGGTCAATGTGCAGAAAGTATTGTGGTGCCTGCGCGAACTCGATCTCGCCTATGCGCGCATCGATGCCGGCATGGCGTTCGGCCGCAACCATGATCCCGATTATCTCGCGATGAATCCCAATGCGCGGGTGCCGACGCTGGTGGACGGCGATTTTGTGCTCTGGGAATCCAATTCGATCATGCGCTATCTGGTGCTGGCCTACGGCAAGGGGTCGACGATCTATCCCGCCGCGCCGAAGGTACGCGCCGGCGTCGACCGCTGGCTGGACTGGACGCTGTCGACCTTGCAGCCGGTCGACCGCCCGGTGTTCTGGGCGCTGGTGCGAACCCCGGCCGCGCAGCGCGACATGGTTGCGATCCAGAAGGACGCCGACGCGGAAGCCGTGCAATGGCGCATCGTCGACCATCACCTGGCGAGCCGGCGCTTCATCGAAGGCGACGATTTCACCATTGCCGATATCGCGCTCGGCGCCTATGCGCGGCGCTGGTTCGGGGTCGAGGGCATCAGCAAGCCAAAATTTCCCCATCTCGAACGCTGGTTCGCGCAGTTCGCAGGCCGGCCGGGATTTCAACAGTTCATCGCGCCGCCGATGTCGTGAGACATCGCGGCGCACAAGCCGGACCGCTCGAACAGCACGACACAAACGATCAGCGCAAGCGTGACCGCCGCCACCGACGAGACGCGTGGTCCAGGTCATGCCGCGGCTCACCCACCACAACAGCGCGCAACTCATCACGACGGGAACGATGATATCGAGCTGCACGCGCGCGCCCCTCGCCCGAAAATGCTTTAGCGCCAGCCGCTGGAGGTGCCGACACCGATGCCGATCCCGCCGCCGATCTTCATGCAGGTGTCGGTGCCCTCGACCCTGACAAAACCCGGACCATAGACCGCGCAGGGATTGCCGGTGGCGGCGCCCTTCGGCGGGAGCAGCTTGCCTGAGGATGCGTGCTTGTCCGGCTTATGCGTGCCGGGCGGCTCGGCCAGCGCGGAGGCGGCGGGCAGCATCGCCATGACAATGCCAGGGAGGATGTTTCGCATCCCGCCTTTTAGAGCGTTTTGGCGAAGTGGCGGTGCTACCGGACGAACTTGATGCCGAACGACTTGCCGCGGCGCCAGACCACTTCGCAGTTGCGCCCCGTCCTGGCGTCGCGCGAAAACGCCAGCCGCAATTTGGCAGGCAGCATGTTGGGATCGTCGATCGTGATGCTGGCGCCTGTACGCGGACATGTCCCGCACCACGCATGGGCGCGCCGCGAAGCCGCCTTCGAGGGTGATCCATCCGGGCTGCTGCAGCGACTTGCGCGCTTCCCGCTTCTTGTTGGCTGCGGCCATTCGTGGTGCTCCTGAACCCAGGGCGTCAGTATCTCAACAGGCTTTAAGAACCGTTGCGAACCTACGATGAATCAGGAGCGTTTGGGCTGCGCGGGACGCCTCAGCTGGCCCCAAAAACCGCTTTCCCGATGGCTTGCCCGGCCGCGCAAACGCCACTATACGTTCGCCCGCCGCCCTCGGATCCACATCGCTAGGGTCCGGTTCGGCACGGCGTCAGCGCCGCCTCAAGGCGTTGATTTGCCGGGTGTATTTTGTGATCGAGGCGAAACGGCGATGCCCCGACCGGTCGGTCGTGGCGAGGCGGACGTTTTCGCTCCCTTCGTCTATCGGTTAGGACGCCACCCTTTCACGGTGGAGAGAGCGGTTCGATTCCGCTAGGGAGCGCCAAAGCCCTCAAACCAGCATTGATTTCCTAGGCGCGGTTCATGCCTGACAATCGCTCGCACGTCGACGGCGCCCGGGTCCTTGCGGATCTCAACGCGCTCCGCGCCATCGGCGCCTACAAGACCGGCGTTCACAAGCCGACGTTCTCGGAGCCGCATCTGCGCTCGCTGGCGTGGCTTGCCGAGAGGCTTCCCGAGGCAGGGCTCGCGGCCGAGATCGACGGCATCGGCAATGTCCTCAGCGCCAGCACAAAATCCGGGCCGAAACTGCTGGCCGGGTCGCATCTCGAAAGCCAGAATTACGCGGGCTGGCTCGATGGGCCGCTTGGCGTCGTCTATGCCCTCGAAGCCGCCCGCGTGATCAACCCCGATCCCGGCGTAAACGGCGCCGTCGAAGTCGCGGCATGGTGCGACGAGGAAGGACATTTCGGCCATTTTCTCGGCAGCCGGTCCTACGTCGGCGCTGTGACCGAGGATGACATCGACGCCGCGCGCGACCGCAACAGCGGGCGAACCATGCGGGAGGCCCTGCGCGAGGCGGGTCTTGCCGGCCGGCCGCGCGCGAAGGCTGAAGGCGGGCGGCATATCGGATATCTCGAGGCGCATATCGAGCAAGGCGAGACGCTCGAAAGCAGTGGTCTTGCGATCGGCGTCGTCACCTCCATCGTCGGTATCTGGCAATACCGCATCACATTCAGCGGCGAGCAAAATCACGCCGGCACCACCCGGATGGCCGTTCGCAGGGATGCCGGCGTGGCGCTGGCCCGGTTTTGCGTCGCCATTGACGATCGGTTCCCACAGCTCAGCGGACCACGCACGGTATGGACCACCGGCCGCATCGCGCTCGATCCCGGCGCACCGAGCATCATCCCTGGTCGCGCCGAAATGCTGTTCCAGATTCGCGACGATGACCCGCGCGTGATCGGCCGCCTGGAGGATGTGCTGCGGAGCATGGCCGCGGAGGTCACCGCACAAGGCCGCTGCAGTGTCGCGGTGGAGCGCCTTCGTACCGGCGCCCCCGCCATGATGGATGCCTCTTTCCAGCAGGCCATCGAAGCTGCGAGTACAGCCTTTGCCGACGGCAGGTCCATCCGCATGCCCAGCGGCGCCGGTCATGACGCCCAGGTTCTCGCCACGATCATGCCCGCAGGCATGCTGTTTGTGCCCTCGATCGGCGGCATCAGTCATCATTGGCGCGAGAACACAGCCGACTCCGACATCGTCACCGGCGCTCAGGTCTTCGTCGACGCCTGCCGGCGCCTGCTGACGAGGTGAATTCGAAGCAGCGGTTTGCCGGCGCGAGAAACCACCTTTGGGTTTCAGCGTGCAATTCCAGATTACGAGAACCGGCAAACCCGTTGATTTCGCTGGCTGGTCGCCATCCGCGGAGGGAGCGCCGCCCCTTCGTTTGGCTTCGCTATCATTTTGCCAGATTTGGCACACCTTCTGCGTGGCTGGGATATCATCCCCGGATGCGCGGCGCGCGCGTCCGTCCCGGGGCGAGCACTTCGCTGAACAGCAATCATGTGGGTCGGCGAGCGCGTGCCAAATAGCATCATGCAGTGGAACAGAACGACCAAATCGCTATGTGCGCTGGCTGCGATCGCAGCCTATTTCGCGCTGGCTGAATGGTCGAAAGCGACTTATGTCGACTTCACCCCCAAGGGCAAGCGAGTTATCCGGCTCCACCCGCCGTACGAGAAATTCGGCAACGCTACGCTGGCCGTGATCGCCCACGAAAAGACAACGCGGGGATCGCTGGACGATCTCGCGGACTCCGCTGACAACAACGAGCGCTCTCCGGTCGTGATCTATGAAAACGGCCGGCCGCTGGGACCGGGTCACAGCCGTCATACCGACATCGCCTATGTCGGCGAGGGCCGTTACTCGCACTGGCGCGGACAGGGCTATGTGTTCTCTGCCAGCGACAACACCGATCCCAACACCAACGGCCGCTATTATTGGGCCGTTGTTCCCTGATTGATGCGGCCCCGCGCCATCCGGCAAGCCCCCGGTCAGTGGTGGCGTCGGCCCCAACGGATGGCGGTCCAAACGCGTTCGTGGAGATAATACCAGGCGATTTTGGTGACGATCTCCAGCCCGGCGATCGAGCCCGCGATCTCCACCCTGCCGGTCAGGAGCCAGCTGATCGCAAACGTGTCGAGCGTTCCCAGGGTGCGCCAGCTGAGGGCCTTGAGAACCGACCGTGTGTGCGTTTCCGCTCCGCGACGAAATAAAACCACCCCGGCACGCCTCCCGCGTCTCGACGACCGAGCCTATCATGCCGCCGTCTCGTGCCTGCCCTGCAGCATGTCGCATGCCGGATCAACCGATGGACACGGCGCGCGATGGCGTGCATTTCGCCGTAAGAAACCTGGCAACCTCATTGATTTGACTGAATAATCGCCGAGCACCTGTTGTCGCGGCCGCCTTCCCTGGGCCGAAAGGGAGATGAAATGAGAGTTGAAACGAGACTCCTTGCCGTCCTCGCCGCGACTTGTGCGCTCTGCCGGAGCGCAAACGCCGGATTGCAAATCGATATCGGACCCGGGCGCAAGGCTCGCCTGCCATGACAAGGCTGCTCCGCCCGTTGCGTCGTCCGCAACATCACGAGCTGTTCCAGCTGCGAAAGTCGACAGCGCCAAATATGTGGATTCGATCGGCGCCGAAGACGCGGTGTCGATGCGCGGATCAATAACATCCGCAGGGGGGGTGCTGAGTTGCCGAGCGGCCGATGCGGCCGGCCGCGGGCGCGCGGATCGCCCGCGACTTGCGGCCGCACCCGGCGCGTTCGAACGGTGCAAAACCGGGAAAAATGGCATATCTGCCATGGCGATAAATCTCCTTGCATCCCTTCCGACGGCCATCGGAGCGGCAGCGGTGGCGCCCGCGCTGCTGATCCTGTGGCTTGTGATCGCCGCCGACGAGCGGCCCGGTCCGCCGGCCAAGGTCTGGACCGCGTTCTTCCTCGGCGCCGCCAGCATTTCACTGCTGGGCCTCGCGCGCGCGCCGTTTGCCGCGATGCCTTTGGTCATGCTTACGATGCGGGATTGGTTGCCAAAGAGGAAGTACTTGGGGTTGTAGACATAAAGATAATCGCCTGTCGTGTAATCTTTGGCAAGAGATATTCTGATTTTTACGGGTGCTCCGGTGAAGCCGCTGTTTAGCTCGATAAGTTTTTTGGCTGCTAGTAGTTCTAAGCCGTCTTGGTTTGTCGGTGTGTCCTCGTTGAAGGTGCGCACCCTAGTGACCGGTACCCAATAGGGAAGTGCGGCTTCGCCTGTAATGTGGCGCCCAAAAGTGTCGATGCCTCTTATGATAACCTTCGTTGCTTGTTTAGTTTTGTCGAAGCCATGGGTGCCCACTGTAACGTCATTTCTTTGAGGCCAGTGCTCATGAAGTCCCCGGGCGCCTATGCTTATTGCGTTTGAGCCATAAGAGAACAATTCGAGCCCAAGTGAATCTGCAAGGAACTTGGCGATGTCTAAGCGGTTTGCTTTGTAGGCAACAAACGTAACAGGCGTAGTAGGGCAATTATCGATGTTGAGTCCACCAAACATGTTTTCGACGTCGGCGATGACTTCCTCGAAAACATCGAGCGCTGGCACTTCATCATAAACACCCGTTATGGGTTCGGCTTCATCGAGCGCCGTCATCACAGCATCGTGACAGTAGGCTTTTATCCATTGAGCTCTGCTGCCGCTTGCTTCCCCAGCTAGCAGCATTCCCGCAAACTGGAGGGTATTGTCATAGAACATTTCGACGTAGATTTGGCGGTTGTAGCATAGATCTCGGTTGGCGTTGGTGTTTGGGAGTCTAAGAGTCGCGACAGGTCCAAGTTCGCTGTTTAAGTCGTCTTGGAGTTGGTCGGGTTCTATGTGCTCAAAGACTCCGCCGATGGCTCGGTCGGGGTCAAAATAGAGGATTAGCCAGCCGGTTACGTAGTCAGCCAAGGGTTAGTCGTCTGCCTCCATGATAATATTGAGACTGGCTCTGCTGAGCTTCATGGTGTACTTATAGAGCGGTGCTTTGGTGTCTCTGCGAAATTCAAACGAGTCTAGCAGATAGTTGTTGCAGAGGGCAAGGATGGGACAGGTTAAGGTAATTTCGGTGCCTTCTAGATCTTTAATGGGTGCAATTACTGCTACCCAAAGTTGGGTGTCAGTTTGGGATGAGTCGCCGATTGTGCCTGTTAATGTGATTACTTCGCCTTTTTTGCTGTCTATAACTTGGACTGGTTCTTCTTGGGTTTGACTCATAACTTCTTTGTTGCAGCCGCCTTGACGTTGAATCCCTTCGGGTCCGATTGGCAACGCGATGTCGTTAATCGTCCATTGTGAGGGCTCGGTCATTGTGCCGTAGATCGCAAAGAGATAGCCGACACATTGCTTAGTCCCATTCCCTGTAGCTGCCCCAGCGGGCGCCGCCTTCAGCACCGGAGAACCAAAAAGTCACATAGACCCACGTTTGAAACCGCTGAATCAGTTCCCTGCCAACGGATAACACCCATTTGGTTCTGAAGTTTCCGGATCCTCTATAATCATGTCTGATGACCATAGACAAAGGAAATAGATGCCTGCAGGCTAACGCAACCCCGCCAAATTCAAACTCGACAATTGCTCCCTCTCATTGCTTGAGATGTCTTCGCAGGTAAAGGCTGTTGGCGCTTTCAGCTGACCAAGCCTTCGGCATAGTCATTCTGCGTCTCGGAAATTGTTGGTGTGGCTGCCATAAATTCGTCGCAGACAATATGCCCAGTTGGTCCACTGAAACCCGTTCCAGCCTTCTCGACCTAGTCTTACTCTAACTCTTGCTGACTACGGCTGCAGAGAAGAGTCGAAATTGAATGCCCAGCCCGGTGTTGCCGTCTTCTTGAAGCCAGAGGTTGTCTGAACCGTTGATCTCTTTGTTGAGGTTGTCGAGGATAGTGGTTTCAGACATGTTAGCCGCTCCTGCTGTGCCTTAGCTTTTCATCCAGTTTGTTAATGGTTTTCTCGGCTGCCATATCGACATACTCAGGGCTGTTTATGTCGCCGTAGAACTGCTGCGTAAGAGTAACATAAGTTACGTTTGGCTGAGGCTGAGAGGCAGGACCGTTTTGGGGAACCTTTTGGTCTGAAGCGCGTTGTGCTTCATATTGGCTAAGAGGCATAACGATTTCTTTTTCGCCTCCTTCACCGATCATGGCAAGCATTGGATGATCAACCACCCCGCCAGATGCTAAACCAGCGACATTGCCATAACTCTCAAGGTTCGCAACCATAGCGCCAACAGCAACACCCGCAGCCACCAACGCAACCGTGGCAACGCCAAGCGTGATGCCTTCCTGGAGCATCCAAACCGCAGCGGCAGCCGCAATAATTGCGGGCACAACAACCATCAAAGCCCTGCCCACAGGACCAAGAGCATCACCAAACTGCTTAATCACAGTGTAGCCCAATGTGAAGCCGCCGACAAAAGAACCAACCCCAATAGCGGCAAGCGTCGCCTTGCTGCCAACATCAGAAACATTGGTGCCAAGGGTTTTTAGAACTCCTGTCATGTCGGGAAAATTCTTCCAAGCCCTACCCAAACTATCAACCATGGTGATGGCTGAGGGAATAATCTGTATTGCACTGGCCATCATTGCTTGATTGACGTTATCCTGCGACTGCTTAGCCCGCTCATTGGCTACCTCAAGACGATCCTGGGCAATACTTAGCTGCTCTGAGGCGGCTTTAGCTTCGGCACTATTCGCCCCATGCTCAAGAACAGCTTCATTGAGGTTACGCTGGGCATCCTCAACTCCCTTAGTGGAAGTGCGCACCTGCAGATTAGCCCTGTCAACCGCAAGCTCCGCTTTCTCAATCCGGTCAAAACTACTATACAGGCTAAAGCCTGCAGTTGCAGCTCCAGAAGCACCAAGAGCAAATCCCTTTAGAGAACCTGAACTCTGCTTGGTAATCGAATTAAGCTCACTTTGGCTATCCTTAACGTTCTCCTGGGCAGTTGTAAAATCTCGAAGAGCAACAGCAGCCTCTTCGCTATCGGACCCATTCTTCCGAATAGCGGCATTCAGGTTTTCAGTGGCAGACGCCAAAGTTGCCTGTGCATCCTTCAACTCCACTGCTGCAGAAGCCAACTGCATCTGAGCCTGCTCACTCTCCGATAAAGGAGGCACAGTCGATTCAGCGGCAGAAGCCAACTGACTACTCGAATTTGAAACCTCATCTAGGCTACTGGAAATGTTTGATGAGGCTTCCGCTAACTGGCTACTTGCATTATCGATTAGATCTAGATTGATTTCGATTTCAGAATCAGCCAAGTAATTTTGCTCCTATCGTTTAGTCAAGAAACTTTAATGAGGCTTAACCAAGAGTTTTTTACGAATAGCTTTTATTGCCCACGGGTTAACTCATTAATTGGTAAAGATGCGAAAAACCGCTTTAACAATCGCATTAATTCTAACAATTAGTTTTCAACTTGCATTATTGAGCGTTGTAACAGCTAATAGTCCATCCATTCCACCCGATATTCCAGTTATTGTTACAGTACCAGACATACAAATCAATGCTGAAATTCTGCAAAGTGATGAAGTATATGCAAAAGTAGATTCAATCTATCAAACGGCGACGGTATACAAATTTGGGGATACCTACAATAACGGCACAATTAGGATAGCCTTCAACCGAATTGACGCTTACTACCCAATACCCGTTGGCAGCAGAAATTTTCAAGTTCAGATTGATGGACAAGACCTTAATTGGACAAATAGAGATAGAGTGTTTTCTCATCTCTTTGACTCTGATTTGCCAAACATTAATTGGTCTATATCACCTGTTCCTCAAACATTCCTTTTATCAACACATTATGAATCTAACGTATCAAAAACAATTCAAACATACGCATATCTAGGAACTTATGCCTTCGTAATTCCCTTAGAATCACGTTATGGCTTAGATACTATAAGCGGAAATTACTCTGGATATTCATGGGTTGGGTGGAGCACAAACTCGTCAGCACAGGTCAAAATAAAAATAGACCCATCTTTTAGCAACGCCCATCTATATTCAATCAACAATTTAGGAACACTAACCGAACTTAATTTCCAACTTTCAAAAGAAAACATAGCACAAACTCAAGTGCAGTTAGCTGGAAGTACACGACCTTTTGGTTTAGTTCTAACCTTTGACAAATCTGAACAATCACAGTTCCAACCCGAATTTCCTGTAGTAATTGCTTCAGTAATTATCGTATCATTGGTTGTGCTACTTGCGGTTGCTCTATTGATGCTGTCTTTTAGAAGGCATCGAGCCAAAATTAATTCCCAAGCTACCTCACCTTAACCTGATGCAACCGTGCCCAAGCAACCAGGTAATTGTACTGAAGGACTGTGAGCTCCCGCAAGCTACTGAAATTGAATTGGGGAAACGTAGAGAGTACTAAACCGATGTTTTGGGCGTCTGAACTGTGCTTGATCCAGTTGGCGATTTGGTTAACAAAAAACCCGGCTGCTCATTTAGGAACTTGATTAGTTCTGAAGCTTCCAACATTGGAAAAGAACCGTTAAATTCGCTGATGGTCTCAGGTGTATAATCGGGTAGGTTAGGATAGGCTTTTTTCAGCATCAGATAGATGCTCATGGCGTTGCGGTCTGCTTTGTTTTTGCATTTGTTGATGATTTCCGAGTCAGCGATCACCAATTCACCATACCGAATCAAGCCCAAAGTTGGATGTTGAGCTTCATGAATCTGGCCAGCTCGCTGCAGCAAGGCAACAGGGTCAAATAGCTTAGCAATTGCTTCATTTCGGGCATCGTCAGCTTCAGCACGCCTCTTAAACTCAGCAATCTTAGCCTCATTCTCGGGCAACTTGGCAGCCGCAGCAGAACTCAAATTCTTTTCAGACAAGAACAATTTCTCCTACGATGGCGCTGGGAACTCTACAGTTTCAGCAGAACCACTAATGCTTTCCAAAACACCGTCATCTTCGCCGGCTGAACGTTCACAATGCAAGATACTGCAGTTCTTCCAAGTTTCGATCGTATCGCCTTCAGCATCGCCCTCGGGAGCAAACACCAAATCAAACTTGGTGCCAGCCATCAGCAACGCCAAATAGGTTTTATCGGTAAAAAGGCGATCGCAGGACCACTTAAAAGACTGCTTCCCAGCAGCAGTGATAGCAGGCTGCAAAGAATCCATACTATAGACTTTTATTTCTTCGGCGTCAGCGGATACTTTAATGCTTTTGCCATAACCGATGGCTACACTGGATTTTATTAAACGGGCATCTCTGCCAACAACAGGGACTGGACTAGACATAATTTTTTACCTCCAAATTGTAATGTAATGCCAGAAATGCCTGGCAGTTACTCTTAGAGCCAGCGCCAAGTCTGTAGCGTCAAACGCACAGCATTAACGCTGAACTTACCGTCAAACACTTTTTGCTTCTCACGCAACGTAACCAAACTATCAGTTACGGCGCCACCCAACTTACGATCAGCAGAAAACAAAGCCTCAGCCTTCTCAGCTAGTGACAGCCCGTCACTTTCCGCCTGGTCGGCATCAGCGTTCTTAGTAATTATGACTATGAAGAATTCATCAACCGCTTTTTTGCGATCAAAATTCGTCTGCACAATTGAACCACCGTTCCACTCAACCCACCCAAAACAGAGCCCAGGATAAGCAGAAGGTGAAGGCTCAGCTGAGAGCCACTTAGAAACCTGACCTAAAGAAGCATCCAAAAGAACACTTTTAACAGCCGCTTTTATGGCTAATATTCCGTTACTCATTTTGCATCCGACTCCAAAGCATCAAATACAAATCTCTTAACTTGCCACGTAACTCGTCACGGCTTTTGCGTATGAAGAAGCGACCAGCAAATCCAGGATGCTCAACTCGCCTAGGCAAATATTGCGCCTTCCCCAAATGCCCAACCAAGATTTCCAGTTCTGAAGCAGAGAACCTTAGCGTGTGAAGGAAAAATCGTGTGTGGACCAGTCCCATGCTCTACTGCTGATGCATAGGATGCCGTGGGATATACTGTGAAACCTGAAGGCGTCAACTGCTTAACGATACTATCACGCAAAAACCCCGTGCGAACAGGCGTATTAGCCCGCAACACACTCTCAGCCTCGACGGATCCCTGCCGCTGCCACTCACCAAAAACAAGCCCCTGCCGAGCAGCCACCCCACCGACTAGACTCTCAAGCCTAGTGAAATCAACTTTAACCCGAACAGACACAGCAGCCTTACTCCTCTTCAGCATTACTAAACAGCTTGTAGCCCCGGCGAAGACTCGCCCTATACTCAGCCAGCTTCTTTTCTGCTAAGACTACGTTGGGATGCTGCGTTTGGCCGTCAGCAAGATTGTTTCGGGCAAGATAGAGCCCTGAAGCGTAGAACTCTGCAATCGTATCCACAACTGCAGGCACAGGATCCAACGGCACCGACACAAATCCCTTGAGGAAGTTGTTAATGAAATCGCAGGCCTTACCCAAGTATATGGTTAACTCTTCATCGGCAGGAGACACACCTTCAGTAACAGTTACAGCTGCCATAACCTGCACAACAGCCAAATTACCATACACCGGGTCTGCCAAAATGAATTACTCCAAAATTTAAATTGAGCAAAAAAAGAAAAGAGGGTTAAGTGCAGATTTTGGTGATAGCGTCTTGAATAACGACTTTGGGCTCTTGCCACTTACGGATAATGTAGCCGTCAAAGCCTTTCGCTTCGTCCCTGTACTGCGCTGCCATCGTTGGACCTTCACCGAAAACCAAGCCTGGAGCAACTGAACTGCCAATGAGTGGACCATGAGTGCCATCCGGAGTTTCTGTCAATGCAAAGTCAGTGACAACCTTAACAGTTGGGTAACCTGGCAATGTGAAAGCGCCACCGTTTGGACCCAAACTTGCAATGCCTGCATGGACTAATTCTCGGACGTGAGTGTTGCGTATGAATTTGCTGTAGATTGTTTGGTGCAATGCCATGAAGTCAACTGGCCAGCCTTTTCCCTGGATGTAATCGATGGCGGGAATAATAGCGTCGAATGGATCGTTTGTGCTTATACCGCTTGATTTTGCTGCCCAATCCACGTATGGGGTGCTGGATGTTTTTTCTGTGCAGGCTTCGGCGATGTCTTTGATGTCGAGGTTTTCCATGCGACCTAGATCTCTGCCAGCGGCTTCAGTTTGAAGTTGCAGTATGTTATGTGCTGATTTCATTCCTGCCTCATCTGCTACTGCAACGTGCACAACGTTCTTCCAGAGGTCAAAGTTTACTGGTGCGAATGCGTCTTTGCTGATTTCGGCTTCCTGCATTGGTTTAACTTTTCGTTGACCTGTTGATTTGGTTGCTATGTCGATTCGTTCTTGCAAGTTATCCATTGGGATGGTGCGGCAGATTGATCTTAAGTTGTAGTTGGGCCATGCGTAGCCTAAGACTTGCTCAAGTATTGTTACGGCTTCGACTGCTTCAACATCGGTTGGGGAAACGATTCCGCCTGCAGTTAAGCTTGCGTTTCTTCCTCGTTCAGTGTAGTTTGCTCTGTAGAATTTGCCGTCTACAGCGGATTTAAAGACTCGAATTGGATGGGACATTTTTAGAAGACTCCTAACCACATCTTCTGTGTGGTATCTGCGTCAGCTGAGGTTTCGTAGGCTGTTCCGATCTTGCCCAAGTTAGTGTCTATGGCTGCTTGATCGGTTGCAGTTGCAAAAGTGTTTGCTTGCGAGACTGCACCCTTGACGAATTTGGTGCATTCTCCTGCTGTTGCGGAAATCATGATTTTGTCGCCTTTGCGTGCTAAGCCTGAGCCTGCGACTTTTGCGCATTCAACCAAGCCCACTACGGTTACGCTAATGTCGTGGTCTGTTTCTTCGCTGTAGTCGTGATCTTCGTTTGCCATAACAACCTTTGCCACTGCAGCTAGGGCAGCGGTTGCGAGAACTAAGCCTGCTCCGTCGTCAGCGTAGAGTTTGCCTTTTACTGCGTCGGTGTTGCTCTTCATGGTCATTTTTTCAACGACAAGAAGAGCGGATTTGAGTCCATAATCTCCTAACGTCATCTATTTTTTCTCCTGTTTTTTTATTTCGGGCAAGCCAAGCTCAGCTCTTTTAGCTGCGACTGCAGCTGCAAGCTCATCTTCCTCACCCGCTTGATACTTGTTCTTGGGGGATTGATGCCCTTGAGTAGAAACAACTTTAGCGATTTTCTGAGCCTCAACAATGAAAAGCTTCAAGTTCTTGTCATCTAACGCAGCAAGCATTTCTCTATCTGTTTTCTCTTCGCCTGCAATGCCAGCTTCAACACGTGCACGGTAGGCTTGCTCTACCAGGCCAGCGTGTTTTTCATCTTTGATTGCTTTGAGTTCTGCACTGAGCTCATTGACTTTAGTGGCGTTGGTTGATGCGTCGTCTTGTGCTTTCTTGAGGTCAGCTTCGGCTTTGGTTGCCCTCTGCTCAAGTGCCGCTATTTTTTCATTTTCTTTTTCTTTTTCGGACACTTTATTTTGCTCCTGTAAGATTGGAGACCGTGAATTGTTGTAGACGCTTGCCAGAAGCGTTAGGGACACGATCTTATCCTCTCGTTTGGAGGCAAAATTCATGAAGCCCGCTTGCGGATACGCTGGCACATCAACAAAATCGAAACGGTGAAACTCGAACGATTGCACTTCTGAGAATGCCTTGTTTTCGGCTATGCAAGGGTGATTTTCCCAGTTAGCATCTAAAACTTCACCGCAAACGCTGCAAGTATCATAATAGGGAAGGATAACAGAACTAATCGGTCCTAACTCGCCAGCTTCAAGCATCGCTAGGACTTTATCGTCGGTTATGTCGACGGTGCCCAATGCATAGTTGCCTTTGTTCTCAAAAGCCGAGAACAACCCAACATTGATGCTTTCCTCATCGGGAAAATGCCCCAGCTTGTAGTCCTTTCCCATGCCCAGGGGCTTCTTTAGCAGCGACGGCAAAGCCTCATCGAGCGCTTTTTGCGTGACTCCCCAGCGATTACGATTCCGGCTGGTATTCATCAAGTAGAACACTGCCTTCTTGTTGGCAGCATCAAGCCGATGCAAACCCGCAATGAAGACTAGCTCATGGTTATGCTGTTTAGACAAATAATTTTACCTCTGTTACTGTGAAATCTGTTAAGCTGGAACCCGAATCAGAAGGCACTCACAATGCGGATGGACATTGGGGTTAATCGTGTTCTCATCAATAATTCGAAGATACGGAAACTCGGATCGAAGGCTATCACCGTAGAAGACTTCACCATCATAGCCCAAACAGTTCTCGCAAAGCTTCGGGTTGCCAGATTTAATGTAGAGCCAGCGATCATCAGCGCCAAAAAAGGTGTATCCCCTGAATTCGTCGGGTATCCGCTTGAAAGCCTCAAGGACTTCTAAAGCATCAACTGTGCTGATGAGCTGCAGGCAATCGGCGACGGATAATGTACTCCTCATATTTACCCTCCTTATCTTCGCCCTCAACAACTTTGCTGCTTTCCCAGAAAGAAAAGTCGTTTCCTCTATGTAGTTCGGCGTTAACTAAACACAAGTAGCTCAGCCTAACACCGTTACCTGACGGGATGCGCTTTTATAAGGAAAAATTTTTTGTAAAACAAAAACGAATTTTGCTAAAAGAGATGGAGCTTTATGCTTTTGGTTGTGGTGGTTGGGACATGTAAAGTAAGGTTCCATCTGGTTGGTATGATGCAATAAGAACGCCATTTCCATGTATGTTGCCGTCAGGCAGGACAGTTTGGTGGCTTCCGATGAGCTGCACAGTTATACCTTGATAATCTCCGTATTTTTCGTAGTTCAAAGATATACTTAACGAATCTACAGTTGGCAGGTCTGCTGTTCTGTTTTGGGCGAGCCCTATCGCTTGATCATAAAACCATTGTAGACCCAGAGCATCAATTTGAATAAGCGTTTCTCCGGATGTCTGCGTTGATCCATATTCTTCGGAGAAAGGTTGCCCAATCAGGTGAGAAATTGAAACCCTATACTGACCTCCATCCCAACATGAAAAACGCGCAATTGAATGAGTGTCTTCTATGAAGTAACTAACGGAAATACCGCCTGCAATGCCTATAGGATTTATCCCGATAGATTCAAAAATCAAGGTTCCGTGCTCTAATCTTAGAAGACTAAAGGTTGGGCTTTGCTCAATGCCTCGAACGATTTCTGTTAGTGAGACGTTTAGCATAGTTTGCATTGAAACTGTGACATCGGACTGTGAAGGTACTGGTGGGTAACCCGCGTTCTGGAAAAGGTATGCTTCTGTGCCTGCAAAGCTAATCGCAAAAATCATAATGGAGAGTACAAGAAATTTTAGGGCTCTTTTGATTCTGCCGTGAGAGACAAACCAAATTAATGCGGTAATTAGAATTGTTGAGATTAGTATGATTTTGATGGTTGAGTAACTTAAGATTATAAGGGAGCTAAACAGGGCTATTGCAACTATTAAGCCGATAAGGATGTTTTGGATTATGGTTTTAGCGTTTACTGCCATTGTTTGTTACCCTACTGATACGTTCTGGTGATAAGATATAATGCAATTGACTTGTACAATTGTACAAAATCGTTGTACAGCCGCTACAGCTTTTGTTTCCATATCCGTATGCATTCATAAGCCATGACTGAAATAATTGTTAATCCAAGTAGAATGGCGAAGCTGCTGTGAATGTTTAGTTCTAATGAGTTAGCAAACAATGCAAAGGCAAAATAGCACGCCATCATGGCTGAAAAAAGCCCTAAGTAGAAGGTATAGCGTGGCAGCAGAAGCGAGCCGAATTTGACTACTTGAGAAATGGCGCCTACCTTTACCTCTTTTGCAAGGGTATAGCCTTCCGGAGTCTTTTTGACTAGTCCAAGTGTTTCTAGTTTCTCTAAGTGATACGTAGCTAGGGTTGGGCTTGAAAAGTTGAGTTTTCTTTGGACCTCTCTAGCCCCAACTGACGTTTGGTTTTTCACCAAGTACAGATATACAAGTAATGTATTGCCTTTTAGCTCACTGAAGGCTTTTAACTCTTCTTTATCGCTCATTAGAACCCTTGCTTAAGATAATACAAACAAATAGCGTTAGCGCTTATAACTGATTACGTAATCGGCGACGGATAATATACTCTTCATATTTGCCCTCCTTATCTTCGCCCTTGACAACCGACGGCTTTACCAGGAGACGAAGGAGACTTCTCTTTTGCCTTAAGCAACTCTTGGTCCCAATTCATCATCTCAAAAGCAATCTCGGGGAACTCAGCTAAAACGCCGCTACCGTTACCATAAAGACTTGCAACCGCTGCCGCCATGGCATAGATGTCAGAGGCTTTAACTGGCTTGAAATTTTGCTTAACCTTGACCGGAAGAGCAACCCCTTTAGCAATTTTCTCTCCATGTTCTTCCATGGCAAGCCTCGCTAGCCGATCATACCACATCTCGGATTCGAGAGCACGCTTGAAGTAACGCTGATTGGGCTTGATGACTCCCTCAACATAGGCTTCAAACTCAACATAAGCTGTTGCCCTGTTCTCCGGAGTCTTGTTAATCAGAAAACGCGGCGTGCCATATGCTCGGATAACTCCTTCCTCAAGCTTATCCATCAACTGCACAAGCCCTCCTAAATTAATGCGGAACTCAACCACTTGGGCAGTGACAGACTTGTTAATCGCAGTGCTCTTGCCCGCCTCAGCGATCTTTGCCAGATCCTTAAGAAAAGCGGTCTCATCATCGTCAGCCATATCGGCTGTATCCGCTTCAAGCAAAGTATAGGGTGCCCAGAGCCGACGGGTAATCTCGGGGAAATCCTTATCGAGCAAGTAATTGCGGGCTTTGCAGGTTGAACGGATCGGTTCAACATCGCTTAAACCCAAGAAATCGTTCTCGAGCTGAGTGTTAACAAAATACAAGACTTCATCGACGTCATAGCCCTCTTTGATGCCAGTGTATTTGAAGCCGGTGAGTTCCCAATCCTTGTTTTTCTTGGGAGTTAACTTTGGGCTCTGAAGACTAATCAGATATGCAGGGGTTTTGCCGTCGGTTTTAAAGACGATCTCAAACCCGCATTTCCCAAAGATGCTGCGTTTAATTTGGGCTACAAAAAGAACCTGGTCAAAGTTTACTGCTTTGTTGATTGCGTCGACATAATCCTTGACGTACTGATATTTCTCTAAGAAGGCTTTCTTTTCGTTCTCATCAGCTATGGGCTTTGTTGGCTCAAGAGTGGTCTCAAACCCAGCTGCCAAAGCAGTAAAACAAGCATTAATAATTGTGCATCTGCGGACGAGCTCATCTTGGCGGAACCAACGGTAATCCTTATCCATACTTGCATAGTTCTCGCTGTCTGTTGGGGTATTGGATGTTCCGAAGTCGCCTTTGCCTATCTTGGGAGAACTCGCTGCGCTGCCGTAAACTAGCACTTTAGCGTAATGCGACAAACCCTTCCAGGAAGATTTTTTCTCACTCAAGCTCTCTACCGATCCGATGCAGTACTTAAAACCCTAATTGCACCCTGTTTCTGCAGGTCTTTAAACTCTGGGTCAAACTCAGCAAAGCGATCCGCACTCTCAGCTCTGTTTTTGCCTGCAAAGATTTTAGGTGTCTTCATGATGCATTAGCCGCCTTAGGCCGCTTTCTTGAATCCAGAAGCGTTAACATCAAACTATCAGCGAAATCTGGGCTCTTGCCCTCCGGATCAACAATGCGGATTTTGCCAGCAGACGTAAACTCATAACGTATCTGCGATAGTTGACTAATCAGGTGTGGATTGTTTGGAATGCTGATTAGGTCTTGCTCAAAGATTGAGCGAAGCTTCCAAAACCGCTGCGACTTCTCGTTAAGATAACGATCTTCCTCACAGGATGGAGACATACTAACCCTAACGGAAATTGCTCTATGCCCCATCTCTGAGAGCCGACTATGCACGCCAGCGCCAACACCGATGCTATCAACATGGAGGGCTTCATCTTTTGGAACAATGGCGGCTACACGATTAGCTGTGGGCATTGTTTCCCGCTCCTCAATATGTTGCTGCCCAGTCACAGCGTAATGCACGCCATCAGTCACCGCACGGGTAAGAACGGTTAGGTCCTTGCCTTGCTCAGCAACATCTAAACCCCAAACCGTCTGCGTCGCACCCGAAAACTCAACTTTCTTCACGAGAGCACGCTGGATCCAATCCCAACGAATCAGACAATCCTCAGAATCTTCCGCAAACTCGCTCTCATAGAGCACCTTAAACTCGTAATCTGAAAGCTCCTGGCGCATGTCCGCGATGAATTCTTCAGTAACACGACCCTCTGCGACTGCTTGACGCCAATCAATATGGATCTTCTTGAACTTGGGGTTTCGCCAAGCCCTAAAAGCAAAGTTGCGCCGATGCCACGGATTAACCAAAATGATGAGCTTGCTGTCTAGGGTTACTGCCCAACATACGCTTAATGCGCTTACGGTAAACCTCATCAAGAATCAGGCAAGCCTCGTCAACGACGATGACGTCGCCGCCAAACCCCATCAGCTGCTTACCAGGCTCTTCTCCAGCGCCATGGGCTGTTAATGTAATGATTTCGCAGCCGTTTTTGAGCGTTAGGCGCTTCTTGCTCATCTCATTCTTTAGGTCTTCAGGGCTGCTGCGTCTATGGCTTGTTTACCAAAGAAGCCAACTGTCGACTTGCGGCAATATGCTCTGAGACATAATTGCGGATAATGTTGGTTTGGTCGATGGTTGGTGCGATGAACAGGATCCGCTTGTTTTCATTCACCAAAATGTAGAGCAAAACACCGATGGCTACAGCCCTCGTTTTGCCATACTGCGTCACTGCACTAACAATAAGCCGCTTAACTTGCGGATCCAAAACGGAGCCGACAATCTTTAGCTGCCCATCTTTGAGAGCATACCCCAAAACATCGGCTTTCACTTGCCAGCATCTTCTTCACGACTAAACTTTATGATCTCTTCAACTTCTTTGCTAACGTCAATCTTGTTGTCGACTTTGACATCCACATTCACATTGGGCTGATTGTTAGGCGTCAAATTCTTAATCCTCTGCTCACGCGCCGCAATCGCCGCAGCCAACGCCTTCAAATCCCTATCCTGCAAGGCATAAGCACGCAACAGCGCAATGTCTCGACACTGCGCACGCTCCATCTCTTCCCTAAGTTTAGTGGCGCGGTCACTGTGCAGAACTGTCCAGATAGTTCTTTGGCTTGCAGGATGCCCTTTTTCTCGCAAAATCTCGCAAATCTCAGGAATCGTCGAGCCCTTATTTGCCGTCTCCTCAAGAATAATCTTATCCCGCTGAATTGTCTTAAGTTCAGCAGGCGAGTATTCTAACTCTTCCTCTGCAGGCGACGCCTCAACCTTGGGCTCAGGTTTCTTAATACCTAAAGCCTCTTCCATCGAAATCGACAAACAACCATACCCTCTAAGCCTGCAGCAGCTCCGAGCCTTTCTAACAGAGCAAAGCACGTCTAAGCCTTTCTGAGAAATCACATAATGCTTTCGCGAAATTCCTCTGGTATCTTCAACTGGTTGTGATTAAACCCTTCTTCATCAGGTCCTCAAGAAGCGGCTTGAGTACACTGCAGTTAACGTTAGTTTTATACATAATATGCGTTAGAATCTTTGGCGTTCGCACAACTTCCAGAATATCCAAGGAACACTCAAAAGATGACCGTCTCACCAAATATATGCTCTCCTTCAATTTGTTATTGTTCAGGTTTCAATCTTCAGCTTGGTTTAGCTTGAATGATCAGTTCCATCGTGCGGATGCGGTTTTCTATAGCAGCGTTTATGTCTTCTAAGAGAATCTGCTGCATCCAATCAGGCAAAGCACATGCACGGCTAAAGGTCTTCTTGATTTCTCCAATAAACTCTTCAGGTTCCAAACAATCCTCTCCTAAATTAATGAGCTAAAGCGTAAGTTAACAAAAAAGTCACAATCGACGTGACAGCACCAATAGCGATAGGTTTTGCAAAACTTGCCCAACTCGCCGAAACCTTACTTTTCTTTTGCAAATCCGTTATAGCCTTAACAATGCCGCCGTTTAAGCCAGTGCCATCCTCGCCCAGCAAGAGCCAAGGTCGATGCGGTCGATTTTGCTCTTGATCTCGGGGCAACTGGGGCATAAGCTATAATCAGGTCTCAACTTCTTCAGGCATCAGAATCAAAACTCCTTTAACGGACCATCAAGAACTAAACCCTGCTCAACGTTAGGAACAGCTTCAGATTCAGGCTGACCAAAAAGCTTTGCTAACTTATCGGTAATCGAATTAATATCAGTACAGACAAACAGTCTCGCCGATTAAGCGATCACGAAACTCAGTCTCCCGAATGAATTGCCAAGCTGCCTTACGCTGAACCTTAATCGCAGCGTAATCTTGCTCTCGCTGCCGCTGAATGATTTTTCCCTGATAACTTCTTTTATGAGGCATAAACAACACCCAAACGAAAGATGAACAATGACAGAAACCACTGCAAACCGTTCACGCTCCAACTAAGGAGGCGAGGAAACTAAACGCTTGCTTGCAAGAGGTTAACCCGATAAAATACACTAATAAAGCGCTTGCTTTTAAGCAATTGCACACAAGAATATTGAGCGGATTGCTTTCAAAGAATTTTTCGCAAGAATAATAAAGCCATAATTATGAATCAAGTCTCTGTGTTAATATATTAGCTGTTCTAACTTTTAGAAGGCATCGAAAAACCACTAATTAGGAATAGACCTTTTCTCATAGTAGGGTGTACCCACCCTACCCTATCTTAGCTCGCGCGCAATACTCAATGACTAACTCATCTGGTCCATATATGACTGATAAGAGTATATCCAACCTACAGAGGAAGGTATCTAAATGTTAAGAGGTAAATTCTAAAATGGAATGGGCTAAAAGCAGCCTATGTGGTAGATTCCAACTCTATACTACTTTTTGTGTGTTTAGCAGGTGGCTACTTGATTAACAGATTTACTTGGAAATATATGCTCATAAACAGAATTTAAGCGGAAAACACTTTTCTCAAAACAATAGAGCGTTATTTTCAAGAAATGACTTTTTAGCGATGTTGTTACCCCTCCAATCTACTATTGACTAAGACATGGTAAGAAAATTAGTCAAAAAAACCTAAATTGAGCTAACTACCCACTCTCAGGATATGAAGCAAGAAACAACTTACATGCATAAGATTCTCAGGGATGGAACAAGACGAAAGATTATCAGTCTGCTTCATGAAAAGGGGTCTCTTACATATTCTGATTTATTAAATTCCTTAAATGGAATAGAAAGAGGAAGTTTGAATTATCACCTAAAATCATTAGCTCCACTTCTTACAAGAAATGACAATTTATACTGCTTAAATGAGGAAGGGCTTCATGCATGGAAGTCTTTAATCAATTTATCATATTCAGAGAAAGCAAGTATTCAAACACTCATAAAGTTTGGACGGGCAAGTGCTTTTGTTGGTTTAGTAGTTGTTTTCTTTGTTTCCTACAACAACTTTCTTGACACTTTATGGCTGTCCATTCTTGTAACCATTTTCTGCTCTGTAATAATTGGTACATTAATAGTAGTTAGAATCAAATCCAACGCACTCTATACCGCTATTACTGATAATTCGTTGCATGAAGCTTTAAGCGATAATACTAGAAGAAAAATTATAAGAATGCTAAGGGAAAACGGAAATCTGAACTATACAGAATTAATGAGATTTATCCCTATCCGTAGTAGTGGACGGATGAATTATCACTTAAAGGTGCTTGATGACTTGATTACAATAAACAACAGAGGTAAATATCAACTGACGGAAAAAGGCGTTTATGCCTACACAACGTTAAGTGGCTTTCAGAACAAGAAAAAACTAGGCAAACTCACCGATTGGCGTCAATGGGTTATGCCAACCGCAATATCTGGTTTGTACCTGCTAGGCATCTTCTTTCTATATTTCAGAGAAGTCATCAGTCATGAGAAAGTGATTCTGAATTTAGTTATTGTGCTCCTAGTTTCATTTGAATTATTCACCTTCACAAAAATAAAGAGAAACCTAACTGAAGAATAGCTAGGTATCATCGGAATTTGGAGTTTGTAATTTTTCCTTAAAGATTGGTGATAGTATTTTTTCTACATCCGCTATCTTGTATTTGTCCTGATGAGGTATTCCTCTAACATCCCAACTATACTTCTGACCGTTTGTCGCAAGTCTTATTTTTGCTACTCCTAAGAATTTTTTTAGTTTTATTTCTTCAATTTGATTGTATGGTATCGCAAAGTTGTTTTCATCAGAGTTAAGCACTTCTTCAACTGATAGGTTTTCCATAGTTTCCTCTTGCTGTTTTGCCATATAATATCCCGTTATTGCGTTACCTGCACCCCACTTTCCCTGAAAGCCTGTTGCTGTTCTTACGACAATTACTTTATCGTCTGTAAAATAGAGTGCTTCATACAACTGTAATCTAACCAAACCTACGAATCGAATAACTCCAATTATTCCTAATGGTTTACCATCCATAGTCCATCACTTTTAATCATTAAGTTGTCTGGCAGGATTTAAGCTATTTTGACTAAAAGTTTTGCCATATTACGTTGGGTATTCCCTAGCGCGCGCTGCCAAATAGCTTGCACAATATTACAGTCTTTGCCCAAGACACTTTTGGAAACATAGGCTCCTCACAAACTATCAGTTTTACCATAGCTAAACCAGAGTCAGAGTCTTTTGCTGTTGTGCCTGTGGCCGCTGTCTGTATTGTTGCAGTTGCCTTGGTGGCTGCTGGTTTGTTGGTCTACCACAAAAAACACAAACACAACTTGGTCAAGAAAGCTTGACCTTTTCCAGCGATAATGTTCGTCAACTCATGTTTATCTATCTTATGGAAGCATGAATTACCCGCAGTTCTACTTAGTACACACCCATTTCTTGACTGACTAATACTTTTCCAGTATTCACTTCCAATACAACTTGGTATCCGATAATCCAATGTTGATAATTATCAGTTGGCGTTGCATTCTCAGTTAATGGCTTATTATTCAAATCGATACTTTCAAATCTTGCTTGTATAGTCCAACAGGGCTGGTTTTGCCCATTGAATTTATCATTATATGAAGCGGTTATGTTAGCTATTGTACGATTGTTTCTTATTGCATATTCATTTATTAGCGGCATTGCTTTGTTAACGGCTTCTTCTTTTGAGTGCAATGCATTATCTTTGGATTTGTTTGAAAGAATTTCATTGTTTGCATATAGTATATAAATCGAAAGAATGGCAACGACTAAAGAAAGCGTAATGAATATTCCCATAACTTTCTTGTTAGTCAAGTTTTTCCTCAATTCTCTATATTCTTGAATATCTTATTAACCTAATCTTTAGAACAATGTAAGCAGACCTTTTCCAGCGATATGGTGTATACACCCTCTCTTTAAGTCAAGAAACGTTAAATCACCAAGGCAGGTGCGTGGAGAGTGGTGGATTGGGAAGTAGCTGTCCTGTACTTGCATCAATGAAGCTAAAACCCCTCATGTATGTAGGTCTTGAAGCGTTGCTAACTGTTATTTGCCAAGCGTATTGGTAGATTATGTCGTTGCCGTAAACATCAGAGTAATCTATAGGTATGTTTGTTAGTGGACTTACGCTGGAGAATGTTCCATTTGTTGCGGTCTGTATTGTCGTTAAACGGGCATCGATATTCTTTCCGTTAAGTAAGGTTTTATTCCATCCATCAGCTTCTAATGCTATTTGTAAAGCTTTGTATATCGAAATTGGCGGTGTATACGATGAATTGGTGTTTGTGGTCGGAATTATGCCAAATTCACTATAGTATGCCATTGCCTCTAAATCAAGTGAATTAGCCCGATTAAACTTCTCCTGAAGTATCACCGCATTGTTGAATTCGTATAGTGCTACAGCTGAACTTGCAATCAAAAGAGCTATCAGCAAAATGGCAACTGGTTTTAAGCCTAACTTGAAATTTTTATTTCCTTTCTCTTGTGTTATAGTTCTTGGCGATGAATTCTCCACCGTTTGAACAGTAAGTAAGGCATCTTTGCCTTGTTCAGATAAGCAATACTTCCCATATTCATCTGTCCTAATCAAACCATTGAGTTTAGTTAAGTGGTGTTGAAGGTGACCACTACTTTCAATAGTTGTCTTTTTCTTCAAGTCTGCAAACCCAAGAGTACCTTCGCTTAGAACCTTTAGGATTTGGATGCGTGTTGGGTGTCCAAGAGCATCAAAAACCTCTGCACGTTGCCTGTCTAGCTCTATCTGCTTTTCATCTTCCATATTCTCTCTTCCTTGTCATGTCAATATTCATTAGTATATTTAATCCCTCTTTTGTAGACCATATGAAAGAGTGCAGAATACAAAAGTCCAGTTTTGTAGACTATGACTATAACGCTAAATCTTTTAAGCAAGGTCAAAACATTTAGAAACTTATGAATTCCCTAACTAAATTAATAATTGGATTTGTTGGTGTATTATTTTTCGGAGCAGGTGGATATGTCCTTTTCGAGGGATTATTTCAGCTATCATATAATCAAGGAAGGTGGATAGGCGATTATGCTTTTTCAGGTTGGGGATTTGGAGCATTTTTGCTCATAGGATTTGGTTTTTGGTTAATAGTCATGAGCGGACAACTCGAAACAAAACAGCCCCCTTCATAGAAATCCTGTCAATGACCTTTTCCAACGGTTGGGTGTATCCACCCTCATCTTTTTGTCACTAACATCTTATAGGAGTAAGTATGGGTAGTAGACGTAAAGCACGCGCTAGGTTGAGCGCTAAATTACTTTTGTTTTGAAGCATCTCGCCTACTTGCATTAGCACCCTTAGGGCTAAGAATGAAACGGCCAAAGCATTCTTTGCAATAACCGGTTTTGTTTTGGTAGGAAATTTTTCGGCCACATTTGCCTTTGCAGTATTTTGGCACTACAAACCTCCAGATTTCAGCTTAGGTATGTACTGTAGGGTTACGCTTAGGCGTCGTTTGCTGTTGCTCTTGGTGAGTTCTGAGTTGATTCTTGTGTCTTCGCTTCCAGCTGTGCCATGCCCAACACGCTTCACACGCCAGTTACCCAAGTTGCCTCGGACAAGCTGAGGATTCGAAGTAACCAGATAGAATGGTAGGTTGATTTGGGAAGTGTAGAGCTCAGCGATGAAGTTGAGTAGCCGTTTGCCTAAGCCTATGCCTTGGTAATCGGGCAAAACCACAAGGCGGCTAACCCGGAAGTAATTGGCTTTCATCCTTGTATGGACAATCGCAACAAAACCCACAGGTTTCTCGTTGTAGACGGCAACGTAGCATCGTACTCCGGCGCCGAGTTTCCCGTTCAGATAGTGATATTGCCGAAAACTCTTCCACATGGAATTGCCGCACCGGTAAACTTTGAGCTCAACGGGCGGCCGACTTCTTTTTTTCGACTAAACTCCATTGTATCGGTGTTGAAGACCCAATCGACTTCTAGCCAGTCTATGACGTCAAAGTGGCAGGTTACAGCTATGAATTGTTTTCCGGTTGGGCACGAACGGCTTTGCTGATGGCGTAGGATCCGATTTTAGCAACTTCTCGATCAACGACACTGGTAAATTCGTCAAAGACTATGCGTTTCTGAGGTAGGCATAGTGCACTTGCGACGTCAACTCGCATCTTCTCGCCCTGGCTAAGACAACTGTAAGCCTTTAGCCAATCCGGTGGAGAAGCAAAACCGACACTGCAGAGCATACGGGTAATCTCTGATGTGCTAAGCTCTTGGGGAAAGTCGTCGAGGATGCATTTGCCCTGGTACTCAAAACTTGTGATGTACTCGTTGGGAAACAGTTTTTTTGCGATGCTGCTCTTTCCAGAGCCGCTGCGGCCAACTATTATGCCTATTTGCCAATCATCATCTTCTATGGGTAGGGAGCCTTTGAAGTGCTTCTGCAGCTTAACATCGTTAAGGGTGAAGCTTCCTACGACGCTTTGGGCTCGGAAACTGTCAGGCTCAGTCCAGGTGTTATAGAAGTCGAAGTCCATTAGAGATTCAGCACCCTCACAGCATACCCTTGAGCGGTTAATTGGTCAAATTTGGCTTTCTGGTCAGTTTCATCTTTGCACTCAATGACCAGCTCGTAGCTTTCAGGAATCAACATAGAGCCCTCACGAGGTCCGCCTAGATCTTCGGGAATTTTCTCGCCAATCGCCGTCAACAGCGCCTGTAAATCTTCTTTTTCGCCAGCCTCAATGATTCGCTTGTAGTCGGCTTCGTCAAGCTCTCGGTTGTGCTTGCCTCTAAGCTTGTTTAGGGTCTGCCTTAGAAGTCGCCTCTGAGGATCCGAAAGGGCAAGCCGAAGCACCGGCGCAAAGAATTCTTTGTGGTCTTTGCAAACTTGGACACGTTGCTCCCCATCACTAAAGACGCCTTTCAAATCGGTAACTATGGGGTAGATCCAGCCGTGCTTTTGCAGGCTTTTCCAAACCTGTTCTTTTTGCTTGTTAGTCATTTTGTTGGGGTTAGTTTCGTCTGATTTTAGCAGACGGATATCTTCCAAAAGCCCCTTGTATGCATCGGGAACCTTTAGGATCGTTTTCTTTTCACTCATGGGTAAACCCCCAATTTCTTCAGTTCCAACTTTAGTTGTTTCTGTCTTTTCTTAGCTCTTTTTTTCTCATGACTTCCCAAACAATCAACTCCATAACTGTCAACGAACATACTCCTCAGAATCCTGCCCTTTCCCAAGAGGCACAGGGCTGCCAAAATCGCCAAGCTTACCCAAAACATCGTTGAGCTTGGTGAGAGCTCCAAACATTGCCTCGTTTAGACGTTCAAGCTGCAAAAGCCTACTGTTAGCGTACTTTAGCGCTTCAGTGTTGCGTTTGACCTCTTCTCGAAGCTCAAATGCATGCTGAGATCTTTCGGTGTCAGCAAAGCCTTTGGATATGGCTTGCTCAAACCTGTTTACGCTCATGGGCTTTGTGATCTTGCGTTCCTTGCGAACAAGGGCTTCCTCTTTTTGATACACCCGCTCAACCATACCGTAGAGGTCGATTTTGGTTATGCATTGAACGCCATCCAGTCTGATGCCATGGTAGTCTTTGTTGCACTCAAAAGTTAAGATCTCCAAATCATTAAGTTGGAAGCCTAAATGGTCGTTGACTAGGTCAAACCAACGGTTAAGTGCCAAAAGACATGCGTCATGGCTCATGCCTCCGACGTCACAGGCGAGGTATCCGCTGATTTTGCGGCGCTCAGACCCAAAACAAACATGAATCTTTACTCCCCCGACAAACTCATCCTTCTCCCAATGCTTGACATCTTGGCAGACAAAACTGCGCAAGCTAATGTTATGCACTGAGAGCGGCACGAACCGCACCCCGTAGGTGATTTTGTTGCAGTATACTTCCAGGGTAAGGCTGAATGATCAGGCCTTTTTGCAGCAATTTGGAGCAGAAAAAGCGAACAGTCGAATACTGACCAGGTGTTGGCTTGCGTGGAGCATGGATTTTTCGGGCTATTTCACATGGTTTTAGCTCAATTTCTGAAGCATCGATAATCTGATATGTTAGTGCTTCTATGCCTTTGGGCTTTGAGGAGTGCCAACTGTTGCAACACCTGTTGGTAGGGGTGTTGGCGGTGTTATCAGATGCTTCAACCAAAAAAACGCAGCTCCTAAAGTTGCTCCGCTTGAGCTTTTGAGCTTCTCTATCAGCTCTAAGGTGGCTTTCTTGTATCGGGGACTCAAATTCCCAAGCTTCTCTAAACCATACTTTTTCAGCAACGCCTTAGCAGCAGTCTTCTCCTCGTCAGAATAGCTTGGGTTACTGAAGCTGCTATACAAGTTAGGCGCCCACCGAACCAGCATATCTGCAATCTCAAGCAACGTCTTTTTTGCAGGAGCACCCAGCGACTGCTGTTCTAAAGCAGCCTGCTCAAGCAAAGGCTGAAGAATATTCCGAGGACCCATACGAAAATAACCCAAACTATGAACCTCCCGAATTATCTTCGGAGGGCAAAATTACTTCAGGCTCAATTACTCGGCGAGGAACCTCGCTCTGTCGGGAACTGTAGAAAGGCAAGCTCTGCAGCGTATCTTTACTCATCAAATTTACGACCACGTCGCCAACTGTTGACTGCTGGCCATTGGGCAGTTTCATCAAAACCTCGCTGAGAAATTCCTTCTCGATTGTGCTAAGACCCCAAACGACCGCCTCAATCTTGCTTTTTATCCAATGAAACAGCAGCCGGTACTCCTGGTTAATGTTCTCAGTATCGACTAGTTTGCCATGAAGCTTCTTTTTGATAACAATATGAGGAGGCTTAACTGCGACGCCTAATTGCTTCTTAACACCCTGCACTTCTGCTTCAATGATGAACTCTAAAGTATCATCCTGGCCTTCAAGAGTGGTCCAGCGAATGTTCTTTATCCCGTAGCTTTTCAGCAGAATCTCAATTTCCGCTTTAGTCCGCTCATACGGAACGGTCGTATCCATGTAGGGCGGATTGCGATTTAGAACAAAACTAACTTTGTTGCTCATCTTTGGTTTCTCCTTTCGTTACTTGGATTCGCTCCTCAACCGAAGCAATCGTATCATGTTGAGCCCCACCATGGCTAATCAGACAGATTTCACGGATCCTAAAGCCACGGCTAGCACCCATCACGCGACTATGATACCCAAAAGTGATAACCCAGCCGAGAGGCGTCAAAATATCAGGCAGAACATCGAGCAGCTGCTTGAAACGACTATTCTTGTGCCCATTGTAGAGCTCCATGCTTTTGCGGTAACTATACGGCGGGTCTAGCAAAATAACATCGAATAACTCGCCTTTTTCCCTGAGATGTTTGGCGCAGTCCAGGGCATCCATCCTAAAAAGAGTACACGGCAAATCGTCTAGGTCGTTGGCGACTTCAATGCAGCCCATTAAGCCGTGTGGGACCTGCAAACAGGTTCAGCACATACTTGCCCTTGCACTGCTCTTCTACCCATGCCTTAGTTTTTGGCGCCTTGAACGTATAGCGATTAAGCGGCTGACGTAGGTAAGTAAAAGTGATGCTCAAGAAATAGCCCTCCTAAAGCTTAGGGCATCCGCTAACAATGAAAAGAAACTAAAAAGATAAAAAAATTCAGTACTTACTCCTATACAACTCTGCGAGTC
>CAWGSB010000034.1:0-53158 GCA_963825105.1 uncultured Alphaproteobacteria bacterium
GCGCCCCCTTGCACGCAGTCCGCCATTTTGCGCAACCGCCACAAGGTGCCGGGATATTCCGGGATTGATGGCCGCTCGCGGCCGGCATTTCCGGATCGTTTTTGCGGACGAATCTCAAGGGTGTCTTTTCATCGCCGATAGCATTAGGTGGCTATCGACCATGGGGGTGTCAAGTCGTTGAAAAAGCCCCGCCGATCGGGGCCTGAATGCCAAGGCAATCCTGCGCAAACGCGGCCGCCGGCAAGCCCGGCAGCCGTCATTTTTGCACGCCTCAACTCGCCGGCGCGATCAGGCGCTGGCGCTGCTCTCGACGGCGCGGTCGGAACGGTCGGCGTAGATGTAGAGCGGGCGAGCCGTACCCTCCACAACTTCACGCGAGATCACGACCTCTTCGACGCCTTCCAGGCCCGGAAGATCGAACATGGTCTCGAGCAGGATGCTCTCGAGGATCGAGCGCAGGCCGCGCGCGCCGGTCTTGCGTTCGATCGCCTTGCGGGCGACCGCGCCAAGCGCCTCGTCGGCGAAGGTCAGCTCGATGTTCTCCATCTCGAACAGCCGCTGGTACTGCTTGACCAGCGCGTTCTTCGGATCGGTCAGAATCTTCTTCAGCGAAGCCTCGTCCAGATCCTCCAGCGTCGCGACCACCGGCAGGCGGCCGACGAATTCCGGGATCAGGCCGTACTTCAGCAGATCCTCGGGCTCGACGTGGCGGAAGATTTCGCCGGTGCGGCGGTCTTCGGGCGCCAGCACCTGCGCGGCAAAGCCGATCGAGGTCGAACGTCCGCGCGCCGAGATGATCTTCTCCAGGCCGGAGAACGCGCCGCCGCAGATGAACAGAATGTTGGTCGTGTCGACCTGCAGGAACTCCTGCTGCGGATGCTTGCGGCCGCCCTGCGGCGGAACCGAGGCCACCGTGCCTTCCATGATCTTCAGCAGCGCCTGCTGCACGCCCTCGCCCGAGACGTCGCGGGTGATCGACGGGTTGTCGGACTTGCGGCTGATCTTGTCGATTTCGTCGATATAGACGATGCCGCGCTGCGCCCGCTCGACATTGTAGTCGGCCGACTGCAACAGCTTCAGGATGATGTTCTCGACGTCCTCGCCGACATAGCCGGCTTCGGTCAGCGTCGTCGCGTCCGCCATCGTGAACGGCACGTCGAGAATCCGCGCCAGCGTCTGCGCCAGCAGCGTCTTGCCCGAACCGGTCGGACCGATCAGCAGGATGTTCGACTTCGCGAGCTCGACGTCGTTGTGCTTGGTCTGGTGATTGAGCCGCTTGTAGTGATTGTGGACCGCGACCGAGAGCACCTTCTTGGCGTGGCTCTGGCCGATCACGTAGTCGTCGAGGACCTTGCAGATTTCCTTCGGGGTCGGAATGCCGTCGCGCGACTTCACCAGCGAGGACTTGTTCTCCTCGCGGATGATGTCCATGCAGAGTTCGACGCATTCGTCGCAGATGAATACGGTGGGACCCGCGATCAACTTGCGGACTTCGTGCTGGCTCTTGCCGCAGAACGAGCAATACAGCGTGTTCTTGGAGTCGCTCGTGCCGACCTTACTCATTCTTATCTCCGTCCGCCGTTCGATCCCGTCCGCCCGATCGCCCTATTCCGGTACGTACCGGCACAGAGTTCTAGATAGAGCAAAATCCGTACCAAAAAAGACCCTACGCTCCTGATGCCGCAGGAATCGCGGCTAACTCGAATCTCCTGAGATCATAGCCCATCTGACCTAGCCAACCATGGTCGCACCCGACTATCAAGAATTCGCTAATCGGCCGGCCACCCGATACCCGTGACAATACCGTGATTTGCGGTATTCGCACGAGCGCAAACCTGCCGAAATCAGCCGAGCGTTGCGCGATTGTCACGCCGCAGACGAGCACGAAAGCGGAACTTTCTGCCCACGCGACGGCATAATAGTGCCGTTTGCGGCCGGAATTGCCGGCGGCAATGGTCCGTTAACGCCGATGCCACGGTTGCGGCCCGTTGGCTTACGGGGCCTTGGCGGTGGCCGGTTCTTCCGGGCGCTTGTCGATCACCTTGTCGACAATGCCGAAGTCGCGGGCCATCTCGGCGGTAAGGAACTTGTCGCGTTCCAGCGCGTCCTCGATCGCCTTGTAGGTCTGGCCGGTGTGCTTGACGTAGATCTCGTTGAGCCGCTTCTTGAGGTTCAGGATTTCCTGGGCGTGCAGCATGATGTCGGTGGCCTGGCCCTGGAAGCCGCCGGAGGGCTGGTGCACCATGATGCGCGAATTCGGCAGCGAGAAGCGCATGTCCTTCTGCGCCGGCGGCCAGCAGCAGCGAGCCCATCGAGGCCGCCTGCCCGGTGCACAGCGTCGACACCGGCGGACGGATGAATTGCATGGTGTCGTAGATCGCAAGGCCCGATGTCACCACGCCGCCGGGCGAGTTGATGTACATCGAGATTTCCTTCTTCGGATTCTCGGCTTCGAGAAACAGAAGCTGCGCGACGACCAGCGTCGACATGCCGTCCTCGACCGCGCCGGTCACGAAGATGATGCGCTCCTTCAGCAGGCGCGAGAAAATGTCGTATGCGCGCTCGCCGCGGTTGGTCTGCTCGACCACCATCGGCACGAGTTGCATGTAGGTTTCGACCGGATCGCGCATTAGTCACCCAAAGGTTGGTAGGCGGGTTAGTAGACGGGTTAGTAGACAGGTTGGCGGAGACGAACATCCATCGGCAAGGCAGACCTGGCAGAATTGCCGGGCGCGGACGAACGTCCCGTGATGCAGGACTTCAAAGACAGGGTTCACAGATATGGGCCAATTCCCCGGTGACAAGACCGGGTCAAAAGCGTGCGGAATTGGCCGCAGTTGAAGCTGATTCGCGCGGCCGGGCATAGCGACGGATGCCGCCGCCACGCCCCTTTCGCTTCTCAACCTTAACGCCGCGCTGACGGGCGCCGTCAGGCCGCGCTCTTCTCCGCCTCGTCGTCCTTGTAGAGGTCTTCGCGGGTAACCTTCTTTTCGGTCACGTTGGCGAGTTCAAGGATGAAATCGACCACCTTGTCCTCATAGATCGGCGCACGAAGCTGGGCCAGCGCATTGGCGTTGTTGCGATAGTAGTCCCAGACCTCCTTCTCGCGGCCGGGCATCTGGCGCGCGCGCTCGATCACCGCGCGGCTGACTTCGTCGTCGGTGACCGTGATCTTGTTCTTCTCGCCGATCTCCGACAGCACGAGGCCGAGCCGGACCCGGCGGTCGGCGATCTTGTGGTACTCTTCCTTGGCCGCCTCTTCGGTGGTGTCCTCGTCGGCGAAGGTCTTGCCGCTGGATTCCATCTCGGCCTTGATCGAGTTCCACATCAGATTGAATTCTTCCTCGACCAGCGACGGCGGCGCCTCGAAGCGGTGGGCCTCGTCGAGACGATCGAGCAGCATGCGCTTGACCCGCTGGCGGGTGGCGCCGGCGAATTCGGCAGCCAGCCGCTCGCGCGCGGCTTCCTTCAGCTTGTCGAGCGATTCCAGACCGAGCGTCTTGGCGAACTCGTCGTCGATCTCGGTCTCCTGCGGCGCTTCGATCAGGGTTGCCGTGGTCTCGAATTCGGCCGGCTGGCCGGCCAGCTTCTCGCTGGCGTAGTTCTTCGGGAATGAAACCTTCAGGGTGCGGGTTTCGCCCGTGCCGATGCCGATCAGTTGCTCCTCGAAGCCGGGAATGAAGGTGTTGGAGCCGATCGTGACCTGGATGCTCTCGCCGGTGCCGCCGTCGAACGGCGTGCCGTCGATGGTGCCCTTGAACGAGATCGTGACCCGGTCCCCGGTCTCGGCCTTGGCGCCCTCGCCCTTCGCGGCAAAGGCGCGGTTCTGGTCGGCGATCCGCTTGATGGCTTCATCGACATCGGCGTCGGTCACCTCGGCGACCGGCTTCTCGACCTTGAAACTCTTGAAATCGGCGAGCGCAATCGCCGGCACGACCTCGATCGAAACGGTGTAGGTGAGATCGGACTTTCCGGCGAGGATGTCCTCGACGGCCTTTTGCTCGGTCGGCATGGTGATCTTGGGCTCGGTCGCCAGGCGGAAGCCGCGCTCGGTGAAAATCTGCGAATTGGTATCGCGGATGGTCTGGTCGATGGTCTCCGCCATCACCGAGCGGCCATACACCTTCTTGAGGTGGCTCACCGGCACCTTGCCCGGACGAAAGCCGTTGAGACGGACCTTGTCCTTGAGGTCCACGAGGCGTGCGTCCGCCTTGGCATCGAGATCCGATGCGGGAACGCTGATCTGGAATTCGTGCTTCAATCCCTCGGCGAGGGTTTCTGTGACCTGCATGGCGTCAATCTTCTTCCCGCTTTCGTCCGGCCTGACGGCGCGGACATTGTCAATCTGGTCGACGCACGACCTCAAGAGCCTGCGTCAGTGGTTCGGCGGACCCATTTCCTCGGGCAAGTTGCCCCTTCGGAAACAGGTCCTCCAGTAATCCTCATGCAAACGCTGTCAGCGCTTGGTGCGGGCGGAGGGACTCGAACCCCCACAACTTTCGTCACTGGAACCTAAATCCAGCGCGTCTACCAGTTCCGCCACGCCCGCCGATAGCATCATGTCCGGCCGCGATGCCCGAGCATGATGCCGAAAAGTGTGAAGCGGTTTTTCGGGCGGCCATCATGCTCCAAGTTAATGGAATCGATCACGTTTATGATTTGGACGCCTCATCCAAATCATAGGCGTGATCGTTGCGGCGGGCTTATAACATGGGCCAACCTCGTTCGCAGCAAAAAAATGGCCGTCTCAGAGCCTCCCCGGAGGTACCTGCGGCCGCTGGACATATCCAGCGGAAAATGGTCCGCATCGAGCCTATGGCAGATCGAATTTTCCGGCTGGACCGACGCGAGCTGTTGGCCGGATTGGGCGCCGCGGCCCTCGGCCCCGCCATGCCGGGTATCGCCGCCGCCCAGGGACGCCCGCGCCTGATGCTGCAGGCCAAGGCCGGCGTCATCGCCCTGCGTCCGGGACAACCGGAAACCCCGATATGGTCGCTCCAGGGCTCGCCGCCAGACCCCGGTTTGCGCTTCAAGCGGGGCGACGAGCTCGAAATCACGCTTCAGAACGATCTGCCGGTGCCCACGGTGCTCAACTGGCACGGGCTCGACGGGGTTCCGGCAGCCGAACCGCTGACGGCGCGGTCGCCCCTCGCAGCGGGGGCCAAGGAAAGCCTAGCGATTCCATTGCGTCACGCCGGCACCTTCCTGTGCGACCTTCGGCTGCTGGGCGACGGTCAGGCGCGGCCGCTCCCGGCTCGGGCGCTGATCGTCGCGGAGAACGAGCCCGTCGCCGTCGACCGCGACGAGGTGCTTCTGATCGAAGACTGGCGGCTGCGCCCGGACGGGACGGCGATTGCGCCGGGAATCGATCCCAGGGACACCACGCCGGTCTACACCATCAATGGGCTGACGATGCTGGATATTCCGGCGCGCACCTATGAGCGCCTGAGATTTCGCTTCATCAACGGCTGCCAACGAACTGTCATTGCAGTGAAAATAGAGGGACACGAGGTCCGGGTCATGGCCCTCGACGGCCAGCCGGCGGAGCCGTTTCTCGCGCGCAATGGCGCGCTCGTGCTGGCGCCGGGAGGCCGGGCCGACGCGTTCATCGACGCGAGCGCGCCGCCGGGCTCGACGTCGTCGATCCTCCTGCATGATGGCAAGGAGGCCCGCCCCATCGCCCGGCTGATCGTCGCAAAGGAGCCGCCGCTCCGGGACGCAGCCGCTGCCCGCCGCACCCCCGCTGCCATCCAACGGCTTGCCGGCCCAGCTCGACCTCAGGAACGCCCTGCGCTTCGATGTGACGCTCGGCGGAGCGCAAACCGACTGGGTGACGCCTGCGAACTTCGCAGGCTCAACGCGCCCCCGCCTTCCGCGCCAGGGCCGGCCGCACCGTGGTGCTGGCCCTGGCCAATCGCGGCGATAATCCCCGCCGTCTTCCACCTCCATGGACATCATTTCCGGCTGCTGGACCGGCTCGACGACGGCTGGAAGCCGTTCTGGCTGGATACGCTGGCGATCGATGCCGGCCAGACCCAGCGGATCGCCTTCGCCGCCGAATATGCCGGCCGCTGGCTGCTGGAGACTTTCGTGACCGACTGGGCGGCGCCGCGACTTGTGCGATGGTACAGTGTCGAGTGAGGAAACGAACATGAGCGTAAGCCCACCCACCATTCGCAGCATCACCGCCCGCGCGGTCGACGCGCCGATCTCGCGGCCGGTGAAGAACGCCTTCGGCGTCATCCGCTCGGCGCCGCTGGTGCTGATCGATGTCGCGACCGATCAGGGCATTACCGGACGCTCGTACATCTTTGCCTACACCAGGCTGACGCTCAAGCCGCTGGTGCGATTGATCGAGGAGATCGGCAGCGAACTCGCCGGCAAGGCGATCGCGCCGTTCGATCTGATGGCGCAGATGGACGCCAAATTCAGGCTGCTCGGCTGGCAGGGCCTGGTCGGCATGGCGGTGTCCGGCCTCGACATGGCGTTCTGGGACGTGCTGGGCCAGGCGGCGGGTCAGCCGCTGGCAACGCTGCTCGGCGGATCGCCGCGGCCGATCCGGGCCTATGACAGCTACGGCGCGGTCGATCCCGTCGCCGACGAGAAGGATCTGCGCCGCTCGCTCGATCAGGGTTTTCGCGGCATCAAGATCAAGGGCGGCGACGGCGATCTCGCCAATGACGAGCGGGTCGTGAAGGCGGTGCGCGGCCTGATCGGTCCCGATATCGCGCTGATGCTGGATTTCAACCAGTCGCTCGATCCGTCCGAGGCCAGCCGCCGCATCGATCGGCTGGCCGCCTTACGACCTGCATTGGATCGAGGAGCCGGTGGCGGCCGAAAATCTCGAGGGCCACGCCAAAGTGCGCGCGACATCGCCGATATCGATTCAGTCCGGCGAGAACTGGTGGTTTCCGCGCGGCTTTGCCGAAGCGATCGCCGCGGGCGCGAGCGATTTCATCATGCCCGATCTGATGAAGGTCGGCGGCGTCACCGGCTGGCTCCGCGTCGCCGGCCAGGCGGAGGCCGCCTCCATTCCGATGTCGAGCCATCTGTTCGCCGAGGCCAGCGCGCACGTGCTGGCGGTGACGCCGACCGCGCACTGGATCGAATATCTCGATCTCGCCCGCGCCATCGTGGCCGAGCCGGTCGAGATCGTCGACGGCACGATCACCGCGCGCGGGCATGGCCTCGGGCTGTCCTGGGACGAAGCGGCGGTCGCGAAATATCTGGTGTGAGCTGCCCGACGGCAAGGCGCTCAGTAGTCGATGCCGAACTCGTCATAGAGACGCCGGAACACCGCGGGCAGCACCTCCGGCAGATCTTCCGCGATCAGGCCGGGGCCCGCCTCGCGCGCCGCCTCGCCATGCATCCAGACCCCGATGCTGGCGGCCTCGAAGGCCGGCACGCCCTGCGCCAGCAGGCCCGCGATCATTCCCGCCAGCACGTCGCCGGCGCCGGCGGTGGCGAGCCAGGGCGGCGCGTTGGCGGCGATGGTGGCGCGCCCGTCCGGCGACGCCACCACCGTATCCGGCCCCTTGAGCAGGACGATGGCGCCGCAGCGTTCGGCGGCTGCCCGCACCCGTCTCGAGTTTCGAGCGAAGTGGATGCTTGTTGCTGATGTCGCTGAACAGCCGCGGAAATTCTCCCTCATGCGGCGTCAGAACGACTTGCGGATCATGCGAAGCCTTGATCGCTTCGAACAGATGATCGGGCGCTTCCGCAAAGCTCGTCAGCGCATCCGCATCCAGCACCAGGCCGCGTTTCGCCGACAGCGCGGTGAGGACAAAATCGCGGGTGCGCTCGACCGAGACCGGCGCCCGGCCCGATCACGCAGGCGTTGAGGCGCTTGTCGGTCAACAGTTCGGCAAATTCGACCACGGTATCGATGGCGCGAACCATCACGGCGGTCAGCGCCGCGGCGTTGACGGCGAGCGCATCCCGCGGCGAGGCCAGCGTGACGAGGCCGGCGCCGGCCCGCAAGGCGCCCCGCGCCGACATCCGCGCCGCTCCGGTCGCCGCGACGTCGCCGGAGACGACAATGGCATGGCCGCGGGCATATTTATGGCCGTCGATCTGCGGCACCGGAAAGGACTGTGCGCCAGGCCTGCGGGATGTTCTCGAACGTCTGCGGCCGAATTTCCGCAAGCACGCGCGGATCGATCCCGATATCGGCAACGCGCACGCGGCCGCAATGCATCCGTCCCGGCAGCAGCAGATGCGCCGGCTTGCGCCGGAAGAAGGTGACGGTCTCGGTGGCGCGGACCGCGACGCCCATCACGGCGCCGGTGGTGCCGTTGATGCCGCTCGGCAGGTCGACGGCGAGAACCGGCGCGCCGTTGGCGTTGATCGCCTCGATCATGTCGTGCGGTTCGCCCTTGACCGGCCGGTTGAGACCGGCGCCGAACAGCGCATCGATGATCAGCGCCGGCTTGCCGATCGCCTGCGGATTGAACGGCAGCACCGGATATTTCCATCCCCTCGCCGCCGAGGCCGCATCGCCCTGCAGGCTGTCGCGCTCGCACAGCAGGATGACCGAAACCTCGCGGCCGCGCGCCGCCAGTTCGGCCGCCGCCACAAAGCCGTCGCCGCCATTGTTGCCTGGCCCGGCGACCACCAGGATCGGCCCCTCCTCCACGAGGTCCATCGCGGCCTCCGCGACGGCCTGGCCTGCGCTCAGCATCAGCGCGAAGCCCGGCGTGCCCGCGGCAATGGTGAGCCGATCGGCACGCTCCATTTCAGCGGTGGTGAGAACTTCCATGCCAAATCCCTGGTACAAGCGCCTCATCCTGAGGCATTTTCCATGCGGTGCGAAGTCCAACCTCCGACGATTGCATACTGATTGATCTGTTTGCCTATTTCATAGGCTGCGGTATGGTGCGCCGGTCAGGCTAACCTCAGGCGAGTGCCTGTTAAAAGTCTGATAACATTTCGAAAATCAGGCACCTTAACAACTTGGCATAGACCCTGCTTTTGAGGAAGCCGGCTCTGGATGATCGTGCTCAACGGCAATTGTTGGTATTCCCGGCTGCGCGTCAGGACGAACGATCGAACAACCTGCGCGATATGCGCGCAACGCGAAACAAATCTGCAGTCTGAAATATGGAAGTGCCCGGGAGGCGTTCAGTGAAAAAAATCGAAGCCATCATCAAGCCGTTCAAGCTCGACGAGGTGAAGGAAGCGCTTCAGGAAGTCGGACTGCAAGGCATCACCGTCACCGAGGCCAAGGGTTTCGGGCGGCAGAAGGGCCACGCCGAGCTCTATCGCGGCGCGGAGTACATCGTGGACTTTCTACCCAAGGTGAAAATCGAGATCGTGATCGGGGACGACCTGGTCGAGAAGGCGATCGACGCGATCCGGCGCGCGGCCCAGACCGGGCGCATCGGCGACGGCAAGATCTTCGTGTCCAACATCGAGGAAGCCATTCGCATCAGGACGGGGGAATCCGGGCTGGACGCCATCTGAGCCGGAACTGGCGACAGTCTGATATTGTATTGGGCTTCCCCCAATTGTATTGAGCTTTACCGACGGTCGCTGCCCGCGGCCAGATCACGACGACCTGTAAGCCAAAAGGGGTATTCATGAAGACCGCCAAAGACGTCCTGAAATCGATCAAGGACAACGACGTCAAATACGTCGACCTGCGTTTCACCGATCCGCGCGGCAAGTGGCAGCATGTGACTTTCGACGTCGGCATGATCGACGAGGAAACCTTCGCCGAAGGCATGATGTTCGACGGCTCGTCGATCGCCGGCTGGAAGGCGATCAACGAATCCGACATGTGCCTGATGCCCGATCCGGTCACCGCGACGATCGATCCGTTCTTCGCCGAGACCACCATGGTCATCACCTGCGACGTGCTGGAGCCGACCACCGGCGAGCCCTACAACCGCGACCCGCGCGGCATCGCCAAGAAGGCCGAGGCCATGGTCAAGTCGATGGGCGTCGGCGATACGGTTTTCTTCGGACCGGAGGCGGAATTCTTCGTGTTCGACGACGTCCGCTACCAGACCACGCCCTACAACACCGGCTTCAAGCTGGATTCGGCGGAACTGCCGATCAACTCGGACACCGAATATGAGGGCGGCAACCTCGGCCACCGCATCCGCACCAAGGCGGGCTACTTCCCCGTTCCGCCGCAGGATTCGGCGCAGGACATGCGCTCGGAAATGCTCGGCGCGATGGCCAAGATGGGCGTCAAGGTCGAGAAGCATCACCACGAAGTGGCATCCGCCCAGCACGAACTCGGCATGAAGTTCGACACGCTGACGCTGATGGCCGACCAGATGCAGATCTACAAATACTGCATCCATCAGGTCGCGCACATCTACGGCAAGACCGCCACCTTCATGCCGAAGCCGGTCTATGGCGACAACGGCTCGGGCATGCACTGCCACCAGTCGATCTGGAAGGACGGCAAGCCGGTATTCGCCGGCAACAAATACGCCGACCTCTCGGAGACCTGCCTCTCCTACATCGCCGGCATCATCAAGCACGCCAAGGCGATCAACGCCTTCACCAACCCGTCGACCAACTCCTACAAGCGTCTGGTCCCGGGCTATGAAGCGCCGGTGCTGCTCGCCTATTCCGCGCGCAACCGCTCGGCCTCCTGCCGCATTCCCTACACCTCCAATCCGAAGGCCAAGCGCGTCGAGGTGCGTTTCCCCGATCCGATGGCCAATCCCTATCTCGGCTTCGCCGCGATGCTGATGGCCGGTCTCGACGGCATCAAGAACAAGCTCGATCCGGGCCCGGCGATGGACAAGGATCTCTACGATCTGCCGAAGGAAGAACTGAAGGCGATCCCGACGGTGTGCGGTTCGCTCCGCGAGGCGCTGGAAAATCTCGACAAGGATCGCGCCTTCCTCAAGAACGGCGGCGTGTTCGACGACGACTTCATCGACAGCTTTATCGAGCTGAAGATGACCGAGGTCGAGCGCTTCGAAATGACCCCGCATCCGGTCGAATTCGAAATGTACTACTCGCTGTGATCTCGGCGCGCATCCGCGCGCGTCACGGTCTGAACATGCAAAAGGCGCTTCCGACGGAAGCGCCTTTTATTTTGCGGCAACAGCGCGCCTCCGACGGGATGAGCAATCGGTCACAATCGATCGCACACCGAAAAGCCTGAAAGAGTACGCCCTTACCCCTTCGCTCGGCCTGGCCGGTGCCGCCGCGCCCGCAATGATGCGCTGCATGATTACAGGGGTCGGCTTCGAGCCTACAATGGACGAAAGGCCGCGCGATTGAACGACGCCGCCTTTTGAGCACCGGGAGGTCGCAGATGGCAAAATGGGTCCGTTTTGAGCAGGGTGGAAAGACCGGCTTCGGCACGCTGGAAGGCGATACCATCGCGGTTCACACCGGCGACATGTTCGCCGGCGCGAAGCCGACCGGCGAGACGCTGAAACTCTCCGGCGTTCAGCTTCTCACCCCGTGCGAGCCCTCGAAGATGATCTGCCTGTGGAATAATTTCCACCAGCTCGCGGCCAAGAACGATTTCAAGGAGCCGAAAGAGCCGCTGTGGTTCCTGAAGGCGCCGAATGCCTATTGGCCCGCCAACCGGCCGATCCAGCGTCCTTCCACCTATGCCGGGAAAATCATCTACGAGGGCGAACTCGGCGTCGTCATCGGCAAGAAATGCTTCAACATCAGTGAAGCCGAGGCCGGCGACTATATCTTCGGCTATACCTGCGTGAACGACGTCACCGCCGTCGATCTCCTGCGCAAGGACAAGTCGTTCGAACAATGGGCGCGCGCGAAGAGTTTTGACACCTTTGGCGTATTTGGTCCTGTCATCGCGACCGGCCTCGATCCGCTAAAACTGTCGGTCAAGACCATCCTGAACGGCAAGGAGCGGCAGAACTACCCCGTCGCCGACATGTTTTTCCCGCCGCACAGGCTGGTCGCCGCCATTTCCAAGGACGTGACCTTGATGCCGGGCGACGTCATCGCCTGCGGCACCTCGCTCGGCGCCGGCACCATGGGCGAGGCCCATAACGTCGTCGACATCGTGATCGACGGCGTCGGCAGCCTCAGCAACGTCTTCGACCAGGTGCTGCCGAGCCCGTATCTCCTGGGCGCGCCGCCCAAACAGAAGAAGATTTGCGTGGTCGGCGCCGGCGCCATCGGCGGCCTGCTGGCGGCCAAGTTCGCGCTCGCGGGCGAGGACGTCACCGTGATCGACCAGGGCGCGCATCTCGCCGCGATCCAGAAGAACGGACTGAAGCTGGAGTGGCACGACGGCAAGGTCCAGACCGCCAAAGTGAAAGCCGTCAACAAGGCCACCGAGGCCGGCAAGCAGGATATCGTCGTGCTGGCGGTGAAGGCGCATTTCCTCGATCAGGTGGTGCGCGATATCGATTCGCTGCTCGGCCCCGACACCGTCGTGCTCACCGTGCAGAACGGCCTGCCGTGGTGGTACTTCCAGAAGCTCGGCGGCCAGTACGACAATCACCGGCTGGAGAGCCTCGATCCCTCCGGCGTGCTCACCAAAAATATCGATCCGAACCGCATCATCGGCTGCGTGGTCTATCCGGCGGCGGCGGCGACCGCGCCGGGCGTGATCCACCATGTCGAGGGCGACCGCTTCCCGATCGGCGAACTCGACGGCAAGGAGACCGGGCGCGTCAAGGAATTGCACGACCTCTTCATCAAGGCCGGACTGAAATCGATGGTGCTGCCGGATATCCGCTCGGAGATCTGGCTGAAGGCGTGGGGCAATCTCTCGTTCAACCCGATCTCGGCCTTGACCCACGCCACGCTGGTGGACATCTGCCAGTTCGCCGAGACGCGCGAACTGGCGGCGGCCATGATGAAGGAAGCGCAGGACATCGCGCAAAAGCTCGGCGTCACCTTCCGCGTCTCCATCGAAAAGCGGATCGCCGGCGCCGAAGCGGTCGGCGCGCACAAGACATCGATGCTGCAGGACGTGGAAGCCGGCCGCTCGCTCGAAACCGAGGCGCTGATCGGCTCGATCCTGGAAATGGCCAAGCTGACCAATACGGCGGCGCCGTCGATCCAGTCCGTCTATGCGCTGGTGAAGCTTCTCAACAAGGTCATGCTGCTGGAAGGCGGCGGCGTGAAGGTGGAGAAAGTGAGCAAGGCGGCTTGACCGGCGCTAGATGGTGGCCCGTTTGCGGGCCACCAGCGCCTCGCCGAACGCCTGAAACAACGCGCGGTTGATGGGATTGCGCTGCGGATCGTACTCGGCGTGCCACTGCACGCCGAGCGCAAAGCCCGGCGCGTCCGCAATCCGGATCGCCTCGATCGTGCCGTCCTCCGCCACGCCCTCGACCACGACCCGCTCGCCCGGTTCGAGGATGCCCTGGCCGTGCAGCGAGTTGACGCGGATGGTCTCGCAACCGAGTATTTGCGCAAATGCGCCGCCGGGAATGAGGCTGACGTCGTGCCGGTCGGCGAACACGACGTTGGGATCGGGGTGGATTTCGCCGCTCTCCAGCCGCGGCATCCGATGGTTCATGCGTCCGGGCAGTTCGCGGATTTCCGGATGCAGCGAGCCGCCAAAGGCGACGTTCATCTCCTGCAGGCCGCGGCAGATGCCGAACAGCGGCACGCCGCGGGCGACGCAGGCTTCCGACAGCGCCAGCGCCAGATCGTCGCGATGGACATCGTAGGGTTCGTGCCGGGGATCCGGTTCGGTGCCAAAGCGCGTCGGGTGGACATTGGCGCGCGCCCCGGTCAGCACCACGCCGTCGACCGCATCCAGCAGCGCGCCGATATCGGTGATATCGGGCGAGCCCGCGAACATCAGCGGCAGCGCGCCCGCGACTTCGGCCACCGCGCGAAGATTTCGCTCTCCGACCATCTGTGTCGCAAATCGATTTTCGATGCGATAGGCGTTTCCGATCACACCGACCACCGGCCTCCTCATCGCCTTCAATCCAATCTCTCGTCGCACATGGTTCGCGCGGATCATGCCTGCCGGCCGCCGCCGGATCAACATGTTACGCCGCAAGGCGGCGTTGCTATTTCCGCGTGAAAGCTTCCCTGGCATCGATCGCCTCGCCGGTCGGCAATCCCGCCGCCTTGATCGCTGTCGCCGCTGGATTGTCCGCACCATTCAACCACGGCAATTTCGCCTCGATGCCGCGCGTCACGGGTTCGCCGAGAGGACCGCCGAAATCGAGCGGCCAGACGCCGTTCGGCACCACCTCGGCGGAAATACCATGGAGGCGAAATCCGTTGCCGAACGCTGCTGCCAGATCGTCCGGCGGCACCGCGCGGGCGGTCGCGGGATCGTTCGGGTCGGCGAACGTCACCAGCACCGGGATCAAGGCGCCGGTCACGGGCACGACGCCGGTCATCCGGCTCATCTCGTTGAATGACACATTGCGGCCGGCAGCCCTGTAGGCGCGCAAGGCCACATAGTTCATTCCGTCGAGATCGATGGTCTTGTCGATATGCGCCAGCAGGGCGACAAGATTTTTGCCGCCGCCGAGATCGACGAATACGGCATCGCCCCGGGTGCGGTCTGCCCGCGGCGGCTGTAACCCCTGTCGGGATGCACCGACAGGACGCCGGAGGCCGATTTGATCCCCTGCCGGCGTTTCCACCTCGACCGTCAGGCGGTATTTGTGACCGGGCCGGTTGATGCGAATCTGGTCGCCGATGAAAAGCGCGGCCAGCAATGCCAGCGGCCCGAGCCATCTGAAATTCATACCGTCCGCCCCTCGCCTTTCCGCGTTCTTCCATTCATCGCTTTGCACAACGAACGCGCCAGCGTCAAACCGGCGCGCCTTCTCGCGCTTGATCCCGGGCGCGTTTGGCGAAAGAGTGCGGTCGGAAACCGGTGTGAGAAGGAATCAACGTGACAGTCTCGGCGCACGAACATCGTCAGGCCCGCAACGATCTGGCATGGGCGATATCGGTCGGCGGCATCGGCATCGTCGGATTTGCCGCTCTTCTGCTGTTCACCTGGTATTTCGCCGCGACGCTGTTTCTGATCTTCGCCGGCATGCTGCTCGGCGTCGCGCTCAACGCCATGACCAAGATGCTCGGCCGCGTCGTCAGGCTGCCGCATGCGCTGCGGCTGACCATTGTCTGCCTGGTGCTCGCGATCCTGTTGTCGGGCGTGGTCTTCCTCGGCGGCGCCACCATCGCGCAACAGGCCACGGCGCTGAGCGATACGATCAAGTCGCAACTGGTCGGCGTCAAGGCTTTCCTGGAGCGAAACGGCATCGATACCAGCTATTTCGACCTCGGCAATCCCGACACATCGGCGGCGTCGACACCGGCCACGCCGGGGACGGCGCCGACGCACAACCTTCCGAGCGCCGGCGCGCTCGCCTCCAGCGGCGGCGCGATCGTCAGCCAGACCTTCAAACTGCTGCTGGGCACCGTGAGCGCGGTCGGAAATTTCTTTATCGTGCTGTTTCTCGGACTGACCTTCGCGGCGCAGCCGAGCGTCTATCGCAACGGACTGTTGTTCATGGCCCCGGCGCGGCATCGCGCGCGCGCCACCGTCATCGTCGACCGCATCGGCGAGACGCTGGAGCGCTGGCTGATCGCGCAGATCATCACCATGTTCGCGGTCTTCGTCGTGACCTGGATTGGCCTGACCATCATCGGCATCCAGAGTTCGTTCATCCTGGGCATCCAGGCCGGACTGCTTGCCTTCATTCCGACGGTCGGCGCGCTGATCGGCGGACTTGATCGTGGTGCTCGCGAGCCTTGCCTCCGGATGGGTCGCCGCAGCCAGCGCGTTCGCGCTTTTCCTCGGCATCCACGCGCTGGAAAGCTATATTCTGACGCCGATCCTCCAGCGTCAGGCGCTCGACATTCCGCCGGCCACGCTGTTTGCGTTCCAGATCCTGCTCGGCGTCGTGTTCGGCATCTGGGGGCTGGCGCTTGCCCTGCCGCTTGATCGCGATCGCGAAAGTCATGATCGATTATTTCAAGGCCGACGAAGCCTCGGCCGACGTGGCCGCGGCCTGAGGCCTGCATGTCGCGCCGTCAGGCGTTCAGCTCGCCGAGGTCAGCACCGTCTGGGTGTGTTCGACCTCGGGCGGCGAGGCAAAATACTGCCCGACCAGCCCGCGCCACTCCGCGAAATTCTCCGAGCCGCGGAAATCGACGGTGTGGTTTTCAAGCGTCTCCCATTTGACCATCAGGCGATAGCGCTGCGGTTTCTCGATCGAGCGATGCAGCTCAAATCCGTGAAAGCCCTTGGAGCGGCCAAACGGCGGCGCGGGCCTTGGCGACGGCGGCTTCAAAGTCCTTCTCGGTGCCGGGCTTGACGTCGATTTGTGCGATTTCGGTGATCATGGGGTTGCGGCCTCTCGTTGAGAATTCACGTCTCTATCCCAGCCGGCCGCAAAAGAAAAAGGCGCCTCGCGGCGCCGCCATCGTCATCCTCTGCCACGGCCGTTCAATTCAGGAGCAGCACCGTGCCGGCGACCATCAGCGTGCAGCCGACGAACATCAGCGGCGGCCAGCGGCTTCGCGGCCGATGCGTAGCGGCCTTGCGCGCGCCGTTCCGATGATCAGCGCCGTCTCATATTCGTCCGACGTCGAGAACATGCAGGCAAACCCGCCGCGCGCCGAGGCTGCTGCGGCTTCGAGCGACATCAGGGCGGCGTGGGCGTTCTGATTGCGGATCGTGTTCATGGCGACGATGATATGGACCGAATGGTAAACGGGAGGTTACCGCCGCCGCATCGTCACTAGGCCAGCCGCGGCGACGCCCGGCTGCGGCTGGACGCGCGATGCCCGCGGTCTTGCGCCGCCAGTTTTCCAGCGACAGCGGCAGCTCCTCGGCCGCCTCGACGCGATTGCGGCCGCCGCGCTTGGCCTGATAGAGCGCGGTATCGGCCGCCGCCAGCAAGCACCTCGAGCTCGGTGCCCGCCGGCCCGCCGGCCACGCCGATGCTGACGGTGGTATCGACCGGCCCGGTCTCGTCCACAATTCCCGAATTCTCGAAGGCCTCGCGCACGCGTTCGGCGACGATCACGCCTTCTTCCAGCGAACAGGGCAGCAATGCCGCGAACTCCTCGCCGCCGATTCGCCCCGACAGGTCGATGATCCGCAGCGTGTTGACCACGACGGCGGCGAACAGTTTGAGAATCTCGTCGCCCGCCGGATGGCCGAAGCGGTCGTTGATCGACTTGAAATGGTCGATGTCGAAGATCAGCACCGTCACCGGACGGCCGGCATTGGCTTCGCGCTCGATCACCCGCGACGTCGCCTCGGCGAAGCCGCGGCGATTGAACATGCCGGTCAGGGGATCCATCGACGCCGCGGTCTTGTGCGCGGTCACCGTGCGCTCCGACACCAGCATGAAGATGACGAACACGGTGCCGACCGCATAGAGCACGAGCTCGACGGAGAACACGGTCACCCAGATGCTGCCGGAGAACATGTCGTCCTGCGGGTGCAACAGGTCGCCAAGCAGGATCGGCAGCATCAGCACGAAACCGTGCAGCACCGGCACCACGATCGCCGGCCAGCGCCTTTGCAATGTCCTGCGGCGCTCGGACCACAATTCGGTGGCCGTCAGCGCCGCATAGATCGCGACGATGCCGGCGCCGATCGTCATGCGCATGCGCGGAGGCCTCCGGCGCCAGCGTCATGACGGCGGCGATCCAGGCCATCGCGCCGAGAACCAGCCCCGGCAGATTGGGCTTGCGGCCGTGGAACACGCGCGATGCGTTCCAGACCATGCCGCAGGCCACGAAGCCGACGGCATTCAGCGCCAGCGAAAGCATCTCGCCGAGCGTGCCGCTGGCGAGCGTCCAGAGCGCGACCGAGGCGGCGCCGAGCAGATAGGCGGTTCCCCACCATTTCAACGCCGGGATGTTCTCCTGCTTGCCGAAGAACAGCAGCATGGCTCCCAGCATTGCCGCGACCATCGTGGCAACGAGATAAAGCGTGGAGGTATCGAGCGACATGGGCCACCCAGCGATTGTGATGCAGCGTATCCGGCGCACCGCTGAAAACGGAGCGCACGCCGTCAGCATCGCGCAACGCTACGATCCGCTCTCGTTGGCAATCCGTTTGCGCGCATGCGCAAGTTTTCAGGAAAAACTGCGTCAACTCGTCGGCAAATACGTCAGCAAAAAGGGCGCTCGAAAGCGCCCTTTTCGAGTTTCACAGATGCCGCATTCGCGGCAAATTTTAGCGAAGCAATTAGCGCTTCGAGAACTGGAACGACTTGCGCGCCTTCGCGCGGCCGTACTTCTTGCGCTCGACGATGCGCGAGTCGCGGGTGAGGAAGCCGCCCTTCTTCAGGACGCCGCGCAGATCCGGTTCGAAATAGGTCAGCGCCTTCGAGATGCCGTGACGCACCGCGCCGGCCTGGCCCGACAGACCGCCACCGGCCACGGTGCAGATCACGTCGTACTGGCCGGCGCGGGCGGCGGCGACCAGCGGCTGCTGGATCATCATCCGCAGCACCGGACGGGCGAAATAGACTTCGACCTCGCGGGTGTTGACGACGATCTTGCCGGCGCCGGGCTTGATCCAGACGCGGGCGACCGCGTCCTTGCGCTTGCCGGTGGCGTAGGCGCGGCCGTATTTGTCGACCTTCTTGACGTATTTCGGCGCTTCCGGCGCGGCCGGCTTCAGCTGCGACAGCTGATCGAGCGACTGCATGGTGTCGGACATCTTATGCGGCCCTCATGTTCTTGCGATTCATCGAAGCGATATCGATCTTCTCGGGTTGCTGGGCCTCGTGCGGATGCTCGGGGCCGGGATAAACGCGCAAGTTGCCGAGCTGCACGCGGCCAAGCGGCCCGCGCGGAATCATGCGCTCGATGGCCTTCTCGACCACGCGCTCGGGAAAGCGGCCCTCGAGGATCGACTTCGCGGTGCGTTCCTTGATGCCGCCGATGAAGCCGGTGTGATTGTAATAGACCTTGTTCTCGCGCTTGCGCCCGGTCAGCACCGCATGCGCCGCGTTGATGATGATGACATGGTCGCCGCAATCGACATGGGGCGTATAGGTCGGGAGGTGTTTGCCGCGAAGGCGCATCGCGACCAGTGAAGCGAGCCGGCCGACCACCAGACCTTTGGCGTCGATCAGCACCCACTTCTTCGTCACCTCGGCGGGCTTTGCCGAAAACGTTTTCATGTGAGGAAATCCGTGAAAGGGGGACATCGGCGCGCGTCAGCGCCGAACTGCGGGGGTTTCTAGATAAGCGCGCCGCGCGCGTCAATGCCCAGCCGAGATAATTACTCCAGTAAAAACAATAGCTTATAAATATGGTGTGATATTACCATCACAAAACATCTAAGTATTTGGAATGGAATAGGTCGAGGTCACATGGGCGATCGGATCGGGCGATGTCCCCGACAGCAGGTTGACCTCGCCGACCGCAAGCCGCTTGCCCAGTTTCAAAAGCCGCGCTGCCGCAAGGACATCCTGCCCCGGCGCGCCCTTGCGCAGAAAATTGATGTTGAGATTTGTCGTCACCGCGAGGCCGACCGGGCCGATCGCCGACAGCAGCACCACATACATGGCGAAATCCGCCAGCGCCATCAGCGTCGGTCCCGAAACCGTCCCGCCCGGACGCAGCATCCGGTCGCTGTAGCGCTGGCGCAGCAGGCAGGTGGCGCCATCGGCGCTTTCGATGGATATATCGCCGCCCTGGAACGCCTGGGGAAATTCGTCATGGAGAAACTTCTCCAGTTCCGCCACGCTCATTTTCGCAATTGCCATGTCGCTCCGCCTGTCCTCGCCTCGCGCCGCTTGTTACATTAAGGTGACGCGATCTTCCCAAGTGGATATTTCGATGACGAGCCAGACCGCACGCGCCGCCACGCCGCAATCGCCGATCCTGCTGCGCGAGACGCTCGGCAGCATCGCGGTGCTCACGCTCAACCGTCCCGCGAGCCCGCAACAGCCTGTCGGAGGGCCTGATCGCCGAACTGCACGCGGCGCTCAGGGACATTCACGACGACAAAGGCGTGCGCGCGGTGGTGATCGCGGCCAACGGCCCGGCCTTCTCCGCCGGCCACGACATGAAGGAACTGACCGCCCGCCGCACCGACGCCGATCGCGGCCGCGCCTATTTCGCGCAAATCATGAATGCCTGCAGCGCGATGATGCAGGCCATCGTGCAATTGCCCAAACCGGTGGTCGCCGCCGTCCAGGGCGTCGCCACCGCCGCCGGCTGCCAGCTGGTGGCAAGCTGCGATCTCGCGGTGGCGTCGGAGGCCGCGAGCTTCGCAACGCCCGGCGTCGATATCGGACTGTTCTGTTCGACGCCGATGGTGGCGCTGTCGCGCAACGTTCCGCGCAAGCAGGCGATGGAAATGCTGCTCACCGGCGAGCCGGTTTCGGCGGCCAGGGCGCGCGATATCGGCCTCGTCAACCGCGTCGTCGCCGCCGGCACCGAGCGCGATGCAGCGATCGCGCTGGCGCAAAAGGTCGCGCTCAAATCCGCCTATACGATAAAACTCGGCAAGGCCGCGTTCTACCGTCAGGCCGAAATGAGCCTTGCGGATGCCTATCGCTATGCGGCAGAGGTGATGACCGAGAACATGATGGCGCGCGACGCCGAGGAAGGCATCGGCGCCTTCATCGAGAAGCGCGAGCCGAAGTGGCAGGACAAGTAAACCGTCATTGCCGGGAGCGCAGCGACGCGCATCCGAGTCAGCCCGCAATCTCAAGATTCCGGGTCATGCGTGCTTCGCGACGACCTCGCTCCTCGCAATGACGCAATGGATAATTCGCAATGAACCATGACGCCTACTCCGACAATTACATCCGGGAAATTCTCAACGGCGTGAAGACGATCGCGATGGTCGGGGCGTCGCCGGTCAATGTGCGGCCGAGTTACTTCGCGTTCAAATATCTGGCGCAGCGCGGCTACGACATGATCCCGGTCAATCCCGGTCATGTCGGCAAGAGCCTGCTCGGAAAACCCTTCGTCGCCTCGCTGCTCGATATCGACCGCCCCGTCGACATGATCGACATCTTCAGGAATTCAAGCCACATCATGCCGGTGGTCGATGAAGCCCTGAAAATGACGCCGCTGCCGAAGGTGATCTGGATGCAGCTCGGCGCGCGCGACGACGCCGCCGCCGCCAAGGCGGAAGCCGCCGGTCTCAAGGTCGTCATGAACCGCTGCCCGAAAATCGAATATGGCCGGCTGTCGTCGGAGATTTCCTGGATGGGCGTCAATTCGCGAACGCTGAGTTCGAAGCGCGCGCCGATGCCGACCCAGGGCATGCGGCTTTCGTTGAACCGGATGAGCGTCGGCGGCGGCGAAACCGCGGCGTCCGATCGCGCCGCGAAAAACAAGAGCGATCTCGCGTGACGCAAATGCGAAACGATTGTTCCGCGAAGGTGCCGCATAGCGAAGCACGCGCATTCCGAACGACAGGCGAAGCATCACGCCGCCTTGACGGCGGACGCCGCTGACGCGATTGTCCCCCATCGGGAGGAGGCGGACTTGCGCCGTCTCGAACTATCATCACTCCGTTCATCTTTGCGATGCGGCCGCAAGGCCGTCACTTGAGCATGAGACCGTCATAAAGGAAAAAGAATGACCGATCGTCTTCCCGGATTTTCGACCCTCGCCGTGCATGCCGGCGCGCAACCCGATCCCACCACCGGCGCGCGGGTGACGCCGATCTATCAGACCACGTCGTTCGTGTTCAACGACGCCGATCACGCCGCGTCGCTGTTCGGGCTGCAGGCGTTCGGCAACATCTATACCCGCATCAGCAACCCGACCACCGCGGTGCTGGAAGAGCGCGTCGCCGCGCTCGAAGGCGGCACCGCGGCGCTGGCGGTTGCCTCCGGACATGCCGCGCAGGTCGTGGTGCTTCAGCAATTGCTGATGCCGGGCGACGAATTCATCGCCGCGCGAAAACTCTACGGCGGCTCGATCAACCAGTTCACCCACGCCTTCAAGAGTTTCGGCTGGAACGTGGCGTGGGCCGACCCCGACGATATCGGCAGCTTCGAGCGCGCGGTCACGCCGCACACCAAGGCGATCTTCATCGAGTCGATCGCCAATCCCGGCGGCACCATCACCGATATCGAGGCGATCGCGGCGGTGGCCCGCAAGGCCGGCGTGCCGCTGATCGTCGACAACACGCTGGCGACGCCCTATCTGATCCGCCCGATCGACCACGGCGCCGACATCGTCGTGCATTCGCTGACGAAGTTTCTCGGCGGCCACGGCAACTCGCTCGGCGGCATCATCGTCGATGCCGGCACCTTCGACTGGTCGAAGGACAACAAATATCCGATGCTGAGCGAGCCGCGTCCGGAATATCACGGCATCAAGATCCAGGAGACGTTCGGCAATTTCGCCTTTGCGATCGCCTGCCGCGTGCTCGGGCTTGCGCGATCTCGGTCCGGCGATCTCGCCGTTCAACGCGTTCCTGATCCTCACCGGCATCGAGACGCTGCCGCTGCGCATGCAGAAGCATTGCGAGAACGCCAAGGCGGTCGCGGAATGGCTCTCTGGCGCATCCGGCGGTGGCCTCGGTGAACTACGCCGGCCTTGCCCGGCGACAAGTACAACAACCTCGCGCGCAAATATGCGCCGAAGGGCGCCGGCGCGGTGTTCACCTTCAGCCTCAAGGGCGGCTACGAGGCCGGCGTCAATCTGGTGTCGAACCTGAAACTGTTCTCGCATCTCGCCAATGTCGGCGACACCCGCTCGCTGGTGATCCACCCGGCCTCGACCACGCACAGCCAGCTCGACGACGCCGCCAAGATCAAGTCGGGCGCGGCCCCGACGTGGTGCGGCTGTCGATCGGCATCGAGGACAAGGAAGATCTGATCGCGGACCTGGAGCAGGCGCTGAGCGCGTAAGCTGACGGGTACGCACGGCGTCGCCTCCAGTACGCCGCGGCCTCGCGGGTCTATCTGCAATGCTCGACGACTGGGTCACCCGCTTTCGCGGATGCGACGCCGGTGTGAGGTGCGGCCCTTAACAGCGGCCTTTAGCCATATTTCAAGATGGTTGCCCGCCGGGGGCTGCCGCGCCCCGCACGCTGCGATATACTGGCTCAATACAAAACCGTCATTTCGGAGCAGCCGATGTTGCGCTTTGCGATTGCATTGCTTGCCGCGGTCGTAGCCGGCGGAACCGCTGAGAGCGCCGACCGGGCGCTGGCCCGTCACGGCTGGCATCGCAGCACCGTCGGATTGCCCGCGGGCCTTCCCCGGCCGCATTACAATTTCAGAACCACCATTACGCTGAAAGCGCCGTACGTCTATCAACGGCCCTCGCCCCGGCTCTCGCGTCTACGAGGCGCCGGACGGTACGCCCTGCTACGCCGATGTCGCCTACATCCGCCTTGACGGCGCGCCGCTGCTGCCGGGTTCGGCGACGCTCCCGGGCTATTACGGATCGGGCTATCCCTACGACTACCAGGGCCCCTATTATGGCGGCCTCTACGATCCCTATTGGAACCGCCTGCCCTACGCCTGCGGCGTTTACGGCTATTGCTAGCGAGGCCGTTGAATTCAGCCGGTTTGAGTGGCCGGCCGCGCCAGTTTTTGCGGCTCCGGTTCCGCCTGCCGCGCTGCCAGTCGTTCGGCCTGAACGACCGCCAGCGTCAGTACCGCAATCGCAACGGCCTGATGCGCCAGCGCGAGATCCATCGGCACCTGATTCAAGCAGCGTGAGAATACCCAGCGTCGCCTGCACGGTGATCGCGGCCGCCAGCCACAGCGCGCCGTTGACCGCGGCGGTCCCGGCCCGCGACCGGATGGCGTCGAACGCGTGCAGGACCGCGAGCACAAACAGCAGCATAGGCGATCATGCGATGCTCGAACTGCACCGTGAGCGTGTTGTCGAACAGATTGCGCCACCACGGCGTCTCGAAGAACAGCCGCGCCGCGGACGGAATAAACCCGCCGTCGATCTCGGGCCAGGTGTTGTAGATCTTGCCCGCGCGCAGGCCCGCGACCAGCGCGCCCAGATAAAGCTGCACGAAGGTCAGCACCAGCAGCGCCACGCTGGTGATCTTCAGCCGCGCAGATGCCGCCACCGGCGGCCGGTCCGCCAGCCGGCGCAGCGTCCAGACGATGCCCGCGAAAATCAGAAGCGCCAGCACCAGATGCGTCGCCAGACGATAGTGCGAAACTTCCACCCGCTGCGAAAGCCCTGACGCCACCATCCACCAGCCGACCGCGCCCTGCAGCGCGCCGAGGCCGAAGATCAGCCACAGCCGCCGCTTCAGGTCGGCCGCCAAAACGCCGCGCCACAGGAACCAGAGAAACGGCAGCAGATAGGCGACCCCGATCACGCGCCCGAGCAGCCGGTGGCTCCATTCCCACCAGAAAATCGTCTTGAACTCGGCGAGATTCATGCCGGCGTTGAGTCTCGCGATATTGCGGGATGGTCTTGTAGGCTTCGAACGCCTGCGTCCATTGCTTCCTGATTGAGCGGCGGCAGCGTGCCGGTGACCGGTTTCCACTCGACGATCGAAAGCCCGGACTCGGTCAGCCGCGTGGCGCCGCCGACCAGCACCATGAGCGCGATCAGGGCCGCGATCGAGACCAGCCACCAGCGGACGGCGCGGGATGGATTTTGGCGTGCGGGAACAGCGGTCATCGAAGCTGCGCTTGAATGAATTGGCGCGCCCCTTATAGTCCGCCCCTTCCCGCGCGCAAGGCGCGCCATCGCAACGAACCGCACATTTCCGTCATGACCATACGCACCCGCAAATTCCTCGGAACCATCGCTCTGCTGCTGCTGGTGGTGGTGTGGTCGCTGATGGGAATGACGCTGGCGCAGACGCCGTGGCTCGCGAACTCCGGGCTGCTGCAGGCGATCTTCTATGTGGTGGCCGGCATCGGCTGGGTGCTGCCGGCGATGCCGATCATCAGCTGGATGGCGCGGCCGGACGCCTAAGCTCTCGTGCTGCGGAAGCGTTTCACCGGCGGGAATGTTGCGCCCGACAGGATCACGCGCATGGCGCGCAGCGAACGCTGCCGCCCGTCCCAGGCGATGCGCGGCAGCGCGTGCAGATTGGTCCGGCCTTCCGCCTCGACGATGCCCGGTATCGCCGACGCCGCGCTGGCGAAGCCGGCCTCCTCGGCCATCGCGACATGCTGCCGCCGAAAGGCGGCGCGATCGCCGAACGGATAGGCGAAATGCCTGACATCGCGGCGGAACGCGGCCTGCGCCACCGCCCTCCCCATCGTCATCTCGCGCAACGCATCGGCGTCCTTCAGGTTCGACAAAGCCGGATAGTTCACCGTCGCGCTTCCAATCGTCACATTGGGATCGGCGGCGAGCTTCGTCAGATCGTCCCAATCCATCGATGCCTCGCGCGACAACGCCGCGAGGTCGACCGAGTATCGCGTGCAGAGATCCCTGATCGCGAACGAAAGATCGGGCGGCGCGAGCGAGCGCATCCAGCCTTCGAGAAAATCGTAGAGCTGGTATTTTTCGGACGCGGTTGCGATATCGAAACGCTGCTCCTTGCGATCCATCACGAGGCTGATGCGTGTTTCGCGCGCGATCACTTCCTCAAGCGCAAGCCACCAGGCCTCACCGAGGCCGTCCGGAAACGCCGTCGGCACGTAAACGGTGAAGGGCACGCCGTGTTTCGAAAGCACCGGATAGGCCGACGTGATCAGGTCCTTGTAGCCGCCGTCGAATGTCAGGCAGACAAAGCGTCTCGTCGCGGCCAGCGTGACCGCCCTGCGGCAAACCTCGTCCATCGAGACGATGTCGTATTTCCAGCGCTTCAGCGCCCGGATCGTTCGATCGAGAAATTTGGGCGTGATTTCCCTGGCTTTGAGCGGCTGAAAACGCGCAAGGCTCCGCGGACGCACCCGTTCGAACCGCAGGATGACGCCGGCGCCGCCGGCCCCCCGTCCCCTCAGCCACGACACGCCGCTGAAATAGGCGAGCTCCAGCCGCAGGCTTTTCAGGAATCTGATATCGGATGGCAACGTCCCGTCCCCTCGCTGCGGAGATTTCCGCCTCGCCCCGGCCGCATTGTCATTACTCTTTGTTGACATTTCTTTGCAAAGGTCGGCCGAAGCCGAAATATGTAAATAAGTTCCTATGGACAGGTTTTGCAATGACCATGGCTGCCGCGATCGAAAGCCGGACGGCGGAAGCGAAAGCATGGTCGAGAGCGAGCCGCATCGCCAGCGTCGATATTGTCAGCGATCTCGGCCAGGCCGAGACGATCTGGCGCAGCCTCGAAGATGCAGTTCTCAACGCCGTATCAGCGGTTCGATTTCCTCGGCCCCTGGCACCGGCAGGTCGGGGAGCGCGCGAAGCTTCTGCCGTTCATCGTTATCGCCTATGACGCGGACCGCCGGCCGCTGCTGCTGTTGCCGCTCGCGCTCAGCCACAAGCACGGCATTCGCACCGCCAGTTTCATGGGCGGCAAGCACGCCACCTTCAACATGGCGCTGTGGGACCGGGATTTCGCCGCAGGCGCAACGGCTGCCGATCTCGACGCGCTGCTTACGGGTATCCGCGAGCGCTCTGCGGCCGACGTGCTGGCGCTCGTTCAACAGCCGCTGCGCTGGCGGGACTTGCCAAACCCGATGGCGATGCTGCCGAACCAGCCGTCGGCCAACGATTGTCCGCTGCTGACGATGGCGCCGGGCGCGGCGCCCGCCACGCTGATCAGCAACTCGTTCCGCCGGCGTCTGAAGGGCAAGGAACGCAAGCTGCAAAAGCTGCCGGGCTATCGCTATCACGTCGCAACGTCCGACGCCGACGTCAAGCGACTGCTCGACTGGTTCTTTTCCGTCAAGCCGCTGCGGATGGCGGAGCAGAGACTGCCCAACGTGTTCGCGGAACCCGACGTCGAAGATTTCATCCGCGGCGTCTGCATGACGGAGATTGCGGGCGGCGGTCACATCATCGATATTCACGCGCTTGAATGCGACGACGAGGTCATTGCGATCTTCGCCGGCGTCGCCGACGGCCATCGCTTCTCGATGATGTTCAATAGTTACACGATGTCCGGCAATTCGCGTTACAGTCCCGGCCTGATCCTGATGCGCAACATCATCGACCACTATGCCGGGCGCGGCTATCGCGCGCTCGATTTCGGCGTCGGATCGGATGACTACAAGCGGCTGTTCTGCAAGAGCGACGAGCCGATTTTCGACAGCTTCATCCCGCTCAGCCTGCGCGGCAAGGTCGCGGCCGGCGCGATGTCAGGCTTCAACCGCGCCAAGCATCTGGTGAAGCACAACCAGGCGCTGTTTCATGTCGCGCAAACGCTGCGCAGCGCGCTGCACCGCTGATCGAAACAATTCAACCCGAAACCAACGCCGCCTTCAGGCCGCCACCACCCGCGGACCGGGCTCGACCGCGTCCGACGGCTGCGCCGGCTTGCTCAGCATCGTCACGTCGCTGAAACCCACCGCTTTGAGCTGATCGCACATCAGGGTGCGGGCGTCGGCGGCCATCGAGGCATCCGGCACCACCACGGCGCGCGCCTGCGCCGTCAGCAGCTCCGCCGGCAGGTCGGAAGCGGTACCGGCGTCCAGCAACACATGGTCATAGACCCGCAGCAATGCATCGATCGCAAGCGTGAGCCGCGGCGATTGCAGCAGCGCGCGGTCAAAGCCCGGACGCCCGGCGCTGACGAGGTGAACCCGCGACAGCCGGTCCTTGGTGATGACTTGCGAAAACGACGCTTCGCCCAGCATCAATTCCGCCAGCCCCGGCGCGGCCGGATCGACCGATACGGCCGGGATCGTCGGCGACGACGCCGACAGATCGACCACCACGACCCTCGCGCTGCGCGCGATCAGGCGCGCCAGCGTCAGCGCCGTCAGCGTGATGCTCTCGCCCGAGGCGGTGCCGAGAATTGTGATCTTGCGCGCCGCTTCGCCGGCGCCGCGCACATGCTCGGCGAGTTGCTCGATTTCGGTGAGCTCGGTCGGAATGTCCACATCGGGGTTCGCTGCTGAATCTCCGGGACGGGTTTCGTCGAACACGGGCTCGGATCGGCGGCGACAACCTGCGCAGCCGCCGGCGCCCGGACCGGCGCCGGCGACGGAACGCAAACGCAGCCGACCGCGCGCGGCGCGGTCATGCGCAGGAGTTCGCCGGTTGCGATCGCGCCGGCGCTGAGCATCAAGCGTCGCCAGCGTCGCGATCAGCACGATCGGCAGCTTCTTCGGATAGGCCGGGGCGTTGGAAACGGTGGCGCGGGAGATGATCCGGCCGTCGGCCGGCGCGGCGTCGATATTCTCGCGGGTGTTGGCCTCGCGATATTTCGCCAGATAGGATTCCAGGAGGTCGCGCTGCGCCTTGGCTTCACGCTCGAGCGCGCGAAGCTGGACGTCCTGGCCGTTGGTCGAGGTCGCCTGCTTCTTCAATTGCTCGAGGCTTGCGCTCAGGCCCTCGACCCTGCCGCCGGCGATGCGCGCGTCATTGTCGAGCGAGCGCGAGATCTTGCTCGCCTCCTCGCGAAGCTGGCGGTCGAGGTCGGCAAGCTGCGCCTTCAGCTCCTTGATGCGCGGATGGCCGTCGAGCAGCGTCGACGACTGCTCGGCAAGCTGCGCGCGCAGCGTGACGCGCTGTTCGGACAGCCGTCGGATCAGTTCGGAATTGAGAACCTCGGAAGCCTCGATCGGCTTGCCGCTCTGGAGCATCTCGCGGATCAGCCGCGCTTTCGACTCCGCGTCGGATTTCAGCGCGCGCGCGTTGTTCAATTGCGTGTTCAGCTCGCCCATCTGCTGGTTGGACAGCGTGGTGTTGTTGGTGCCGACAAACAGGCTCGATTTCGAGCGAAAGTCCTCGACGCGGGATTCGGCTTCCGCGACCTTCTTGCGCAGATTGTCGATCTCGCCCGACAGCCACTGGCTGGCGGACTTGGCCTGCTCCTGCCGCGCATTCTGCTGCAGCACCAGATAGCCTTCGGCGATCGAGTTGGCGACGCGCGCCGCCAGTTCCGGATCGCGCGACTGGAATTCGATGACGATGACGCGCGATTTATCGACCGCATAGGCGGTGAAGCGGTCGTAATAGGCATCCAGCACGCGCTCTTCCGGCGTCAGCGAGAACGGATCGCGGCCGATGCCGAACAGTGCCAGCAGCGATTTCAGGGGCGAAAGGCCCTGCAGCACCGGATCGAATTCCGGCCGCTCGGCGAGCTTGTTCTTCCTGATGATTTCGCGCGCCAGATCGCGCGACAGCAAGAGCTGGACCTGGCTGGTCACGGCCTCGGCGATCGAGCGCGGTACGCTCCTCGTTGCGCTCGCCGCTCGGCCGCAGGAAGACGTTCTCGCGCCCGTCGACCAGGATGCGCGCTTCGGATTTGTATCGCGGCGTGACCAGATTGACGGCGGCAATCGAGAGCACGGCGGCAAGCACCGTCGGAACGATGATCCAGCCCCTCTTGCGCAGCAGCGCCTCGCCAAGCGCGCGCAAATCCAGATCGCCGAATGCGCGCGGCGGCAGGCTTGAGGCTGGCCGACGCAGGCTTTGCGACGGCCCTCTGGACCGCCGGCTCTTCCTTGCCCGCATTGTCCCTGCCTGCACGCCAGAACGCCAAACGCATCGCACACTCCCGCAGACGCCACGACTCCACCCGACCGGCCGATTACACTCCATTAAGGTTGCCGCCGGGTTAATTGCGCGGATTTGTTCGCGAACAATGGCGGTCCATGCTCCGCACGGTCATGTTTTGTTAACCATGAAAGTCCTTAATCGGAATCAATACTTCCCATGGATTGTCCGATGCGAGGCGTGCGCGCCGTAATCGTCTGTCTGCTCGCTGCGCTCGCTTTGTCGGGCTGCATGCATGCAGATCCGGGCCGGTCGCGGTGGGCCAGCCGCAAAGCGACCTCGACGCGATGGCCTACGGCCAATCCTACGCCATGGCCCCGGCGCCGGTTGCCGTCGCCTACGCCGCCGCGCCGATGCCGGCGGCCCATGATGCGGCCTATCGGCTCGATGCCGGCGACAAACTGCGGGTCGTGGTCTATGGCCAGGACGGCCTCACCAACACCTACGCGATCGATGCCGGCGGCTCCATCACCATGCCGCTGATCGGCTCGGTGCCGGCGCGCGGACGGACGCCGGCGGGCCTGGCTGCTGAGATCGCCGGCAAACTGCGCCGCGGCTATATCCGCGATCCCTCGGTGGCGGTGGAGATCGAATCCTACCGGCCGTTCTTCATCCTCGGCGAAGTCGCGGCCCCCGGCCAATATCCCTACGTGCCCAACATGAGCGTCGAGAGCGCGGTGGCGATCGCCGGCGGCTTCTCGCCGCGCGCCCGGCGCGACCGCGTGACCCTGACCCACACCGACGCCTCGGGCTCATGCGCGTGGTGGTGCCGCTCGGCACCGCGCTCAGCCCCGGCGACACCGTGCTCGTCGGCGAGCGCTGGTTCTGATCATGCCCGCGACTTCAGATCAGCCGCTTCGTATCCTGCACGCGGTGCGCGCGCCGGTCGGCGGAATCTTCCGTCACATCCTGGACCTCGCCAATGGCCAGGCCGACCGCGGCCACCATGTCGGCATTATCGCCGACAGCCTGACCGGCGGCGAACGCGCCGAGGCGGCGCTCAAGGAGATCGCGCCCCGCCTCAAGCTCGGCGTTCATCGCCTCGCCATTCACCGCGAACCCTTTCCCACGGACATTCTGGTATGGGCGCACTTCATGCGCCTGATCCGGCGGCTGAAGCCGGACGTGCTGCATGGCCACGGCGCCAAGGCCGGCGCCTTCATTCGCCTGAAGCCCCGCTCCAATGACACCATTCGCGTCTATACGCCGCATGGCGGCTCGCTGCATTACCCGCTGAACACATTGAAGGGCGCCATCTACAGCCGCCTCGAACGCGCGCTGATGAACTCCACCGACCTGTTCCTGTTCGAAAGCGCATTCGCGCGCGATACCTATCAGCGCACCATCGGCACCCCGAACGGGCTGGTGCGCTGCGTGTTCAACGGCGTCACCGCGGACGAATTCGATCCGATCGTCAAGGCGGCTGACGCCACCGATATCGTCTATGTCGGCGAGTTCAGGCACATCAAGGGCGCCGACCTCCTGATCGATGCGGTGGCGCGGCTGCGCGCCGACGGCAAGCCGGTCACGCTGACGCTTGCCGGCGACGGCGAGGAAATCGGACGCTCTCAAGGCCCAGGTCCAAAGGCTCGGTCTCACCGAGGCGGTGCGCTTCATCGGCCACGTCAAGGCGCGATACGGCTTTTCCAAGGGCAGCGCTGCTGGTGGTTCCGTCCCGCGGGGATTCGATGCCCTATGTCGTGATCGAGGCGGCCGCGGCGGGAATTCCGATGGTGGCCGCCAATGTCGGCGGCATCCCGGAGATTTTCGGTTCCCATACCGATGCGCTGTTTGCGCCCAACATCGTGGGCGCGATGGCGGACGCGATCGAGACCGCGCTCGAGGATCCCGACGCCGCGCTGGCGCGCGCAAAGTCGCTTCGCGAACGAATCTTTCTGCATTTTTCGCAGAAGGCGATGGTCGAAGGGGTGCTGGCGGGTTACCGCGACGCGTTTGCAGATCGTTAACCGTTCTTTACCAACGATAACAGTTTCTTCCGATTTGTCCTTAAGCCGTGAGGCGGGGAATTCCGCCTCGGCGCGCGCATGCCTAGATGCCTGCGCAGTTACGGACTTGGGAACAGTGGAACCGATCAACGCACGCTCGATGCTGGATGCCGCGGCTTCCGCCGCGGCAGTCGCCACCACGGCGGATCGCCCTCCGATCGAGCGGCGGCGCCGGCTGTCACAGGCCGCCCTTGCCGTCACCAACCAGAAAGTGCGCCGGGCCTATTCGCCGATCGTGATCGCGGGCGCCGTTCGCGTCGCCGACTTTGTCCTGCTCAGCCTCGTCGGCATCGCGCTCTATCTCGGCTATGTGGCGCCTCTCGCCGGCTTTCACTGGGAATATGTCGCCGCCATTTTCGGCATGACCGCGACCGCGGTGGTCTGCTTCCAGGCCGCCGATATCTACGAAGTCCAGGTGTTCCGCGGCCAGCTCCGGCAGATGACGCGGATGATTTCGTCCTGGGCCTTCGTGTTCCTGCTGTTCATCGGCGCATCGTTCTTCGCCAAACTCGGCGGCGAGGTGTCGCGGCTCTGGCTCTCGGCATTCTTCTTTGTCGGTCTCGCCGCGCTGGTTGCCGAACGTCTGTTCCTGCGTTCGATGGTGCGCGGCTGGGCGCGCCAGGGCCGGCTCGACCGCCGCACCATCGTGGTCGGCTCGGACCAGAACGGCGAAAAACTGATCGAGGCGCTCAAGGCCCAGGACGATTCGGACATCGATATCCTCGGCGTATTCGATGACCGCAACGACAATCGCGCGCTCGAGACCTGCGCCGGCAGCCCGAAACTCGGCAAGGTCGACGATATCGTCGAATTCGCCCGCCGCACCCGCGTCGACCTCGTGCTGTTCGCGCTGCCGATCTCGGCGGAGACGCGGATTCTCGAAATGCTGAAGAAATTGTGGGTGCTGCCGGTCGACATCCGGCTTTCCGCCCACACCAACAAGCTGCGCTTCCGCCCCCGCTCCTATTCCTATCTCGGCAAGGTTCCGACGCTGGATGTGTTCGAGGCGCCGATCACCGACTGGGACCTGGTGATGAAGTGGCTGTTCGACCATTTCGTCGGCGCCATCATCCTGCTGCTGGCGCTTGCCGGTGATGGCGCTGGTCGCGCTCGCGATCAAGCTCGACAGTCCGGGGCCGGTGCTGTTCCGCCAGAAGCGGTTCGGCTTCAACAACGAGCGCATCGACGTCTTCAAGTTCCGCTCGCTGTATCACGATCAGGCCGATCCGCTGGCCTCCAAGGTCGTGACCAAGAACGATAGCCGCGTCACCCGCGTCGGACGCTTCATCCGCAAGACCAGCCTCGACGAACTGCCGCAGCTCTTCAACGTCGTGTTCAAGAGCAATCTCTCGCTGGTCGGGCCGCGTCCGCACGCCGTGCAGGGCAAATTGCAGAGCCGGCTGTTCGACGAGGCGGTCGACGGCTATTTCGCGCGCCACCGCGTCAAGCCCGGCATCACCGGCTGGGCGCAGATCAACGGCTGGCGCGGCGAAGTCGACAGCGAGGAGAAAATCCAGAAGCGCGTCGAGTTCGATCTCTATTACATCGAGAACTGGTCGGTGCTGTTCGATCTCTACATTCTTCTCAAGACGCCGCTGGCGCTGATGACGAAGAACGAGAACGCCTATTGAAACGCCCCGGGTCGGGCGTCGCGTACGAGTTGCGTGGGCATGATCCCGAAAAGTGGATACCGGTTTTCGGATCAGATCATGCCCCAACAAATAGACCGATGAGTTTGATTCAGCGTAGCTGAATCAAACTCAGTGTTTGCGAGTGTGTAATGGCGTATGCGGCGACAGCCGACGGCTTCCCTTCATCGGTGACGCTCAGCGCCGCGCGTGCTGGCGCTGCAGCGCGCGCTGCTGTGGCTGGTCGGAGCCGCTGTCGCGATCGTTTTCATCGAACCGAGCCCCTACGAGCTGGTGACGCTCGCCGCCGCCGTCATCTTCTTCGCCACCGGTTTGCGGCTGCGGCTGGTGTTCATGCCGCTGCTGCTGCTGCTGTTCCTGATCAATCTCGGCTACTCCATCGGCGCCATCCCCTTCATGGACAAGCCCGAGGTCGCCAACTGGATCGCGACCTCCTGGTACATGGCGGTGACGGTGATGTTCTTCGCGATGGTGATCTCCGAGGACACCGCGGCCCGGCTGGACATGCTTCGCCGCGGCCTGATCGTGGGCGCTCTGATCGCGGCGGTTGTCAGCCATCGCCGGCTACTTCAACCTCGTCCCCGGCGGACATGACCTGCTGACGCTGTATGAGCGCGCCCGCGGCACCTTCAAGGACCCGAACGTGCTGGGCGCGTTCCTGATCCTTCCCGCTCTGTTCGTGCTGCAAAGCGTCGTCTCCGACCAGCTTTGGAAAATCGTTCCGCAGCACGATCGCGCTCGGCATCATGGCGCTGGCGATCCTGCTGGCGTTTTCGCGCGCGGCATGGGGCGGGCTCGCCATCACCTCGGCCTTCATGCTGGCGCTGATGGTGCTGACCAGCCCGTCGCGCGCGCAGCGCTCGCGCATCATCGTGATGTCGGTGGTCGCCGTCATCCTCGTGGTGATGCTGGTCGCGGTGCTGTTGTCGTTCGACTCGATCAGCGAAATGTTCAGGCAGCGCGCGAGCTTCGATCAAAGCTACGACGAGGGCCGCTTCGGCCGGTTCGGACGGCATATCCTCGGCGCGCAGATGGCGCTCGACCTGCCGTTCGGCATCGGGCCGCTGCAGTTCCACAACTACTTCCCCGAGGACACCCACAACTCCTATCTGAACGCCTTCATGTCCGGCGGCTGGATCGCCGGCGTCTGCTATCCGGCGCTGGTGTTCGTCACCGTCATCATGGGGTTTCGCCACGTCTTCGTCCGCGTGCCCTGGCAGCGCGCTTATCTCGCGATCTTCGCGGCGTTCCTCGGCACGGTCGGCGAAAGCTTCATCATCGACACCGACCACTGGCGGCACTTCTGGATGATGCTGGGCGCGATGTGGGGCATGTTCGCCGCCGCGCAACGCTACAAGGCAGCCTCCGGACCAGGCGCTCATGGCGCCTGGCGATATCGACACGGCGTAAGCCGCGGATCTACTTCTCGACGTCAAACGTCAGCCCGGCGTGGTCGACCAGCCGCTTGATCAACTTGTCGCCCATCGCCGCGCCGGGCGTCCAGATGCCGGCTGGAACCTCCGGCGTGTCGCGCAACAGGCAGATCGCGCATTCCGAGATCATCTTCGAGGTCGATCCGTAACCGGGATCGCGATCGCCGCGCACCGCGACGCGGACCTGGCGTCCGTCCGGAGCGAGGCCGACGAACAGCAGATCGTACAGGCCGTTCTCGCGCTCCTCTTTCGACGGGCCCTCGCCCGGCTTCGGTCCCCCGGCGCCCATCCTCTCGGCGTTGACGGCCGCGACGACGCGTTTGGCGTTGGCTTCGCCCTGCTCGCCGGGACCGGTCAGGACCATCTCGTCATAGACGAAGTCCTTGCCGTACGGAAAATCCATCAGCATGTTGGAGCGGTGCACGTTGCGGGTGTTGATGGTCGCCATCACAAAGGGCGCCGTCCACGACGCCCAGATCCTCGTCCAGCAGCGGCTTGTTGCCTCGCGGCTGCTTCGGGCCTTCGAAGCCCGGCGTCAACACGAAGGGATCCTGCAACAGCGCGACCAGGCTGAGGTCTTTCGCCGCCGCCGCAAACGTCGCCCTCGTGCTCGCCGCGGTGCCGCCCGAGAACGTCCCCTTCATGTCGCGGACACGGCCTTTGACGCGGGCGACCGGCGCGCCGAAAACCTTCTTCGCCTCTTCCTGTACGAAGAACACGCCGAGTTCGAACGGCAGCGAATCGAAGCCGCAGGAAAACACGATTCGCGCGCCGCTCGATTTCGCCGTCGCCTCATGCGCATCGATCATCTGCCGCATCCAGACCGGCTCGCCGCAGAGATCGAAATAGTCGGTGCCGGACGCGACACAGGCCGCGAGCAGTTCGGAGCCGTAGAGCTGATACGGGCCGACCGTCGAGATCACCGATTTGGTCTGGTCGACCATGGCTTTCAGCGATGCGGGATCGCTGGCGTCGGCCGCGATCAAGGCGGTGTCGGCCGGCGCGCCGATCGCATCGCGCACGGAAGCGAGCTTGTCCAGGCTGCGTCCGGCCATCGCCCATTTCAGATTGGCGTCGCCCTTGTAATGCGCCGCCAGATATTCGGCGACGAGCTGGCCGGTGAAGCCGGTGGCGCCATAGACAACGATGTCGAATTTCGACGAAGACTTCATAAATCAGATCCTTGTGATGGGTTTTCAGCGTTCGGGAGCAAGTTCCGAGCGCTTCGATGTCTTATTCCATTTCATTCTATTTCTTGGCGTAGGAAACGCCCATGCCGGCGCGCACGTCGCTCTGGATACCATAGGGCGCGATCGGATAGCGCAGGCCGTTCTTGGCGAGCTGCTTCATGCCGCGTGATCGCCTTGGCGAGATGCGCCGGCGACAGCGCCATCAGCATCTCCTCATCCGGCACGCCGCCATAGCGCCGCTCCGCAAAGCACGGCAGCGACAGGCTGGGCTCGCCGGTCTTGAGCGCCCGCCCCCATGAATTGGCGCACGCGGTCTCGCCGACCACGCCCCATTCGAATTTCTTGTAGCCGGTATATTGCAGCCCGTTGATCAGAATGATCATCTGACCCGGCGTCGCATAGACCAGACAGATATCCGGCGGATTGAGCCGGCCGCTGGTCAGCGGGCTCACCGCCAGCGCCTGGTATTTGCCGAAGGGAACGACGTCCAGCGCTTCCTGGCGCTTGCGCGCGTCCTCGGCCGTGCCATGCCAGACGCCGACGTAAGCTTCGCCGGCGAGCCATTTCTCGTCCTGCGGCGCAAGCCCGATCACCGCGCGGCACTGCGCGCCGACGAGGTCGTCGGCGGTGATGCCCACGGTCCAGCCCAGCCGCGAGGCCATGCTGACGATCTGGTCGGTGGTATGAACCGCCGATGGACGCCGGATTTTCGGGATCGCCGTCATCTCGTCGGCTCGCGCGAACATCTTCATGCCGATCACGGTGGTCTTCAGGCGAAGCAGGCTGTTCAGATCGGCCACCATGCCGGCCAGATCGAATTTTTCGTCGCTCGCTGCTGCTTGCTGCATGAAGACACTCCCTGAACGGCAGGCTGGCCGCGGCGCCTGGCTGAAAGCCATCCTAGCCGGAATACCCGCCGGCCGCGACAAGCCTGTTATTCCGGATTCGGTCCCGGAAAAAGCTCGCTGGTTTTGCCCGATATCCGGTAGGCGACAAGCCCCATCCATTCGCGGATACCGACATCGACGCTTCCCAGCCCTTCAACCGAAAAATTCCAGAACTTCGTGAGATCCGCCCGTCCGCCCACATGCCAGTCGACCGGATAGGGCTCCACGGCAAATCCGGCCTTTCGGAACAGGCCGACCGATCGCGGCATATGGTAGGCCGACGTCACCAGCAGCCATCGCTCGCCGCTTTTCGGCGCGGCGATCGCCTTGGCGAATTCGGCGTTCTCCAGCGTGTTCCGTGCGCGCCGGTCAATCTCCAGCCGCGCCCTGGAAATCCCGAGGCTTTCGAAAAGCTCTGCGGCGTAATCGGCTTCCTTCGCATCGTTCGATATCAAATTCGCGCTTCCGCCGGTGAAGACGATGCGCGCCTTCGGATATCGACGGGCCAGCGCGGCGGCTGCGAATATCCGGTCGGGCGCGCTTCGGACAACCGGCACGCCATGGGCGATCGAGAGATCGGGGTCGATCGATCCGCCGAGCACGACGACCCCGTCCGGCGCGCCGCGCGCGGCATCCCACGGCGGAAAGCGCTGTTCGAGGGGGTAAAGCAGCCAATTTCCGAGCGGCGAAAACCCGGAGATCGCGAGCAGCGCGACGGAGGCGATCAGGAGCCTGCGGCCAAGGGATGCAAATCGCGTGGCCAGCAGGATCGCGCCGGCAAGGCCGACGCCGATCAGGAAATTCGTCGGCAGCAGCATGATGCCGAGCGTTTTGGAGAGCACAAAAAACAAGAGAGGCCTCTTGGAATGTCTGGTACAGCGTCATACGCGACCGCCGTCCCAACCCAAAGCCCCGTCATGACCCATCACCATCTGCATTCCAGCCCCGAAACCTGCCACTGGGGTTTTTTCGAAGCGAAGCTGAAGCCGGTCCTCACGATCGCCAGCGGCGATGAGGTGACCGTCGACACCATCAGCGGCGGCCCGGACGTGGTGCCGGACCGCAGCCGGTTTCACGTCCCGCCCGAGCTCTACGAGGTTCACGCCAAAAACGAGCGGATGGTGCCCGGTCATATCCTGACCGGTCCGGTCGCGGTCGAGGGCGCCCTTCCCGGCGACGTGCTGGAGGTCGAGATTCTCGACGTCAGCCTGCGGCAGGACTGGGGCTACAATCTGATCCGGCCGCTGGCCGGCACCCTGCCCGACGATTTCCACGAGACCCGCCTGCTCAACATTCCGCTCGACCGCGAGCGGATGGTCGGCCGGCTGCCATGGGGGCTCGACCTGCCGCTAAAACCGTTCTTCGGGGTGATGGGCGTGGCGCCGCCGCCGGCCTGGGGCCGCATCACCTCGCTGATCCCGCGCGCGATGGGCGGCAATCTCGACAACAAGGAGCTGATCCCGGGCGCCAAGCTCTATCTGCCGGTGTTCGTGCCGGGCGCGCTGTTTTCCTGCGGCGACGGCCATGGCGTGCAGGGCGACGGCGAGGTTTGCGTCACCGCGATCGAGACCGCGCTGCAGGGCCGCTTCCGGCTGACGCTGCGCAAGGATTTGCGGCTCGACTATCCCCGCGCCGAGACGCCGTCGCACTATATGACCATGGCGATGGACCCCGACCTCGATCAATGCGTGGTGCGGGCGCTGCGCGACATGATCGTGCTGCTCGGCGAGAAGCGGAACCTGTCGCGCGAGGATGCCTATACGCTCTGCAGCCTGGCCGCGGACCTGCGGGTGACGCAGACCGTCAACGGCTCCAAGGGCATCCATTGCATGATCGCGAAGTCGGTGGTGCATGGCTAGACACGTCGCGACGGTATCAGAGTAGCGGAAGTACGCGCCCAATTCCAGCAGCGGGCCACCATTAAGCTGATCGTAAAGGAAATCGCTAAAAATAAGCCTTTACGATTCCAGCCAATTTCCGGAGAGCCCCCATGGCGCTTGGATTTAAGGGACGCGGCTTCGCTCTCTTGCGACTTAACCTCGGGCCGAAGGCCGTCCTGAGCGCAGCCCTCCTGATCGCTGTGAATACGGCGCTCGTGGTGGGCGCGGGGTACTGGTCGCTGACGCGCGACTTCGAGGCCCGCGCCGAGCGCGATATCGACGCCAACCTCCGCACGCTCAGTCTCGCGTTCGGCGAAAGCTTCCCGGATGCGAAGATCGCCATTCGCGACGGCATCGTCGAGCGTGTTGAAATTCCAAAGATGCCGCAATTCAGCGACCACAAGATCGTGGATCGGGCGACCTCCTATGTCGGCGGCACCGCCACCTTATTCGTTTACGACGACGCGTCGAAGCAGTTCGTCCGCCGGACGACGAATTTGAAAAAGGAAAACGGCGACCGCGCCGTCGGCACCGAGCTCGCCGCCGATCATCCCGCGCAGACCGTGCTGCGCCGCGGCCAGGCCTACAAGGGCCCGGCGATACTGTTCGGGCGTCGTTTCTACACGGCCTATCAGCCGGTGTTCGATGCGGGCGGCAAGGTGATCGGCATCGTCTATGTCGGCATTCCCATGGCGCAGCTCGACAGCATGCTGTCGCAGGCGCTCTGGGCGATGGCGATTGCCGCGGCCATCGCCGCCCTGCTCGTGCTCGGGATGACCATGGTGATCGTGCGCCGCGTCACCAAGCCGCTGAGGGCGGTGGCGGAAACGCTGACGGTTCTCGCCGAGGGCCAGGCGGAGGTCGAGGTCCAATACGCCGATCGCCACGACGAAATCGGCGCGATCGCCCGCACCGTCGACGTTTTCAAGAACAACCGCCTCGAACGCCGCCAGCTTGAGGCCGAACGCATCAGCGCCGAGAAGCTTGCAATGGATCGCCGCAAGGCGGAGCTCAATCAATTTGTCGAGAATTTCCGCACCACGATCGGCGGAATCATCGAGCGGGTGCTGAATTCCTCGGGGCAATTCGAAAAGGATGCCCAGCAGCTTTCCGCGACTGCCCACTCAACGGCGGAGATGTCGGGTCAATCCGCCGATGCCTCCAGGCAGGCCTCCGAACATGTCCGCAGCGCCGCGGCCGCCTCCAACGAGCTGTCGCAGTCGATCGTCGAGATCAGCCGCCGGGTTCAGGAATTGAACGGCGTCACCGCCGATGCGGTCAAGCAAGCCGACGCCACGGATGAACGGATGACGGAATTGTCGGCGGCCGGCGACCGGATCGGCGACGTGGTAAAACTGATCACCTCGATCGCGGAACAGACCAATCTGCTCGCACTCAACGCTACCATCGAGGCCGCGCGCGCCGGCGACGCTGGCCGCGGATTTGCGGTGGTCGCGCAAGAGGTCAAGACTCTCGCGGGCCAGACCGCAAAAGCCACCGACGAGATCAGCGCGCACATTGTCAACATGCAGCGCGCCACCGGAGAATCCGTCGGCGCGATCAAGGCGATCGGGCAGACGATCGAGCGCATCAGCGAGATCACCACCTCGATTTCGTCAGCGGTCGAACAGCAGGGCACCGCGACCCAAAGCATCGCGCAAGGCGTTCAGGCTGCCGCCAGCGGCACCCTCGATGTCGCCGACAATATCGAGCGCGTCGCGAAAAACGCGCGCGAAACCGGAACGACCTCGGGCATGATGTTGAAATCGGCCCAGGAACTCTCGGAGGTGAGCATTCACCTCAAGGACGAGGTCGAGAAGTTCCTGGATAGCGTCCGCGCGGCGTGATCTGCGGCAGGTGACGCACGCGTTATTCCGCGACGCGCCGGTTGGCGCGAGACGGTCACGCATCGCTCGAGGCGCCCCGCTCTCGCCTTGTGCTCGGCCCAAACCTGACATCGCCGGAATGCCCGACGGTGCGGCAGCTATCGGGAACCGCTCTCTGCCAGGGCCACGTTATTTTCGGCCAGCAGCCGCGACAAGCGTTCAGCCACCAGCCGGTGGCCGGCCGGCGTCCAATGAGCGCCGTAGCGGTCCGAATAGGCTTCGGCCCCATCGAAACTGACGAAAGGTATTCGCTCGCGCTGCAGATGCTGAACCAGTTTGTCGTCGTTGAGTTGCAGACCGACCATCAGCCTGGCCCCATGCGCTTCCACAAATTCGCGCATCTTGCTGACAATTCGCTCGGTCGGATCGGGCACATACAATTGCGGATGCCGGATTTCCACATAGGCGAATGCGACCACGCGGGCGAGCCACAGGTGGCGCACCAGCCAATTCTGCTTGATGTACAACTGACGCGACAGGGGAACCGGTTGTCCGCGCAACACCAGCGTGCCATCGTTGCCGACGGCAAAGTAAGGCTTCTGATAGCCGTCGTAGCGAATGTTTGTCCCGTTATCCAGCCGGTCATTTGCCGTGCAAAAGATCAGCACCACCACACTGGGCTGGAACTTCGCCCATATTCGCTGGAGCAGGAGATATTCCTGATCCGTGCCGTACCCCGAAACGCCTGCATTCACGGTTGCAAAGTTGGAAATCCGGCTTCTGAGCAGGTCGGTGAAGCGTTCATTGGCTTCGGCATCGACGCCCCAAACAAAGGAATCGCCGATGAACAACATCGTCGGCCGGGCATCGGGCTTGAACTCGATATCCCGGAAGCCCAGGCTGTTGTGCTGGACGTGAATGGTCCGGGCGGTTGTCACCATCGAGCTTGAATTGGGCACGGGCGCCCAGCCCAGTTCCGCGTCATAGCGATAGGTGAGCGAGCGCTCGCTTGCACCTTCCCGCAATACCCGCAAGTCGGCGAGGCGAAGCACAAGCTCAAGCGCGGCCAACGTCACCAGCGCGATGAGCAACGCCGCGCGGGCCGACCGAAGAGCCCGGAAGACCCGTTCACGCGCGATGGCATTCCGCATTGCGCACCTGCAAACCCCGGCTGGTCAAACGCTTCTGTCGCACGCTACCCCAGCCGCCAGCCGACCTCTTGAGCAAAACTCTGGTAGAAATCGGCGTCATAGGCCCGTTCCGGCGTTTGCCGCACGCGCTCGTCGAGCCGGTGGGCGTCGTCGCCGACCAGAATGCGCCAGCGCTCGGCCTTGACGCCGTCGAGGATGATCTTGGCCGCAGCGGCGGCGGTCGTCGGCGCCTCGTCGCGGAAACTCCGCGCGCGGTCGAGCGCGATCTGCTGAATATCCTCGTCCGACATCGGCGCCGTGTCGATACCCATGCCCTTCAGGCGCTGGCGCGCCGACAAAATTTCATTCGCGCTCAGACGATCGGATTCGGTGCCGCTCTGGATCTTGCGGGAATTGGAAACGATGGAGGTGCCGATATGGCCGGGCATCACGACCGAGCATTTGATGTGCGGCGCGTTGAGCCGGAGATCGTTGATCAGCGCTTCGGTAAACCCCTTCACCGCGAATTTGGCGGCGCTGTAGGCGGTGTGCGACACGCCCATCCCGACCGAGGCCCAGAATCCGTTGACGCTCGAGGTATTGACGATGTGGCCCTCGTCGGCCTTCATCAGCATCGGCAGGAAGGTGCGGACGCCGAGATAGACGCCGCCCCAGCAGATGTTGAAGGTTCTTTCCCACTGCTCCCTGGTGTTGGTGAACAGGCTGCCGCCGCCGCCGATGCCGGCATTGTTGAACAACAGATGGATCTTGTCGGTGGCCTGCTGTTCGGTGATCTCGTCGCGGAAGCGCTTGAGCTGGTCCTCGATCGAGACGTCGGCGACATGGGTGGTGACGCGCAGCCCCTGCGGCAGCTTTTCCACCTCGCAGAGCCGCTTGGTCTCGGCCATCGCGTCGGCCGAGATATCGCACATCGCGACATTGCAGCCCTCGGCGACCAGCTGGCGCGCGAGCTCGCGGCCCATGCCCGTGCCGCCTCCGGTAATGACAGCAATCTTTCCGGCAAAATCCTTCATGGGAGACCGTGCACCTTTCCGTTCCTCATGTTTCTGACCGGCGAAGAGCCAGTCGTCTCTTCCTTAGTCAGTGCCGGACACGGCCGGTGAACAGGGCTCTCGACCGAGCACCGGATCTGTAGATTGCGCTAGTGCAGCCTATCCGTGAAGGCAATCAGAACAGCTTCTTCGCCAGCTCCCGGAACATGAACCGGTTGCCGGCGGCCGAGAAATGATCGTCGCCGAGAATGAAGAGATGTTCGTACCAGTCCTTGTCGGCGTCGGCCGCGGCGAAGAAGGCCGGAAACAGATTGATGAACGCCTTGCACCGGCCCGGACAGAAGTCGCGCCAGAGCGAAACCTGCCGGCTGTCGCGATCGCCCTGCGCGATCTGCTGCGCCCAGGGATAGACCACGATCGTCAGGGGAATATTCTGGGCTGCCAGCAGATCGGAAAGCGCCCGCATGTTCTGCAGGGACCTCGCGATACCGCCCTCCACTCCCAGCGGCTGATAGGAATTGCCGACGTCGAGGCCCGGAATCACCCAGCCGATGCGGGCGTGATCGGTATTGATCGACCTCCTCCGGTTGCCGAGAAGGGACTGGATGGATCGCTTGATGGCGATGCGCACCCGGTTGGTCACCACGAAGCGATCGATGAAGAAATCCGGCTTCTTCGGCGGTGACGCCACCGGTTGCATGGAGCCCTCCGCCGAGGTGCAATGGGCCCGGTATTTTGGATCGTCGTCGATGCAGAAATAGGACGTCGCCTCGTCCGTCACGTCGGAGGTATCGGAGAACAACACGACTTCGTCGAACTGCAATCCGCTTTCAAGCAGATACTTGATCTTCTTGTAGTAGATGCTCGGGGAATATGATGCGACGCCCGCGTTGAGGAATTCGATTTTTTCGCTGCGTTCCTGCCCGGCGCGATAGAGCAGGCCTGCGAAGGAATCTTCAAAACTCATCCCGATCCCCTCGGCAAAGGAATCGCCGATCAGGAGAATGCGGCGCGAAGCCGATTTCAGCGACACCTCTCGAGCCGATCGCGTCCTTGAACCCCAGGCTGTCGGTGATCAGCCGGTAGCGCAGTTCGCCCCAGACATCGTAACCGTCGAAATTGGCGGCAAAGCCATGGTCATAGATTCGGATTGGCGATCCGCGCCGGGCGCTGCTTTTCCTCGCCCATCGTGAAGGCTCGAATAGGCAAAATCGAACACCAGAAACAGCGCCAGGCAGTAGACAAAGACACCCGCATAGACGAAGGCCCGCCTCAGGGTGAAATAGCCAAGCAGCCCTCTCCACCCTGATCGGGCCATCCAATCGTCAGACATGCCTTACAACTCGCCGGGATTTACGCTTTTTCAGCTTTCCGAGACAAACTGCAAAGCATAAAAGCTCGCGGAACGGAAGAATGCGCGCCATCCCGGATGCCGCATATCTTGTATAGGTGAAACGCAGAAAATGGCCGATAAGCCCGGATCGAGCATGAAACAGTCGACCCACGAGGTCTTTTCCCGCGACGAAAAGATCGTGGCCGGGTCCGACCGTTCGTTCGGGCTGGTGATGGCCGCGGCGTTCGCGGCCGTGACCTTGCTGAATGCCTGGCATTCCGGCCGGCTGTGGCCATGGACCGGCGGACTGGCCGCGCTGTTTCTGGCGGCGGGATTGCTTCGGCCCTCGGTCCTCAATCCGCTCAATCGATATGGCTGAAGTTCGGACTGCTGCTTCACCGGGTGGTCAACCCGTCGTGATGGCGCTTGTTGTTCTACGGCACGGTTTTGCCGACCGGTCTTGTCATGCGCATGCTGGGCAAGGACCTGTTGCGGCTCAAGCGGCAGCCGGACGCGGACAGCTACTGGATCGTGCGGCAGCCTCCCGGACCATCGCCCGAGACGATGAAAGATCAGTTCTAGAGCATGATCCGGAACAGTGGGAACCGGTTTTCCGACAAGATCATGCTCGTGATTTAAAGGACACGACAAGATATGGATTTCCTGGCTGAGCTTTGGCGGTTTATGCGCGTCCGGAAGAAATTCTGGCTGCTGCCTATCCTGATCATGATGGTGGTGTTTGGCGGACTGGTGGTGCTCACCAAGGGCTCCGCGATCGCGCCGTTCATCTACACGCTGTTCTAGACGGCGCGATGCGGATTCTCGGTATTTCGGCGTTCTATCACGACAGCGCGGCGGCGCTGATCGATGACGGCCGGATCGTCGCCGCGGCGCAGGAGGAACGCTTTACCCGAAACAAGCATGACGCCGCGTTTCCGCACAACGCCATCGCCTATTGTCTTGCGGAAGCCGGCGTCGCGGCCGACGAGCTCGATCATGTCGTGTTCTACGACAAGCCGTTTCTCAAATTCGAGCGGCTGCTGGAAACCTACATCGCGCTCGCGCCGCGCGGCTTCCGCTCGTTCAAGATGTCGATCCCGCTCTGGCTGCGCGAGAAACTGTTTCAGAAGAACCTGCTGCGCGACGAGCTCGAGGAAATTCTCCGAGGATTTCGACAAGAGCCGGCTGTTGTTTTGCGAGCATCATCTGAGCCACGCGGCGTCGGCCTTCTATCCCTCGCCGTTCGAGAACGCGGCCGTGCTCACCATGGACGGCGTCGGCGAATGGGCCACCACGTCGGCGGCCATCGGCAACGGCAATCGCCTCGAAATCTTCCAGGAAATCCATTTTCCGCATTCGCTCGGCCTGCTCTATTCGGCGGCGACCTATTACACCGGCTTCAAGGTCAACTCCGGCGAATACAAGGTGATGGGGCTCGCGCCCTACGGCGAGCCGAAATACGCCAAGCTCATTCTCGATCAATCTGATCGACCTGAAGCCGGACGGCTCGTTCCGGCTCGACATGTCGTATTTCGACTATTGCACCGGCTTCACCATGACCAACGATCGCTTCGCCGAATTGTTCGGCGAGCCGGTGCGAAGCCCGGATCAATTGCTGACGCCGTTTCACATGGATGTCGCGGCCTCGATCCAGGCGGTGCTGGATGAGGCCGTGCTGCGGCTGACGCGCAGCCTCGCCAAACAGACCGGTTCGCGAAACCTTTGCCTGGCCGGCGGCGTGGCGCTCAATTGCGTCGCCAATGGCAAGGTTTTGCGCGACGGCCACTTCGACAACATCTGGATTCAGCCGGCCGCGGGCGATGCCGGCGGCGCGGTGGGAGCGGCGCTGGCGGCCTATCATCTCTTCAAGGGCCAGCCGCGCAAGACCAATGGCGCGGACGGCATGTCCGGTGCGTATCTCGGTCCGAGCTTCCCGCAAGCCGAGATCGAACGGAGACTGACCGCGGCCGGGGCAAAATTCGCCGTGCTCGGCGAGGACGAGATGATCGAGACGACGGCGCGAGGCCCTCGCCGGAGCAAAAGGCCGTCGGCTGGTTTCAGGGCCGGATGGAATTCGGTCCGCGCTCGCTCGGCGCGCGCTCGATCCTGGGCGACCCGCGCTCGCCGGCCATGCAGAAGACCCTCAATCTGAAGGTCAAATATCGCGAGAGCTTTCGGCCGTTCGCGCCGGCGGTCTGCGCGAAGACGTCGCGGAGTGGTTCGACCTTGCTTCCGACAGCCCCTACATGCTGATCGTCGCCGATGTCAGGGAAGACAAGCGTCGCCAGATGACGGCGGAGGAACAGGCGCTGTTCGGCATCGACAAGCTCAATGTGGCGCGTTCGGAAATCCCGGCCGTGACGCATGTCGACTATTCGGCCCGCATCCAGACCGTGCACAGCGACACCAATCCGCTGTTTCACAGACTGCTCAGCCGGTTCAAGGCGCTGACCGGCTGCCCGATCCTGGTCAACACCAGCTTCAACGTCCGCGGCGAGCCGATCGTGTGCACGCCCGAGGACGCCTTCCGCTGCTTCATGGGCAACGAGCTCGACGTGCTCGTGGTCGGCAACTGCGTGTTGCAGAAGGCCGAGCAGGATCCGGCGCTAAGATGGATTACAGCCTGTCGTTTGAGGCGGATTGATTTGAGCCGGAGCGGATCCGGCAAACAAAAGCGTCGAAATCGACGCTCTAAGTGCCTGGTATGATGGGGTAAAATGGTCGGAGCGAGAGGATTTGAACCTCCGAGCCCTAGTCTCCCAGCATAAAGAGCTAGGCACCCATGGCCGAAGATGAGACCGATGAGCTTCACCGTCGCGTTGCGAAGATCACACAGCGCGCCGATAAACAGCTATCGGACCTCGAAGGCGAGCTTCATTTCGCAGCGATGACGCGAGCCAATCGTAAACTCGTTTCATTATGCAGTTAGCACGCGTGCGCCTCATCCCGACGCGCGCTGTGCAGCGAGCGCGACTGTGGCTTCTCGGCCGTCGTCGCAGCGCGTATTGCTATGGGGTATGGGGCGCGTGGCGGCTGATAATGGCTCGCCATCTACTCCGATGACGCCTGCAACTGCGTCGCGTCATCCGGTCGGCCTCGCCTTTGTTCGGCGCTAATCGCGCTTGTATTCCCGCTCTAGTTGTTATTTGATTGGGCGGGTACAGGGGGATGTCATGAAGAAATGGGCAATTTTGTCGCTTACCGTAGGGCTTACGGGTTGTGGAACGTACCTGCCAGAGCTTACAAGTCGGGAAACTCTGCGCTTGAATGATTCGGTGCGAAGATTGATGGCGATTTCCAGGTGGCGCTCTGGACGCAGAGGTACATCAAGCAACAGACCTTTCTAGCGGGATGGCAAGGTCAATATAGCGTCACGTTAAAGAGCAACGAAATTGGCAGTACGGAAAGCAGTCACCAAACGTTTCCGTTCTTGCCATCCAAAAAGCGGACTATCAATGCGAACGTCGGCGGCGGAGAATCAACTACAGCCAACGGAACCGCGCTGACAAGCTCAGTCTGGGCTTTGATGACGTGAAGCTCGAACCCTATGCGCGAAGGATGCGGACCAATGCACTTCGGACGTTCATTACAGGGCGGATCGGTTTCGAGGAGTGGATGGACACGGACTTTAGAGGCAGCCAACGGTCGGCGGCGAGCTTCAATTGCAGAGGCCGCAGCGAGTGTGACCGAGTCTCGCGGCAAACTTTCGAGTTTAGTACCGATGTGAACGCTAATGCTGGAGCAGGTTTTGTTATCGCCCCGGCACCAACTATCAATATCAACCCGGCGGCGACCATCGATCGCCTTGACGACGGAGTTGTCGATGTCGTGATCGCGAAGCCCGCCGTCGATCCGCTGCCTCAGGTGATTACGGGGCTGACTGAGGCAGACAAAGAGCTAATCGCTCAGCTAAAAGAGCTGATAAAGCAACTGCAAGGCGAAATTCATCAGCGAACAGCCAAAATAAGTTCGTCGGATTTATCCGGGCGACTTTCAACGATGGACTCGAAGCGATACAAAGCCTGTTGCCGAGCGATGAGCAGAAGATGCGAGCGTTTGGCCTAAATCAAACTCAAGTCGAGCAACTAAAGGCGCTGAACGATCTTAGGGAAAGAACAGGACTGACGAGCAAGAGATTCCCAGTCCGGAAGCAGATCGCAGACATAGCGCGAAAGTGACCGGCGTTACTACAAAGCTGCACGTCCTGTCTCCCGATCGCAACCCCGAGATTTCAAGCACATTGCGACAGTTGACCATTGTAAGATCGAACAACAATCTCCGTGTGCCAATTCCCTGAGGAGCGCCAAGCCTCTGACTTCATGCGTTCCGCGGTGGTTGGAAACCGGACTAAAGACGCAAACTGCATGTATTCACGGGGTAAATGGTCGGAGCGAGAGGATTTGAACCTCCGACCCCTAGTCTCCCAGACTAGTGCGCTAACCGGGCTGCGCCACGCTCCGATGCCGTTCCCTTAGCTTCGATCAGGCCCGCGCGCAAGGAGCCTAAAGGCACGCGATCAGTGTGCGGACGGGCCAATGCCGGTTCCGCCGCCGGCCGAGCTAGCCCCTCAGCGCCTGATCCAGCAGTTGCCGGCAGGCGATCAGGTCCTGCAGCACGCTTTCCAGCCGCGCGGCGTCGAGCGGGCGGGCCGACCCGGCGACGCCGGGAATGGGGCCGGCGTCAAACGCCGCCGGCATCCCGTCCTCGTCGGTCTCGAGCAGGCGGAAATCGATGCCGTCGGTGCCCTCGTAATCGTCGTCATCGACGTCGATGCCGGGCGCGGCGTCGTCGTCCTGTTCCAGAATGCTTTGTCCGACCGCCTCTTCGATCGCGCCGAACGAGGCGACCGCCGAGCCGTCCGCCAGGCGCTGCACCGAGGCGATGCCGTGCTCCTTCAGGATCCGCTGCACCCCGCGGATGGTGTAGCCCTCGCCGTACAGCAGGCGGCGGATGCCCTTGAGCAGGTCGACGTCGTCGGGGCGGTAGTAGCGGCGGCCGCCGCTGCGCTTCATCGGCTTGATCTGGGCGAACCGCGTCTCCCAGAACCGCAGGACGTGCTGGGGGATGTCGAGGTCGCTGGCGACCTCGCTGATGGTTCGGAACGCATCCGGCGCCTTGTCCAAATGCCCGCTCCTCTTTCGATTGTCCGGTTGCAGGACTTACCTACTCGGCCTTGCCTTGCCCGTTACCGGGGTTCTGGCCGTTGATCCGCTGCTTCAGAATGGCCGACGGCTTGAACACCATCACGCGACGCGGCGAAATCGGCACCTCGGTGCCGGTCTTCGGGTTACGGCCGATACGCTGGCCTTTCTTGCGCACCATGAAGGAGCCGAACGACGACAGTTTCACCGTCTCGCCCTTCTCCAGGCAGTCGGTGATCTCCTTCAGCACCAGTTCGACGAAGGCGGACAACTCCGTGCGCGACAGCCCTACCTTCTGGTAGACGGCTTCGCACAGATCGACGCGTGTGACTGTCTTCCCGGTTCCGGTCATCGCCTGCCCCAACTCACGGCGAACAATATTTATCTGAAATTAGGAGCTTAACAAGCGACGGTCAACAGCGCTCATCAATGCAATCGCATGAAAGAAGGTTCGCATTGCGGAAATCATTTTAACGCGGCGCTTACCAGCGCAAGAGCGCCGAGCCCCAGGTGAAGCCGCCGCCCATGGCTTCCAGCAGCACCAGGTCGCCCTTCTTGACGCGTCCGTCGGCCACCGCGACCGACAGCGCCAGCGGTATCGACGCCGCCGAGGTGTTGCCGTGCAGGTCGACCGTCAGCACCACCTTCTGCGGCGCAATATGCAGCTTGTGCGCCGAAGCATCGATGATTCGCTTGTTGGCCTGGTGGGGGACGAACCAGTCGATATCGCTGGCCGAGGCGCCGGTGGCCTTGAACGCGTCCACGATCACGTCGGTAATCATGCCGACGGCGTGCTTGAAAACTTCGCGGCCTTCCATCCGGAGATGGCCCACTGTCTGGGTCGAGGATGGACCGCCGTCGACGTATAGTTTCGACTTGTGCCGGCCGTCGGAGCGCAGATGCGTCGTCAGGATGCCGCGGTCGGAGCACCGCCGCACCCTACTTCGTTGTGGATGATTGTGGGTCCGGGCGATCAAGGGGAGCCGGTCATTACCATCGGCTTCCCAGAGGATTTTTAGGGAGCCGACCATGACTGGAAAAACAATCCCATGGGCAGCCTCACCGAACCCTGCCGGGTGCTTCTCCCCGTGAGTCCGAAGACCTGGCTAGAATAGGCGCTGGAACACCAGGCAACCAAAGTGGCTACTGGGAGAAGATCTTCTGGTAAACGGAGCAATATCGTCCAGGCTGGCAGGTTGTCGATTTATAGTGACTTAAGAAGGGAGACTAGGTCAAATTCAGAGATGCAAAAATCATCAACAATCCGGTTCCGACAGATTGGCTGCCGGAACCGGATATTTTTACTCGTAAAGCCGTATAGGGCTTATCCCATCACACCTGTATTTTGATACTGCGGGTCTGTTGCGTAAAGCATCAGCCAACGGACCCTTCGACCAGCTTTTTGACTTGCCACAAGACGCCCCCATTCCGGTTGACTGGCTGCCTCTCGTTCAGCCATCGGATATACTTTTATAGGTGAGTATCCCTTGACACCAAGTAACAAAGAATGAAAATTCTATCCACTGCACACTGTGTTAGCCCATCATTTTTGGTCCTTTAATACGGTCAAGTAACAGTCTGCTGATTTAAGCAAGCAGTTGGCTTTTTATTTACTGAGAATTCCCTTTGACAGAATTTCTTCACAAAATGGACTGAATAGACCGTTGTAATACTCTTTAGGGATAACGCAATAAGTCAGCCATAAATATCGTCCCACTTTTTCCTTTAAAACGGTTGTTATTTGGGAAATCAACCTAAAAACGAATACATGCACGTCAAATTTACCCCACTTAGTACCGTTTCCGATTTTCATGAAAGTCGTTCAACTCAGTCCAGAGCTAGTCACTTCGATGTTGACCCATCATATATGGCAAACATGCCCATGAAACGAGCAATTTACCCAAATATGACATCCTAATAAATTCGATATATTACTGAATCCCCTTTAATAGAATACTTGCCTCACTGGCAAATTTGTTCTATAATAAAATCAGCGGAATTAAGAGGTATTGTTCCCAGGGCGACGGGGACGAGTGTATCAAAACTTATAAAAAAAGTGCCTTCTCAAAACCACATAAATTCTAAGTAACCTAGAGGCTGAGATGTCAAACAAATTAAATCGAAAGGATTTACTTCTTCTTCTTTTGTTCTCTCCTGGTTCATCTGGAGAAGAAGCAGAGCCGATTGATGGCCGTACTCGCCTGATGAAGCTCTTATTCCTGGTCCAGTTCCAAGTAGATTTCCCCGTAGATAAGATTCTTAGAATCTAAAAGCAAGTATGAATTCCAACCATACCATTATGGACCGTTCACCAAAGATGTCTATAATGATCTAGAATTCCTTGAAAATGTGGGTTTAATTGAATTTTATACAAAAGGAATTGCTGGCGAAGCGGATCAGAATGAAGAAGAGAAACTCGTCGAGGATATAGTGATAGGGGAAGATAAAGAAGATATTAATTTAGAATTCAATGAGGAAGGATACAAATTGACACCTGCTGGGAGGAGATTTGTTACCGATAAATTGATCCCAACGGCACCAGAAGATTTATTGCGAGTAATACGTGAGCTAAAAGGTAAATTCGCTTCCCTGCCCTTAGTGTCTCTTCTTCGATATGTTTACTCGAAGTACCCTGATTATGCACAGAAATCAAAGCTCACATATCTCATTTCTTCCTAAGTGAGGCATGGTGTCCATCGAGTTGCCGGTACTGCCACTAATAATATCGATTATAGTCGCCGTATCCCTGCAAATAGCTCGAGGATTATTTGAGGGAGCAAAAGGAATTCACCCAACCGTCAATTCTCAGAGGTTAGAATTATTAGACAAGTTCAAATCAAATGTGTTACTGGAAATGGAGAATGATGTAGAAAGATTTTTTTATCTCGCTAAGCCACGGCATGAGCTTGGGGAAGATTATCACGCTCATCAGTCGAGGTGAAACGGCTACACAAATAACAATAATGATTTGGGAAGGGGCGAAAAAACAGAAAGATCTTGAACACGCCTATAATTCCTGGTTTTATTGTGAGGAACGTGGACTCTTCATCTGTGGGATTGGAACATTTTTAAACCTGGTGGTTCTTGTGTGCCTATTAGCAATAGTAATCTTCAAACCTTCTCAGATAGTCATAAACAACTTCTATATTTGGATCTCATTATCAATGATTGCGATCCCAATACTATGCGCTTTCGTCTGTTATTTAGTTGCTTTTGGTTACAAGCGAAAATTCTACAATATTCGAGATAGATAGATATTTATTTCCGATCAGGAAAGATAAGGATCAATGAAGGAATTATCCCTTGTCGTGACAGTATCAAATTACTTGATTCTAGGTCATTTCACACTGTCACAGAACTCCCGTTTCTTCAAAGGCGGATTGATATTGTTGGATATGAACCAATAAAAGATGCTTTAATAGCCGTTGAAGCAAAAGTAAAAAACTGGCAATCTGCGTTCAGACAAGTAGTCACATGTCTACTCTTCGCGGATGAGGTTTATATTGCGATGCCGACAGAGTATATTCATCGCGTTGATAAGTCTGAGTTAGCCAGATTCGGTCGATTGGTTCCTGGAAGTAAATTCATCTGTACATGTCGTGTTAAAAGCTATTTCATCCAGATATATTTCTGAAAATCATCGAAAAATCGTCATCGATCGGGTCCAATGGCTTGAAGTGCTCAAACTCAAAGGACAATATAATGCCAGACAATAAACCCCTTCACCTCATGAGATTAGGTGTACACGCAGAGCAACGATTTTTCGAATTAAATAAGGATAAATTTGACATTGTTGTATTTTAAATGCAAACCTAGCTCATCACTTTGCTAGTGCAACTGCCACATTTATGACCAGTAAACTAAATGGCAAGAAATTTATCATTGATCCAATAACCCATGCGTATGGGCATCATCCTCGTTATATTATGACTGTGAGCAATGATGGCAGTCCTTCGAAAATTAAACCAAGCCTGGAAAGTCTTGCATACGAGTATGGTCCGCCGATATCAACTGCGGTTTCTCAAGTTAGGCAGGTATCTCCTGAGGAGTTCTCATCAAAAAAACCGATCGAACAATTTGCAAAGAACGTAATCGATTTCCAAGCGAACTTCTTGGCTAGTGGTATTGATCCTTCTGATCGTAAGTATATTCAAGCAGATGTTGATGAAGTACTCAAGCCAGAGTT
>CAWGSB010000035.1:0-50149 GCA_963825105.1 uncultured Alphaproteobacteria bacterium
AAAAGCGTCCGGTCTTATCGGGGAGCCATGGCAGGCGTCCTGAACCTCGGCCGGACGCCGGCTCGAAACCTGCCGGCTCGCTATTTTTCTGCTAGGATAGCTGCAGCGTAAGGAGAACCGCCAACCCCGGAACCCTTCATGCGCGTCCTTGTCCTGCTCGCCTTGCTTCTGCTCGCCCTCGCCTCCCCGGCCCGCGCCGCCGATGACGTCGCCGCCGCGCAATCCGTCATTCGCTCGCAGGAACAGGCGTTCAGTCGTGACGACGCCGCGGCGGCCTATTCCTATGCCGCGCCGGGCATTCACGAGATCTTCCCGCAGGCCGATCTCTTCATGTTCATGGTGCAGAACAGCTACGCCCCGGTCTACCGCCACAGGAGCTTCGAGTTCGGCGAGGCGCGGGTGGAAGGCGGCTGGATCGCGCAACGCGTCCATATCGTCGACGCCAATGGCGAGGCCTGGGAAGCGCTCTATACGCTGGAAGCCCAGCCCGACGGCACGTTCAGGATCACCGGCTGTTCGCTCCTGAAGGCCGGACAAGCGGTGTGAAGGACCTCGCATCTGTCGTCATTGCGAGCGAAGCGAAGCAATCCATAACGCAGCAAGCCGTGACCAATGGATTGCTTCGTCGCTTCGCTCCTCGCAATGACGGCCTCGACGCGCCTCACGCCAGCGCCAGCCGCCCGCGCGCCCGGAGCAAGAGCCCCACCATGATGGTGATGTTGAGCGCGTTCCAGGCCAGCCCGTTCATGAACGCCGCGGCGTAGGAACCGGTCGCGTCGAAGATCACGCCGGATATCCAGCCGCCGAACGACATGCCGACCACGGACGCCAGGATCACGATGCCGACGCGGGTCGCGGCTTCGCGCGCCGGCATCGCTTCACGCACGATGATGGCGTAGCTCGGCACGATGCCGCCCTGGAACAGGCCGAACATCGCGGAGATGATGTAGAGCGAACTCAGGCTGTCGAAAAACAGGTAGAACAACAGCGCAAAGCCCTGCGCCACCGAGCCGATCAGCAGCGTGCGGATGCCGCCGATCTTGTCGGCGAGATAGCCCGAACCGATGCGGCTGACGATACCGAACGCCATCATCAGCGACAGCATCTCGGCGCCGTGCACCGGGCCGTAGCCGAGGTCGCCGCAATAGGCGACGATGTGGACCTGCGGCATCGACATCGCCACGCAGCAGGAGATGCTGGCGATGCACAGCAGCGCCGTCAGCGTATTGGTCGAGAGATCGAGATCGACCCGCGGCGGCGGCGCGCTGTCGTGATCGCGCAGCTTCGCGCCGCCGATCTGGGCGCGCAGCACCAGGAGCAGCAGCGTCATCGCGAGAGCGCAGGAAATACCGATGGCGATGTGGGTCGCCCGCCAGCCGGCGGATTGAATGCCGAAGGTGACCAGCGGCGGCCAGATCGTGCCGGCGATATAGTTGCCGCTGGCGACGATGGTGACGGCGAGCCCGCGATAGCGTTCGAACCAGTGCGAGACCTCCGCCATCAGCGGCGCGAAGGTCGCCGAGGTCCCGAGGCCGATCAGGAAATACACCGCGATGAACTGCCACAACGTGGTCGAAAGCCCGGCCAGCACATAGGCCGAGCCGAGGAAGGCGATGCTGAGCGCCATCGCCGCGACGATGCCGAAGCGGTCGGTGATCTTGCCGGTGGCGACGCCGCCGAGGCCGAAGCCGAGCATGGTCAGCGTAAAGGCCAGCGACACCGCGCCGCGCGAGGCGCCGAATTCGGTCTGCACCACCGGCAGCACGACCACGACCGACCACATGCCGACGCTGCCGATCGATCCGATCGCCAGCGCGAGCCCAAGCCTCACCCAGGCCAGACGGGAGTCCGGGGCGAAATGGGCCGAATCTCTGTGATCGGAGGGGGCGTGCACGTCAGCAACTTCGTCGGCTCGGGCTCCGAGGTCAACCAACATTGCCGCGATATTGGGCATGCAGATGCGCTGCAACGGAGCACAACCCGTCATTCCGGGGCGATGCGCAAGCATCGAACCCGGAATCTCGAGGTTCCCCGATGTGCAATTGCACATCTGAGGTTCGCTTCGCGCCCCGGAACGACAAAAGGCGCCCCGTTAACCCTTTCCTAACCATAAACCGGGCAAAAATTGCCCAGTAGAACAAGTTGAGTGTCGTCAGCCGCGTAGAACGGGGGAGTACCCGTGGACGCCAGTGCGGTGCCTCACTTTCGAAACGGCGGCCCTTCGGCCGCCGCGCAGACGTTTGGCGCCCGGGACCGGCATTCGCGGGGGGAAGCAGCAACGATGGTGGATGTCACGGCAGGTCAGGGCGCGGGGACGCCGGGGACCGGATTTCCGAGTTTCGGCGAAATCGGCACCATCCTGAAGCGCGGCGATCTCGCGCTGGCGTTCGGCATCCTCACCATCCTGGTGGTGCTGATCCTGCCCCTGCCCTCGATCGTGCTCGACCTCTTCCTCGCGATCTCGATCACGCTGTCGATCCTGATCCTGATGACCTCGCTGTTCATCCAGGCGCCGCTGGAATTCTCCTCGTTCCCGACCATCCTGCTGATCTCGACCATGCTGCGGCTGTCGCTCAACCTGGCCTCCACCCGGCTGATCCTGTCGAAGGGCCATGAGGGCACCGCGGCCGCCGGCCACGTCATCGAGGCGTTCGGCAATTTCGTGATGGGCGGTAATTTCGTGATCGGAATTATCGTCTTCGCGATTCTGGTGATCGTGAACTTCGTCGTCATCACCAAGGGTTCGGGGCGCATCGCCGAAGTCGCGGCGCGCTTCCACCTCGACGCCATGCCGGGCAAGCAGATGGCGATCGACGCCGATCTCTCCGCCGGCCTGATCGACGAGAAGATCGCCAAAGAGCGGCGCAAGGCGCTGGAGGACGAAAGCGGCTTCTTCGGCGCGATGGACGGCGCCTCGAAATTCGTGCGCGGCGACGCGGTCGCGGGCCTGCTGGTCGTCTTCATCAACATCATCGGCGGCATCATCATCGGCGTCGCCCAGCAAAGTCTTTCTTTCGCCGACGCCGCGCACACCTATACGCTGCTGACCGTCGGCGACGGCCTGGTCACGCAGATACCGGCGCTGATCGTGTCCACCGCCGCGGGCCTCCTGGTCTCGAAGGCGGGCGTCAGCGGCGCCGCCGACAAGGCGCTGATGAAGCAGCTCTCCGGCTATCCGCAGGCGCTGGGCATGTCGGCCGGCGTGATGCTGGTGCTGGCGACGCTGCCGGGCATTCCGATGGCGCCCTTCCTCGCGCTCGGCAGCGGCGCGGCGGCCTTGGCGTGGTCGGCGCGCAAGCGCAAGCACGCGACCGCAGCGTCCGAAGCCGCCGCGGCAGCCGCTCCGGCCGCCGCCGCTGCGGCAGCGCGCGCGGCGGAAGAGCCGATCGCGACCGCGCTGAAGATCGACGATCTCAAGATCGAACTGGGCTATGCGCTGCTGCCGCTGGTGAACGGCCCCGACGGCACCGACCGCCTGACCGAGCAGATCAAGGCGCTGCGCCGCTCGCTCGCGATCGAGATGGGCTTTGTGATGCCGGCGGTGCGCATTCTCGACAATGTGCAGCTCGAAGCCAACACCTACATCATCAAGATCAAGGAAGTGGACGCCGGCACCGGCAAGATCTGGCCGAACCAGTTCATGGTCATGGACCCCGCCGGCAACCAGGTCAGCGTACCCGGCATTCACACCATCGAGCCGACCTTCGGGCTGCCGGCGACATGGGTCGATGCCGGCCTGAAGGAGGAAGCCTCGCTGAAGGGCTACACGGTGGTCGACGCCGCCACCGTGCTCTCGACCCATCTCACCGAACTGCTCAAGAACAACATGTCGGACCTGTTGTCCTATGGCGAGGTGCAGAAACTGCTGAAGGATCTGCCGAAGGAACAGGGCGAACTGGTCAAGGACATCGTGCCGAGCCAGGTCACGATCTCGGGCATCCAGCGCGTTCTCCAGCTTCTGCTGGCCGAGCGCATCTCGATCCGCGATCTCTCGACCATTCTCGAAGGCATCGCCGACGCGCTGGCGTTCTCGCGCAACCCCGCGACCATGGTCGAACATGTGCGCGCCCGGCTGGCGCGGCAGATTTGCGCGCAGAATACCTCCGCCAACGGCTACCTGCCGCTGATCGCGCTGTCGGCGAAATGGGAGCAGGCCTTCGCGGAATCGCTGGTCGGCACGGGCGAGGAACGCTCGCTGGCGATGCAGCCGTCAAAACTGTCCGAATTCATGAACGTGGTGCGCGACCGCTTCGAACAGGCGGCGCGCGAGGGCGAGGCGCCGGTGCTGGTGACGTCGGCGGCGATCCGCCCCTATGTGCGTTCGCTGGTCGAGCGCTTCCGCTCGCAGACCACGGTTCTGTCGCAGGCGGAAATCCACCCCAGAGCGCGGCTGAAGACGGTCGGCAGCGTCTGATCTTCGCATTCCTCCCGCGCGATTGAAGTTGCGTGTCATGCGCAGAAAAAATCTTTTCAAGAATCGTTCAAGACTGCGCGTGACGCTGTTGCTGCCGAAGGTTCGCAGCGCTACTGACATCGCATGTTCGCTTCGCCCGCAGCATCCGATCGTCCCTCGCCTCTTCCGTTTCTTCGCTTCCTGCCTCTTCCGCTTCTGCAACCCATTCTCACTCTCATCGGCACGCAGGTTGCGAAGCGCCAGCCCGATGTTTTCCTGCGGCTCGGGCCACACGCCCTGAAATCCTTCATCATCGATCCCACCGATTTTCCGTTCGTGCTGGTGCTGAAGCCGAGGCCCGAAGCTCCCTCGCTGAGCGCCTGGCGCCGCAATGAGGCGCCCTATTCCCATGCGCGCATCGCCGGCACGTTCCTCAATCTGTTCGACCTGATCGACGGCTCGCTCGACGGCGATGCGCTGTTCTTCTCGCGCAAGCTGCGCGTCACCGGCGACACCGAAGCCGTCGTCGCGCTGCGCAACGCGCTCGACGACGTCGACGGCGGGGTCGTGGAAAGCGTCACCAGGGCGTTCGGTCCGCTCGCGCCGATCGCTGCGATGACGGTTTCACATTTGCGCCGGCTATCGCGGCAGGGGGAAAGATCATGAATGACGATGTCGCACCGCGGCGCCCCGAACTGGTGTGCCCGGCCGGAACGCCGGCCAGCCTGCGCACCGCGGTCGATGCCGGCGCCGACACGGTCTATTGCGGCCTGCAGAATGCGACCAATGCGCGGAACTTTCCCGGACTGAATTTCTCGCCCGACGAGCTGCGAAAGTCGGTCGACTATGCCCATGCGCGGGGAGCCAAGGTCTTGCTGGCCGTCAACACGTTTCCGCCCGCCGGCCAGTTCCAGCTCTGGAAAGACGCGGTCGGGATCGCCGCCTCCGTCGGGGTGGACGCCATCATCGTCGCGGACATGGGGGTCGCGGCCTACGCCGCGCGCGAATATCCGCACCTGCGCCTGCATTTGTCGGTGCAGGCCGGCGCCTCGTCGCCGGAAGCGATCCGCTTCCATTGCGAGGAATTCGACATCAAGCGCGTGGTGCTGCCGCGCATCCTGACGGTGGCCGAGATCGCCGACATTCACCGCCAGATCCCGTGCGAGATCGAGGCCTTCGTGTTCGGCAATATCGGCATGATGGCGGAGGGCCGCTGCAGCCTGACCAATTATGTCACGGGCATTTCGACCAATATGGACGGCGTGTGTTCGCCGGCGGCCGACGTCCGCTACGAGGAGGAAGCCGACGGCACGCTGACCACCCGCCTGGGATCGTTCGTCATCGATCAATACCGTTGTGGCGAAAACGGCGGCTATCCCACCATCTGCAAGGGACGCTATAGCTGCTCGGCCCAGAGCGAGCCCTATTATGCCTTCGAGGAGCCGCGCTCGCTGAACCTCTCGGCCCTGCTGCCGGAGCTGATGCGCGCCGGCGTGACCGCATTGAAGATCGAGGGACGCCAGCGCAGCCGCGCCTATGTGAAATCCGTGGTCGCGGCCTTTCGTCAGGCCGTCGACGAGATCATGGCGGGCAAGGAGCCGGCGCTGACCGATCTGATCGCGCTCACCGAGGGTCACAAGGAGACCCAGGGCGCCTTCCAAAGCAAAAGCTGGAGATAAGCATGAGCGCCGCGTCAACCGAGCTGACGCTCGGCCCCAATTTGTTCAACTGGGCGCCGGAAACCTGGCGTGACTTCTATTTCCGGATCGCCGACGAAGCGCCGGTGTCGGTTGTCTATCTCGGCGAGACCATCTGCTCCAAACGCGCGCCGCTGTTCGACGATTACTACCAGGCGGTCAGCGAACGCCTTGCCGCGGCCGGCAAGACCGTGGTGCATTCGACGCTCGGCGAGACCGCCTCAAAGGTCGATCGCCGGCTGGTCAGCGACGTCTGCGACAGGACGTCCGATCTGGTCGAAGCGAACGACGCGTCGGCGGCGTATTATCTGCGCGGGCGGCCGCACTACATCGGCCCGCTGATGAACGTCTATAACGAGGAGACCCTGCGCTTTCTTGCCGCCAAGGGCGCGCGGAATATCTGCCTGCCGATCGAACTGCCGTTTTCAGCGACCCGCGTGCTCTGCGCCGCCGCTGCGGCGGAGAACGTGACCATCGAGGTTCAGGTGTTCGGCCGCCAGTCGCTGGCGCTTTCGGCGCGGTGCTATCACGCCCGGGCGCACGGCCGCACCAAGGATACCTGCCGCTTCGTCTGCGAGAACGATCCGGACGGCCTGGTGCTGGCGACGCTGGAGCACAAGCCGTTTCTTGTCGCCAACGGCGTGCAGACCTTGTCCTGGGAGTATCTGAACCTCGCGCAGGAAATCCCTGATCTGAAGGCCGCCGGCGTTTCCCGCTACCGGCTATCGCCGCACAGCTGCGACATGGTGCGGGTTGCGACCACTTTCCGCGGCGTGCTCGACGGCGATCTTACGGTTGGGGAGGCCGTGGCGGGCCTCGAGGAACTGGCTCTCGATGCACCGTTTTCCAACGGCTTTCATCACGGCCGGCCGGGCCATGGCTGGACCGCCTTGACTGGCGCATCGTCCCACTGACGGGCGCAAATCACCGCTCGGCGAGAAGGGTTTTTTCGCCACAGGCAAACGATTTATTTGATAGGGCCGGATGGGCGCCATTTTGCGCCGCGGGATGCCCGAAATGCATAAAATCTTATAAGTAGCTGTAATAGTGTATAAATTTGTCTCGCCGATGATGCAGTCGCGATAACCCGGTCGCGGACGTTCAACTCTGTTCACTGCCTTGTGATCGCCTCTTTGGAACCAAGGGGCGAATCCCTACGTTTCCAGCCATGAGATGTTGAACCTGCCGGCGGGCGATGCAGACGAATCCGCGAAAGGCAGGAAGGCGGCAGGAGGCTTCCATGAACCATTCGATCTACAGCGCAGATCGCTCGACCCATCTCAAGATCGTGGTCGTGGCGCTCGTTGCAGGTATCGCGGTGGCGGGCTTCGGCATCTCGGCTCGCACCAGTTCGGACGACTACACGCAGACGGCACGCGTCATCAAGGCCGGCAAGCCGGTGGCCGTCACCAGCTCGAACGCGTTGGTGGTGCGCTAACGAATTTTGTGAATTCACGCGGCTCTTTACCAGCCCCCCAAAGTCGCCTCGTGGATGTTAGAAGACCCCAACTACCCCCAAGTTGACTACCGAAAACGCCCGCTCCCCACGGGCGTTTTCTTTTTGTGGCGTGATATCGGCTCATAGCCGCAACGGAAGTGGGCTCCCTCTCCCACCCAACTCGGGTTTACCCGAGTTGGGCATCAAAAACTGTCGAAGTCGGATGTATCCGACTTCGATGGGAGAGGGTTGGGGTGAGGGGTTACGGTCTATCGCTAATCAAAGCCCCTCACCCGGATCGCTACGCGATCCGACCTCTCCCTGTGGGAGAGGTGAAGGAAAGCTTCAGCGGCCCTTCGCAGGCGCCGGCGCCGCCGGCGGCACGGTCTCGACCAGCTTGCCGCTGAAGACGATGGGACCGGTGGCGACGCCGGTCGGCGATCCGCCTTCCGGCTCGACCGTCACCGCATAGGTGGCCTTGTTGACGATCTCGGGATCGTAGGACGACAGCACCGGCCGCGCGGTGAAGTCGTTGCCGCCGATCACGCCGAGCGAGCGCGGCCGCTGCAATTTGTCCGACACGATCCAGAGTTCGAAGCTCTTGCCGGGCTCGGCTGGGCGCCGACCTTGCGGACGGTGAAATTCCTGGTCGTCCCGTCGACCGTGAGAATGAAGGCAGGCGATCCGCCCTCCTTCTGCAGCACGGCGACATACTGGGCGGACGGCGGCGCCGGAGCAGGCGGCGCCTTCACCTCGACCACCTGCGTGCGCGGCTTCGGGCGAATGCCGTCGGGAAGCAGGTCCGGCTGATAGGCGCCGACCGCGATCATCGCGACCAGGGCGGCCGCGATCGCCGTGGTGAAGGTCGCGATATTGCGCCAGCGCCGGGCCTGGGCGGACAGGCGGATGACGTTGGAGCTGTCCACGGCAGCGGCAGAAGCAACGACTTCGGGCGCGGCCGGCGGCGGCGGCGCCTCGGGAAGCACCAGCGGCGCCTGCGGCTCGGAATGCCCGACCGCGGTCCTGATCCTGTCCCAGACCTCAGGCCGGGGCTCGACCGATCCGACCATCTGGTTCAGCACGCCGAGCCGGTATTCCCACGCCTGCACCATCGCCGTGAAGTCCTTGTCGACGGACATCATGGTCTCGACCTGCGCGCGCTCGTCGGCATCGAGGGTGCCGAGGGCATATTCCGCGGCGAGCGCGATATGGTCTTCGCTGTAGGCCATCATCTAAAGTCCAAGACACTCCCGGATGTCCATCATGCTGCGGCGCAGCCAGGTCTTCACCGTATTCACCGGCGTCTCGAACTTCGCCGCCAGCTGCTCGCGGCTCCAGCCGTTGTAGTAGGCCAGCAGCACGAGCTTTTGCCGATCCGGCTCCAGACGGCCGACGCATTCCAGGAGCCGCTTCAATTCTTCGGTCATCTCCCGGCGCGCCAGCGGATCCGGGCTGTCGGCGGCCACTTCCATCGCCGTCGGCTCCTCTTCGATCGAGACCTCGCTGCGCTTGCGCACGACGTCGATGGCCCGGTTGCGGGCAATCGACGCCATCCACGTGATCGGCGACGACAGGCCGGGATTGAACTGTCCGGCACTGTTCCAGATCTTGACGTAAGCCTCCTGAATGACCTCCTCTGCGAGATCCTGTCGCCGCAAGATACGGAGCACCACGCCGAAGAGTTTCGCCCGCGTCGCGGCGTAGAGGCGCTCGAAAGCGGCCTCATCCCCCTTCGCAACGGCGGCAATCAGCCAGACCAACTCAGCTGGCGTCAGCATTCAGTGCCCCCAAAATCGCGATGCCCCATCGCTTTTGCAAACGGCCAAGCGGCATTCCCGCGTGTCGTATCATATCCTGCGCCAAACCGGGCCACCAAGTCACCGGGGACCGGCCTGTGGACATTCGTCCGGGAAAAACGGCCAAGCAAAAACCCGGACCTCGCGGCCCGGGTTCTCGATAATGCTTTGGCAAAGGGTCGAGGAAAAGCCTCAGGCAATCGCCGCGCCGATGCGGGCGCGCATCAGGCCGATGCTGTCGAGATCGGCCTGTTCCCGGGCGCTTTCCTCGGCGCGCTCGCGCGCCTGATCGCGCTCGTCCAGGAGCTCGACTTTCTTGAGCTCCTCGAACGCCTCGCCCAGCAGGCTCTTGGCGTCTTCAAGCTGGATCCGCAGTTCGTCGGCGGAGCGGGTCAGGTTTTCCCGCCGCTGGATCGCGGCCTTGGCGTAGGTCGGATAGGCGAAATGCGAGGGATCGTTGATCCCGGCGCGCTCCTGCTCGGAGTGGATTTCGCGCTCCAGGTCGACCGACATACGCTGGAAATCGGCGATCATGCCTTCAATCTGGGCGACCCTTCGGCGCTTCTCGTCGACCTGAAACTTCTTCAGGCGGATTAGCGTTTCACGTGACTTCATCAACTCATACTCCCCAGAAGTCCCAATCTGAACGCGGGACAGAACCGGTATCCCCCAGGGGCCCCACCGGCATCGCTAGTTGTGTGGCGCGGATGATGGCCTGACAAAGTTAGCGTTCCGTTTCCAAATCCCTCAGGATTTGCTCAAGTTGCCGGTAACCCTCGTTCAGGCCGGTCACCTCGTCCTTGGCCTGGCGCAGGAAGCCCTCCAGCGGCTCATGCAGCCGGATCGCCTCGTCGACCTCGGCGCTCGAGCCTGCGCGATAGGCCCCGAGCCGGATCAGTTCCTCCATGTCGGCATAGGTCGCCATCACCTGACGCGCCCGGGTGATAACCGGCAGATAGGCCGGATCGGCCGATTTCGGCATGGTGCGGGACACCGATTTGAGAACGTTGATCGCCGGATAGCGCCCGCGCTCGGCGATCGACCGCTGCATCACGATATGGCCGTCCAGAATGCCGCGGACCGCGTCCGCGATCGGTTCGTTGTGGTCGTCGCCGTCCACCAGCACCGTGAAGATGCCGGTGATGGTGCCGGCGCCGGTGCCGGGACCGGCGCGCTCCAACAGCTTCGGCAATTCGGTGAACACGGTCGGCGTATAGCCCTTGGCGGTCGGCGGCTCGCCCGCCGACAGGCCGATTTCGCGCTGCGCCATCGCAAAACGCGTGACCGAATCCATCAGGCACAGCACGTCCTTGTCTTCGTCGCGAAAGTATTCGGCGATCGCCAGGGTCAGATAAGCCGCCTGACGCCGCATCAGAGCGGGCTCGTCCGAGGTCGCCACCACCACCACCGAGCGCGCCAGGCCCTCTTCCCCAAGGTCGTCCTGCAGGAATTCCTGCACCTCGCGGCCGCGTTCGCCGACCAGGCCGATCACCGTGATATCGGCGTCGACATTGCGCGCCAGCATCGACAGCAGCACCGACTTGCCGACGCCGGAGCCGGCGAAGATGCCGAGCCGCTGGCCGCGGCAGCAGGTCAGAAACGTATTGAGCGCCCGCACGCCGAGATCGAGCGGGGCGCCGACGCGCTTGCGCGAATGCGCCGGCGGCGGCGAGTTGCGAAAGGGCATCGGCGAGCCGCCTTGCGGCAACGGCCCCTTGCCGTCGATCGGCTCGCCCATGGCGTTGATGACGCGGCCGAGCCACAGCGGCGACGGCCGCACCTGGCTGGCGGCATTGGCGATCACCGCGCGGCAGCCGCGCCGCACGCCTTCGAGGCCGGCGAACGGCATCACCACGGCGTTGTTGCCGGTGAAGCCGATGACCTCGGAGGGGATGAAGCGATTGCCGCCGGTCTCGATCACGATGCGGGCGCCGACCGACATCGCGTGAATGGGGCCGGCGATCTCGACCATCAGGCCGCGCACGCCGACCACGCGGCCATAGATGTTGACGCCGTCGATGTCGCTGATCTGCTCGGCGAGCGCCTTCATTGCGAAAACCTTAAGTTTCCACGCTTTGTGGTTCCGGCCTTAACTTCGTGTTTACCCGCATCGTTAATCATTACGTCACTGTCTTTGGTGACTGAGAGCGCTCGACCATCAGAAGGAAGGTTAAGTCGCGAGAGTCGGTTAGGCCCGTCTCTTAATGTGGAACCTGAACGGGAACGGATACCAAAAGCTGCTTCTCTGCAATATCTTAGGGCGATTCGATAAAAATTGCACTGATAGACCTTGCGAACACGAATCAGATTTTGTTAACCATATGTCGTCAGGATCCGAATCAGTTGTTCAAAGGCGTTTTGAGTGCCGCAAGTGCGGCCGACCTGACGCCCGGAGCGGCGACTATAGGGGACTGGCATGCGCGTATTGCTGATAGAAGATGACAGCGCCGTCGCGCAGTCGATCGAGTTGATGCTGAAGTCCGAGAGTTTCAACGTCTATACGACGGATCTCGGGGAAGAAGGCGTCGATCTCGGAAAACTCTACGATTACGACATTATCCTGCTCGACCTCAACCTGCCCGACATGTCCGGCTACGACGTGCTCAAGCAGCTTCGGGTCTCCAAGATCAAAACACCCATTCTGATCCTCTCCGGCCTCGCCGGCATCGAGGACAAGGTCAAGGGTCTCGGCGTCGGCGCCGACGACTACATGACCAAACCCTTCCACAAGGACGAACTGGTTGCCCGCATCCATGCGATCGTGCGCCGCTCCAAGGGCCACGCCCAGTCGGTGATCCAGACCGGCGATCTCGTGGTCAATCTCGACACCAAGACGGTCGAGGTCGGCGGCCAGCGCGTGCATCTGACGGGCAAGGAATACCAGATGCTGGAGCTGCTCTCGCTCCGCAAGGGCACCACCCTGACCAAGGAAATGTTCCTCAACCATCTCTATGGCGGCATGGACGAGCCGGAACTGAAGATCATCGACGTCTTCATCTGCAAGCTGCGCAAGAAGCTCGCCAACGCCTCCGAAGGCCGCAACTTCATCGAAACCGTGTGGGGCCGCGGCTACGTGCTGCGCGAGCCGCACGAGGTCGAAGAGCGCATTCCCGCCTGATTTTTCCAGAGTCTACCGCGAGCCGCAAGGCTCACTCCTCCCAGACTGGACCCCGCCGCAAATGGCGGGGTTTTTGTTTGGGGATTGAACCCGCAGGCCGCGTGCGCCGACCGACGGATCGTGCAACCCTGCTGCTGGACAACTCGGGGGTCTTCGAATGATCCTTCAATCACTGGCCGGACTGCCGGCGTTCCTGGTCTATTTCTGTACGGCCATTGTCGCGGTCGTCGCCTACCTCTTCGTCTATACCCGCGTCACCCCGCACAACGAATTCCAGCTGATCCGCGACAACGACCCGGCGGCCGCGATCGCGCTCGGCTTGAGCCTGCTCGGTTTCGTGCTGCCGGTGGTCAGCGCCATCGCCCACTCCGCCAATGTCGTGGATTGCCTGATCTGGAGCGCGATCGCGCTGATCGTTCAGGTCGTCGTCTATTTCATCGTCAAGATTCCGGTGCCGAACCTGTCGGCGAAGATCGCGGCGGGCGAACTCGCCGCCGCGATCTGGCTCGGGCTCGCTTCCCTTGCCGCAGGCGCCCTCAACGCCGCCTCGATGATCTATTGATCATGGCAGATGAACCCACCAGGGAATTCGGCAGGCGCAGGCCCGTTGCGGCCCAAACGGCTCCGCCCGTAAAGCGCTCCAGCCACGTGGCGCTGCTGCTGATGGGCACCTTTGCCGTTGGCGGCGGCGCCTACGCGCTGATGCCAGGCGAGAATTGCGGGCAGCGGCCCGGAATGGCGTCGGACTTGCCAGCCAACGCTGCATGCCCGCCTCGCGGATCTTCATCCGGTGGCAGCCGCGGTTCGTCGCTGCACATGAATTTCTACAGCGGCGATTCCTCATCCAGCCGATCGCCATCCACCGCTTCGTCCGACGCATCAAGCGGCGTGACGCGCGGCGGATTCGGCGCGTTTGCGCGTGCGTTCACGTCGCATTTTTCCGTGGGCGGTTGACCAACCGGCGGCCAGCGGACGCGCTTGCACGGAAGCTCGCCAACGCCTTAGCCAGCAGCCGGCATTCGCCGCGAATTTGCCTTGGATCCTTCAGCGCAAAAAAGAAAGACCGCCTCGCGGCGATCTCTCTGAAATCTGCTCAAGGACAGGGGTGCCGATATCCATCGTAACCCTGATAGGTCCCGCTGGCCGGATCATATGACCTGAACCGCTGCTTGCAGTAACTCACGGCGTCTCCCTCGTAGTAATAGCCGGGCGCCGGACCCGGAGCGTAGTAGGGCGCAGCCATCATCCCGCCGATAATCGCACCCGCGGCGGCGCCGGCAGCAAACCCGCCCCAGCCATGATGATGATGATGCCATTGCGCGTAGGCTGCGCTCGGTAGCGCCGCCGTGCCCGCCGCGATGATGACGGCCGCCGCAGCGGCAATCCCAATTCTTCCTAGTACCTTGCGCATGTGCTTTCTCCTTCCGAAAATTTTATTGTAACGGTCGCCGCAACCCGGCTTTTGATTTCCCTCAAATGCCTGCCAGGGGACGCGCTTGTCCGCGCGGTGTTGCCCACGCAGCAGCCGCAGCTATTCCCAGGACAAAACTCTGCGCCGCTTCATTTCGCCGCCTGCAGGCACCTTTTGCCGTTCGTCAAAATCCCGGCCACAGGTGATGACTGATCAGCGCCTCCAGTGCGCCGACAGTCTTCCCCGAAGAGCAGGTAGCTGCGCCCTCCGCAGGAATGGATTGGGCGCGCCTGGTGAATTCACTGCCTGAATCGGCTGCCGGACCTCCCGCCAAGCCGAAATTCGATTCGAAAACCAGGCTTTCGGCATAAATGGCGTGGACTGCGCTTTGCCTGTCCATGATGTTCTCCTTGTTTGCTTTCAACCAAACAGCCGTGCGGGGCATCCTGCTACGATGCCTGCCGAGCGCCATGATCCTGATCAAAGAGTAAGCCCGCCCGATGGAATTTGTTCCGCCAGCGGGGGCGGCCTCTTAGGTCAAGCGATCCAGACAATTTTCGCGGTGGCTATTTGGACCGCTCGAATGTCACAATGCTGCGCGTCAATCCTTTGTCCGCCCAATTCGGCATCACGCGCCAGGGCGTCAACACCATCAGCCGCTCACCGTCCAGCTTGAAATCCCGGACTTGTTTGGTGCCGACCCATTCGGGATTCCAGGCCACGTCGACATTGGTGGTCCACTTGTCCCCTTCAACGCTGTAGGTGCCGGTATAGGCGATGAGCGTGCTCAACAGCTCCGCCCGCTCCTGGTCGGTTTTGGCGGCCTTGCGCGCCTCGCCGGTCAGCACGAAGAATACGCGCCCCTCCTGAGTGAACGTTGCATAACCGGTCGGCTTTTCGCCCATCACCGGCGCTTTCTGGCCGGTCGCCTGAACCTCGACCTCATAGGAAACCAGCTTCCAGGTGCCGACGACCTTGTCACGGTCGTCAGCGAAGCCCGGCTGCGCGATCAGACAGGCTGCGAATACAAACCCGACAAGTCTGGACATCGGTATCGCTCCTATTCAGGGCGCTTGTTGCAAACAAGCATGGCGGGCAACCGGCGACCTTGACCCAGGTCAACGTCCTGCCGCGTCATCAGGCCGGAGGTGCATCGTGCGTTGCTCCCACCCGTCAGAAGCGCGCCGCTTTCGTGTTCGATGGCAGACAGGCGCGGCACCCTAGGCCCGCGCAGATAGCGTCCGCGCCACTCGCCGCACGATCCCGTGAACTTGATCCGGCTTTCGCTTGCCTCGCTGCCTCCGGCTGATGGAAACTGTCGGCCATCCGGAAACAGTCCTTTAGCGCTAAGGCCCGCACCATGAAACGCTCGCGCCGCGTCGTTCTGACCATGATGGGTACCGCTGCCGTCGGCGCGGTATCGATGGGTTTTGTGCGGCGACACGATTGCGGCCCGGACAGATCGCGGAGCTCGGGCGCGAGCCGGACGGGCGGCTGCGGGAATATTGCCGCGTGACCTATGGCGGCTTCGGCGGCGCACCGCATCGACTGCACGCGCACTTCCATGCGCATGGCGGCCACGCCCATGGTGGCGGATAGCAGCCGACCCATGCAACGCCTCGCCTGCCCCGAGCGCGACGACTGGCGCTCGACCGCCGACGAAACCGGATTCGATTTTCACACCATCGACGGCGAGCGCTATTGGGACGAGCGCGCCTGTTATGCGTTCACGCTGGACGAAATCGAACGTCAGATCGAAGGGCCCACCGGCGAAATCGACGCCATGTGCCTCGAACTCGTCGCCTGCGCAGTCGACGACGAAGAATATCTGCGCCGGTTGAAGATTCCGGAAGCGTTCTGGCCGCTGATCTCCGAAAGCTGGTACCGCGACGAAGCCAGCCTCTATGGCCGGCTCGATCTCCGTTTCGACGGGCGCGGACCGGCGAAACTCCTGGAATACAACGCGGATACGCCGACCTCGATTTTCGAGGCGGCGGTGTTTCAATGGACCTGGCTGGAACAGGCGATCGAGCGGCGCATCATCCCTGCCCGCGCCGACCAGTTCAATTCGATCCATGAGCGCCTGATCGAGGCCTGGAAAAAGCTCGGCGAGGGACGCCATCTTCATCTCACGGGAACCACCGAAAACCCCGAGGACGCCGGCACGCTGGCCTATCTCGAGGACACCGCGCAGACAGGCCGGCCTTGCGACCACGTTGATCGATATCGAGGACATCGGATGGCGCGACGGACGGCGGCTTCGTCGATCTCGACGATCGCGCCGATCGAGCTCGCGTTCAAGCTCTATCCCTGGGAATGGATGTTTCACGACGCGTTCGGCGCGCGGCTCGCCAAAGCGCCGACGCGCTGGATCGAGCCGCCGTGGAAGGCCATCCTTTCCAACAAGGGCATTCTTCCGTTGCTGTGGGAGATGTTTCCGGATCATCCCAATTTGCTGCCGGCCTTTTTCGAGGACGACCCGAATGCCGCGAGCCTCGGCGCCTCCTTCGTGCGCAAGCCGCTTTATTCGCGCGAAGGCGCCAATGTCGCGCTGGTCAGCGACGGCGTCACGGTGGTGGAACAGGAAGGGCCGTATGGCGCCGAAGGCTTTATCCGCCAGGCGCTGGCGCCGCTGCCGAATTTTTCCGGCCAGTATCCCGTGCTCGGAAGCTGGCTGATCGACCACACGCCGTGCGGGCTATCGATCCGCGAGGACGAGAATCCGATCACCGGCAATACGTCGCGGTTCCTGCCGCACGCGATCCTGTAAAGCGTTTTCGAGCGCAAGCCGCCGGACGCGATCCAGGCGACACCTGCTCGAAAGCGCGTCGCTAGCGCGTCGCCGACGCCACCACCTTCAGGGCGGCCGGCGCGGCGGCGCGCGCCGTTCGGTCGGCGTTCGGGCGGTAAAGCCCGCGCCGGTCCGGATAGGGCTTGAAGGCGTCGGATATCCCGACCACGGATTCGGCCGCGCCCAGCACCAGCACGCCGTCGGGTTCGAGCACTCTTGACAAGGCGATCGAAGATGCCGGCCTTGGTGTCCTGGTCGAAATAGATCAGGACGTTGCGGCAGAAGATCACGTCGAACGTTCCAAGATGGGAAAAATCCTTCAGCAGGTTGAGTTGCCGGTGCTGCACCATGGCGCGGATATCGGCATTGAGCTGCCACAGCTCGCCGATTTGCGTGAAATACTTGACCAGCATCTGGATCGGCAGGCCGCGCTGCACCTCGAACTGGCTGTAGATTCCCGCCTTGGACTTCTCCAGCACCTCCTGCGACAGATCGGTCGCAACGATTTCAACCCGCCACCCCGCCAGCCCGGCGAATTCCTTCACGCACATCGCGATCGAGTACGGCTCCTGCCCGGTGGAGGACGCCGCGCACCAGATGCGCAGGGCGCGGCGGCTGGCGCGCGCCTGCACCAGCGCCGGCAGGATCGTCTCGCGCAGATGATCGAACGGAATCTTGTCGCGGAAAAAGAAGGTCTCGTTGGTGGTCATCGCCTCGACCACCTCCGACGTCAGCGCGTCGGCGCCGCCCTTCATTTTCTGCACCAGTTCGGCGATGCCGGGCAGACCCGCCCTTCGCGCCAGCGGGATCAATCGGCTTTCGACCAGATATTGCTTGTCGGAAGACAGGTCGAGGCCGGAGCGCTCTTTCAGGAGCTTGCGCAGAAACTCATAGTCCAACGGCGTCACGAGCGATCTCCCGAGAACAATCGAACCAGTTTCGGCGCGATCTGATTGAGCGGCAGAATGGCGGCGCAGATGCCGGCATTGGCGGCTGCGCCCGGCATTCCCCACACCACGCTCGTGGCTTCGTCCTGGGCGATCACGCTGCCGCCGGCCGCGACGATCTCCTTGCCGCCGCGCATGCCGTCCGAGCCCATGCCCGTCAGCACGACGGCCAGAACGCCGCCCTGCCAGACATCGATCGCGGAGGTGAACAACGGGTCGACCGCGGGCTTGCAGAAATTGACCGGCGGCCCGTCGTCGAGGGCGATCACGACATCGGTGCCGTGGCGCACGACCCGCATATGGCGGCCGCCCGGCGCGAGATAGATCTGGCCGGCCTTGACGATCTCGCCATCGACGGCCTCGTGCGCCGGCCGGTGGCTCGAGCGCGCCAGATGCTCGGCAAGAATCGTCGTGAAGGTCGGCGGCATATGCTGCGTGATCAGCACCGGAAAGCGGTCGATCACGGGACCGAGCTCGGTGACCAGCGTCATCAGCGCCTGCGGACCGCCGGTCGATGACCCGATCAACAGCGCGCGCGGCGCCTGCGTGCTGAACGGCGCGGCGCATCAGCGGCGGCTGCGCAACCGGCGCCGGCGCGGCCGGGCCAACGGCTCGCGCGGCCGCTCCAGCGCCGGCGCCAGGGCGGCGGACGCCGGCGCCGTGCGGCGGACCTTGGCGCCGAGCGAGCGAATTTTCTGGATCAGATCGTGGTGAAAGGTTTCGGCGGCCGCTGCTTCGCGGGTGCTTTCGGGCTTCGGAATGTAGTCCGATGCACCGAGCGAGAGCGCCTTGAAGCTGATCTCCGCGTTGCGGCGGGTCAGGGTCGACGCCATGATGATGATGAGGTTGCGCTTCTTCGCCAGCAGCAGGGGCAGCGCGGAAATGCCGTCGAGCTCCGGCATTTCGATATCGAGCACGGCGACGTCGGGATCGACACGCTCGATCTGGTTGACGGCGTCAAGGCCGGTGCGCAGCGATGCCGCGACCACCATGTCCGGTTCGGATGCGATCCAGCGCGAGATCAGCCCTCTGATGACGACGGAGTCATCGACCACCATCACCCGCAACGGCTCTTGCCGCGTCGAAGTCGGGGTCGAGGAACTTGTCAACGCAACACTCATTACTCACCAGCTACGGCTGAAAGCGGCACTATTGAAGCGATAACGCCGAGGGCCGTTCAGCCGCCGGATCGAAAGAGGCAGATCAGATGAGGCCGACTTCCTGGAACTTCGCGGTGACGATGTCCTTGTCGAACGGCTTCATGATGTATTCGTTGGCGCCGGCGTGAAGCGCGCGCGCGATGTGCGCGACGTCGTTCTCGGTGGTGCAGAACACCACCTTGGGCTGGTCGCCGCCGGGCATGCGGCGCAGATTGCCGAGGAATTCATAGCCGTCCATGATCGGCATGTTCCAGTCGAGCAGGATCGCGTCGGGCAATCCGCGCTTGCAGACCTCGAGCGCCTTCTCGCCGTCCTCGGCTTCGATGATCTGGAAATCGAGGCCTTCCAGGATGCGCCTTGCGACCTTTCGGATGACGCTCGAGTCATCGACAACAAGACATGTTCTCATTTCAGCCTCTGCTTCTTCCAGATCCCGAACGGGACGTTTCCATTGCCACCAGTAAGTCGCGTGCCTGCTGCCGGTCTTATGCCGCCAGCATGTCAGGCACGATTTCGAGGACGCGATCGACGTCGAGGACGACCATGAGCTGGCCGTCGAGGCGATGCACGCCGCCGGCGAGCTTGGCCATGCGGGGATCGAGGTTGACGGGGTTTTCCTCGCGGCCGTCGTCGGGAAGCCGCAGCACCTCGCCGATCTGGTCGATCAACAGGCCGTAGGATTCGCCGCGCAGGTCGACGCCGACCGCCATCGGCGGCTTGCCGTCGTCGTTCTTGGGCAGGCCGAGCCGGGCGCGCATGTCCACCACCGTGACGATGCGGCCGCGCAGGTTGAGCACGCCGGCGATCTCGCTCGGCGACAGCGGCACCCGCGTCAGCCGTTCCGGCATGAACACGTCCTGGACGCGGGAGATCGGCAGGCCGAACAGCTGGCCGCCGATCATCGCGGTGACGTATTCGGCGACGGTGCCTTCGGTGAGTTCGGTCTTGCTGGTCATGCTGGATTCCTTCATGCCGTCCGGCTGAACCTGTTTCATGCCGCCGCCCTGGTAGAGCTCGGCGGTCTGTTCCTTCAGCGCCGCGATCAGGCCGGGACGGTCGAACTTGGCGACGTAATCGTGGAAGCCGGCCAGCCGGCCGCGCTCGATCGCCGCCGGCGACACCACCGAGGACAGCGCGATGATCGGCATCGAGCTCAGATGCGCATCGGCCCGGATGGTCTCGGCGAACTCGAACCCGTTCATGTCGGGCATTTCGATGTCGGTCAGCACCACGTCGAAGATCTGCCCCGAGCGCAGCGCCATCAGGCCCTCCTGCGCGTTGGGCGCCACCCGCACCCGGTAGCCCGCGGCTTTGAGCACCGGCGCCAGCATGTTGCGGAAGAACGCCGAGTCGTCGACCAGCAGCACCGATTGCGCGGATGCCGCCGGGCGCATCTCCTTGCGGCTGAACCAGTCGGCGAACGCCATCGGCAGGAAGTGGCCGACGTCGATCACCTCGGTGGCCTGGCCCTTGATCACGGCGGAGCCGAGAATGCCGTCCTTGCCGCCGGCGACCTCGATGTTGAGCTTCTCCTCGACGATGTCGATGATCTCGTCGACCACGAGCCCCATCGAGCGGCCGTCGTCGGCGAACACCAGGATCGGCTGGGCGCCCGAGGTCTGGACGCTGACGCCCTCCATCTGCACCAGCGGCATCAGCTGGTCGCGGTATTGCACCATGTAGCGGCCGTTGGAGAGCTCGATCTTGTCGGTGGCGAGCTCTTCCAGCCGGGTGACCAGGCCGAGCGGCACCGCCTTGGGCTGGGTCGAGCCGGCGCGGAACACCAGCAGCGAGGTCAGCTGTTCGGCGGCGCTGGCGCGCGAAGCGGCGTTCTCGTCGGCGATCTCGTGGGCTGGCCGCACCGGAGGCGCCGAGCGCCTTGGCGATGCCGTTGGGATCGATGATCATGATCACGGCGCCATCGCCCAGGATGGTGTTGCCGGAGAACATGTCGATGTGGCGCAGCTTGGTCGACATCGGCTTGACCACGATTTCCTCGGTGTGGAACACGCCGTCGACCACGATGCCGAAGGTCTGGCTGCCGACCTGGGTCACGACGATAAAGCCGTTCTCCGGATCGGAGGAGGAGCCGTCGTCGATCTTGAGCAGCTTCTTCAGGTGCATCAGCGGCAACAGCTTGTTGCGCAGCCGCAGCACCGCGGTGTCCTTGATGCGCTCGATGCGGTGCTCGGAATTGGCGCGCGCCCGCACCAGTTCGACCACCGACAGCTGCGGGATGGCAAAGCGGTCGCCGGCGGCTTCCACGATCAGCGCCGAGACGATGGCCAGCGTCAGCGGGATCTTGATGGTGACGGAGGAGCCCTCGCCGGCCACCGACTTGACGTCGATGGTGCCGCCGATCTGGTCGATATTGGTGCGCACCACGTCCATGCCGACGCCGCGGCCGGACACGCTGGTGACGGCGGCAGCGGTGGAGAAGCCGGGCGCGAAGATGAACTTGTGGATCTGGGCTTCGGTCATCTTCTCCAGTTCGGCCTCGCTGACGAGACCGCTGGCGATCGCCTTGGCCTTGATCTTCTCGGTGTTGAGGCCGCGGCCGTTGTCGGCGATGCAGATGATGATGTGGCCGCCTTCATGATAGGCGGACAGCCGGATGGTGCCCTGCTCGGGCTTGCCGGCGGCGGCCCGCTCGGCCGGGGTCTCCAGCCCGTGGTCGGCGGAGTTGCGCACCATATGGGTGAGCGGATCCTTGATCAGGTCGAGCACCTGGCGGTCGAGCTCGGTGTCGGCGCCGTGCATCTCCAGTTCGATCTGCTTGCCGAGTTCGCCCGAGAGGTCGCGCACGATGCGCGGCAGCTTCTGCCAGGCATTGCCGATCGGCTGCATCCGCGTCTTCATGACGCCTTCCTGCAGCTCGGCGGTGACGTTGGACAGCCGCTGCAGCGGCACCTTGAACTCGGTGTCCTCGTTGCGCCTGGAGATCTCCAGCAGCTGATTGCGGGTCAGAACCAGTTCCGACACCATCGTCATCAGATGTTCCAGCGTATCCACGTTGACGCGGATCGACTGGTTGGCGACCTTGTCGGCCTCCTGCACTTCCACCTCGACGGCCGATTTGGCTGCCGCGGGTTTTGTCGCCTTCGCGGCCGGCTTCGCCTCTTTGGCTGACGCGGCGTGCGGCTCCTGCTGGCTTCGGCGCGGCGCGCGGCGCAACCTCGATCGCGGTCTCGCGGAACGCGCGCTCCAGTTCATCCAGCGACACTTCGCCGGGACGCAACGGCCGCTCCAGCGTCTGCGGCACCAGGCTGCCCTGCGCAACCGCGGGCTCGACGGCAGCCGCCGGCTGCGCGACGTCGACCGGCTCAGCCGGCGCTGACATCGCTTCCATCCCGCGCTCCACCATCTCCTGCAGTTCGTCGATCAGATCCTGATCGGAGCCGTCCGGCTCGGCCTCGGTCGCCTCAAGCTGGCCCAGGATTTCCTTGATGCGGTCGATCGTGGTCAGGATCAGCGTGACCGCTTGGCCGGTGACCGGCATGCCGTCGCGGAATTTGCCCATCAGGGTCTCGCCGGCATGCGCCAGCGCTTCGAGCCGCGGCAGCCCGAGAAAGCCGCAGGTGCCCTTGATGGTGTGAACCAGGCGAAAGATGTTATCGAGTATCTTGGCGTTGTTCGGTTCCTGCTCGAACCGCACCAGCTGATTGTCGACGGTATCCAGGCTCTCGCTGGTCTCCGTCAGAAACTCCCGCAACAGATCATCCATGAAACAGGCCTTCGAACGCACGGGCGCGCGACTTCGACACGCCTTTCAGAGTTTGGCCAGCTTCTCCGCAAAGCGTTTAATATTGGTTGAGTAATTGGAAAAGAACGGGATCAACAAAGAGATAAGACGGCCTCACGGAATTCGCGGGCCGCCTGTAAACCGTTGGTTAACCATGTTCGCGGCTGGGCTCAGGAAGCGGTCACGACCACCGCATCGCCCTCGGGGGCAAGCACCACATTCAGCCCGCAGGCCTGCGCCAGAAGCCGCGTGTAATAAGGCTGCACCGCATGGGCATCGACGGCGTCGACCGTGACCCGAACTCAGCAGATCGGCGATATTTTGCGGCATGCGGGCGTTGAGCCCGCTGGCTGCGACGCGAAAGCCGATCGGCTCGCCTTCGCCGATCGGATCGACCGTGAGCACGCCGCCGCGCGGTATCGTCTGCTGCGCGATCACCATCATGTTCAGCAGCAGCTTGACCCGGTTCTTCGGCAGCAGCACGCGCGGCAAATTCCACGCGATCGTGGTCTTGCCGTCCTCGAGGTGACCGCGCGCCATGGTCTGCGCGTCGCCGAGATCGATCTGCGCGCCCGACGATCCCGCAGCCCCGAACGCCAGCCGGCAGAACTGCAATCGCGCCGAGGCGGTCTTGGCGCTCTTGCGGATCAAATCGAGCGCGAATTCGCGATCTTCCGGCTTGGGATTGTCGTCGAGGACCTCAAGCCCATTGACGATGGCGCCCACCGGACTGATGAGATCGTGACAAACCCGCGAACACAACAGCGCCGCCAGTTCGAGGGCGTCGGGGGCGGGACCGGGAGACGAGGTGCCAGACATAAGGTGTTCCTGGAAATCCGCTGACAGCGCGGACACGGCGAATCACGCATGCTCGCTGGCTTGATACACTGCGGACGCGCGGGCTGCCAACACAGGGCGGGAACGCCAAGGGAAAGACGAGCAGTAGATGAAGTCCGCCCATGAATGAGGCACATTCGTCAGGACCCGCGATCGACGGCGATGCCGCGGCCGCGCTGATGGAACCCCTGACCGATCTGGTGATCCGGGCCGGTGCCGCCATTCTTGCCGTCAACCGGGCGGCGATGCGGATCGACGGCAAGCTCGACGGATCGCCGGTGACGGAAGCCGATCTCGCCGCCGACCGGATCATTGCCGAAGGTCTGGCGCGGCTCGTTCCGGAGGTCCCGGCCCTGTCGGAGGAGCGCGTCGAACTGGCGAAGCCGCCTTACAGCGGCAGCTTCTTCCTGATCGATCCGCTCGACGGCACCAAGGAATTTGTCGCCGGCCGCAACGAGTTTACGGTCAATCTCGCGCTGGTGACCAACGGGACGCCGCTGCTCGGCATTATCGGCGCACCGGCGCTCGGACTTGTCTGGCGCGGGCTGGTGGGCCGCGGCGCGGAACGGCTGACGATCGGGCGAACGGTCCGTGGCCGAGCCGATCCATACCCGCCCCCTTCCGAAGCGCGGCGAGCCCTGGATCGTGGCCGTCAGCCGCTCGCACGGCGACAGCCGGACCGAAGCCTTTATCGCGGCGAGACCCGGCGCGATCCGCGAGGTGCTCGGCTCGGCGGTCAAATTCGGCCGGGTGGCGGAGGGCGGCGCCGACATCTATCCCCGCCTCGCGCCGACCTGCGAATGGGATATCGCGGCCGGCCACGCCGTCGTCACCGCGGCCGGCGGCAAGATCACCGATGCGCAAGGCGCCGACTTGCAATTCGGCAAAGGGCGCCAGGGCCTTACGGGACAGCAGGCTTTATCGTGCCGGAATTCATCGCCTGGGGCGACCCCGGCGGCGGCTGCCGGACTCGCGCGACGGCGCTCTACTGCGCCAGATCCTGCTCCAGCGCCGGCCAGCGCGCGTTCGCCTCCCGCAGGAAGCGCGCGGGATCGGCGGCAAAGGCGTCGCGGCTTTCCTCGCGGCCGAACAGATAAAGCCGCTGTCCCGAGATCAGCCAGAACCGGGGGTTACCGGCAACGGTGACGCCGCGGGCCAGATCGATCGGGTCGTAGCCGCCGAACTGGGGGCCGTAAATATCGGGATGGGCGACAAAGGAGGCGCGATTGCCCTCGTTGCGGAAACGCCAGACCGCGCCCGCCTCGGAGGCCTCGAAATCCGGCCAGACCGAGCTCGGGGCGGGCGTCGACAAAATAGGCGACGGGGTCGAAACCCTCGATGGCAAGGCCGGTGAAGCGGTTCACGACCACCCGCTCGGTGGTCGCGGCCTGGGCCGCGAGCCCGGAAAGGCCTGCGCGGCAAGGCTTGCCAGCAGCAAGGCGATCAAGGCTATTCCGGGGCGAAAGCCTGTTCCGGAGCCGGCTGCCGTTTCTTTCCTGCCGTTGTGCCGTCATAGTTGGTGCCGATAACAACCGAGTCGGGGGACACTGGACGCAACCTAAAGCCGTGCCTGTTGGCATCAGGTTAAGGCGGCGGCCAGGATTTCGATACCCAGGGGTTCTTTTATGACTTTCGCATCACGCCTTGCCGCGGTGACGCTCGCCGCGCTGATGTGCTGGACCGTGCCCGCTTCCTCGCAGCAGCCGGCGCCGCAACTGCCGCCGCCGCAGCGCGAGCCCAGCCCCAATACCTATGGGCCGGACGAACTGGTCAACGCCGGACACCGGTTCTTCGGCAACGTCTCGCGCGGCCTCGCCTCGGTGATCGAGCGCGCGGTCAGCCAATGGGGCCTGCCGAACGGCTATGTTCTGGGCGAGGAAGGCTCTGGCGCCTTCGTGGCCGGACTGCGCTACGGCGAAGGCACGCTCTACACCAAGAACGCCGGCGATTTGCGGGTCTACTGGCAGGGGCCGTCGGTCGGCTTCGACTGGGGCGGCGACGGCGCGCGCACCATGACGCTGGTTTACAACCTGCCCGCGACCAATGCGATCTACCAGCGCTTCGCCGGCATCGACGGCTCCGCCTATATCATCGGCGGCTTCGGAATGACCGCGCTGACCGCCAACAACATCGTGCTGGTGCCGATCCGCTCCGGCATCGGCCTGCGCCTCGGCGCCAATATCGGCTATCTCAAATATACGCCGCGCGCGACCTGGAACCCGTTCTGACGCGCCGTGCCCGGGTTCGAAGGCGCCTCTGGTTACGGATTCACGTTAACGCGGCAACAGGCTGGCGTTTACCCTGTGCCCCATGGCATTGTGATTGACGATTTTTCTCGATGGGGAGTTAGCGTCTGATGATCGAACCGATCATGTATCTGGCGATCGGTTTTCTGGTCTCGATGCTGTTCGGGCTGATGATCGTGCCGCTGGTGCATAACCGCGCGGTGCGGCTGACGACCCGGCGGCTGGAGGCGGCGACGCCGTTGTCGATGGCCGAAATCCAGGCCGACAAGGATCAGCTGCGCGCGGAATTCGCGATGTCGGCGCGGCGGCTCGAGATGAGCGTCGACCAGCTCAAGAACAAGACCACCAGCCAGCTCGCCGAACTCGGCAAGAAATCCGATGCGATCAATCGCATGAAGCTCGAGCTTGGCGAAAAGAACGCCACGATCTTCTCGCTCGAAGCGCGCGAGAAGGCGGTCAAGGAACAGCTGCGCGCCACCGAAGAGGAATTCACCGCGAAGACGGAATCGCTGCGCGACGCCGAGCAGGCGCTGAAGGACAAGCAGAGCGAACTCGCCAAACTCAACACCGAATTGTCCGACCGTTCGATGATGGCGGAGAGCCGCCAGGTCGAGCTGGTGGCGGTGCGCGCCCAGATCGACGAATCTCAAGAACCGCGTCGGCGACGCCGAAAAGGAATTTGCCACCACGCAGGCGCGGCTCGAGCAGGAGCGCGGCGAATCCGAGAAGGCGACGCGCGAGCTCTCCGAGGCCCGCAGCCGCGTCGAGAATCTGAGCCAGCGCGTCACCGATCTCGATCGCCAGCTGATCGTGCAGGTCAAGGAAGCCGAAATGCTCGGCAACCGCGTCAACGATCTGGAGGCGCGGCTTGCCACCCAGGGCAAGCTGCTCGCCGAGCGCGACTTCGAAAACAATCAGCTGCGCCAGGCGAACGAAGCCGCCGAACGCACGAGCAAGGAATTGCGCGACGAAATCGCCGCCACGAACAGCGGCAGATGGCCGGCGCTGGAAAGGCTGAAGACCGAGAAGGCGGCGGTCGAGGAACAGCTTCGGATCGCGCGCGACGAACGCGCCAAGCTGCAGCGCGACATCAACGCGATCCAGCAGCAGGCCGAAAGCTCCTGGGCGACCGAGCGCATGGAAAATGCGCTGCTGCGCGAGCGCATCAACGATATCGCCGCCGAAGTGGCAAAACTCGCGATGCAGCTCGAAGGGCCGAATTCGCCGATCGAGGCCATGCTGGCGGCGGAACCGGCGGCCCCGGCGAAGGCGGCAGCGAAGCCCGTCAACGGCGCCGCCGCCAATGGCGCGCTCCCAGCGGCGTCCCCGAAGGCGGCGGCACGCTCGCCGAGCGCATCCGGGCGCTGCAGTCCCACGCCTCCCGCGCCCGCCAGCAGCAGCCGGGCTGAATTCCGCCCGATACTTAGCTTGACACCCTGGCCCCGCACTTCGTAAATCGCGGGCTCTGACGACGACGTGCATGATCCGGCCAAACGCTCGATTTGCGGCCTTCGATCGTGCACGAAAATCCCGGGCGCATAGCTCAGCGGGAGAGCGTTCCCTTCACACGGGAGAGGTCCAAGGTTCGATCCCTTGTGCGCCCACCATCATTGATCTGCGGCCTGTCCATTTTACAGCCAGTCAGTTTGCGCGATTGCCGGATTCGGTACCGATGCCCCCTCAGAAGCTCGTCGTTCTGATCACCAGCCTGACCGGAGGCGCGATCGGATTGTTCGCTCCCGTTGGCGTCGTCAAATGGCTGCTGCAAATCGAACCTGAGGACGCCGGAATTCTGACCCTGTTCTTCTTCCCGGTCTGGTGCCTGCTTGTGGTGCTGGGCCTTTTGATCGGACGTCGGCTGGGGTTGCTGGTGACCGGCGGCAGGCGGGTGCCGCAAAGATAGCGAGATCACAGGGCGCCGCCGTCACCCGGCCGCCCGGCAGTTGCACCGGAAGCGGGCCCGGCAAACCGCGCCGGCAGCCGCACCCCGGTGCCGGGCTGCCGGTCAATCAGATGCGTTTGCCGTCAAAGAGAACGACCTCAGCGCGGGGGGCGGGCTGAGGCCGTCTAGTCGGGGGTCATCTAAGTGTGCCGATGGGGGGACCGACACCCCAGGATAATCCGATGCGGCGAAAGTTGTTCCCGGGCTAGATCCCGAGAACCCAGACCGCGACGATGGCCCCGAGCACGGCCAGGCCGCATGATCGTCCAGCCCGTCGCGTAAACCGCGCCATCCGTTTCCGGCCTGTCCACCATCGTATCGTGCCAGTGGGTCATGAACAGCCTCCTGGAGATTGCCTCTGGTGGTTAGGTCTCCGCCAGCGGCCCAAGGTTCAACCACAATAATTCCGGCATCTGGCCGCCGGTTCCATTGCTGCAGTGCGTCAAAGGCATCATTTGGCGGGAGGCGGCGTGCCCGCGGTACGGACCAGTTTGTCGGCCTTGACCAGAACGTAGGTGTTGTCAGGCTGCTCCCGGGCAAAAAAGCTGACGGCCACAAACGCCGCGCAAAACAGAAAGCCCAGGAGCATGATCTTGCGGTGCGTGCCGCTTGTCGGCAGTGTGAAATGAACTGGACATCGTCCATCACATACCATCGGCGGACCAGGCGCGCAATCGAACTCGCGTTTTAACCTTGCTATTGAAGGTTACTGGCAGCTGCGAATTTGAACAAAGCTGGCGCATCAAAGAGACCACTCCCCGACCGCAACACCGGGACAGCTTTTCGCCGCGCGATCGCCGATCGCGTCACGGGACCCTCGCGCTGGTGCCGGTAGGCATCGACGGCCCGGGGTGGAAATCCGTGGCAATGCGCTTGCTACGCGCGTCGCCTTCATCCTGCTGAGTCAGCGACACGTCCCGGCCGACCCGACGTGGAGCTACTGTGAGCAAGAAGAGCCTCCGAATAGCCACATGGAATATTTCATCGAACAAGAACTTCGATGCGGTTACTGCAAGAATAGCGGAACTGGACATCGATATATGTGCGGTGCAGGAGGTCTCGCTCGATCCGGCGGTTGACCTTCCGGTCCTGTTTGACCGCGGGCAAGGAAATACATCCGGTTATTGCTGGTACTTCACGCCTGCCCTCGTGCCGGAGGAGTTGGGCGAGCGGGAAAGACGAATATTATGGGCTCGCCATCGTATCCAGAATTCCGCTGTCTCGGATGGCCGCGTTCCAGTTGGGTCCAGGGCATACCGGTTCGGTTGTCGGTGCTGAAAATGAGCCGCGCATCCTGCAGGTCGCGGCGCTGTCGCTGGAGGGGCCGGTCTTTATCGGCAATACCCATCTCGCCGCTACCGCGGACTGGTCGGCGTCCGCCGTGCGGCGATCGCAGGCCGGGAAGATTGCCGGCATGCTGCGGCCGCTGGCAGCGCGGGGGCCGTTGATCCTGGGCGGCGATTTCAATGTAGAACCGTCGAGCAGCGATCTTGCGGAGATACGGGAGGCGCTGCCCCATTTCTATTCGAGCCACGAAAGGACTTACCTCGAAGACCATGGCCGGCCGCCCATCGACTTTTTCTGCTCGTCCGTCGCGCTGGAAGCGAACATTTCCGTTTGTCCCCGCGGACGGCCTGTCGGACCACAATATCGTTGTCGCGACCTTTTCCGGTATCGGGAGCCTTGCATAAAGCCGGGCTTTCGGCCGGCGCACGCGTCGGTCAAACACGGCTCAACGGCTGTCGAGCCACGCTGCAAGTTCGGCCGGCGAGGCGAGGAGTGCATCGGCATACGGCGCAAGAATTGCCGATGGCGCAGGGCCGGTCAGGACACCGATGGCGATGGCGCCCGCCGCGCGGGCGGCGGCAAGGTCAAGAACCGTATCGCCGACGACGGCGGTTTCCGAAGGCGGCACGCCTGCGGCCTGCGCGAATGCGAGGACCGGTGCGGGGTCCGGTTTGGCGCCGAAGCCGGAATCATATCCGGCGATGAACTCCAGATATTTGTCCAGGCCGAGCTTGCGCGCATGAGCGCGCGCGGTGATTTCGGCGTCATTGGTGATCATTCCGAGTCGATAGCCGCGGGCGGCGAGAACAGCGAGCAGCGTCTTCGGATCGCCGATCGCCGCCAGATGCCGGGTGGTCGCCTCGCACAGCAGTCGATCGATCTCGGCAAAGAACTCGGCATTCGCAGGCCGGCCGAGCGCGGTGGCCCAAAGCGCACCATAGACGCTGGTCGGCTCGGCGATGAGGGGAGAATCCGGCAGGAAACGCTGGTCGGCTTCGACAAAACGGCTCGCCGCCACGAGGCGATCATAGGCGGCGCGGTCGCCGCCTGCGAGATGCTGCATCACCGCCTGAGCCGCCGGACCCCAGGTGCGCTGGAAGTCGACGAGGGTACCATCCTTGTCGAACAGGATCGCACGGACTGGCCCGACCTTCCCGGAATGCGTCACCCCACGCCCAACCCCGCTTCCTTCAGCCGCCCGGCCAGCCACGCCGACAGCGGCCCGTCGATCACGCCGCCGACATAGACGTCCGAGACGACGCTCTTCTTGCCCAGCACGAGATAGACGCCGATCCAGTAGGCGAACCACAGATGCGGGTCGGTCAGCGCGCGCAGCTTGTGCCGGTCATGTTCCGGCGGCTGGTGATTGCTGGCCTTGCGCACTTCGACCGCGAGCAGGTTGTTGGGGATCTCGCGCTGGTGCACGACGATGTCGGGATAGATGGATTTCGCGAGATGATCGTCGGTCGAGACGATCGTGCCGTGCGGCAGCCGCAGGGTGCGCTCGCCCAGCCGGTCGTAGTCGCAATCGACCTCCCATCCCGAAAACTGCTTTTCCAGATGCACCGCCAGCCGGTGCGTCAGCGTGCGCTCGCCGAGATCGTGCTCAAACAGGAAGGTTTCGCGGGCGTAAAATTCCTGCAGCGCGGCGACGACCTTGTTCAGCTCGGTCTGCATCTGGCCTCCGACAACATTCCGTCATTGCGAGGAGCCAACGGGTCGCGCGAATGCGCGCCCGATGACAGGCTCGGCTCCGAAGCAATCCAGGCTCCGTCATTCCGGGATGGTGCGTTAGCACCAGACCTCAGATGTGCAATTGCACATCGGGGAATCTCGAGATTCCGGGTTCGATGCTAGCGCATCGCCCCGGAATGACGACTTCGGACCGCGTCGCGGAGACCGTCGTCACCTCACATCTGCACTTCGATCAGCCGCGGTCCCTTCTCCGGCATCGCTTCCGCCAGCGCCGCGACGAATTCGTCAGCCGTGGCAACCGCGCGGCCGGGAACGCCCATGCCCTTGGCGAGCGCGACGAAGTCGAGCGTCGGGCGGTCGAGCTTCAGCATGTCCTGGGCGCGCTTTCCCGGCTCGCCGGCGCCGACGCCGTCGAATTCGCCGCGCAGGATCTGGTAGATGCGATTGGCGAACACGATCGTGGTGACGTTGAGGCCTTCGCGCGCCTGGGTCCACAGCGATTGCAGCGTGTACATCGCGCTGCCGTCGCCGACCATGCAGATCACCTTGCGGTCGGGGCAGGCCACCGCCGCCCCGGTCGCGACCGGGGTGGAAAATCCGATCGAGCCGCCCATGTTCTGCAGCCAGTCGTGCGGGGCGGCCGCCGCGGTCGGCGGAAAGAAGCCGCGCCCGGTGGTGATGGATTCATCGACCACGATGGCGTTTTCCGGGATCGCCATCGCGAGCGCCTGCGCGATCGAGGCATGGGTCAAGGCGCCCGTCGGCTTTGCCAGTTCGACCAGGGCCTGCGGTTTCGCGTCGGAAGGTTTTGCGCCGAGCGCGGCGGCGAGCGCCTCCAGCGCCGCGACCGAGTTTTCGCCGCCCGAGGTCATGCGGTGGACCTCGCAGCCCTCGGGCTTCAACAGGCTCGGCTTGTTCGGATAGGCGAAGAACGCCACGGGATCGTTGGCCTCGACCAGAACGATGTGCCGGAAATCCTTCAGGATCGGCAGCGCCTGCTCGATCACATAGGGGATCCGGTCGATCGAGAAACGTCCGCGGCCGCGCGCCATGCGCGGATTATAGGTCTGGCCCATCACCTTGCAGCCGGTCTTGCCTGAGATTTGCGCCGCCAGCGCCAGCCCCTGCTCGGTCAACGCGCCGCCGGTAAGCAAGAGCAGCGTCTGCGCGCCGCCGCGCAGCACTTTGGCGGCATTGTCGACGGCCTGCGACGAGTAACTGGCGCGCTGGGATTCCGCCGGCACCTCGGCGATGCCGTCGGCCTCGTTCCATGCGGTGTCGGCGGGCAAGATCAGCGTGGCGATCTGGGGCGGCGAGCTTTTGGCCGCGGCAATGGCGGCCGCGCCGTCCCTGGCGACCGATTTGGCGTCCGGCGAGGTCCGCACCCAGGCCGACATCGGCCGCGCCAGGCCTTCGATATCGGAGGTCAGCGGCGCGTTATACCCGATGTGATAGACGGCGTGCTGGCCGACGATGTTGACGATGCCGGAATTCGCCTTCTTGGCGTTGTGCAGATTGGCCAGGCCGTTGGCGAGGCCGGGACCGAGGTGCAGCAGCGTGGACGCCGGCGTGCCCTTCATGCGGAAATAGCCGTCGGCCGCGCCCGTCACCACGCCCTCGAACAGGCCGAGCACGCAGCGCATGCCCTCGACCCGATCGAGGGCTGCGACAAAATGCATCTCGGAGGTGCCTGGATTGGCAAAGCAGACGTCAACGCCGCCCGCGACCAGGGTCCGCACCAGACTTTCCGCACCGTTCATCATTCACTCCCGTTCGCGACGTTTCTTGAAAAACTGATTGAGATCAATCATTCCTAGCGCATTTCGTCAAAGGTTTCGCGGGCATTGCTGCCAGTCGCGGCGGTGGCGGCTTTTTTAACCGCGGCGTTTGAAAATCGGGTCCTCACGGGCTCGTTGCTTGCGAAATCGCCGATGTTATGGCCTCTTTCGCGGTCAATCAATTCTTGGCGGAGAATAAGGATGATCCGGGCGTTTGCTGTGCTGTTTGCGGCGATAGTCACGCTGGCCGGCGCCGGCCAGGCGCAAGCCCAGGGGTTTCAGGGCTTCGACGTGCGCGACATTTTTGGCGGCGGCCCGAATTTCAGCGCCGGCGGCTCGAGCCCGATTCCGCGGCAGACCGTGAACTTTGCAAGCCAATATGCGCCCGGCACGATTTTGATCAACACCGCCGAACGTCGGCTTTATCTCGTCCTGCCCAACGGCCAGGCGCTGCGCTACGGCATCGGCGTCGGCCGCGACGGTTTCCGCTGGAGCGGCGTCCATCGCATCTCCGCCAAGAAGGAATGGCCGGGCTGGACGCCGCCATCGCAGATGCTGGCGCGGCGGCCCGATCTGCCGCGCCACATGGCCGGCGGCATCGACAATCCGCTCGGCGCGCGCGCCATGTATCTGGGTTCGACGCTGTATCGCATCCACGGCTCCAACGAGCCGGAGACGATCGGCCAGGCGGTATCCTCCGGCTGCTTCCGCATGACCAATGACGACGTTACCGATCTCTACAATCGCGTCTCCGTCGGCACCACCGTGGTGGTGAAGAACTAGCGCTGCGCCAACAAGGCAAACTTGCGGCGGCCCGCCGATCAAGCCTTGCGCGCCTGCGCCGATTGCGGCAGCGTCGACGGGATGAGCGCTATCAGCCGGTTCTGGCATGCACTTCCGATATTCGCGGTCGCTCTACTGACAATCGCGTTCGACAGCGTTGTCTGGCAGAAGACCGCTTCCGCCGAAATCCCCGCCATCGCCTCGCGCCAGCGCGCGGAAAAAAAGACCTTCACCGACGCCGAGATAACCGAGGGATTCTTCAAGACCGCCTTCGGGGCCGAATACCATCTGGCCGGCCGGGTCGACCGCATCCGGAAATACGACGTGCCGGTGCGGGTATTCGCCGACGGCACCCGCCCGGACCGCAAGGCGCAGCTCGCAAAAGGTCGTCGCCGACATCGGGCAACGGGTGCAGCATCTCGACATCGCCATGGCCGAGACCAGCGACGCCGCCAACATCGTCGTCAAGCTGGTGCGCGACCGCGATCTCTCCCGCACCATCACGGCCTTCTACGGCAGCGACCGGGCGCGCGAGATCAAGACCTCGCTCGATCCGCAATGCCTGTCGGGTTTTCGCAAGAACGACAAATACGAAATCGAGCACTCCGACGTCATCCTCACGGTCGACAACGGCGACTTCATCTTCCTGGACTGCGCCTATGAGGAACTGCTGCAGTCGCTGGGGCCGATCAACGACACCTCTACCGTGCCCTGGACCATGTTCAACGACAATGTCTCGATGGGATTTTTCGACGTCTACGACCAGTACATCCTGAACGTGCTGTACGACCCGCGCATCAAGGCCGGCATGACGGTCGCCGAGGTCAGGGCGGTGCTGCCCGACGTGCTCGCGGACGTGCGGGCGTGGGTGAGGAAGATCAATAACCTGGCGGAGTAAGGAACGTCTTTCCGTCATTGCCGGGCCAATCCGCCGTCGGCGCAAAGACTTTGCCCGACCCTCGACCGAATCGATTTTCAAACAACCCGCCATTGCGGATGCTCCCTCTCCGGGAAGCGGTGGGGTCGGCCGTGCGACGTCTCGCTTCGTAGCAGGCCGGGTAGAAGACGTGCGATAGCATTGGAGTCAGCGGGTCCGGCGCGATAGACGCCGCCCATCCTCGCCTCCACGCCAACGCGTTGAGTTGTCGAGGCAGGGCGAGCATCGCGCGCAGACACAGCTTCGCGATCTCGCGGCGCATTCCGCCCGAGTTTTGCTGAGAATTCCTTACCCTCTCCGATCAGAGGGCGCAGGGAATGCCGGGCGCCCGATGCGCCCGATAGCCGCGTGTGCAATGATAGTGGTAGAACGCACACGCGTTAGTCAGGTCACACCGGAATCACCCGGCATTCCCCGCGCAATGGTTTTAACGGCTTCCTTCGAGCTCTCCCCGGTGACCGGGCTTTCTTGCCACCGTCATCCCTGAGAAGCTTGCTTCTCAAGAACTTGACGCCAGCGTCGGGGCGTCAGGACCACACGACTTCTCCGTCCGCTTCAAGCGCCGTCGTCATAGGCGCCATCCGCGTCCACCGCATCCCGCCCCGCGTTTCGTGACGTTGCGCAACGCCCCTCTTGAGGGACAGGACGGCCATGATATAGGGTTGATTTGGGTTTCGGAAAAACAGAAATATTTTTGCCAAGGGGGCTGGACACGCCACAATCACCAAGCGACCTGATTTGCCCGTCGGGCACTGAAACAGCCCGTCAGGCAGCAGATCGCAGGATGGGTTGAGCGCTTCGCGAAACCCGCCGCCGTCGTCCAGAACATGATGGGTGTCGCTTCCGCCTTCCTCCTTTGCTCTGCGAGCTTCTGCGCATGCGGCCGCTGACGCCAGATGCTTCGATTCCCTTCACGATGCGAGTGACCGCGCTTTGAGTAAAAATCGTTTTACTTCGTGCCATTGACGGGGCCTTCCCAATAGCGAAGCCAACGTGCTGGGCTTGGCATGGCGCATCAGAGCGCCGCAAAGCCAGGCTTGGCAAATGTCGCTAATGGTTGGGCCTGGAACTGACCCGAGCCGCTGCCGTCGCGGATGTTGATAAGTTGGCGAACGACTCACTGCAGGGCGATGGCTTCTGGATCGATGGGCCATGTGGCCGAATGTCCGCTTTCAGGGGCGAAGCGGAAAACATATGCTCGCATTGAGTTTTTCCGGTTTTGACCCAGCCTGTGTGAAAACCCCATCGATGCTATGATTCCCTTGCTAAATCGCGGGGTGGGGTGATGAGGGGTTTCGTTGAAGGGGCGGATCGCCAGCAGACGACGCTGTTGCCGGAATGCCTTGATGATTGGGTCGACGAGAGCAATCCTGTTCGCGCGGTCGATGTGTTCGTGGATGCGTTGGAACTCCGCGACCTCGGGTTCGATGGCGTCGATCCGGCAGCGACCGGCCGGCCGGCATACCATCCTTCGCCGATGCTCAAGCTCTACATTGTACGGCTATCTCAACCGGGTCCAATCGAGCCGGCGGCTGGAGCGTGAGGCTGGCCGCAATCTCGAGGTGATGTGGCTGACCGGACGGCTCGCGCCGGATCGCCAAAACCATCGCCGACTTCCGCAAGGACAATGGTTCCGCGATCAAGAAGGTTTGCGCGCGATTCGTCGAGTTGTGCCGCAAGATGGGCCTGCTGGCGAAGGCCAGCGTTGCCATCGACGGCAGCAAGTTCAAGGCCGTGAACAGTCGCGACAACAACTTCACGCAGGGCAAGATTCAGCGGCGCCAGAAGCAGATTGAAGAGAGCGTGGCGCGCTACATGAGCCAACTCGACACCGCCGACCGCCAGACTGCCGCAGGAGAAGAGCCGTCGGAAACGGTGCTGCTGACCAAGACGCGGCTTAAGGAAAAGCTGGCGAAGCTCGAAGAAGAAGTGAAACGGCTGGCCGCGATTGAAAAGGCATTACTCGCCTCGCCCGACAAGCAGATATCGCTGACCGATCCCGATTGCCGCTCGATGGCAACGAGCGGGCGCGGCTCAGGCATGGTCGCCTACAACGTGCAAAGTGCGGTCGACACCACGAACCATCTGATTGTCGCGCACGAGGTCACCAACGTCGGCACCGATAGATCGCAACTGGCGACGATGGCGCAGGCGGCGAAAGCCGCGCTGCGCAGCGATAACTTGGACGTCGTTGCGGATCGGGGCTACTTTAAAGGTGAGGAAATCCTGGCATGCGAACAGGCCGGGGTCGCGGTCACGCTGCCCAAGCCGCAAACCTCGGGCGCCAAGTCGGCAGGCCGCTTTGGGAAACCTGATTTTGTTTATTTGGCCAAGGACGATGTCTATCGCTGCCCGGCCGGCGAGAAGCTGGCGCACCACTTCACCGCTGATGAAGATGGCCAGAAAATGCGGATTTACTTGACGAAGGCGTGCCGCACATGCCCGCTCAAGGATCAGTGCACAACGGCCAACGAGCGCCGCATCAAACGCTGGGAACACGAACACGTCGTCGAGGCCGCGCAGACGCGGCTCGATCAGAACCCGCAAGCCATGCGTGTGCGCCGCGAAACCGTCGAGCATCCGTTCGCCACGCTGAAGATGCGGATGGGGGCGACGCACTTTCTGATGAAGACGCTGCCCAAGGTGGCGACCGAGATGGCGTTGCACGTGCTCGCCTACAACCTCACGCGCGTGATGAACCTCCTCGGTATCAAACCACTCCTCGCGGCGATCCGGGCTTGAGGAGCGTGTCATGTTGTGCGCGCCATGTGACCGTTCAGCCCGCCCAGCGTAGCCCCGAGGCTGCCCGGATTGACTCCAAACTCGATACAGCAAAAATAGACTCAGACGGTCGCATCAACGTCGATCACGCCGGGTTGCGTGCAGTTTTTGGAGAAGGAAAAACGTTTTTACACAGCCTGGACCCGATTCGGACATCGGCCAATGTGTGAGTAACGTCACAGATGCGGGTCCATGCTATTGCGATCGATGGATGGGATGCTAGGGTCGGTTTATTGCCGATTTGGAATTTCTGATGCGAGCCATCGCGGCCATTGTTTTAGCGGTTTGGTCGACGTGGCTTTTCAGTCAGCCTGCGTTCGCCGAGAAGCGCGTAGCGCTTGTCATTGGCAATTCGGCTTACAAGAACGTCAACCAGCTCCAAAATCCGGCAAACGACACGGCAGTGGTTGTCGCCATGTTCAAAAAGGCGGGGTTCGATAGCGTCGATGCGAGACTAAATTTAAGCATCGTTGATATGCGCCGCGCCTTGCGCGAGTTCGGAAACAAGAACTCGCGACGCAGACGTAGCGGTCATTTACTATGCTGGTCATGGTATCGAACTTGATGGGACCAACTATCTAATCCCGATTGATGCGACGCTTGAAACCGATACCGACGTTCTGGATGAAACGTTCCCCTTAGACCGCGTGCTGTTCGCCGTCGAACCTGCCAAAAAACTTCGGCTTGTGATTCTGGACGCTTGTAGGGACAATCCGTTCGCCAAGACCATGAAGCGAACTGTTGGCTCCCGTGCCATCGGGCGCGGGCTTGCCAAGGTCGAGCCGTCCAGCCCCAATACGATGATCGCATTTGCCGCAAAAGCGGGCTCCACCGCTTCGGATGGCGACAGCAAGAACAGTCCGTTCGCTACTGCGCTGGTCGATCACCTCACCGAACCCGGACTTGATCTTCGCAAGGCATTTGGCTTTGTCCGCGACGATGTTTTGAAGGCCACCAACAATACACAAGAGCCGTTTGTCTACGGTTCATTGGGTGGGAACGATGTGACGCTTGTTCCGGCTGCGCCAGCACCCGCTGTCGCCGCAGCTGTCGATAACGATGCAACAATGCGGCGAGACTACGAATTTGCGCTACAAATTGCCACCAAACCGGTTTGGGATTCCTTTATAACAAAATATTCATCGGGCTTTTATACCGATCTTGCAAAAGCACAGCGTGACAGGCTCGCGGCAGAAGCCACCCGAATAGAAGCGACAAACAAAGCTAAGGCCGCGCAGGAAGAACAAACCCGTCTTGCGATCGAGGGCGCTAAGGCCGCGGAGCAGGCAAAAGCAGCCGCACAGGCCAGAGCGACCGAAAGAGCCCGTGTTGCTGCCGAACTGGCGAAGAAGGCCGAGGAAGCAAAAGTCACTGAGGCCGAACGTGCCAAGACGGCAGCAATTGCAAAAGCTGCGGAGGAGGCCCGGGCGGCGGAAGCAGCCAAGGCCACTGCAGAAACAATAGCCGCGGCAGAAAAGAAAGCGAGCGAAGAAAAGCTTGCCGCGTTGACGCCGCCTGCCGACCAATCCGATCAGCCAAAGGCGGTCGACCTTCCCCGTTCGCTTCAAGCCGAACTGCGACGGGTCGGCTGCAACACCGGTGCGGTCGATGGCAATTGGAATGCGGCGTCACAGCGGTCGCTTGATCTCTTCAACAAGCACGCTGGCCTGAAGCTGCACGTGAAAGTAGCGAGCCTCGATGCGCTCAATGCCGTTAAGAGCAAGACCGCGCGCATCTGTCCGCTGACTTGCGGCCACGGCTACAAGGCCGATGGAGAACGTTGCACGAAGATCACCTGCCGGGGGGGCTCTGAGGTTGGCGATGACAATACGTGTGAAAAGATTGAGACGAAGAGGCTCAAGCCGGAAGATCCGAAAGGCCAGCGCGACCGTCCTGAACAGGCTAAAACAGCAGCAGACCTAACAAAGCAATTTAATAATGATCCAACGTGCTCGAGTATTCGAGCTGTTTGTGAAAAATCACCAAGGACCGGGCACTGTGCGTCTTCCTTTGCGCAATGTATGCAGACGGGAAGATGGAAAAGCGGTGTCAGCAACAGCCAATATGAGGGCCTCTCGCGGCGATGACAATCTACGGCGCATGAGCGGACCCGACTGTTACGCTTCTGGCACGTTTGAGACATCGCGGCGCTATTCGTTGATGTCCGCTTCCAGGGGTAAAGCGGAAAACATCTACTCCGAGCGAGCATTTCCGCAGGACTTTGCCTATTTGCCAGAGGAGGACGCCTATCGCTGTCCAGCTGGGGAGCGTCACCGCGCGGACCCACGACACGCGCGCTACCTTTTGGACTGTAGGTTCTTTAATCCTGATCTTCATGACTTGCCGGACGTTGGTAGCCGCATTGGGTTACTAATGTGCGTAGACAGCTTTTCTGGGTACGTCCGGGTTTGGCACGAAACGGACATGCCGGGGTGGTCGGTGCATGTCCGCTATCGGGGGTGAACCGAGAACTCTTTGGGTGCATCGCGGAATCGACGCGAATGACCCATAAGCGCACACTTTCGCCAGCTGCTTTTCAGCTGTGTGACATTGATCACAAATCGCCGACTTAGATCGTTGTATTGCTAGTTTTGTCCATGGTGATAGGTCTTATTGCCGTTCTGGGGATTTTGATGCGCTTTGTCGCAGCGTCTATTTTAGCCATCTGCTCGCTTTGGCTTGTTGCCCAGCCGGCTTCCGCTGAAAAGCGGGTCGCTCTCATCATCGGCAATTCGAGCTATCAGAACGTCACGCGGCTGACGAACCCGGCTAACGATGCGGCCGTGATGACCGAGACGCTAAAAGACGCCGGTTTTGATGTCGTCGAATTCAAGCGCGATCTCAAGGTCAATGATATGCGCCGCGCCTTGCGCGATTTCTCCGACAATGTCCGGGACGCCGATATCGCCGTCGTCTATTACGCCGGCCACGGCATGGAGATTGATGGCACCAATTACGTGATCCCCGTCGATGCCGTCCTCGAGCGTGACATTGATGCGTTCGATGAGGCCGTTCCGCTGGATCGTATTCTCACGGTGATCGAGCCAGCCAAGCAGCTCCGCCTTGTCATTCTGGACGCCTGCCGCGACAATCCATTTGCCAAGACGATGAAGCGCACCATCGGTTCTCGCGCCATAGGACGTGGTCTGGCCAAGGTCGAGCCGACCAGTCCAAATACCCTGATCGCCTATGCTTCGAAGGCTGGATCGACGGCGTCTGATGGCGACAGCAAGAACAGCCCGTTTACGACGGCGCTGGTGAAGCACATCACTACACCCGGCCTCGATTTGCGCAAGGCGTTCGGTTTTGTCCGTGATGACGTGTTGAAGAATACAGGCAACCGGCAAGAGCCATATGTCTACGGCTCGCTTGGCGGTGACGATGTTCCGCTGGTTCCAGCCAAGCCTATTGCTGCGCCTGCTGGAACGGCGAGCGCACAGGACGCCATGCGCAGGGATTATGAACTCGCGTTGGCCGTTGGATCGACCGAAGTATGGGACGCCTACATCGCAAATTACCCGTCAGGGTTCTACACTGCGCTGGCCAAGGCCCAGAGGAAAAAGTCGGCTGCGGAAGAGGCCCGTCTCGCTGCAACGGAAAAGGCGCGATTGGCTGGGGAGGAGAAGGCTCGCCTTGCCGCTGAAGGTGCCAAAAAGGCAGAACAGGAAAAGGCGGCTGCTGCAGCCAAGATAGCGGAAAAGGCGCGTGTCGCAGCCGAGCTTGCCAAGAAGGCCGAAGATGCCAAGGTTGCGGAAGCCGAGAGTGCGAAGGCCGCCGCAATAGCCAAGGCTGCCGAAGTGGCCAAAGTCGAGGCCGAACGCGCGAAAGCCGCCGAGGCAGCCAAAGCGGCCGTAGATACAAAACTTTCCGCTGAACAAAAAGTCGAAGACGAGAAGGTCGCGGCGTTAGCGCCAGCGGATGATAAATCCGATCAAGTCTCATCGGCAGATATTCCCCGTGCACTACAATCCGAACTGCGCCGTGTCGGCTGCAATACCGGATCAGTAGACGGCAACTGGAACGCCGCATCCCAGCGGTCTCTCGATCTGTTCAACAAACACGCGGGTATGAAACTTGACGTTACAGTCGCCAGTGTCGATGCACTCGATGCCGTCAAGAGCAAACCGGCGCGTATCTGTCCGCTAATTTGCGATCACGGTTTTAAGCCTGATGGCGACCGTTGCAAAAAAATTACGTGTCGGACTGGTTACGAAGTTGGCGATGATAACACTTGTGAAAAGATCGAAGTGAAGAAGCCGACCGCAAAGCGAGACGAGCCACAAGCCCGACGTGAAAAGCAAGAGCGCTCGAAGGTGGAGGCTGCGCCGTCAAAGCCGCAAGCTTCGGGACAGGTCGTTTGCGGAACCGGCGGCTGCCGTCCGGTTCAAAGAGGGTGCAGACTTGGGCGTGCTTCCGAGGCTTGGCGGTACCGGTCTGAACCGGAGGAAGTGTGCAACTGACGCAGCACCCGGCCGAAGCGCTCGACTTCGGGTTACCTTATCCCGCCTGCGTCACGACAAGGGATTACGCTCGCGCGCGCGCTCGATGGCGTATGCTCAGAGCCAACAAAGAGCGTCGAAACGATTATGGTGATATTTTTGAGGGTCAGGGCATGCGCCGGCGGGGGCTAGTTCAAAAACTCGTTTTTGGAATGTTCATTCTAACTTCGTCCCAGGCGTGCGCCGGGACGGTGCTGATCACCGAACAGGAAGCGAGTTTGCCAACCGAACACGTTGTTGGACCGCGCGGAATTACGCGGGGACCGCGCATAGAATTGGTTCAGCCGGAGGAAACAGCGTATTCGCCCATGCGCTTTCAGCTCAAGTTCCAGGCCTTTGGCGGAGCCAAAATCAATACCGATTCATTGCGTGTAACTTATCTCAAGACCCCCGAGATCGATATAACCCCGCGTGTCAGGCCGTTCGCGCATGCAGCCGGCATCGATATCCCCGATGCCGAGATACCCGCCGGAGAACACTATATCCGCGCCGAAGTGACGGATTTCCGAAGGAAGAATAAGAAGCTCGGTTTTCGTCTTGAAAATTGCCCGATGAACATGGCGTCTTTCGCATGTCCGTTTTGTTCCGAGGAAATCCCCGAACGGGCGGCTGTTTGTCGAGCCTGTCGCCGTGACATCGCCATTCCCGCGTCGCTAGAGGCCGAGCATCGCGAACTTTCGCTCAGGCGCGACGCACTGCGCGCCGATCTTAGTCAAGCAAAAGCGAAACTTGCTAACCGTCGTTGGTTCGGGTGGTGGTTAAAAAATGCTCCGGAGGAATTCATCGTCGTGACCCAGCCACAAGCACCCCTACCATAATGGAATGCCCGTTTTGCGTCGAAACGATCAAGGATGAAGCGCTCGTTTGCAAGAATTGCATGCGCGACCTGAAGCTCGTCCGGCCGATCATTTTTGAAATTCAGGAGATTGTTGCCGAACTCGACGTGCTGCAGCACGAACTGAATCGCACGCGGGCAAGGCTGGCGATGGTCGAAAGGCCTGGCCGCTTTCTCTTGGCAAACGCCACCGCCTTTGTCTTGCTGCCGTCGATGATGCTGGTGGCTGCGCATTTTCTCGTCACCGTAGCGTTCGACATTTCACCGATCTATCTGCGCGTTGCGTCTGTGCTGATCCCGCTACCGTTTGGATTTATGGTCGCCATCGCCAGGAACGTCGGCTTTCGCGGTGCCATAGCATTTGGAGTTGCCACCGCCGCGCTCAGCATACCCTGCATGCTTGCTGTAACGGCTTATGTCGACGGTGTCAGTGTTTTGCCATCGAACTGGCGCGAGTGGCGGGAAGCCCTGGAATACGGCTCAAGCATCGCGCTTGCGTTCGGCACCGGCAATCTTCTGGCAATGCTCATATTCCAGGTATTGCCCCGGACGATTTCGTCTAAGGGGAAGCCGAATGCGGCGGCCTACAAGCTTGCCCGCCTGTTGGGTGAACATGTCGGGGAGCAGGCGCTGCGACGCCGAGCCCGGCTCATTCAAGATGTGCTGCGAACGGTCGGACCGCTGGTCGGAGTTTTAGCGACGGCAGCGGGTTCGATTTACACCGGCTTAAAGGGATTTCTTGTCCATTAGCAGCGGCGGCGCGCCATGTCGCTTCATGGCACTTTTCGGATATGGTGCAATGTCTGAGTTGAGTCCGTTAAGCGCTCAATAGCGGACATCGGCTGCCTAAGCCCGTAGGATGGGTGGAGCGCAGCGATACCCATCGCGCCACCATGTTTAAGATGGCGATGGTGGCGGGGCTTTTGGAGAGCAGCGGCGAGGCGATGGGTTTCGCAAGCGCTCCACCCATCCTACGGGCTGGCGGATGTGCGGGTGTGGGTGAAGAAGATCAACAATTTGCCGGAGTGAGGCACCTGCTCTCGCGGGTCGTCCCTGCGAACGCAGGAACGACCGGGTCACGCCGATTTCTCGAACAGCTCGCGGCCGATCAGCATGCGGCGGATTTCGCTGGTGCCGGCGCCGATCTCGTAGAGCTTGGCGTCGCGCAGCAGCCGCCCGGTCGGATAGTCGTTGATATAGCCGTTGCCGCCGAGCAGCTGGATGGCGTCGAGCGCGCACAGCGTCGCCTTCTCGGCGGCGTAGAGAATGGCGCCGGCGGCGTCCTCGCGCGTGGTCTCGCCGCGGTCGCAGGCTTTCGCCACCGCGTAGACATAGGCGCGCGACGCGTTCATGGTGGTGTACATGTCGGCGATCTTGCCCTGCACCAGCTGGAAGGTGCCGATCGGCTGGCCGAACTGCTTGCGCTCGTGCACGTAGGGCATCACCACGTCCATGCACGCCTGCATGATGCCGAGCGGACCCGCGGCCAGCACCGCGCGCTCGTAGTCGAGACCGGACATCAGCACGTTGACGCCGCGGCCGACCTCGCTGAGCACGTTTTCTTCCGGCACTTCGCAATTGTCGAATACCAGTTCGCAGGTGTCGGAACCGCGCATGCCGAGCTTGTCGAGCTTCTGCGCGGTGGAGAATCCCTTCATGCCCTTTTCGATGATGAAGGCGGTGATGCCGCGCGGACCGGCGCTGGCGTCGGTCTTGGCATAGACCACCAGCGTATCGGCGACGGGGCCGTTGGTGATCCACATCTTGCTGCCGTTGATGACGAAGCGATCGCCCTTCTTCTCGGCGCGGGTCGCCATCGACACCACGTCGGAGCCGGCGTTGGGCTCCGACATCGCCAGCGATCCGACATGCTCGCCGGAAATCAGCTTCGGCAGGTATTTTCGCTTCTGCTTTTCGTTGCCGTTGCGGCGGATCTGGTTGACGCAGAGATTGGAATGCGCGCCGTAGGACAGGCCGACCGCCGCCGACGCGCGCGAGATTTCCTCGACCGCGATGCAGTGCTCGAGATAGCCGAGCCCGGAGCCGCCATACTCCTCCTCGACGGTAATCCCGTGCAGGCCGAGCGCGCCGATTTTCGGCCAGAGATCCCTGGGGAATTGATTGCTTTTGTCGATCTGGTCGGCGCGCGGCGCGATTTCGTTGCTCGAAAAATCATGCACGGTTTCCCGTATGGCGTCCGCGGTTTCGCCGAGATCGAAGTTGAACATCCGATGCGCGTTGGGGATCATGGTCGGGCGGCCTCCGGGCAAATCAAGCGGCTTTTCTGGCCTTAAGCCTTAGTCTCTGGAAATAGGCTTGTCACGGGCGGAAAAATGCCGTGAAGGGGCTTGCCCGGTATACCAGCGGCCCCGCGCCCCGATGCCGCAGAACGCAAAACTCTCCCTTGCTCTGGGGCGCGCGACGGGCTGTAATTCGCTCAAACGAACCGCCCCCCGGGATCACACCAAGGAGGGGGCGATCAGGGAGCTGCCCGATGCACGGGACGATCGATTCCGCGGAAGATATCAACCAGAAGGCCGCGCGGGACCTGGCCTGGTCCACCCCGCTCGAGCAATTCAATCCCGGCGACCCCGAATTGTTTCGTTCCGATTCCTTCTGGCCGTATTTCGACCGGCTGCGCAAGGAAGACCCCGTGCATTACTGCAAGGACAGCATGTTCGGGCCGTACTGGTCGGTCACCAAATACAACGACATCATGGACGTCGAGACCAATCACGCGGTGTTCTCCTCGGCGGCTTCGCTCGGCGGCATCACCATCCGCGACGTCCCGCCCGACCTGCGCCGCGAAAGCTTCATCGCGATGGACGAGCCGCGCCACGGCGCGCAGCGCAAGACCGTCGCGCCGATGTTCACGCCGACTCATCTCGACCAGCTTGCCGTCAACATCCGCAAGCGGTCGGCGAATGCCTCGACAACCTGCCTCGCAACGAGGTGTTCGACTGGGTCGACAAGGTCTCGATCGAACTGACCACGCAGATGCTCGCCGTGCTGTTCGACTTCCCCTGGGAGGACCGCCGCAAGCTGACGCGCTGGTCCGACATCGCGACGACGCTTCCCGGTCCGGACGGCGTCGTCGCCACGGAAGAAGACCGGCAGGTCGAACTGCTGGAATGCGCCACCTATTTCGGAAGCTCTGGAAAGAGCGCATCAACCAGCCGCCGAAGAACGACCTGCTTGTCGATGATGGCGCACAGCGACGCCACCCGCGACATGGACCCGAAGAATTTCCTCGGCAATCTGATCCTGTTGATCGTCGGCGGCAACGACACCACGCGCAACACCATGTCGGGCAGCATCTATGCGCTGAGCAAGAATCCGGATCAGTACAGGAAGCTGCGCGAAAATCCGGCACTGATCGACAGCTTCGTGCCGGAGGTGATCCGCTGGCAGACGCCGCTGGCGCATATGCGCCGGACCGCGCTCGAGAACATCGAGTTCCGCGGCAGGCAGATCAAGAAGGGCGACAAGGTCGTGATGTGGTACGTCTCGGGCAACCGCGACGACGAGGTGATCGAGTCGCCCCTACGAGTTCATCATCGACCGGGCCCGGCCGCGCAACCACATTTCGTTCGGCTTCGGCATTCATCGCTGCGTCGGCTTGCGGCTCGCCGAGCTGCAATTGAAGATCATCTGGGAAGAAATCCTGAAGCGCTTCGACAAGATCGAGGTGGTCGGCGAGCCCAAGCGGGTGTATTCGAGCTTCGTCAAAGGGCTACGAGACCCTGCCGGTGCGCATCGCCGGCTGATAAAGCCTCCGACGACCAGTATTTTGGGATTGATCAACGATGAACATCGAGACCGCAGTCCGAGCCGACAAGGCCGAGGTTCAGCGCCTGGCGCGCGAAGAGGCCTATTCCACGCCGCTGAAGGATTTTCATCCCGGCGCGCCGCGGCTGTTCCAGAACGACACGCTGTGGCCGTGGTTCGAGCGGCTGCGCAAGGAAGAGCCGGTGCACTACTGCACCAACGCGCCGTTCGGCCCTACTGGTCGGTCACCAAATACAAGGACATCATGCATGTCGACACCAACCACGGCATCTTCTCTTCCGACGCCTCCCTCGGCGGCATCTCGATCCGCGACGTGCCGCCGGGCTACGACTGGCCGAGCTTCATCGCGATGGACCCGCCGCGCCATGCCGAGCAGCGCAAGGTGGTCGCCCGATCTTCACGCCGACCAACCTGGACGAACTCGCGATCCTGATCCGCGAGCGCACCTGCAGGTGCTGGACGGGCTGCCGCGCAACGAGACGTTCGATTGGGTGGACCGGGTCTCGATCGAACTCGACCACGCGATGCTGGCGACGCTGTTCGACTTTCCCTTCGCGGAGCGCCGCAAGCTGACCTACTGGTCCGACGTCGCGACCGCGGACGTGCCGCCGGCGGGATCGTCGAGTCCGAGGAGAAGCGGCTGGAGATCTGACCGAGTGCGCTGGCCGATCTTCACCAGCGCTGTGGCACGAGCGGGCGAACGCCGCCGGCGACGACCTGATCTCGATGATGGCGCATGGCGACGCGACGCGGACCTGCTGGACCGGCCGATGGAGTTCCTCGGCAACCTGGTGCTGCTGATCGTCGGCGGCAACGACACCACGCGCAACTCCATCAGCGGCGGGCTGTGGGCGCTGACCAGAACATCCCGACGAGTACCGCAAGCTGCGCGAGAACCCGGCGCTGATCCCCGGCATGGCGCCGGAGATCATCCGCTGGCAGATCGCCGTCATCCACATGCGCCGCACCGCGATGGCCGATACCGAGATCGGCGGCAAGCAGATCCACGCCGGCGACAAGGTGGTGATGTGGTACGTCTCCGGCAACCGCGACGGAGGATGGATCGAGAGGCCGGACGAGCTTCGTCATCGACCGCGCCCGGCCGCGCCAGCACCTGTCGTTCGGCTTCGGCATCCACCGCTGCGTCGGCACCCGGCTGGCCGAGCTGCAGCTGACCGATCGCTGTGGGAGGAGATCCTGAAGCGCTTCCCGGCGATCGAGGTGATGGGGGAGCCGATAGCGGATCTACTCCAACTTCATCCGCGGCATTTCCGCCCTGCCGGTGCGGCTGCCGGCCTGACGGCGCCGTCTTGACCGGGCAACCATTCACGTGACCGGCACCGATCGGATCGAGCAGCTCGCGGGCATCATGGCGATGGCCGGCTTTCCGCATTCATCGGGCATGCGCGTCGTCGCCGCGAACTGGGCAAGGTGTCGCTGGCCTTGTTGAAGCGGCCGGAACTGACGCAGTTCTTCGGCCATTTCCACGGCGGGGTGATCACCGGCCTCGCCGACCAGGCCGCGGGCGCCGCCGTCACTGACCGCCCCGCCCGAAGGCCGCATCGCGGTGACGGTGGAGATCAAGATCAACTTCCTCGGGCCCGCGGACGGCGAAGAAATCATAGCCCGCGCGGAAGCCATGCAGGTCGGCGGGACGATAGGCGTTGCAAAGGTCGAAGTGATCTCTAAACACAACGGGGCAGAACGCATTGCGCGTTCGCCACCGCGACCATGCGCGCGGTCGAGATTTCCCGCTCAAATGGTTGACCCGTCCCGCCGATGACCCAGCACGAAACCGACGAATTCCACGACATCCGCGACGCCGTCGCCAAGCTCTGCGCCCAGTTCCCCGGCGAATACTGGCGCAAGCTCGACCGCGAAATGGCCTACCCCGAAGGCCTTCGTCGACGCGCTGACCGAGGCCGGCTATCTCTCGGCGCCGATCCCCGAGGAGTATGGCGGCGCCGGGCTCGAAACGTCCGCCGCCGCCGCAATCCTCGAGGAGATCGAGCGCGCCGGCGGCAACGGCGGCGGCTGCCATGCCCAGATGTACACCATGGGCACGCTGCTGCGGCACGGCAGCGACGCGCAAAAAGCCAAATGGCTGCCGAAGATCGCCAGCGGCGAATTGCGGCTGCAGGCGTTCGGCGTCACCGAGCCGACCAGCGGCACCGACACTTCCTCGCTGAAGACTTTTGCGAAGCGCGACGGCGACGGCTATATCGTCAACGGCCAGAAGATTCTGACCAGCCGCGCCGAATATTCCGCGACCTGATGATCCTGTTGGCGCGCACCACGCCGAAGGAGCAGTCGAAAAAGCGCACCGACGGCCTGTCGGTGTTCATCGTCGACATGAAGGCGGCCAAGGGCAACGGCCTCACGATCAGCCCGATCCGCACCATGATGAACCACTCCACCACCGAAGTGTTCTTCACCGATCTCCGGGTTCCGGCCGAAAACCTGATCGGCGAGGAAGGCAAGGGTTTTCGCTATATCCTGTCCGGCATGAATGCCGGCGCATTTTGATTGCGGCCGAATGCATCGGCGACGCCAAATGGTTCATCGCCGAAGGCCTCCGCCTACGCCAAGGAGCGCGCGGTGTTCGGCCGCCCGATCGGCCAGAGAATCAAGGCATCCAGTTTCCGATCGCCAAGGCCTATGCGGCGATGCGCGCGGCCGAGCTGATGGTGAAGGAAGCCACCCGCAAATACGAGGCGGGCCAGGATTGCGGCGCCGAGGCCAACATGGCCGAGATGCTGGGGGCCGATGCTTCCTGGGAGGCGGCGAATGCCTGCGTGCAGACCCATGGCGGCTTCGGCTTTGCCGAAGAATATGACGTCGAACGCAAATTCCGGCCGAAACGCGCCTCTATCAGGTGGCGCCGATCTCGACCAACCTCATTTTGTCCTACATCGCCGAACACGTGCTGGGCATGCCCCTGCTCCTACGAGAAACCGGACATGCTTCCGCTTGAGGGAATAACCGTCATTGCCGTCGTACAGGTGGTCGCAGCCCCGAGTTCTGCAGCTCGCGGCTGGCCGACGCCGCGCCCATGTCATCAGGGTGGAGCGCCCCGAGGGTGATTTTGCCCGCGGCTATGACGCGGCGGCAAGGGGCCAGAGCAGCTATTTCGTCTGGCTCAACCGCGGCAAGGATTTCGTCGTCATCGACCTCGCGACCAAGAGGGCCGCGCCGGCCTCGAAGCGCTGATCGCCGGCGCCGACGTGCTGCTCCAGAACCTGAAGCCCGGCGCGATGGACAAGCTCCTGCTCGGCTTCTCGCGGTAGGGCGCCTGCACAAGGATTACCCAAAACTGATCTGCTGCACCATCACGGGCTACGGCGACGACGGCCCCTACGCGCAGCGCAAGGCCTACGACATGCTGATCCAGGCCGAGAGCGGGCTGGCGTCGATCACCGGCGGGCCGGAGGGCCCTTCCCGCGTCGGTATATCGGTCGTCGATATCGCCACCGGCGCCACCGCACAGGCCGCGATCCTCGAAGCCTTGTTCGCGCGCTCGCGCAGCGGCCAGGGCGCCGACATCCGGATCTCGATGTTCGACGTGATGGCCGACTGGCTCGCGGTGCCGCTGCTCAACGCGGAGGCCGGCAATCCGCCGCAGCGGATGGCGCTCGCGCACCCTTCGATCGCGCCCTACGGCGCGTTCCGCTCCAGGGACGGCAAGGACATCCTGATTTCGATCCAGAGCGAGCGCGAATGGAAGAAGCTTTGCGCCGACGTGCTGGGCCAGCCGGAACTGCCGAACGATCCCCGCTTTGCCAATATGGTCGAGCGCGTCCGCAACCGCGCGCTCACCGACAAGACCGTCGGCGGCATCTTTGCCTCCATGAACCGTGACGAATTGCTGAAGCGCCTGGCCGCCGCCGACATCGCCTTTGCCGAGGTCAACACCATGGCCGACCTCGCCGTGCACCCGCATCTGCGCCGCATCGAGGTCGATACCCCGAACGGGCCGGTGAGCTATGCCGCGCCGGCTACCATCGTCGTCGGTCAGCCGCGTCACTACGGCGCCGTGCCCGGGATCGGCGAACGCCCCGGAAGCGCAAAACCTCCTGCCCGGATCAAATCGTCATGACCGACAAACCCGACATCGACCATTTGCGCCAGTGGATCGGCCGCAGCACCCAGGCCTCCGACATCGTCACGGTGCAACTGGTGAAGGGCCTGCGCGCCACTCTGTTCATGGAGATCGGCGAGCCGAAGCGGGGCGATGCCGCGCCGTGGAC
>CAWGSB010000036.1:0-88174 GCA_963825105.1 uncultured Alphaproteobacteria bacterium
CCGACGCGTGGCCTCGCTGCTTGGGGTCCCGATCATGAAGTTGAAACAATCGCATGGGGCGTCTCCGGCGCGCTTGCAGGGTTCACCGGCCTTCTGTTCGGCGATTTGGTGCGCTTCGATCCCGACGGTGCTCACCTTCATCGTTATTCCTGTGATTGCGACGACCGTCATCGGTCGCATGAAATCGATACCGGTTACGTTCGGGGGCGGACTGTTCATCGGCGTCTTCGAAAGCATGCTCGCCCTCTATCCGCCCGTGGGGCAGTTTCGTGTCGCTGCTCCCTTTGTGGTAGCGATCGCGATGTTGATGTGGTTGCAGCGTGGCCGCTATCTAACCTTTGCGGGGGAAGACTGACGGAAGATGACGACGCCTGACGCGAGGAGGGGGCGAGGTCCCGACGACCTCGTCCATTTGCCGTCGATCTTGATTGTCGCCGTCACGATTGCGGTGTCGGCGGGTGCTGCCGCTCTTGCAAATGCACTGTGGCTTAAGGTTTTGACATCCGTTGCAATTTACACGCTGACCTCGGCCGGCATCGCCTTGCTGTATCGCCGACTTGGCCAGGTATCTCTTGCCCATGTCGCCCTGATGGGATGCGGTGGCTGGGTGGCATTGCGGCTGGCTCACGGAACGGGCCTGCCGTTTGAGTTCAATCTGCTGGCGGGGGGCCTTTTTGCAGCGATTACCAGCATGCTGCTGGCCTATCCGGCGCTCCGTATGCGGGGGCTTTATCTTGCGCTAGTGACGCTAATGGCTGCAGGTGGATTTACAGCGTTCCTGATTTCGGTCATCCAGTTTCCGAACGGCGGCGATGGATTCACGGGCTTTCCGTCTTTCGATCGGTGTCCTCATGCCGCGTCCCTGGCTGGCTCAATCGGATCAGGGATATTTTGTCTATTGTATCGGGGCGACGATCCTCGGCTTCTGTCTCATCAAATGGCATGAGGCTGGACGCCCGGGGCGCGCATGGGCTCTCATCCGCCGCAGCGAGGCTTCTGCTATCGCAGCAGGTGTGAATGTCACTCTCTACAAGATCTGGGGTTCCGCGCTTTCCGGCTTTATTGCCGGCATCGCGGGTGGTCTGTTAGCCGGCAGTCTGCAGCTTCTCGACGCCCGTTCGTTCCCCGCAAGCGAGTCAGTACTCATTTTTGCGCTCACCATCGTCGGCGGCGCCTGGAGTTGGTTGGGCGCGGTGATTGCGGCGATCCTCTACAGGCTCGCACCGGCGTTGCTGAACGACTGGGGTGTCAACGGCAACGCCGCCCATTTATCATCTTCGGTGTAGCGTTGATCCACGCCCTCATAACGGCGCCGAGCGGGCTCGCCGGCCAGATTTCCAGTGGCGTATCGGCATTGCTGTGCAAACGGGGAAGCCGTCCGTGATCGACATCAGCAATGTTACGGTGAGATTTGGGGGGGTGACTGCGCTTCGTGATGTGTCAGTGCAGTTAGAGCCGCCGGTGGTCGGCATTATCGGCCCCAACGGAGCCGGCAAGACGACATTCCTCAACGTTTTTTCAGGGTTTGTCGGTTCGTTCTCGGGAACCATATCGGCCTTTGGCACCGAACTTCTGGATCTGCGGCCGCATCAGCGCGCCCGTTGGGGCCTGCGTCGTTCGTTTCAACAGGAGCAGGTCGTCGATGAGTTGACCGTTGAAGACAACGTGCGCGTCGTCCTTGACCCATTGGGCTATTCGTCAAAGAACCGAGAAGCCTATGTGGCGTCGGCACTGGAATTCACCGGCATTTCCTCGGCGCGAAAGGCGCGGGCGAGCGAACTCAATGCGCTCGAACGTCGAATGACCGAATTGGCGCGATGCGCGGCGGGGCAGCCGCGTGTTGTGCTGCTCGACGAACCCGGAGCGGGCTTTTCCCAGCGGGAGGTTGCGCATCTCGAGTTGGTAATCAGGGGAATGCATTCTTTCAACGGAGCGATGACACTTTTGATCGATCACGACGTGGATCTGATCCAGGCAACATGTCCGAGCACGATGGTACTGAATTTCGGCTCGCTGATCGCGGTCGGCAGGACGTCGGACGTTTTGACCGACGCTCGGGTTCGCGCGGTCTACCTTGGGGTGGAGGAAGCGGAATGAGTTCTTCTGGTCATTCGGGATCTGGTGGTTCGTCGTGGAGGAAAGGTAGTTGTCGACAATCTGTCGTTGACGCTCGATGCCAGGACGGATCACCTCGCTGATCGGACCGAACGGAGCGGGCAAGAGTTCGCTGGTGTTGGCACTTGGCGGGGTTCTTCCGATCGAAAGTGGCGTGGTTGAGCTGGAGGGACGCTCGCTGGCCGGCAAGTCGCCCGAGCTGATCCGGGCCGCGGGCATCGCTGCGGTACCGGAAGGCCATCAGGTCTTGTCCGGTCTCAGTGTCGAGGACAATCTTCAGGCTGCGGGCTTCCAGCATTCGCCTCGGCAGATTGCGAGCATTATTGCCGACGTTTTAAGCATATTTCCTGAGCTTTTGGAGCGCAGGAATTCAGAAGGCCGGGACCATGTCGGGCGGGCAGCAGCAGATGCTTGCGCTCGGCCAAGCGCTGGTTGCACGTCCGAAGTTTATCCTGGCTGACGAGATGTCATCGGGGCTGGCTCCCTTGATTGTAAAGCGTCTGATGGGCGTCGTGGCAAAATTGGCGACACAGGGAACTGGTATTCTCTTGATTGAACAGTTCACGCAAATTGCGTTGCAATTGGCGAACGAGGTTCACGTCATGGCACGTGGTCGCTTCAGATACAGCGGCGTTGCTCAACCTCTGATCGACGACCCAGACATCCTGCACAAAGCTTATCTGGCGTAGCACGCTGGCGAGCGTCAAATCTGAATTGCGAGGAGATGGACGGCCGGTTTCTTCAACCGCGCCTTCTCGACGATACCCTCGAGGGCAGAGGATCATTTCTTGGCGCGGCAAATGTCGGTCGCCGCAAGATTTAGGAATAAATGCCTTGATGCCCTGGCCGGAATCGAAATAAGCCAGAAAGCACGCAATTTTTCTGCTTTTCGGAGGTGGTCGATTCCGGTCTACTCACAGACATACTCACACTCCTGACGTTTGAGTTGCGTCGCAGAATGTGGCGCTATGTCGGGTGGTGAGAAGGGCAGCGTGAATGGGGCATCGTAAATGAGTGTGTAGGCTCTCCGCTCGGCCGCCACCTCAAACCCACAAGACCATGCCGATGTAGGGTCGGCGGAGAAAGGCGATACGACATTAGTAAGTCGCTCTCCGGACCGAACTGAAGGCCAATGTTGGCAAAAACTCTCGCGGAGATTGTCAGGCAAGCCGCCCGATGTCTCGCGCAATTGGATCGGACTCTCCGGCCCTTAGGTGGGCCAAGGCGAATTATCCGGCTGTTCTTCACGAAAAGGCCAGACATCCCTCAGGCGGCCGCCAAGCAAACAAAGACGCGGGCAGACTACCTTTTGGCCATTCTCAATTCGAGGCAAGGAACGAGAGAGGCGGCCCCCATGAGCGACACAGCACTGAACATCACGCCAACGACGGAAGACAGTCAATTCGTTCGGTTTTGGAACGAAGTCCTGGCCGCGAAATTCATCCGATTCAAACACATACTGGTCGGGGGTCTGTCACGTCACAGCGAGGCGGTGTTTCCCACGCTACCGGTACGTCCGGGCGACCACGTCCTGGACGTGGGTTGCGGGTTTGGCGACACCGCGATCCGGCTGGCCGAGCTGGTAGGACCGACTGGCCGGGTTGTCGGGGTGGACTGCTGCGAGGCTCTTTCTGGACCATGCCCGGGCGGAAGTCAGGACCAGAGGCCTCACCAATGTTTGTTTCGTGAGGGCAGACGCAGAAACTGCACTTCCCACAAATCAGTTCGATTTCGTGTTCGCCCGCTTCGGCACGATGTTTTTCGCCAATCCGGTTGCCGGTATGCGCAATATGCGCAAGGCACTGCGGCCGGGCGGGCGGATGGTGCATATCGTCTGGCGCGATCGGACTGACAATCCATGGCTGTCGATGGCAAAGGATGTCGTTCTTCGGTACCTGCCGTCACCAGGCACAGATGCCCTGACCTGTGGTCCGGGTCCCTTTTCGATGGCGAACGAGGCGGTGGTCAGGGCGATGATGACCTCCGCCGGCTATGATCGGATCGAATTCCGCAGGGTCGACGCTCCCGTCATGGTCGGAAAGGATGTCGACGACGCCATCGCCTTCCAGTTGGCCATCGGTCCAGCCGGCGAGGTTTTCAGAGAAGCTGGCGCTCTGGCGGAATCAAAGCGGACCGAGATCGAGTCCGCGCTGGCCGCGGCAATCAACGGTCAGAAAAAGGCGTCCGACGGAGTGGTCATGGACAGCTCTTCCTGGGTCATCAGCGCAATCAATCCTCAATAGCAAGGGAGACATTCATGATCGAACAGCAGATACTATCACCTGTAGTGTTGGACAAGCCTGGGCGTGGCCGCGTCTACGGAAGCATTCTGGAAACGATCGGCAACACCCCAATGGTCCGCATCGGAAGGCTCGCTCGCGACGCAGGATGCCAGGCCGAAGTGCTGGCCAAGCTCGAGTTCTTCAATCCGCTCGCCAGCGTCAAGGACCGCATCGCCGTATCGATGCTGGAGGCCATGGAAGCCGACGGCATCATCGGCCCGGGAAGCGTGATCGTGGAGCCGACGTCCGGCAACACCGGGATCGGGCTTGCTTTCGCCTGCGCCGCCAAGGGCTATCGGTGTATTCTGACCATGCCCGACAGTTTCTCGATCGAACGCCGCAAGTTGATGCGATTCCTCGGCGCCGAACTCGTGCTCACTCCCCGTCAGAAGGGCATCGGCGGCGCCATCGAGAAGGCCAAGGAGATCATCGCCGCAACCGAAAGAGCCGTCATGCCCTGGCAGTTCGGTCATCCGGCGAATCCAGAGATACACCGCAGAACCACGGCTGAGGAGATCTGGCGCGACACTAACGGCGTCGTCGATGCCATTGTTCTTGGCGTCGGCACGGGCGGCACGCTCACGGGCGTCGGACAGGTGCTGAAAGCTCGCAATCCCGCCATACGCATCATCGCAGTCGAGCCGGAGAATAGCCCGGTGCTGTCCGGTGGAGCGCATTCGCCACACCTGATCCAGGGCATCGGAGCGGGGTTCGTACCGGATGTTCTCGATATCAGCCTCATCGATGAAGTTCTCCTCGTGAGCAACGACGAAGCTATACAGACGTCCCGCAGGCTGGCCGCGCTTGAGGGCATACCTGCTGGCATATCATCAGGAGCCGCACTCGCCTGCGCCATGCGCGTCGCAAAACGCGACGAGATGAAGGGGCGCACGGTCGTCACCCTCCTGCCGAGTTTTGCCGAGCGATACTTGTCAACCGCTTTGTTCGATGGATACGCTGAAGATTGAGTTGGACCGTAAGACCGCCAGTCACAGGTGCACGACAGTCGCGCAGTAAACCAGCTAGCGAGTTTGAGGGCAGTGACCGAGGCGGAGGAAGAAGGTTCGACACAGCGAGTGCTGCTAGCAACCGCCAGGAGCGAGCGCATGGAACGCAAACTGACGACGATTATTGCGATGGATGTTGTCGGTTACAGCCGTCTGATGGAAATCGACGAGCAGGGTACGTTTGATCGTCTCAAGGATGCGCGCTCGAACATCATCGACCCTGCCATTGCCCGCCACTTTGGGCGCACCGTCAAACTGATGGGAGATGGCGCGCTCGCTGAGTTCCCGAGCGTAGTCGGGGCACTTCAGTGTGCGGTGGAGATCCAACAGCAATTCGCGTCACGCAACGGCATCGCGGGCGGGATGCATGGATTGCGATTTCGGATCGGTATTCACCTCGGCGACGTAATCGTAGAAGGAGACGACATCTACGGCGATGGCGTCAATGTGGCTTCCCGTCTTGAAAGCATCTCGCAGCCAGGCGGCATCGTGCTGTCGAAGCAGGTCCATGACCATATCGGTGCCAATGTTCCGGTGCGTTTCATATCCCTTGGCGAGCAGACGGTAAAGAATATCAGCCGGCCTATCCAAGCATATCGCGTCGACTTTGGGGTGGACGCCGTCCCTGCGCATGTGATTCGTTTCCGCAACTTCGAGCTCGACACCGCCCACTTCGAGCTTCGGGAAGCGGGTGAACGGATTGCGGTTGAACCTCAGGTCTTCGACCTCCTTGTCTTTCTCGCGCGCAACGCTAATCGAACGGTTACAAGAGAAGAGATCTTCGCTGCGATCTGGGGTAAACGGATCGTTTCGGACTCAGCGCTCAGCAGCCAGATCAAAGCGGCGCGCCGCGCTGTCGGCGACGATGGTGTTTCGCAACACACGATAGCGACCTTGCATGGTCGTGGTTTCCGCTTTGTCGCGGCGATCGAGAATGTCAGTTCTGATGCGGTCAATGAAAGCGCCGACGAGCGAGTGGAGAACGAACCGTCCCCGGTGGCGCTTAGGCCATCGGTTGCGGTGCTGCCATTCGCGAACTTGAACCAAGACCCTTCCGAAGATTACTTCGCCGATGGAATTACCGAAGACATAACCACGGCCCTGGCCAAGAACCGGTGGTTGACCGTAATCGCTCGCAATCCAGCGTTTGCTTTTCGTGGATCGAAGGACAGCATCCGCATCATCGGGGAAAAGCTCAATGCCACGTATGTGGTGACCGGAAGTATACGTAAAGCCGGATCTCGGTTCCGCATCACCGTCCAGGTTGTCGATGCCGAGACGGAGCAGAGCGTCTGGTCAGAAAGACTTGACCGCGACATGGTCGACATTTTCGAGCTTCAAGACGAGATTTCCGAGATTGTAGCTTGTCGCATCGAAGCAGAGTTGGGTCTGAGCGAGCAGAAAAAGGCCGAGAGACGGCCTCGCAAAAATCGTGGCGCATGGGACTTTTATCAGCTTGGCATTGCCGAATTCTACAAATTCACCCGGGAGGGAAACCTGCAGTGCCAGGAGTTGCTTCGCAAGGCCATCGAGCTGGATCCTGGTTATGGCGGCGCCCATTCGAGACTGGCCTACGCAATCGTTCTCAGCATGGTATATTTCGACGCCGCGCCGGACGATGCGCGGATGGACGATGCCTTGAATGCGGCGCAACGGGCCATCGAACTGGACGATCAGGATGCGAACGGTTTCTTTACTCTGGGCCGCGTTCACTTGGCACGGCGCGAGTATGACCAGGCGATCGACGCGCTTCAGCACGCGCTGGAACTCAATCCGTCTTTGGCCGTTACATATTGCGGACTTGGGGATTCCTACGCCTACGAAGGGCGGCTTGACGAGGCGATCGAGCAGTTTGAGATTGCAATAAGGCTCAGCCCTCACGATCCATTTCGCTGGGCGTTCTACTCCTATCGATCGCTCGCCCATCTATTTCGCGGAGAGTTCACGGAAGCGGCTTCTTGGGCACGCAAATCGGTCCAGATACCGAATGCGCAATACTGGGCCCGGGCCCACCTTGTGGCGGCACTGGGCCATCTCGGCGACGAGAACCACGCGCGGATTGCGATGACCGATCTCATGAGGATCAAGCCGGAATTCTCACTCGCATTCGCCCGAGAGCACCTATTTTACCTCAAGCGTTCGGAGCAGATCGAGGTCTACGTGGACGGCCTCAGAAAAGCGGGGCTGTCGTGACACGCCGACGTCTTCTGCATCTGGTCGCGGGCGCTGCCGTTCCCGACCCTATCACGTATCGCACGCGCGCAAGCTGGCCGGCTTTCTTTTGGGTACGGATTGGGACACCGCTTCGGGGCCAATAGGGCGCTCCGTTGGCTGGAAGGCTATTCCCAGCTTGCAAATTTGTTATGTCTCTATTTTCTTGCATCGTTTCACTAGGAATAAATTCATTGGTGCCCCTGGCCGGAATCGAACCAGCACTCCTTGCGGAACTCGATTTTGAGTTCGAGCGCGTCTACCAATTCCGCCACAGGGGCATTCGGACATCGGCCTGAAGGCGAGAAGTCACGAAGCCGGCGGAATATAGCGGGCGGTGACTGCCGGTCAACCCGCAGCCACCGGCAAAACCCCGTGGCGCAGGTGCTGATCGCCCGAACGGCTTCGCCCCGGCAAGGCGAATAACAGCAGAGCAGGGGTGGGCGTAGCAGTCCCCTGGGACGAACCCCTCCATCCCCATGTCATCGACCCGACAAAACACTCCCCTGTGATCGCGCTTCTCCTCGACAGCGGCAGGCGCGCAGGTTAGGACGCTTCCGCTTAAGGAGATCGTCGTGACGTCCGACACCATTGCAAATCCCTCGCAGGCGCGCGGCGACGCCAACCCCGCGCTGACGGCGGCGCTCGCGATCACGGCGATTGCGGCCGCGACTCTTGCCGGGGCGTGGTTCATTCAGCTGGTGCTGGATATCCGGCCCTGTCCGCTCTGCCTCGAGCAGCGCTACACCTATTATCTGGTCGATCCCGCTCGCCGCGCTGATTGCGCTGGCCGCGGCCAGGGACGCGCCGCGCGCCGCGCTCATTGCCGGCCTTGCCATTCTCGCGCTCGCAACGCTCGGCAATGCCGGGCTCGCCGCCTATCATGCCGGCGTCGAATGGGGGTTCTGGAAGGGGCCGACGGAATGCACCGGCCCGGTCGGAAATCTCGGCAGCGCCGGCGACCTGCTGGCGCGTCTCGACAGCGTCAAGGTGGTGCGCTGCGACGAAGTGCAGTGGAAGTTTCTCGGCCTGTCGCTGGCGGGCTACAACGTGCTGATCTCGCTTCTGATGGCCGCGATCGCGGCATGGGGGATCGTCAGGCTGCAACGCCGCTAGAGCGGGATGACTTTTCTTCGAATCGTCATCCCGCTCTATCTTTTTGTTTGAGCATGATCTTTTCGGAAAGCCGGTGTCCACTTTTCCGGATCATGCTCTAGCCCTCATGGTGAAGGAAGCGCGTTCCTGGCAGCGCGCTTGCGCTGTCCGGTGCGCCATCTCGAACCGTGAGCTGTCTCATCCTTCGAGACGCGCGCGTGCGCGCTGCTCAGGATGAGGGGCACGTCACCTAATCGTCGACATCTTCCTGCGGCCGTCCGAACAAATGGATGATGCCGGGCGTCGCGATGGTGACAAAGACAAAACGCGACAGATGATGCGCGCCGACGAAGATCGGGTCGATGTGCAGCGTCAGCGCCAGCGCCAGCATGGCGTCCATGGCGCCCGGTGCGAAGGCGACGATGATGTCGGCGAACCGCACCTGGGTGGTCAGCGCGATCACCGCGACGAAGATCGCCGAGATCACGATGGCGATGGCGAACGACCCCAGCGCCGCATTGACGTGGCTGAGCATGACGCTGGTCTTCATGCGCGCGAAACGCGTGCCGATCAGCGCGCCGATCCCGACCAGCGCGATCGCCCGCACCCATGGCGGCAGGCCGCCCTCGATCATTCCGGTGCCGTGCAGCAGGCTTGAGCCGATCATCGCGCCGAACATCCAGCTCGCCGGAAATTTGATCAGCCGCAGGATCAGCGCCGCCGCCACCGCCGCCGCGATCAGCCCGGCCAGTTCGAGCGGCGAGGCGATCGCCACCGCGGCCGCGGGCGGGGCCGACGGAGCTATTCCGGTCAGCGCCAGCAACAGCGGCAGCGCCGCGGTGAGAATGATCACGCGCATGGTCTGCACCACCGCGATCGCCGACACGTCCGCGCCGCGCTCGATCGCGAGCATGGTGATTTGCGACAGCGCGCCGGGGCTTCCCGCCAGGAATGCCGAGGTGCGGTCCCAGCCATGGACGCGCTGCAGATAGAGGCTCGAGCCGAAGGTCGAGCAGAAGGTGGCCAGCGCCAACAGCCCGATGGTCAGGGGATAGGCGCCCATATGTTGCAGCAATTGCCGCGACACCAGCGAGCCCAGCGAGATCCCGAGCAGCACCAGCACCGTCTGGGTCAGGATCGGCGGCACGGTGAGCGGACGACCCGCGATCGCGGCGACGCCGACCGCGATCATGGCGCCTGAAATCAGCCCGCCCGGCAGCTGTGCCCACAAAAACAGCGCGCCACCGGCGGTGCCGATAACGAGCGTCTCGAGCACGTTGAGGGTTTTGGTGCGGCTGGGGATGGCAGTTGCCATCGATGCGGGGATCAGGCTCACGCCGCCTTATGGCAAATCCGCAAGCAGGGGACAAATGCGCCAGCGCGATGCAGCAATGCGCATTCTTGCCTGCCCCCGAGGGGAGGCGGGCGCGCACTGCTGCGCTTCACGAGCTGGCCGTCATTCCCCGAAAGCGGGGTATCCAGTATTCCGGGGCGCCGAGGTTCAATCACAGCCGGCGCGGATTACCGGATCATCCGCTGGAGCCTGTCATCGGGCTCGCCGGAGCGAGACCCGATGGCGGATGATGACGCCGGACAATTGCAGCCGCCGCTATGTCTTCGGCTTGGCGGCGGCGTTCTTCGCGGCCTTCTTGCATTCGGACATGAATTTCTTGCGCTCCTTGCCGTGGACGCCCTTGGCGTCGGCTTCCTTCGAGCATTCGAGCGATTCTGGCGTCCGCGGTTTCTGGGCCTTCTTTTCCGCGGGCGCCGCCTTTGCGGCCGGTGCAGGGGTCGCCGGCGCGGTGGTTTGCGCGAACGCCGAGCCGATCAGGAACAGGGATGCGAAGGCGGCCGCGGCCACGCGGGAAGGGATCGTCATCATCGGAGCACCTCGGGTTGAAAAGGCAGGCAAGGTCGCGCCGCGCATGCTGAACCGCGGATGAATGAAGCTGGCGGCCTGCATCTTCGCCGCACGATATTTTGGCGCCGCCGATGGATCGTTCCGTTGTCAGCCGCCGTCGCTGCGCTAGGATGGGGGTCTACAGATCGCCCCGCCCCAAGGAGACCAGGGATGACCATTCAAGCCAAATTATTGTGCACATTCGCGGTGACCGGTTTCGCCGCATTCGTGGCAACAGCGCCGGCGCAGGCCCTGACCACGCAGGAATGCAGTGCGAAATATCAGGCCGCCAAGGCCGCCGGCACGCTCGGCGGCCAGAAGTGGAACGATTTCCGTAAATCCCAGTGCGGAGCGGACGCCGCCGCAGCCCCCGCCGCCGCCCCCGCGGCGCCGAAGGAGGCGGCAGCCAAGCCGAAGAAGGAAGCCGCACCCGCGGCTGCGCCGGCGGCGCCAGCCGGACCGGCGGTATTCCCCACCGCCGTCGATCAGAAATACTCCAAGGAAACCGCCGGCAAGGCCCGCATGCACACCTGCCTCGATCAGTACAATGCCAACAAGGCCACCAACGCCAATGGCGGCTTGAAATGGATCGAGAAGGGCGGCGGCTATTACAGCGAGTGCAACAAGAAGCTGAAGGGCTAAGCGTCTTTCGATTCTCGGCAGGCCCAGGCCGAACTCGTCTGGGCCTGCCACTTCTTAGCGCTGTCCGAACAAAAGGACAGATTGTTACCGGGCGCGAGCCATCATTTCATGAGCAGGGTATGGGAAAAATTTTCTGGAATATAGTTGCATCAATCGGGCTTATCGTATTTTCCCAGACAACCGCGGCGGCGCCGGACAGTCGCGCGGCGATGCTTGTCGGCAATCCAGCCTATCGGAATGTGTCGCAGCTCGATGATTCGAAAAACCTCCTCGCCCAGGCTGGTGCGCCCGCAGCGTCGACAACGACGCCAGCTCAGGATTCGAGCGGACGGCAAGACCAATCGCCTCCGGCAGCTTCTCCGCCGCCCAATTCCGTGTCGACAATGGAAGTGACACGAGGCGAGCGAACAGTCCCGGGATGCGCGCTGAAATATTTGGCTGCCGAACTTGCCGGCAAGCTGAAGGGGCGCAAGTGGAAAGAGTTTCGCCAGGAGGAGTGCGGCCCCAGCACGGTACTGGTGGTGTTCCCATCGGCGATTGCGCCGAAATATTCCGGAGAAAAGCCGGACAAGGCGCGGACGCTGACCTGTGCGGATCAATTCAACGCCAACAAGGCTTCGAATGGAAACGGCGGCATGAAATGGATCGAAAAGAGCGGCGGCTACTACAGCGAGTGCGTCGTCCACCTGAAGGGTTGAGCTGGCTTCAATTGAGCTGAGACGTTCGGGCCGAACCGGCCTTAAGCCCGGGGCCGCGTTCAGGTCCCCTCGTCGAGCAGTTTTTCGGCCGACTTCGCGATCAGCTGCGCGCGCTTGCGCGGGCCCCGTTCGAGAAACAACAGGCTCTGGCCGAAGATGAAGCAGTAAAACAGGAAGGCCTGCGCGTCCGCCTGCTCGGGCGAGAGCCCGGTCGCGCGGTAGAGCTGTCCGACGTTCTTCAGCCGCGCGGCGTCGACGCTTGCGACCGCTGCGGCCGCCGCCTCGTCGGACCGGGCCCATTGCCGGATCGCCAGTTCGACCGCCATGCCCTCGGTATTCATGCGCTCCGAATAGAGCTGGATCAGCGCCTTCAGGCGGTCGCGCGCGGTTGCGCCGTCGAGGCTGGTCTGCTGCTCGATCGCCGCGATGCGCCCCGCGCTCCAGTTTTGCAGCATGCCGTGCGAGCAGCGCCGCGCGGTCCCTGAAACGCCGGTAGAAGCCGCCCTTGGTGACGCCGAGGTTTTTCGCGAGAACCTCGACCCGGACGCCCTCGACGCCGGATCGCGCGATCTCCCTGAAGCCGGCCTCGATCCAGGCGTCGCCCTTGCCATCGGTCATTGCGGGTTCCTCACCGATTCTTGATACGGTACCGTATTGCTAGCGCGCCCGCAGCCTGATACGCTACCGTATCAACAATCGAGGGCGGGAGCGATCGATGGAATCCGCGGTCACCTATTGCGGCACGGTCTATCCGTGGCAATGCGACCATGTCGGCCACATGAACATCATGTGGTATGTCGGCAAGTTCGACGAGGCCAACTGGAATCTGTTCGCGCGGATCGGTTTGACGCCGACCTATTTGCGGGAATCCGACCGCGGCATGGCCGCGGTGCAGCAGAACATCAGCTACAGGCGCGAATTGCTGGCCGGCGACATCGTCGAGATCAGAAGCGTCCTGCTCGAGGTCCGCGACAAGTCGATCCGTTTCCGGCACGAGATGCGCAACGCCGAAACCGGCGAGATATCGGCGATTTGCGAGATCACCGGCGTTCACATGGACAGGCGCGCACGCAAATCGGCGCCTTTTAGCGATGCGATCCGCAAGTCGGCCGAGAAGCAACTCGCCGTCGCCGAGCCGGCGTGAGCCAAAACATGCCGCGCTTCGAGCCGAAAAATCCCGACTACCGCAAGGTCGCCGCCGCGACCTTCGACCGCCAGCAGGCGATGCGGACGCTGGGCATTTCGATCGCCCGGCTCGAGCCGGGCGAGGTCGACCTGTCGATGCCGTATTCTCCTGACTTCACCCAGCAGAACGGCTTTGTTCATGCCGGGATCATCACCGCGGGGCTCGACAGCGCCTGCGGCATCGCCGCCTTCACGCTGATGCCGTCGGGTTCCGACGTCCTGACCGTGGAATTCAAGACCAACCTGCTGGCGCCCGCCAGGGGCGAGCGATTCGCGTTTCGCGCTCACGTGATAAAGCCCGGCCGCACGCTGACGGTGTGCGAGGCCCGCGCCTTCGCGGAAGCCGACGGCGCCGAACAGCTGATCGCGACCATGACCGGCACCCTGATGGCGCTGCCGCGGCGCGCGTAAGCGGGCCCGGGCCGTCCGCGCTCCCATGCGGCCGATCATTGACAAGGGCGCGCCGGGATCGCCTGATGCGCGAGTTTTCCCGCGCGGGAATCGCCGATGATCGCAAGCCTCAGCCTCATCCTGCTGTGTCAACTGGCCGGCGAGGTCTTTGTGCGCGGCCTCGGCCTGCCGATGCCGGGCCCGGTGGTCGGTCTTTTGCTTCTGCTGCTGTTGTTGCTGGCGCGTGACCGTTTTGCCAATATCGCGCGTGGGCCGTTGCGAGGCGACGGCGTGGAGAATGCCAGCCGCGGCCTGCTCGCCAATCTGTCGCTGTTGTTTGTCCCGGCCGGCGTCGGCGTCGTGCAGAAGCTCGATCTCGTCGCCGCGCACGGCATCGCCGTCATAGTCGTGCTCGCGATTTCCGTGGTGGTGACCTTGCTGGTGACGGTGGCGACGTTCCTGGCCGCCAGCCGCCTGCTGGCGCGCGGGCGGGGCGCGCCATGAGCGAGAATCCGTTCTCGCTGTGGGTTTATCTTTCGCAGTCGCCGCTGCTCTGGCTGACGGTGACGCTGCTGACCTATGCGGTCACCGATGCGGTATCGCTCAAAACGCATCGGCATCCGCTCGCCAATCCCGTGCTGCATTCGATGTGGATCATCGGAGCATTCCTGCTGCTCACGGGCACCTCGTACACGACCTATTTCGGCGGCGCCCAGTTCGTGCATTTCCTGCTCGGGCCGGCGACCGTGGCGCTGGCGGTGCCGCTCTATGAAAACCGCAAGGTGGTGCTGGCGGCGATCCTGCCGATGCTGGCGGCCCTCGTGGTCGGCTCGGTGACCGCGGTGGCCTCCGTGGTGGTGCTGGCGGAGGCCGTGGGCCTGCCGCGCGGGGTGATCCTGTCGCTGGCGCCGAAATCGGTCACCGCAGGCGTCGCGATGGGTATCAGCGAATCCCTGCACGCCGATCCGTCGCTGACCGCGGTCGCGGTCGTTCTCACCGGCATCATGGGCGCGATAACGGTCACGCCATTGATGAACCGGGTGGGCATCACCGATTTCCGCGCCCGGGGATTCGCGGTCGGGATCGCGGCGCACGGCATCGGCACCGCGCGGGCGTTTCAGGTCGACGCGGTCGCCGGCGTGTTCGCCGGCATCGCCATGAGCCTCAATGCGCTGGTGACGTCGCTGCTGGTGCCCCTGGCGGTGACGCTACTGGTGCGCTGATATCAATTGCAGTTTTGCTGTAACGCGGCCATAGAGATTTGAAAGAAAATTCCTTCCAGGGTTCCCGCCGTGCAAGTGATGTTACCGACTTGATGATCTCCGCAATGCAGGGCGTGCTGGGACTGGCGTCGGGAGCGCTGGTCGGCTTTTCGCTGGGCCTGGTCGGCGGCGGCGGATCGATCCTCGCGGTGCCGCTGATGGTCTATGTGGTCGGCGTGCCCGACCCGCATGTGGCGATCGGCACCAGCGCCATCGCGGTGGCCGCCAACGCCGCGGTCAATCTGTCGAACCATTCGCGCGGCGGCACCGTGAAGTGGTCGTGCGCGCTCACCTTTGCGGCCGCCGGAATTATCGGCGCGTTCGTGGGCTCGATCTTCGGCAAGATGCTCGACGGCCAGAAACTGCTGGCGCTGTTTGCGCTGGTGATGCTGGTGATATCAGCGCTGATGCTGAAAACGCGGGCGCGGGCCGGTCTGCCCGACGTGCGGATGGACTGGTCCAACATGCCCGCCATTGTCGGCCTCGGGCTCGCGACCGGAACGCTGTCGGGTTTCTTCGGCATCGGCGGCGGATTCCTGATCGTGCCGGCGCTGATGCTGGCGACGGGAATGTCGATCATGAACGCGGTCTCTTCGTCGCTGGTCGCGGTGACCGCATTCGGCCTGACCACCGCCGCCAGCTACGCCTGGTCCGGGCTGGTCTCGTGGGGGCTGGCGGGGTTGTTCATCGCCGGCGGCGTCGCCGGCGGACTGATCGGAACCCGCCTCGCGCGGCAGCTGGCGGCGCGCCGCGGGGCGCTGAATATCGTGTTTGCCGCTGTCATTGTCGCGGTGGCGCTCTATATGCTGGTGCGTAGTTTGACCCCCATGTTGATGGGCGCGTCTTGAGCGCCGGCCGGGAGACCAGAGATGACAAGATCGATCGATCCGGCGCGGCCGAATCGCGGACGCAGCCGGCGCGAGGCGCTTGGCCTATTCGGCGCAGGCGCCGTCATGCTCGGTCTGGAGACCGCGCCAGGAGCGGCATTCGGGCAAGGCAATGAGGAGACGGTGCTGACGGAAGCCCTGGTGTTGCGCGATCCGGATATTCCGGTGGCCGGCAATCCCGATGGCGACATCACGATCGTCGAATATTTCGACTACCAGTGCCCGTATTGCCGCAAGGTCGAGCCCGAGCTGCGCCAGGTGGTGCAGGACGACGGCAAGGTCCGGCTGGTGCAGAAGGACTGGCCGATTCTAGGGCCGGTCTCGGTCGTCGCGGCGCGGATGGCGCTGGCTTGCAAATACCAGGACAAATACCTTCAGGCCCATGAAGCGCTGATCGGCGTCAACTCGAAGCTGACCGAGCCGCGCATCCGCGAACTGCTCGCGGGCGCCGGCATCGATGTCGACCGCGCCAAGCGCGACCTCGAAGCCAACGCCAAGGCGATCGACGCGATTCTCAAGCGCAACAACGATCAGGCCACCGCGTTCGGCTTCAATGGCACGCCGTCCTTCATCGTCGGCAAATTCCGGGTGCCGGGCGTGCTCACCATGGCGCAGTTCGATCTGGCCATTGCCGATGCGCGGAAAGCGGCGGCGGCGAAGAAGAAATAGCGACGGCAGAAACGACTACTTCGACGACGGTCTGATCCAGTCGTCATGGGCGCGCGTCTTCCCTCGTCGGTCCCGATGACGGCTGGGTCAACGGCCAGGTGCTGCGCGCCAATGGCGGCATGGTGTGATCATCATCGTTCGCCGGCCAGCCAGTTCAGGATCGGCGCGTTCATCTCGCGCGGATAGCAGTGGCTGAGATCCTCGAGCTCGCGGTAAGTGACGTCGGCGCCGGCCGCCGACAGCGCGTCGCGGGTCTGCCGCGCCACCTGCACCGGAAACATCCAGTCGAGCCGGCCGTGCACGAGATAGATCGGCAAGCCCCGCAGTCTTTCCGCGTCCGCCATCTCCGCCATCAGCGGATGGAAGGTGGCGGAAACCGGCGCGAGATGGGTGAAGGGCGAGGCGCTCTCCAGTCCCGTGACATAGCAGAACGTGCCGCCGTCGCTCATTCCGGTCAGCAGCAGCTTTGTCGGATCGATGTTCCAGCGGCCGCGCACGGAATCGAGAATCCGGGCGAGGTTCGGCGTGTCGCCGTCATCCCCCATCAAGGCCCAGGTGCTGCCGGTCGCGGTCGGCGCGACCACAATGGCGCCACGGCTGCGCGCGTCGCGCAGCCAGCTCCACAGGAAGCCGCGGCCATTGCCGCTGCCGCCATGCAACGCCATCACCAGCGGCCAGGCGCGGTCGGGCGTGTAATACTCCGGCACGTAGAGCGAGAAGCCGCCCCGGCTGCCGGGTTCGTTGTGGTCGTGAAAGATCCCGGTGCTTTCGTTTGCAGGCTCCGCGAGGCGCGCCAGCAGACCTTCATCTTCGCGCAGGCCGGGATCGAGAAAGAAGCTGGAGACCGGCGGCAGTCTCGCGGCGAGGGGATAAAGCGCCTCCTGCGCGCGGGGGACATGACGCAGCGCGCGAAACACCGCAATCAGGTCGCCGTTGCCGTGCTGGACCGCGCGCAATCCCGAAAATGCCTCAAGCGCCGCATCGCTCGCCGCCTCGAGCGAGGACCGTATGTTCCCGAACTGCTCGGGCCAGCCCGCCAGCCGAGGACGCACGGCCTGCAGGGCCTGATCCGGCAGGCCTGCGGCCTCCATGACGGAATCGAACTGCGGCGGGTTCAGATGGCGGGCGATGAAGGCGAGCGCTTCGAGCGACTGCAACAGCGGCGGCAGCACGGCCACGATGTCGTCCACCACGGCCTCGCTCATCGCCCGTCTCCGCTAGCGCCGATCGCGCTCTAATGCAGCCGCGGGCCCTTCAGCAGTTTGGCGCGGTCGGTCGAGGTCAGCACCACGTCGAAGGTGACGCCGTCATGGTAGACGGTGAGCGGCACGTCGACGCCGGCCGGTCCGAGCGCCCAGAGTTTCCGGTAGAAGCCGCTTTGGCTGGAGATCTTCTCGCCCTTCACCGCCAGGATGACGTCGCCGGCCTTGAGCTCGGCGCGCGCCGCGGGTCCCTTGGCGGAGATGCCGATCACCACCACCCGGTTGTCGATCTCGGTCGAGTACATCCCGAGCCAGGGCCGCGCCGGCCTGTTGACGCGGCCGTATTTGCGCAAATCGTCGAGCACCGGCTTCAAGAGATCGATCGGCACGATCATGTTGACATGCTCGGCCTTGCCCTCGCGCTCGCGTTCGAGCTGCAGCGAGCCGATCCCGATCAGTTCGCCGCGGTTCGAGATCAGCCCGGTGCCGCCCCAATTGGGATGGGCGGGATAGGTGAAGATCGCCTCGTCCAGCAGATATTCCCAGTAGCCGGCGAATTCCTGCTTGGCGGCGACCTGGCAGGCGACCGACCGCGTGCGGCCGCCGGCGCCGCCGACCACGACGCGGTCGCCGATCCGGGCCTGGGCCGAAGAGCCGAGCGGCAGCGGATCGAGGTCGATGCGGCCAAGCGCCTGCACCAGCCCGAAGCCGCTCTCGAAATCGAAGCCGAGCGCGTGGCCTTCCACCACGCGGCCGTCGCCGAGATGCAGCCAGACCGCTTCGGCTTCGGTAATCAGGTAGCCGATGGTCAGCACCAGCCCGTCGTCGATCAGAACGCCATTGCCGGCGCGCTCGGTGCCCAGCGTTTCCGCGCTGAAGGCGTCGCCGGGAATGATCGAATGCAGTCCGACCACCGAGGAAAGCACGCGATCGAGATCGAAACTGTAGTCGCCCGGGCGCGGCTGATACGCCGGCGGCACTTTCCATTCAGTCAAAGAGGGCATGGAGAATCTCCTGGCCTACCGGCGCGGGTATCCCTTGATTTCAGGGAACAGCGGCGCACGAAACCAGCGACGATCTTATGTCGCAAACGACTGCGGCGAAAGTCTCCCGTCATATGATTTGTGTGAAACGCAGAGACCGGATGGCCTGACTCATATGGTTCAGTTCTTTGGTAACCTGAAGGAATGAGTTCGCCGCGCCGTCAATTCGCCCTCATGCCGGAATATCATTTCACGCAGGCGGTGCATCAGCGATGACCGGGTAACTTGCAAACAACCGGGAAAGGAAAAATTACCGGATGCTTTTCGTTCCTTTTCCCGGCCTGAGGGTCAATTCGGAGCGAGGCCAGCAGCATGACCGATCCTTTCGATCTCCAGCGCTTTGTCGATGCCCAGGCGCCGGTCTACTCCCGGGTTCTCACAGAACTGCGCCAGGGCAGCAAGCAAAGCCACTGGATGTGGTTCATCTTTCCCCAGCTGGCCGGCCTCGGCCATAGCCCGATGGCGCAGCGGTATGCGCTTCGCTCGCGCGACGAGGCCGTGGCCTATCTCGGGCATGCCGTTCTGGGACCGAGGCTTTCCGGAATGCACGGCGCTCGTCAACGCCGTCGAGGGCAAAACCATCCGGCGAAATCCTCGGCAGTCCCGATGACCTCAAATTCTGTTCGTCGATGACGTTGTTCGGCGCGGTATCCTCGAATCCGGAATTCGCCGCGGCCATCAGGAAATTCTATGGCGGCACGCCGGACCGAAAGACGCTGGAGCTGCTTGGCGACTAATGCGACGCCGGGCCGTATGGCTGCGGCGAACATGATCTGCTCGCCTACGGATCCAGCTCGGTATCCCGATAAATAATCGAGCCGGCTGTCGTGCAGATCGTTCGCCGGGAACAGCCGGCCGTTTCGATGCAGCTGATGCACCGTCGGCGCGAACGGCGTCTGCCTCGGAAACATCCGCGCCTGCTGTCAGGTTGCCTCTGCGCATGTTACAGGGCGAGCAGGCTGCGACCGACGCCTCCTTCGCGCCGGCCGCATGGCTGGCGCCCCGGCCGGTGCTAGGCGGGGTCTGGCGAAGCTGATAACGATTTCATCCTTACATTGAATCAGGGGCCGGTGATGGACAACCGCAACGACATTTGGCGCGGCGTTGACGCAATCAAGGGGCGCTTCATCGCCCTGAGCGACAGGGTCTGGGCGACGCCCGAAGTGTGCTACACCGAGGCGCGTTCCTCCGCCGAGCATCTGGCCGAGCTGCGCCATCAGGGTTTCCGCATCACAGACAATGTCGCAGGCATTCCCACGGCCCTGATGGGCGAATGGGGCGAGGGGGGCCCTGTCATCGCCTTCCTCGGCGAATACGACGCGCTGCCCGGTCTAAGCCAGGAGGCGGGCGTGGCGGAGTCTCGCCCGGTCGAGGCGGGAGGGCATGGCCATGGCTGCGGCCACAATTTGCTCGGCTCGGCCGCGTTGCTCGCCGCCACGGCCGTGAAGGATTGGCTTGCCGCCCACAAGGTGCCCGGGCGCGTGCGCTATTACGGCTGCCCCGCGGAAGAGGGCGGCGCAGCGAAAGCCTTCATGGTGCGCTCCGGGGCCTTCGATGACGCCGACATCGCCCTCACCTGGCACCCCTATAGCTTCTGGGAGGTGGTGGTAACGCCGTCGCTGGCGAACACGCGTGCCGATTTCATCTTCACCGGGCGCACCTCGCATGCCGCTGCCTCGCCCCATCTGGGCCGCAGCGCGCTCGACGCGGTGGAACTGATGAATGTCGGCGTGAACTACATGCGCGAGCACATGCCCAGCGACGCCCGCATCCACTATGCCTTGCTCGACACCGGCGGCATTGCGCCCAATGTGGTGCAGGCCCATGCCCGCGTGCGCTATTCCATCCGCGCCCGCGACCTGCCCGGCATGAACGAATTGGTGGAGCGTGTCCACAAGGTCGCGCAGGGGGCGGCGCTGATGACCGAAACCAGGATGGAGATGCGGATCATTTCCGCCGTCTCCAATGTCTTGCCCAACACTCCGCTTGAGGAAACGCTGCACCGGATCATGGAGGAACTCGGTCCTCCGCATTTCGACGAGGCGGACAAGGATTTCGCCACGAAAATCCGCTCGACCCTGACCGAGAAGGACATCGCCACCGTCTATCACGCCATCGGCATGGATCCCACCGACCGCCCGCTGGCCGATTTCCTCGTGCCGCTTGACGCCAAGCGCAACCCTCTCATCGGCTCGACCGATGTGGGCGACGTGAGCTGGGTCGTCCCGACCGTTCAGGTCCATGCCCCGACGGTCGCCATCGGCACCCCGCTGCACACCTGGCAGGTGGTGGCGCAGGGCAAGAGCCCGGCCGCCCACAAGGCCATGGTGCAGGCCGCCAAGGCCATGGCGGGGCTCGGCGTCAAGGCGCTGACGGAACCGGATCTGATCGCCGCCGCCAAGGCCGACCTCAAGAAGCGGACGGCCCGCACGCCCTATGTCAGCCCGTTGCCGGACGATGTTGCGCCGCCGCTGGACATGTCCCTGACCTGATCGGCGAACAAATTTTCCGCACTGCAAGGCGCGTTTGAGAGGGTTTTACCGCCGGATTGCCGAAGCCGTGTGCGCCAGAGCGCCCTTCTGCCCAAGCCGCGAACAGAAAACGCTTTGCATTCCTGCCGCAACAAGTTGACCTGCGGGACATTCGGTGTGCCAACTTCCCGAGGACGCTTCACGCGGCCGCCCTGCGGCCTGCTGCAACCACACGACAACCAGAGGAGGGGCGACAATGCTGGACACTGAACTCAAGATGATGATCGACGAGGTGAAGGACGGCCGCATGGATCGCCGCGCCTTCATTCAGCGCATGATCGGCCTTGGCCTCACCGCGCCCATGGCCACGCAAATCCTCGCCATCGGCGGCGTGGCCATGGCCCAGAGCCCGTCACCGTACAAGCCGACCAAGCGCGGCGGAGGCGGCCCGCTGAAGCTGCTCTGGTGGCAGGGGCCGACCCTGCTCAATCCGCACTTTGCCACCGGCACCAAGGATCAGGACGGCTCGCGCCTGTTCTATGAGCCGCTTGCGAGCTGGGACGTGGACGGCAATCTCAACCCGATTCTTGCGGCCGAAATCCCCTCGATCCAGAACGGCGGCCTCGCCGCCGACGGCAAATCAGTCACCTGGAAGCTCAAGCCCGGCGTCAAATGGCACGACGGCAAACCCTTCACCGCCGACGACGTGGTGTTCACCTGCGAATACGCCAACGATCCCGCCACGGCGGCGGTGAGCATCGCCGTTTACCGCGACCTCAAGGTCGAAAAGGTCGATGACCATACCGTCCGCGTCCTGTTCAATAGCCCGACTCCTTTTTGGGCCAGTGCTTTTGTCGGCGCCTATGGCTGCATCATCCCCAAGCACCTGTTTGCGGACTACAAGGGCGCGAAATCCCGCGAGGCCCCGAACAACCTGGCGCCCGTCGGTACCGGTGCCTACAAGTTCGTCGAATTCAAGCCGGGCGATCTCGTCCGCGGCGAGATCAACCCTGACTACCACATGCCCAACCGCCCCTACTTCGACACGATCGAAATGAAGGGGGGCGGCGATGCGGTCTCGGCGGCGCGCGCCGTGATCCAGACAGGCGAATATGACTACGCCTGGAACATGCAGGTGGAAGACGAAGTGCTGCTGCGCCTCGAAAAGGGCGGCAAGGGCAAGACCGTTTATGCGACGGGTGGCGATATCGAATTCATCGCGCTCAACAACACAGACCCCAATACCGAGGTCGACGGCGAGCGCTCCAGCATGAAGACGACGCACCCGCTGCTCTCCGACCCGGCCGTGCGCAAGGCGCTTGACCTGCTCGTCGATCGCGACGCCGTTCAGAAGCACATCTACGGCCGGGCCGGGCTGACCACCGCCAACTACCTGAATGGTCCCCCGCGGTTTGTTTCCAAGAACACGCGCTGGGAATTCAACATCGAAAAGGCGATCAAGCTCCTGGAGGATGCCGGCTGGAAGCCCGGGGCTGACGGTATCCGCGCGAAGGACGGCAAGAAGCTGAAGTTGCTCTACCAGACCTCGATCAACGCGCCGCGCCAGAAGACCCAGGCCATTGTCAAGCAAGCCTGCCAGAAGGCGGGCATCGAGCTTGAGCTGAAATCGGTCGTTGCCTCGGTCTTCTTCTCGTCCGATGTGGCCAACCCGGACACCTATGCCAAGTTCTATTCCGACCTCGAGGAGTTCCAGATCCCGATGACCCAGCCGGATCCGGCGCTGCACATGAAGCGCTACGTTTCGGAAAACGTCGCCACCAAGGCGAACAAATGGCAGGGGCAGAACTTTCCGCGATGGGTCAACAAGGACTATGACAAGGTGATCGAGGCGGCTGAAATGGAGACCGATCCGGTGAAGCGCGCCGGGCTCTATATCAAGGCCAATGATCTGCTCTGGGAGCACACGGTGTTCGTTCCCGTGCTCCATCGCCTGAAGGTGGGCGCGTCGTCGAATACCCTGAAACCGGTGATCAGCGGCTGGGCCAACGACACCGACAACATCCAGGACTGGTATCGGGAGGCCTGACGACAGGCGTGGTCCGGATTGTTCTCTCATGAGACAGTATATCCTGCGTCGCCTGCTGATCGCCGTTCCGAGTCTGCTCGGTATCTCGCTGGTGCTGTTCACCGTGCTCGCGCTTGCGCCCGGTGACCCGTTCTCGGAACTGGCGACCAACCCGAACGTGCCGCCCGAAGTGAGTCTCGCGCTTCGGGCCAAGTTCGGCCTCGACGATCCGGTCTATCTTCGCTACCTGCACTGGCTCCTCGCCATGGCGCAGGGCGACTGGGGCTTTTCCTTTGTCAGCCGGATGAACGTGGATACGCTCATCCTGCAGCGCCTGCCGACCACGCTCTATGTGATCGGCTCGGCGCAGCTGCTGGCGCTCTTGGTTGCGATACCGGTCGGAGTCTATGCCGCCACCAGGCCCTATTCGATGTTCGACCAGATCGCCAACACGCTCGCCTTCATCGGCTTTTCGCTGCCGACCTTCTTCACCGGCATCCTGTTCATCCTGATCTTTTCGATCAGGCTGGACTGGCTGCCCTTCGTCTATACGACCGACATCAAGGCAACCGGCGTGCACTGGCTCATCGAAGAGCTGCAGCAGGCGATCATGCCCGTCATGGTGCTCGGCCTGTTTCAGGCGGCTTCGATGACCCGTTTCGTGCGCTCGGCCATGCTGGACGTGATCCGCCTCGATTACGTCACCACCGCCCGCGCCAAGGGCCTGGGGCAGGCCAGGGTCATCGTCAGGCATGTGATGCGCAACGCCATGATTCCGGTCGTCACCCTGATCGCGCTGCAGATGCCCGCCTTGTTCGGCGGCGCCATCGTCACCGAGCAGATCTTCCGCATTCCCGGCATCGGCTCGCTGCTGATTTCCTCCATTCTCTCCAACGACACCCCGGTCGTGATGGCCGTGACCTTCGTATTTGCTTGCCTGGTGGTGCTCTTCAACCTGATCGCGGACGTTCTGTATGGCTGGCTTGACCCTCGCATCTCCCTCCGCTGAGCGGCGCACCTATTCGCCCTGGCGCGAGACCTGGCGGCGTTATCGCCGCCACAAGCTCGCCGTGGTCAGCGCGGTCCTGCTCCTTGTCGTGGTCGTGGCGGTGGTGTTCGGCCCCTTCCTCTGGCGCGTCGCCATCAACGACATCGATTTCAACGCGCGCCTCGAGGGTCCCTCGCTGGCCCATCCCTTCGGCACCGACGATCTGGGGCAGGATATCCTCGCCCGCATGATCTATGGCGGGCGCATCTCGCTCGCCGTCGGCCTTGCCGCGATGATGGTCTCCGTGATCGTCGGCACGCTGATCGGCGCGCTTGCCGGCATGTCGCGCGGCGCGCTGGGTCATGCGCTGATGTGGCTCACCGATCTCTTCCTCTCGCTGCCGCAATTGCCGCTCCTGCTGCTCCTCATCTACCTGTTCCGGGACGGGCTCAAAGCCGTGCTCGGCCCCGAGGGCGGCATTTTCATCCTCATCGTGCTGGTGATCGGCGGGCTGCGCTGGATGCCGGTCGCCCGCCTCGTGCGCGCCCAGTTCCTCTCGCTTCGCGAGAAGGATTTCGTCGAGGCCGCCCGCGCGCTCGGCGCCAGTCCCGTGCGGCAGGTGGTGCGCCACATCCTGCCCAACGCGGTCGGACCGGTGATCATTGCCGGAACGATCGATGTCGCCGCCGCCATCATCGCCGAATCGACGCTGTCTTTTCTCGGTCTTGGCTTTCCGCCGGATACCCCGACCTGGGGGCGGCTGCTTTATGACGCCAAGGACTATCTCGACATTGCCGCCCATTGGGCCTTGTTTCCGGGCGGAGCCATCTTCATCGCGGTCGTGGCCATCAATTTCATCGGCGACGGGTTGCGCGACGCGCTCGATGCGCGACAGGTGATCTGATGGCGCCCTTGCTCGAAATAAAGGGCCTGAAGACCCACTTTGCCACCGACGACGGCATCGTGAGGGCGGTCGACGGCGTGGACATCACCATCAACAAGGGCGAGACGCTCGGTGTGGTGGGGGAGTCCGGCTGCGGCAAGACCGTCACGGCGATGTCGATCCTGAAGCTGATTGCCATGCCGCCGGGCCGCATCGTCGAAGGCCGGATCATGTTCGAAGGCCGCGACCTCGTGCCGCTCACCAGCCGCGCGCTGGACGAGGTCCGGGCCAAGGAGATCGGCTTCATCTTCCAGGAGCCGATGACCTCGCTCAACCCGGTGCTGAGCATCGGCGAGCAGATCGCGGAAAGCCTGCGCCGCCATGAGGGCCTGTCAAACAAGGACGCGCTCGCCCGGACGGTCGAGATGCTGAAGCTGGTGCAGCTTCCCAATGCTGAAGCGCGTGTGCATGATTACCCGCATCAGTTCTCGGGCGGCATGCGCCAGCGCGTCATGATCGCCATGGCGCTGGCCTGCAAGCCCAAGCTCGTCATTGCCGACGAGCCTACTACCGCGCTCGACGTGACCATCCAGGCGCAAATCCTCGATCTGTTGCAGGACATGAAGGAGCGCTTCGGCATGGCGGTGATGCTGATCACCCATGCCATGGGCGTGGTGGCCGAAACCGCGCAGCGCGTGGTGGTGATGTATGCCGGCAAGGTCGTCGAGGAGGCCACCGTCGACAGACTGTTCGAAGACCCGCGCCATCCCTATACGCAGGGCCTGATCCGCTCCATTCCGCGCATCGACCTCGACAGCGAGCATAAAAGCCGGCTGGAGGCGATCGGCGGGTCCGTGCCGATCCTGATCAATCCCGCCCCCGGTTGCCGGTTCGCGCCGCGCTGCCGCTACGCCACGAGCCTCTGCACCGAAAGGGAGCCGGCCTTGCGCGAGATCGCCCCTGGCCATCGCATGGCCTGCCATCTGGGAGAGGCGCCGTGAGCGAACCCTTGCTGCGCGTCACCGATCTCAAGAAGCATTTTCCCGTCCTCGGCGGACTGTTGTCGCGCGAGGTCGGGCGCGTTCATGCGGTGGATGGCGTGTCATTTGCGGTCAATCGCGGCGAAACGCTGGGACTGGTCGGCGAATCCGGCTGCGGCAAGTCCACCACGGGCCGCTGCGTGCTGCGCCTCATCGAGCCCACATCAGGCGAGATCGTCTTTGACGGGCAGGACGTGCTGGGCCTTTCGGCGGCAACGATCTGCGCGCCCTGCGGCGCAAGATGCAGATCGTGTTCCAGGACCCTTTCGCCTCCCTCAATCCGCGCATGACCGTAGGCGCCATCCTCGGTGAAGCGTTGACGATCCACAAGCTCGCCTCCTCGGAGAAGGAGCGGGAGGATCGCGTGGCGAGCTTGCTCGTCAAGGTCGGGCTGAAGGGCGAGCACATGCGCCGCTACCCGCACGAATTTTCCGGAGGCCAGCGCCAGCGCATCGCGATCGCGCGCGCGCTCGCGGTGGAACCAGAGTTCATCGTCTGCGACGAGCCGGTTTCGGCGCTCGATGTGTCCATTCAGGCGCAGGTGATCAATCTTCTGGAAGATTTGCAGAGCGAGCTGAACCTCACCTACCTGTTCGTGGCTCACGATCTCTCGGTGGTGGAGCATATCTCCGACCGCGTGGCGGTCATGTATCTCGGCCGCATCGTCGAACTGGCCAGGGCCAGCGATCTCTACCGCCATCCGCAACACCCCTATACGCAGGCGCTGCTCTCCGCCGTGCCGGTGCCGGATCCGAAGGTGAAGCGCAAGCGGATCCGCCTGAAAGGCGATGTGCCGAGCCCGATGAACCCGCCGACAGGCTGCCATTTTCACACCCGCTGCCCCATCGCCGAGCCACGCTGCCGGCAAACCGCGCCCGAACTGAAGCAGGGAAACGACGGGCATTTCGTGGCCTGCCATTTGGCGTGATGCGGACCCGCGAGGACACGCGCCGATCATGGGCCGAAATGCCGAGGCTCCGGCCGTGGCACTGCGCTCCAGCATGAGGATTTGCGAAATCGCGAAGACGATCTTTAATGCGTGGGCGGGCGCCGGGGACACCCGCGACACGCGGCGAGCCTGTCTCGCCTACGGATCCAGCTCGGTATCCCAGTATAAATAATCCAGCCAGCTGTCGTGCAGATAGTTCGGCGGGAACAGCCGGCCGTTGCGGTGCAGCTGGTGCACCGTCGGCGCGAACGGGGCTTGCCTCGGAAACATCCGCGCCTGCTGCGGCGTCAGATTGCCCTTGCGCAGGTTGCATGGCGAACACGCCGCGACCACGTTTTCCCAGGTGGTCTGGCCGCCTTTGCTGCGCGGGATGATGTGGTCGAAGGTGAGATCGTCGCTGGCCGAGCAGTACTGGCAGACGAAGCGGTCGCGCAGGAACACGTTGAACCGGGTGAAGGCGGGATGCGTGGTCGGCTTGACGAAGGATTTCAGCGACACCACGCTCGGCAGCTGGATCTCGAAGGAGGGGCTGCGCACCGCGCGGTCGTAATGTTCGACGATGTTGACGCGGTCGAGGAACACCGCCTTGATCGCGTCCTGCCACGACCAGAGCGACAGCGGGTAGTAACTGAGCGGCCGGAAGTCCGCGTTCAGCACCAGTACCGGCCAACCGCCTTGCGAGACATGTGCGTTCAAGTAACGCTCCTGACCCCCATAATTAGCTGCGAAGCAGCACGCGTTGACATACTACAGGCAGCGTGACGGGATTGTGAAGAGCGTTGGCGGCCTTATCCGCCGTCGCCCGGTCCGGGTTGCATGACCGGCGCGAACACCGCTAAACGAGGCGGGCGGCACATTTCGGCCGTAAACGGACCCAACCCGAATGGTCACCTCCTCCCGTTTTCTCGAAGCGCCGCGCCGCTTAAGGGCATTCGTTCGCGCCCATGAAACCAGCCTGGTCGTCCTGGCGGCGCTGGTCGGCACCATCGGCGGATTGGTGGTGGCCGCGATGAGCGCGGCGGTCGAAGGGCTGCACGTGCTGCTGTTCAACATTGAAGTCGGGGAACGTCTTTCGAGCCAGTTCAGCATCGAGCCGCTGCGCGCGTTGCTGGTGCCGAGCCTCGGCGGACTATTGCTGGGTGTGGCGTTCCTGGTGCTGCTGCGATTTCGGCCGGCGCGCGAGATCGATCCGATCGAGGCCAACGCCCTGCATGGCGGCCGGATGTCGTTTCGCGGCAGCGTGATCGTGGCGCTGCAGACGGTTTGGTCCTCGGGCGTCGGCGCTTCGGTCGGGCTGGAGGCCGGCTACACCCAGCTTGCCAGCGGTCTCGCCGCCTCTTTGGGCCGCGGCTTTCATCTGCGCCGCGCCGACCAGCGCATCATGGTCGGCTGCGGCGCTGCGGCTGCGATCGCGGGCGCGTTCGGCGCGCCGCTCGCCGGCGCCTTCTATGCCTTCGAACTGGTGATCGGGGGATACACGCCGGCCAGCCTGACGCCGGTCGGCGTCGCCGCGGTGGCGGGCTACTTTGTCGCCCATGCATTCACCGTGCTGTCGCTCGGCGTCGGCGTCGGTCCGGTCGGCGATGTGCTCGGGCGCGATCTCGCCATCGCCGCGCTGCTCGGGGTTCTGGCGGCGCTGTTCGGCATCGCCATCATGCGCGGCGTGGCGCTGTGCGAGACGTTGCTTGCCAAGACCCGGCTCTGGCCGCCGCTGCGCCCGGCGCTGGGCGGCCTCGGCGTGGGCCTGCTCGCCCTGATCACGCCGCAGGTGATGTCGTCGGGGCATGGCGCGCTGCATTTTGCCGGATTTGTTTCAATTCCGCTTTCGGTGGTCGCGACCATATTCGTCCTGAAAGCGATTGCGTCGGTGATATCGCTGGGATCAGGCTTCCGCGGCGGATTGTTCTTCGCCACGCTGTTTTTGGGCGCGCTCGGCGGTCATTTGTTCGCCGGCGGCTTCGACACGGTCTGGCCGGGGCTCAACCTCAACCCGAACGTCTACGCCATCATCGGCATGAGCGCGCTGTCGGCATCGGTGGTCGGAGGGCCGCTGACGATGTCGTTCATCGCGCTGGAATCGACCGGCAATCTCTGGCTCACCACGGCCGTGCTGGTGGCGGTCATCATCTCGACCCAGATCACCCGCGAACTGTTCGGCTACTCCTTCGCGACCTGGCGGCTGCATCTGCGCGGCGAGACCATCCGCAGCGCCGCCGATATCGGCTGGATCCGCGACCTCACGGTGCGAAGCCTGATGCGCCAGGACGTCGCCACCGTGAACGCCAACATGGCAATCGAGGAATTCCGCGAGAAATTTCCGCTGGGGTCGAAGACCCAGGTGGTCGCGGTCGACGGCAACGGCCGCTATGTCGGGCTGGCGCTGGTGGCCGACGCGCACGCGCCGGATATCGAGGCGACCGACGGGCTGATCGGCCTGCTGCACCACCGGGACGTCGTGCTGCATCCCGGCATGAACATCCAGGAAGCCATTGCGGTTTTCGACGCCGCGGAAGCGGAATCGCTGGCCGTGGTCGATACCGACGGCGAACACCGGCCGATCGGGGTTCTCACCGAGGCGCATGCGATGCGGCGCTATGCGGAGGAATCCGAACAACGGCGGCGCGAGGTCCTGGGCGAGGTTTGATCGGCGCGCCGCGGCAGAAAGCGCAGCGAAAGATCGACGCTCAGACATGCGTTGACAGAACGGCTTCAATTCAGGGGGAAACCACATGCGTAAATTGCTGGCGTTGATCGTCGCGACGATTGTCGGTCTGGGATGGGCCGGCATGGCCGTCGCGCAGGGCTATCCGACGCGTCCGATCACCATGATCGTGCCGTTCCCGGCCGGCGGCGCGACCGACACCCTGGCCCGCTTCCTGGGCGAGAACATGCGGCCAATCCTCGGCCAGCCCGTCGTCATCGAGAACGTCGGGGGAGCCGCCGGCAGTATCGCCGTCGGCCGCGCCGTGCGTTCGCCGGCCGACGGCTACACGCTCTCGATCGGCACCTCGACCACGCATATGCTGACCGGCGGGCTCTACACGCTTCAGTTCGATCTGTTGAAGGATCTGGAGCCGGTCATCCAGATCGGCAGCGAGCCGCTGCTGATCGTCGGCAAGAAGAGCCTGCCGGCGGACGATTTGAAGGGGCTGATCGCCTGGCTGAAGGCCAACCCCGACAAGGCGTCGGTCGGCATTGCCGGCGTCGGCGCGACCGGCCATCTCACCGGGATATCGTTTCAGAAGGAGACCGGAACCAAGTTCCAGTTCGTGCCGTATCGCGGCAACGCGCCGGCCATGCAGGATCTACTGGCGGGGCAGATCGATTTCATGATCGAGCCGTCGTCGAATTTCAAGTCGCTGGTCGCCGCCGGCAGCGTCAAGCCGTTCGCGATCACCGGCAGGACGCGGCTGCCGTCGTCGCCGGATATTCCGACGGCGGACGAGGCGGGGCTGCCCGGCTTCTTCGCCTCGCTCTGGTACGGACTGTGGGTGCCCAAGGACACGCCGAAGGACATCATCGCCAAGCTGAATGCCACCCTGGTGCAGGTGCTCGCCGATCCCTCCGGTGCAGAAGCGCCTCGATGAACTCGGCATTCAGATCACGCCGCTTCAGCCCAGCAATCGCCGGAAGCCTTGCGCGCGTTCCAGAAGGCCGAAGCCGAGCGCTGGTGGCCGATCATCAAGGCGTCCAACATCAAGTCGGAGTGAAGCATGCCCTCGCTGGAAGGTTGTCTCTGAACTCGTCATTGCGAGCGCCAGCGAAGCAATCCATCGCGCCGCAGAGCGGAAAGCTGGATTGCTTCGTCGCGGAGCTCCTCGCAATGACGGGCTAAGCTTCGAATCTTCTCCAGCTTCTGCAGGCAGCGCACCGACCTTGACCTCTGCCGGCATCGGCGCATCCGGAAAGCTGGTCTTCCAGTTGGTGACGCCGACCTCGCCGACATAGATGTCGCCTTTCGAATCCAGCGCGATGCCGTGCGGCGCGAGGAATTTTCCGGTCTCCAGCCCCGGACCGTTTTCGCCGCCGAGCCGCGCGATGCGTCTTGCCTTTTGCATCGACAATGGTCAGCCGCGGACCGAGATTCGGCACCTTGCGGTTGACCGGCATGCCGGGACCGAGCTCGCCGATGATAAAATTCGGCCTCTTGCCGCCGCAGCAATGCAGCGCGCAGGGCCGGTGCAGGTTGTTCCACTGTGCTTCGTACTTGCCGTTGCCGTCGAACACCTGGACGCGGTGGTTCTCGCGGTCGGCGACATAGACGAAGCCGTCGGCGTCGGTGGCGATATTGTGGACGATGTTGAACTGGCCGGGATCGCTGCCCGGCTCGCCCCAGCTCTTGATCAGTTTGCCGTCGGGCGTGAATTTGTGCACGCAGGCATTGCCGTAGCCGTCCGACACATAGATTTCGCCCTTCGGCGACAGCGCGGTGTGGGTGCAGCGGTGGAACGGCTCGCCGCTCATGAACGGCGCCGGCTTGTGGGGGATGCCGATCGTCAGCAGCACCTTGCCGTCGACAGTACATTTGCGCACCGTGTGGTCGCCGTCGTCGGTGCAGTAGAGATTGTCGTCGGCGTCGATGTGCAGCCCGTGTGCGCGATTGAACAGGCCTTCGCCCCAGCTGGTGACAAAATTGCCCGCGCGGTCGAGCACCACCATCGGATGGGCGCCGCGATTGAAGACGTAGATGCGGTCCTTGCTGTCGACCGCGACGGAGGCGACGTCGGTGAGGCTCCACCCGTCCGGCAGCTTCGCCCAGTTCTCCACCACGCGGTAGCGATGCTCGCCCGAGCCGAGAATGACCGGCATGTGTGCTGTCCCCCATGACTGTCATTCCGGGATGGTCCGAAGGACCAGACCCGGAATTCGAGTACCCCGATGTGAATTGCATCCGGGTTCGCGCTTCGCGCGCCCCGGAATGACGTTTCAGCTATTCACGCGAAGGCCGCATCGGGCTTTGCCGCGCGCGCGCCCCGCGGCAGCAAGCCTTCCTCGATCGCCTTGATCTGCAATGCCAGATATTTCGAGTTGATCCGGCACTGCGCGAGACTGCCGGCGATGAACCAAAGGCCGGGCTGCGGCGTGCGCGTGTACATGTTGCGCAGCTCCTGCCCGTCCCCAAAACCCCAGATCGGGCCGACGCGCTCGGCGATTTCGTCGCCGAACAGTTTGCGCACCAGATGTTCCTGGGGCTTGTAGCCGGTCGCCAGCACGATCAGGTCGGCGGCAAGCGTCTCGCCGCTCTTCATCCGCGCGCCCTCGGCGACAAAGCTTTCGATATCCGAGAACTGGATCAGTCTGATCGCGCCGCTGGCGACCAGGTCGGAGCAGCCGACGTTGAAATAATAGCCGCCGCCGCGGGTGAGGTATTTGAACTGCCAGCCGGTGCCGCCGTCGCCGAAATCGAGCTTGAAGCCGACGCGTTCCAGCCCGTCGAGCAACGCCTGATCCAGCTTCCTCGATTGTTCGGTAATCATGACGTGGCTTCGCTTGGCCAGCGCAAGCGGCATCGAGGTCGCGATCAGGTCGTTGTCTTCCAGCGTGCCCTCGTTATAGGCCGCATAGGCGAGCTGCGCGGACGGTTCGATGTTGGTGACGAGCGTCGAGCTGCGCTGAACCAGCGTCACCCGGGCGCCGCTCGAATGCAGGTCCTGCGCGATATCGTGGCCGCTGTTGCCGGTGCCGATCACGATAGCCTTCTTGCCCTTCCACGCCTCGCCGTCGTCATATTGGCTTGAGTGCAGAACCGTGCCGGCAAAATTCTTCAGGGACGGAATTTCGGGCAGGTTCGGAATGCCGCTGACGCCGGTGGCCATCACGACATGGCGCGGATGCATGACGCGCTTCGAACCGTCGGCGCGGCGCAGCGCGACCTTCCAGCGTGCTTGCGCTTCGTCGTAGGCGCCGCTCTCGAACTCGGTGCCGGTCCAGTAGTTCAGCTCCATGGCATCGACATAGGCCTCGAACCAGTTGGCGAGCTTGTCCTTGGGGATGTAGACCGGCCAGTTCGGCGGGAACGGCATATAGGGCAGATGATTGACCTGCACCTGGTTGTGCAGCGTCAGCGCGTGGTAGCGCTTGCGCCAGTTGTCGCCGATGCGCGGCCACCGGTCGACGATCAGGGTGTCGATCTGCAATTGTTTCAAGCGCGCGGCGATCGCGAGCCCGGCCTGTCCGCCGCCGACCACCAGCACGTCGGGATCGCGGCCTTCATATTGCGCCGCGGCTTTGCGCAGGTCGAGCCAGTTCGGTCCGCGAAAATCGCGCGAGTAGGATTGGCCGCGCGGCCGCGACGATCCCAGCTGCTCCTCAAAACCCTTCAGCTCGTCGAGCGCCGTCAGCAGCGTCCAGGCCTTCAGCCGGTTGCCGTCGGAGGCGTCGGGGACCAGCCGCAGGATGCCGCTGCCGCGCCCCACAGCGGTTTCGAATTTGAAAATCGCCTCGATCGCGTTGGTGCCGGCGCGGGTTACCCGGCGCGGCGGGGCGCGGTCGGGATCGATCCGAAACCGCGCGGCGCGGCGCTGACGGCATGGGCTTTCAACTCGCGCAGGATCGCGTCCGCGCCGTTGATGGTCTGCAGGTTCCAGCTCAGCGCCAGCACGTCGCGCCAATAGCTTTCCGGGTGAAACAGGGTCTTTAGCGCGGACTCGTCAGGCTTTGCGATGGCGCTCTCGAATTGCCCCAGCCAGTTTTTGGCGGCGGTCGAAATGTCTTCAGTTCTGTCCAGCATTGGCGTCTGCTCTTCCCGGCCGTCTTCGCGGCGTTTTCCCTGCCGGCAAAACCTATACCGTTTGGGAGCGCGCAGAAAGGGCGGGATATGCCAAACGACGGCGTGATTACCGCTGCCGGTCCTTTCCGCCGATCACGCCCTCGCGCTTCTTGACCGCCCGGTAATAGGACCACCACAGATGCGCCGCGGCGCCGCGCAAGGGGCGCCACGGCTCCGCCAGCGGCGCCATCTGTTTCGCGGTCGGCCGCGCCTTCAGCCCAAGCCCGATCTTCACCGCTTCCTGCACGGCGAGATCGCCCGCCGGCCAGGCGTCGCCATGGCCGAGACAAAACAGCAGATAGACGTCGGCGGTCCAGGGGCCGATGCCGTGCAGCGCCGTCAGCGTGTTGTGCGCGGCGTCGGCGTCCTCGTTCGCCAGCACGTCGAGATTCAATCGTTCGGAGGCGATCTCGCGCGCCAGACTCTTCAGGGTTTTGATCTTGGCCGCCGACAGGCCGAGCCGGCCCAGCCGGTCGGCGCGCGCCTTGCGCAAGCTCTCATGCTGGAACGGATCGAACGCGGCCGTGAGGCGGGCCCAGATCGCCGCGGCGCTCGCGGTCGACAATTGCTGGCCGCAGACGATCGCCGCCAGGCCCGTAAAACCGGGCTCGCGCCGCCGCAGCGCCGGCATGCCCGCGATCTCAAGGACGGGTTCGAGCCGCGGGTCCTGCTTGACCAGCGCGTGGATGGCCTCTTCGAGGTCGGCCTGGGTGTTGAGGTGGAGGAGCATTGCGATTTAAAACCATCACGTCCCGCGAAAGAGATCAATGCCGCCTGTCTTCCGCTTTGCGCCGAGCCCGAACGGCTATCTGCATCTCGGCCATGCCTATTCGGCGTTGCTGAATTTTGATTTGGCGCGCCAGGCCGGCGGCCGGTTCCTGCTGCGCATCGAGGATATCGACGCCACCCGCTGCAGGCCGGAATTCGAGGCCGCGATTTTTGAAGACCTCGCCTGGCTCGGGATTGCCTGGGAAACGCCGGTACGGCGGCAGTCCGAACATCTTGCTGGATATCGCGAAGCGGTCGAGAAACTCGCAAGCCTTGGCCTGGTCTATCCGGCTTTCGAGAGCCGCGCCGAGATTGCAAGGCTGGTGGCGGAGCGGGAGACGCACGCCCCCTGGCCGCGCGACCCCGACGGCGCGCCGCTCTATCCCGGTGCCGCAAAATCGCTTGCGTCCGATGTGCGCGCGCGACTACTCGAATCCGGCGCGCCCTACGCGCTGCGCCTCGACATGGCCGCGGCATGCGCGCGGGTCCGCGATTCTACCTGGAACGAGCGCGGCGAAGGTCCCGATGGCGAGACCGGCGTCGTGGCCGCCCGGCCGGAAGCCTGGGGCGACGTCATCCTCGCGCGCAAGGAGACGCCGACCAGCTACCACCTTTCGGTGGTGATCGACGACGCCTTGCAGGGCGTGACCGAAGTCGTGCGCGGTCAGGACCTGTTCTGGTCGACCAGCGTTCACCGCCTGCTGCAACGGCTGCTCGGTTTGCCGCAACCGGCCTACCGGCATCACCGCCTCATCCTCGATGGCGAGGGGCGAAAGCTGTCGAAGTCGACCGAGGCCACCGGCCTTCGCGAATTGCGCGCCGGGGGTGCGACGCCGGCGGATATCCGCCGCCTGGTCGGCCTGCCCTGATTGGCGGACGATTTTTACCAAACGCCGATCAAAACGGGGAAAAATCCCCTCCGGCGTGACTCTCCGAGCCCGGCCATGGCATGGTGGGGTCGGCCAAGGTCAGGGGAATCATGGCGCCAAAACCGCGCTCGCGGCGCACCACGCGATCGACGAAAAGCCGTCCGCCGAAAAAGCGCGCTTTTGGCCTTGCCGCGAGCAAGGCGCGCAAGCCCGCCGCCAAGACGGCCGGGCCAGGCATGGTCGAGACGGCGCTCGCCGCATTTGCGCACGAGGTCCGCACGCCGCTCACCGGCATTCTTGCCATCAGCGATCTGCTGGCGACGTCGGATCTCGACGAGCGCGAGCGGCGCTGGGTCGATACCATCAAGGCGGGCGCGGAACATCTCGCCAGCCTCGCCACCTTGTTTGTCGATGCCGCGCGAGGCGGCCACGCCGGGGTGCGGCAGGATTTCTTCGATCTGCGGGCGCTGGCGCGCAGCGCCGGCGATTTGCTCGCCGGCCGGGCCGCGGCGAAAGGTCTGCAATCCCGCGTCGATATTTCGGAGAAGCTGCCGGCGCTGGTGGTCGGCGATCCCGTGCGGCTGCGCGCCGCGCTGGAAAACCTGATCGACAATGCGGTGAAGTTCACGGAAGCGGGCGGCGTCGCGCTTGAGGTGACGCCGATGCGCGGCGCGAAAGGCAAGGTCGGCGTCGCCTTCGCGGTTTCCGACAGCGGGATCGGGCTCACGCTCGGCGAGATCAAACGCCTGTTCCGCCCGTTCTCGCAGGCCAATGTCAGCATCGCCTCGCGCTTCGGCGGCGCCGGGCTCGGACTATCGTCGGTGAAACAAATCGCGCGCGCGATGGGCGGCGACATCGTCGTCGCGCCACGGCGCGGCGGCGGCACCACCTTCACGCTGACGGTGACCTTGGCCCGCGCCAAGGCGCCGGAGGCGGCGAGCCCTGGCGCGGATGCCGGCGTGCCGGCGGTGCCGGTACAGGCGCTGCGCATTCTCGGCGTCGAGGACAATCCGTTCGGCCGCGTCGTGCTCAATACGATCCTCACCGAACTCGGCCATCAGGCGGAATTCATCGGACGCGGCGAGGCCGCCACCGAGCGGATCGCGCAAGGCGACTTCGACGTGGTGCTGATGGACATGGTGCTGCCGGGCATTAGCGGGATCGAGGCCATCAAGCGAATTCGCCAGCTTGGCCCGCCGCTCGGCCGCATCGCGATCATCGGGCTGTCGGGCCGCGGCGAGGACGAAGCGGCGTCGCGCGCCGCCGGCGCCGACGCGTTTCTGGTCAAGCCTGTGAGTCCAAGGGCTCTAGCGACTGCGCTGCTTGAAGCGAAACGCCGTGCGGCAGCCGCGACTTGATGATCGCCGCGTTGAGTTCGCCGCCATACACGAAGATCGCGGCGATGAAATACAGGAACACCAGCGCGATGATGACCGAGGCGAGCCCGGCATACATCGTGACGTAGTTATTGGCGAAGCGCGCCAGATACTGGCCGAACACGATGCCCGATACCAGCGAGGCCACCAGGGTGAAGACGATGCCGGGCAGGATCTGCAGAAATCCGCGGCGGCCCGCCGGCAGCCAGGCGTGGAGGATGAAGAGCGCCACCGTCAGCGCGGCGACGGTGATGCCGTAGCGCGTAACGTTGAGGAAATTCTCGTTGGTTTCGACGACCAGCGGAATGTGGCGCCGGGCGGCTTCCAGCATCAGCGGGCCGAGCACGATCAGCAACGCCATCGCCAGCGCCGTGAAGGCGGCGACCAGCGTGTAGCCGATCGATTCCAGCCGCAGCCAGTACCAGCGCCGCGGCTCGATCACCGAATAGGCGCGGTTCAGTCCCACGCGCAGGCTCTCGACGCCGTTCGACGCGAAATACACCGCGAGCATGGCGCCGATGGTCAGCGCGTCGCCGCGGGTCGTCGTCAGCACATCGTGGATCTCGCCCGACAGCGAATCGGCGACCTGCTTCGGCCAGACCTGCAGCATCAGCCCCGCCGCCTGATCGGCGAGTTCCTTGGAGCCGAAAAAGCCGGCCAGCGACGTCAGCACGATCAGAAACGGAAACAGCGCCATCAGCGCCGACAGCGCGATGTGGCTGGCGATCGCCCAGCCGTCATCGGCGAGAAACGTGTAGAACGCATCCATCACGACCAGATAGACGTAGCGAAGCTGCCTCACATTTCACCTTGGCCAGAGGAAGACGGGTTCGTTCGGCGGACTAGTGTCCCGAATCCGAAGTTCGCACCAACTCGCAGCACCCACTTTGCGAACTTCGGATTCGAAAGGACACTAGAAATCCATGATTCCAGTGTGGTTTTGGTTCAGAAGTTCTCTTGACGGGCTCGCAGCAAATACTGAAGAGAACTTCTGAACCAACCACACCGGCTACCTTCTGATATTATTGAGCTAAAAGCCAGATCGTTGCTGATGGCGCGAGCGCGGTGGCGGACCGCTCTGGGCGGTGTTAAGTACGGCCATGGCATCATTCCTGAGTACGATCATCCTTCCCGTCGCCGTCGGCGCTGTCGCACTGGTACTGTTACTGGGTCTTGTCAACATGATGCGGGGCGGGTCGCCGAACCGCTCCCAGACGCTGATGCGGTGGCGGGTGGCGCTGCAATTCGTAGCGATTGTCATCACCATGCTCGCGGTCTGGGCGATAGGGCGCTGAGCATGATCCGGAAGGTGGACATCGGTTCGCCGAAGATTACGCTTACAAAAGAGCCGGTGGCATTCGCCGTCATCGCGCTCTGGGAGAGGGTTGGGGCGAGGGGTTACGGTCTATCGTTAGGCTGTAACCCGGTTTTTGCGAAAAGATCACGTTCAAGCAAAGAGATGGCTCATGATCCGCTCCGATCGAATCGGATGGCACGACCAGAGGAGCCGGGCAATGGTCGTCCTTAATCGCATCTACACGCGAACCGGCGATGACGGCACTACGGCGCTCGGCAGCGGCGAACGCCGGCCGAAATACGATCTGCGCATCAGTGCCTATGGAACCGTCGACGAGACCAACGCCGCCATCGGCATTGTGCGGCTGTATCTCACTGAGGCGCGCGATCTCGACGCGATGTTGGGCCTGATCCAGAACGATCTGTTCGATCTCGGCGCCGACCTCGCGGTGCCCCAGCGCGAGGGCAAGGCGGAACGCTTGAGGATGCTGTCGAGCCAGGTCGAGCGCCTCGAGCGCGACATCGACGCCCTCAATGCGCGGCTTCAGCCTCTGACCTCGTTCGTGCTGCCGGGCGGTACGCCGGCCGCCGCCCACCTGCATCTGGCGCGCACAATATGCCGCCGGGCGGAACGAATGATGGTGGAACTCGCGGCCAAGCCCGATGAGCCGGTCGGCGACGCCGCGATCCAGTATATGAACCGGCTGTCGGACTTCCTGTTCGTCGCCAGCCGCGCCATGAACAACAATGGCGCCGGGGACGTGCTGTGGGTGCCCGGCCAGAACCGTTAACGCGCGGCGGTTTGGCGGCGATTTTTGGCCTTCGCGCGTTGACCGGGATTGACCGGACCTTTAGGTTCCGCGCCCAAGCTGATCAATACCCAAAATCCAAGCGAAAGAGGATCGATGAAGGTTCTGGTTCCGGTAAAGCGGGTGGTCGATTACAACGTCAAGGTCCGGGTCAAGAGCGACGGATCGGGCGTCGAACTGTCCAACGTCAAGATGTCGATGAATCCGTTCGACGAAATCGCCGTCGAGGAAGCCCTGCGGCTGAAGGAGGCCGGCAAGGCGACCGAGGTGGTGGTGGTGTCGATCGGCCCCGCGCAGGCGTCCGAAACCATCCGGACCGGGCTCGCGATGGGCGCCGACCGCGGCATCCTGGTCAAGGCGGAGGGGAATGTCGAACCGCTGGCGGTAGCGAAGATTCTCAAGTCCATTGCCGACGAGGAGAAGCCCGGCCTGATCATTCTCGGCAAGCAGGCGATCGACGATGACTCCAACCAGACCGGCCAGATGCTGGCGGCGCTGCTCGGATGGTCGCAGGCGACCTTCGCCTCCAAGCTCGAAGTCGACGGAACCGATTTCAAGGTGACGCGCGAAGTCGACGGCGGCCTGCAGACCTTGAAGCTCAAGGGCCCGGCGATCGTCACGACCGACCTGCGGCTGAACGAGCCGCGCTACGCCAGCCTGCCCAACATCATGAAGGCGAAGAAGAAGCCGATCGCGGAAAAGAGCGCCTCCGATTACGGCGTCGATCTCACCGCCCATCTCGAGATCCTCAAGACATCCGAACCGCCCGGCCGCAAGGGAGGCGTCAAGGTCAAGGACGTCACTGAGCTGGTGTCGAAACTCAAGAATGAAGCCGGGGTTCTCTGATGACGACGCTGTTGATTGCTGAACACGACAATGCGGGAATCAAGGACTCCACCAACAAGGCGCTGACGGCCGCCGCCGCGCTCGGCGGCGAAGTGCATGTGCTGGTCGCCGGCGAAAACGCCAAGGCCGCAGCCGACGCCGCGGCCAGGCTCGCCGGCGTCAAGAAGGTGCTGCTGGCGGATGCCGCCGCCTATGCCCACGACCTCGCCGAGCCGCTGGCCGCCCTGATCGTGGCGCTGGCGCCTTCCTATGACGCCTTCGTCGCGCCGGCGACCTCGCGCTTCAAGAACGTGATGCCGCGCGTCGCAGCCCTGCTCGACGTCATGCAGGTGTCGGAGATCATCAAGGTGGTTTCGCCCGACACGTTCGAGCGGCCGATCTATGCCGGCAACGCGATCCAGACGGTGAAATCGAAGGACGCCAAGAAGGTGATCACGGTGCGGACTTCCACCTTCACCGCGACCGGCGACGGCGGCAGCGCGCCGGTGGAAAATGCCGCCTCGGCGGCCGATCCCGGCCTCTCCAGCTTCCTCGGCGAGGAAGTCGCCAAGAGCGACCGCCCCGAATTGACCTCGGCCAAGATCATCGTCTCCGGCGGCCGCGCCATGCAGAGCCGCGAGAATTTCGCCAAATATATCGAGCCGCTCGCCGACAAGCTCGGCGCCGGCGTCGGTGCGTCGCGCGCCGCGGTCGATGCCGGCTATGCGCCGAACGACTGGCAGGTCGGGCAGACCGGCAAGGTGGTGGCGCCGGAGCTCTATATCGCGATCGGCATTTCCGGCGCGATCCAGCATCTCGCCGGCATGAAGGATTCCAAGGTGATCGTCGCGATCAACAAGGATGAGGACGCGCCGATTTTCCAGGTCGCCGATTACGGTCTGGTTGCGGATCTGTATCAGGCGGTTCCGGAGCTGACCGAGGAACTCGGCAAGCTCGGCAAGTAACGCTTTCGGCCGGCCGGGACTCCGGCCGGCGTTTATGCAATGAGGAAAGGCAGGCGCGGGACGTGCGCCGCGCCCCGGTGAGATGACAAAATGGCGGCTATGATCAAGAAGGTCGGTGTGATCGGCGCGGGCCAGATGGGCAACGGGATTGCGCATGTGGCGGCGCTGGCCGGTTTCGACGTGGTGCTCAACGACGTGTCCGGGGATCGCCTGAAGTCGGGGATGGCGACCATCAACGGCAATCTGTCGCGCCAGGTCGCCAAGAAGATCATCACCGAGGACGCGCGCAAAAAGGCGCTGGAGCGGATCGTCTCCACCGAGACGATCGACGGGCTCGCCGATTGCGATCTGGTGATCGAAAGCGCGGTGGAAAAGGAAGAGGTCAAGCGCAAGATTTTTCACGATCTCTGCGCGGTGCTGAAGCCGGACGCCATCGTCGCCTCCAACACCTCGTCGATCTCGATCACGCGGCTCGCCGCCTCCACCGACCGGCCCGAACGGTTCATCGGCATTCACTTCATGAATCCGGTGCCGCTGATGGAACTGGTCGAACTGATCCGCGGCATCGCCACCGATGACGCGACCTTCGACGCGGCCAGGGAATTCGTCACCAAGCTCGGCAAGCAGGTCGCGGTATCAGAGGATTTCCCGGCGTTCATCGTCAACCGCATCCTGCTGCCGATGATCAACGAGGCGATCTACACGCTGTACGAAGGTGTCGGCAACGTCGAGGCGATCGACGCCGCGATGAAGCTGGGCGCGCACCATCCGATGGGGCCGCTCGAACTCGCCGATTTCATCGGGCTCGATACCTGCCTTTCGATCATGCAGGTGCTGCACGAGGGGCTGGCGGACTCCAAATACCGGCCGTGTCCGCTCCTGGTGAAATATGTCGAGGCCGGCTGGCTCGGCCGCAAGACCCAGCGCGGCTTCTACGACTATCGCGGCGAAAAGCCGGTCCCGACGCGCTGACGCTCCCTCTCCAGCATTCGTTAACGCCTGCCTTGTAGCGTGGCTCGCGACGGAGGGTGGCGTATGGACATGATGAGCATGGTCAGCGGCTTGCTCGCCGCTCAGGCGGGCAAGGTGCAGATGCAGGTCGCCGCCACGCTTCTGAAATCGAACGCCAATTCGGAGAAATCCGCGGTCCTGACGCTGTTGGGCGCGGCCCAGCAAAACATGTCGTCGCTTGCCAATGTCGGCGCCGGAATCGGCGGCAACCTCGACGTCACGGCTTAATCTCTTCCATCGTCATTCCGGGATGGTCCGCAGGACCGACCAGATGCGCAATTGCACATCGGGAATCTCGAGATTCCGGGTTCGATGCTTCGCATCGCCCCGGAATGACGGGGTTCAACCCGCCGGCTGCATCGCCGCCGTGATCAGCTTGATGGCGTCGTCGCTGTCCCATTCCGCCGGCCCGGCGATGGTGGCGATCTCGCAGCCCTGGCCGTCGACCAGCACCGAGGTCGGCATCCCCAGCGCCCGGCCTATCGCCTTAAGATCCTGAAAAACCTTGGCTTTCTCATCGCTAAAATAGCCGAGCCGGGTCAGATGGGCCTCTTTCAGGAAATTCTTCGGCTTTTCCGGGTCGCGGGTGTCGATATTGATCGCCACCACCTCGAAATTCGCACCCCCCAGCCTCGTTTGCAGGCGCTCGAGCGCGGGCATCTCCTTGCGGCAGGGCACGCACCAGGTGGCCCACAGGTTCACCAGCACCGTGCGTCCGCGCCAGTCGGAGAGTTTTCTGGGCTTGCCGTCGGCATCCTCGAAGGCGAGGTCCGGCAGCCGCAGCGGGGTTGTCGCCATGGTCAGCGCCGCCACCTCGCCATGCGCCAGTGGCGCAATTTTACGCGCCAGGTCGAGCGCTCCACGGCAGGCGGGGTCGCCCGTCGCGTTGCGCTTCAGCCCGCCGATCCCGTATACCCCGGCAAATCCGATCACCGCCCCGATCACGACCGCCCCGATGGCGATGGGAATCCGGCGCGTGGCAGCGGGGCGAGGCGAGGGCAGTTCAGGCATATCGTTTGTCATCCTGTATCAGATACGGCTATGCAGAGCCTGTGCAACGGCCGGTTTGGGCTGCGCCGGGTGCGGCGTTAGGCGTTCGGCGCGCCGGGGTGACGATCAATGGCAGGTCATGAGTAACAGATCATGAGCAACAAGATGTGGGGCGGCCGGTTCACGGAGCGCCCCGATGCGATCATGGAGGAAATCAACGTCTCCATTGACGTCGATCGTCACCTGTACGCCCAGGACATCGCCGCGTCCAAGGCCCACGCGGCGATGCTCGCCGCGCAAGGCATTATCACGGCAAACGATGCGAAAAATATCAAAAACGGTCTAGACACGATTTTGTCAGAGATCGGCAAGGGGTCGTTCGATTTCAAGCGCGCGCTCGAGGACATTCACATGAATGTCGAGAGCAGGCTCGGCGAACTGATCGGACCCGCCGCGGGAAGGCTGCACACCGCGCGCTCGCGCAACGACCAGGTGGCGACCGATTTCCGGCTCTATGTCCGCGACACCATCGATGAGCTGGATGCGGCGCTGGCCGCGTTCCAGCACGCGCTGGTGGAGCGGGCGCTGGAACATGCCGCGACCGTGATGCCGGGCTTCACCCATCTGCAGACCGCGCAGCCGGTGACCTTCGGGCATCATCTGCTGGCCTATGTCGAGATGGCGGCGCGCGACCGCGGCCGCTTTGCCGACGCGCGCAAGCGTCTCAACGAATCGCCGCTCGGCGCCGCGGCGCTCGCCGGCACCTCGTTCCCGATCGACCGCGCCGCGACCGCGAAGGCGCTTGGCTTCGACCGGCCGATGGCCAATTCGCTCGACGCGGTTTCGGATCGCGACTTCGTGCTCGAAACCCTGTCGGCGGCGGCGATCGCGGCCGTGCACCTGTCGCGCTTCGCCGAGGAAATCGTGATCTGGACCTCGCCGCTGGTGGGGCTGGTGCGGTTAAGCGACAAATTCACCACCGGCTCCTCGATCATGCCGCAGAAGCGCAATCCCGACGCCGCCGAACTGGTTCGCGCCAAAACGGGCAGGGTGATCGGCGCACTGACCGCATTGCTGATCGTGATGAAGGGCCTGCCGCTTGCCTATCAAAAGGACATGCAGGAGGACAAACAGGGCGCGATGGAAGCGTTCGGCGCGCTGTCGCTTGCCGTCCGGGCGATGACCGGAATGGTCATGGACATCGTGCCGGACGAGGCGCGGATGAAGCTGGCTGCCGGCGAGGGCTACGCCACCGCCACCGATCTCGCGGATTGGCTGGTGCGGACGCTGAAAATGCCGTTCCGCGACGCCCATCACGTCACCGGACGCATCGTCGCCAAGGCGTCGAAAGACGGCGTGCCGCTGCACCGGCTGCCGCTGAAGGACATGCAGGCGATCGAGCCCAGGATCACGGCCGCGGCCCTGGGCGTGCTCTCGGTCGAAGCGTCGGTGAAGAGCCGCGCCAGCTATGGCGGAACCGCCCCGAAGAACGTGCTGGCGCAGGCGAAAGCCTGGCTCAGGCGGCTGGAAAAAGAGCGAAAATTGGGCTGAGCACAGGAATTTCGCTGCAATTTCATGATTGTCCTCCTCTCGCCAGAACAGGGCAATCTTTGTATGGTGCGGCCCGCATTGGGGATTTTGTCGTGAACAGCAATTACCACCCGACACGTCAGGGATGGGCCATCATCCTTTTGAGCGCGACCGTGCTTGCGCTCGGGGGTTGCGGACGCAAGGGCGCGCTCGACCTGCCGCCGAACACCCCGCCGCAGGCGGCCGCCGCGGCGCAGCAGGATGCCGACCATGAGCCGGCGGCAAGCGCGCCGAGCGTGTTCAATCCGTATTACGGGACCGACGCGCCGCCGGCCGCCAACAAGGGCGGCAGGAAATCCTTCATTCTCGATCCGCTTCTGAATAGTAACTGAGCTGGTGCGGTGGATTTGACATTCGCGACCGTTCTTCCGCTGGAACACCAGCCATGAATCACTTCGACTATCGCAACGGCGTGCTGCACGCCGAGGCGGTGAATCTTATCGATCTGGCGGACGCGGTCGGCACGCCGTTTTATTGCTATTCGACCGCGACGCTCGAGCGCCATTACCGCGTGTTCAGCGACGCCTTCGCCGGCGAGAAGACGCTGGTGTGTTACGCCATGAAGGCGAACTCCAACCAGTCGGTGCTGCGGACGCTGGCAAAACTCGGCGCCGGCGCCGACGTGGTTTCGGGCGGCGAATTGAAGCGGGCGCTGGCCGCCGGCATTCCGCCCGAGAGGATCCTGTTCTCGGGCGTCGGCAAGACCGAAGCCGAGCTGCGCGCGGCGCTTGCCGCCGACATCCTCTGCATCAATGTCGAATCCGAACCCGAACTCGAATTGCTGTCGCGGCTCGCCAGCGGGCAGGGGCGCACGGCGCGGATCTCGGTCCGGGTCAATCCCGACGTCGATTCCGGCTCGCACGCAAAGATTTCGACCGGCAAATCGGAAAACAAGTTCGGCGTGCCGCTCGCGCGTGCGCGCGAAGTCTATGCGCGCGCGGCGAAACTGCCGGGGATCAAGGTCACCGGCGTCGACGTGCATATCGGCAGCCAGATCACCGATCTGGTGCCGCTGGAGGCCGCCTTCCGGCTTCTGGCCGAATTCGTGCAGACGCTGCGCGCCGACGGCCACACCATCTCCCATGTCGATTTCGGCGGCGGGCTCGGCATTCCCTATCACATGGACCGGGAAGCGCCGCCGGTGCCGGCCGCCTACGCCGCGATGGTCAAGCGGGTGACGCATAATCTCGGCTGCACGCTGATGTTCGAGCCGGGGCGGATGATCGTCGGCAACGCCGGCATCCTGGTGGCGCGCGTGATCTATGTGAAGCATGGCGACGCCAGGAATTTTGTCATCATCGACGCGGCGATGAACGATCTGATCCGCCCGACCCTGTATGAGGCGCATCACGACATCCTGCCGATCCGCGAGGCGGGACAGGGCGCGCCCAGGATCGTCGCCGACGTGGTCGGACCGGTCTGCGAAAGCGGCGATTATCTCGCGCTCGGGCGCACCATGCCCGAGCCCAAGGCCGGCGATCTCCTGGCGATCATGACCGCGGGCGCTTACGGCGCGGTGCAGTCCGGCACCTACAACACGCGGCCCTTGGTGCCGGAAGTGCTGGTGAAGGGCGACCAATACGCGGTGGTGCGCCCGCGCATCGAGGTCGACGCGCTGATCGCGATGGACAGACCGGCGCCGTGGCTGTGAGCTCCAGCGTGATGTCGTCCCTGCGAAAGCGGGACCCATAGCCACAGCCGTTTGTGGTTGCGCGGCCGCTGTGGCTCCAGCTTCGCACAACGTGCACATCGGTGGTTATGGGTCCCGGCTCGCGCTCGCTGTGCTCGCTGGCCGGGACGACGAGAGGGCCTTACTTGGCCGCGTGACCGCCTTTTGCGCCTCCCACCACCACGCCCGCGGCTTTTTCGATCGGTTTGATCGCGGAAGTAAAATCGGACTCCGCACCCATTTCGCGGATCACGACTTCCCAGAGCCGTCCGACCGCTTCGGCGACTTCCATCGACAGCCCCAGCGCCTTCATTTCCTCAAGCGCGAGCCGGACGTCTTTCACCATCAATCCGGTCGTAAACCCGAAATCGAAGCTGCGCGGCAGGATCGAGCGCGGAAACTTGTCGCGGCTCGCGGTGTTCATGCCCGATCCGGAATTGATCACGTCGATCATGACGGCAGGATCGAGGCCCGATTTGACGCCCATCACCACGGCCTCGGAGGTGGCGACCACCGCGGTCGCCGACAACAGGTTGTTGGCGAGCTTCATGGTCTGCGCCGAGCCGGGTTTTTCGCCGATGAAGAACACCTTGCCGATCACCTCGAGCGCGGGTTTTGCCACCTCGAAATCGGCCCTCGGACCCGAGACCATCACCGCGAGCGTTCCCTTTTCGGCGCCGCCGACGCCGCCGCTCACCGGACTGTCGAGCTGCACGATGTTGCGTTTCGCCAGCAGGTCGTGAATCCGCACCGCCATGTGCGATCCGACGGTGGAGAGATCGATGAAGCGTTTTACCCGTTTGCCCTCGATCACGCCGTCCTTGCCGGTCGCCACCTCGAGCGAGGCCTGCAGCGACGGCAGGCTCGCCATCACGGTCTCGGCGCGGTCGGCGACGTCCTTCGGCGAGGACGCGGCCTCAGCGCCCAGCGCGACCAGTTTGTCCACCGCCTCCTTGCGGCTATCGAATACGACGAGCTGATGCCTGGCCTCGATCAGGCGGCGGGCCATGGGAAAGCCCATCTTGCCGAGGCCAATGAATCCGATGTCCATGGTGATGTTTCCTAACGTCTATCTCAAAACGGAGTGATCAAATCGGTCAGACTTTCGTCATTGCGAGGAGCAAAGCGACGAAGCAATCCAGCTAGCCTTCTGCCGCGTCGCCGATGGATTGCTTCGCTTGCGCTCGCAATGACGGCTGGGGCTCGCTCAGCCCTTGTCCAACTCGGCGAACACTTCGCGCGCGATCCGGAAACTGTCGACGCCCGCGGGTATGCCGGCATAGATCGCCACCTGCATGAGGATTTCGCGAATCTCCTCCCTGGTCACGCCGTTGACCAGCGCGCCCTTGATATGCACCCGCAATTCGTGCGGCCGGTTGAGGATCGAGAGCATCGCCAGGTTGAGCATGCTGCGGGTCTTGCGCGGCAGTTCCTCACGGCCCCACACCGCGCCCCAGCAATATTCGGTGACCAGTTCCTGGAATGGCTTGTTAAAATCGTCGGCGTTCTTGAGGGCGTTGGTGACATAGGCCTCGCCCAGCACCGCCTTGCGAATTTCCAGTCCCTTGTCGTGCGTCTTCTTGTCCATAATGGTCCTCGGTGTTTCCCTTGATGGTTCGCGGCCGACGTTACGAGGTCGAAGGCCGGCAGTCACGCCTTCGTGTTATGCGTATTTCCGGGTGGGGGTTACCGGTCAAGTACGGGTGCCTCACTGCCGCCGTTGTGCTAGGCTAGTGTGTCGGCAACCCGGAGAGTTTGATTGAGCGGCGCTACCCCCGACCCGTCAGAGCCAGCACGAGACGCTGATGCCGTTGCGCGGCTGAAGCTGGCGCAGGCCCTGCAGCGGGCCAAATATGCGATCGCCTGGGAGCGGAGCTGGCCCCATCTGGCGCGGCTATTGACCGTCATCGGCCTGTTTCTGGTGGTGTCCTGGGCCGGATTGTGGCTCGCGCTGCCCTTTGTGGGGCGCGCCGTGGGCTTCGGCCTGTTCGTGCTGGCGGCGCTCGGCGCGCTGTTTCCGCTTGCCCGGTTCCGCTGGCCGACCCGCGAAGAGGCTTTGGGCCGGCTCGACCGCGGCTCGGGCATCCGCCACCGCCCGGCAACCGCGCTGACCGATACGATCGCGACGGAGGATCCCGTCGCCCGGGCGCTGTGGCAGGTGCAGCGCGAGCGCACCTTGGCATCGATCAAGCGCATCCGCGCCGGCCTGCCGTCGCCGCGGCTGGCGATCCACGACCCCTGGGCGCTGCGCGCGCTGGTCGCGGTGATGATGGTTGCGGCCTATGTCGCCGCCGGCGACGAGCGCAGCTTGCGCACCGAGGCGGCGTTCGACTGGAACGGCGTGCTGTCGCCGGCCAATATCAGGGTCGACGCCTGGGTGACGCCGCCGCTCTATACCGGCAAGCCGCCGATCATCCTGTCGGCGGCAAACAAGGAAGCCGCCATCCCCGCCGCGGGACCGTTGCCGGTGCCGGCCGGCAGCACGCTGATCGTCCGCTCCAGCGGCGGCACGCTCGATGTGGTGCCCGGCGGCGGCGTGACCGAGGCCCAGCCGGCCGAGCAGGCGCCCAAGGGCACCAACGAACGGCATTTCACCATTGCAGGCGATGGCACCGCGCATGTCCGCGCGCCCTCCGGTCAGCCGCAATGGAAGTTCACCGCCATTCCTGACCGCGCCCCGGCCATTTCGCTGGCGAAAGACCCGGAGCGTCAGGCCCGCGGCTCGCTGCAGATGTCCTACAAGATCGAGGACGATTACGGCGTCACCGAAGCGCAGGCGCATTTCGCCGCCCGCCCGGGCGACGCGCCGAAAGGCGCGACGGATAAAGGTTCGGCCGAGCCGCGGCCCTTGTTCGCCCCGCCGCAATTTCCGCTGGTGCTTCCGAATGCGCGGACCCGCAACGGCGTCGGCCAGACGGTGAAGGATCTCAGCGAGGACCCCTACGCCGGCGCCGACGTCACCTTGACGCTGACGGCGAAGGACGAGGCCGGCAATGAGGGCCACAGCCAGCCCTTCAACATGCGGCTTCCGGAGCGGCTGTTCACCAAACCCCTGGCGCGGGCGCTGATCGAGCAGCGCCGCATCCTGGCGCTCGACGCCAATCAGAACGCGCAGGTCTATGCGGCGCTCGACGCGCTGATGATCGCGCCGGAACTGTTCACGCCCGAGGCCGGCCAGTATCTCGGCCTCTTCAGCGTCGCGCGGCAGCTCGAGGCCGCCCGTACCGACGACTCGCTGCGCGAGGTGGTCGCCAGTCTCTGGGCGCTCGCCGTCACCATCGAGGACGGCGACATTACCGACGTCGACAAGGCCCTGCGCGCCGCCCAGGACGCGCTGAAGCAGGCGCTGGAGCGCGGCGCCAGCGACGAAGAGATCAAGAAGCTCACCGAGAACCTGCGCGCGGCGCTGGATAAATTCATGCGCCAGCTCGCCGAGCAGCTGCGCAACAATCCGCAGGCCTTGGCGCGCCCGCTTGATCCCAACACAAGGGTGCTGCGCCAGCAGGACCTCAACAACATGATCGAGCGGATGGAGCGGCTGTCGCGCTCCGGCGACAAGGAAGCCGCCAAGCAATTGCTCGAACAGCTGCAGCAGATGCTGGAAAATCTGCAAATGGCGCAGCCCGGCCAGTCCGGCGACAGCGACATGGAGCAGGCGCTGAACGAGCTTGGCGACATGATCCGCAAGCAGCAGCAATTGCGCGACAAGACCTTCAAGCAGGGCCAGGATTCGCGGCGCGATCGCATGCTCGGCAGGAAAGCCGATCAGGGCATGGGCGATCTGCAGCAGGATCAGGAGAGCCTGCGCGACCGGCTGAAGAAATTGCAGCAGGAGCTTGCCAAGCGCGGCCTGGGGCAGGGCCAGCGTGGCGAGAAGGGCCAACGCGGCGAGAAGGGTCAGCAGGGCCAGCAGGGCGAACAAGGTGACCAGGAGGGCGATGAGGACGGCCTCGGCCAGGCCGACAGCGCGATGGGCGATGCCAGCGGCAGGTTAGGCGAGGGCAACGCCGATGCCGCCGTGGATTCGCAGGGCAAGGCGCTGGAAGCGCTGCGCAAGGGCGCCCAGAGCCTCGCAGAGGCGATGCAGCAGGGCGAAGGCGACGGACAGGGCGACGGTCCGGGCAATCGCGCAGGAAGGCAGCAGAGCAACGGCGGTCCGACCGACGATCCGCTCGGACGGCCGCTGCACCGGCGCGAGTTCACCGATGATTTTTCGGTGAAAATCCCCGGCGAAATCGACGTGCAGCGGGTTCGCCGGATTCTGGAAGAATTGCGCCGCCGCCTCGCCGACCCGCAGCGCCCGCAGATCGAACTCGACTACATCGAGCGGCTGCTGAAGGATTATTAGACCGTTCGCCGTCATTGCGAGGAGCGAAGCGACGAAGCAATCCATCTGCCTCTTGCCCGCTGCCGTGGATTGCTTCGCTTCGCTCGCAATGACGGGTGGTGGAAAGCGCGGCCTCGGCTAACGCCTCCGCGCGCCCAACGCTTCCGCCACGGCGGTGCGGATATCGGCCACCGAAAACGGTTTTGTCACCACGTCGTGAACGATCGCGTTGAGGCCATGGGCGCGTTCGCGCTGATCGGCAAAGCCGGTCATCAACAGTATCGTCAGGTTCGGAAAATCGCGCGCCGCCGCCAGCGCCAGCGCGATCCCGTCCATCACGGGCATCTGGATGTCGGTGAGCAACAGATCGAAGGCGCCGTCTTCCCGGTTGAGGATTTCCAGCGCCTCGGCGCCGTCTTCCGCGGTGACGGTCTCGTGGCCGTCCATGGCGATGGCGCGCGCCACCAGCGTGCGCATGGAGTCTTCATCGTCGGCGATCAGCACACGCGGCATGGCGCATCCATCCTTCGAAAGCGAAACCGTGCAGCCCTGTTCATGCATTGCCGCCGGCGAGATCCCGCTTGTTGAAGAAGCGTATGTCGATATTGCGTCCTTCCGGCGGCGGCGAGGCCAGGCGCGACTTGAACCAGGCGCGTTCGCCCGGCTTCAGCAGGGGCTGCTCCAGCACCGCGTTCCAGGCATAAATCTCCGCGCCCTGCGCGTCGCGGACGGAAAAGCGCAGCCGCGGCAGTTCGACCGGCTTGCGGGCCTCGCCCGTTATCACGCCCTCGATCACCAGCACCGGCTTGCCTTCCACGGTTTCGGTCGTGATCTTCACGTCCTTGAACATCAGCCCGCGCAGATTTACCTCAAGCCCGACCAATTTATAGAACTCGGCGGTCTGCGGCAGCAGCCGCACCACGTCGACGCGCCAGATGATCAATGCCAGCACCAGCGCGCCCATGGCGGCACAGGCCGTTGGGAGGCTGACGAAGGGCCTGCCCGACGCGCGGAGCAATGCCGGCGGTCTCAAAAGCCTGGAGACCCACGAACCGCGTTGCCGGGCGACTTCGGCGTCCAGGGCATCGTCCCGCGCGACCGACGGCCAGTCGGATTCGGCATCCGGGGAGGAACCATCGCCGTCCGGCCAGTCGCCTGAAATCGAGGGGCTGTCGACGAGGGGGGTGTCCTGTGCCCCGCTGTCGTCTTCGCGCGCGAGCGCGTCCCATTCCGCGGCGGCGTCGCTGGATCCGGCCTGTTGGCCGGCTGCCGCCATCGCCGGCGCCACGATTTCGGTCGCGTCCTCCGGCCGCGCCAGCCAGACCTCCTTGCACCGGGAACAACGCACGGTGCGGCCGGCTGCGCCCAGGGTAGCCGGATCAATGGCATAGGACGTTGTACAATGGGGGCAAATGATGTGCATGGAGCCGATCTCCACAATGATCCAGGCGGGATGCTACAAGCCGACCGTTAACGAATCGGAAACCATAACCGACGCACAACCAATTTGTTTGGTTCGCAGCCGAAGCGACGCCAATGAGCTCCGGGCCTGCGGTTTCGGGGATCCGGTCGCGCCCCACATCGAACGGAGCTGAGCTTGGTTCGGTTCGAAAATGTCGGATTGCGTTACGGGCTTGGCCCGGAGATTCTGCGCGACCTTAGTTTCCAGATCCCCGCCCACTCCTTCCAGTTCCTCACCGGCCCGTCCGGCGCCGGCAAGACCTCGCTTTTGAAACTGTTGTTCCTGTCGCTGCGGCCGACCCGCGGCCTGGTCACCCTGTTCGGCCATGACGTGTCGCTGCTCGGCAAGGATGAGGTCGCCGATCTGCGCAAGCGCATCGGCATCGTACTGCAGGACTTCCGCCTGCTCGATCACATGACCACTTACGAAAACGTCGCGCTGCCGTTCCGGGTGATGGGCCGGGAGGAGTCGAGCTATCGCAAGGAGGTCATCGATCTCCTGAAATGGGTCGGTCTCGGCGAGCGGATGGACGCCCTGCCGCCGATCCTGTCCGGCGGCGAAAAGCAGCGCGCGGCGATCGCGCGCGCGGTGATCTCGCGGCCGCATTTATTGCTGGCGGACGAGCCGACCGGCAACGTCGACCCGACGCTGGGGCGGCGATTGCTGCGGTTGTTCATCGAATTGAACAAGTCCGGCACGGCGGTCATTATCGCCACCCACGACATCACGCTGATGGATCAGTACGATGCGCGGCGGCTGGTGCTGCATCAGGGACGGTTGCATATCTATGAGTAGAATCGACCAGCACGGCCCGTTGGTGGATCTCGGACACGAGCGCCCGCAGGTGCCGGCGCGGGCGCGCAACATGTCGCCGATCGTGCCGCGCGCCTCGATCGCCGGCCGCGCGCTGGTCGCCGTCGTCGCCATCATGACGTTCCTGGCATCGATCACGACAGGCACGGTGCTGCTGGTGAGCGCCTCGGCGGCGGAATGGCAGTCGGAAGTCGCGAGCGAAATCACCATCCAGGTGCGCCCCGTGGCCGGGCGCGATCTCGACCGCGACGCGGCGGCGGTGGCGCAGGCGATGCGCACGCAGGCGGGCATCGTCGAGGTCAGACCCTTTACAAAAGAAGAATCCGCCAAACTGCTGGAGCCCTGGCTCGGCAGCGGACTTTCGCTCGACGATTTGCCGGTGCCGCGGGTCATCGTCGCACGGGTTCAACCGGGAACCGCGCTCGATCTGGCGGCGCTGCGCAAGGCGGTGACGCAGGTGGCGCCGACGGCAAGCGTCGACGATCACCGCGCCTGGATCGAGCGGATGCGGTCGATGACCGGCGCCACCGTGCTCGCCGGCATCGGCATTCTCGCGCTCGTGATCATTGCGACCATCATCTCGGTCTCGTTCGCCACCCGCGGCGCGATGGCGGCCAATCGCCCGATCGTCGAAGTCCTGCACTTCGTCGGCGCCGGGGACCGCTTTATCGCCAACCGGTTCCTGCGGCATTTTCTGCGGCTCGGCTTGCAGGGCGGCGTGATCGGCGGCGGCGTCGCGATGCTCGGTTTCGGCTTCTCCGAATCGATCGCCGGCTGGTTCTCGGGCACCCCGGTCGGCGATCAATTCGCCGCATTGCTGGGGACGTTTTCGCTGCGCCCGTCCGGCTACCTGGTGCTGGCGGCGCAGGCGGTGCTGATTGCGGCGATCACCGCCTGGGCATCGCGCCGGACGCTTTTCGCCACGCTGGACGAGATCGACTGACGCGAACCGTTCCGAATACCGCGTGAAACCGGACTCCACTTCGCCTCAAAACCTTCTAGACTTGCGAGAGGGGAAGGATCACTGGCAACGCATGAGTTTGCAGCCCGACGATACAGCGCCGAATGCGCCGGTCATGGCGCCGCGCGGCCGGCTGCGCGCCACGATCGTCGCCGCGCTGGCGATCGTGTTCGTCGGCGCGGCGATCGGCTTCGTCGGATTTCTCTCGCAGTTGCGCGGCGCCGAGGTGGAGCCTGCCAGCCGCGCCGAAGGCATCGTGGTGCTGACCGGCGGTTCCTCGCGCGTCTCGGACGCGATGGAATTGCTGGCCGCCGGCTACGGCAAGCGGCTGCTGATCTCCGGCGTGCATCCGACCAGCGCGGCAAGCGATATTTCCCGGTCGCTGTCCGACAACCAGTCGCTGCTCCGCTGCTGCGTCGATCTCGACCGCTCCGCCGTCAACACCCGCAGCAACGCGGCGGAGACACGCCGCTGGGCGCACGAGCGCGGCTTCAAGTCGCTGATCGTGGTGACGTCGAATTACCACATGCCGCGGGCCATCGTCGAACTGACGCATGCGATGCCCGATATCCGGCTTATTCCGTTCGCGGTGGTCGGCGAGAAATGGCGCGACGAACCGTGGTGGACGAGTGGCGCGACATTGCGGCTCCTGTTATCGGAATATGTAAAATACGTCGCCGCCGAGGTGCGGGTGCGTCTGGCGGAAGCCGGTCTCGATCTGATGCCCGAACTCGCGGACCATCCGGCCGGATCGCAGCCGCACAGGCCGGCGACGGCTCAAGCCAACTGATCTGGATATTCGATGGTTTCGATTTTCCTGCGTTCGCTCATCTATAACGTGCTGTTCTATCTGCTGCTGGTGTTCTGGATGATCGTCGCGATTCCGACCTATGCGATGCCGCGCTGGGCCATCATGAACATCGCCAGATATTGGGCGCGCAGCAGCATCTGGCTGTTGCGCGTGGTCTGCAACATCAAGGTGGAATATCGCGGCCTTGAAAAAATTCCGAAGGGACCGCTGATCGTCGCATCGAAGCATCAGTCGATGTGGGAGACCTTCGCGCTGCTGCAGTTCTTCGATCAGCCGCTGTTCATTCTCAAGCGCGAGCTGAGATGGATCCCGCTGTTCGGCTGGTATCTGATCAAATCGAACATGATCGGGATAGACCGGAGCGCCGGCGGCCGCGCGCTGCTGGAGATGGCGCGCCGCGCCGGCAAGGCGGTGCGGCGCGGCCGTCAGCTGATTATCTTTCCCGAGGGCACGCGGACCGCGGTCGGCGCGCCGCCGCACTACAAGACCGGAATCGCCCAGATCTATGTCGATTGCGGCGTGACCTGTTTGCCGGTGGCGCTCAATTCGGGACTGTTCTGGCCGCGCCGGACCTTCATGCGCTATCCCGGCACGCTGGTGGTCGAATTTCTCGATCCGCTGCCGCCCGGCCTGTCGCGCCGCGAATTCATCGCGCGCGTCTCGGCCGTGATCGAGGAGGCCACCGGGCGGCTGGTGGAAACAGCGCGCCGCGAGCAGGCGCAATTGTTCGGCCGCGTGCCGGGTTCGGCGAAGGCCGAGGCGTAGAACAGCCTTTAGTTACCCTCCCCTAGAGGGTCCCTGGAGGGGGAGGGTCGACGCGAATGAAATGAGCGGCGGGGTGGGGTGATGGTCCCTCCTTTCGAGTGGCGTCCGAGTTTAGAGACCGATACCCATCACCGCGCCGCGGACGCGGGCGCTGGCGCGCCCGATCAAGATTTAGGCCTTGGGGACGAGGAGGGACATTTCCGCTTCCATCTCCCAGATGATGCTTCCAACCGTATTCGCGATCTCGTTGAGCGCAACAAGCGCTGGCTTTGTGGCGATAGTCCCTCCGCTTTTGAAGCGGATGTCCACGCCGAAACCAGAATTCGTAGTTCATCTCATCGGAAGAACCGGAGAGTGCAAACCGTATGTCATTGTTGGTGGCATCCCATTCGTCCTCGGGGGAATCCGGCAGCTAGCCATCCTCCTTTGCTGGCGCGCATAAACCTCGGGTAGGTTTTGGCTTGGTGCCGAAAATCGCAGGTCAAACGGTGTTTGTCGCCTCCCCCAAGGCTATGAAGCTCGTATAGCAAGCCGCCGCCCGGCTCAGCTTTCCGGATAAGGTCTTTTATCGAGGGTGGTAGTTTTTGCGCTTGGTCCTTTATCCTGTCTTCTAGCTGGTCCGGGCGCTCAACCAGGGGGAAGTAGGTCCCCTTGTCGGTTTTCCCAATTGATCTGGCGCAGGCGCAAGCAGCGTGGTCTAGCGCTTGCCGAAGATTTTGGATTGCATCGGCCGCAATAATTTCTGAGCTTTCAATGTCTGGAATTCTGAAAATGTATCTTGTGCACAAAGCACGGTTGATCCGGCGGATTTGTAATATCTCGACCGCCCTCCTTGCATTGCCTTTCATATAATCTGATCCATCGTTGGTATAGGCCGCCGTGGGCCGGAGTGACGGGTTCGATAATTCGTTCTGCCTTAATATTTTGCGAAAATGTAGCGACTTCCGACGCCAAACTGGCGATATGTACTTTAGCTCGATCAAGCTTGCGGTATGGGCTGCGAAACTCACGGGTGACATCCATGGCGAAGTCCGATCCAAGAAAAGAAATTGAAATAGTTCCCGACGCATGGCCTCCAGGGGAGGGTGAGATCACCGGTGCAGCGGTCTGTCTTCATGCAGCATCAATGCGAGTTGGTGCAGCTGGGTGTCGCGAAAACCTTCCGCCTCGATCGCCCTCACGGTGGAGATGACATATTCGCGGTTCGCGCCGGATTGGCCGTGCCCCTGTTGCACGTGCCGGAGTTGCTCCAAAAGTGACAGCCGCCCGGCATATTGCACATGGCCGCGGTCGACCACATAGGCGAGCGCGCTGACGCGCTGCCGCGGCTCGTTCTCCAGCCACACCGAGCGCATCACCTCGCGATAGACGGAGGTGACCTGTTCGCGCGCGCGCAGATAGGCGACGGTCGAGGCGCGATGCTTCTCCGCGACCCGGAACGCGATGCCGCGGCAGGCGCCGCCGCGGTCGAGCCCGAGCACGAGGCCGGGCTTTTCCGCCGTTCCCCGGTGCACGAAGGAGTAGACGCAGAGCGCGCGATGCTCGCCGATCAGCCGTGCCGGGACCTGCTCGATGAACTCGAAGCCCGGCCGCCACATCAGCGAGCCATAGCCGAACACCCAGAGGTCGCCTTTGGACAATTCCGCTTCGGAGAGGGTTTTCGCTTGCATCGGGTGCACGGCCTAGCAGAAATCGGCGAACGATGAAAATGCGTTAACTTGATTACGGCAGGCGCCATCGCTTAATTGACAAAATCATTGGCCAAAGGTCGCCGCATGTCCGATATGACCCCCGCGCCGCGCCGGCGCCCGCTTTGGCGCCTTTTCATCCTGCCCGTCCTGCTCCTGATGGCCGCCGCGGCGTGGAGCGCGTTCTGGTTCTATGCCGCCTCAGAGGTCGAGGTCTCGGCCGACGCCTGGCGCGCGCGGGAGGCGAAATCCGGCCGGGTCTACGACTGCGCCAGGCGAACGGTGGCGGGCTTCCCGTTCCGCCTCGAGGTCCGCTGCGACGGCGCCAGCGTGTCGCTCAAGTCGCAGACCGCGGGGCAGGCCGCGACGCAGGCGCCGATCACCGCAAAACTCGGCGAGATCCTGGTGGTGGCGCAGATCTACGATCCGAAATTGCTGATCGCGGAATTCACCGCCCCGGCCACACTCTCCGATTCTAGCGGGCAGCCTTCGATGTCGGTGAACTGGAGCAAGGCCCGTTCCAGCGTGGTGGGACTGCCGGCCGTCCCGCAGCGGGCCTCCATCGTGTTCGACGATCCCCAGATCGACCGCGTCAGCGGATCGATGCAGACGCCCTTGGCGCGGGCCAAACATGTCGAGCTGCATGGCCGGCTCGCCGACGGCTCAGGCCTCGATCATCCCGTGATCGAGACGGTGCTTCGAATCGAAGGCGGCAGCGTGCAGGAAGTGCATCCGCTGCTGCAGCGACCCGTTCGACGCCGACGTGCGCACGCTGGTGAGCGGGCTGAAGGATTTTTCGCCAAAGCCCTGGCCCGTGCGGTTTCGCGAATTGCAGGCGGCCGGCGGGCATGTCGAGATCGTGCAGTCGCGCATTCAACAGGGCGATCTGGTCGCGGTCGCCGCCGGCACGCTCGGCCTCAGCGCGCAGGGCCGCCTCGACGGCGAATTGCAGATGACGGTGGCCGGCATCGAGAAGGTCATCCCGGCGCTCGGCATCGAAAAAATGCTGGATGAGGGCGTGCCGCAGGCGACGCTCGACCGCATCGCGCCGGGCGTGAAGTCGCAGGACCTCAACAATCTGTTCGGCGCGCTGGACCGCGCGATCCCCGGTCTCGGCAAGGTGGTCAAGCAGAACGCCAATGTCGGCGTTGCCGCCGGCATCAACGCGCTCGGCAAGGAAGCGACCCTCGAAGGCAAGAAGGCCCGCGCCTTTCCGCTGCGCTTTGTCGACGGCGCGGTGTTTCTGGGCCCGCTGAAGGTCGGGCAGATCCCGCCGCTGTTTTAGCCCCCGTCGTCCGTGCGAAAGCAGGGACCCATAATTCCAAGCGCTCGCGGCCAGGCCAGGCTGGTGCTCCAGCCTTCGCAAAAATTCAGATCAATGGCTATGGGTCCCTGCTTTCGCAAACCGCACACGCTTCAGGCGCGGCCGAGCTGCACCTGGCGGTCGACTGCAATCCACGTCGCTCGCGCCACGGCCAGCAACGTTCCAGCTTCACCATAGGCCGCGGCCTCGGCAACGCGTTTGCGGCCGTCGCGGCCGGCCTCCCAGGCCGTGATGACGCAGCGTTCTCCCGGGCGCGGCCGTGTCTCTATCCGTGCCGACATCCGACCCAACAGGATCGGCGTCCGGTCGAAGCTGCCGCTCTCCCGGTCGTGAGAGGAAGCATAGCCCGTGGGACAATCGAGCGCCGACCAGAGAAATTCGGGCGCGACGAAGCCGTCCTCCGCCGTCAGGGTCGGATCCGGTGTCCAGGTCGCCGCGAGCACAGCCGAAGCATTCCGGGATTGACGCACGAGCGGTCCGGCAAAGATGCGCAGGCCATCTCCCTGCGCCCTTGCAGGACCGCACACGAAACACGTCGGCAGCGGATGCTCGTGCGGCTTGACCGGCGTCAGCAGCTCGGCTGCACGTGCCTCGTCGAAGCTTGCCTTCTCCAGGCGCGCAAGTTCAAGACTTGCCGGTCGTCCGGTGGCGACGACGGTGGCGCCATCGCGAAGCTCCCATAACCCGTCGTCCGTCGCGACGACATCGAGCGGCTTATCCAGGGGAGGCGGTGCGCGCAGCGTTACCTCCGCGCCGCCGGGAATGTGCCGGGCCAGCCGGCCGCAGACATATCCGCCGTTCCCGGAGTTCGGAGGACCGCAGTAGCGCTTGTCGATGATGATCGATGTCATCGATCCCTTCCTCTCTTGCCGCCGCCGGCGCGCTCTACCTTATCTTGAGGACGATTCTTCCCTGAACCGTCCGATTGGCCACGGCGCGCATCGCTTCCTTGACCTGTTCCAGGGGAAGGACGCGATCGATGTGGGGACGAATCTTCCCTCGGCCAACAATTGCGCCAGCGTGTCATTCATGCGCGCAGCCCGCTCAGGGAATTTCTCTGCCCAGGCGCCGGCAAAGACACCGACAATGGAATAGTTCTTCAAGAGCGGGAGGTTCATCGGCACCGAAGGAATCTGGCCGCTCGTGAAGCCGATCGGCATCAGCCGTCCACCCCACTTCATCAGCCGCGCCATTTGCTCGAAAATCGTTCCGCCGACATTGTCGAAGCAGACATCGACGCCTTCTCCACCGGTTATCGACTTGATCCGCTCGCGCAGGTCTTCGCTCCGATAGTTGATGACATCGCAGGCACCGTAACCGCGCACCAAACCTGCCTTGTCGTCGGAGCCGACACCGGCGACGACGCGCAGGCCCAAATGGCCGGCGAGGTCGACGGCGGCGAGGCCAACCCCGCCTGCGGCCCCGGTGACAAACACCGTTTCACCGTGTTGCGCTCGTGCCCCCTCGACCAGGGCGTAATACGCCGTGCCGTAGTTGTGCCAGACCGTGGCCGCCGTTTCGAAAGCGACGCCGACCGGCAACCGCACACTCTTCCATTCCTTGGCGATCATCCGCTCGGCATAGCCGCCCGTCCAGCTCCCGCACGCCACGCGATCGCCCGGCTGAAATCTCGTGACCTTTCCGCCGACCGCGATGACGACGCCGGCCGCTTCCGTGCCGGGCACGAATGGCGTCGATGGTCGCATCTGGTAACGGCCCGAGACCAGCAGATGGTCCATGAAACTCACGGAGGCCGCATGTACGTCGATCAGAATCTCGTCGCTGGCCGGCTTCGGCTCTTCGATCTCGCCGATGCGCAGGTCCTCCGGACCGGTGAACGCGCTGCATAGCACTGCTCTCATCGTGGCGCTCCAACAGCCGAGGCGGCTGGCGATCTTCCGGGCGGCGACCGAAAATGCGCGGCAGCAGCATGGGAACGCGCCGGCGATACTGCTGGTAGGTCGTGCCGAACTGAGCGATCAAATCCCGCTCCTCGAACTGCAGCCCGACCAGGATGTAGGCTGTGGTCATGATCGCGAACAGCAAATGGCCGGCGGTCATCTCGGGCGTGGCCCAGAATGCGAGCAGAAAGCCCAGCATGAGCGGATGCCGCACGATTTTGTAGAGCAGGGGCGTCTTGAACGATTGACCCGGCATCTCGGCCCCGCGCAGCGCGAAGAAAGCCTGGCGCAGGCCGGACAGATCGAAATGATCGATCATGAAGGTCGAGGCAAGCACGATCAACCAGCCGAGCCAATAGACGCCGATCAGCAACCAGGCCGCAATTCCGTCGATCTGCCAGACGGGTATCGGGATCGGCCGCCACTGCCAGAACAGCAGCAGAAGGATCAGGCTGGAGAGCAGCACGTAGGTGCTGCGCTGGCAGGCCACCGGAAAGATTTTAGCCCACCATTGTTTGAAGGCTGGGCGCGCCATAATGCTGTGCTGGATTGCAAATATGCCGAGCAGCAGCAGGTCGACGACGATGGCCTCGCTCAAATTCGTCGGGCCGCCGACGTCGATCGACTTTGGCACGAGATAATTGCCGACGAAACCGACCGCGTAGAGAGATGAAACAAGGAAGACGGCATAGCTCACGATGGCGTAGAACAGGATTAGGAGACGTGCGAACATGAATGTTTTCCCTTTGTGCCGGCGGCAGCGGTGCCGAATGCAAGAGCCGAACCGTTCGATAGCGAGCGGGCTCGATCAGGCCTGACTGTTATCACTGGACCGTCCCCTGCGCGTCCCCCGGGGCGCCGATAGGGCAAGGGGAGATTTCATGACTGGGTTCTCGCTTCAGACGCTCGGGTTCCCGGAGATCCACGGTGACGACCGCCCGATCAAGCTGAACCTGCGCAAGGGTCTTGCGCTGCTGATCTATCTCGCGGAGGCCCAAGGGCGCCGTTGCACGGGACGTCATTGCCACGCTGCTGTGGCCCGAGAGTCCCCGCGAGACCGCCCGCGCGCGATTGCGGCGCATGCTTCATCGCATCGAGCTTGCGCTCGGCCAGCATGTTTTCGAGACCGACCGCACCAGCGTGCGGTGGTCTCCGGCGGTCGAACTGAAGGTCGACTCGCATCTGTTCGAGAGCGCCTGCGACCGAGGCGCTTTCGAGGAAGCCTGCCTACGCTATCGGGGCGACTTCCTCGCGGGCTTCTCTCTGGCCGATTGTCCCGAGTTCGACGATTGGGCGTTCTATCGCCGCGAGGCGCTCAGGGGGCGGCTCATGCATGGGCTGGAACGCCTCGTGCAGGACAAGAATGCCGCCGGCGAACATTTTGCCGCGACAGCTCACGCGGGACGCCTTGTCGAGCTCGATCCGCTGAGCGAGGTGTATTGTCGGCATTTGATCCGCAGCCTCCTGCTTGCCGGCGATCGAAGTTCGGCAGAACGGCACCACGCGGCACTGACACAGCGGCTGCGTGACGAGCTTGGGGTTGCGCCCGAAGCCGCGACCGAAGCGCTCATGGACCCCACCACGGCGCCGCTGGTCCATGCCGTTCCGACAACACTCTATGTAAAGGGCGCCGGCGTACATCTGGCGTATCAGACATACGGAAGCGGCGAGCTTGATATCCTGATCATGCCTGGCTTCGTGTCACACGTGGAACGCGTTTGGGAGCATCCCTCGTGCCGGGCATTTCTGGTTTCATTGATGGCGCTTGGGCGACTCATCATGTTCGATCGTCGCGGTATCGGGCTGTCGGACCGGGTCGGATCAGCCCCGAGTGTCGAAGTCACGGCCGAGGATATCGGCACCGTGCTGCGGGCGGCGCACACGCGTCGCGTCGTCCTGTTTGGGGCGTCGGAATGTGGGCCGGCATGCATCAAGTTTGCGGTCGATGAATCCCGCCTCGTGGCTGGCCTCATTCTGTTCGGCTCATTGGCCAAGGGCTGTTGGGCGCCGGACTATCCGTACGCGTTGCGGGCAAGCCAATATGACGCCTGGCGCCAGCAGCTCGTCGCCGAATGGGGTGGCCCTGCCGGGATCGAAACCTTCGCGCCGAGCCTTTCTCGTGATCCCCAGGCGAGGGCCTGGTGGGCCGGGCTGCTGCGCGCGGCCTCCAGTCCCGGCGGCATTTGGGCCGTGCTCAAGGCGTTGCGCGACACCGACGTGAGACACCTCCTGCCACGGGTTTCTGTGCCCACGCTGGTGCTGCACCGCCGGAACGACCGGGCCGTGCGTATTGCGGCAGGCCGCGATATGGCCAGCCAAATCACTGGCGCTCAATTCGTTGAGCTCGACGGCAATGATCATTGGTTCTTTGCGGGTGCTCAGCAACCAGTGCTCGAGGCAATCAAACGATTCGTCAACGCTCTGCCGCGCGACAGGAGGCCAACGCGGTAAGGCTAGGGCCGTGAACCCATAAATCTGCCGGGCGGTCGAAGCAACAAGGAAGCTCTCATCACCGGCATATGGTGTGAAATTCCGAACGATGAAATCCCTCACATCGATCGAGGACTGCCAGTCGCCCGGACTAAAACTTCGCCAAGGATCTTGAGCAGCGGACTTCTTTGCAAGCGCAGTCCTTGCCATGGCGCGTCTCCCGTTCTTAGTCGTATTCTTGTCGGAATATTTGTGCGAAGCGTACGATGGGAACGCTGCTAGGTGTTGATATGAATCAACGGAGTCGCCATAGGCGGTGGCGGCACAATGACCCGTGCCTCGTTGTGGCCTTTCCGCCACACGATGTGTTTTTGTTCCTGTGCCTCGTGTCCTATCAGACATAACTTGTCCAACGAGCGTATTGTAATCGACAATAGCGAGCGGTGGTCAGCCGTCGCAGCAACGGTTAAGGCCATTGCAGCCCTGGGGGGCTCTCAGATGACAAAGCTCGGTATTTCGGCAGCCATGGTACTGGGAGTGGCCGGCGTCGCATGCGCCTCTGATGTCTGGGCCGCCGACGTCATGCCGATAAAGGCTAAGCCGCCCACGGTGGCTTCGGCGTCCGAGCCGATTCCCTGCACCGCTTTTTGGGATTTTATCGCCACGAACTGCCCGTTGACCTGGCAGGGCATCACGGTCTACGGCGCGCTCGACGTGGGAGGCGGCTGGCAGAGCCACGGCGCGCCGTTTGATTCACGCTTCACCACCGGAGCCTCATATTACGTCCAGAAAATGAACAGGTCGGCGATGTGGGCTCCCGCGCCCAACGCAATGAGCCAGTCAAGCATTGGTATTAAGGGAAAGGAGCCGATCGGTGGCGACTTCTCATTTGTCTTCGCGGTGGACGCCGGGTTCAATCCGTATTCCCTCCGGCTGGCAAATGGACCGGGGTCGCTGTCTGCGAACGCCGGCATCCCGCTCAACCAGCAAACCGTGAACGGCGATTCGAGCCGCGCCGGCCAATGGTTCAATGGCGTCGGTTATGCGGGGCTTAGTTCGCCGAGCTATGGCACCCTGACCGTCTTCCGACAGAATTCGCTGACCTTGGACGGCGTCATCGCCTACGATCCAATGGGCGCGTCATACGCTTTCTCGCCCCTCGGCTTTTCGGGAATAACCTGCGGCGTCGGCAATACCGAGGCCTGCAGATACTCGACGTCAGTGAAATATCGCATCAATGTCGGCCAATTCCGCGCAGCGGCACTTTGGCAATTCGGTGGCTACGCGCAGAACAACGGCTCGAATGGCGCCTACCAGGTCCAAGTCGGCGCCGACATTCCCAATTTGGCCAATGGCGTGCTGTCGGTCGACGCAATTTACAGCTACGTCAGAGATGCCGTGTCGCTCTCACTCGGGCCGGGAAGCAATGACGCCGCAGGGATGCCGATACCGCCTTTCCTGCCGCAGACGCTCACGGCGACGTTCTCCGACAATAGCGGCGTGATGCTGCTTGGCAAATACGCCGTCGGACCGCTGAAGTTGTACGCCGGTTACGAGTGGATTCGCTTTACGGCACCCAGCGATCCGCAGACCGCCTTTACTGACATCGCGGGAGACTTTATTTGCGGTGGCTGTGCTGCGTTCAACAACACAAACATCAGCAATACGGCTTACGGCGTGAACGGTCTTGGCAACAAGACTTTGCAAGTCATGTGGACCGGTGCGAGGTATGCTGTTAGCGAGAACTTGGACGTAATGGCCGCCTATTATCACTACATCCAGAATTCCTTCTTCGGGACCGCCGCCGGGGGGGCCGCTCCCTGTTCCGACAGCTCGCATTCACAATGCGCCGGGACATTCGACGGCATTTCTGCGGCCGTTGATTGGCGGTTTGCACCGAAGTGGGACGTCTACCTTGGTGTCATGTTCACACAGGTGACGGGTGGATTGGCCAACGGCTATCTCCAACGTAACAACGTCGATCCCACAGTGGGGCTGCGCTTCCGTTTCTGAAAGCTCAAGGCAGTGACCGGCTCCCGTTCGACAAGCTCGGCGCCGAAATCGATCCAGCCGCGACTAGCCTCTACAAAATCCGATGGACGTTGATCCGCATACTGACCACAAGCTTGGGTTTTGTGGTTGCCCGACGGGCAAATCAGATCGCCTTCCGGTTTCGTCATGTCCAGCCCCTTTTGCAAAAATATTTCTGTTTTTCCGAAACCCAAATCACCCCTATATCCATCGCCGTCCCGTCCCTGCTCTGAGGGGCGTTTCGCGATCGTCACGGACGTGGGGCGGGATGCGGTGGACGCTGATGGTGCTACAGACGAGAGCGCCTGATGCGGACGGAGAAGTCGTGTGGTCCTGACGCCCCGACGCTGGCGTCAAGTTCTTGAGAAGCAAGCTTCTTGGGGGCGACGGTGGCAAGAAAGCCCGGTCGCCGGGGAGCAACTGTGCTGATTTGGACTAGTGATCGGCCGGGCTCAAGGCTGGGCGCGGCGCACGCCACCGCCTCCGGCGGCTGCGGTCTTGACCCCGTCCGCTCGCCGGTCTTGAGGACTCGCATATGCTCGGTCTTCGACCGAGCGCAGAGTTTGCGCGTCGGTCAGCTCAGCGCGTAGCGATTGGCGTCCCACTTCTGGCGACGCGTGATCATGACGTTGAGAATGCAGATCAGCTTGCGCATACAGGCGATCAGCGCCACCTTCTTTTCTTTCCCCCTGGCAACCAGGCGGTCGTAAAAGGCCTTCAGGACTGGATTGTGCTGTGTCGCCGCCCCAAGACAGGCCATATAGAAAACGTTGCGGGTCCGGCGGCGGCCGCCCTTGATGTGCCGCTCGCCTCGACGCCGGCCACTGTCGTCATCGTAAGGGGCGGCACCCAACAAGGCCGCAACGATCTTGTTGTTGGCTTGCCCTAGTTCCGGCATGGCGGCAATGAGCGCAGCAGAGGTCGTGCGGCCAATTCCCGGAACGCTTTCGATGATCTCGGCGAGTTCGGTAAAACGCGGCGTGGCCTGGATCATGGCCGAGATCGCGGCATCGATCTTGACCAGTTCGACGCCGATCGTCTTCAAAATCCGGGCGTGCATCCGCTGAACCGCGGCCGGCGCCGCATGCTCGCCCTGGCTTTCCAGCTTGGCCTGGATATCCTTCAGTGCCTGGCGCGCATTCACCATCTGGTGAAGCTGCTCGCGAGTCGCATCGTAGGCTTGGCCCCGAGCTTCGTCGAAGGTCTCGGCGAACCAGGCAATCATCTCAGCATCGATCGTATCATTCTTGGCGAGCCGTCCGGCCGATTGAGCGAAGCTGCGAACCCGCTTCGGATCGACGATCCGAACCTCGATCTTGGCGTCACGTAACGCCCTGGCCCACTCGCGCTCGTAGCCGCCGCTCGCCTCCATCACCGCCTTGCCGACCTTCTGCCGGCGGAGCCACGAGGCCAGCTCGCGCCGACCTTCCGCCGTGCTTGCGAACGTGCGCCTCAACGACAGCGAGCGAACGCAAACATCCACCTTGTCCTTGGCGACGTCGATCCCCGCGACAATGAGATCATTTTGTGCCATCATCCAGCTCCCTTCCTTGCTCGGTTCGGGCTCCAGGCCCGTGCAACTGTTCGGGTTGAGGAAGACACCGGGTCTGTCCCACGCTCCCCGGCAGGCTCTAATGGCCTTCGAGCACGATCGGGCTCAGATCCAGCGACGGGCGGTTGGTGAGAACCGCCCGTTCGCACATTCTGGCAGATTTTGCGGACACAAGAGCGCGAAGGAAGCCGTTAAAACCATTGCGCGGGGAATGCCGGGTGATTCCGGTGTGACCTGACTAACGCGTGTGCGTTCTACCACTACCTTTGCACACGCGGCTATCGGGCGCATCGGGCGCCCGGCATTCCCTGCGCCCTCTGATCTCAGAGGGCGGGAATTCACAAGCAAAACTCGGGCGAAATGCGTCGCGGGAATGCGAAGGTGCGTTTTGACGTCATTGCGAGGAGCGAAGCGACGAAGCAATCCACTGTTGCTTTCCTTTTTGTTGCTTTATGGATTGCTTCGCTAGCGCTCGCAATGACGGTCTCAAACCGCTTGCGTGTTGGCTGTTTGAAAATTGAAATCCCCATCCGTCGTCCTGGCCAAGCGAAGCGCGAGCCGGGACCCATAACCACAAATGCCAGTGTTTTGCAAAGCTGGAGCGACGTCTGTTGTTACGACAGACGCCGGTGGTTATGGGTTCCCGCTTTCGCGGGAACGACAGAACGGCAGAGAGATATTACTCCGCCTTCTTGCCCAGTTGCGCGTGCGGGCGGCCGAAATCGGGCGCGGCCGAATCCTGGCCGATCTCGACGATGCCGCGGCGGATGGCGCGGGTGCGGGTAAAATGCTCGAACAGCGCCTCGCCGTCGCCGCGGCGGATCGCGCGGGTCAGCTTGGAAAGATCCTCGTTGAAGGTGCCGAGCATTTCCAGCACCGCGTCCTTGTTGGCCAGGAACACGTCGCGCCACATGATCGGGTCGGAAGCCGCGATGCGGGTGAAGTCGCGAAAGCCGCCGGCGGAGAATTTTATCACTTCCGACGAGGTGACCTGGGCGAGTTCGTCGGCGGTGCCGACGATGGTGTAGGCGATCAGATGCGGCAGATGGCTGGTGATCGCGAGCACCAGATCGTGATGGTCCGGCGTCATGATCTCGACCCTGGCGCCGAGCGCCGCCCAGAACGCGCGCAGCCTTTCGACCGCACCCGCGTCGGTGCCTTCGGGCGGGGTGAGGATGCACCAGCGGTTGATGAAGAGTTCGGCGAAACCGGAATCGGGGCCGGAATGCTCGGTGCCGGCCACCGGATGCGCCGGCACGAAATGCGCAAGCTTCGGCAGATGCGGCGCCATGTCCCTGACCACCGCGCCCTTGACCGAGCCGACGTCGGAAACGATCGCACCGGGCTTCAGATGACCGGCGATTTCCTGCGCCACCGGGCCGCAGGCGCCGACCGGGATGCACAGGATCACGAGATCGGCGTCCTTTACGGCTTCGGCATTGGTCTCCACCACGCGGTCGACAATGCCGAGCTCCTCGACCCGCGCGCGGGTTTTCGCCGAGCGTGCGGTGGTGACGATCTCTCCGGCCAGACCCTGTTCGCGCGCGGCGCGCGCGATCGAGCCGCCGATCAGCCCGAAGCCGATCAGCGCGACCCTCTTGAAGTGCAGCGCGGCGTTCACTTGCGCGCCATGAAGTCGCGCAAGCCGTCGACCACCAGCCGATTGGCCTCCTCGGTGCCGATGGTCATGCGCAGCGCGTGCGGCAGGCCGTAATTGTTCAAGCGCGCGCAGCACCAGACCGCGCCTGGTCAGGAACGCATCCGCTTCCGCCGAGGTCTTGCCCTTATCGAGGGGAAAGTGGATCAGAATAAAATTCGCCACGCTCGGCGTCACCTTGAGGCCGAGCTTTGTCACTTCCTCGGTCAGCCAGTTGCGCCATTTCTCGGTGTGCGCCTTGGACATCTGCTGATGCGCGGTGTCCTCGATCGCGGCCACCGCCGCCAGCATCGCAGGCGTCGAGACGTTGAAGGGACCGCGGATGCGGTTGACCGCGTCGACGATGTGGGCCGGCCCGAACATCCAGCCGATGCGCAGAGCCGCCAGCCCGTGGATCTTCGAAAACGTGTGGGTCACCACCGTGTTGTCGGTGGTCGCCACCAGTTCGATGCCGAGCTCGTAGTCGTTGCGCGACACGTAGTCGGAATAGGCGGCGTCGAGCACCAGCAGCACATGCGGCGGAAGTCCCGAGCGCAGCCGCTTGACCTCGTCGAACGGCAGATAGGTGCCGGTCGGGTTGTTCGGGTTGGCGAGCCACACGAGCTTGGTGCGCGGCGAAACCAGTTTCAGGATCGCATCGACATCGGCGGTGAAGTTGGTCTCGGGCGCGACCACGTTGATGGCGCCGTTCGCCTTGGTGGCGATCGGGTACACCAGAAAGCCGTGGGCGGTGGAGATCGCCTCGTCGCCATGGCTGAGATAGGTGTGCGCCAGCAGATTGAGGATTTCGTCGGAGCCGGCGCCGCAGATGATGCGGTCGGGATCGAGACCGAAGGCGCGGCCGATCGCCTCGCGCAGCACGCGCGAAGTGCCTTCCGGATAGTCCTCCAGATGGTCGGCGGCGGCCTTGTAGGCGGCAACGGCCTTCGGCGAGGGCCCGAGCGGCGTCTCGTTGGCCGACAGCTTGAATACCTTGCGGCCCGGCTCCGGCACCGGGCTCTTGCCGGGCGTGTAGGGCGCAATATCGAGAATGCCGGGATTCGGCACGGGTCGGGACATCTTCAACTCCGGAAGGTGAGGGGGCGGCTTTCAGGACTTCGCTGCCCCGTTAGTGCGGCGGATTTGGCATTCGCTCAGTGCCTCCGCATCTTCTGTAGCGAATGCCAAATCCTAAGCCGCACTACAATCTATATTTTGCTAGCGCCCGGTGGCTCTCGCATTCGCAAAGAGCATGCCGCAACGGGATGCGAATGCGAGAGCCGGGCACTAGCTGGGCACCGTATAGCGCGTTGCATGGCTGCCGACGAGGGCCGATGAGCGCACCGACGCGCCGGCCTCGATCAGGGCCGATTTGATCTTTTCCAGGCTGCCCGGGCCCGCAACCGACACCAGCAGCGCCGCGCCGTCGAAGGCGGTGTCCGGCACCGCGACGATCTCCGCCAGCGGCGACAGCGCGCGGGCGATTTCGGCGTTCCACCCGGACACGCGAATGCTCCACATCTCGACTTCCGTCACCATGGCGCTGTCGGCGACGCGCGACACCACGAAAACCGGCAGCGCGGCCGGGTGATCGGCGCGCTCGAGGAACGGCAGACGCGCGATGATCTTCGGGGCGCCATTGGCCTCGAGCGCGATCCACCACGGTGTGCGGCTCGAAGTGGCCGGGACCAGCGCCAGATCGCCCTTCGACTTCGCCACCGCCTCGACCGCGGCCTGCGCGCTGAAATGCGAGACATAGGGCACGACGAATCCGAAATGAAACCGCGCCGAATCCCGCATCGCGGATTCGCCGACGGAAACGTCCGCATGCACCGAAAACGGCGCCTGCACGTAAGTGAAAGTCGAGATGATGACGCGCCAGATGCTCTCGATGGTGTCGATCGGCAGGATGCCGCGGTGGCGCTCGACGAGACGCCGCATCATCGCGGCCTCGCGCGCCGGGCGGAACGCCGAGCCGACTTCCTGGGTCTGCTTCACCTGGATCAGCCGATCGATGATGTCGCCGCGCGCCATCAGCAGGCGGTGGACCTGCTCATCGATGGTGTCGATCTCTTTGCGCAGCACCTCCAGCGAGGGCGGAGCAGGGGGCGATTGAGACATCTGCAAACCTTAAAGAGGGAGCACGACAGCCGGTAGGCAACGAGCATTGATTAGGTAAGACGGTCGCCAAAAGCAAAGAAAACGTTGCGATGTCCGGGTTGGCCGATGGGCGTTGGAGGCTCGCGTTAACCGGGGGCTTGCCTTGACGAAAGGCCCATGCCCGACTAATATTCAACCCATTCCGTGGTCATTTGAGCCGGCCGGCTTGCAGCCACGTTAAACAACTCGCTAAACAGGCCGGGGACAGATTGGATCCCGGTCGAACTTATGTTCAGGCCGGGTTTTTTTATGGCCTGATTTCCATGGCGGTTTTCGAAAGACCGCCTGAGGGGGTCGGTATCAAAATGGTAAACGTGCAGTCGATACCCAGTCCGGCGATCCATGCCGACGAGCGGTCGCATGAGGCGGACCATCCGAGTTCGCAGGTCGCGTTGTTCGGCGTGGACCAGGCGCTGCCGCTCGATTGCGGCATCGATCTCAAGCCGTTCCAGATCGCCTACCAGACTTATGGCGAGCTCAACGCGGAGCGCTCCAACGCCATTCTGGTCTGCCATGCGCTGACCGGCGATCAGCACGTCGCCAATGTGCATCCGGTGACCGGCAAGCCGGGCTGGTGGGAAACCATGGTCGGTCCCGGCCGTCCGCTCGATACCGACCACTACTTCATCATCTGCGCCAACGTGATCGGCGGCTGCATGGGCTCGACCGGGCCGGCCTCGACCAATCCCGTAACCGGCAAATTGTGGGGACTGGATTTTCCTATCATCACAATTCCCGACATGGTGCGCGCGCAGGCCATGCTGCTGGATCGCCTGGGGATCGACACGCTGTTTTGCGTGGTCGGCGGCTCGATGGGCGGCATGCAGGCGCTGCAATGGACCGCGGCCTATCCGAAACGCGTGTTCTCGACGCTGGCGATCGCCTGCAGCACGCGGCATTCGGCACAGAACATTGCGTTCCACGAGCTCGGCCGGCAGGCCGTGATGGCCGACCCCGACTGGCACAACGGGCGCTATTTCGAGCAGGGCACCCATCCGCATCGCGGCCTCGGCGTCGCGCGGATGGCCGCGCATATCACCTATCTCTCGGACGCCGCCTTGCACCGCAAGTTCGGGCGGCGGATGCAGGACCGCGATCTGCCGACCTTCTCGTTCGACGCGGATTTCCAGGTCGAAAGCTACCTGCGCTATCAGGGCTCGTCCTTCGTCGAGCGCTTCGACGCCAACAGCTATCTCTATCTGACGCGGGCGATGGACTATTTTGATATCGCGGCTGACCATAATGGCGTGCTGGCGGAAGCATTTCGCGGCATCAAGACGCGGTTCTGCGTGGTGTCGTTCACCAGCGACTGGCTATTTCCGACTTCGGAGTCGCGCGCGCTGGTGCATGCGCTCAACGCCTCCAGCGCGCGGGTGTCGTTTGCGGAGATCGAGACCGACCGCGGACATGACGCCTTCCTGCTCGACGTGCCCGAATTTTTCGACATCTCCCGCGCCTTCCTGCAATCCGCCGGCAAGGCGCGCGGCCTGAGGCAACCGACATGAGCATGCAGCAACAGGTCCTGCCGCTGAACGGCATGGTGAAGCCTGACACCGGGCATTACCGCGGCGATCATCTGCTGGTGGCCGAGATGGTCGAGCGCGGCTCGAAAGTGCTCGACGTCGGCTGCGGCGACGGCGACCTGCTGCAGCTGCTGGAAAGCCGCGGCATCGACGGGCGCGGCATCGAGCTGTCGCGCGAGGGCGTCAACCGCTGCGTCGCCAAGGGGCTTGCGGTGGTGCAGGGCGACGCCGACACCGACCTCGTCAACTATCCCGACGACGCCTTCGATTACGTGATCCTGTCGCAGACCCTGCAGGCGACGCGGCAGCCGCGCGCGGTGCTGGAGAATCTGCTGCGGATCGGGCGCCGCGCCATCGTGTCGTTCCCGAATTTCGGCTTCTGGAAGCTGCGGCTGCAGCTGTTGGTCGGCGGGCACATGCCGCGCACCGAGAATCTGCCGGCGACCTGGTACGACACGCCCAACATCCATTTCTGCACCATCAAGGATTTCGTGCAGCTCTGCGACGAGATCAACGTCAAGATGGAACGCGCGGTCGCGCTCGACCTCTACGGCCGTCCGCTGCGGGTCAATCTTCCCTGGTGGTTCTGGAACATGTTCGGCGAGCAGGGTGTGTTTTTGCTGAGCCGGGCGGAGAAGGCGAAGTAAGTGACTTCGTCATTCCGGGGCGCGTCGAAGACGCGAACCCGGAATCTCGAGATTCCGGGTCTGGTCCTTCGGACCATCCCGGAATGACGATCAGCCCGCCACCATCGACCGGGGATCGCGCACCGGCCAGCGGCCGGCCTCGACCAGCGTGACAAAACGCTCGACCATTTCGTTGAACAGCGCGGGCTCTTCCAGGTTGAGCACGTGGCCCGATTTCGGAAAGAATGCGAGCCCCGCCGCCGGCAGGTGCTTCTTCAGGAACAGGCTGGGCTCAATGCAATTGTCGTCCTCGTCCCCGCAGATGATCAAGGCAGGGGTCGGGACCTTCTTGATGGCGTCGGTCAGGGTGTAGATCGAGGGTCGGCCGCCCTGAAAACTGCGCATGGTGTTGGCCGAGCCTTTGGCGTCATGGCGCGCCAGCGCGTTATAGAAGTCCGCGTGTCCGCGCGGGTCCTTCCGCAGGAACGGGATCCGGCCCGGCGCCTCGCGCGTTACCTTCGCCACTTCCACCGAACCGATCGTCTCATATTGCTCGGCATTGGCCCGGCACTGCTTGCGGAAGGTTTCCAGATTTTCGAGGCTTGAGCCCGAGCCGACGGCGGCCAGCGTCATCGATAGCGCCCGCTCCGGCGCGTTCAGCCCGATCTGCAGCGACGAATAGGAGCCCATCGACAGCCCGACGAAATGCGCCTTCGCGATCTTCAGGTGATCGAGCACCGCGAGCGCATCGGTGTAGAAGTGCTTGTAGGTGTAGACCTCGGTCGAGGCCGGCACATCCGACGGCGTGTAGCCGCGCGCGGAATAGGCGATGCAGCGGTGCCCGCGCGAGAAATAGCGCATCTGCGGTTCCCAATTGGTGTGGTCGGCCGCGAATTCGTGCAGGAAGATGATCGGCGTTCCCTGACCGGCCTCCTCGAAATAGAGGCGGACATTGTCGCTCGTTGTGGCATAGGGCATTTGAGATTCCTTCTCGTTGGGCCGGCTGCAAAAATTGCAGTTAATGCTGGCGCCTGCAATGAGGGAGATCGATTCTTTTGCGCCACGAAATGAGCGCGGGCGGAACAGGGGGAGGGACCCGCGTCGTTGCGCTCACACTTGCTGCGGCTCTTCCGCTGCAATGGCGTCGCCAACGGCAATGGCGCCGCCGGCGATCACCTCGGCATAGACCCCGCACTCGTTATGGCCGAGGCGACGCATCATCGCGGGCGGGATGTCGAGGTCGCGCGCCGCAGTCTCGGGGTCGACGTTGACGGCGGCGCAGCGGGTGATCCGTTTTATCACTTTGAGCCGCGCGTCGCCGATCGCCAGGGTCTGGCCGAGCAGCTCGAACTCCTGCCATGCCGGCCAGCCGCTGACATAGAGATTGGCGCGGAAGCGCAGCGGGTGAACGGGCAGGCCGACGATGTTTTCGATGGCTTTGAGGCTGCCGAGATTGATGATGGAGACCACCTTTTTGGCGACGTCCGAGAAGCTGTGGCCGCCGCCGGACAGCACCTTTGGCGGCCCCTTGAGCTCACCGGCAAAATTCGCCGCGAAGAACGCTTCGATGGCGGCGCGGCCCTCCGCCGTTTCGAGGTCCCCGCGCGCAACCACCTTGCCGCCCTCGCGAATGGTCAGGAGATGGCTGCGGTCCTCATAATGCGTCTGCAATCCGGCCAGCCGCTCGTTGCGCATCAGCATCAGATAATAGGACTTATGCAGCCAGGCCGGCGCCGCCGGATCGAAGCCGCTTGGGCCGTTCTCGATGGCGTAGCGGCGGTCGGCCGGAAAGGTCTGGCCGGGCTCCAGCCGGACGGACGGCAGCGGCTCCGGGGAGAGGCCTTTGACGGGATAGCGGTAGAGGCTGGCGATTTGGGCGGGCGGGATGCGGGACATCCGGTTTCTTAAGAGATTCCGGGACCGGGCGCCACTGCCCACGAATTCGTGAAGCAGCCTCTTCCGTTACCGCAAAGCCCTTCCCACATCTGTTTCAAGCCGGCGCAAGCGTCGGCGACGACCGCGGCCGGTTGAGGAATGTCAATGCGGGGCGCGGAAACCCAGTGAAGATGCGGTGTCCGTGCTTTCGGGGCGGAGCGGCAGGCCGAGGGAAATATCATGAATATTGAAAAATACACCGAACGTGCGCGCGGTTTTATCCAGTCGGCGCAATCGCTGGCGATGCGCGACGGCCACCAGCAGTTTTCACCGCTGCATATGCTGAAAGTGCTGCTGGACGACAGCGAGGGCCTCGCCGGCGGTCTGATCGACCGCGCCGGGGGCAATTCACGGGCGATCCTGAAAGCGACCGAAGAGGCGCTCAACAAGCTGCCAAAGGTTTCCGGCAGCGGCGCCGGACAGGTTTATCTCGCGCCCGAGCTGGCGCGCGCCTTCGATGCCGCGGAAAAAGCCGCCGAGAAGGCCGGCGACAGTTTTGTCACCGTGGAGCGGCTGTTGCTGGGCCTGACATTGGAGAAGGACAGCGAGGCCGGCGGCATCCTGCGAAAGGGCGGCGTCACGCCGCAGAATTTGAACGCGGCGATCGAAGCCCTGCGCAAGGGCCGCACCGCCGACAGCGCGACGGCGGAGAACGCCTATGACGCGCTGAAGAAATACGCGCGCGACCTCACCCAGGCGGCGCGCGACGGCAAGCTTGACCCCGTGATCGGCCGCGACGAGGAAATCCGCCGCACCATCCAGGTGCTGTCCCGCCGCACCAAGAACAATCCCGTGTTGATCGGCGAGCCCGGCGTCGGCAAGACCGCGATCGTCGAAGGTCTGGCCTTGCGGATTCTCAACGGCGACGTGCCGGAAAGCCTCAAGGACAAGAAGCTGCTGGCGCTCGACATGGGCGCGCTGATCGCGGGCGCCAAGTACCGCGGCGAGTTCGAGGAGCGGCTGAAGGCCGTGCTGCAGGAAGTGACCGCGGCCGAGGGCAGCATCATCCTGTTCATCGACGAGATGCACACCCTGGTCGGCGCCGGCAAGGCCGACGGCGCGATGGATGCGTCCAACCTGCTGAAGCCCGCGCTGGCGCGCGGCGAATTGCACTGCATCGGCGCGACCACGCTGGACGAATACCGCAAGCACGTCGAAAAGGACGCGGCGCTGGCGCGGCGGTTCCAGCCGATCTTCGTCTCCGAGCCGACGGTCGAGGACACCATCTCGATCCTGCGCGGCCTCAAGGACAAATACGAACAGCACCACGGCGTGCGCATCACCGATTCCGCGCTGGTCGCGGCGACCACGCTGTCGAACCGCTACATCACCGACCGCTTCCTGCCCGACAAGGCGATCGACCTGATGGACGAGGCGGCGGCGCGGCTGAAGATGCAGGTCGATTCCAAGCCGGAAGAGCTCGATTCGATGGACCGGGAAATCATCCGGCTCAAGATCGAGCAGGAAGCGCTGAAGAAGGAAAGCGATCGCCGGCTCCAAGACCCGCCTGCAGACGCTGGAGAAGGAACTCGCCGAGCTCGAGAAGAAGTCGGCCGACCTGACCTCGCGCTGGAGCGCGGAGAAGAACAAGCTGTCGAACGCGCAGAAGCTGAAGAGCGAACTTGACGCACTCCGCATCGAACTCGCCAACGCGCAGCGCCGCGGCGAATATCAGCGCGCGGGTGAACTGGCCTATGGCCGAATCCCCGAACTCGAGAAGACGCTCGCCGAGATCGAGGCCAAGGAAGGCGCCGGCGAGATGATGGAAGAGGCGGTCACCGCCAATCACATCGCGCAGGTGGTGTCGCGCTGGACCGGCGTGCCCGTCGACAAGATGCTCGAGGGCGAGAAGGACAAGCTCCTGAAGATGGAGGACAGCCTCGGCCAACGCGTCGTCGGCCAGGCCGAAGCCGTGCGTGCGGTGGCGACCGCGGTGCGCCGTTCGCGCGCCGGACTGCAGGACCCGAACCGCCCGATGGGTTCGTTCATGTTCCTGGGCCCGACCGGCGTCGGCAAGACCGAATTGACCAAGGCGCTCGCCGAATATCTGTTCAATGACGAGACCGCGATGGTCCGCCTCGACATGTCCGAATACATGGAGAAGCATTCGGTGGCGCGGCTGATCGGCGCGCCGCCGGGCTATGTCGGCTACGAGGAGGGCGGCGCGCTCACCGAAGCCGTGCGGCGGCGGCCCTATCAGGTCGTGCTGTTCGACGAGATCGAGAAGGCGCATCCCGATGTCTTCAACGTGCTCTTGCAGGTGCTCGACGACGGCCGCCTGACCGACGGTCAGGGCCGCACCGTCGACTTCCGCAACACGCTGATCATCATGACGTCGAATCTCGGCTCTGAATTCCTCGTCAACCAGCCGGAAGGCGAGGACACCTCGGCGGTGCGCGAGCAGGTGATGGGCATGGTGCGCGCGCACTTCCGTCCCGAGTTCCTCAACCGCGTCGACGAGATCATCCTGTTCCATCGCCTGCAGAAGAGCGAGATGGGCCGGATCGTCGAAATCCAGTTCGGCCGGCTGCACGAGGCTGCTGGAAGACCGCAAGATCACGCTCGCGCTCGATGCCGCGGCGCGCGACTGGCTCGCGGCCAAGGGCTGGGATCCCGCCTATGGCGCGCGGCCCCTGAAGCGGGTGATCCAGCGCAATCTGCAGGATCCGCTGGCGGAGATGATCCTCGCCGGCGAGGTCAAGGACGGCGATCGGGTCGCGATTTCGGTGGAAGGCAACGTGCTGACCTTCAACGGCAAGGCGCCGCAGACCGCCGAGATCACGCAGTTCGAGGCGCCGGTTCCGAGGCGGAAGCTGAACTGAGTTTGTTCCCCTCTGACGGGGAGAAGAACCTTTAGTTGGCGTGAAGGTGACAGGCAACCGACCGCGTCGGGCCGATCTGGCGCAGTGGCGGCTGGTCGGTCTTGCACACCGCCATGGCGCGTGGGCAGCGGGTGTGGAAGCTGCACCCCGACGGCGGCCGGAGCGCGCTCGGCACTTCGCCCGAGATGACCGCGCGTGGCCGGCGAGCTTCGACTTCGGGATCGGCGACCGGCACCGCCGCCATCAGCGCTTCGGTGTAGGGATGCAGGGGCTCGCGATAGATATCGTCGCGGTCCGCGATCTCCACGATGCGGCCGAGATACATGACCGCGATCCGCGTCGAGATGTGCCGGACCACCGCCAGATCATGCGCAATGAACAGATAGGTCAGTCCCAGACGCTCCTGCAGATCCATGAAGAGGTTGATGACCTGCGCCTGGATCGAGACGTCGAGCGCGGAGACCGGCTCGTCGGCAGATCAGCAAGCTCGGCTCGAGCGCGAGCGCGCGCGCGATGCCGATGCGCTGGCGCTGGCCGCCGGAGAATTCGTGCGGATAGCGGTCGGCCATGTCGGGCAACAGGCCGACGGAGGCGATCAGGCTTGCCACCTTGTCGCGGGTCGCAGCCTTGTCGCCGTCGAGGCCGTGGACGGCGAGCGGCTCCCCGACGATGCTGCGGATCGTCATGCGCGGGTTCAGCGAGCCGTAGGGGTCCTGGTAGACCATCTGCATGCGGCGGCGCACGGCCAGCAGTTCGGCGTCCCGGTGCGGGGCGATGTCCCGGCCCTCGAACACGATCCTTCCGGCGGTGGGCGTCAGCATGCGCAGAACCGCAAGCCCGGTCGTCGATTTGCCGGAACCGCTCTCGCCCACCAGACCCAGGGTCTCGCCGCGCCGGATCGTAAAGGAAACGCCGTCGACAGCCTTCACGGTCGCGACCCTGCGCTGGATCACGATGCCCTTGGTAACCGGGAAATGCACTTTCAAATCCTCGACCCGCAGGATCGGTTGGTCGGCGGGCGCGGTTTCCGGCGGAGCATCAGCCATTGGCGAAACACGCTTTGGAGTGGCGGTCGGCGACCTCGATCAATGGCGGTCGCGCCGTCCTGCATTGATCGATGATCGACCGGCAGCGCGGTCCGAACGAGCAGCCGGAGGGAAGGCTGGCGAGATCGGGCGGCTGGCCCTCGATCGGCATCAGCCGCCGGCGACCGCCGCCATCGAGCCGGGGCACCGAAGCCATCAGGCCGAGCGTGTAGGGGTGCTTCGGCCGGGCGTAGAGTTCGCGCGCCGGCGCCACCTCCACGATGCGTCCGCCGTACATCACTGCGACGCGGTCGGCATAGCGGGCGACCACCCCGAGATCGTGCGTGATGAGTATCAGCGACGAGCCGGTCTCGCGCGTGAGCTCCTTGAGGAGATCCAGAATCTGCGCCTGAACGGTAACGTCAAGCGCGGTCGTCGGCTCGTCGGCAATGATCAGGCGGGGCGCGCAGGCCAGCGCCATGGCGATCATGACGCGCTGGCGCATGCCGCCCGAATACTGGTGCGGGTAGGAATTCAGCCTGCTGGCGGCGTCGGCGATACGCACCCGGCCGATCAGTTCGGTCGCGGCTTCGTAAGCCTTTGCCCACGCCGTGCCCCGGTGCACGTTGATCGGCTCTGCCACCTGGAGGCCGACGGTCAGGACGGGATTGAGCGACGACATCGGCTCCTGGAAGATCATGGCGATCTTGTTGCCGCGAACCGCGCGGATGCCGGGGTCGTCGAGTTTCAGCAGGTCGGCGCCATCGAAGAGAATCTCGCCGCTCTCGATCCGGCCGGGCGGGTTCGGGATCAGACGCAGCACCGACAACGCGGTGACGCTCTTGCCGGAGCCGGACTCGCCGACGATGGCGAGCGTTTCGCCGGGGTCGACATGGAACGAGACGTCGTCGACCGCGGTCACGTTGCCGCGGTCGGTGCGAAACCGCGTCGTCAGGTTCTTCACCTCGAGCAACGGGCGTGGTCATGGCCGGATGCCTGCTCAGTAGCCCATTTTCTTCTTGAGGTCCTGATCGATCCATATGCGGGCATAGATCGGGCCCGGACGGACGGCGCCCGCGCGCAATTCGCCGCCGTAGTTCTTCACCCAGGGCCACCATGCCGTGAAGACGTACGGCGTGGGCAGCCAGACGTACGGCGCCTTGTCGAGAATCTCGCGGGTCATCTCCTTCAGCATGGCCTGACGCTTGCTTTCATCCTGCTCGAGATAGACGGCGTCCATTTTCTTTTCGTATTCGGGATCGTTCCACTGCGACGGATTCCACACCTGGCCTCGAACGAAGCTCTTGCGGATGCTCGTGGTGGGATTGGTGTGGCCGTTGCTCATCATGTAGCCCGGCGCATTGGTCTTGCTGGTCATGGCGGACAGGAACGCGCCGTATTCCATCGGCTGGATGTCGATCTTGACGCCGACCTGCTCCAGATAGGCCGCAATCAGCGGCAGCAGATCCATGTGGTCGGGCGAGCAGGAACACACCTGGACCTTGAAGGTAAACCCCTTGGGCACGCCGGCTTCGGCCAGCAGCTTCTTTGCCTTCTCGGGATTGTAGGTGAAGAGCTCCTTGACCGAATCCGGCATCGCCTCGAGCGGCTCGAAATAGCCGACATAATCGGGGTGCTGCGGATAGGCGAACAGTTCGGCGTTGCCGCCGTAATATTCCTTGACGATTTCCTGCTTGTTGACCGCGAGATTGAGCGCCCGGCGGACGCGAATGTCGTCGAACGGCTGGTATCGACGCGCATCGCGAGGAATTGGCCGTTCATCGACAGCCATTTCGACCATTGCAGTTGCGGGGCGCTCTTCTTCAGCTCATCGACCGCCGACCACCGGATCGCCTCGAGGATATCGAGCTTGCCGGTTCGCAGCGCGGTGAGGAAGGTGGCCTCATCCTTGATGGTGCGATAGACGACCTTGTCGACCAGCGGCAGCTTGGTCTCGACGCCGTTGATCTTCTCGGTACCCCAGTAGTTCGGGTTCTTGACGTAGGTATTGGAGTTGCCCTGCACGAAGTCGGCGAGCAGGAACGGGCCGGTGCCGTTGACGTTCTTCCAGTTGCCCGCGCCGGCGTCGGCCACTTCCTTCGGCACGATGGCGGAGTAGTAACCCCAGCCGAAGCGATAGTCCCATTCGGCGTTGTAGTTCTTGAAGGTGAAGACCACCGTATGCTTGTCGGTGGCTTCGACCTTCTCGAGGTGATCGAAATAGCCGGAGATCTTCTTCGGGCTCTTGTCGAGACGGTTGTAGGCGAACACCACGTCGTCGGCGACCATCTCGCGCGCCGCCATCACGCCCGGCTTGTCCGGAAACATCACGCCCTTGCGCAGGTTGATTTCGAGGCGAAGCGGATTCTGTTTCCAGGTGCCAGCTCTCGGCGAGCTCACCGCGAATCGCGTCCGACGGAAGCCAGGCATCGGCATAGAACGGATATTTGCCGCCCAGCCGCCGCGACTTGGAGAGGTCTGCGACGAACAGCTGTTCATAGACCTGGCCGGTGTCGTGGTTGTGCTTCCAGTTCCAGTCGGCCGAATCCCACGACAGCGCCGAGAGCGTGACATAGACGGTGCCGATCTCCAGCGTGCCGCCGGGTTTTGGGGGCTGCTCCGATTGAGCCGAAGCGAGGGACGTAAACGACAGCATGGCGGCGACCGATGCGGCGGCCAGGTGCAGTGCGGGGCGAGAATGAGACATGGCTTCCTCTCCGATTTTTATTCTTGATATTTACCTGGCTCCGCGCATGCGCGGATCCAGCAGATCGCGCAGGGCGTCTCCGAACATGTTGGTGGCGTAGACGACGATGGTCAGGCACAGGCCCGGCGCCAGCGCCAGCCATGGTCCCTGGAACATGAAGGTGCGGCCGGATCCCGACAGCATTCCGCCCCAGGTCGGAGTAGGCGGCGGGACGCCGAGGCCGAGAAACGACAGACTTGACTCGGCGAGGATCGCGGTGCCGACGCGCGTCGTGAACAGCACGATGACCGGCGGCATGATGTTCGGCAGGATGTGCCGCCACAGGATGCGGCCGGTCGAGGCACCGATCGATTGCGCGGCGTGCACGTACATGTTCTCGCGCACCGATACCACGGCGGAGCGGATGATGCGCGAGCCGGCCACGCCCAGCAAAAGGCTGAGCGTGAAGATGATTTGCGGCAGCCCCGGGCCAAGAACGGAAACCACGACCAGGAGAATGATGAGATCGGGAAAGCTCATCCAGGCATCGACGACGCGTTGCGTGACAAGATCGATCTTTCCGCCGAGATAGCCGGTCAGAATCCCGATCGCGATCGAGACGATCGTTGCCAGCGATGCCGCCGTGAACGCGATGATCACCGAGATCTGCGCGCCGTACAGGCAGCGCGAGAGCATGTCGCGCCCGAGATTGTCGGTTCCGAACGGATAGGCCCATGACGGCGCCAGCAGGCGATTGCGCGGGCTGATCTGGTTCATGCCGTACGGCGCCAGTACATCCGCGAAGATCCCGCAAAGCAGGAACAGAATAAAGATCACGCCGCCGGCGGCGCCGAGCGGCTTTTCGCGGAACAGCCGAACAAGAAAGCGGACAATTCCGCTGCGCTCCGCGCCGGCCGGGGTAGCTGGGGCATCGATAGCCAGCGCCATCAGCGATATCTCACCTTGGGATCGAGCAGGCCGTAACTCAGGTCGACGGCGAGATTGATCAGCATCACGGAAAGACCGATGACGAGGCTGACGCCCGTGATGATCGGGTAGTCGCGCTGGCTGATGGCGTCGAGCAGCAGCAATCCCATGCCGGGAATAACGAAAATCTGCTCGACGATCACGGCTCCGCCGATCAGGAGCGGCGCTTGCAGGCCGATCAGCGTGACCACCGGTATCAGGGCGTTGCGCAGCGCGTGCCTGATGACCACGAAGTCTCTCCGAGAGGCCTTTGGCCCAGGCGGTGCGGATATAGTCCTGCCGCAGCACCTCCAGCATCATCGTGCGCGTGAGGCGCATGGTGATGGCCGAGAGCCCGGTGCCCAGGATGAGGGCCGGCAATATCATCTGCTTCAGGTTTTGCACCGGATCGTCCGTGAAAGCGACGAACCTCACCTGCGGCGACCAGCCCCACCAGATCGACGGGAAAACCATGACCATGGTGCCCATCCAGAAGCTCGGCACCGCCAGCATCAGGATCGAGAACGAGCGGGTGAGATAGTCGCCGGCGGTGTCCTGCCGGATGGCAGAATAGAATTCCGATCGGAAGCGCAATGCATAGCGCCACGATCATTGCCATGAAGCCGAGCTGGAAGGTAACAGGCAGCCGCGCGCCCAAGAGCTCCCTGACCGGGGTGTTCTGCCATAGCGAGCGGCCGAAATCGCCATGCAGGAGAATGCCGCCGATCCAATGAAAATATTGCTGCCACATCGGGCGGTCGAGACCCAGGGTACTGACGAGCTGCTCGCGCGTGAGTTTGTCGGCGCCGACGTCATTCTGGGCCAGCATCATGTCGATGATGTTGCCTGGCACCAGCCGCACGATGACAAAAACAATCAGGCTGGCAAAGAACAGCGCTGGAACAAGCGCCAACAGCCGCCGTGCCAGATATGCCTGCATGAGCTGCGTCCCGCCATCGCCTCTGCGGGCGAGAGTGGACCTCGCCCGAAACCGCCGCAAGTCCCATCGTGTCGTTGCTGCTGCGACCTTTTCGCGAGCGAACGCAGCCATGAGATCTGCGCGCCTGACGCCACATTCCGCGTCGCGGAAACAGCCCGGCCCGGAATGATTTTGCGATTTGGCCGAAGCCGAATTCTTCCGAGAAACTTCCCGGTTGCCCAACTGCAACGGCAGGCTCCGGACCCGTCAAATGGGGTCGGGTCGCGTCAGACCTGATCGATGACGGGGCCGGCTTGCTTGTCGTCGTCCTCGTCAGAATCGAGCTCCGCGAGAATCTCGATAAGATCGCGAACGCGCCCGGTCGCCAGCGGCCGGCCGGCGTTCATCAGCGGCTCGTCGTTGACCATCCAGGCCTGGGCCTCCGCCAGCTCCTCCACCGTCGCGCCGGTTGCAATGATGTCGGCGATGCTCACATCGTCGACCCGGCCGATCGCTTGGTTACGTCGTCCCGTGTAACGCGCTTCATGGCCTTTTATCCTCAATCTGCCGTGACCCGCCCGCCAGCGGCGGGTGGGGATACCGTGCCTCAGCGGCTCGCGGTCAGCCGCGGCGGGTTGTGGGACATGATCCAGAGTTCGATCGCCGCCAGGATAGCCACGGCGGCGCCAATGGCCACGTGGACTGTCATTGCGGAGGTTCCCTGGAAGCCCAGGACCCAAGGCGAAACCAGTGTCCACAATCCGACGATCAGGTTCAGCCATTCCTCCCAGACGGCGAAGGCCGCCAGCGCCGCGATCGCGAGCACCGCGATGACGATTTCGGCGATGTAAGCGTTCTCAGAGGCTCTTCCAGCGTCGAACCCGAACATCCATGGCGAAAAGAAAAGGATCGCGCCGAGGATCAGGTTGGCGACGTCACACAATTTTGCGTTCGTCCAATTTTCCATGACACCCTCCATTTGAAGAATTGGCTGCGCGATCTAAAACCGGAAAGCCTTCGCCGGGGTTCCATAGTGGCTAGATGAAATTTAATGAAACCGGTGGCTATGGCGGCGGTTTCCTCTCCGCACGGGTCGGTTGATACCTGGAGCGCTCGGCGGGCTTTGACCTGCAACCCTGAAACCACGAAGCGGTGACTTCCTGCAGGGAAGCGAACGCGGCTGACCCGCCCCCGAGGCAGAAGGCGGCTTTCATGACCAGGGAACTCGTTCCCCATAACCGGCCTGTTTTCGACGAGCTTCACCCGAACATCTACAAGGTCGCGGTCGGCCTCGTGGCCCTGTTCGTGCTGGCGGCGTGGATCCTGTTCGATCGCCAGAACGACATCGGACTGCCGCTGGCCATGATCAGCGTGCTGCTGCTCGTAGCGGCCTTGCTTCCACTGTCATTGTTCATGGTCCAGCAAAGGCACCGGATGCCGCATCAAACTCATCCGGAAAAAACCACGTTCCGTGATTGGCGAATGGGTGATTTCGCGGTCTGGGGCGGCAAGCTTCGCGGAATGCACGCGGCAATCGACATGTTGCTGCCGCTTGCCGCCGCCGTATTTGGCCTCACCGCGATAGGAATTGTCTTCCTGGTCTGCGCGAGCACGGCGTCGTAGACCGCGATCAAGCCGCACGCCCCCGGGGTGCGGGCGCGCCGACCAGCCCGATCGGCCTCTCGAGGCTGCGGCGGAGCACAGTGCGGCCCTTGCCCGGTTTGCCGCCACAAGAACGACATTCGCGGGCTCGCGGCGTCGGCTCAATCTTGCAGGAATTTATGGCGGGGATTTCAGCGATTGCTGGTCTGCCGCACGCCGGCGGTGCCGGTGGCGTCCGATATCCGCGCCGCGCCGCCCCGGTTGTTCATCATGGCATCGAGACGGTCGCGCTCTTTCTCGAAGCTCGCCATCAGCGGCCCGTCGAGCGAGCGGCCGCGCGGCAGCTTGATGCGCATCGGATCGACGAAGCGGCCGTTGACCAGGATCTCGTAATGGACGTGGGGCGCCGGTCGATTGCCCGGTCGAACCGACGAAGCCGATCACCTGGCCCTGCCGCACCCGCTTGCCGGGCTCCAGGCCCTTGGCAAAGGCCGACATGTGGCCATAGGCGGTCTCGTACCCGTTGTTGTGCTTCAGGCGGACGTATTTGCCGTAGCCGCCTTCCCGGCCGACCTTCTCGACGACGCCGTTGCCGGAGGCGAAGATCGGCGTGCCATAGGGCGTGGCCCAGTCGACGCCGGTATGCATCTTGACGTAGCCGAGGATGGGATGGCGGCGTCCGCCGAAGCCCGAGCGCATGATCGCGTTGTTGACGGGTTTGCGCACCAGGAACTTCTTCGCGCTCTTGCCGGTCTCGTCGTAGTAGTCGACCACCGCGTCGTCGGGGGTCTGGAAGCGATAATATTTTTTGGTCTCGCCGCCGACGGTGAGCGAGGCGAACAGCACCTCGCTCTTTTCGGTGATGTTGGAGCCTTCGTCCTCGCCGGCGTAGAACACGTCGAAGGAATTGCCGGGCTGCACCTTGCGCTGGAAGTCGACGTCATAGGAGTAGATGCGGACCATGTCTTCGATGACGGCCGGCGGCACCTTGTTGCGCAGCGCGGTCTCGTAGATGCTCTGATACAGCCGGACCCCGCTGCCGTCGTCATCGTCCTCGTCGCTGTTGTCGGCGGCCTCGGCGACGGTGTTCATGCTCTGCACGTCGACGGCGACGTATTTGCCGAGGTCGGACAGCGCGGCGACAGCCTCGATGGTGGAATTGTTGGCGACGATCACCCGGTAGGGCTGCAGCCGCTGGCCGGGGCCGGCGGGCGCCATCAAGATACGCAGCTTCTGGCCTTCCTTCAGGCCGCCGTCGCGGCCGCGGAGGCCGAGCGTGGCGGCGATGGCTTTCGCCTCTTCCGGCGTGGCGCCCTGATCGCGCAGGATCGAGGTGACGGTATCGCCCTTCTTGACGAGATGGACGCGTTCGCCGGATGGATTGCCGCCGGTGACCTGATCTTTCGTCTTCGGCAGCAGCGTGACGTTTTCCGGCACCACGCGGGTTTCAAAACCGGCATAGGGATCGGCGCCGGTACCCTCGGTGGCGTAGGCCAATTTCATGTCCGACTGCGCGCCGCTGGCGTCGGCGGCGGCGTTGGCAAGCGCCGCGTAGCGCACGCCGCCGCTGCTGCCGTGCCAGTTCGAGGCGTCGCGCACCCGCATCAGGATTTCATCGAGGGCGACCACGGCGGCGACCTTCGCCTTCGGCAGGACCGGCGCAAGGTCCTTGGTGACGAACGAAACCTCGGCATCGGGTTCGGCCGCGTCGGCGGCATTGGGGTCGTCGGCCGCCGCAGGCGCGGGGGTCCCGACATCGCTCAGCATGCGCTGGGCATTGAACGGCGGGATCTTGGCGCTGAGATCGCTGGTCGCCATCGACAGGTTGCCGGAGATCCGGATGAACGGCCGCACCCGCATCACGTCGCGGTTGCCGACGCGGGCGACGGTGGAGACCCGCACCACGTTGCGCGCCGCGGCTGGATTTGCCGGGCGGCGGCAGGCGGTCGCTCTTGTGCAGGCTGGCGGTCTTGTCGTTGGCGCCGAACGCGCCGCGTAGCGCGCCCTCGACCCGTTCCGGCACCTTGGCAAAGGTCATTTCGCCGTCGAGCGAAGCAAAAACGGCGCCGCCGATGAGAGCCGCGCCGCACAGACCGGTCAGAATGGTGCCGCTAAACCATTGCACGGAGACGCGGCGGCGATCGATCACCGCGGCTTCGGAACCGTCGACGGAAAGCGGCGGCTCGTGACCGAGATCGATGATCCCGGTCTCGCGTCCGTAGCCGCCCCCGCGTGACGTCCTGTGGCTCAACCCACCGTCCCCCAAAATTCCATCAACATTCGACGAGGTCTTTGCCCATCCGTGACCCGCGTTCGCCCTCCCAAGGGGATCGGCGGAGCATGGCGTGCCGCATGGTTGTCCGGGAAAAGTGGCCAAAAGGCAGGCCGGGATCACGAACAACGATGGTTTGCAGATCTCTCGATGTTTCCAGGCCGTAAGGAAAAGGCGACGGGTTTCATTGGAGATCGCCGATCCCTTGGTAGATGAATGCCGGCAGCCCCCACTGGCACCCGGCGATTTAATGCTTACGTAGTGTCAGAACGTCGCAGGATTGTGGCTCAAGTACGGCGCAAAGTCCCTAAAAATCGGGACTTCTTCGCAGTGCACGATTCTCTACCGCGATGCGACGATTTGTTGACAACAACCGTTGACAAGGCCGATCGGGCGGGCTTATAAACCGGCCACTGAGCGCGGCGCTGTCTTGGCCCTTGGCCAAGGCATGTTTTCGTGCCCGTGAAGCTCCTCACTAAGATGAGTGAATTCAACAGCCGATGCCAATCGGTTGTCATTTGCCGTCGAATGAGGGCTTCCGAGGCCTCCCCGAGGGGAGGCGGAGAAAGCTCCCAGCGATGGGAGAGGGGTCTTCGGACCCCGGGCTGTTTGACAAGTGAAGATGAAGAAAGAGAAACGTGGACGGCGGAGTCCTTGCGAGTTTCGAATACTTGAAAACTTCGGTTTTCATCTTTCGAGGCTGGACGAAAGACTTCGGCGGTACACGTTTACATAGGTTACACCATCGTTGTTCGCGATGTGAATTGCGTTCAATAAATATGGTGGGACCTCGTCAAACGTTGTGATCAGCCGGTTTAAAGTTTCAAGTCCAACTTGAGAGTTTGATCCTGGCTCAGAGCGAACGCTGGCGGCAGGCTTAACACATGCAAGTCGAGCGGGCGTAGCAATACGTCAGCGGCAGACGGGTGAGTAACGCGTGGGAACGTACCTTTTGGTTCGGAACAACACAGGGAAACTTGTGCTAATACCGGATAAGCCCTTACGGGGAAAGATTTATCGCCGAAAGATCGGCCCGCGTCTGATTAGCTAGTTGGTGAGGTAACGGCTCACCAAGGCGACGATCAGTAGCTGGTCTGAGAGGATGATCAGCCACATTGGGACTGAGACACGGCCCAAACTCCTACGGGAGGCAGCAGTGGGGAATATTGGACAATGGGCGCAAGCCTGATCCAGCCATGCCGCGTGAGTGATGAAGGCCCTAGGGTTGTAAAGCTCTTTTGTGCGGGAAGATAATGACGGTACCGCAAGAATAAGCCCCGGCTAACTTCGTGCCAGCAGCCGCGGTAATACGAAGGGGGCTAGCGTTGCTCGGAATCACTGGGCGTAAAGGGTGCGTAGGCGGGTCTTTAAGTCAGGGGTGAAATCCTGGAGCTCAACTCCAGAACTGCCTTTGATACTGAGGATCTCGAGTTCGGGAGAGGTGAGTGGAACTGCGAGTGTAGAGGTGAAATTCGTAGATATTCGCAAGAACACCAGTGGCGAAGGCGGCTCACTGGCCCGATACTGACGCTGAGGCACGAAAGCGTGGGGAGCAAACAGGATTAGATACCCTGGTAGTCCACGCCGTAAACGATGAATGCCAGCCGTTAGTGGGTTTACTCACTAGTGGCGCAGCTAACGCTTTAAGCATTCCGCCTGGGGAGTACGGTCGCAAGATTAAAACTCAAAGGAATTGACGGGGGCCCGCACAAGCGGTGGAGCATGTGGTTTAATTCGACGCAACGCGCAGAACCTTACCAGCCCTTGACATCCCGGTCGCGGATTCCAGAGACGGAATCCTTCAGTTCGGCTGGACCGGAGACAGGTGCTGCATGGCTGTCGTCAGCTCGTGTCGTGAGATGTTGGGTTAAGTCCCGCAACGAGCGCAACCCCCGTCCTTAGTTGCTACCATTTAGTTGAGCACTCTAAGGAGACTGCCGGTGATAAGCCGCGAGGAAGGTGGGGATGACGTCAAGTCCTCATGGCCCTTACGGGCTGGGCTACACACGTGCTACAATGGCGGTGACAATGGGACGCTAAGGGGCAACCCTTCGC